>CALHRZ010000015.1 GCA_938038445.1 uncultured bacterium | reverse complement strand
GTTTACTCTATACCTTGATTGCGCCGGCGATGGGTTTTCTCTATGCCGCCACCGTGGGCACCGCCGGCACCCTTCTTATGGCCTCCCTTCCCTCTGCGCCACGTAAATCCTGAGATTTCTCATCTGTCGTTCCGGCAGTCCTCTGCCGGAAGCCTTATCTCTTCCTGTAGTTCCGGCACTCTGTGCCGGAAGCCTTCTTCTCATACCGGAAACCTTATTCCCTTTCCGCCACAGAGTGGCGGAACTACAGAAAAAGCCAGTAGTGGTGGAACTACAGCCAATGACCTTGCGTATTCCCTGTAGTTCCGGCAGTCTCCTGCCGGAAGCCTTATCTCATTCCCTGTAGTTCCGGCACTCCGTGCCGGAAACCTTATTCTCGTGCCGGAAGCCGCATTCCCTTTCCGCCACAGAGTGGCGGAACTACAGAAAAGGCCAGTAGTGGCGGAGCTACAGCCAAAGACCTCAGAGTGGCGGAGCTACAGGAAAGGCCAGTGGCGGAAATACAAGAAAAATACCGCCACTTGGCGGGATTTCTCTTCTTGGAAAACCAAGCCCGATTTATTTTTTCAAGCGCCGGCGAAGCACCAAAGCCAAGCCCCCAAGCCCGATAAGCGCCATGGTGGAAGGCTCGGGAATTGGAAACATTGTATAAACTCGGTTATCGTTGTTTGTCGTGTTCGTCGTAAACGTCTTGATTTCCCAGTCTGGCGGACCGGACGTGCTGCCGGACTTCGTCAGTTTGTAAATACCCGCCACTCCGTAGAAAGTCGCATCCTGTTTCGTCTGGGCATTGTAAAACCGCAACGCGATATAGTAGTCCGTGCTGTAACTCGTGTTCAGCCATTTCAGGCCGATATGGCCGTCTCCGGCGGTGGTTGTGCCCGCTGCTGTGGTGCCGACCAAGGCGTAATTCTGATCATATGGACCGGTTCCATACCCGATGGTCGTCAGCACTTCATAATTCGCGTATTGGGAGTGGACATAGGTATCCGTGCTCAGGAGGATGAGTTCGGCATAATATCCGGAGGGAACCGGATTTTCAAAATTCTCATCTAGATAGAGAGCCGGTTCCGGGCCTGCTGTCTGATAGGTAACCGTAATCGGAGCGGAAACGGCTATGACGGCCAACAGACACAAGGTGATAATTGAGCTGCCCTTTTTCATGTCGCGTTCTCCCTCCTTGAATTACTCTGCGATCGGATTGGGTTCATTAATAACCAATGGAGTGGCGTCCTGTCGGAAGTACCAGCCCGCCTGGCCCAGCAGAAAATCCTGAGTGACCGGGGCTAAGCCCTCATCCAACCATTCCGGACCATTCCCAATGTCCGCGTAATAGAAATTCCGGTACCCTTGCGCGTCGTTATCCCAAACAACGAGAATATCGCAATTATCCAAATCCCACTGCCCCGTTCCAGAGTATCCCGCAATCAGCGCCCCAACTTTCCGCTCCTTCGGGAAACCCGCCGCAACCATCGAATACCCTTGTTGCAATGTAAAGGTAATGTTGGTTCTTCCGTCAACCAATCCGGGCAATTTGACGTTTACGGTTCCATTCTGGCTTGGACGGTTGAACCAGAACGCGACCCCTGGCATCAGCTTCTCGCTAGTGATGCTGTAGTTCTCGTCGTACCATTTCGGATCGGCAAGTTCATTCGTTCTGAAAAAGTAGTATCCAACATATCCCTGCGTATCATTATCCCAAATGGC
Organism: uncultured bacterium; assembly: GCA_938038445.1. Taxonomy (GTDB): domain Bacteria; phylum Verrucomicrobiota; class Kiritimatiellia; order CAIKKV01; family CAIKKV01; genus CALHRZ01. Next base: position 119,876 of record CALHRZ010000015.1, on the reverse strand, counting down.
GATCTGATCGCAATTATAAAGGTCCCATTCGCCTTCCCCTGGATAGAGATCGTCCGTATTAAACAAATTCTGGAGTGGAATACCTGTTCCATCCGATGCGTTCCAGTTGATTCCAATCATACTCCAGCCGCCCTTATTGAGTTTGACGGTATAGAAGCCGCCCACATTTTTTGACGCGATATTCGCCAAACAAATGGATGCGAGCAGAATTCCCCCTCCTGCAACTGCCAGCGTTTTTTTCATCATGACAGACCTCCTGCGACAGTTCGAAAACTTCCTTTAGGCTCTAAAAAATAATAGTCATACAGAACCTTTTCGTCAACATTTTTATATTTTTTTTGTTTAGAGGAGTGCGGAAACAGATGTTTCTGCTATGCCGAGTGCCTTTTCCTATTGTTGTAGTTCCGGCACTCCGTGCCGGAAGCCGAATCTCTTCCTGTAGTTCCGGCACTCCCCTGCCGGAAGCCAAATCTCTTCCTGTAGTTCCGGCACTCCGTGCCGGAAGCCTTATTCTCATACCGGAAACCTTATTCCCTTTCCGCCACAGAGTGGCGGAACTACAGAAAAAGCCAGTAGTGGCGGAGCTACAGCCAAAGACCTTGCGTATTCCCCTGTAGTTCCGGCACTCCGTGCCGGAAGCCTTATTCTCGTGCCGGAAGCCTTATTCCCTTTCCGCCACAGAGTGGCGGAACTACAGCCAAAGACCTTGCGTATTCCCTGTAGTTCCGGCACTCCGTGCCGGAAGCCTTATCTCATTCCCTGTAGTTCCGGCAGTCCCCTGCCGGAAGCCAAATCTCTTCCTGTAGTTCCGGCAGTCCCCTGCCGGAAGCCGAATCACTTCCTGTAGTTCCGGCACTCCGTGCCGGAAGCCTTATTTCTCGTGCCGGATGCCGCATTCCCTTTCCGCCACAGAGTGGCGGAACTACAGAAAAAGCCAGTAGTGGCGGAACTACAGCCAATGACCTTGCGTATTCCCTGTAGTTCCGGCACTCCGTGCCGGAAGCCTTATCTGATTCTCTGTAGTTCCGGCAGTCCCCTGCCGGAAGCCTTATCTCCACCTGTAGTTCCGGCAGTCCCCTGCCGGAAGCCGAATCTCTTCCTGTAGTTCCGGCACTCCGTGCCGGAAGCCTTATTCTCGTGCCGGAAGCCGCATTCCCTTTCCGCCACAGAGTGGCGGAACTACAGTGCCGGAAGCCGCATTCCGGTTTTAAGGGAGGGGGGCTTCAGCCGAAACAATCGTGGGGTAAAAGCACTCTTGCAACCGCCCTCGCCTTAGCTTATCATGAAAATTTATGTTCCGAATTGATGCGCATGCCCATATCGCGGCCGACCACACCGAATCGCTCGCGTTTCTCCGCTCGCTCGACACCGCCATACTCAACGTTTGCGTCGCAAAAGCGCCGGCAGAAGAAGATGATGGCGGTCGTGCTCTTTTCAGCTCGATCGCGCGTGCTCATCCAGACCGCCTCGCCTGGTGCACGACGTTTTCACCGTTCGGCCTTGAAAAGCCGACCGCTGTGGAGGCAATCTTGGATCAATTGTCCAGAGACTTTTCCGATGGCGCAGTCGCCTGCAAACTCTGGAAAAATGTGGGCATGGAGGTCTTACGCGCCGATGGCCGACCGCTTTTGCCCGATGATCCTCTTCTCGATCCCGTTTATCAATGGCTGGAGCACGAGGGGCATCCGCTCCTGATCCATGCCGCCGATCCCGCCACCGCTTGGCTTCCCCCCGCCAAACACGGAAATCCCCCTTCCGCCTACCTGCGCCGGCATCCCCATTGGCATCTGCACGATCAGCCCGGAATGCCGAGCCGCGCCGTCATTCTGGCTGCTCGAGATCGCTTGCTGGAACATCGTCCCGCGTTAACGGTGATCGGAGCCCATCTCGGGAGCATGGAAGATGATCTTCCCAGGCTGGCCGAACTTCTGCGTCGGTATCCCCGTTTTGCCGTAGACCTCTCGGCCCGCACGGTCGCCTTGCTACGTCAAGACCCTGGCCTTGTCCGCGATTTTCTTCTGGAGTTTTCGGATCGGATTCTCTGGGGATCGGATGCCGTCCAACGTACGCCTCATTCCCAACTCTCCCCTCATGAACGCCGCAATCAACTGGAACGGTATGCCATCGGCTACCCCGCCAGTGAAGCCTTTTACGGAGGCACGGGTACCGTTCAATACGGCCCCTACCGCGCTGAAGGACTTGGGCTTCCGGCCGACGCACTGCGCCGACTGTTCCGCGACAACGCATGGGCATGGTACCCGCGTCTGCGAGCTTGGCAAGCCCACGAAAGGGCTGAACCATGAGCGTTCGTTCTTTTCTTGCCCTCGAGCCGGCCGAAAACGTTCGCCGACGACTGGCGGAGCTTCGCCGGCATCTCGATACGACTGACGATAAGATTCGCTGGGTTTCGGCGGAAAACATTCACCTCACCCTTCATTTCCTGGGTGAAGTTGAGGAAACTGCGCTTGAGGCGCTCCGGGTCCCGCTCGCGGCAATCGCCGCTGAGACCGAGCCGTTTTCCTTTGCCGTTCGAAGCGTCCTGACAGTGCCGCCACGGGGCCCCCTGCGCATGATTTGGGCCGGAGTCGAGGAGCCAACAGGTGCGCTCGCGCGCCTTCAGGAAATGACAGGCCAACTCCTCGCGTCACAGGGCTTCCCGCCGGAAGAGCGCGATTATCGGCCGCATCTCACGCTCGCCCGCATCACCTTCGCGCGCGATCCAGACCGCATCCGCCGAGGGGCAGAAAAGTTCCTCCCCCACGGCTTTGGGGCCACCTCGGCCAGGGAGATCATCCTTTTTCGGAGCGATCTCAGCCCCCAGGGGCCCGTGTACACTCCTCTCGCTCGCTTCCCTTTTGGATGTCAAACGGCTTGACCGTTCATTCGATCCGGAACAGCCGAACGCCGTATCCTGGCATTTCGAACTGCAAAACACCATCGGCCGGCGCAAAGGATTCCTCCGGCTGCGCTTCATTCACCACCCGCGTCATGCCCTGCGGGAGCCATTCGGGGCGCACCGCAATCGTCAGAGCCTGCGGTTTGGGATTCCAAGTGCAGAGGAGCAGCAAAAGGGCCTCTCCCCGTCGCAACAGCAGCCACTTGCATTCAGGATCGGACACATGGAGCGGCGGGTCCGTGTCCCAATAGTTGAACACCTGGCAATCCTCTTCGCCGTACCCGAAATCCAGCATTTTTTTCACCAGAGGCTGAATGGCACTGGACCAGTTGGGGCGGATCTCGTGAACCATCAACCCCGCCACCCGGGTGTTGCCGGCAATAAGGCGCTGTTCTTGGGACGCAACCCCATACGCATGCGCAATCGCGTAGGGCACATTGCCCGACTGGCGCCCCGCGGATTCGGCCCGGAGCAGCGCATGGTGATACTTGCTTTGGAAAGGCTCAGGCGCATCTTTCCATTCGAGGTCCAACAACTCATCGCTCCAGCTCATATAGGGCAAGATTTTTGTGTTCGTCATGTGGATCATCATCGTGGGTAAGGCATCCGGGGGTGCCAGTTGCCGGTGCAACGTCCAAATGCGCCGCAGGTAATCCCGCCGCGCCCAGATACCCGCAGAGGGTTGGATTTTTCCGTTGGGCAGCCGATAGGCCGTGGTGGTTCGCAGATCATAGGCCCGAATGGGAAAGGCGTTGTCGAAATAACAGCCGATGCCCCTCTTGATCCACTCCGCCGCATACCAACAGGCAAAATCCTGGTGGCTGCGCGCAATCGCCGCCACATTGATGCTCGCGCCGAATTCGGCATCGTTCCGGGGCACACCGAGCAACCGGCGATGCCATTCTCCGCTCCACTCGCTCTGGAAGACATGACTCTCCGGATGCGCCTGTGCAGTGGAGTGGAACTCGTCGAAATACATCTTGTAATATCGGGTTCCCGGCCGAAAGTTTCCAAGAAAGGAATTGAGAGCCCGGTTGATCATGTTGGAACGGAAAGGGGGGTCCATCTCCTTCGGAAATACCTGTTCTTTCCATGCCTCGATCTCTTCCGCCGTCGGCCGCCCCTTCCCCGTGCGCTGTCGGTAGGCCCAGTCGGCAATGCGGAAGTCGTTGCCCCACGGCGCTTTAGCGCTGAACCGGGATGGAGTCGCATAGCCCATATTGAACGCGGAAACGTCCTTCAAATTCCGACGTCGCCAATCGGTCGGCATTGGTTTGGTGGGGCTGGCCATCAGGCCGAACACGATTCGGCGAGGTTCCGTCAAAACGATGGGACGCTGAACCAGATTGATCCTGAGGGTCAGAACGCCATTCGAACGGATCAGTTCCTGGGCGGGACGGATCGCCTCGCCCCGATCGTTGACCGCATGGACCCAACCGGCGTCGTTATCGGCGAACCAACAGAGTCCTCGTTCTTCAGCGCCCAGCCAGAGGTAGCAAAGAAAGTTGCCAAACCAGTTCCCATCCGGCGTGCGCGTGCTGTCCCACACCAACCCCTCCCCCTTCGGCGTCTCGCCCGCCGGGTTAATGCGAAGGGCGGTCGTACTGACGTGCCAGAGGGGCGCCATCGCATCGCGCAGGGGAATGTCCAGGGTCAGCGATTGGAGAGACGCAGAGAGGTCCCGGGGGGTCTTTTCAGGGGGAGCGAGGGTAAGCTCCACCTTCATGCACCCATCGAATTCCGTCGTGCACCGGGTCGTAATCGTGGCCGCCCGATGTTCGGCGCGGCCTTCATACACCGCGGCATGGGACGCAATGGATAGAAAGCGCCCCTTTCCTTCCAAAGGCATGCCGTCCGCGACGAACGCCATTGGAGCGGCCAACAGCTCCATCGGACCGCCAGCCGAAACATTGCCCTCCACCCGAAGCGAACGCCACAATCCGAGTCCATCGGTCTCCATCTCCCGGAAGGGGGCCCGAACCGTACGCCCGGTGACCTGGAGGGGGGTGAATGGCGGTAATACCTCGTCCGTAATGCCAAGGGTGTTCCCTTCAAAGGGGAAATGAATACGGGTGAAGGTTCCCGTCAAGATCTCCTTCCAACCCTCCAACGCCACCCCAAGGGTGTACACCCCATCCGGCAGATCGCCCACTTCGAACTCACCAACCGTCGGGGAGTTCGTCCAACGGTGCATGCGTTCGAACACCGGAACGCCTTCCGGACCGGTCACCGCCACAGCGGCCGATGTGCAAGATTTACCAAAACCTTCCGCCAATTCCTCGGGATCCAACTGAACCCGCAACAGGTGGAAGGACGGATAGTAGGCGAATCGAAGCGCCGCGGCGGGATTCGGCCCGACGTGATACTGCCATTTCTTTTCGGGCGCTCGGGTCCATGTGGCGCCGTATCGCAGCAGCGAACGCCCCGTTTCGTCCTCCACCTGGAAACGAAAAGAGTGTTCGGCGTGTTCATGGAGACGTCCGGGTGCATCCGCAAATCGGTAGGGCGTTTCGACGCCGGCGGGCAGATCGAGGGTTTGTTCCTGAACCACTTCCGGCATATCGGAAGAAGTCAGGTGGAGACGAACACGCGCCTGGCGAGGAGGGCCGGGATTCCAGAGCCGCGCTTCCAGTTGCAATCGGCCCTTGTGGAGGTCCTTGCCCAACGATTCGATCGCCACGGAGGGCGCATCGGCGGTCAGTTCGATGACCGGATATCGAGACCAATCAACAAAGGCGCCTGGAACAGGGAACCAGGTCGCCTGTTCCCAAGGCATTTTGAAATTGCGGGAAACCAACACGCCGATCGAGCGGCCGATCGCCGTGCCGGGCGCCCAACCCAGATCGACCCAGGGCAGACTGAGCTCGACGGTCCAGATGAAGGTGGTCGGGTCCACTCGCGACGCATATTCCCAATTCCCATTCCACCCTGTGTCGGGACCATGGCGGGGATCGAAACTGATGTCGTATAATCCGCCCGCGGCATTGGCATTCATTTGATAGAACCGCAGATCGCCTTCTCCGCGCAAGCGGTTTTCTCGATTGGGATCCAGCCAGATTTCGATGCTTTCGTCGAAAACGTAATCTTTGTCCCGAACGGTTCCGGAACTGTGATCCTTGCCCGTGGGCGGATATTCGCTTTCGATCGCGATATACATGCGATCGGCCGTGAACCCGAATCGGGTCCTTCCCGACCGGGAAAGAAGGCGGGGCTTGCTCGGCGCCAGGGAAAATCCAGCCGTCCCAATCGCACCCTTCCATTCGTCGGGGAGAATCCGACCATCGACCGTCGGCGGATCGCGAAAAGGAGCAACCGTTCCCCCGTAGGGAGCTTCAGGCAAGGGGATTTGTCCGCGGGCGATCACGGGCAGACCGCTCCAGAAGGCAAGAGATACAACAACGGAAAGGGTCTTTCGGGTCGAAATCATCGTCGAAGCTCTTTCCTTGGGTTTGATCCTCATGTGATGTTTCCTTTTATTTGCTCTCGTTCTGGCGCTCCAGTCGGTAGAGTTCCATCTGGCCCGGAGCGGTAAAGAGCCAGAAACGAATCCCTTCGTCCACCAAACGGCCCGTTACCGGTCTTTCCTCCCCTTGCCACGCCGCGCGGTAAACGCGGAGGGACCGACCCCGCAACACCAAAATCACGAAAGCCGTCGCCCGCGGCGTATTGTTGACCAGGCTGACCCATGGCCGCCCCTCCTCGTCCTCCCATTCCGTGATAATGTGGGGAACATCGGTCTCCACCGCTGCCACGTGCTCCGTGCCTGAAAAGAGCTCATGCCCACCCCAGGCGCGCCCGACATGGACGACACGCTTGAGCCGCAATCGCTGGAGAACGGGCGCCTGCCATTTGAGAAAGGTCTTCTGAACCCGGGCAAGCCAATGGAAGGTTTCCGTCCGTTCCCAATGTTCGTCAATCGGGGGCGTCCGGTAGTTTTCATGGGGCTCGCGCATGTACAGGAAGAACCAGAGGATGCCCCGCGCGCCGTGGGCTGCAGCCGTATGAAGTTGCCAACGGAAATCGTCCTCCGTCGGGCGACGGAAATGATAGTGCGCCGCCGAAAGCAGCGTGGTCCAGAAGGGGATCCCATGCCGTTCGGCGGCAGTGCGATACTCGCGCAGATTGTCGAAATAACTCTCGATTCCTGCGTCGGGGTTTCGCTCGTCGAGTTGGGCATAATGATCATACGCCAACAACGGAAGTCCGCTCCGGGCGATGAGGGTGTCCAGATAGTCGGACCATATCGAGAAGCCCACCCGGGGTAGCGTTTGGGGAAGTTTGGGTAAAAGATTCAGAAAGGGAATCAGGTTGGGCGCAATTTTTCGGGCCGCGCGAATCGCTGCAATAACCGGCTCCAATTGGTCCGCTTCGGGCTCGTCCCCCAGATAGAACCCGATCGTTGCCGGATGGCTGCCGAACTGCCGAACCGCTTCTTCGAACCCCCGGCGATAGGCGGCCTGGCCCGAAACGCCCAACCGCCGCCAGGCGGTCGCCCGTACATCGCACACAATGGCGTGCATACCCCGTTCCGCGAGGGCATCAAGCACCGCCCGCATCCGACAGGGGTCATCCCGATCGGGGCGAAAGATTTGGGTCATCGGCAGCGTTATGCCACAATCGGCCCAATCTCGAACCGCCTCGGGCCCGATCTGATCCAGGGTGCAGTAGTTCCAGAAACCCAGGGGAAAGGGGGAGGCACTCCCCGGCCATTCCACCGTCATGGTTGATTCTCCAATTGTTCCCGAAACGCCCGAGCCGCCCGAAGAAGCGCCGGCCGGGCATGCGAAACCGATTCGGCGCGCCGGAGGAGAGCAAGGACCTCCGTTCGATCGCCGCTCGCCAAGGCCAGTTCGGCGGCAATCAAATAAAGTTCCGCCTCCTGGCGGGGATGGAGCCCCGGCAGGACCAACACCTCCGTTTTCAGAATCTTCAGCCCCTCCTCGGAGCGTCCGCACGATTGACAAGCACGCGCCATTCCCACTCCCGCATCGAGTTTAACCCAATTGGCCAGCGGCAGAGTCAACACTCGACGCCACCATCCCAACGCTTCGGCAAGCCGTTCAGGAGCCGCCCGATCTTCTTCAACCGGCTTGCGCTCGGGAAAGGGGGCGAGAACATGGGTCGGATGCGGAAGCCGGTACACGGAGAGAAGCGCCAGTTTTTCCATGGCGATCGCGCGAAAGTAGGGATGCGCCGCCTCGTTTTCCGCCACCTCACGCCATTGCGCGGCGGCCGTTTCCGGCGCCCCCAAAAATGTGACGGCAATATCCCCGAGCCATAACTGAAGACGCGCGCGATCTTCCACCCCAATGGCGGCGGGAATCGCCTCGGCGAGACACTTCGCGAGCGTCGGATAATCGGCCCGCAATTGGGCGATGCGAACGCGAAACTCATGGGCTGTCCACCGTTCCAATGGCGTCAGATCATCCATTTGCATCATCGCCTCCGCCGCTTCCGCTGCGGCCCGGAGCGGTTCGCCCTCTCTAAGGTCCAATCCCGTCCGGCAAAGGGTCGTCAGAATCGTCCAACGTACCGGCTTTTCGGCCGCGCGTTCCTGGGCCGCCTTCTGGAGCCATTCGACCATTTGGCGCATCCGGATCGCTTGCTGGCGAAAATCCGCTGCACGGGGAAGTCCGACAAGGGGGTCAAAGAGTTGCGCCGTCTGGAACAATAGCTTGGCGCGTTCCGTCGGCGTCAGGTTTTCCCGGGCCAGGCACTGCGCCATCATCGCCAACGCGTCGTCAATCTGCCCGTTCCGGGCCAACAAAAGGGCAGCCTTGGGCGTCACCGTTTCCGTCTCGGCCGCCTGAGCAAACGACTGCCGCGTCTCCTCCATTTCCCGCATCATAAGGACTGGGTTTCCTTGCCTGTTCCCTTCCCGTCGCAAGAGGCGGTCCAATTCGTCCTCCCCCGCCCGGGCTGTTCCATAGGAAAGAGCCCCCACAAGCCAAAGATGAAGCAACGTTCGGTTCATGGCGCTTCGGAGGTCCTTCCCCCTTTGGCAGGCCGAAGCCCTTGTTCCGTCAGGAAACGACTGACCGGCTGATCGGGCCGCCAATGCATTCGCCCCAAATCGTGCCATTCGGGAAGGGCATTGGACGCGAGGCACGTGGCCAGAGAACTCAGGGTTGAACTGAGAAGAATATGGCCCTCCCGCAGGGCCGTCTGAACCTCTTGCGGCGTGGGATTGTCCCCTGCAAAGCCACCCAAACCGAGCACACCAAACGCTTCCGGCCAGATCCGCCGGGCGTGAATGGGCATGGGGTGGAGAGGGGCAGACGCTCCATACCAAAGAGGTTCAGCGAACTCAGGGATGAGAAGACAGTCCGGAAACCGCCGGGTCAGTTCCGATAGAATGGCAGGCGTCAGATTAACGGGGCTATCGATATAGAACAGCGTCGCCTTCCAACGGCGATACGCGTACCCGATCTTGTCGGCCAAGAGTTCCAATACGCGCTGATCGTCAAATCTTCCATCGGTCAAGGCATACGTTCCATCCTGCTCGTATTGGGGGGATCCGCCTTTCGGCGAGCCAAATTGGTTCGAGGGATCGAGATGCGGAAACCGGTTCGGGCGCAACCGGAGCTTCTGAGGACGGACGCAAACACCCGCTCGGACGCCCGCATCATAAAAGATCGCAAAATAGTCATCCGCGATTTCGTCCATTTCGGGGGCTTGAATCAGCAGCCGATCGGGAGAACCGATATATGTCACAGGATGGCGAAACGCCTGGCCTTCCAGGTCCCAGATAATGACCCCTTGGACGTTCGCACGTCGGCAGGCGGCAGCCAGCGACCGCGCTTCCGTGAGCATTCGTTTCCGGAAACGCTCAAGCCCCTCTGGCGTGGTGACATCGTCGGCAACAATAAAACCACGCGGATTGGTGGAATAGCCAAGGCGGTATCCCTTTGTGCTTGCGGCGGTCATCACTGCGAGAATGGGTCGGCGGTCGGGCCAGCTCACGAGGCGGGGAAACTGTTCCGCCAGTTTCCGGTACCTGGGCCGGAAAACCGATTCGGCGGAGAGCGACGGATCCACAAGGCTCCCTGGAACGAGCCGGGCGGAAAAGGAATGGACTCTTTGTTGGCCCGCGTGGAGACCCAGATTGCCATGCAAGGGAAGAAGGAGGGAGCCTGTCCGTTCTTCGGAATACCAGGAATCGAAACTCCCTTCGGCGATGATCGCTACATCGCCGCGGTCCAGAAAAGCGCAATCATGAAATCTCTCCCTCGCCAGAAATGGGCGCGCCGCATGGATTACGAGATTACCGGCAGAGAAAAAGTGAACCGATACGCTTTCATTCGCCACGTTGCGCAATTCAAGCCTTGTGCGAAATCCCTCCGGAGTCGTTTCCCAGGTTTCCTGCCACTCGAAAAGGGGATCCGGAGCTCCGGGTGCCGTTCCCCGGCCCCGGAAAACGGCGTTCGTCTCTCCGATTTTCGGCGGCTGGATCGTCAGCATCGCATTGACCCGGCCGGACTTCTTCTCTTCTTTGCCCCATTCGACGACCTCAAAACGGGTCGGTTCTTTGCGGAGGAACAGTTGTCCGCCGGCAAAGACCAACAGGCGTGGGCGCTCATAATCCAGGCGGACGGCAATGGGAGGAAAAGCGATCGGCCCGCGCACCGAAGAGGCATCCGCCGCCACAACCTCAGGCGCCTCGCCTTTTTCGTCCAGAACCGCGTCGAGCGCCGCCTCGGAAACAGGGGGTGCGGAGCTTCCCTTCCGCTCGCCCGCCATCTGCCCCAATGCCTCGTTCGAATACCCTAAGGCGACGGCTGCCCCCATCAAAAGGGCGGCCACTCTCCTTGCATCTCTTGCGCGGTTGTTGGCGCGAAACAAGTGCAAAATCCCCTTTTCCCTCGCCTTAGCGGATCATCATCACGGTTCCATAACCCGACGCGATCCCGATCCCACTTAACACAACCCGTTGATTGTTGGTATCCACGGTCACCACCGCATTGGTGTGGGTCCAACCTCCATCTTCGAAATCAAAGGACCAGACCGGATTCGTGGGGTTCGCGCCGGTATAGGTGAACAGGACGAACTGGTCGGACGGTTTGCACCGTGCTTTGGCCCCTGGGCGAAGGCGCAGCGTGGCGTTGGTTTGGAAGTTGAGCGTCTTAAGGACGTCCACCCGGTCGCTTCCCGCGTCCAGATCCCATTCATAAATCGCACCCGATTGAAACGTGAGATTCGAAAGGGTCAGCGTCCCCGCCCCATTCTCAGCCGGTGCCAAAGTGCCGCCGTTATCGATGGTCACGGTTCGGTGGAGAATCCCCGTCCCGCTCAGGGTGGCGCCCGAGGAAACCGTGAAACTTTTGGTACTGTATTGAAAAATGCCGTTGACGGTAAGGGTTCCTTCGAGGATGTAAAATGGAATATCGGCCGTATTATTTGTGTTTTGGAACTCCAGCACGCCGTTCCCTTTCTTGTAAAAACTGGCACTCGGCCCCGGGACCTGCGTGGTACAGGGGCCCAACACGATCGTGCGAGGGTTCGCGACGGTAAGCACGCGCGAATAACCCACATTGTACGTGATCGAATATGGCCCTCCCAGAATCAGATTTTCCGGGCCTTCAATGGTCAATGCCGTTGAAGCCGGAAAGTTTCCATTCCATGAATTGTCAATTCGTCGGGTGGAGCCCGAAGCAACCACAAGGGTGAAATTGGTATCGGCGGGAACCCATTGTCCGGATCCCAAGGGATAAACGGAGTCCGACCCGTGAATGAGCACCTTGGAGGCCACATTGGTTTGAATGCGGAATTCCCCCGCGCTGCTGTTCATGCCGGTAACCCACAGCGTGCCGGCCATCAGAATCGTATTGGCGGAATAGGTATTGGATCCCCCCAAAACCGCCATGGCGTTTGTGCAACTGACGGAGAGCACGGCATTTCCGCTTATTGTTTTGTTCAAGAAAACGGTCCCCGTCCCACTCCCAAGCACATAACGAGTGCTGCTATTCGGCAACAGACTCACCGGGCTGTCGATGATGACCGATCCCGATCCCTGCTGATAAATATTTCCATTATTGAGGGTCAGTTGGTTATTGAACAGCCGGTACGTGTTGGAAGAATTAAACATGAGGTTCGCCACCGTGCGGTTGGCCCCGAGGTTGATCTCCTGGTTGGCGGCATCGGGAAACGTGAGACTCGCGCCGGACGAAGGAACCACATTGTCATCCCAATTGGTGGGGTTGGCCCAGTTCCCATCCACTTCCCCATCCCAGGTGTTGGCCGCTCGGGCAAAGAACGGCAGCGCACACAGAGCGGCAATGAGACGGATCTTGTTGCGGTTTTTCATGGCTTCCTCCTGTTTTCTTTTTGCTTCATTTCTCCTTGGATCGGGTCTGTCCATTCCGAAAAACAAGTTGGGGTTCGATTGCGATCCGCCGAACCGGTTCTGTTTCGCCGCGGCGGATTCGTTCGATAATCCCAAGGGTTTCGCTGACAATCGTTTCGATTCTCCAGTCCAGGGACGAAAACGGCGGATGGGCCGTCTGACTCCAAAGGGTGTTTCCATACCCCAACACGTCCAATCGGTTCATCCAACCCTCCCCTTTTTGGAAGAGCGCGGCGCGGCAGGCCCACGCGGCCGCATCCATCAAGCCGAAAAGAGCGGTGGGCGGCGAAGGCATTCTCAGCAGGGACTCCATGTGCCCGAAATCAACATGGGGTTCCCCATCGGCCGGAACCCAGGCTCGAATCGTGTGGAGTTGGCCGCCGAATTGCCGCCAGCTCGAGGCGAACGCGCGGCCGACACCCGCGGGAACGAGGGGGTCCCCTGTCAGATCGCGCAATTGCATTTCCGTACCGGCCACGAGGACATGCCGGTGGCCTTTTTCAAAAAGAAAACGGGCCGCCTGTTCCCCCCCTCGTACGTGATCCACAATCACACGGTAGACACGGTCCACCATCTCCGAGGAAGCCCAATCGAGAATCCCGATGAGGGTTCGATTGCGGAAAACCGGAACCTTCAATTCCGATACCGGAAAATGGGCATGGACGTGCGCGAGGAAAAAAGGGGACCCTCCGGAGGCTGCCTGCTGAATAACGCGCCGAGGGTCCTGTCCGTCGGTCGCGCTGATATCGGCCATAATCGGAAACATGCCCAAAGTCCGCAACCCCCGCGCCAAACGCGCCGCGAGTTCACCAAACACATGCCCCCGCGCCTCGATGCACAGCACGGCACTGTCGGCAACGGAAAAGGGGCGATCTGTTTTCAGAACCCGCGTCCCTGAACCGTGCCGCCTCGCGATGTAGCCTCGATCCTCCAGCAACCCGAGCGCCAGGTGCACCGTCCGAAGGCTGACGTCAAATCGCCGGCTCAATTCCCGGACGGAACGGAACGAAGCCCCCACCGGATAAAGCCCTGATTCGATTTCACGGCGCAATTGATCCGCAATCCATTGGGCCTTATTTCCTCCGGCGGATAGACGGACCATCGGCATTTTGTCTCCTCTTATCCTTCACAAGTAAACACTTTTTATTTCTATATCCTAATTGTATGGCACTTATTACTTCTATTCAATAAATTTTATACTTTTTTATTTCTTATTTAAGTAAACACTCTGTTCTTTTTTTTGGCAAGAGGATTTGCGGTTTCCGCACTTTTTTGCTCTTGTTTTATCTGATTGATTGTGATTTGATTTGATCGTGATCGAACAGAACGTGTCAGAAGTGAATGGTATCGGCCAGGCGGAGCGGACGCTGGCTGCGGCTCGGGAGGAACGCCTTTTAGGGCTCCTGCGTACCGAGCGAATCGCCCGCGTGGAGGAGTTGGCCCGGCAGCTGGCGGTCTCACCCGCGACGGTCCGTCGCGATCTGGCTCGGCTCGAACTTCGCGGAGCAGTCCGCCGCGTCCACGGCGGGGCGATGATGCGGGATGCCATACTGGAAGAGCCCGCCTTCGACGACAAGACCCGCATCGCCGCCGAAGAAAAACACCGCATTGCCCGGGCGGCCGCCGATCTCATCACTCCTCATTCTTCCCTCTTTCTCGATGGCGGCAGTACCGTCCTTGCCCTCGTCCCCTTCCTCCGAGACCGCACCGACCTCTCCGTCGTCACCAACTCCCTTCGCGTTGCAACCGATTTGGCCTCCGGCGGACCTTCCCTCATCCTGGTCGGCGGGGAACTTCGCCGTCGTTCCCAGACCCTTGTGGGCTCACTGACAACCCCCCTCCTCTCCACCCTCTTCGTGGATCTCGCGTTCCTGGGAACCATCGGCTTTTCCCTCGAAGCCGGCCTCACGACCACCGACCCGCGGGAAGCCTATACGAAAGAGCAGGTCCTCCACCGCGCCCGACGGATCATCCTGCTGGCCGACTCGGGAAAAGCCGGCTCGGCCTCCTTTGTCCGTTTCGGCGGATGGGAACAAATCCACGTGCTGATCTCCGACCACGGTTTGCCCGACCGCCTGGCGCGCGCGCTCCGCCGGAAGGGTGTTGAAGTGATTCTCGTATGAGAAGGAAGGACTGAATCATGCCCAACTACCTGAGCAACTTAAAACCCGACTTTTCCCCTGCGACGGTCCAGCCGCCCCCGATTCCCAAATTCGCCTGGAAGGGTTCGCTTGCGTCCGAACTGGCCGCCGGCACGTTAACGAAGGCGGAAGCGCTTTTGATGCTCGAAGACATGCTCACGATCCGCGAATTTGAGGAGATGATTGTCAAACTCCGCTCCGGCGCCTACGAACCGTGCGCCGGTTTCAACTACCGCGGACCCACCCACGTCTCCATCGGCCAGGAAGCCGCCTCCGTCGGCGCCTGCTGGGGCATCGCCGGTCACGACTACATCACTTCGACCCACCGCGGCCACGGGGATTCCCTCGCCAAAGGATGTGTCGCGCTTCGTTCCATGACGGACGAACAACTTCGCGCCCGAGTCCCGGGCTGCGCCGCAACCGACCGCGCCGCCCTCCTGGAAGCGGCCCTCGAGGATCATGTCTTCCGGACGGCGGCTGAATTGTTCGGTAAGGAAGCCGGTTATTGCCGCGGCCGCGGGGGCGGTATGCATATCGCGGATTTCACCGCCGGACACCTCGGCGCCAACGCGATCGTGGGAGGCGGGGTGCCGATCGCCACCGGAGCGGCGATGGGCTGCCGATACCTTCGCAACGGCCACGTCGTCCTTTGCTTCGCCGGCGACGGGGCCTATGCGAATGGCGTGGTGCTCGAATCCCTCAATTGGGCGGCCATGGCGCAATTCACGAATCATCTCGCCAAAGATCGCCCCTTCGGCACCCCCATCATCTTCGCCATCCTGAACAACCAGTACGGCATGACTCACCGCACGCGCGACGAAGTCATGGGAGTCTCCGACCTCGCCCGACGAGGCGCCGGTTTCGCCGATAATGCCATGCACGCCGAAACGGTCAACGGGATGGAGGTTCTCGCCGTCCGAGACGCCATCCGCCGCGCCGCCGAAGGGTGCCGCGCGGGAAAAGGTCCCTATCTCGTCGAGATCTCCTGTTACCGCTATTACGGCCACTCGCTGAGCGATCCGCGAAACGAGTACCGCACGCGGGAGGAAGAAGAAGCTTGGAAAGCCGTAGATCCCATCGCCACCTTCAAACAGGCCCTTCTCCAGACAGGGACGGCGACCCCTGAGCAACTCGAAGCGCTGGAAACCCGCGTTCGCGAACGGAACGCGCGCGCCGCCGCGCGGGCAGCGGAATCGGCCGATCCCGATCCCGCCGACGTGATCAAATATATGTACACCGATACGACGGCCGAGACCGTGCCTCCCCCTTTTCACCAAACCACCCTTGTCAAAAAAGCGCCTGAATTCAAACGCCAGAATGGGGCCCTCAGCTACAAAGACGCCATCAAAGAGGCCCTGTTCGAAGAAATGAAGCGCGACGGCCGGGTCCTTCTCTACGGCGAGGATGTGGCGGACTATGGGGGTGCGTTCAAAGTCACAAAGGACCTCCTCGAAGCCTTTGGCCGCGAGCGGGTGTTCAATACCCCGATCTCCGAAGCGGCGATCTGCGGCACCGCGGTCGGCGCCGCCATGATCGGCCTCCGGCCGGTCGTGGAATTGATGTACATGGATTTCGCCCTCCAAGCCTCGGATCAAATTGCCAACCAAGCCGCCAAATGGCACTACATGTCCGGCGCCCACGTGGAGGTGCCGCTCGTCATCCGAGCGTCGGTCGGCGGAGGCAAGGGATACGGCGGCCAGCACTCTCAGACACTCGAGAGCGTTTTTGCCCACATTCCGGGGCTCTATATCGTCTATCCGGCCACTGCGCGCGACGCGAAGGGGCTCCTCAAATCGGCCATCCGCGATAACAACCCGGTTCTTTACGTGGAATCCCAATTGCTTTACCCCATCAAAGACGTCGTGCCGGAAGACCCCGAATTCCTCATCCCGATCGGCCAGGCCGAAGTCAAGCGAACGGGACGGGATGTAACGATTGTGGCTTGGGGACCCGCCGTCCACGACGCCCTGAAAGCCGCCGTATCCCTTGAATCCGACCGCATTCAAGCGGAAGTGGTGGATTTGCGCTCTCTCGTCCCGCTCGATATGGCGACGGTGCTCACGTCGGTTCAAAAGACAGGCCGCTGCGTGGTGGTCTCGCAAGCCGTGGATATCGGCAGTTATACGGCCGAAGTGGCCAGCCGGATCATGGCAGAAGCCTTCGATTATCTCGATGCACCGGTTCTGCGCGTGGGAGCGAAGAACGGTATCGCGCCGCAGTCCCACGTGCTCGAAGCGGCCTTTCTGCCGAACGATCGGGATATCGTGGCGGCGGTGCGCCGTCTGTTATAACCCCCAACCGGGAGACCCTCCATGGCCCAGTTTCTCGTCATGCCGAAGTTCGGACAGGCCACCGAAGAGTCCACCATCGTCAAATGGCGCGTCCGGGAAGGCGATGCCGTCCGCAAAGGCGACATCGTGTTTGAAATCGAAACCGATAAAGCCACGATGGAGGTGGAAAGCTTCTTCGAGGGCACGGTGCTCAAGATCATCGTCCCCGAAGGCGAAACCGTACCGGTCCAGTCCCCGGTCGCAATCCTCGGCCAACCGGGCGAACCGATTCCCGATCCCTCCACCTGGCCGAAACCTCCACCGCCGGACACAACCAAGGCGGCGGAACCGCCCCCCCTTGCCCCGGCCGGCGCCCCGAGTCCGTCTCCCGCGCCTCAGGAACGAGGAGCACGGCCCGCGGAAGCGACACCGCTGGCCGTTTCCGCCGCGGCCATGCCGCCGCCTGTTCCCCTCCCCCCGACCTCTCCTCAGACGCGGGTCTTCGCTTCGCCCCGCGCGCGCGCCCTGGCCCGCCATTTCGCACTCGATATCCGCCGGATTCCCGGAAGCGGCCCAAGCGGACGCATCGTGGAAAAGGATGTCCAGTCCTATATCGAACAGCATGGAATCGAACAAATCCGAATCACCCCAGCGGCTAAACAAAAGGCAATCCGCGAAGGAATCCATCTCCTCGACCTCCAAGCCAGTGGAACGGACGGACGGATCGTCGTAACCGACGTGGACCGCGCGCTCGCCGAACGGCCGAAACCTCTCTCCCGCATGCGCCAGGTTATTGCCGAACGCTTGACCCGTAGCGCAACCACAATCCCCCACTTTTACGTCACGGTGGCAGTGGATATGACGGACCTGCTCATGTTCCGTAATGCCCTGAAAGCAGCGGGAAAAAATTACTCCGTCACTGCGTTCATCCTTGAAGCCGTCGCACTGACCCTCAAAGAAATGCCGGCGTTCAATTCGGTCACCGATGGCCGAACGTCCCAGTGGCGCAGCCGCATTCATCTCGGCATGGCCGTCAGCCTCGAGCATGGGCTCGTGGTGCCGGTGATTCGGGATGCCGACCGCCACACTCTGGCGGAACTGTCGGCGGCGATCCAGACCTTGGTGGAAAAAGCACGGCAGGGAAGGCTCACCCCCGATGAAATGACCGGCAGTACCTTCACGGTTTCGAACATGGGGATGCTCAACGTGGACCACTTCACCGCGATCATCAACCCAGGCGAATCGGCGATTCTGGCCGTGGCCAGCACCCGCCCAACCCCGGTCGTGCGGGAGGGACGCGTCGTTATCCGGGAGATGATGAACCTGACCCTGTCCAGCGATCACCGAATGGTGGACGGAGCGCAGGCGGCCGCATTTGTCAACCAGATCAAAGCCAAGCTTGAGGACGTTTCGCTATGGAAAAGTTTGACGTCGTTGTAATCGGCGCCGGTCCGGGCGGATATCCCTCGGCCATTCGCGCGGCCCAATTGGGAGCCAAGACCGCATTGATCGAGCGGGAAGTTCTGGGCGGCACGTGCCTCAATTGGGGATGCATTCCGACGAAACTGCTTCTGGCAGGGGCCGATCTCTACCACGAGGTCCAACACGCCGAGCGTTTCGGCATTCATGCGGAACAAATCGCCTTGGATTACGCGGCGCTCTGGGAGAGAAAAAATCAGGTCGTCGAACAATTGCGAAACGGGATCCGAACCCTTCTGAAAAGTAACGGCGTAACCGCGATCAAAGGAACCGCGTCCTTTCTCACGCCACACCGTCTGTGGATCCGAAGAGAGTCTGAGCCGATGGTCCTCGAAGCCCAAACGATCATCCTGGCGACCGGTTCCCGCTCCGTCGTGCCCCGCCTGTTTCCAACGAGCCCCCGCATTCTGGAAAGCCGCGCGTTCCTCGACCAGGATCGGCTTCCCGGTTCCCTGCTCATCGTGGGAGGAGGAATCATCGGCTCCGAATTCGCTTGTTTGGCCGCGCGCTGCGGGGTGACGGTCACGCTGGTGGAAATGTTGCCCGATATCCTCCCCATCCTCGACGCCGATGTGCGAACGGAAATTCGGCGATCCATGGAACACCGGCTGGGCATCCGGTTGCTCTGCGGGGCTCCAATCGAAGAGGTTCGGGAAGAAGGCGGCCGAGTCCGGAGCCGGATTGGAACCGAATGGATTGAGACGGAACAAGTGCTGGTCGCCGTGGGCCGCGCGCCGGTGACCGACGGCTTGGAACTGGACCGCATCGGGTTGGACCTCCTGCCATCCGGTCATGTCGAAACCGACCGTTTCCTGCGAACCCGGATCGCTTCGATCTTCGCGATTGGGGATCTGACCCCCGGCCCCCAACTTGCCCATCGCGCCACGTCGGAAGGACTGATCGCCGCCTGGAATGCCACCCAAGCGCATCCTGAGCCGCGCGAAACGGTTATCCCCTCGGCCATCTTTACCGCGCCCGAGGCCGGAACGGTCGGATTGACGGAGGAGGAGGCCCGGAAACAGGGGCGGACGATCCGCGTCGGCCGCTTCCCTTTCTCCGCTCTAGGCAAAGCGCTGGCCATCGGCCGGCCCGAAGGGTTTGTCAAATGGATCGCCGATGCTGAAACCCGTCAACTGCTTGGCGCCGCAGCCGTTGGCCCTTCCGCCGCCGATTTGATCGCCGAGGCCGCCGTTGCGGTCCGGAGCGAATGGACCCTCGAGGAACTCGGGCGGACGATTCATGTCCACCCCACGTTGTCGGAGTCCTGGCTGGAGGCCGCACACGTTGGCGAAGGTCGTCCCATTCATGTGCCAGGGGACAAAAAGAAGACCCGCTGAGCAGGAGGGGTACTCAACGGGTCTAAGGAAATGGTGCACCAGGAGGGACTCGAACCCCCACAGCCTTGCGGCCACAAGGACCTGAACCTTGCGTGTCTGCCAATTTCACCACTGGTGCAAAACGGGTTCATCCTATCAATATCGAAGGGGAGCGTCAAGGCCAACCAAATCTGTAGTTCCGGCACTCCCTGTGCCGGAAGCCCTGCCTTTTTTCCTGTAGTTCCGGCAGTCCCCTGCCGGAAGCCCTGCCTTTTTTCCTGTAGTTCCGGCACTCCCCTGCCGGAAGCCCTGCCGTTTCTCCTGTAATTCCGGCAGTCCCCTGCCGGAAGCCTTATTCCCCTTTCCGCCACAGAGTGGCGGAACTACAAAAAAGGCCAGTCGTGGCGGAACTACAGAAAAGATTTACGGCGGAGCGACACCGTGGTCAGATTCTCTCCGAATTCTCATCATGTGGAACGTCACCCCCTGACGGGGATTTCAAAGAATCCGGCGGAACAACCCCCATTCGGAGTTTGCGGATACGGCCATCCATCCGCCGAAAGCGCCAGAGGCCAAAAATGATCGAAAAAACTCCAAGCGGCAGACACGCGATCCCCATGTAAAAAAACCAATATGCCTGACTGAAATGCAGGATCGAAACGCCGGCCAGAATCAACGTAACGCCCCCCCTCAGGTAGGCCATCAAAGTCCGTTCGTTGGCGAGACGCGTTCGGTCTATCGCCAGTTCATCGCGTAAAATCCGCTGCGCCTGCGCAAAACGTTCATAGGGGTTCATAAATTTTTTCCTCTGGCTATTCCCACCTCAACGTTAAAAACAGCGGGCGATCGAAAGGAACGGCTTCGCCCCAATGGATCGTAACCGATCGGCCTTTTTTCCCTAAGGCCGAAGCGCCGTCCTTTTGCCAACGTCCTTCGGGGGTCAACCATTCAATTCCCACCGGTTTTCGGGAGAAATCTCCCAAAATCCATTCCACTTCCGGCCACGGATCGAGCGAAAGATTAAACAATCCCAACAAGGTGAAGGACTCGGTATCCTTCCGAAAACCGAGAGGAAAAACACCTCCTTGGACGGCAACGGGAAGCCGTCCTTTCGACAGCCAACGGAACGCGCCGTGGAGTTGGTGCCGGCGAAACGAGTGAAAAAAGGCCGGTCCACAACTGCTCGCCCACTCCAGCGCATGAACGGCGACCCGGCCTCCCCATCGGTTCTCATAGGCCGTCATAGCCGGAAGCATCCGCTTCGTATCGGGATCCACCATCCAACTCGTCACCACCGCCCTTTGCACCGGCTGCAACACCGACACGTTGGGCCGACTGCTGAGATCCGGAAGCGTAAGGGTCAGATAGGTTCGATCCCGTCCACCCCACGACCGATAAAAAAACTCCTCCGCTGCAAAGGGGCCCAATTGGTCGAGAAACACCGGTTCCTCCGCCCATTTCAAGCCCACCGCTTCCCCAAAGCCTCGTTCGAGAAGAACACGCGCGGCCACGGCATCAAGGAACAGTCCGTGACTCAGTAGACGCTCGATTTCGGCATCGGATAAAGCGCGGACAGTCTGTCCGGTCGCGATCGCAACGGGTTCCTCCATTTCGTAGGTTGTCGGCAGTCCATGCCCCTCGAGCGCCCGCATCGCCTCATCGCCGTCTTCGTGCAGATCCCAGTAATCGGCCCCAGCGGAAAGGTGTTTGACAAACGAAGCCCGTTCATGATGAAGGAGCCGGATTCCGCGATAACGGCCGGGAATCTGCGCCCGGGCGGCCAGGGCGTTGAGCCAATCCTTTTTTTCGCCCAGCATCCGCCCGAACGCTGGCTCAGCCTCCATCGGCGTGCCGGCATGATCGAAAAGATTGAGCGTGACGCCATGGGCCCCATAGGCATAGGAAAGGGCAATCTCGAGAAAGGTAAAGACCGCACTTTTCGAATACTGGGTGAAGGGCACGTTTTCCACTTCGGTCTGTTCGATCGTTCCGGCGGGAAGGCAGGCGCGGGTCAGTTTGATCGCATCGTGGGAATAGTAGAAACCTCGAAGCGATTGTTCATGATAATTGCCCATCGGCGGTCGGCTGTAGAACGGCCTCCCCCCCGCCAGGGCTTCGGCCATCCGTTGCCACCGCCGCCCTTCCAAGCAGTGCACGCGTGGGCCGCTTGACATCAAGCCCAGCGAGGTTTCCGGCGAAACGGCATGAACCACCTGTTCCAGAAAATGGACGGTCTCCTCCATAATCTCGGCTTGCATTTCCAAATACAGCGCCCGCCACGGATGGGGAGGACCCGGTTTCAGAATGGCGGCCACCAGTTCCTCCCGACTCACTTCCCGACCCGCTCGCGTTGCAAATTCGCGCAAATGGACGGGGCAAAAACAGCCGAAGCGGACCGGGCGGTGATTGAAGGTTCGAATGTCATCTTCGACCCAGATCACATGGGGTTTCGTTTCCGCGTAAAGGGTCCAAATCGTTCGAACATGGCCGCGCCACACCTCCGACAGCGGGCAGGCACAAACGCGGCAGACCGTCCCGTCATGGCCCACGACCGTTCCGAGCCCCGGCAATTGCCGGGTCGCGTCCCGCCCGCGGTCGTTGTGGCCGACGGTGATCCAGGGGTTTAGGGAGTACCGGATCCCAAGACGGGCAAGCGTTTTTTTGATTTCGAAGAGTCTCGGCTGATAGTTCTGGACCCATTCCACAGGGGGTTGGCCGTGGGAAAACTCTTCGGTGTCCACCTTGACAATCACCTCATTGACCCGATAGCGGGGGAGCACGCGTTCCAGTTCACGGAGGTTTTGTTTGAAACGCCAAGGAGGAAGGGTCCGTCGGAGGGCATACCACGCGGCATCGGGAGAAACCGGCTTCCGTTGGGTTTTCATCGTTCGATTCCTACATTGTTCTGGGTTCGTCGAGCAGGCGAGAGAAACTCCGAAGGTATAACCATTCCCGTACCCTCCCCTTTGCGTCTTTCCACCGCGCACGCTCCGTTCACAAGGGGCGCCGCTTCCGTCGGACTCGCCCCTGCAGCCGGCGACAACCCAAAGGCTGGAAAGGCCGCGCCGCCCCCCGGCGAACATTGTATCCGGCGAACCGGCCATGTGTGCCGCCCGTTCTCGAGGGGTCGCACCGCGCGTGTCGCCTCCAGGTTCCAATACACATCGAGCGCAAAATTCCCGATGACGGTCGCGCGAACCCCCGTTCCGCCCTCCATCAGGGGCTCGAGCCGAAGACCGAAAAAAAGGGGGTTCACCAGGCGGTCCATACCATCCGAAGTCCGGTCACAAAAAGAAGCCCATAAACGATCCGCGTAAAGAGCGCCCCCTTCATGCGCCGGTTCAGCCAGGCGCCGGCGGCCACGCCGACGCCGCAGAGGGGAAACATCCATAGATTCCACCGCAGGGTGTCCAGCGTGAGGTAAGGCTCGCGACTCAAAGCGCCCGCCAGAAGGAAGAAAGGGATTTTGAGCGTGTTGAAGGTCAGATAGAACCGGGCCGTCGTGCCGACAAACACCGAAGGGGAAAGCCGGTGGGAAAGAAAATGGACACCCACGATTTGACCGGCCGCATGGGCCAGCATGGTCGCAATCCCTCCCAAGACTCCCAACAGCGTTCCCGTGAGCCAGCCGGGGCGTTTGGGCGGACCCCCTGGGCCGTTTTGTTCAGAATCGGAACGGGAGGATCGGCCGAACCATTCCCGAAACTTCATGGCGCAGAACACGAGGGAAAGGCCGCCGACAAAGAGTTTCAACGTCCGATCCCCGGCGGTCCCCACCGACCCCAGCAATACGAGCGCGAGCGTCCCCATGAGAATCCCCGCAGCCATTCCGCCGGCAATTCGAAAAAAACTGACCCGATCCCATTCGCGGGGAAAATGACGGAGAGTAAAAAGGTCACAGACAATCAGTACGGGCAGCATCATCGCAAGGGCCAGCCGGGGCGGAAGAACCTGCATAAAAAGAGGGGTTGCCAGAATGCCCAGTCCGCCGCCGAATCCTGCTTTGCTGAAACCGGTCAGGAGCACGCCGGCCGAAATAAGGAAAAAATAGAGAATGGGCGAACCATTCGCCGCGTCAGGGATCAACCAAGCGCTAGGGCTCACAGCAAATCTTCCACTTTCAGTTCAATACGTTGCGAACAGCAGCAACGGATGGATGAAAAGATAGGCGAAACCGAGGAAAGCCGCCAGTGCAAACGCAAGCAAACGACCCAGCGCCCAAAAGCGGCCCTTGAATTCCCAGAGCGTGACACCCCAACCCGTAAAGACCAGCGTCATTCCCAACAGGGCCTGTCCTGTGATTTTGTGGCCGAGAAGCCGGAGGGGCGATCGTTTGGGAGGAGGTTGGCCGGGAGGAAAGAGGTCATGGCGGAAAAAACGGCAAGCCAGGGCCACGCGGGGATAATCCCGGGCGAGTTCCGCAATCCCCATTGCGGCCGGAAGGGGTTTCGGTAATTCCTGATATTCCAGTTCCGTCCGGATCCAAAAGGCAGCATCCACCATCCCGGCAGCAAACATCACCACTCCGATGACGAATGTCCGGCGCATCAACTTCCATAATAGCCGTTTTTATCGGCAAGATCAAAAAGAGACCTTAGGCTTTACCGTCCGGCGGCGACGACCGGCTTATGCCGGCCGGGGCATCGCATCACTCCATCGCTCCTCAACACCTTTTTCCCTTTTTCTGCTTTCACGGAATTCATACTTGCAACTCTTCGAAAATAAAAACATACTAGTGGAAATCGCGCGGGGGGGGTTCCGTTGAAAACACAAGAATCCAACCCTAAACCGACCCCAACGGATTGGGAAAACGCCACGACGATCAATTTGACCGGCCTCGCCGTAACGCTTTCGAAGCCAATCTGTGTCGCACGGAGTTCTTCCTGGCTTTGGTTCCCGACGCTTCACCCTTTAGCAAACGGGAACCTCTTGGCGCTCATGTCCACCGCCTACGACGGCGATCCGAACGATCAAGCCGCCGTCGCATGCTGGTCGCAGGACGGCGGACTCACCTGGAGTCCGCCGGTATCATCTCCTATCGTGAGCTACTCCACGTTGTTGCGCGAAGAGGGCGATCTGTTGCTTCTCCCCTATTTTCTTGCTCTGGAAGGTGAGCACGACTTGGTCGGCCCCGTGGGACGGATTCCCGCCGGCACGCAAACCATCATTCGCACCGAGCGTCAGGTGAAGGTCACCCAATGGCCTCGCCCTATCCGGCGGGAGGCAATTCACGGCTGTCGGTTTGTTTTTAACGGGCAGACTCTGCGACTGAAAAACGGCCTCTATTTCGCCACCCTCTACGGAAGATATGAGAGAACCGAGAGATTCAGCCTGGTCGCCGCCGTTTCGGAGGATGGACTCGCATGGCGCGTCTTGTCCACAATCGCCGACGACGCCTGCACGCTCCCCGGTATCGAGGGCCCCTGCGAAAGCACAACCGCGCGGCTTTTCGATGGCCGTCTGATGAACGTCTTTCGTCTGGAGTCCGGTTTGCACTACGGCCAAAGCTGGAGCCCAGATGAAGGAAGAACGTGGAGCCCACCGATTTTGACGACCGGTCCCTTCTCTGTCGAACCCAGTCTGATGGTCATGCCGCACGGGGTCGTCGCGCTTTCCGGGGGGCGGCCCGGACTTTATCTGTGGCTCGATCGAACAGGGCAAGGAACAGAATGGCAATCCGTGAACCTGCATGCGCATCACAACCGCTGGATCCCAACTGAGCCTATCGCCAACATCGCGATCGAGGGGTGGAAACACAACACCACCGCCTACACGGAGTTGGCCTTATGGGACAGAACCAACCTTCTGTGCATCTATGACCGAATCCCCGGGGGCCATAACCAGCTCCCCCCCACGGGTGTTTGCAACAGCGTGTGGGTCGTGCGGATTACGGTCGAAGTCACGCCTGATCGGCCCGAACGCATCGGATCCCCGCCTGGGAACTTTGCTCTCCGCGGATGAGCGGCCAAATTAAAAATGTCCGCGCCTCTCGAATGAAGTGAATGGAGAGTTCCGCATATCGGTCTTTCTTTGCACGACAAAAGAGCGCATAATTCGACGACAGATGAAGGGATTTTTCCATGGGATTCGATTCCGGCGCCATTTCCGTACGGCTTTACCATCTTCCCAGTCCGCTTCCTGACAACACGGCTGAGCGCCTGGCCGCCCATGCAGCGCCGCCCGTGGAGGCGATTCAAGCGGAAGAGATCGGAGGGTGGGTTTCGGCCCGACATCTCCTGGACCGTGCCATTACCCCGGATTCCATTGTGCGGGAGGGTTGGATCGTCGCCACGCTTCGACTCAGTTCTCGACGGATCCCGCCGGCCCTTCTCACTGCGGAATGCCGAATGGAAGAATTGGCCCGGCTTGCGGCCGAAGACTTGCCGGCTCTCCGCCGCCGCCAAAAACAGGAAATCCGCCGGGCCGTGATCGAACGACTCCTTCCCCAGATGCCGCCCCAGTTCCGCGCCATTCCGATGGCGCACCATCCGAAAACCCGATTTCTCTACGCAAGCGCGCTTTCGGAGTCTCTCTCGGATGTTTTCGCCTCCCATTTTCGTCATACGTTCGACTTTCCGGCCGTCCCCCTCGACCCGGAAGCCGCCGCCGTTCTACTCCGCAAACTCAATGTCCAGGATTTCTCCCCGACCAGTTTCTCCCCTCAGGTCCGGGACAACGATCTGCCCGTGGAGGTTGGCAGGGAATTTCTAACCTGGCTATGGTTCCAGGCGGAAACCGTTCGGGACAGGGTGGAAGCACCCGGTTTCCCTCCTCTCGCCGTCCAAGTGGAAGGACCCCTCGTTCTCGCACGGGAAGGGGAAGGCGCGCACGTGACCACACTCCGGGACGGGGAACCCCTTTACAGCGCCGAGGCAAAAACCTGCCTTCTGGCGGGCAAAAAATTGCGCCAGGCACGCCTGGCCATTGGCCGCCAGGGCGCAGTCTGGCGAGCCGGACTCGATGCCGACTCCTTTGTTCTCCGAAGCGTCCTCGTGCCGGAAGATCCCCAACGCGCCGATCCCGGTTCCCGATTTCTGGAACGGATGACCCGGCTGGAAGAGTTCCGTGAAATTTTGCTGGCGCTCTACGACCGATTTTTGGAGCAACGGGCCGATCTGGGTCGCTGGCAAACCGTAAAAAACCGCATGCGGGAATGGGTGCAACAACGCCCGTCCCACCTCTAGGAAACACCCCATGGTTACCCGATGGATTCGTAGGATCGCACGCCAGATGTTGCGCCGGGGAAAGCCGACCGCTCCGGCCAAGCGTCCCGACCGTCCAGCCCCTGCTCCCGCTTCCGACCGTCCGACCGCCTCCGCGGAACGCCGGCCCTCCCGTTTCGTTTCCCCCCCGAAGGAGGGCAAACACCCGAACCCGCCCCCGCAGGCGAAAAAAAGAGAACCCGCTACCCTCGGAGCGCGCGCCGAAGTCCCTCCAGTTCCCGGAAAAGTCCGATTTCAGGATCTGGATCTTCCGACACCTCTTCTCCAGGCGGTGGGCGAACTGGGCTTCCGGTATTGCACCCCGATCCAGGCCCAATCGCTCCCCCTTTCGCTTCAGGGGCGCGACGTGGCCGGTCGCGCCCAGACCGGCACAGGCAAAACGGCCGCTTTCCTGCTGGTTATCCTGAACGCGTTCCTTCGCAAACCGGCGCGGGAACCGCGCGAAACCGGCACTCCGCGGGCGTTGATTCTGGCCCCAACCCGGGAACTGGCGGTTCAAATTGAAGGGGACGCACGGGCTCTGAGCCGTCCGATACCCTTGGTGACGGAAGCGGTCTATGGCGGTCTTTCACTTCGATCCCAACAGAAGCGGCTGGCGGAAAGTCCCGTGGACATTCTCGTCGCAACGCCCGGTCGGCTGCTCGATTTTTCAGGCCGACGGGTTCTTCATCTCAACCGGGTCGAAATTCTGGTAATTGACGAAGCCGACCGGATGCTTGACATGGGATTTATCCCGGAGGTCCGTCGGATTCTCCGCCTGCTTCCCCCCCGTGAAAAGCGGCAGACGCTTCTTTTCAGCGCCACCCTCGACCAAACAGTTATGCGACTCGCCCGACAGTGGATGCGCGACCCTGCCATTGTCGAGATCGAGCCGGAAAAAGTAACCGTGGATACCGTGCGGCAGACCGTGTATGCCGTGGCCGCCCGAGACAAGCTGCGTCTGCTCCTTCGGCTGATGGAAAAGGAGAAGATGGACCGTGTTTTGATCTTCGCCAATCGCCGCGACGAAACGAGGGAACTGACGGATCGGCTTCGACGAAAGGGTGTGGACTGCGAACTGCTTTCCGGCGAAGTGGATCAAGCGCGCCGCCTTCAGGTTCTGGAAGGCTTCCGCGCGGGGCGGATCCGGGTGTTGGTGGCGACCGACGTCGCCGGCCGCGGACTTCACGTCGAGGGCATCAGCCACGTCATCAACTACAACCTCCCCTACGAACCCGAGGAGTATGTCCATCGCATCGGACGAACCGCCCGCGTGGGCCGGGAAGGGGCTGCAATCTCCTTCGCCTGTGAGGACGAGTCGTTCGTTCTGCCGGAAATCGAACGGTTCATCGGCCGGGAGATTCCCGTCGTGGTTCCGGACGAGACTCTTTTGCCTTCCGCGCCCGGCTCGCGTTCTACTTCTCGATAACCACTACGTCGGCCCATTCCAGTCGGGGAAGAACGAGACGGAGCGATCCGCCGGCAAGTTCCCCCTCGATTCCTTCGGGAAATTCGTACGACCAAACACGTCCCACCCGTTCGATGCCATGAACCTGAACCGTGGCGGGTGCGACGGCTCCCCGCTGCTGCATGCCCAGATTGACGAGGGTCAAGACCGTACCTTTTGGTCCCGTCAGCCGGTTCGCCACCACGTTCGGCGCCGAACACACAATGTCCGGATTAACACCGGAGGCGCGGAGAGGCTCCAGAACCACCGAACCGGCGATGGAATGAAAGTCCACGGGCTCGAACGAAGGATAGCGCGGCGATCCGTCGGCCGCCGTTTCGGGTCCGCCCTTGCCGCAGGGCATCCGAGGAAGCGCTTTCTGAAGCCAGGCGGTGGCGGGTTGCGTACCGATGTACCAAGCCGTGCCCTGTCCATACCGTTGGCGGATGAAAGCTGGCGATCCGTCCTCGAATCGGCCAAGCACCTCCACGCCGCTGGCGGGTGCAAATCGTTCCAGGGAAGCCAGTGCGGGAAAACTTCGCTCCCCCTCACCCGTGAGGGAAACTCTGCCGATCGGCTCCAGAAAGGGAAGCTCGATCTTGGCGCGCAGAGCCCCCCGATAGCGACGATAGTCGCGACGAGGTCCGCGGCCTAAGACGCCGTCGAGAATCTCAAGCGGCTCATCGTATTCATCCTTGCGCGCCGCCCCGACGGAGGCATAGAGCACGCCGCCCTTGCGGACCCATTCCGCAATCGCGGCCGCTGTCCGCCGTTCCATGTTTTCGCCGCCCACATAGAGTGCACGGTACCGTTCGAGCCAGCCTTCCTGAACATCCGCTTCCGTGATCAGATCCACCCGGTAGCCGGCATTTCGTAGGCAGTAATAGGTGCTTTTCCGCTCTTCATGGATCGCTTGGGTCTCCTCGCTTCCGGGACGGACGGCGTTCTGGCTTTTGCCGCCGAGCTCCCAGAGATCGCTGGCTTCCGAAAGAAGAAGCGCAATCGCGGCATCCACGGGACGGGCCGGTTCGAGCCACGTTTCCGTCCGCGCCGCCATGTCGCTGATCCGGCGCATCATCCGATAGGTCGGCAACCCGCCGCGCGGATTCACATAATTTTCCGTTGCAAAGCCATCGGGCGGAATCGAAAACCAATCGAGGTCCTTGACGTTTTGCCCCCACAGAAGCACCGCGTTCTGGAGAAGATGTTCCGGGCTTTGGCCCGGATAGTGGGGCATGCAATAAAACATCATCCGTTGGCCGTGATATTTCGTCCCGCATTTCAGATAGCCGGCCAAAAATTCCACCACGAGCCGGGATCCTTCCGGTTGGCAGTAATCGTAGTCCTCCGTCCAGGCGAGGGTCATCGCCTGGTGTTTGAAGGACTCGATAAAACTGGACTGATGCATCCAGTAGAAGGGATGCATGCCGCCCAGATTGGCCGAGGTGTGAACCTCCGGACCCAGCTTTTCGCGGAGAAGGCGTGTTTTTTCCACAAACTGAGCGATGCCCTGATGAATGCGGAACCGAGCGCTATGCCAAAAGAGGCGCTTGAGGGTCATCTCGGGACCTTCGTCCCGTTCCTCCGGCTTCCAGACACCGATTTGAACCGCCACATCCCGCGAAAGAGCCGCCAGCGGCTTGACGTGGTCCCAACTCTCCAAGCCAAGCGTCTCCAGCGTGATGCCGTTCGTTTGCAGATAGGCACGAAACGCTTGGACGGCTGCCGGGTCTTCCCCGTTGATGGGGGGGAGGCCGATTTCGTCCCCAAAGGATAGATAATGAAATTCGGCGGCCGTGCCTTTTTCGAGAAGGGCCGCCGCTACCTTTTCGGGGTCTTGGCTGTGATGGTGGGTGGCGCTGCGGAGCAGTTCATCGCCCCGTACTCGATAAAATGCTCGAACCGCCTCGTAATCGGAAGGATCCAGCGTTAGGGCGCTTCCCGGCATCGTGTTGAGCCCAATCGCATGGCGAAATTCGAGAACCAGCAGTCGAGACCAGGGGGTTTCTTCGGTCTTCGGTCCAAATACCTCGCCGGTGTAACCGTAGAACCGCATCAGACGGGGAAGACGCCCGGCCCGACGAGGCATGGCGTCCAACGCCTGCGTGATTTCTTGATAAATGTCGGAAAGAGGGCGGCTCCATTGGAGCCCCTCGTTCGTGGTTAGATCGGGCTGGAGCATGAAGCTGACGGCGCGCGCGGGTCGCTCCGGCCGAACCGAAAACGTCTTGAGAACAGCTCGCTCGGAAGGTTCCAGAGCCACGTCCACCCGCAAGGGCAGAAAGGCGGGCTGTTCCGGTAGAGACTTTCCGCTTTTTGGATCGACAACGGCCGCCGAACAGAGGAAACCGGCGGCGCTTTCGACATTGAGACAAGGTCCAATATCAAGCCAGGGAGTCCATTCTCCCGGGGAAAGCGGCCGCGCCGGCTGACCCTTCACCAACGGGTAGTCGTTGGAGGAAAGAGGACGACCGGTCCGGTCCACCACGCGAATCATCTCCCGGTAGATCGGGACATAAAAGTCACTGTAGCGCTTGCCCGCCCGGTTCCACGAAATGGCACAAGGGCCTGGAGCGTTGGTCCCTATGTGAAACCGGATGAACAGATGGTTCGCACGGCGCAATTCATCGAGGAGCGGATAACGGGGGTACCGAGGCGACGAAATGGGCGAAAGGTCGGAAGTGAGCATCAGAACGTCCACCGATCGCATCCCCGCCGGCGCGGGATTGGGAACTTTTTCGATGCGGAGTTCGTAGCGGCCGGCCGTTAACTCCACGGGATAACCTTCGGCCGCATCATGATCAATCCCCCACGTCCAATAGAGGCTTCCGGTGGTCAGTCCGCTATTGAAGGAATAGTGTTTCACCGCCGATTCGAGGCCATAGGTGCGGCGGAAAACCTCCCGGCGCAGAAGCCCCGGGCGGCGGATCACCACGTCGAACGCGTAGTTGAAATGGGGGGGACACTCATATTTGGCCCAGAGCTTATAGGTCCCATTGCTGGGAATCGTGATCGGAGCCGAGAGTACCGCCCGATTCCCGCCCGCATCCGTCATGGCCGTTCGGGTGCGGCTTTGCCAATGGCCGCCGAAGATGTTGCACTGATAGTGGTCAATGCCCGCCCTCCCGATGCGCCAGTCGGGCCCCGTCCCCCCGAACTGTCGGGAATTGATCCCCTTCATTGCTTCGGCCTCTATAATGATCCGGGTCACCCCATCGGGTCCGACCGGTGAACGCCAGTCCAGCTCCCCCCCGCCGAAAACCGCCGTTCGATATAAAACGAAACCGCTGATGACGCAAAAGCCCGCGAAACGAAAATGGCGAGGCATAAGACTCTCCTTGTGGAATCTAACGGCAAGCGTTTTTGGCACGAATCACGATGCGCGTCGGATGCAACTCCTCTTCCAGGGAGATGGGAAAGCCCCCCTCCCCCGTCAGTTCATCGAGATAACAGCGAAACCAGTCGAGTGCCGGTTCGGACGGTTCCAGTGGACCGGCATCCCGCTCCTGCAACACCAGACGGGTCCGGCGTCCGGCATCGACGCTCTCCACGAAACCCGCGGTACCGAAGATGCGAACGTGTTCGTTTCCCCAGGAACCGAAGGGGCGGTGCGGATGAAGGTAGTTCACGATCGCGCAAGCCAGCGCCCCATTCGAGAGTCGGACCATCATCTGCCCGGCCCGGCGGCACGCGCCGGGAACCGCTTCCAGCCCCGTCCGTGTTTCCATAGCAACGACTTCTATGGAGCGCAGCCCCGTGAGGTGCTCGATGAAGCGGACGGCGTGAATCCCGGCCTGACGGAGCAACCCCCCGTCCACCCCTTCGTCTGCTGGACGATGATCGAACCACGGGTAGGATTTTTGGACGAACACCTGAACGAGAGTGCCCAGGGTGCCCAAACGGACGAGACGGCCCATTTCGCGGTACGGTTGTTCGAACGCAGTGCCGGCCATTTCGTGAAATCGCAGCCCGCGCCGTGCGGCGGATTCAAGAATCGCGTCCAGATCGTTCTCCGAAAGGGCGCAAGGTTTTTCGGCGTAGACGTGTTTGCCGGCTTCCAGGCAGCGGATCGCATCCCAAGCCTGTTGATCGCGGCGCGGTGAACACAGGCTGACCAAGATGATTTCCGGATCCTCCAACATCGCCTCGAGCGAACTATATTCGCGAAGGCTCGGCCGGTCCTGTAAAAAATCCGGCAATTGGGCGCGGCGAAACCCCGCGAAGCCGAGAAGTCGGGCGCGCGCATCCGAAACGGCCTGCCGAAAAATCTGGTGGCCGTTACATCCGTAAAGGCCAATGCCGAGGGGTCGGGTCATGCTTCCTCCTGATCGTCCCCTGCCCACGGCCATGCCAGCATCTCCCAGAGCGCCAAAGCGTGGGCTTTGAAGGGGCGCCAGTATATCACAATGAGGGTCTCCGTCAAAAAGCCCGACACGAGGACGGCCGCGCCCGTAAGGTGGTTCAACCCACCGAGAGATAACAGAAGCCAGGAAAGAAAGGCGGTTGTCAGGTTGCGGGCTACGCCCCCCGCGCCCATGGGGCCCGTCCGCCGCCGGATTATGGCCACGCCGTGATGGAAATTCCGCCAGGCGATCATGGCCGGAAGAAGGCAAAGGACCATCAGCATTTGCCGGCTCATTTCCAAAACCCGTCCTTCCAAACCGATGCCATAGCGGAGGGTGTAACGGCAGAGCGGCGAAAAGACCCAAACCACCATGAGCAAAACCACAACGGCCGTCACCCGTCGCAGGAACTGACGAAGTCCGGCCAAGTCCTCCCGGCCAAAGGTGGCAAACAGATGGCGAAATTGGTTGAGGACGTTGTGGAAGATGATCGCCAAATCGAACCCGACCCGCATGGCCGCGATCACTTCGTTCGAATCGTCGAGCCGCCCGAGAAAGACATAGAGGATTGGACGGGTCAACGAAAACATCAGGCTCGTCAGAGCGACCGGCCAGAAGAAATCGAAGATCGCACGATGGGTCAAGGGGGCTTGTTGCCGCCAAAGGTCGGCCTCGGGGAGCCGCCGAAAGCGGTTCCACAGGAGGAAAGCCGCCACCGCCGAAGCGGTCACCTGCGCGATTCCCAGCGTAAGCACCGGATTCCCCTCGAGAAGGCGCCCGACAATAAGAATCAGAAGAATAACGCCGAGGTAAAGGGCATTGAGAACCGTCACGAGACCGGTCCGCTCCGCCCGGACAAGCAGTCCAACATAGTAATGGCGAAGACCGACCAAAACGATGTTCGGCGACAACAGAAGGAGATAACGCAAAACCGTCTGAAGTTGCGCGCCTTCAATGTGGAAAAGACGGCCCATCAAGAGATTCCCGAGTGGCGGAAAGGCCAGGATCAAAACAAACGCCGTCATGACGGCACAAACGCGGAGGGTGAACTGAAGGCAAAGCCGCGCGGATTCGCGCGATCGGCCGAGCACGTTGACGAGTTGGGGCATGAACACGAGAACCGCGTCAAAGAGATGAAATGTACTCGCCGCCATGGCGAAGGTCGCCAATTCGTAGACTGCCTCAGGGTAACGGGCAAGGGCGGCATTTTGCAGCTGCTGCGCCAACAGCGTGATTACGCTATTGAGCGCCAAGGGCCAGTAGAAACTCCAATAGGGCGAGGATAATTTCATTCGAACGATAATATCGCGCCATTATTGCCTCTCGCGCCCAATCCTTCAATCTTGTTTATCGGGTCGTGTGCGCGCAGGGGAAATCGCACGAAGAGCCCCCAACACGCAGGGTTGATCCAGGGGTTCGAGCCCTCTGCCGGAGAATCAGCGGGGATTGCGGTTGGACTTTCTGCATCGTGGCGAAAAAAAAAAAACGTTGACGCGGAAAGGAATTAATAGCAGTATGCCGTTGTTCTTTTACAACCGGCGTAACGAAACAAACGGAAACCCGTGAAAATCGGGTACGGTCGCGCCGCTGTAACCGGCTACGAAATCCAGTCCCATTTCCGCCCGCGCGGAGAGAAGGGGGAAAGTAGGTCCCAAGCCGGAAGTCAGAAGACGTGTTTCGTTGCCTTAAGCCGATGGCCTTCCGCGTCAGAGGGCAGTGGCGGTTTGATCCTTTCGGAGCATAAACCTTCCTCTGCCCCTTTGAGGGCTGTCGGAAGGTTTTTTCGTTTCGGGTCCGTTGTGTGCCGTTCCGCCGGCCAGAAAAACCAATCCCTTTTCTTATGCATTACGGGCCCATTCATTCCCTCGTTCGGATCGCGCCCCTGGCGCTCGCGGTCCTCTTGTCCTCGACCGGGTGCCGCCGGGACTCCCCCTCTGCCACCGTGGAACCTATCCCGAATTCGCCAGCCTCGCCCGAGGAAGGCCGTCGTCTGATGAAGATCCTTGTGAAAGACCCGGCCTATCAGGCATTGCCATCGGATGCGCAACGGCATATCCGGGCCTCTCTTCAGGGGCGTCTATATGCCGCAGGGCTGGAGCCGTCGGTGATCCACCGCTGGGTCGAAAATCCACTTTCCCTTTCCGAATAACCCGCCATCCCACAAAGGAAATCTCATGAAAACCTGCCCAAACCTCCCAACCCGATATGATCGAAAATCTCTCGTCGCCTCTCTCCTGGCGCTTCCCCTCGCCGGGTTGCAAGCCGCCACGATTACCGCCCATTTTGAAGACACAGGCGTCTCTTCGAATTCCTATTGGAACGGCAACGATCTCTCCGGAGGCATCCACAGCCGATGGGTTCTCTTCCGCAACTGGTATAACGCTGACTGGGACTTCTGGTCCGGCGTTTCCATCTCCTCGATTTCGGATACCAACACCCCCGGCTATGGCAACCAATATGCCGTATGGACTCCTGGGACCGGATACGGCGGGACGGGGTGCTATGCGGTCGTTTATGTTTCCGACTGGGACCCCTCGGATTATGTGGCCTTTCCATTTCCGGTCAGCCTGCAGGGGTTTTACGTCAACAATACGACTTACGCCGCCCTTTCCATGCGGGACGGAGATTGGTTTTCCAAAAAGTTCGGGGGGCCGACCGGAAATGATCCCGACTGGTTCCGCCTCACGATCATCGGAAAAGATCGAAACGGCCAGGTGTTGGGAACCGTCACCGTCTATCTCGCTGACTACCGCTTCGAAAATAATGAAGAAGACTACATTTTGTCCGACTGGACCTGGGTGGATTTATCCTCGTTAGGAAATAAGGTTTCTTCGTTGCGATTTCAGTTGGAATCCAGTGACGTGGGGTTTTGGGGGATGAACACCCCCGCCTACTTTGCAATGGACCAGTTGACCTTCGTGCCGTCCTTCAGTGCCGCGATGAACGATCCGAACAGTTTCGACGCCCCTGTCCCAGGCTTTGTCGGTCCCGCCGGTGACGGTAAAAGCGGCTCCGCCAACAATTGGGTCAATGCTGTTTTCGCCGGTTGGGCTTCAGAAGTCATTTCCTACAATCCGGCCCCTGGAGTAGCGGCGCAATGGACCAATGCAGCCCTCGCTCTGGGTCCTGTAAGCGGTAACAACATGGATATCACGTCCCTCGGGGACCTCGATGCGACACAGATTTCCAACGGCATACCGCCCGGCAACATCACACTGCGAATGAGCACTCCGATCGCCAACAAAGAAGGTCCCGATTTTACGGTATTCGAAAACGGCTTTATCTCCGCGGGAAAGATGTTTGCGGAACTCGCTTACGTGGAGGTTTCTTCCGACGGCACCAACTTCGCCCGATTTCCAGCCGTCTCGTTGACAACCAACCGCGTGGGGGCCTATGGCACGATCAACCCCCGGGATGTTTACAACCTCGCCGGCAAACATGTCAACGCCTACGGCAATTCGTGGGGAACACCTTTCGATTTGGATGACTTGGCCATGCATCCGCTTGTGACGAACGGACTCCTGAGCCTGACCAACGTTCTCTATGTACGGCTCGTGGATATTCCGGGCAGCGGCGACTTCTTTGACAGCCTTACGCCGTCCAATCCCGTGTATGACGCCTGGGTCACGTGGGGGCCCGGAGGGCATGATCTGGAAGCGGTCGGCGTGATCAACTCTCCGGAATATGTCCACCTGACCGTCCAAGCGATTGGCCCTGGAATGGTGTCTCCCTATGGGGTTCCCGGCGGAAAAGTGGCCGTTGCCATCGGGAGCAACGCCACCTTTTCCATGATCGCCTCCAACGGGTATTATCTCGGAAACGTTCGGATCAATGGTCAAACCATCGGTGCGGCATCCGAATACACCTTTCTCAACGTGACCAATCCTCAACTCCTCGAAGCAGAATTTGGATGTCGCGTCACCGTCCTCCCTTCCCCTCACGGTTCCCCCCAACCGAATGCAGGCGACCATGTGCGGTTCGGTTCTTCGCTCTTCACGATGGCCGACGGGGACCTGATTGCCGGGCTCACCCGCTATCAGTGCACCGGATGGACCGGCAGCGGCAGCATTCCGGCTTCCGGCAACGGCACTTCTGTGGCGGCCCATATCACCAACGATTCCGCTATCGCCTGGCAATGGCAAACCAGTTATTGGCTCTCCGTCAGCATCTCCGGCGATGGATCGGTCCAAGGAGGGGGTGGCTGGCAGCCGGCGGGCGAAACGGTTTTCTTGACGGCCACGCCAGATCCCTATTATGAATTCCGTGGCTGGAGCGGGGACGTCTCGGGCGATACGAATGCCCTCACCGTGGCTATCCTCATGAACGGACCGCGAGAAGTCACCGCAAACTTTGGTGCAGAAACCACCGTCCACGGCGTGCCGCTCGTGTGGCTGGAGGCGCACGGTCTGACCAACGGCGCTCCGGATGACGTGGCCCTTTCTGATCCACTTGGGAAGGGAATGAAGGTGTGGGAAGAGTTCTATGCCGGCACCGATCCGAACGACCCCCATAGCCTCTTCCAAGTGGTGGATTGCGCCTTCACCCCAGGATCGAACACTCTAACTTGGACCGCCGGCACCAATGGGTCGCAGCGTCCGTTCCTGATCTTAGGGAGCACCAATCTCCTTTCGGGTTGGTTCCCATTGGCCACAAACATCGCGCGTTCGATGGATGGAACCAACCGATGGACGCATGAAACTCTATCGCCGGCCTATTTTTATCGGATCGCGATTCCAACGGATCCCTGAAACCGGTCGGTCCGGCTCTTGCTCTTGGACCTTGAAACTCGCCGACGGTTTTACGCTGATCGAGTTACTGACGGTCATGGCGACGATTGGCCTTCTGGCCGCGCTGGCGCTACCGACATTGAGCGCGGCGCGGGAAGCGGGACGCCGCGCCTCCTGTGCCAGCAATTTGCGGCAACTGTATCTGGCCAACTCGCTTTATGCGGAAGATCACGGTCATTACGTTGCCGCAGCACCCGATCTCTTCACCTCCAACCTTCAGCGCTGGCACGGGATCCGAAGGCATCTCGAAGAGCCGTTTGACGGGTCGAAAGGACCCTTGGTTCCCTACCTCGGCGCCGCCAAAGCAATCCGCGCCTGTCCCTCCTTTGGCCGCTTTCGAACCGAAGCCGCTGCGAATGCCTTTGAGGCGGCGTGCGGCGGGTATGGTTACAACGCCACCGGTGTCGGTTCGGAGACATACCTTTGGGGTCTCAGCCTGCGAGCGATGCAACGCGGAATGCCCCCCGGTGCGATTCGGGATCCCAGCCGTACCGTCATGTTCACCGATACTGCCTTTCCGCAACCCTACGGTTCCAACCCTTCCTATCTGATCGAATACTCCTTCGCGGAAGCCTACCATTGGGTCTTTTCGCCCGGATCCGAAAGCGGCTATCGCGCCGATCCGAGCATCCATTTTCGCCACCGGGGGCGATCCAACGTGGTTTGGTGCGACGGCCACGTGAGCGCGGAACTCCTCGAAACCCGTGCCGAAGACCACTTTACCCGATGGGAAATCGGCTGGTTCGGCCCTGCCAACAACACCCTTTTCGACCCCTACTGATTTC
Source organism: uncultured bacterium (assembly GCA_938038445.1). Classification (GTDB taxonomy): domain Bacteria; phylum Verrucomicrobiota; class Kiritimatiellia; order CAIKKV01; family CAIKKV01; genus CALHRZ01. The sequence continues at coordinate 81,867 of CALHRZ010000015.1, read as the reverse complement.
GACGAAGAACGAATCGTCACGCCCCGGATCGGGTGGTTTCCGGCAACTCCGGTACAACCGGAAAGGCTTGACCGGTTTCCTCACTTTCATTATTTTCCTTATTCAGAACGTTAGGAGTTGAACATGCCCAAAATCGCCTTTCTCGGTGCCGGCAGCACGATGTTCGCCAAACGGCTATTGGGCGATTGTTTCTTTTCGCCCGCACTCCGAGACAGCCACATGGCCCTTTATGATATTGATCCGACCCGTCTGCGGGATTCGGTGCGGGTCATGACCTTTCTGAACGACAAACTGAATCAGGGGCGGACCCGCATCACGGCGCATCTGGGCGTCGGTCAACGGCGCCGAGCTCTCCGGGGGGCGAATTATGTGATCAACGCCGTCCAAATCGGCGGGAGCGAGGCGGTTCGGCTCGATTTCGAGATTCCGAAAAAGTACGGCCTCCTTCAAACCGTGGGCGACACGCTGGGCATCGGGGGGATCTTTCGGGCCCTGCGCACCATTCCGGTCGTGCTCGAGTTCGCCCGGGATATGGCCGACGTCTGCCCCGAGGCTTGGCTCCTCAATTACACCAATCCCATGGCCATGGTCACGGGGGCGGTCCTGCATGGCCCCTATCCGGTTCGGTGCGTCGGTTTGTGCCATTCCGTCCAAGGGTGTGTCCGCGGCCTCCTGCTCCGCCTCGGAATGATTGACGATGTCCATGAGGAGGTCCCCATCACTCATATCGCGAACGCAGACCCGGGGCGGCGGCTTCAATGGACGATCGCAGGCATCAACCATCAGGCTTGGTTGCTCGAAGTGACCGATCACGGCCGGGATCTCTATCCGGAAATCAAACGGCGGGCTTTCAAGATGAACCGCGATGCGCTTCGTCCCGGCGCTCCCAAACACGATAACATGGTCCGGTTCGAAATCCTGCGCCATTTCGGCTACTACGTCACGGAATCCTCCCATCATGCGGCGGAATATCTGCCCTATTGGTTAAAGGCCCGCTTCCCCCACCTGGCGCGGGACTTCAATATTCCGGTGGACAACTACCTCAAACGGATGCAAACCGCCGACTCCCTCTGGAAACGGCAGGTCGAGGAAACGCTGTCGGGCCGGAACTTGCCGAAATATCGAAGCCACGAATACGGGTCCTATATCCTGGAGGCGATGGAGACCGATGTCGCCATTCGGATTCATGGGAATGTTCTCAACCGCGGATTCATCCTGAACCTGCCTGCCCAAGCGGTGGTGGAAGTTCCCTGTTTGGTGGACCGAAACGGCGCGGCGGGGGTGGTCGTCGGCCCTCTGCCGGAAATCTGCGCCGCGCTCAATCGGGCCAGCATCAACGTGCACCTTCTGACCCTCGAAGCAGCGCTGACCCGGAACCGGGAAGCCGTCTACCACGCCGCCTCTGTAGACCCTCATACAGCAGCGGAATTGCCTCTGGACCAGATCCGGGCCCTTTGCGATGAACTCTTCGAGGCCCATCGCATGTGGCTGCCCCATTTCACGGAAGGGCGGAAGAGGAGGGGCCCTTCCGTTTCTCCATCGGGACGTAGGAACGCTGCGTGGACCCGATGTAAATCTGGCGGGGACGGTAGAGCCGCGTTCCGGGATCGTCCATCATCTCCTTGAAATTGGCAATCCAACCGGGCATCCGGCCGATGGCAAAAATCACCGTAAACATCTCAACAGGAATGCCGATCGCCCGCATGATGAGTCCGCTATAAAAATCCACATTGGGATACAGCTTCCGTTCGATGAAATAGGCGTCCTTCAACGCCGCTTCCTCCAGACGTTGCGCGATTTCCAACAAGGGATCGTCCCGCTGGAGAACGCGGAAGAGTGCATCGCATGCCTTCTTGAGAATCCGTGCGCGCGGATCATAATTTTTATATACCCGGTGGCCAAATCCCATCAAACGACGGCCGCTCTTCCGGTCTTTTGCCGCCTCGATAAATCGTCGGCCGTCGTCGCCCGTCCGGTGAATTTCCTGCAGCATCTCGATGACGGCTTGGTTGGCCCCTCCATGGAGGGACCCCCACAAGGCGCAGACTCCGGCGGCCGCACTGGCCATCAGATTGGCTTGACTGGAAGCGACCATCCGAACCGTCGAGGTCGAACAGTTCTGTTCGTGGTCTGCATGCAGGATGAAAATGAGATCGAGGGCTCGGACCGCCTCCGGAATGAGGGGATAATCCTCGGCCGGATCGGAAAACATCATATGGAGAAAATTGGCGGTGTAGCGATAGGACGGCCGGGGATAGACAATCGGCAAACCACGGGATTTCCGATAGGCATAGGCCGCAATGGTCCGAACCTGCGAAATGAGCCGGGCCGCATGCTGATCGAAAAAAGGCGCCGTCGGCCGCCCCATCTCCATGCCGGGATAGTAGCAACTGCTGGCATTGATCATCGCCGACAAAATCGCCATCGGATGGGCATTGTAAGGAAACCCCTCGAAATGATGGCGCATGTCCTCATGGAGATTCTCGTTTTGCGTCAGAAGATTCGAAAAGTTTTTCAGTTCTGTCTCGGTTGGCAGATCGCCATAGATCAACAGATAGGCCGTTTCGACAAAGGTGGATTTCTCCGCCAATTCCTCAATTGGAATCCCGCGATACCGCAGAATCCCCTTTTCGCCGTCGATGTAGGTGATCCGGCTCAGGCAGGAACCCGTGTTGGCATATCCCTCATCCAGGGTGATGAGACCGGTCTGCTCCCGAAGGCGCGAAATGTCGATCGCGCGCTCTCCTTCTGTTCCCGTCACAATCGGCAACTCCAGCCGCTTTCCCTCCACTTCCAAGATGGCGTTGTCGCTTTTCACCGGTCGGCTCCTAAAAGCGAGGAATTTTACCCTTTTTTCGCCTAAGGTCCATTTTTTTCTTGCATGGCGGCAGCTGCGGCATAGAGTAGGAGAATAGCGGTGGGAATGATCCATGAACGGTTGGACGCTTCTATTTCGGCTTTCTCTGGCGGTCGTCATCGGAGCCCTTTTATTCGGTCTCTATTCGCTGTTTGCGCCTCATTACGCTCGCCTGACGGATTTACAAGAGAAAAAACATTCCCTGATGGCTCAAAACACGGAACTTGTGGCCCGGATCCACGACTATGAGCAGCGCCAACGCCGTTTTCAGACCGATCCGCGGTTTGTCGAACGGTTGATTCGCGAACAGTTTGGGATGGCGCGAGAGACGGAGACCATTTATAAGATCATCCGGGATGCACCACCGGCCGTATACGACACCACCAACGTTTCGGGAGCCTCCACACCATGAAATGGGAACGCCTCGCCCTCGCCGTTGCCCTCGTCTTCGCCGTTCTTTCGGCGGTTTCCCTCGCCGCCTTCTGGCGCACGCGCCGCGATCTCCGCGCCCTCGAGGCGAAACATCTCGCGCTGCGCGAGGAATCCGCGGCCCTGGCCCGGAAGCCCCCTTCGCCCCCGCCTTCTCCCGATCCCGCGCTGACCCGCGAAGCGCGCCTCCAACTCGAAAATGAAATCCGGGAACTGCGCCGTCTCCTCCAGGACAGAGATCGCCAATTGGCTGCCCTCCAGGCCGCCGCGAACGCCCAGCCGACCCCCGAAGCAGACCCCGGCCGAGAAGGACGCGGCCGGCGGCGGTGGGAGGAGATGGTCGCCCAATTCCGCGAAAACAATCCGGAACGGGCGGCCGAGTTCGATGCCCTGCGCGCCAACTTCCGCGAGCAGGTCAAAACCGCCGTCAACGACCAGGTCGCCTTTCTCGAAGAGGTGGATGTGACCGCGTGGGAACCGGAAGATCAAGAAATCCATCGTAAGCTTATCGACAACATCCGAGAACTTTCCAATGCCTTCCTTGGAGACACTCCTCCCAATTTTGCAAATGCCGAAGCCCGTCAAAATCTTTTCGCCCGTATGAGAGAAACCGGCGAATTGTTGGAGCAGGAACGGGCACTCCTGCTCCGGGATACGGCACGTCAGATGGGATATGACGAAGCGGGTGCCGACGAGTTTGTCCAATACATCGAAACCATCAACCGCGTGACGTCGCCCCGAGGCTTCCTGCCTCGCATGGGCGGTTTTGGCAACGGAGGGCGCCGAGAACGCGAAGCGACTCCTTAAGTTCCACCGGCTACAATTGCTCCAAGGTCCGCTGAATCTCTTTCATTTCCTTCAACAGTTCCTCCTGCCCCGGTGTCCGCCGGGCAAATTTCGCAACCTTATCGCAATGCCGAAGCACCGCTTCCATGTCGAGCGGGCGGGGAACGGCTCCATAAAGGCGTTCGAAGTTCCCCGCATAGATCTTGCGGAGAACCCCTTCGGATAGGCCAATTCCCGTGACCCATCGGCTTGTGGCGGTGCAAAAGCCCTCGAACGTCTCGTTCGTTTCGAGAAACTGGCGCATCATGCGAACCTTGTCGCGCATTCCCTCGCGCGCCTGAATCCAGGATTCTCGCGGAGCCATGTTGTCGGTTCCGAATAGAATCCGATCCTGCCATCGGGTAAAAAATTCGCGCCAGAATGAGGCCCGAGGTGAAAAATTCCTGTACATTTCCGAGCCGGGGGTGATGTCCACGTGAACCGTTGGAAACCGGATAAAGAGCGATTCGAGCCGTTCGGGACGGAGGGAGTGAAAATAGAAATGAGCGAACACCACGCGGAGGCGGGGATAGCGCTCGAGAACCGTTTCCGCCTCCTTAAAGAGTTGGCCTTGCGAAGGATAGGTTCCGTCCGTATAGTCCCAACCGTTGGCCTTGGCAGACGCTGGAATTCGAACAGGATCCCAGAACGTTTCGGGATCGGCAACGTGCCACAGGATCGGAACCCCAACCTCCTGAAGAAAACCAAACCACAGGGCGTAAACAGGGTCGTCCATTCTCCACGGAATCCGTTTTCGGCTCGTCGGCTTTCCCTCCAGCATTTTGACCCCGTCGCAGCCGGCGGCGAGAAGCGATTCGCCCTGCCGAAGAAGAGTGCGCGGAGTCGTTTCCTCGCCCGCTCCGTAGTGCAGTCCCCCGCTCCCATAGATGCGCCCCGAAAAACGGGCTTTCGCCAGATAGGCGGCGGCGTTGGCATTGAGAGCCCGCTCGGGTGTGCCGACGGAGCAAACGATGTGGATGCGGGGGAGCCCTGCTTTTTCCGAAAGATCCATCAGATCATCCGCGGCCGTTGCGCGCCAAAGATGCACATGCCCATCGACAATGGGAAGAGAAGAGCCAAGGTTCACCGCACGTCATCTCCTGGGTAAAGAACCTATTTGTTTACCTAACCCAAAAACCAAGCCTTTGTCGAGCTCCAACCGTTTGGACTTGCGTCTTACAAATTCGGTGTGATAGCTGTATATTATGAAAGTTCCCCTTAAACACCCCCATCCGGATGTGGACCGCTTCTGTGCGGTTCTTCGCGGTGAGATCGTTCCTTCCCGTCCGCCGCTTGTCGAGTTGATCGTGGACCAGCAAATCGTCCGCGCGATCGCAGAACGATACCTCGGCTTGAAATGGCCTGAAGGGGATTCTCCCGACGCGCAACGCCAAGCGCTCATGATCCACGTCGAGGTATGGCGACGGATGGGATATGACTATGTCCGATGGGGCGGTGGGCTGGCGTTCCCGGGAAAAAAACGCGTCACAAACGATACCGCCGCGGAATTCAGCCGGGGACAGCGGTCGTGGGTGGAAGAAGGGACGGGCATCATTGCTTCGTGGGAGGATTTTGAGAAATATCCGTGGCCAAGGCTGGAAGCGGTGGACTTCTCGCTCCTCGAATATCTGGCCCACCATCTGCCGGAAGGAATGGGCCTCTTTCTCTGCCCTTCTTCAGGATTCCTCGAAATTCCACTCGATACCTTGCTGGGTTACGAACAGATGGCGCTTCTGCTCTACGACAACCCCGCCCTTGTGAAAGCCGTCGTAGACCGCTGCGGCGAACTGATCCTCGGCTGGTACCGGAACGCCCTTTCCCTGCCCAACGTTCGAGGCTTTTTCCAGGGGGACGATTGGGGGTTCAAAACCCAGCCGCTTCTCGGACCCGAACCCATTCGCAATCTGATTATCCCTTGGCACGTACGCCTCGCCCGTCTGGCCCATGACCATGGCCTGTTGTATCTCTTCCATTCCTGCGGCCACCTTGAGTCCCTGATGGAGGACTTGATCGAGACGGTTCGAATTGACGCCAAACACTCGTTCGAAGATGCCATTTGCCCGGTCACGGAATTCAAAAAGCGCTACGGGCACCGGATTGCGGTTCTCGGCGGCGTGGATGTGCACCAATTGTGTACCCTTTCGGAACCGGAATTGCGCCGGGAAGTTCGGAGAATTCTCGACGCCTGCATGCCGGGCGGGCGATACGCGCTCGGTTCCGGCAATTCGATCGCAAATTACGTCCCTCTGACCAACTATATGGCCATGTGCCACGAAGGGCTGAATTACGACCGCGGATGAGAAGCGCTCGAGGTAAAAGGCGTGCAATTTAGACGGAGCCTGGGCACAAGGGTCCGCTCCCATGGCCTTTCCCATTTGCGGTTGGACAGCGAAGAGGAGCGTCCCCGCATCGTTCTCGACATGGCGCTATTGCGCCGTGCGTTTCGCTCTTTTCTTCCCTACCGGCCGGCAGGCATTCTCATCCTGTTCGCAATCGGGCGGCATTGGAAAACGTCTCCTTCGCGATTCCCGCCGGCCGGCTCGCTGCTCTGGTCGGTCCCAGCGGCACTGGCAAGAGCACGATCACCTATCTGATCCCCCGTTTTTATGATCCGAAGGAAGGCAGCATCTTGTTGGATGGGATGGACATTCGAGAGATAACCCTCGATTCCTTCGCCGCCCAGATTGGTGTAGTGACCCAGGAAACGTTCCTCTTTCATGCGACAGTCCGGAAAAATCTGCTCTATGCACGGCCCGAGGCAACCGACCACGCTCTGGTTGAGGCGGCGCAAGCCGCCCATTTCCATGAAGGCTCGAACGGCTCCCCCAAGGGTATGATACGTTGGCGGGGGACTTTATGCCCGACTGTTCGAAGCCCAATTCCGGGGACACACCCCTGAGGAGGCCGAATCAAAACGTTCCGATTTCGCCACGAGACGCTATTCCGAATGGGACGAAAGGCCCAAATCGGTCGGAGCGCGCCCCAGTTTCTTGAGAAGCGCCAGCGTCTCCGCGATCTGCTGAGGAAGACTTTCTTGCGCGTGGGCTCGATCGGGGTACAGCGCATAGAGCGGGCGATAACGCAGCGGCGTTGCGTTCAGCATCAGCGTATTGCCCCCGCAGAGCAGCCCGTGCTCGCGTCCGGCCGGATCGAGAGTCTCGAGGGCGGTGCTGACCAGTACGTTGCCCTTTCCACCGTCGCTGAGTCTCAGGACGGCCAGCGTTTTGAGTACTTCCCTCAGGGGCGGGGCGGCAGCCTCGGCCAGGGGGGTCTCGGGCGAAGGCAGAAAAGGGCCGAAGCTGAACATCTCCGGCTGAAGTTCACGGGCCAGGAGAATGTCCCGGACCCGATCGCGGAGGGTTTGGCCCGGCAGTCCGACAAGGGCCCCCGTGATGAGCAAATACCCGATCGCCGAGGCATGCCGGAGATGGGCAAGCCGTCGTTCCAGCGAAGCGCCGGCACGGTAACGGGCGTAGAGCCCCGGGTCGGAACTCTCGAACCGCAACAGGATTCCCCGCGCGCCCGCCTCGTAAAGGCGTTCGAGCCCCTTCTCGCCGATCTCCCCAAAACTGGCAATGATCAGACAAGGCCACCGGCGTCGAATTTCCCTGACGATTTCAGACAACGCTTCCGTCGAATAAGCCCCCTCGCCGCTTTGCAGCACCAACGCCTTGAACCCGTGCGCGGCAATGGCCTCTCCCGCCGCTTCGATGGCCTCTTCCACCCGAAGCCGGTATCGGGGAAGCGCCCGGCGCGGGGCGGCAATGCCGCAGTAGGCGCAGGAGCAGCGGCAGTCGTTGGAAAGCTCCAAAATGCCATGCACGCAGCAGGCGTTCTCCTGCCGGCGATGGCGGAGATGATTGGCGGTCCGGTAAAGCAAATCCAGATCGGCAGGCGTTTCGATTTGAAGAAGGGTTGCGATGGCCTCCTCATCGAGGGGCCGCCCCTCTAGCGCCGGCTCGATCAACCGCCGAATTCGGGGCGATGCGCCCGGCCGGGGAAGCGCGGATTCGGAAAGACGCGCATCGGTTTCGGCCAGTTCCTGAAAAAGCACTTCCCAAGCCCGCAGGGTTTCCCGCGCTTCCGCCTCAGATAGGACTTCGATCACGAAACCGCCTTGCGCCAGAACGTAATCGCCGATCCGAAGATGCGCCCATTCATTTCGCGCCGTCTTGCGCCGGCCAAAGTAGTCCACTTCCACATGGCGTTCGTGGATGGCAACAACCCGGCCTGGAATGGCATAACACATGCCTCAAGCCTCGCCTTCGTATCCCACCAGACACACTTCGCGAAGGGTCCCCTCCTCCACAACCAGCCGAGCGCCTTCGAGCGGAGTCCCACGGGAATGGTCTTCCAGCACATGCCGGAGAACCGATTCCTTGATTTCGCTCAGAGGGCCAAGCCGGACGGTAACCGTTCGGATCCGCTGGATTCCCTGTCGGCGTGCATGATCGAGCAAATCACCCAGCAGCTCATCCGCCAGATGGCTTTCGTGCATACGTTTCCTCCAAAAAGGCGGCCAATCGTTCGGCCACCTCCCGCAACGTCCCCGAGAGAGGCGACCCCAACCGGCACTCCCCGGCTTGAACGAGGAGAAGGTGAACCGGAGCTCCCGTATCCACTTCGATCAAACGGGCGACCGCCTCCACGGGAAAGCGATGGGTGCTGAGCGGCGGCACTTCCCTGCCTTGGGCACGAAGGAGCCGAAGTTCTCCGGGATGACCGCCGAAATCGGCCGAATCCACCAAAACAACCCGGCCCGGGCGAAGCGCGACCGCCACTTCCCACGCCTCCTCCGGCCGATCGAACGCAGGAACCACCGCGCACCGGGAATCCAGCTTACCCATCAACCGTTCCGCCAGAAAAGGCCCAAACCCGTCATCCCCGCGCAAGGGATTGCCGAGCAGGATCAGGACCAAGGGATAAGCTCCCTCGATCCCCAGAACCGAGCAGATCGCCTCATCCAACGCACTGCACCTTGAGAAAGTGGGCGGAGCAAGAAATACAGGGATCATAGGCGCGCACCAGCATTTCAAGCCGAAGCTGGATTTCCTCCGGTTTCCGTCCTTCCGCCACCAGGATCGGAACCATCGCCCGCATGTCGTGCTCAATGTTGTTCAAGTTCTGACCGGTGGGGATGATGCAGTTTACCCGCCGGATGATGCCGCGTTCGTCCACCTCGTAATCGTGGTAAAGAAGCCCGCGAGGCACTTCCACCGCCCCGACTCCTGTTCCGGCGCGGACGGGAATGCGGTTTTGTTCGTTGACCCCTGGCGTGAACTCCTCGCGGTAGTCGAGCCCTTTTGCCCGAAACTCTTCCACAATCTGAATCGTCTCTTCGAGCCCATGCACGCATTCCACAAATTGGGCGGCGGTATTGAGAAAGGGATTATGGACGGGCGGTTGAAGCCCCAGCGCCTCGGCAGCCTTGCGGGCGGCCGGATGCAGCTTCGCATGATTGAGGTTGAACCGCGCGCGGGCGCCGACGGCATACGACGATTGATGCCAACGGGTGTGTTTGGCCGTCGAATGAGGCACAATGAATTCATTGGTGGCGCGGCGGTACTCCGTTTTGGGAAGCCGCGCCCCTTCGCTGGAACCGATGTCCCCTTGAAGCAAGGGATATTCGCCACGGTCGGAAACCAGCGCGACATATTCGGTAGGCCGCTCGAAATTGGGAAAACGAAGAGAGCTCAGAAGTTCCAGCGTCGCGTCCATATCGGGCCGAAGGCTTTCCAATAGGTCCGCCATGGCCGCCAGATCAGCGGGTCGTGGCAGCCGGGTAAAGCCGCCGAGAACGGTGGTGATGGGGTGAATGTGGCGTCCGACGAAACGGTCGCAGACCGCGTTGACGGTTTTTTTCATCCGAAGGGCTCGGCGAACCACGGGTTCGTGGCTCGTAATGAGCGGCACAAAGCTGGGAACACCGAGCAAGTCCGGGGCGGCCAGAAGATAGATATGCAGGAGGTGGCTGTCCAGATTCTCGAGGTGAAGCAGCAGTTCGCGCAGGCGGAGCGTCTGTGGGGACGGAATCAGACCGATCGCGGCTTCCGCGGCTTGGAGAGAGGCCAGTGTGTGGCCGCAGGCGCAGATGCCGCAGATCCGGGAGGTAATGTGTTGCGCCTCGAAAACAGAGCGCCCCTTGAGCATTCCTTCAAAAAACCGAGGCGCTTCCACGATCTCGAGGCGGCATTCCTCCAGCACTCCCGTACGGACGTTGACCACAATGTTCCCGTGCCCTTCGACGCGGGTCAGATATTCGACGTTCAGGGTGAAGGATCGGACGTCATTCACGGCGTTTTCCCCTGTTCGCGGCAGGCGTTGTACATGGACATCTTGTTCAGGACCAGTTCCAGGGGGATCCGATAACGGGCCAAAACATCCATCGCCCCCTTCGTGTTGGGATTGCTGACCAGCCCTCGGCACCCGTAACAGATGTTTCCGTTGTTGGTGCACCAGGAGTTGCATCCTGCACGGGTGACGGGGCCAAGGCAGGTCACTCCTTTGTCATAGAGGCAGACATTTTCGTTCAATTTGCATTCGACGCACACGGCATGATCGGGCGGGAAGCAGGGAACGCCTTGAAGCGCCGCCTGGAGCACCTCGATGAACTCCGGTGGCCAAATCGGACAGCCGTGAACGTAGTAGTCCACCTTGACCACCTGATCGACCGGGCGAGTCGCGATGGTCGGAAAGGTGTGGGCGTGCTCGCCATACACGGTTCGACGAATTTCCTCGAGGGGGGACCGGTTCTTCATGCCGTTCACACCTCCGATCGTTGCGCAGGAACCGTAGGCGATGAGTATCCGACTGCGAGCGCGGATCTTTTCGATCCGCTCAACCGCTTCCTTCGTCGTGATGCTGCCCTCGACCACCGCGATATCGAGTGGCCCGGCCCATTTTTCCGACATCACCTCACGGAATTCCACGACGTCCACAAGTTTCAGCACGTCCAGCAGCGCTTCGCCAAGGTTGGCGACCTGCAGCTGGCACCCCTCGCAGCAGGCAAAATCAAAAAAAGCGATCCTGGGTTTCATCGGGGAAAGGCCTCCTCAAGATCTCGCAACTGCTCGTAACGGAAGACCGGTCCATCTTGGCAGCAGTAGAGATTGTTGATCTGACAGTGGCCGCATTTGCCGAGCCCGCATTTCATATGGCGTTCGAGCGAAAGAATAATCCGGTGTGCGGGAATCTTCTTCAGCAGCAGTTCGGCAATAACGTAGCGGTACATGACGGGGGGGCCCACCACAACCGCATACGTGTGTCGGGAAAGGGTAATGCCCGGAATCAACGAGGCAATCACGCCGACATTCCCTTTCCACTCCGGATCCGCCTTGTCGACCGTGCAACTGAAACTGAGATCCAGACGGCTGGACCACGTCTCGATTTCATCGGAAAAGAGGATGTTTTGCGGCGTGCGGCATCCCAACAGGATCGTCACCTTGCCGAATTCCCGGCGATTGTCGAGAACATAATGAATCAGCGAGCGGAGGGGGACCAAGCCGATGCCGCCCGCCACAATCAGCAGATCGTTACCGACGAATTCTTGGACCGGAAAGCCGCGTCCGAAGGGACCTCGAATTCCGATCGAGTCCCCCGCCTTGAGCTGATGAAGAGCCGCGGTGACTTTTCCCACATTGCGGACGCAAAGATCGAACGAGCCGCGCCGGGTCGGACTTGACGCAAGAGAAATCGGCGCTTCCCCAACGCCGAAAATGGAAACCTCGACAAATTGGCCGGGATCGTGATTGAGACTCTCGCCGTTGGGAAAGCCGATTTCGTACAGCTTCTCCGTGAGGGTCAACTGGCGGACCTTGAGAATCCGCGCGGGTCGGATGTTGTATTCCGACTCGAGAATGGGCAGTTTCTGCTTAGACATACTCCCTCGCCAGTTGGGCCAGTGTCTCCTTCAGGTTGATTCGCGCCATGCACGTCCGGCTGCACCGTCCGCAGCCTGTGCAGAAGAATTTGCCGAACCGATCCACCGGATACCGGAATTTGCGGAAAAACCGGTGTCTTTTGCGGCTGCTCCGTTCTTTCCGAAAGCTCTCTCCCCCGGCGATCTTCGCGAATCGCTCGTTTTGACAGGAGTCCCAGACTCGGATGCGCCGGCCGCTTTTGAGGTCCAAATTCGGCTTGTCTACGATGTCGAAGCAGTAACACGTGGGGCAGACGTTGGTGCAGTTTCCGCACGAGAGGCAGCGATCCCCAATCTCCTTCCAAATGGTCGTCCGGAGGCTGTGGGCAAAGATGCGCGGGATTTCGTCCAGATCAATGGGCACTTCATCGTGGAACACCTCTCGTTTCCGGCGGCGGACTTCCTCCAACGCCGCGAAATCGGCGCCCGTCGCATCCCGGAAAAATCCGCCTTCCTCCACAAGCGAGTCCCCAATGTAGGTATTGACATGCCCAATGTATCGGTCGCCGAGAGGGGTCAAAAAAAGATCGTACCCTCCGTTCGGGAGGTGATTGTTCATCAGCGCACAACTCGCATACTCGTCGCAATACGCAACGCACTCGAGCCCGATGATGACGATTTTGTTTTTGCGAATCAGATAGTTCAGGTCCTTGGGGCGATCCGAAAAAACGGTGTTCAGGCACGCGATTCCGGCCAGGTCGCAGGTGTGGACGCCGAAAAGGACCATTTCTTCGAGTTCGACCACGGCCTGCATTTTCTGACCCTCATGCAAATCATACTCGAGAAGGGTTTCGTATTGGGGCATGAAAAATTTCTTGGGAGGAAGGATGGTCGGGATATAGGTCAGGGTCGCTTCCCGGCCCTCGCTTATCGGCTCGAATGCAAACTGCCCCTTTCCTTTTTCGACCGGCGCCACCACTTTTTGGCGGCGGGCAAGGGCCGTAATGTAATCGGCCATCTTATCCGCCGGAATCGTGACATATCTCATGACGACCCCTTCCGATTTTCCCTTTGATAGGAAAGTCAATTGTTATTATTGTGCCAGAAACTCATGAAATGACAATTCCTTTTTTGCAGTGCGATTGGCAATCGCACCCTCAAAAAACGTTGTTGGGATTGAAAATGAATAGAGAAAAGGGCGTTTATCGGAACAGCATGAGGGTCCCCCCAGCCGTTTTCCAACGGATATCACCGCCGTCGTAAACAACGCGGTCCGGTGTTCCCCAGTCCGCATGATATCGGCTCTGAACAGAAAGGATGTAGCCGTTCAGTCGAAGCCATCCATTGGTGTACACGAAGAGATCGCCACAGGTTGCATGGTCCGTTAATCCCACCACAGCGGCATTTGTGATTCTCACAACCGCCCGATCGGTCGTCTCCGTCGGTGCCGGTAGGCGGGGCGGCCATTCGGTGAACCAATTCTCATTCGTCACCGCTTGCCCTCGATTGTCCACCCAAACTTCCCCGGCGGCAGACTCTCCAGAACCGGCGCGGAAGAAAAGCGTTCCCGCTGCTCCAACACCGTGATTGTAACTGTTGTTCGCCCCGCTGGCGAAATTGAACCGATTGGAGATCGCACCATAATCCGGCATGGCGTTGGTCAAAATGACCGCAATCCGTCCGCCGCCGCCCGGCCGCGAATTGCGCGCAAAGCCCCCTGCCGCTCGCACCATGCCCGTTCCATGAAGTTCCCCGCATTCGAGCCAAACGGACCCGCCCGACCCGGCTGCATGGTTCCACGTGGCTTCATCCCCGCTTGCCGTAATCAGCCCATTGTTCGTTATGACAGAGGCGACAACCCGAATCGCCCCGCCGGCCGCACTTCCGCTCGAACCGCCGCCCGAGCCCAGTGCAGTGGGCATCGAAAATGAACCATAACATATTCCCATCCCCGTAAGCCGCGCGGCGCGCCCTCCGTAACTTCCGCCATTGTGCTGCCCGCCCCCTGTTCCTGGGCCGTATAACGTGATGTACCCATATCCATCCGCCGTTAGTTCCGTCCAAGGGGCAATCGAGAGGACGTTCGCCTCGATGGTCACACCACGGCCATGCCGATTGGTGGCCTCTCCGCCTGATTCGGCATTAATGGCAACGTGATCCCCAAGGCACACCACACGCGTGGTGGAGGCGGGAGTGCCTTCCCCCAGTGTTAATGTTCCAAACGTATGGGTCCAGCGGTTCGATTGCGCGTCCAAGTAAAGGGTGCAACCTGGATGAACAATCACATTCGAAAGCGCCATCTCCCCGCCCCAGAACGCCACATTGGTGACCTCAAACGAGTTCACCGTCCACGATGTCCCATTCGATTGAGGAAGCTTAAGCGTTCCGGTCTTTCCTCTCATATGATTCTTCAGGGCGCCGTGTCCCCCCCAAACTCGAATGTCGCCCGCGAAGTTGTTGACGGTTTCGGAAATGTCAATTCGTCCGCCGCCACCCCCTCCGTGGGAGGTCGAAATGCCCGGTGCTCCAGAAGCCGAAATCATTCCTGACCCCTGAAGCACAGGGGCACGAACCCAGAGCGAGCCGCCCGCACCGCCACCGTTGTTAGCGCCCGAGACACGCCCATCGGCGGAAAGTCGGCCGTTAATCACCAATTCTTCCGCTATGTCCAGCTTGATGGCCCCACCTCCGGGACTCCCGGCATTTCCGCCACTGCCAAGTGAGGTCGGTTCGGCTAGGGCCCCATAGGGGCTCAAGGGTTCCGCCGCCCCCATGTACCAGCCGCCGAACCCTCCATGAGAGCCCCCATTACCGGTGGCAAGCGACCGCCCAGGACCGGTTCCGCCCCCAAATCCTTCCCCGTCCGCGTGAAGCACGCCGTAGCGGTGGATGATCAACGAACGGGCCTCGATTGCGACACCGATTCCGTGCGGATTCGTAATGGCCCCGCCGCTTTCAAAATTAGGTTGGGAAACGTTTCCGATGGCGATGACTTGACCGGTGGCCGATACGGTTCCGGTAACAACCAGCGAATCGAAGGCATAGACGGGATCATTACTCGAAGCGCCCAACCAAAGCGTAATGCCGGGATTCACCAGCACATTGGAAAGGGAAATGCCTCCCCCGAGGGCGATATTCGTATAGGGCACGAAGTTCGTCACGGTTAGAGTACTGCCCGATGTGGGAAAAACGATGGTTCCCGGTAGCCCGCGAAGGGTGTTCTGAGCCGTCCACGTTCCACCCAGCACGAGGAGTTCTCCCGTAAAATGATTCACGGTTTCGGAAATGTCGATTCGCCCTCCTCCGCCTCCCGCAATACTTCCTCCCGTTCCTGAACTGCCGCAGGCCGAAATCACACCAGTCCCTTCGAGGGATTCGGCCTGGATCCAGAGGGAACCGCCCGCCGCTCCGCGGGCATTCGCCGCGCCGGTGTAAGTGCCGTCCGCGGAAAGGCGGCCGTCAATCCGGCAACTCCCGCTGACACTCAGTTTGATCGCCCCGCCGCCTCGATTGGGAGTCGTACCGCCCGTTCCCCCGCTACCAAGCGTCGTCGGCCCGTAAAGAGTTCCATACGTGACGGGTGGGCCAAAGGATGGCGCCGAAAGAGCACCGCCACCCTCGCCGGCATGGCTTCCGCCCCGGCTGCCTTCCAGAGGCCGCCCCGGCCCCTGGTTCGCAGGAAAACCGCAACCGTCTGCGTTGATCGAAGAGCCGGCCGCAACGTAAACACTGGCCGCTGTGATCGCGTAGCCGATTCCCCACGGATTGGCGGGGGAACCTCCGTTTGCAACCGTTGTATTCCCCGTAAAGACCAGATGCCCCGAATAGACGGCAAGAGAACCCGCGAGGGTCAGTCCCATCCCTCCCCCGACGGCATTGGTCGGAAAAACGACAACGTTCGTGTATCCATTCGTCAGAATCAGGGCCCCCAGATTGTCCGCGACGGTATCCGCCACACAACGATCTTGAGTAATCGTTCCGTCAAAAACGACTTCATCCCCTGGGGCGGGAACTGCGCCCCCTACCCAATTGGTGGGATTCCGCCACCGAAAAGTGCCGGCGGCGTTGTTCCAAACGACCGTGGCGCCGAATAACCCTCCATTTCCCCAAAACAACCCTGCCACGCCCAGTACAACTACAATCCATCGTTTCATTGAGTCCCTCCTTGTCCGATCAAATCATCACATCGTTATTATAACTCGCCGGATAGAATTAAACAATTTCAAAACTTTTTTAGGTTTTTTCAGAATGCGTATTTGAAAGCACACCAAAAGCCGCCGAAATCGCGGGAAACAACCCGCTCAAAGAAGACCGTGACGGCGACATATTGATAGCCAATTTCTAAATGGAATCCCTTTCCAAAATCATACCCCAACATGGCGCCGCCCCCAACGTTTCCTTCCCCATCAAACCGATCGCTCGTGGTGTAAGGAATGGCGTAATGCACCTGACCGGTCAAATAAAAAGAAGGGGCGCGGGGGGCGGTGACTTGCACACCAAAGTGCGGGAGGGCAATCGCGTTCACGAAAAAATATTTGGCAAGTCCTGAACCGTAAAGGAAGTCCAAACCTGGCATTATGCGAAACCTAGAGCAGAGATTGAACCGCACTCCCATGTGAAGGTTCTGCCATTGGTATCCGCCCGTAACCCGTGAATCGTCATAGATTTCGTGAAGGGTTTTGCCGTAGCATGGACTGAACACCAAGCCCATCCCAATACAAAATCTGGCCTTGGGGAACGCTCTTGGGCTTGCGAGGCGTAGAGATAGACCGAAACAAACATTCCCGACAATAGGAAAGAGGTGATCCCTTTTATCATGACCTTTCGACCGATCTCCCCCCTCGATCCAAGGGTAAACAGAGAAGAGAATAGACCCGGAACGACCAAAATTGGGACAAAATCGAACCGCCCACATCCACGCATCTTATCCTATTCTCCTTCGCGAACCCTCTGGATTCCTCATCCTTTCTCGTGAACCCAGCGGTGTGTCCATGGCCGAGCTCACATTTCGCTGGTTGCTGCCCGAGAACCGGATTCATTCGATTGTCCTCGGCTTTAGTTGCCGCGCCGAAATCGAGGCCAATCTCGCGGCCCTTGCGAAGGGACCCTTGCCAAGCGATCTGCAACGAGCCATTGAGGCCATCGGGATTGTGCATCCCCTGATCTACCAAGGCCGAACCGAACTGTGATCCGCCAACCGCGCAAGAATTGACAAATCCACTTCATCGCTCTACGCTCCTGGTCCATTCTCATTCTGATCCAACCCTTGAGGAGTGACCCATGAAACGGATCCGGAGCATCGTCGTGGGGACCGGTGGCTTTGCGCGGCGCCATTTCCAAACCATGTTGGAGACCAAGCGAACGACCCAAATCGTCGGGCTCGTGGAACCTTCCGAATCCTCCCGGGAGGCAACCGCTTCCTGGTTTGCGGAACGAAGGACATCCTGCCCGCCCTTTTACAACACAATCGAGGAACTGATCCGGGCCCAGGGAGGCGCTGATGCGGCTGTAATCTGTTCGCCTCACAAGTTCCATTTCGAAAATGCGCGGGATTGCCTTCAAAACGGCATGGATGTTCTGATTGAAAAACCCATGGTGCTGAATGCCGAAGAAGCCCGTCAGCTGATCGCCTTGCGGGATCAGACCCGCCGCCTCGTCATGGTGGCTTTTCCCGGAAGTCTCTCGCCGGCGATCTGGAAAGCCAAGCGGCTGCTGGCCGCAGGCGCAATCGGCCAAGTCAACGCCGTCTGCGCCTGGGTGCATCAAGCGTGGAAAGCCGGAACTACTGGCCTATGGCGGCAGATTCCGGAAATCTCCGGCGGCGGCTTCCTTTTCGACACGGGCTCCCACATGATCAATACGGTCGTGGATCTGCTGGCGGACGAGGTCGCCCAGGTCACCGCTCTCTTGGACAATCGGGGCGCTCCGGTCGAAATCAATTCCTCCGTCAGCGGTCGAACGCGGAACGGCATTATGTTCTCCTTGACCGGCGCGGGGGATTCCATCCAATGCGCCTCCCAGATTCTGGTCTTCGGCGACCGAGGAATTCTTCGCACGGGCATCTGGGGCGAAAGCTTGGCGCTCAAAAAGGAGAGTCAGCACGAGTTCGTTTCCGTCTCCTTCGTCAAGTCGAAAGGCCCGTGGCAGCAGTTTCTGAAGGTGCGGGCAGGAAAAATGGAAAATCCTTGTCCTCCGGAAAGCGGACTGCGGTTCGCCCTGTTAATGGACATGATACGGGAAAGCGCTGCAACCGGGCGTACGGTCCATACCGCTCCGTCGTGAGGAACCTTTTGTCGACGTTGTCCGCCCAAGCGGGCTTGACAACCCGAAGGGGCTGGATCATAGTCCCGCCAAGCCAAAGGCACGTATGGGCGTTCTGATCTTTTTCCTGACCTACCTTGGGGTGGCGGTCGGACGTTTTCCCCGCCTGGCGATTGATCGAACCGGCATCGCATTGCTGGGGGCGATTGCCATGGTCGTTGCCGGCACGCTGACCGCGGAAGAAGCCTTTGCCTCCGTTCACCTCCCCACCCTTTTGCTTCTCTACGCCCTGATGATCGTCTCGGCTCAACTCCGGTTGGGCGGCTTTTATACCCGCCTTGCCCGCGATCTGACCGCCTGGATGGACCGACCCGCCTTTTTTCTCTTCCTCCTGATGATCGTTTCGGGAGGACTGGCCTCTGTGCTAGCCAACGACATCATTTGCCTGGCCTTCACACCCGTCCTCGCGGTGGCGCTCCTTCGCCGGGGACTCAATCCCATTCCGTTCCTGCTCGGTTTGGCGATGGGCACCAACCTGGGATCGGCTTCCACCATCATTGGAAACCCTCAAAGTATGCTCATCGGCCAGATGGCACGGTTGGATTTTGGCCGTTTTTTCCTCTGGTGCGCCCCGCCTTCCTTTGCTGGACTGCTGGCGACTTATGGCCTCCTCCTGTGGCTTTACCGTGGAAAATTTTATCTCCCCCCCACGGATAATGCTGGGTCCGAAAGTCAGGAAACGCACTGGCCTCTTTATAATCGAAGACAAACGATCAAGGGATTAATTGCAGTCGCGGTCGTCATCGGCCTTTTGTTCAGCCCCTTTCCCCGCGAATGGTCGGTTCTTGCCGTGGCCGGCGTCCTCCTTCTCAGTCGCCAGATGCATACCCGTTCCATGCTGGGACTCGTGGATTGGCACCTCATCACCCTGTTCGCGGCCCTGTTCATTGTCGTGCGAGGACTGAATGCCACCGGCTGGCCCGAACGGATCATGAGTGTCCTGGAGAATTCCCGCTTTTCTTGGCACCATCCCTACCCGTTGAGCGTTCTGACAATCGTCCTGAGCAATGTGGTCAGTAATGTCCCGGCTACGGTTCTTCTTTGCCATCACATTCCTCTGGGAGATCCTGTCCGCTGGTATGTGCTTTCCCTGAGCGCCACATACGCCGGAAATCTTCTTCCGATCGGCAGCATGGCCAATCTGATCGTGATGGAACAGGCTGTACCCTTCGGCGTTCATCTTTCCCTGCGGGAATATGCCCGAGCGGGTATCCCCGTCACACTGGTCAACCTCGCCATTCTGATCCTTTGGATCGCCTATCGGTCATAGCCTTCGCTTAAAACACAAGGAGTGTGAGCCTTGAACGTGTCCTTCTGGGATCCCCTGCAGTGGGTTTGCCCTGACAGTCCCTTTCCGTCTCCCCCGATGCCTCGCGCCACCCTTGAAGCCGCTCGCGGCGGCACGGCCGCCGTAACCGTTCTCTGCGATGGACTCCGAAAGGGCAGCGCCATCGCCTGGCGTCTAAAGCCGTCCTTTCCCCTCGAACTCTTCCGACTGCATTCCGTTCCCGTCGAAGCCAATACGGGTCCCCTCGGCTTTACGGAAAAGCCGGGTGAGCGGAATCCGCATGTCTTCCGCCGTTCCCCTTTCCGGGTTTATGACGCCATGGAGCCGGTCCCCCGGAGCCATGCGGTCAATGCCGAGCGGGAGGTTTATCGTCTTCACATATCCATTCCGCCGAACGAACGGCCGGGAATGCGTTCGTTTGCCCTTTCCCTTCTCCATCAAGGGGAATCGTACAATCTCTCGCTTTCCCTTCGTGTTGATTCGGCGTTTGTTCCGCCGGCAGGACGGAAGAGTTGGCCGGTCACGAACTGGTTCAGCACGATCAACATGGCAGAACGACATGGGCTCCGCCCCTGGAGCGAAGCCCACTGGTCCATGATGGAACAGTACGCCCGCCTCATGGCGCATGGCCGCCAGAACACCTTCTGGTTCACCTTCCACGACATGTTCGACTTGCGTAAGGGAATCCTCGTTCTGCGCCGCGACCGGCTGCGCCGATATGTACGCCTTTTCACGCAGGCCGGTCTCTATTATATCGAAGGCGGTCACTTCGGACGCCGTTCGACCTCCGAGTGGGTCTGCCCAACCTTTAGCGTGTCTCTAACCGGCCGCCGGGCTACGACTGCCGAAGGCCATAGGGACATCGCCGCTGCCGCTCGGCAATTGATGGAAGAGATTCGCGTGAACCGATGGATGGACCGCTACGTCCAGCACGTGGCCGACGAGCCCATCCCGGAAAATGCTACGGATTACCGTCTGTTCGTCGGAATGGTGAGGAAGTATATGCCTGGAATTCCCATCGTGGACGCTGTCCTCGACCCGTCGCTCCCGGGAACGGTTAACATCTGGTGCCCCCAGGCTCATCACTACGAGCAGCACCGGGAACAGTTCGAAGCCGAGCGAGACCATGGCGACCGTATTTGGTTTTACACCTGCTGTTTTCCAGGGGGGGCGTGGCTCAATCGGCTTCTCGACATGGAACTGTTGCGTCCCGTTTTTCTCGGATGGGCGGCCGCTCGGTATCGGTTGGATGGTTTTCTCCACTGGGGTTTGAACCACTACCAAAAGAATCAGAATCCTTTCGAACAGAGCGTCGTCCCCAACTGGGGAGGGGGTTCCAATGCCTTGCCGGCCGGCGATACACACGTCGTGTATCCCGGCTCCGATCGCCCCTGGTCGAGCCTGCGATTCGAGGCCCAGCGGGAAGGGTTGGAGGATCTCGAACTCCTCCGAATCCTTCAGCAGGAAAAACCACGGCTGGCGGATGCCATTGTCCGGTCAGTGGTTCAAGGATTTGACCGTTACACGAAAGAGACGGCCGTGTGGAGACAGGCGCGGCGCCGACTCTGGAAAGCGATCAGCGCTCTGAAATAAGAGTCATCCGCTGACGGGCCCGTTCCTGCGCAGTCCGATCCAGCGGTGTTTGGGCCGAACTTTCCAAGGCCCGGCGATACCAATGACGAGCCTCTTCCTTCCGGCCGCCGGCTTCGACTGTTTCCCCCATCTGTTCAAGGGCATAAGGGAAATCCGGCTGTCGCTTCAGGGCTTCCCAAAACGCCTTTTCGGATTTCTGAAAGGTTGGAAATTCACCCTCCCATAGCCGCCGCGCCACCCATCGGACCGGCGCAGGAAGGCGGGCCATCTCCCGATATCCGATCCCCAGCACAACATAGGCGGGCGCATAATCCGGATTCAACGCCAGCGCTTCCTGCGCGCTGCGTTCGGCGATGCGAGCATTCTCGAGGCGACGAAGGCCGTTCTCCTTCATGGCTAACACACCATGGGTAAAGGCAACCAAAAAATGACTCTCGGGAAGGGAGGGAAAACGCCGTTCCATCTCCAGCGCTTCTTCGGCAGCCTGACGAAACTTGAGAAGTGCCTCCCGGGCATCCAAACGGCGTTCCCCATCCAGATAAAGACTCCAGATCAGCTGGGCATGGTCATCAGGCCGATGCGGATCGCGCGCAAGCCGTATCCGATAAAGAAAAGCCGCCTCGCGATATCGCCCTTCGGTAAATGCCGCCTCCGCCTCGGAGGGTTGCTCGATGCTCTGACCGGCCCATCCCTCCGCCAGCAAGCCGGAAAGAACAAAAATGACGAGCAAACACTCGAGGGAACTGGCTAGCCACGTCACCCTCAAAACTCTCCCGTGGGCGCCCGATAGAGTCCGCCGGAAATCCGTTCCAGATCCGCCAGACTGCGAGCCGCAAGCCACTCGATAGATGCCGTGGAAGGGGCGATGCCCAGATCTTCGGGCGTCTGGACGATGCCGCGTTGCCGGAGCGATCGGGTCTCTTCTGGTTTTTCCATTCGGCCGATAGGCGTATCGCCGGCAATGGCCCGGATGGCCGCCCGCCGCTCTTCACGGTTCGCACATCGGAGAAGATGCGCAATGCCCCGCTCCGTTACAATATGGGTCAGGTCTTCCCCATAGAGCATGATGGGAACGGCCTCCAGCCCGCACTCGCGGAAAAAGGCGAGCCCTTCCAGTTCGGATACAAAAACGGGAATGCCGCCTTTCTCACTGACCGTTGGGGTAACCTGCACGACGAGTTTCCGACCTCTCGGCGGCGAAATAGGCCCCCCGTTGCGAAGAGCTGCCGCTGCAATTTCCTCCCCCGCTTTTCGCCACGCCGGCGTGCAATGGCGGCGGCCCGGCGCATCGCTCCCCAAGTTGGGCGCTCCTCCGAACCCCGAAATACGATCTCGGGTCGCGGTCGAGCTGTTCCCGTCCACATCCATCTGCAGCGTAGCGCCGACAAAGCAATCCACGCCATACTGGCCGGCCATCTGGGCGAACAAGCGGTTGGAGATCAGTCCCCCGTCCGGCGTGGTGAAAAAGATGTCAGGCCGAGCCGCCACGTAGTCCTCCATGCCGACTTCACTTCCAAATGAATAGATCGAATGAACCCAGCCGCTCTCGATGGCCGGAATGAGCGTCGGATGAGGATTAAGGATCCAATGGGTGGCGATCTTTCCTTTCTGCCCGAGCGTTTGGCCGAAGGTAGGGAGAATGAGTTCAATGGCTGCGGTGGCATAACCGATGCCATGGTTGAGAGAACGAACTTCGTACGGCGCGTAGATTCCCTTCACCGTCAACATCGCAATCAGAATCTGCCGGGCGGTGATACGGGCCGGGTCCCGCGTAAAGAGAGGAAAGAGGTGCGGCCGTTGCCCGCACACCACGATGAAATCGACGCGATCCGCAGGAAGATCGACTCGTGGCAAGGGCGCTTCGACCACTCTTTCGACCTGCACAACCGTCACGCCACCTGCGCCACGGGTGGCCTCGCAAAGAAAAGCGGTTTCCTCTCCGTTCGTTCCGAGAAAGACGTTGCCCTGGACGTCAGCGGTTTCACCCGCCAAGAGGGCGACCTGCGGGCGTAGATCGGTCAGATAACGGGAATAAAGTTCCAGATAGGTGTGGATGGCGCCTACCTGCATTTTTCGTTCCCTTATGAGGCGAGCGATTCCCTTGGCCTGAAGCCCCGAAAAGGCAAAATCCAGCCGAGAGGCGACGCCTTTTTCGAAAAATGCGAGGTGTTCCTCCAGGCTCACCGCGCTCATCAGGAGGTGAAGATCGCGGACCCCTGCCGAATCGGTGTTCAAAAGCGCCTTGGCCAGAAAACCGGCCTGCTTCTGGTTGTTCCCCTCGAGAATCACTCGGTCGTGGGCGCAAAGCACCGCACGGAGTAAAGAAACGGCCGCTTCGGAAACAACAAAACGACCGCCGGTCACCCGACGTCCTGCTTCGATCCGATCCCGGTAATCCTTCATCGCCGTCGCGCCGAAGGCTTAATACCGCCGATAATCGTAATGGGAGTAACTTTCTCCACGGAAGGGGACGTCATTGAGAACGACGCCAATCACCTTGCAGCCGGCATGGCGGAATTCTCGAACGGCATGGACCAACGGCTGATAACGGCTTCGCCCCAAACGACTCACGATGATCACGGCGCCTGCGACCTGCCCAAGCACCACGGGGTCGCTGACGATGCCGAACGGCGGCGAATCAATGATGACCCGATCATAACGACTCTTGGTCCATTCCACAAATTCTTTCACCGACTGTCGACCCATCACGTCGGCGGGGCTGAGGTTGTCCGCCACCTGGCTGGCCACGACATGAAGATTGTCAAAGGCGGTCGGAACGGGAAGATCTTCGAAACGGGAGGAATCTCCTTCATCCAGCACGTGAATCAGGCTGGCCTTTGCCTTTTCCTCTACCTGGAAAATACGGCCCAAACGAGGGCGCCGAAGGTCGAAGTCCACCAACAGCGTTTTGAGCCCGCTTTGAGCGTAGGCCAGAGCGAGATTGCAAACGGTGATCGTTTTGCCCTCTTCCGGTTGAGTGCTGATGACGAGCACGCAGCGGTTCACTTCCTGATAGCGGGGCGATTCGAGCAACGCCCGCAAACCGGCAAAAACTTCCGTCATGCTGCTGAACTTCTTCTGGGCGACAGTCAAGGCCAGCTGCTCCCGGGTGGTTTTAGCCACATGGGGAAGCAACGCCAGGACTTTGAGCCGCATGCGGCGCTCGATATCGGCCGGTCCGATGATCTTATCCTCGAGCTTGTCGAGCATCAGGGCCACTCCGACACCCACCAAGGTGCCCAGGAAAAGGCCGATGATCATGATCTGGGGCAGTCCGCGGCTCAAAGGGCGTTCAGGCGGTTCGGCCTTTTCCACGATCAAAACCGTAGTCATCGCTTCATCGAGAGCAAGACGGGCTTCTTCGATCCGGTTAAGAATGCCCCGATAGCTCGTCATGTGTGCCTCTTTTTCCCTCTCAAGTTGTTCCAGCTTCATCTGGATCCCCTTGATGCGGATGTCGAGGTCGGCGCCCAGCCTTTGCTGTTCCTCCTTCTTCCAACGGAGCGTTTCGGCCTGTTTTCGTAGAAGATCAAGCGTAGCCGCTGCGGTTTCTTGTGCCCGTTTTGCGGCATCCTTGAACTGCTCCCGAATCGCTTCAATTTGCTTGTTCTTCTCGACGACGGCCGGGTGTTGTTCCGTGTAGCGGACGAGCAGGGCATCGCGGTCCGCGATGGCCGTTTGCAGCCGCTGAATGACAGCGGCGATTTCCCCCGATCGCGGTACGGACTCGGGAAGCGACGCAATCGCATTGGGATCGGCCTGGACCGCCTGGAGCGCTGCCATCAGGTCCACCGATCGCGCCACTTCGTTCTCGACTTTCACCAGTTCCGAGTTGTAGTTGGCCAACGCGACTTCTACGGCTTGCCGTTGGCTGATCAAATTGTCCAGTTGGCTCTCGCCCCGAAAATTCACAATGGCCTGATCCGCCTTCTCCAGCACCCGTTTCTGTTGTTCCGCTTGGGAACGGAGCCAGAACACGGCGCTCTCTGAAAAAGCTCGGTTTTCGTCGCCGGCATTTTGAGCCGCGGTTTCAGCATACGTATTGACCAATGCGGCGGAGAGTTCAGGCCGGGGTGTTCGAGCCGTGATTTCCACAAGGCGGGTTCGTCGCCGGATAGCCAGGGTGACGTTTTCAATCGCCAGGGCCAGATCTTCGTCCGTAATCTGAATTTTGGGGTAATCCCGGCGGAATCTGGCCATGACCTGTCCCTGGACTTCCCGGCTTTTGAGCTTGGTGAGGCGCGTGTTGAAAATTTCCTCAGTTGAACCGGCCGTCACGGATTCTTCGCCGGCCGTCATGGTTGTCGGCATCACCCGGCGCCCCCGAACGCTCATCTCGATCAGGGCCGTCGCCTCGTAAAGGACGGGCAATGCCTGATAATAGGCCCACGCCGCAATTCCGCTCAAGACGACGATGTTTAAGAGCACCGGTAATTTCTTGAGGCAAACTCGCAGAATGCGGCTCGGATCCAACGAACCCAGCGCCGATTCCTCTTCCTCCTCTTCAGCGCGGGCGGCCCCGTAATAGGGAACTCCGTAGTATGGAACCCCGTATGGAACCCCGTAATAGGGGACCCCGTAGCCGTAGCTTCCACCTCCATAGTAGTACCCACCGCCGTAACGGCTGCCGGTATAAGGGGCATGGCTATAATAGGGGGGGCGATGATAATAAGGGGCGCGTCGTTCTTGCTCAGATGCCCCGGAGGGGGGCATGGGAGGTCCGTTGCTCACAGACTCAGAAGGGGGGAAATCGGGACGGTCGGCAGCAACAGCATCGGTACGTGGATTTTCTTTGGCCATATGAGCGGATATTCTATCGTTTGCCAGGGTTGATCGCAATGTTTTCCTGGCCGCTATGTTTGTGCGCGAGAAAATCGGGCGCGCAAGCCAGCATAACGAACCAGAGCCACAGGACGGCAGGACTTCGAAACGGCAGATCGGTGAAGCTATAAGCAAAAATGGTCGCAGGCCCCACCAACAGGGCCAACCCTAAAGGAGGAATTCGATAGAGCAAGGAACGGCTTTCTCCTTCGCGCCGCCGCCGGGCGAGAGAAGAAAGAGTTCGAAAGGCCGGGCGGAGGAGCAATCCAACGGCAACGGCCAAAAGACCCGCACCGATCGAACCAAACTCAACGAGGAACTGCAACGGATCGTTATGAACATTGGCCGCTCCATCTGGAAAAATCCTCCGAGGATTATCCGGCACGACGAAAAGAGGGAGGAAATGTCGGTACCCCCAACCGCCCACACCAAACCAGGAATGGTCGCGCCAAATCTGCCAGGCAGCTTCGAGATAGGGATCGCCCCTCCGTTCCACCCGCGATTTGACATTCTCCAAGGTTGTTCCTTTCCATTCCTCCTTCACCACGTTGCCTGGAACCCGGACGAACACAAAGGTGGCCGTCGCCAGCACGGCTGCCAGGCAGACGGTCACAGCCGCTCGTCCTGCAGTCGTGTAGCGCCCGCGCAGGCGGCGCAAGGCATAACTGCTCCCCGCCAAAGCAAGGAACGCCGCCATGAGAATGGCGGCCCGGCTGCGGCAAAAAAGGGCGCCCATCAAATTGATGACAAGGGTCGGAAGGGCCCAACCGATATTTTCGCCGCCATCCTCATGATTGAGCTCCCGGATGAGCAGCCCTCCACTGAGAATGGAGGCGAGGACAAAAAATGCACCGGCGTGATTGGGATAGCCGAAGGTGGCAAAAAAGGGAACTTCTGCCTTTCCCCGCCAAAATATGCCGGGTGCGCGAAACGCCTGCTGGATGAGCCCAACCCCCGCGACCCATGCGGCATTGACGGCCAGAAGGCGGAGAAGATCGGCCTTCCGATCCCTGGAAAATCCGTGTCGGATGGCCAGAACGATGGCGATGGCGGGGCCGAACCAAAGAAGCATTTCGACTGCTTCCGAGGGCTGTATGCTGAAAACCGGAAGGTTGGGATGGGGAGGAGGAGCAAAAAACCAGTACCCCAAATTTGAATTCCAAGCTAATTCCCGAGGACCATTCCACGCCTGAAGAGCGAGAAGAAGCAGAAAAGCTAGCGCTATATAAAGGAAGGGGTCAGAAAAAAAGTCATGCATAACCCGCATTCGGGCCGCTTTTGCATTTTCCATCCTCTCCCGGTCAGGCCAGAACAGAGCACTGCCCAACGCCGCCAATGTGAGCCATGGCACAGGGCCCATCAGTTCCGGACGAGTTCCCCCTCTTAGCCAGACAGGCCACACCACCAGAAGGGCAACAAAAAAAAGCATGCGGAACCGTTTCTCCCGCCGTCTGATTCGGCTTACTGTCCTTTATAAGGAGGAGGGGGGGGAGGAGGGGGAGGAGGTTGCTTCGGCACAACCACCGGAGGCAGAACAACGGAGGAAAGTTGAACAAGCGTCTGATACAGCACAGGCGGAAGGGCTCCCTGTGCATCCTTCGCCGCAAACAGAACCGCGGCGGCCCAACGGGATTGCCCTTCCAAGGCATCGAGCAACGCTTGAGTCAGTGCCGAAGCAGCAGAAGGTCCTGCCGCGGCCAGCGCAGCGGCAGCCAACCGCTGAAACGCCGCAAGGGGAATCTGCCCGACCAATGCTCGGAAGGCTGTAGGAATGATTCGCATCGCACGGGTAGAATCGGTCTGGAGAATATAGGCCAGAATCAGTTCCGCTTCCCCTGACTCATTCCGTTCCGGATCGCTCACAATCTGCCGAATTGCCTCCGCCAACGCCTCGCCTGCCGCGGTATCGTCTTCGATCGCCATGATCCGCGCGGCTGTTTCGCGCGCCGAACGCGCTTCCGCACTCTCAGGCATACCCTCCTGGGCATTCAACAGTCCCGCCGTCACTGCCAAGAGGACCAACAGGATCCACATGCGTTTCATATCCCACCTCCTCATCACACTCAGTACCATAGCGACGCCCCGACCAAGACGACCCACTGGTCATATTGATCGAGATCGTTGTCACCCCGTTCGTAGGTTGTTTCCACAAACAGTTTCCAGAAGGTATTGACAACAGGGGCCAGCACCAGACGGCCGGAAAACTGAAGCAGCTCGGCATACTCCTGCCTCAGTTGGCCAGGATACTCGATTGGAAAATCATAATCGTCATAGCGATAGGTGACGGACCCGATCCCACTGAGCCGTCGCAGAAACGCGTAATTGAAGCCCGCCTGGCCGGCATAGGTTCGCCGCGTGACTTCCCGAACCGTCGTAGCCGGCTGAACATCGGTCCACGCCCGCCCAAAGATGCTCAGGTTCTCCCGGGCTCTCCAGTTCAACTGCCCATCCACGTCCCAGTCCCATTTCCGGTCATAGGCGCTCGCCTGAGAATCCACCGCATATTCATAAGTCTTGGCGCCTATTCCGATCTTGTAATCCACTTTCACTAGGGGTCGAGTGCGAAAACCGGCGCGAAAGCTCACAACGGGAACGTCCTTGGAAAAAGAGTCCGAAATAAGACGGCGATAGTTCATCTGAGCAAAAAAGGATGTTTTCTCCGAAAAACGATACCCTGCGTCGCCCCGCAGCGTCCAATTCCAGTTGTCGTAAACGTTGGTTCCGTCGTAATCGGTGGATTCCACCGATCCGCCCAGAGTGAATTCAGTTTTGGAAAGCGCGGTCCATTGAAGATCTCCAAAGCCGGTCAAATTGTTTCTCTTGAGGCGGTCGGACCGATCCTCCACATAAGGAAGGGGCATTTCAGCCGGCATCGTTTGGACCGCGCTGGATGGAACCCGTTCGTAGTCCTGAAGGCTCCTGAATTTTCCGCCAACGGTCAGGCGGTATTTATCCGATTCGGGCCAATATCGAACCGTCCCTTCCGCGGTAAAGGCATCATAATCAATTTCGCTCAGGTCATTGTAAACACGGTGATCATACCACCCTCTCAATCGAACATCCCATTCCGGCCGAAGAGAGGTTGATGGACCGATCCCAAGACCCACGGTAAACTGAGCAAATACGTCATCGGTATCCTTCTGAGCAAATGTTCCGTCGGGCAAAATTTCCTGATTTTTACCCGAACCCAACCAAGCTTGACTGTCATACCCCGCTGAAGCTTCCACAAAGGGGCTAATCTTGAAGCCCTCAATTCGGATGCCGCTTCCGGGCGCTGATATGGCCGCCTGAGCTCCAAACCCCAGTGCGAGCATAAGAATCATCGGAAGGATAGAAAATCCAATTTTTTTTTGGCTTGTGGTTTTCACAACTACCCCACTCCGTTGGCCAGTCCGAACTACCAAACACTTTCGGGAACGAATATGATATCTCCCGGTTCCAATTTCAAGTCTTTTTCTATTATACCCCGCTTGGCAATGTCCAGCAAATTAATCACAATTTTTTTAGGACCCTCGGATGTTCGCCGCCAGATACGAATATCGGTTTCACGGGCCACCCGGTTGAGCCCGCCGGCAAATTGAATGGCCCGGCTCAGACTGAGGTCCCGCGAAGGGGGAATATTGATCCGCCCCGGGCTGTTGACGGCTCCATAAACCGATACCCACCCCCAGGGGGAAACTTCACCGGCCCTCCCTTCATAAACATAGTCCACGGAAACATTGGGTTCTTTCAAAAATCGCGAATATTCCTCCGTCAGCCGATCAACGAGTGTCCGGATCGTCATGTTATGGCATTCAATCCGTCCGACCAAGGGTAAGGTAATCGTGCTTTTGTCCGAAACAATCCGTATCATCTCGGGCACTTCGACGATTCCGCCGGCAATTACCGAAACTTTAATGGAAAAACCCGGCCGAAGATAAGGAGAGCCGTCCGGCGCGAACCATTCGGTGGGTTGTTCGGCGCTCAATTGTTCGGCCAACGCTTTTTCACGTTCCTCGTCGCCCGGTTCCGGGGCTGCCGCGCCGGGCGAAGACACGTCCCCAGCCGACTGCGGTTCTTCTCCCCTTCCCCACAGAGGCCACCACCCGCGCCGCTTGCTGGGTTGCGGCGCCGCTCGCTTCGCTTTCTCCGATCCCGACGCTTCTGAAGAGGTCTCTTCTCCTGTTCTTAGAAGACCGGTTTCCTCGGCTGAAACAACCGAATTTTCGAGGGACAAAACGTTGTGGTCAACCTCTTCGATTCTCTCCTCGGAACCGGCACCGTCTCCCAAAACAACAATTTCAACGTCCCCATGCCGAACGGTCTGGCAACCGTTGAAACCCATGATCAAACACAAACCTGCAAGGGCTGTTCCGCAAAATGGTCTGTCACGATTCACCCTGGGTCCCTTTCCTCAATGCAAAGAACATATCGAAAAGCATGCAGAATGGCAACTCACTTCCTTTTTCTAGCCGGCTGGGCCAGAGGAGGATTCCCCAATTCTTGGGGGGGGTGTCGACGCAGGAGCTTCTTGCTCGGCAGAGAGGGCACGCTCCAGCTTTTGTCGAAGAGAAATGCTGTCCGGACTTTTTTCCAGAAGGATTGTATAGAGATCCGAAGCCTCCCGGACGCGTCCCGCCTCCATCAGGAGATCGGCCAAAAGCTCCCGGTCGGCATCTTCCCCTTCTCGGGCAATATCGCGCGCAAGAACCAACGCCTCTTCCAGACGCCCTCGCCGAACCAGTGCATCCCGCCGAAACCTCTGAAGGGCGCGGTCTTCGGGCTTCAACATCAGCGCCCGGCGAATACGCAATTCCGCTTCCTCCCATTGACCCTTTTTCGAAAACGCTTGCCCTTGCTGTTCCAACCGAACGGCCGCCCCCGGATCGCGGCGGCCCCAATGCGCAACGTAGTCGGAGTCGGACCGATGTTCCACACGCCGGCTGAAACTCATTGCCATGAGCACCACAATCAGACTGATTCCCAGCACCCATCCTTCCTGCCGGAAAGCGATTTCAGACCACACTCGCGTTCCAACCCAGGCCAGCACCCCGAACACGGCCAAACTAGCCGGCCAAACATTCAACTCATCAAAGGCCGGCTGCGATGTCCAGGCCGTCGCCAGGGAAGGAGCCCACAGGAAAAACCAGATCGCCCAAAAGAGCAACCGCCGCCTCTCTTCGCTCCGCCCCCACATGGGCGTCAGATCGGTCCGGAAAAGACAAAAAACGCAGAGCGCAATCAAGCCCGCAACCATCCACAAGGCGCCGAACAGACGCCACCCGGACCACCACACCGGCCACGTCGGCTGATGCAACACTTCGCGAAACGGGAGAAAGGTCGTTTGAACTCCATACAGGAAGGACCGCCACGGCATTCGTTCCGGTCGCCATTCCATTTCCATGCCTTCCAAGACACGGATGCGGAAAATAAAGTAGAAGCCCAACAGAACAAAAAAAGCCCCCACCCAGAACCAAGACATCCAAAAATAGAAACGGCTTTGGAATTCCAAGGGCGTGGAATCCCTACGAAATTCCTCCCGCCGGGACGGGAGGGTCGAAAGCTTGATCCCTTCCCCCGCCGCGATCAGGAGGGGCAATGTCCATGCCATCTCGTGCGAGCCGAGCGCCAGCCCAAAAAACAGGAGAGCTCCGATGCGCGGGAAAAAACCTCCGCGAAAATAGAGCAGGAGCGACGCCAACGCAAATACCGTCATAAGCAATACCTCACGCCCAGCCACGATGCGGTAAATCGTCCCCGTAGCCGTGGGATGGAAAACCCATCCCAGCATCCCGAGAATCAGAGGGATCCGGCGGAATTCAAAAGGAGGCAATCGGAAGAGAGCACCAGCCAGAACACCGGCCAGACCGAGAAGGAACACGTTAAACAACCGGTAGGGCCAGGCATCCTGAAGGCCGGAAGCACCCCGCTGCACCAGGAGGGTCGCCTGCGCGATGGGCCGCCAAGTCCGCTCCAAACAAGACGTGGGTTGCCGCCACAAGGAATGATAATCCTCTGGGCTAGGCTGGCGTGGAAAAGCCGCAAGATGGGACTGATCTTCGAAAAGAAAATCGAAATTGCTGGCCAGGCCATACACCAGCGTCAACGCCAGGGTGAGGACCAGAATTCCCTGCACGATCCATCGCATCGAAACCATCCACGGCTGTGGTGGTGGGGGAAGGACTCGAACCTTCGAAGGCAAAGCCAGCAGATTTACAGTCTGCCCCGGTTGACCACTTCGGTACCCCACCGTGCCTGCGGTCAAAACGGGAGAATCATAGAAAACACGATCCCCATTGTCAACGCCGCGCTTTTCAGGGTCCTCATTCCCCTCTCAACGCACGATCATGATGGTGCCGGCCTTGGCCCAGAGGAGTTCGCCGCCGTCTAAGAGGACCACGGTGCCCTCTGCCCCATCGGTAAACGGATGATAGAGCGAGCGGACATGGAGGATGTTTCCTTGAAGATGAAGACGGGCGGACGCATCCACCCATTCAAGATCCCGGATTCGCAAGCTGGGAACCGTCAGCCCCCCGCGAGCCGAACGGAGAATTCGCAGCCGTATGGAAGGCCAGTCGAGAGGCTCCGTGTCCGCCGAAGGCGGAAATTCGGTCAACACATAGACGGGGGTTGCAATGAGGTTGTTGTCCAAAACGACGTTCTGAAGAACGGGAACGCCTTGCATACGAGTTTCCAGATAGACCGTTCCTGCCGCGCTGTTGAAGGAGGAGTGGGTCGCTCCGAAGGCGCGTATGACCACGTTGCCGAAGGAATCGCTGTTCTGGAGCGCCACGGCGATCCGCCCGCCGCCGCCGCAATGATAACCCGCCGCCCCGCAGGCGCTCAGAAGACCGGTCCCCGACAGGGAATCGCAAACCAGATAGATGGATCCACCCGAAGCCCCGTCGTTCATCGTGGTCGGACCCACGGCATCCGCCAGAATCTGCCCGTAGATCAACGCCCCTCTTTGGATAACAAGGTGCACAGCGCCCCCTCCCCGCCCTGCTCCCCCGCTCCCTAGAGAAATCGGATGCGCAAGGGAACCGTAAGTCGGAGCAGGCGCCGCGTACCCCTGCTGGAAGTTGCCCATCCCTCCATGAGAAGCGCCCCGTGCGGTAGCGGATCGTTGACCCGTCAAGGCCGCGCCAGGGCCTCGATAGGCATCAAACCCGCGATTTCGAACGTCGATCACCGCATTCGATGCCAGGAAAAAGTCGCCGCCAATGGAAACGGAAAGACGATCCACCTCTTGGGTATCGCCGGTATTGGCCGGGTGGGTCCACGTCCCGCCTTGCAAGATGCAGTCGCCCCGAATGTACAAATTGGTAAAAGAACCCTGACCCGGGTACCGGGTCATGAAGACGACCCATCCCCGATAGCCTTCGGCCGGCGTGTAATAGGACTCAAAGCCTTCCGTCTGGGTCCAGGACCCCACTTCGATGTCGAGGTCCCAATGCAATTCCTTCACACTGGTGCCGTCCAAAACAAGATGCACCCCCGAGGTGGGGGTCTGGTTGGGATACCAGTTCTCGGGATTGCTGGCCAGTTTGTTCGTGCCGTCCCCAATCCACGTATGCACGCCGGGGGTCGTACTGGCAAAGAGGGCCCGAAGGGTTCGTTCCTGATCCACCGGAACCCAAATCGGGTTGTCGGAACGGCTGGCATTGGTGGGCACGTCCCCCTCCCAGTAGAGGAACGCATAGCCCGGATCGGGATGGGCCGTTACTTCGACATCTGTTCCGAACGCATAGAGATTGTTGGTCGAGTCGGGACTCCGGCTGATGGTCCCGTTCGGGCCCGCTGTCACCACCAGCGCCAATTCGACGACCTCCGTTCCCCAGACAATCGCTCCGCCGTTGCTGACCACCGTTCCGTTGCCGTAGTCCCCCGGAAACGCACCGAGTGGTTCGGAAGCTTTGACAAAAAGGGTATAACCGTTCAAGTCGATGAAAGAGTTGGTTCCCAAATGGATGAAATCCCCGATCTTGAGGCTGGAAGACAATCGGACTTGCCCGCGGTTTGAGATGACGAGCGCCGCATCTTCGATTTCGCCTCCGATGGAGGGATGAGGATCATACGTTTCATAGGTCGGCATGAGTTCGGTGACCGCATGCGCGGGGGCGACTACGCCTTGGTTGTCCACCATCAGCCGCCGAAGGGCGGGCGTCCCTTCTTCCCATCCTTCCAGATAGATCGTCCCCGCGGCCCCGTTCAAGGCGTTGGCATGATGCCGACTGGAACATCGGAAAACGAGGGGGGGGAAGTGGGTCGTTTCGGTCAGGATGAGCGCAATTCGGCCGCCGCCTCCGCTGTTGTATCCTAAGGCTCCATTGGCCGTAATAAGACCCGTTCCCGACGCCGTTGCTCCCTTCAAAAAAACCGATCCTCCCGATCCTCCCGGCAGGAGTTCGGGTTGATTGTACCCCCGCGTCGAATCGGCACGGATCGAACCCTCGAGTGCGAGTTCACCGGCGGCATGAATTCGCACGGCGCCGCCTCCCCGGGAGGCCGACCCACTGCCGAGCATCTCGGGAGCGGTGATCGAACCGTAGGTTTTGCCTGCGATCTGATAGGTGGGGTTGTAATTGCCCAACCCTCCATGGGAACCGCCACGACCCGTGGTCGCACGATTCCCGGCAGTGACCCCTGCGCCAGGACCCCGCGCATTGTCGAACCCCCGATTGATCACGTTGATCATGGCATTGGTCCCCAGCCGAAAATCACCGTCCACGGTAACCGCCAGCCGGTCAAAGGCCTCATTGGTTCCGAGATTCGCCCGATGGGTCCATGCGCCCGCTTCGAGCACGCAGTCCCCACGAATCGCAAGATTGGTAAAAGCGCCGAATCCCGGATAGCGGGTATAAATCGTCACAAATCCCCGGTGGCCGATCGCCTGATAGTAAAACCATCGATAATCGGCCGTCTGGGTCCAGGAGGCCGGTTCGATGTTGAGATCCCAAAAACATTCCCGATCGCTGGATGCGTCGAAGACGATATGGCAACCTGAGGTGGGAACCATGGCCGGGTACCAGTTCGCGGCCGTCGAGGCGTTGGAATTGGCCCCCTCCCCCACCCATGTCCGATAGGTCTCGTTTGTGCGCGCCACGACGGCGACAAGATCGCAACGGCCCGTGACGGTCATCGAAAGCGGATTGTTGGTCCGCGCGGTTCCGACCGGTAGATGCCCCTTCCACCAAAGAAAGGTATACCCATCCGCCGGAAGAACGGTCAGCATCACATTCGTGCCGACCTCGAATGTTCCATCAGCCGAAACGGGATTCGTCTCGATCGACGACCCATGATAGGCATAGACATTGAGTGGAACCTTCGGCGGCGCGTCTCCCCAAACAATCCGCCCCCCATTGCTGAGAATCGTCCCTCCGCCGAAGGCGGCGGGAAACGGCTCAGAGGGAGCGTCCGCTTTAAGAAAAAGCGTGTATCCATTGAGGTTGAGCGTGGAGTTGGAACTGATCCATTTGACATCGGCCATGCGCAGATCGGACCACAACGTAACCACGGCCTGGTTCGTCAGAATGAGCACGGCGTTTTCCAGTTCGCCTCCAACCGCCGGGCAGATCGTATTGGACGCAAGCCGCGCGGGAAATTCCGTATAGGTTGCTCCCCGCGGAGGATCCGGGTACTCGCGGGGAATCGCCGCTTGAGCGGTTCGATTGTCTTGGTCGATGAGGAGTTCTTCGAACGCAGTGGTCTTTTTATAGACGGTCCCCGCGGTACCCGCTGCGAGTCCCACACCAGGCCGTGCCCAAAATTTGACGTTGCCGAGGGTCGGCGAATTCGTGACGATGACGGCAACCCGTCCGCCCCCTCCGCTGTAAGGGCTTGTGTTCGCCTCGGCCCGGTAACGTCCGCCGTCCGCCTGAACCGTTCCCGACCCCTGGATTTCCGCCGCCTGAATAAAGAGGGAGCCGCCGGAGGTACCGGCCCTCCGGCTCGTGTTCGTTCCGTCCGCTGTAATCAAGCCATCAAGAGTCGCCCTTCCTCCCACCGTCAGCCACAGTGCGCCGCCGCCGTTGGCGGAAACGCCGCTGCCCAACGCGATCGGGCACGCCGCCGACCCATAGCTGGCCGCCGGCAGCCTATCCATATGATACCCCCCCATGCCGCCGTGACTCGCCCCCGCCCCCGCATCCAGCGCGTCGACGCCGGCTCCCGGACCTCGGCCCGCCGCAAAGCCCTTCGCGATCAAATCAATCCGAGCCGACACCCCCAATGTGAAATCGCCTGCCACCGAAACACAAAGCCGATCGGCCATGGCATTGGTGCCCGAATTGGGGGGATGCGTCCATACGCCGCCCTCGATCAGACAGTTGCCTGCAATCGTGAGATTGGTGAAATCGCCCTGTCCCGGATAGCGGGTCCAAATCGTCACCATCCCCGTATAGGAAGAAGTCTGAACCCAATCCTGGAGGGAAATGTTTAGATCCCAATCGCAATTTTTCGAGCTGGAGCCATCGAATTGAACACTGTCGCCGCTTGCCGGAACGGCACTGTTCTGTCAGTTCGCCGCCGTACTGGCCAACGAATCGGCCCCTCCTCCCGTCCATACGCGAGTCGCGGATTGTCCACTCCCCGCTATCAGTCCCCCCAGTATCCCAATCGCGAGCATCGGCACACGCGGTGACTTGGCGGTTTTCATGTTCCCTCCTTGAACGTTGCGGGTGATAATATCACAACGTTTCACCTCTCGCAATTTTTTTTCTTTTTCAGTCGCGTAAACGCCAACGGCATAACGAAAGAGTGGCGAGCGTCGCGCCCGGAAGGCATTCATACCAAACCGTGAGCAACGTGCCATCGTCCAATTCAACTGTTGTGGGATATCCAAGATCGCGCGGTTGAGGCTTTTCGTCCAAGATCATCGGTTCGCTCCAGGTCCTTCCCCCGTCTTCGCTGAGGCTGGCCCGGTTGCCGTACGGCACGACGCGATACCCGTAGGTGGTCAGAATCCGGCCGTCTCGGAGAACCCGAAGATGGGCCGGAAGGCCAAGAAGCCCCGTGTTTCGCGGAACACTAAAAGAATGCCCTCCATCCAGAGATTCGCACTGAAGAATGCAATGGCGATCCTGGTCGCTGTGATTGCGGATGTGGACCAGAATGCGACCGTCCGGAGCCTGAACCGCATGCGGTTCATGATAAGAACCAAGCGGATCGCCGGGCCGCTGGGGAATCGCGCCTCCCCGCTGCCACGTCCGACCGTCGTCGTCCGACACCATGGCACCCAATGCCGGACTATAAGGCGAACCGTTTCGCCCCTCCTCCCCGGAGGGCGCCTTCCAGTTCCCCACAAACAGCAGACGGCCGCCGGCAAGTTCCGTGGGGCCGTGTGGACTTCCCACGCCGCAATCGTATTTCGGCGACCACGTTTGGCCGCCATCCGTGGACCGGATCATCCACGTTCCGAGTTCTCGCGCGATCAAATCAGGGGTCATGAAAAGCCGCATCTTTTGGCACCGGGCCACAAATCCGTCGCCCAATTCAGACAAGGACTTCGGCCCTTTCGCCTCCGCGGATTCCAGCCGCCGCAACCAGGCGGCCGAAGTGAACCAATTGACGAGCAGCGTCCCGTTCGAGGTCCGAAGGATTCCCGCATCCCGATCATCCAGCGGTCCGTTCGCCAACACAACCGGAGGCTCCCACGTCTGGCCATTGTCCCGCGATCGCAGCAGATGGACCTGCCCGAACGGGCAGACGTGCCGTTCGCGCCCCGCTGAAACGACGACCGCCAGGTCGGTCGGCCCGATCCGCTCCAGGGTAGCCCACCCGTGGTACGATTGATGAAGGCTGATCGTTCGGACTTCCAATACCGTATGACGTGCTGTTTTTTTCATTTGGGACTTTCCTTTCAACGAATCTGGAGAAAAATGCCCCTGCGGATGGGAACGGATTCAAAAGCCCCTCTCTCCACAGCGCTTCCCTGGATGCGCGGCTGACCGGCCAAGTCAAAGGGCCAAACAACCGAGACATTCTCATTTCCATACCGACACGAGACGGTGCCGCCGGTAGAAGCGACGTTGATGGCCGCCTGAATCGTGCGCTTGCCCGTCTCCCATCTCCGCCCGCCCCCTTGCTCATCCGGGCGCAAGGCGTCCACAGACCCGTCCGTCTGGGCCATTCCCGCCGCACGCAAGCCAACTCGATCCCTCCCAACCCCCACCGAACCGTTTGTCGGGCGTTCATGGCTTTTCCGCCGGTTGTTGTGGTGCGCTACCTTTCGCACAGCGAAGGGGATTCGTATCGGATTTGTTTCTCCAGAAGCTGGAGGGTCGCCAGATTGGGCTTGAGCGTGCCGTCCTTGAGCGCCCACAACAGAAAATGGAAGATTTGCCGTCGGCCGATTTCAACGCTTTCCCGGTGCAGATCGCGGAAGCATCCCCAAAACTCTTCCCATGCGGCCTGGGGAATCCGGCCTTTCATCCGGGCAATGGTGTCCACGATTTCGCCCGCCCGGCGCATGTTGGCTTCCTTTGCCCGAAGAATCCGCTTCAGATTGGCCGGATCCCGGCTGAGTTTCTTTTCCCAGCCCGGAACGGTGGGACCATAACGCAGAATCTGGTAATACATTCGCTCGAGCGTCTCGCCGGTGCATTGGATGCCCCGGCAGTTCAGAGCACGGGCCCGAATGGTCTGACTCTCGAGAAGAAAGGCCGCAAGCGTGCGCGGCAATTTTCGTCCGTATCGCGTCTGGAGCGCTTTTTCCACGACCGGAAGAAGATCGGCATCGGGATTTTCGCAAAGCGCCTGGAACACATCGAAATTCAGCAGGGCGAGGCGCCAATGGGAATCCTCGAGCCGACCGATCCATTCGCGCCCCCCGCCTTCATGCCCCCCTTGGCCGTGGTGATGCATTTTGTATCCCCACGCGCAGGGGACCCCCGCCAACCCCGCCGCCCCGGCCGCGCGGGCGGCTCGCGCCATGCGCTGGAACTGAAGGGCCAGTACATGAAACGCGCGGGGATAGGACGCCGCATCCTCCCACGAAAGCTCCACAACGGTCGGATGAGTTGCCGCCAAAATCGAAAGGTAGGGGTTGAGGGGATGGTCAAGCGAAATGTCGCCCCACGTCCCCTTGGTGATGAACCCCATTTTCTCCCCCGCCTGCATCCGGACATAGGTCGGCAGATCACGAGACGCCACATAATGGAGGTTGGGCGGCGCAAAAATCCGTGCATGCGCCGCCAGCCAAGGCTCGCCGCAACCCTCCGAAAATTCGAAGCGGCGCACGATGTTTTTCCAGCCCGCGTCATCGTTCTCATTCAATCCCCACGTCCGGTGAAAAAACTGAATCGAAGACGAAACGCTCCGAATGCCATCTCGAACCGAGTCGGCCAGCCATTTGATCATCTGGGGAAACGGGATCTCCCGGCATTTCTCGCAGCGATGATTGATCCGAGCGCCCGAAAGGCATTCGTTGAAAGTGAAGGCATAGCCGTCGGGAAGATCGTCGCCTGCCGCCCGAATCGTCTCCGCAACCTTTTGGCTGAGGATCTCCCGCACCCGGGGATCGGATACACAGGGCGACCGGTGTTCCCGCACCTCAAGACAACAGTTCCGGTACTCTCGAATCCACGGCTGATAAAGTTCGGGATAGAGCCGCCGAAATTCTTCCGGAATGCTCACCTCGTAACTGTGAATGAGTGCCTTCAGACCGAGCCGGTGCGCATGGGCGATGCCTTCCCGCAAAAGAGCCCGTTCGAGCCGCACCTCCGCTGCACTCTCTTTTTTTCGAATCGCTGCAACCTTCGGATCGGACGCAAAGTAGAACGGAAAGTCGTTCCGTCGATGACCGAATGTCTGAACGATCGCCCAGTTGCATCCGATCGTTTTCGCTTTCTCCCGCTGCTCGGCGGTCGTACCCCATAACATCCGAATCGCAAAAGGCGTATCCGAAAGCCCCGTCCGGTTGTTCAGCTTTTGTGGCATTGATCGCGCCTCCCTCGCTTATTTCTGGACACTCGTCTCCGGGGGAGAGCCGCTATAAATCATGACGGGACGCAAAATGCCGCCCAGCTTGAGCTCCGAAATGCGCCGGTGATGCATCTTTACCGTGAAGACATGCTCGGTGTCGGGTTTCAGCGACCCCGTCACCTCCACGTCCAGCGGCTGTCGAGCGCGAATGCTCCGCGGTTCTCCCACAGGCCGCCCATCCACCCAGACGGCGATTTCATTGGCGTCCGGCTCCATGAACCAAAGGGTGAGGGTCCCCGCGGGCAAATCTTTTGGAGTCCGAATTTTCACCCGGTACCACATCCAAGTGAGTTCCTCGGGAACCCCTTGATCGCTCAGCGTACTCGTGTAGGTCCGAACCTTCGTCCACTCCCCGCCCGCATCCGCTTTGAACCACCCGAACGTTTCGCCTTCATTCGCCCGGTCATACC
Organism: uncultured bacterium; assembly: GCA_938038445.1. Taxonomy (GTDB): domain Bacteria; phylum Verrucomicrobiota; class Kiritimatiellia; order CAIKKV01; family CAIKKV01; genus CALHRZ01. The sequence goes on along the minus strand of CALHRZ010000015.1, from coordinate 41,503 downwards.
GGAACTCCCATTCGTCCGGAAACTGAAGCACCTTGCGCCGTTCCCCCGTCACACGAGCGAAACCGGCCGCCTGACCCACGCCCAGGAAACGCGGAGCGTACCCCCGCTTGTATTCTTCCACCGGATGAATGCGGGCTGCGTGAATGGCGTCCAAGTGGGCCATCCAGGCGTCAAAAACCATTTGCGATTTTTGGAAATCGCACCGATTGACCGCGTCCAGCCAATCGAGAAAGAACCGGACGCTTTCCAGTCCCTTCCGAAACATCGTCACCCGCTCCGCATACGGCGATTGCCCTTTGACGGCAGCCGCGGCGGCGTCCATGTCCGCGGTGCAGGCGGCCAGCAGCGCGCGGGTCCAAATGTGCGGAAGGGAGAAAAAGCTTCCCGCATGGGCGTCGGTTTCCCGATAGGCGCGGTCGATCCGTTCCCAATAAGATTTCACGTGGGGGGCGGCAGGACCGCAAAACTTTTCGTAAAAATCTTCGAGAAGTGCGTGGACATCGGCCCTTGCGTTCCATGCCAACCTCGCGACCAGCCACGTGTGCGGATCATACAGATGGGGCATATACAGGCATTCGATGTTGAGCCCGATGCATCCTTTTTCAAAAAGCCATGGAATATCCTCCTTCCAAACGGAAATCTTCGAAAGGGGCACCGTGCTTTCCGCCAGATTGTAGTTGTATTCCCGCCAACCCAACTTCTTTTCGACTTTCGCCCAGCCTTCGACCATCGCGCGGGCGCGTTGCCGCCCCTCGCACAACGGGTTGGACATGCTGTGAAGTCGGCAAAAACGAATGGGAGCCAGAAAAACACAGAGGTTGTCCGGCCCATCGGTGAACCGTTTGGGCGGCAACGTGTAATCGGCATAGGCATAATGGCAAAGGATCGCCTGCGGATTGATTTTTCTGATTTCCCGGCCGAGAAAGTTGTAGAATTCTTGATAACGGTCGGACATCACGGGCGATCCGGAACTGGGCTCAATGTACGTGGGATCGTCGAGCGCCTTGCATTTCTCGCATTGACAATAGCGGGTGCCGTCCGGGGGGGAGATCGAGGTGGACACCACCCCCTTGCCTCGAACGCGCGCCGCGACATTCGAAAGGTAGCTCGCCCGAACCTCGGGGTCCTGGGTACAGAACCAGGAGGGCCAGTTGTGCCCGGAGGTAAGGCTCAGGCCGCCCAGCCGGTTGTGGCGCGTCCACATGGTGGGCCGCCAATTCGGCCCCCAAATGCTGCGGCTCGGAAACGAAGGGGTTTCTTCCACATCGAGGGTTCCCGTCTCGAGGGTTCTTAACGTCGGCACGACGGTCCCAATCGGATTGTCGATGAACCACCGGCACCCAAACCGTTCGAGAAGATCGGAAGCCGCAAAGAACGTCGAATCCGGTGTCTCGCCGGCGAGCAAGACCCAAGAACCGCGGGTTTTAATCCGATAACCGTCGCCGCTGATCGTAGCAGGAGGCGCCTCCAATCCCACCGCAAGTGCGGCTTTTCCTACCAAGATCGCAGCGACACCCGATTGGGGTTGGCCGTCCACCCCCATCGTATAAATCGGAAGTTTGGCCCCCGACATTTTTTCGATATAGTCGACAAGCGTTTCCGCCGCTTTTCGTTCCGTAAAGGCCCGAGCGTCCACGCCGCGTTCGTCCGGGACCCAGATCGCCGCTTTTCCCAGCCCGTCCTTGACCAGTTCAACCCCATGCGCCAACCCTGATAGAACCGCCAACACGCCCGCCGTCCATCCTCGTCGTCCGATCCCTCGCTTCATTGCCCCGTCTCCAGATTCTTGATCATAATGTTATGATTGAGTCAGTCTATCCGCATGAGGATAAAAAGACAACATCATTTTCGCCCGTCCCTGGGCTCACAAGGTGAGCGAAGAGGGCTGAAACCTGGGGGGAGAATTTCGGGATGGGGCCCAAAACAAATGGCCGGTGCCCCGGCCGCCGCCAAACGCCCCCCCCTGCATGAACTATAGGTAAGTATCCGTCCGCGGTGAGACCCCGGAAAGTCAAAACGTTGGTGTTCCGGAAGTCCCCTGTCGGGAGCCGCAAATTACCCCCGACTCTCTCTGTGACGTCCGGCACAGAGTGCCGGAACCGCCGAAACTCCGAACAACAGGAAATGGTTCAAGACCACTGCCAAGGAAATGGCGGTTTTCGCATTATGAAGCCCGACGAAGCGCGTCGGCTTTTTTCAACACACGCTCCGCCTTGCCCATCAGCGCGACTTCGATAGGACGGAGCGGACTCATACCGGCCTCGTAGGCTCCCTGACGAAGAATTTCATCGGTGGGAAGATATCCCACAAAATCGTTGACCACGGAAAGGAGTACCGTGTGAGGGAAAGGACTGACGGCCGCAAGACGCGCGCGATACTCGCTGACGGTCTCACCCGGAAACCCCACAAGTGCAAGTTCACCCGCCGCCAGCGCCGCAAACGCCGTCCGAACCCGCGATCCCTTCTTGGCATGGGGGAAGTAAATGGTCATGCGCCCCGCAATCTCCCAGTTGGCCTCGAACTCCCAGGGTTCCCGGACGGCGGCAACCCGATCGGCGGAAACCGGCTCGAGGGAAGGCAGCGCCTCGGCCACAAGCCGGGCCAGCTGCGCCCCCATCTCGCGCGTCACTGCAGGATCGCTCTGGACACAGCGGCGGGGATCCACGTTCGCATGGCCAGAGACCGTGAAGAGCACCGTTCGGGCATGTTTCTTCCACTCAAGCTCGTCTTTGAGATAACTGACGTAATCGCCCGAAATACCCAAATGCTGACTTCCAAAACAGACCGGATGACATCCGTAATTCACGAGAAGGGCATCAAGCCGACCATCCGGTCGCCGGACGCCCACCAACTCGACCGTGTCGTCACAGTAGCCCGTCTGTTTCCCCTCCGGATCGCTCCAGACATTGATCCACGTCCCGTCTTCCTTCTGCGCGCGCCGATTGCTGGCCAGCCCGGGAGCATGGGTTCTCCCCACGACCAGTATCCCTGGACTCCGCTTCTCCCATGCCTCCGCTCCAATCCGAATCAACGTTTCAGTCAACCGCCGGAAATAGGCCGCCTCCATTTCCGACCGCTCGGCCCAGTACGCATCGGTGACATGGGGACCGGAGTGGGTATGGGTCCCCGCAACCGCAACGGCGTCGGCCGAAAGTCCTGTACGGACTGCCACCCCCTCACGAACCCGGTCGGTTAGAAGAGAATTGAACGCACAGACATCCGCAGAGAGGAGGATCCATCCCCCATTCGACCCTTCGCACGCCAACGCTTCCGCGCGCAAGGGGTGCTCGACGTAAGAGGCCGGACGGGGATTATACCCCATCAGCATACAGCCCAGAGGGGGGGTAATGTCCGCCGCAGCGATCCCCCATCGAAGTCCTGCCTTTGGCTTTGTGCTTCGATTTTCGCGGGATCGTCCCTTCATGCAAAAATTCTCCCCATGCCTCTTACCCTACCCCCCCCCTTAAATTTTTCTCCGCCTTGTCCTCTTTTTCTTTCTTCACAACCGATCATCCCCATTACATTATCCGAACGATAACGCCAAATCAACCGGTACGGATACGGATTGCGCTTTCTCTGCTTGACGATCCGCGGACCAGGACTGACACTATTCGCATGTCCCATGAAACGAACTGTTGACCGCGAAGCCGTCCCCGTCGGCGAAATCCTGCGCCACCTGATCCCCCGGATCGAAGCGCTCCGAACCGACTGGTTCGAGTCGCTGGTTGCCGCTTGGCCGGACATCGTCGGGGAAGCCGTGGCCCGTCACGCGCGCCCTGCAACGCTGTCCGGCACACGCCTCGTGATTCATGTGGACGACAACGTCTGGCTATTCGAACTCTCGCGCATGGCGCGGGCGCCCATACTCGAAGGAATCCGCAAGCGGTTCGGTCCTGGCCACGTCACCGATTGCCAATTCTGCCTCGATCCCGGAAGGGAACCATCCTCTCCTATTCGCTCTCGGCAATGGGCCTCCCGTCGGCCGTAACGCCCGCCGCAATCCGGCGGGTAAGAGGAAGGCCCAGGATCGCGCGAAGGCGGCTGTATGCGTACTTGATCACCTCGTTCTGAAAGGCCACAAGCCCCGCTTCATTTTTCCACCACGCTGTTGGCGCGTGCGTTTCGAGCAGGACAATAGGCGTCCGCACGCGGCATTCCGTCCCTTTCAACGCCCTGCGGAACAGCCACCGGACGCGTCGAGTATGGAAAGGATTGGTCGGAACCAGCACCATGGCCCACCCGTGGATTTTCGCCCATTCGGCCGTTATGGCCGCTTCGTCGGCGGTGCTAAAGACGAAATCGTCCGTGACTCGGATGGCCGAATCGGGAACCTGCATCGCCTGAAGCACCTTGACGGCCGCGGTCGTGTCGTCCACGGTAATGCCCATGGCATCGGTCTTGCGCAGGGCATTCCGCATGACAAGCACCAGCGGCGCATACCCCATCCGATACAGTTCCGCCGCCTCGAAGGGCCGACTCTGCAATCCGCCCCCCAACACGACAATCGCATCGGCCGGCTCCGGCTCATCCGCCGCCATCCACAGCCGCGCAACCCCTGCCAGCCACCACTCCCGGCTGGCGAATAAAAGGAAAAGGAACGTGCCGACGAGAATCCACTTCCCAACGCTCCGCCAGTTTCCCATACGCATGGACGCTACTCCCCTAAAACAACGTACCAGGCGCAAGGCGGTTTTCCGGATCCAAAACGCCTTTGACGGCTTGCATCTGACGGACGCCCTCCACCCCCAGCATTACGGGCAACAGGCTCTTTTTCAGCTTGCCCACCCCATGCTCGGCGGAAATGGTTCCCCCCCATCGGCAGACCTGCTCCGCCCACTGCCGATAGAGACACCGCGCCTCCGCATACTCCTCAAGACTCCGCGGCAAAATATTCACATGGATGTGATGATCGCCGATGTGCCCGAAAAGCACCGCCTCATACCCCCGAGCCGCCAGATCCCGCTCGTACATTTCCATCACGGCTTCGAGTCGGCCGTCCGGAACCGCCATGTCTGTCCCCAGTTTTGTCAAGCCCGGCGCGCGCTTCTTTCGCTCCGCAATCAGGGCATTGACTCGCTCGGGAACCGCATGACGGAACGCTTTCGCCCGTTCCATCTCCCTCGGCTCGGTCGCCAACCACGCCGTCTCTTCCTTGCCTCCGCAGGCGTTCATCGCGGCAATCAACCGTTCAAGCGTTTCGCCCGCCGCAGCCTCGTCTTCTGCGTGAATCTCCACATACACGGCGGCAGCCTTCCCTTCCGGAATGGGCGGAAGCTCGCCAAACACCCCCCCCTCCGCCTTCGCCGCGCGGAGCAGCTCAAGCGCGGAGTCGCTGAAATACTCGATGGCCGCCACCCCCCTTCGATCCTCCCGCACCGCCCGGACAAACCGGCAGACGGACGGGGTGTTGGGCAGAAACGCCGTCAACCCCCATTCGACCGCCGGCGCAGGGGCCAATATCACTTCCGCTTCCAGTATGACCCCCAGCGTCCCCTCGCTCCCGATGAAAAGATCGAGCAGGTCCATCCCCTCGGCCCCATAATAACCCGCCGCGTTCTTGACGGACGGCAGGGCATATGAGGGTAACACCCCTTCGATCGTCCGCCCGCCCGCCATCAGCCGAAACTGCCGTCCCACAGCCCGTTCCCGCCCTCGGGCCAAAGCAATAACCGTTCCGTCGGCCAGGAGAATACGGGCCGCGTCTACCCACCGGCGGATGGCCCCGTAACGAAAGGAGCGCGCACCCGAAGCATTGCAGGCGATCATTCCCCCAATCGTGGCGCTGGGTTCCGTAGGATCGGTCGTCAGAAAATGAGGCGAAGCCCGACGGAACTCTTCCAGCACCTGCCGCTCTTCTTCCTTCCATCCCTCCGCAGGAATTTCCTTCGTCGCGAGCGCTTGCCGCAATCCGGCGAGCGTCAGGCCGGCCTGGACCCGGATCACAAACGCCCCATCCGCTTGCCGCCGCCGCATGCCGAGAATACGGTTCATCCGGTTCAGATTCAACACGGCGCCCCCCGCGGGAACCGCGCCCCCCGCGATCCCCGTTCGCCCCCCTTGAACCGTCACCGGCCAACCTTGTTTTCCCGCTTCCCGCATGGCCGAAACTGCTTCGTCCTCATTCGCCGGAAAGGCGATCGCGACCGCCTCCCCCCGAAGGCGGGACTCATCGGAAAGATAGTCCGCCCATTCAATCTCGGGATGCAACTGCCACACCGTCATGCGTCACTCCACATGAACCGTCCGCTTTTCTCGCCCTGCTTGTTTGACCGCAAGAGCCACCCGCAAACCCCGGGCCGCCTCCTCCAGGGTGGCCAGAGGACAGGGCTTTCCCTCGAGAAGGTCAAGCATCGCGTTCGCCTGAAACACAAAACGGGACTCATGCGCTTCCGTCGGCTTCAGCCCTTCCATGAAGTCGCGGCTTTCCCAACGCCCCGAATCGTCGCGAGCCACCTTCAGCACGGAGTGATCCAGCAACAGATTGCCTGTTTCACCGATAAATTCGACGAGAGACGTATTGGGCTTCTGAAACTGATTCATGGCAATATGGGCAAGAACACCGCTCCGGAAACGCAGCGCGATCAGGCAACAGTCCTCGACCTCCACCCCCTCAAGAGCGAGGTGGTCATACATCGCCGCAACTTCCGAGACGTCGCCCAGAATCCAGAGGAGAAGGTCGATGGCATGGCTGGCCGCGTCCAGAATGCATCCGCCGCCCATTTCGGGACGCGCATAATAAATAGTCCGGTAATCGGGGCGGTAGCGGGGATACTCCTGGGAAAGGTTCAAATAAGCCATTCGGATGCGCCCAATCTCTCCATTCAGAATCCGTTTCCTTAGTTCAATCACCTCGGGCGCGCACCGCCGCACAAACCCCACCCGAGCCGGAATGGCCCGCTCGCGAGTCCGCGCGAGAAGGAGCTCCACGCCCTCCCACGTCACCGCCAATGGTTTCTCGCATAGGAAGGGAACGCCCGCATCCACACAGCGCATGGCCAGCGGAATGTGCAGGTGGGCAGGAGCAGCGATCACCGCCAGGTCGAACCGCCCAAGATCCACCTCGTCCAGCGCGCCATAAACCGCTTCGAAGGGATATTCCCGGTTCACCGCCTCGCGTTTCGAAGGATCCGGTTCAACGAGACTTACCGAAACGCGGCCGGTTTTCAGAAAACCGCGAATGTGTCGTTTGCCGATCCCGCCCGCGCCCAAAATGAGGATCCGTTTCCTTTCGCTCATTGTCCCTCTCCCCACTCGCTCAGAAACACGCACCCAAACAGAAAGCCCAGCCGGAAACGGTCCAGAGAGAACGATTCGTTCGGCGCATGAACGGCATCTTCCTCGAGCCCGAAACCGGTCAGAATGGGGGACGCGCCGCCGGCCGCGCGGCGAAGGGCGGTCAAAATGGGAATGGAAGCCCCCTCCCACTGAAAAACCGCCGGCCGACCACAGACTTTCTCCAGACAACGGGTGGCCCGCTGGCTCCACGAGGAGTTAGGATCCAGTCGAAGCGCCGGTCCGCCAAGCGTCTTTTCGGAAATCTCAAGACGAAGGCCGGGCGGAATTCGTTCGTGAAGAAATTGTTCGAGAGACTCCAGGCACCGTTCGGGCTCCTGGCCGGCCGCCAAGCGGCAGCTGATCTTGGCCATGGCCCGGTCGGGAATAATCGTTTTCGACCCTGCCCCTGCGTAGCCGGACTGAAGCCCGTTGATTTCGATCGTTGGGCGAAATCCCAGCCGGATCAGGGGGGGAACCTTTTCTTCTCCCCCGACGGGGGGAACCCCCGTCTGTCGTTCATATTCTGCGGGGTTAAAGGGGATACGGGCCAGAAGGGCCAACTCCCGTTCGTTGGGACAATCCGGAAGCGGCTCGAAACCGGGCACAGCAATTGCACCATTCGGCCGGTGCAGGGCGGCCAGCAAACGGCAGAGCCCCAGCGCCGGATTGGGGGCAACACCTCCGTGCACCCCGGAATGAAGGTCCCGCTCCGGTCCTCGCACGGTCAGCGTAAAATGGAGAATCCCTCGCAATCCCATCACCAGCGCCGGCGCTCCGCCGGGTGCCAGGAAGGTATCGCAGACCAGCAGCCCATCGGCACGCAGCCGGGAAGCCAGGGCCGGAAGAAGGCGCGTCAAGCCGGCACTGCCGGACTCTTCCTGCCCCTCGAGCAAAATCCGGAGTGGCGGAAGAGCCTCCGGCATCTGCTGATGCAAAACCGCCAGAGACGCAAGCAGGTAGGCCAGCTGCCCCTTGTTGTCTTGCGCTCCCCGCCCCCACAGTCGCCCTGCCTTCCATACGGGATCGAACGGCGGCGTTTCCCATTTTTCAAGAGGATCGGCGGGTTGAACGTCATAATGGCCATAGATCAAGAGAGAGGGAACCCCAGAACGACCCGGCCGTTCCCCGAAGACCACGGGCGGGACTTCTTCGCCGGTCGAAATCACTTCTGCCGAAAACCCCCGTTCGCGAAGTCGGGCGGCATACCATGCCGCGCAATTCCGGCAGTCGCCTTGATGGGCAGGATCCGCCCCAATGCTCGGAAACCGCACGGCGTCGGCCCATTCGGAAAGAAAGCGCTCTTTCCCCGCTTCAAACGCTTTTTCCCATCGGGATTTTGATCGGCTCATCGCGCATCTCCAACCGGTTCTGCGGCACGACGGACCAACCGAATCGGAACCGGCACAACCACAGCCCGTTTCCCTTCACGATGGGCCGCGGTCACCGGAAGCCGGCGGCTCTTACCCTCAATCCGCGCCAGCTCGATCACCATCCGAACCTCGCCAGGAGACAAACCGTTGGGAATCCTGACGCGCCGCTCCTCCACCCATTCTCCCCAATCCTTCTGAACTTGAGATGCCGCCGACGGAAAGGAATGATCGTCCTGGAAAACCATCTCATCGCCGCGCTGAAACCGCACCCGAACCTCCAGATTCTCCAGATTGCTCTTTTGGAGTCCCCGCCAGTGATATCGGACCGGTAAAATCTCTCCGATGACACCCCGTTCTGACAGAGTCACACCGGCGAGTTCAGGTCCGCCATGGAATCGGGCATCCAAGACGACCGATGGCGTTCCGGCCCGCTCGGCCGCAAGTCGGGCCGCTAGGGCTGTTTGGAAGTCGCCCGCTTGTTCGGCCGTTTCGGCAAAAACCCGGTAGAAAGGGGCGGAATAAGGAAAAACCGCTAGGGTTGACCGAAGGGCTTCCATCGCACGCGCCGCCTCCTTACGGCCCACCCATTCGTCGGCACTGCGGACGACGGCCACAGCCCACTCCTCATCATTCGAACAAAGAACGTTTAATCCCGTCCACCAGAGCCCCGGTTTGTCCAAAAGAGCCGAAGGAGTAGGACTCTCCGAAAAATCGAACAACCTCCAGATCCCAACCGGCGTTTCCCGGCTTTCAATGAAGCGGCGGGCCAACGCGCGTCGGACCGATTCACTATATTCCTCTCGGACCAGGATCGCCGTTTGGCGATCCAACGTCATAGCGGGCGTTAGACATGCGGACCGTTTCAAGTGGCGCAACCAGGGGGTCTGAAGCTCTCCGTTGCAGCGCCGCCAGAGGATGTTCGCCTCCCAGCGATCGGCATAGAGCCGTCGAATTCCGGATGACTGGAGATGGCGAGCCGCCGGCTCCAGATCGGCCCGATCCGGTCGTTTTTGACCCGCATCCTCCCCGTTTGTCAGAATCTCCAATTCCAAGATCGAAAAGGGGGTTTCCCGGCCTCCCTTCACGGTCAAGCGGAGTTGATCGGTTTCCAGAGGAGAAAAGCGGCATTCGAGACGGTAGAGATCTCCTCCCCAATAAAAGCGGGGTCCCGACCAAAAATAGCGCGTGACCGGGCGAAGGGGGGCAACGCTTCTCCATTTCTGGGCAGCAGCATCCCATCCTTCTACCGCCAATGCCGAGGGATATCGACTTTCCTCGGCAAAACAACGGACCCCCGAAAGAACAACGGCCTCGCAAAGCCGGAGGGTCAAGCGGTGGAGTTTTTGCTCCCCCTCTTTCTCTTCACTCCAAGACGTACCGGCATCGCCGTCGGTGAGCACCGAATGCCAATCCCGACCGGATTCGTCCTGGATCTCACGGAGAAAGGAAGCCGGCAAAGGAACGGCAGGAGGCGGGGGTTGGATGTTGAAATGAACCGTCATACCGTAGCAATCGCCGGTTTGGCTCGATCCGCCCGTCATTTCCAAAAATGACTGAAACCCCATACAGTTGTTGAGAACGGCGGGATGTTCCGCTCCTTCCAGCGCTTCCGCATAGGGCGTGTACCGCTCGCGAAGGGGAGGAGAAAAGACGAACTCCTCATTCAAAATGAAATTAAGGGCATGATTGGCGCGCCGGACCTGATAGTCGGCATACAGATGACGAATGCCGTTCGAACGAAGAAAATCGCCCAACGCATTCGCCTCGTCCATGAAGGCGGCGGTGACACGGCGCTGCTCCAACCGCTTCGGCAGTTCAAGCGCCTGCAACAGAATCAAGAGGGATACCGGAACAAAGGCCGCAACCTGCCCCGCGCGCCCTAAGGAATTCAACCGCGCGAACAGCCAGGCGGTCCCTGCGCCCCACAGCACGCCCAGAACCGGAATGAGCACGATGACGTACCGCATGGCGTCCACGCGGGCAAAACGAGAGAACCCGAACAGTGAGGAATACAGAAGCAGAAAGAGAAAACCGCCGCCCAACCAAAGGGTTTCCGAACGTTTTCCCTCCCGCTCGCTTTGATACAGTCGAGCCAGCCCAGCCGCCGTCAGAAGAAGCAGAAGGCTTCCCAATGCGATCTGCGCGGCAACGGGAAGCCGGGAAAGTTCGAGAAGGGTCGGCAGGCGTTCGCCGTAAAAAATTTTGAGCCCTTCGACGATCCCCGGGCGCTCGTGCGTTTTGACCATATCAAAGGTCTGCCATCCGTTCCGAATGTTCCAGATCCAGAGCGGCGCGCTCCCGATGAAAAAGCCGATTGCACCGGCAACAGACCTCCAGGACAGCACACGATGGCGAAGAACCAGCGCGCCAAGGAGGGCCGAAGTGGCGAATGCCGGAATGAGGAGGGGCGATTGCCAACAGCCCACGCCCGCAACCAATCCCAGCGCCGCATAAGCGGAAAAAGGAGGCGGACGATCGCGCAGCTCCCGCTCGAGAAGCCAAAGCGTCCCCATCACGACCGCGCAAATAAGAAACGGAATCGCGGCATACCCCCCATCGGCCCAGGATACAAACTGGAAGTAATCGGGGGGGCCGATGACGGCAAAGGCCAGTGCGGCGAGCGCGGCCACAGACCCGGCGGCTTTTCGCGCCCAGACATACACGAGGGGCAGAAAGGCGAACCCGATCAACGCCGTGCCCATGTTGATCCAAAACCCCGTCAAACCGAACCCACGGCACAACAACGCGCTGAACGCGGGTTCCAGATTACCCATGTAGGAGTGGCCATAAAAAAAAACGGGGAACCCCCGCCCTTCCAACATATGCTTGACCATGAGGCAGATGATGCCGTGGTCAGAGGTGTGGGCAAACTCATAAACCCAAGCCCCCCACACCCGCATCGCAAGTCCAAGCGCAAGGAGCAGCCCCGCGATCACCCAATGAATCAGGGGGGAACGGTCGGAACGGATTCTCTCCGCGGGATAAAAGACGCTCATGGCGTCAAACGGTATCCGCCCCCTTTGCCTCGCGTCAAGCGGATTTCCCCCGTCGTTTCCTCTCTTCGCTCCCTGCGCGTTGCGTCGTGTGCTCAGCCCCCTTATACTGTTTTCCAAAAGGGAATGCCCTAACGCGCGTTGCGGACAGGATAAGAAGGCGCCCTCATGAGCGGCAAAATCAAACAGGTGGTGATCACCGGGACAACCCGCGGACTCGGGCGCGCGTTGGCGGAAGCGTTTCTGGCGAAGGGACTGGTTGTAGCAGGCTGCGGTCGGTCGGCCGAGGCGATTGCCCAACTGCGCGAACAAGGGAAGGCCAAGGGTTGGCGAAGCATGTTCGATGTTGTGCACGTTGCGTCGGACGACGCTGTGGCCGCGTGGAGCCGGCGGATTTTGGACGCATACGGTCCGCCCGATCTCCTGATTAACAATGCCGCTATCCTGCCCATGCCCGCCCCCCTTTGGAACATCCCGTCGGAAGCGTTCGATGCATGCGTGGACGTCAACCTCAAAGGCGTCGTAAACGTAATCCGCCATTTCGCCCCCGCCATGATCCGGCGGAAACAGGGCGTGATCGCAAACCTCTCCTCCGGTTGGGGGCGTTCCGTCGCTCCACGGGTCGCCCCCTATTGTGCAACCAAATGGGCGATCGAAGGGCTCACCAAAGCGTTGGCCCTGGAACTTCCCGCCGGTATGGCCGCGGTGGCCGTCAATCCGGGCATTATTGACACCGAAATGCTCCGGCGTTGCTTCGGACCGGAGGCCGCGCACTATCCTTCGCCGGAGGAGTGGGCGCAAAAAGCCGCGCCGTTCTTTCTGTCGCTGGACTCCCGCCACAACGGCCAGTCCCTGACGGTCCCACTCCCTGAGTGAAAATCGGAGCGGTTCGCTCCTTTCCCCCTTCAGGTCTGGGGCTTGCGTTCCACCGGAATGGCAATCAGCTCTCTGCTGGTTTCCAGCAAAAACCCTTCCACAGGCTGGAGGGCATAATCCAGGGAATGAAGCCAATCCATGCACTCGCGGTGCACGGTTTCATCGTGAGTAGCCAGAAAAAGCACCGGACGCGCTTCCGCAAATATTTTCCTAGCGCCTCTCAACGCGGCCCCCTCCGCCCCTTCGATATCCATTTTGATCACTTGGGGTAGTAGAATTTCGCCCCGCTCCACGAGCTTGTCCAGTGAGACAACCCGAACAGGGATCGTTCCTTTTTCCGCAAGATGGCCGGTGGACGTGTTATCCCCCGCCAAAAACTCGGCAGTGCCTTCGAAATCGGAAACCGCCATTTCCATCACCGTGACATTCTCACGGCGATTGAGACGCAGGTGTTCATGGAGAAAGGCCAAATTGTCGGGAAGAGGTTCGAACGCAATCACTCTTCCCTTCGTTCCGACAAGGGCGGATGCAAGAAGTGTGTAAAAACCGACATGGGCGCCGATGTCGTAAACGACATCGCCTGGACGAACGGTTTGTTCGAAGAGAATCCGTTTTCGGTATTCGTGAGACCCCAGCCAGTAACCGTGATTGCCGGATCCGACAATCCAACGCATTCCTCGATGGCGCCCTTGCAGAATAGGAAGCGCCGCCCTTTTCGGAATCAAACGAAGCGGAAGGCGGATGAGCTTTCCAATCAGCGACTGATACCGAATGCGGGAAAAATCCATGACGGCTCCTCTCTGCATGGTAATGGAGCGGGAAAGCGAATGGCAAGCGCTTTATCCTCGCCAACGCTCTGGAGGCCGGAGGGAGAGAATCGGGATACTATTTGCGGGACAAAAAGTTTTGCAGTATAGTGGCCCGTCAAAAACGGATTTTTATGGCGAATTATCCTTTCTCGCGAATCGAGCCGAAGTGGCAACGCTACTGGGCGGAGCATAAGACATTCCGTACCCCCGACGCTCCGGTCAAGCCTGGCCGGCCGAAAATGTACATTCTCGACATGTTTCCCTACCCTTCCGGGGCTGGGCTTCATGTCGGGCATCCCGAAGGTTATACGGCCACCGACATCGTCGCCCGCTTCAAGCGGATGAACGGGTTCCACGTGCTTCATCCCATGGGCTGGGATGCCTTCGGGCTTCCCGCCGAACAATACGCGATCAAAACGGGCACCCATCCTCGCGAAACCACCCAGCGCAATATCGAAACCTTCCGCCGCCAGCTTCAAATGCTCGGTTTCTCCTACGACTGGGACCGAGAGATCAGCACGACCGATCCGAACTATTTCCGATGGACCCAGTGGATTTTTCTCCAGCTCTTTAAACGTGGCTTGGCTTATCAGGCCGAAGTTCCCGTCAACTGGTGTCCGACGCTCGGAACTGTTCTGGCCAATGAGGAGGTGGAGGAGTGGCGCGAAAAGGGTCATGAAGTGGAACGCCGTCCCTTGCGGCAATGGGTGCTTCGGATCACGGCTTACGCCGAGCGGCTCCTTAAGGATCTCGAACCCCTCGATTGGCCGGAAGGCATCAAGGAGATGCAGCGAAATTGGATTGGACGCTCGGAAGGCGCCGAGGTGGATTTTCCCCTGCCGGATGTTCCGGGGGAATCTATTCGGGTGTTTACCACCCGGCCTGACACCCTCTTCGGCTGCACCTATATGGTGCTGGCGCCCGAACATCCTCTGCTCGATCGGCTGACCCGCCCCGAGCAGCGGGCGGCCGTCACGGCCTATCGGGATGCAGCCGCGAAGAAGAGCGATCTCGAACGAACGGAGCTTCAGAAGCAGAAAACGGGCGTTCCAACGGGAGCGTTTGCCGTCAATCCCGTCAACCAGGAACGCATCCCGATCTGGATCGCCGATTACGTGCTCTGGGGTTATGGCACCGGCGCCATCATGGCCGTTCCCGCCCACGACGAGCGGGACTATGCGTTCGCACAAACGTTCGGATTGCCGATCCGGGAAGTCGTGGCCGGAGGAAACATCGCGGAAGCCGCGTTCACCGGCGACGGCACGTTGGTGAATTCCGCGAATAACGAGGTTTCCCTGAACGGCCTTTCCGTCCCGGAAGCGAAACGGCTTATCACTGCCTGGATCGAGCGAAAAGGGATCGGGAGGGCAACGGTTCAATACCGGCTGCGCGATTGGCTTTTTTCCCGCCAGCGCTACTGGGGCGAGCCGTTCCCGCTCGTCCACTGCCCTCGCTGCGGGGTGGTGCCGCTCGATGAGAAGGATCTCCCGCTTCTTCTGCCCGATCTCAAAGACTTTACACCCACGGGCCGGCCGGAACCGCCGCTGGCCCGGGCCGTCGAATGGGTTCGAACGTCCTGCCCGGCCTGCGGAGGGGCTGCAGAGCGCGAGACCAACACCATGCCGCAATGGGCGGGTTCCTGCTGGTACTATCTGCGGTTTATTGACCCCCATAACGACCAGGCCCTGTGCGATCCCAAGAAAGCCGCTGACTGGCTGCCGGTGGACCTGTACGTCGGCGGCGCGGAACATGCCGTTCTGCACCTTCTCTATGCGCGGTTCTGGCATAAGGTCCTTTACGACATTGGCGTCGTACCCACGCCCGAACCTTTTCAGAAGCTGGTCAACCAGGGGTTGATCCTGGGGGAGATCGAATACCATGCCTGGTTCAATGGGAGCGGCCAGCCGGTTTCCGCTGAACATGTCACCGATCAGGAAACGGATGCCCGGACGGGAGAACTCCTCAAAGCGGTGCGTCTGAATCCCGATCAGGTCCGCAAGGAAGGGGATCGCTTCGTCTGGAAGGAGTCCCCTGAAATTCGGGTCACGGCCCGCGCTTACAAGATGTCGAAGAGCCGCGGCAACGTGATCAATCCGGACTCGATCGTTGCGGAGTATGGCGCCGATACTCTCCGGCTTTATGAAATGTTTATGGGCCCCCTAACGCAGGCCAAGCCGTGGAACATGGAGAGCGTCGAAGGCGTGCACCGATTCCTGAACCGCGTTTGGCGGATGACCGTGGATGAAGAAACGGGGGCCCGATCCGCCGCAGTGGTCGAGGCAGAGCCCTCCACAGATCAGTCACGCCTTCTCCATGAAACGATTCAAAAAGTAACCGCCGATATCGAATCGCTCAGTTTCAACACGGCCATTGCCGCGATGATGACCTTCGTCAATGAAGCGTCCCGGTGGCCGACTCGTCCATCATCCGTGCTGCGAACCTTCGTGCTGCTTCTTTCTCCCTTCGCCCCGCATTTGGCGGAAGAGTTATGGGAGAAATTGGGAGGAAGCGGCAGTTTGGCGCACGAACCATGGCCGAAATATGATCCCGCATGGCTCGTCCGGGATACGGTGGAATATGCCGTCCAGATCAATGGAAAAGTGCGGGGACGATTTGCCGCTCCGGCCGATGCGGATCGCGCGGATTTGGAACGGCGGGCTCGACAGGAACCGAACGTCGCCCGGTGGCTCGAGGGCAAAATGGTGCGCAAAGTCATCTGTGTTCCCGGACGGTTGGTAAACCTCATCGTGTCCGGTTGAGGCCAGAGAAGGGACTTAATCCTCCCAGCGGATTTCGTGCTCACCGAAGCGCCACTCGCGCAGCATGACGCCTTCCTCCCGGCAGGCGCGTTTGACCGCAACAAGTTGCTCCGATGTGAGAGGAGCGGTGACCACCAATTGTTGGACATTGTAGATCCGAAATAAATGGGGAAGATCGGCGAACCGGCCCAGAACGGGAATGCCGGCCACACTGCAACCGGCGAGATTCGGGTCGTCATCCGCCACGCCCACCAGCACCCGGGACTCATGTCCCCGAGCATGTTCCAGCGAAAAATGACGCAAAAAGAGGAGAAATCCGTCGCCGGCACCCAGGGCCATCAACCGGGGCGAGTCCCCCCGGTCCGCTAGGTGGATCAACCCCAGCTCTGCCGTCGCTTCTTGTAAAATCCGGTAACCGGCCCGTCCGCCGACGATGAAAAAGGAGACGATGGGAAAATAGAGGAAAGCCGCCTCTAAGGCGTAAGAGAAATCCCAGTCGTTGATCAAGGTCAGAAGGGAGGCTCCGCTGATCGTTCCAGCGAACAACAATCCAATCAGGAGCACGTATTCCCGCAAACGGGCCCGGGACCAGATGCGAGTATAGATCCGTCCGAGATGCAGAAACAACACCAGGGGAGCGCTCATCAAGACCAGGGTCTGAATCCATACCGCCACCCCTTGCATTTGGAGCAGAACAAATACCGCCGTCCATGCCATCAACAGCGCCGCCAGATCCCACACCCCATACACCGCCATGGTGAACACCCGCCGTCGAGGACGGGCAAATCCCTTTACAATGAGCCGCCCCGTTTCCAACATTTCCAGGAGGGAAAGATGACGGAACATAAGATAGGCCCAAGCGACAATGACCAACAGGAAGAGCCCTACCGCCCGGTTTTTGAGCCCAACCATCAGAACCGCCGCTGCCACCAGCGCGACATTGAGGGCATAGAGCATCAACGCCGCGCGCCCGGGCGTCAAACCCGCGCCCAGCACGCGATGATGGAGATGATCACGGTCGGGACGCATGAGCGAAAAAGAGGCGCGGACCCCGCCGTTGGTTTCCGAACCGAAATAACGCACAGACCGCCGCCAAATCGCGAGAAGCGTATCATAAAGCGGGACGCCCATCGCGAGAAGGGGAACAGCCAAGGTGGTCAGCAGGGTCGTTTTGGTGGAGGAAACCATGCTCATCGCGGCAAGGGAAAAACCCAAAAAATAACTCCCGCAGTCGCCCAAAAAAACGCTGGCGGGATGAAAATTGTATCGGAGAAAACCCAGGCACGCGCCTGCAAGGGCAAGAAAAGGCATGGCGTCGCCCGAAAAACGGCGAAGCAGAGCCGTGCCCGCAAGGCCAACGGCAGCAATGCCCGCCAGACCGGCGGCGAGGCCATCGAGCCCATCAATCAGGTTGAAGGCATTGGTCAGAACGATAAACCAACCGATCGTCAGGAGGTAGCTGACCACAAGTGGCGTTTCGACGCCGAGCAAGCTCTCCACGCTGTAGCCATGGGCATACAGGATCGAAGCCGCCGCCACCTGCCCCGCCAGTTTCAGCCACGCCGAGAGCCCAAACTTGTCGTCGATAAAGCCGATCAGAACGATCACGAATGTGGCGGGAATCATCGCTTTCCAGAAGGTTACATCGAGATGAAAAAGATAATCGTCCCAACCGAACAAGACCATCAGGCCATACATCACGTGAAAGGTGATCACAAGGGCCAAACCACCACCCCGCGGGGTCGGCTTTTCATGAATCCGACGCCCTCCCGGCCGATCAATCATTCCCAGGCGCCGGGCGATTTCCCGGAAGAGCGGCGTCAAAAGCAAGGAGAGAAGAAAGGCCGCCACAAAAACAAACGCGTACTTCGCCCACTGTTCAGCCAGTCGCCACATTCGGTCAGACCTTCTTTTTGATCCACACGCTTTGGAGTTTATACCAAAAGGACAACGCCCCGCACAATCCGATTATTGCACGGATTCCGATGGGGGAAATAGCCGAGGATGGAACTGGTCAAGAAGACTCAGGAGTCTTGCTTCCGCCCGTGGATCATCGAAACCGGGTTCACTGACCGCCGTGACCATGACCCAACGCGAGGCGTGCCGATGAATTACACGATCCCATGCCGTCCAAAAAAGCCGTACGGCATGAGAAGCCGTCGCTCTCTGGCCATCGAAGAAATAATAGGCAAAGCCAAGCATCCAGACCCGACCCTGCCCGGCCACGGTTCGTTCCAGGGAAACGAGTTTGACCGGAATCCCCGTTTGAGGGAGCTGCCCATCTCGGATAGAGCTCATCACGAACCCCTGGGCGGGTATGCACAGTTCAGGACGATGGATGCTGTGGCGCCCCGTTCCACTCGCTACGACCGTGACCGTGATCAACCCCGGCTGCCCCCACTCCGAGCGATACCGGAGCCGCCGGATTCGCGTGTCGCCGGGTAACGTCCGGCGCTCGCCCAGCGAAACCTCATACAAATCCCCTTCTTGGCATTCGGGACATCGTCCAACGGGTTTCATTTCTGAAAGGGTCGGCCATCCCTCGCCGTTTGCCGGAGTGGGAAGCCGGGAAGGCACGAGGCCGCGTCGACGGAACTCCTCGTCCTCCGCACTGAAGAGGCATCGCTCGTTATGGCAGTGAAAGAGCCGGCTCGCTGTCCATCCCATCAGAGATTCGGGCATTTCCCCCGCGAGAAAGCCGAGTCCCCCCCCCTCAACCGGCGGCTGATGCCGGGCAACCCAGACTCCGATCGCGAGAAGGGCTGGGACCCCCACAGCCGCAGCCAGATGGGCCATGATTGCGCGGGTCGAAATACGTGGCTTCAATTCGAATTCTTTTTTCGTCTCTGTATCCTGGATGTTTCCTTTCCTCTCGGGGCCCGTTCCTCCCTGCCGGCCAAGCGCTGCAATCCCTCGCCCGATCTCCACCAGCAGAAGAATTCCGACAAGGAAAACCAGATAGCCGGAGTAATCGTGATAAAAACCGAGGGCGGCTTCTTCACCCCGCCACGCCGCCACCAAAATAATGGCCACAATGCGAACCACATTTCCGGCGACCGCAACCGGAATGGCGAACGCAAAAAGCAGCCACTGCTTCCAGAGGGACCTTTGGGTAAAAAAGGCATAGGCACCTGCAAGGGCCGTCATAGCGAAAATGGACCGTAACCCACTGCACGGTTCGGCGACATCGAGATTAATACCGCCCCCCGCCATCGAATGAATGCCGGTTCCGACCCGCAGGGTCTCGAGCCCAAGTCCGTTAACGATTCCCACGGCCAGCGCGGCCGCGAGAAGCCGAAGTTTCATCGTCAGATAAATGACCAGCGTATCAATCGGGATGCTGAGGAGAAGGTACCCGCAGGGAAACACCAATTGGCGGGCGACTCCCCAACCCCAAAGGGCAAAGGGGACCGTCCACGTCCAGAGAACCAGCGCCAGAAGGCAGACACGGACGTCTTCCATCAGGAGTCCGGCCCAGAAGAGAACAAGCCCGACGGCGGTCAGCAAAACGCCCCGCCCGTCAGGGGCTCCAATCGCCGCTCGAATCGCTGGGCGGCGGCGCCATAAGGCAAACAGGCTGACCAACGGCAGGATCGGGCCGTGACCCATGTCCTCGCTTTGGACCCAGACGGCTCTCAGCCAGTCAAGCAGCGGAGTCGCGGCCGCCATGGCCGCCGTAAAAACCTTCTGTCCGGCCAAGAGATAGATCCAAAGGGCGGCTGTGGCGGCAAATCCAAGTCCGCCCACAGCGATCGCCCTTCTGTCCGGTCGGCCGTTCATTTCCGTTATTTTCGCTGGCCCAAGGCGCAGGAGGCAACGCTTTTTTCGAGCGCATCCGCAATTCGCTCCGCCGCCCGGCCATCCCACAATGGAGGAAGCGGACCCGGCTGAACGGCTCCTTCCCGAACCGCTTCGTAGGCCTTCCAGATCCGGTCGGGATCGGTACCGGCCAGCCGATTTGTGCCGAGGCGGATCGTCGCCGGCCGCTCGGTATTCTCCCGCAGCGTGAGGCATGGGACCCCCAGCACCGTGGTCTCCTCCTGCACACCCCCGCTGTCGGTCATGACCAGTCGCGCGCCATCCATCAGCGCGAGAAATTCCAGATAGCCGAGGGGCTCGATCCATTTCCACTGCCCCCGCCATTGCAGGCCGAGCGCTTCGAGACGCGCCCGCGTCCGGGGATGGATGGGAAAGACAATGGGCCAATCGCATGCGACGCGGTCCAAAACTTCCATAAGGCGGGATAGGGTGGCCGGATCGTCCACATTCGCCGGTCGGTGAAGCGTGAGAAGCGCATAGCGGCGAGGGCCGAGCCCCATTTGTTCCAAAATCCCGGTTCGCGCGGCCCGTTCCCGGTGACGCAAAAGGGTATCAATCATTACGTTTCCCACCAGAAAGATGCGCTCGGCCGGGCGTCCTTCGCGAAGGAGGTTGTGGACCCCATCTTCCTCGGAACAGAAGAGCCAGTCACTCAGCGCATCGGTCACGATCCGATTGATCTCCTCGGGCATCGTCCGGTCAAAGCTGCGAAGCCCCGCTTCGACGTGGATCAGCGGAATGCCCTTTTTGACCGCTGTCAGGCCGCAGGCCACCGTGCTGTTGACATCGCCCACCACTAGGACGACGTCCGGCCGATAGCGTTCCAGCACTGGCTCGAAACGGGTCATGATAGCCGCCGTTTGAACGGCATGGCTGCCGGAGCCGACTTCCAAATTCTCGGTGGGTTCGGGAATTTCGAGCTGGCGAAAGAACAGATCGCTCATCTTTTCGTCATAATGCTGGCCCGTGTGGATCAAAATGGGCTGAAAGAACGCGCGTGCGCGAAAAGCCGTCATCAGGGAAGCGATTTTGATGAAATTCGGCCGTGTGCCGGCGACCAAAAGGATTTTCACTGCTGGAGTTCCTTTCCAACCGTCTGTTCCAGAAGCCGAAGATACTCCTCGGCCAAACGGTCCCGATCAAAGCGTGCCCGCATGAACGCGCGACCTTTTTCACCCATTACTCGCCCCTCATCCCTATGATCGGCGAGCCAAAGAAGAGCACGGACAAGCCCCTCTTCATCCTCCGGTTCGAACGCGAGACCCCCCCCCGATTCCTCCACAAGGGCCCGGGCGTCCCCGTTGACGCCGATGAGAATCGGCCGGCCCATCCCGGCCGCTTCAAAAATCTTGCTCGGCAACACCGTCTCGAAGAGAGGGGTTTTGCGGAGATGGACAAGGCAAACATCCGCAAGGGCAAGCCAGTCCGGTATCTCTTCCTTGGGCCGCCGGCCGATGAACCGAACATTTTCCAAACCGTCCCGGCGCGCCTCGACCTCGAGCGCTTCCCGCACCGCGCCGTCGCCAACGGCAAGAAGCACAATATCCCGCCGATTAATTTCCCGGAGACGCCGCCCGGCGCGAAGGAGAATGTCAAGTCCGCTCGCCATCCCGATTGTCCCAATATAGGCACAAACAAATCGTCCTTCCAGATTCCACCGGCGCCGAAAGGCAACAGGGTCGGGAGGGCGGGCATCGAGGAGATCGGCGTCCACGCCGTTGGGAATCACGGCGATCTTTTCGGGGGGAACCCCCCGCTCGACGAGTCGGCGCTTATATCCTTCTCCCACCGTCACGATTCGGCAGGCGCTTCGATACATCACACGCTCCATGGCTTCAAGCACCCAAAGGACGGCCCGATTGCGAATGGCCTCGACGGCTCCGATGGATTCGGGCCAGAGATCCCGCACTTCCAGAATGAACCGCATACGGCGGAACCGATTCAACGGAACGCCCGTCCATCCGCAGAAAAACTGGGGCGAGGTGGCAATAACCACATCGGGCGATCGGCGGAAAAACGCCCACAACAGGGCGCTGATCATGAAACTCACGTAGTTGAGAATCCGGCGAAACGTTCCCCGGTTGGGCGCCAGCCAGGTCCAAACCCGGATTACGCGAACGCCATTCCAGTTTTCGGTCTGTGGCCGCATGTGATTCCGATACCCAGGATAGACCACTCCATCGGGAACGTTGGGAACTCCGGTGATCACCGTGACGGCATGGCCCTTTGCCCCCCACCGGCGGGTCAAAGCCCCAACCCGCGTCGCAGGCGCATTGCCTTCCGGTGGAAAATAGTGGCTGAAAAACCAAATCTTCATGCCAAACGGCCCTCGACTTCCCCGCTAATAATAGATGACCTTGAATAGACATTTGAGCATAAAGGCTCTCCACCGTTGGCCGCGTCGGCGTGTATAGGACTCCCATCGCCGGCCGACTTCGGTAAAAAAGGGCTCTCTCGACAGTCTTGCCAGCACCTCCATCTGAACAATGTGGAGACGATGATAGAAGGGACTGGCGGGATTGGGCAATCGAACGGGCGCCAGGTCATAGCAAGACCAGAACCCCAGGTCGAACCGGTGCAGCTGACGGCGAAGCGTCCGAACTCCCTCCTCCCAAAGCCGGCACGCGCGGGAGTCCGGACCCAGGCGAAGCCAGTCCCAAACTCCCCAGAGGGACCAAATCATGCCGTTCAGGATGTGGGTCGGAGGTTCCGTGATATACTCCTCGATCCAAACAGAACCATCGGGCTCTTCGATGACGCAGCCACCCTCCGCGACAGCGGCCGCCAATCGCCGAAGCGCCTGTCGCCCGGCCTCACGATACTGCGCTTCGCCGCTGTGCGCATAGAGTCGGGCCAAAAGGGAAAGGCCCTGCCCCTGCGCCAACCCGGAACGCCACGGAGCACGAAGCGGGCGAAAGTATTCCCAATCGAACCGGTGAAGCCAGACGCCATCCTCCTGATTTCGAAGAAGCCAATCCCCCATTCGGTAAGCGGCCGCACGATCTTCTTCCGACCCGGTCTTGCAGAACCGATTCCAACGGGCCAGACCGTATTGAGCAATGGCGATCGGGTTATACTGCGGGCCGATACGCCCCCGATAGTCCAGCAGCGGGATGCCCCCGGCATCAAAGGGACCGGCATACGCGGCTTTCTCCGCAAAGGCCATATAGTACCGCCCCGACGGGGGATCGTCGAAAGACCCCGCCTCCACAGCGGGCGTTTCGTGCCAGAAGGCGAGGTGACTCCGCCCCCAACCCCCATAAGCCGCCAGAATGCGCCAATAATACGCCGGTGGGTTCATGGGGCTTGTCGGCCCCCGACTTCGACCCATCGGCCCGCCACCAGGGATTCGCGGGCCGCCAGCATGGCTTCCGTAACATTCAAGGCCGCTTCGAAATCGCCCGGTGGCGGACCGCCCTCCCGAACCCAGGCGGCCAACCGCCTGCATTCTTCCGCGTGTCCCTTGTCCTGACGGCTTCCCGCGCTTCGGAATTTTTCAAATCCATAGCCCTCCAGACGCCTCCAATTGTCGAGCACAAGCGTCCGCCCCCCCCCGAAGATCTCCACCCGTTCTTTGGGATAAGCGCTGGAACCGTTCGAAAAATAGTGAAGCGCCGCCTGCGAACCGTCGGCCAGTCGGAGCAGAATGACCGCGTTGTCGTCTTCATTGGCCTCGCCGCCGAGAGTGTTCATGCAAACCGCCGTAATCGGAGAGGCGCAGAGATAAACCGCCAGATCAGCCAGATGACACGCTTCGCCCACCACGCGCCCTCCGCCTCTCTCCGCATCCCGAACCCAATGGCCCGGCGGAAGGGCTCCCGCATTCATGGTAGCGGAAATATTGAAGGGCCCCAACCCCTCGAGAAGCGCCCGGGTCCGAAGCGCCAAGGGCGCAAAGCGGCGGTTGAATCCCACCACAACGCCTATGCCGCGTTCCGCGGCCTGTTGCGCCGCCAGCCGAACACGGTTCAATTCGTCAAGGGAAAGAGCCAACGGTTTTTCCACAAACACCTGTTTTCCCGCCGCAAGCGCTTCGCAGACCAACCGGGCGTGAGAATCATGGCGCGTGGCAATCGCCGCCAATTCCACTTCCGGGTCCTCCCAGACAACAGCGGATTCCGTGGCGGCTTGTTCGAATCCGAGACGGCGAGCCTGCACGGCGGCGGAAAGTCCCCCCTCGGAGACAAGGGTTTTGAGGCGAAAACCGGCTGCCTTCAGCGCTGGGGCAAGCACCCCGGAGGCAAACGCGCCGGCGCCGAAGAGCGCGAGGCAGCCTTGCCCAAGCCGCCCGACCGGCGGAGCAACCGCCACGATCCGGGCGGAAGGCGCGTCAGACTCCGGATAAAGGAGCAGGCTGGCCAGTACCCCCGGTTTCCGAAGATTGTCGTAGATGGCACGAAACGCCTCAAGCGGGGTGCGTTCGCTGATGAGGGGTTCCACCTCGAGTCGCCGCTCTCGCAAGGCATGGAGAACGGCCTCAAAGTTCCGGCGGGCCGTCCATCGGACATACGCAGGCGGATAATCCCGCCCTTTCCGCTCATACTCCTCATCATACCGCCCCGGGCCATAGGAGCAGGACACCTGAAAGGAAAGTTCCTTCTCGTAGAAATCGGTCCGCCGAAGGCGAAGCCCCGTGACTCCCACGAGAACCAGCCGGCCCTTTTTCCGAGACATCTGCGCGGCGTAATGGATGAGGGCATCGTCCCTTGTCGCCGCCGTAATGAGCACACCGTCGCACCCCAGTCCCCCGGTGGCGGACGCCACAACCGCAACAGGATTTTCCCGGGCCGGAATGGGTTCAACTCCCCAACGGGAAGCCAGTTTCAACCGGTCGGAATCGAGATCCAGACCGAGCACGCGGCAACCGTTGGCCCGCAGCAATTGGGCAGCAAGAAGGCCGATCAAGCCGAGGCCATACACCGCGACTGTTTCGCCGAATTCTGGCCGCAGTAGGCGAATCCCCTGGAGGGCGACGGCACCCAGCACGGTGAACGCCGCCTGTTCATCCGTCACCTCTTCGGGAATCCGGGCGGCAAGGGTGGCGGGCACGCAAACGATCTCGGCGTGGGGGCCGTTGGAGACGACCCGATCGCCCACCCGAAACCCTGTTGCACCGGGACCCACGGCCAACACACGGCCGACGTGGCAGTAGCCGAGTGGAAGCGGTTGATTAAGTTTGCGAAAGACAGCTTCGATCGCCGGAAAAATCCCATCGGTTCGCAGCCGATCGAGAAACTGTTGCACTTTTTCAGGTTGCTGCCGGGCTTTTTCGATCCAGCCGGCACGGGCGAACTCCACCAGCATCCGCTCGGTTCCCGGGGAGACAAGAGAACGAGACGCCCGTACGAGAAGGGTGTGGGGCCGAACGGCCGGGGCAGGCGCCTCGATAAGGCGGGTTTCACCCGTACGTAAATCCTGAACGAGCTGTTTCACGCGTGCGTCTCCTCTCCGCCCGGCCGAAGAAAGGCAGGCAATTCGATTTTCTGGACGATCATCCGATGCTTTCCCGAGGGGGTTCGGGGAATTTCCTTGACGACCCGAACCGTCACCTCGACGTCCGCCCCTGTCCGTTCCTGAACCGCCGCCTGAATCCGGTGAAGATCCTCGGCCGCGAAACTGCGGCGGGGCACCACCCGAAACTCCACCTTGCCGGGTTCTTCCTGATAATACTGGGTCTGATACACATTATCGAGCATGTCGAAATGGGCAGCCCCCATTACGCAGATCGAGATCAATCGGCCCGAGCGGGTCACGATGAACTCTTGAAGACGCCCTTCGATCCGATCCAAGACGGGATAATTCCGGCCGCATTCGCAGAAACTGCTTCCCAGGACGCCGTAGTCTTCCGTTCGATAACGAATGAATGGCATGACGGGGTTGTCAAAACTCGTGCCGACCAGTTCGCCGACCTCCCCCGGGCGCGTGCAGGGTTTGCCGTCGGCTCCGATCAGTTCCAGGTAGCCGTATTGGGGGTAGAAATGGTAGCGAGGAGAAAACGGGCATTCGGCGCCCAGCAGCACCATTTCCGAATGTCCGTAATGGGAGCAGATCGGGCACTGAAACACCCGGCGAAACAATGCGCGCTGCCAGGGATAAAGGTTTTCAGAGGCCAAAAAGAGGCCCACGAGGCGGGGAAATCCCGCTTCCTTATGCTCTTCCAGCCAGCGGGCCAGGAGATAAATCGAGGAAACGTACCCGATGAGAAATTCTGGAGCGAACCGGCGAATGGCCTCCACATAAGCGGGCAGATTGGATTCGGTAAGGTAATGGCTATCCATTTCGAGGACATTTTGAATCGGCTCGTATTCCCAAAAACGCCCGCGGTCCGGGCGACCCACGTGCCGCCCCTTGATCTGAACCGCGCGCCGGCCGGGACGATAGCCAAACCGTCCCCACATGTCGTGAACGAAGGCGCGCTCCTTGCTGCGAGTCACTCCCTTCAACTGGTAAAACCGCATCGGCGTGCGGGTGCTTCCGCCCGTCGTGGTCGCAAGCCACTTCCAACGGGGTACCCCCCGGGAGGCCATCTCCTCGAGGTATTCTTTGACATCGGCCTTCGTGAGGAACGGCAACCGTTGAAAGTCATCGAACGAACGGAGATCGGCGGGATGAAGTCCCGCCGCTCCGAAACGGCGATGGTAATAGGGCACATGTTCGTAAGCGAGTCGCACCGTTTCTTCGATCTTGCCCCATTGCCAGACCCGGTGCCGCGGCAGCGACCAAAACTCCGACTCCCGGATGAACGCAAACGTTTCCCGATAGGTGCGTCCCATTCGCCAACGGGGGGGAATTCGACGGTAGAAACCGCCCGCCCCCCGCCGGAGCCACTCCGGCAGTCGGAAATAGGAATCCGCCAATCCTCGCAATACGTCATCGAGCATCGGTCAAGCCTCCTCCCGGAGGAGAATCGGTCGAAGCGCGGCGTTCCGCTTCGTTCATGATTTGGTCGAACATCCGCAGATGATCGTCGGCCGGTTGGGTGTCCGATAAAAAGCGTTCCGCCGCACGCCGCGCCCCTTCGCGCCATTTTGCATGCGTCGGCTCCTCCATGCGCTGAACCTGTCGAAAGACCTCCAACCAGCGGGGTTCGGCTTCAAGAGGAATCACCCAGCCCGCCTTTTCCTCCTCCAGTCGTTCCCAGGGGGTCTGATCGCTGATCGCCACAGGGCAACCCGCCAGAAGGGCCTCAAGCACGACATGGCCGTGGTTTTCACCCCGAGTGGGAAGCACCAGCAAATCGAAGGATGCCAGCGTCTCGACCACCTGCTCGTGGGGAATCGCCCCCTGGTAGTGAAAATCCAGTCCCCTCTTTTGCGCTTCCCCTTGGCAACGGTTCCAGTAGTCCTCATCCGAAATGGGACCGAACACGTCGAGCGAGACGTTTTGTTCCAGCCGACTGAGCCAGGCAATCGCCGCTTCGAGATTCTTCTTCGGGGTGATGCGGGAAAGAAACACGGCCCGAAGCCGACCGGCCTGCTTTGGGCTGCGCGGCGGAAGAGAACAGGACGGGCTCGGCGTCAGATTTCGGCAAACGAAAACCCGCTTCTCAATGCCCGGCTCATCGCCGAAAACCCGCAGGATGTTCGTTCGTTCTTCCGGACATGTCGCATGCCAATAAAGACCTTGGTAAAGCCCCAGCCGCCGCGCGAACCAAAGGAAAAGACGCTTTTTTAGCCGTTTCTGCTGAAGCGCGCCCTGATGAAGTTCACCCCGCGGCGCAAGGAGCACCGGTCGCGGGGGAATCCACCCCCAACGGCGCCCCCAGAGAAGGGGAAGCGTAAACACCGGATCAAACAGGCTGTTCAAATAGAGGAGATGATGGGAAGTGACTTGGACGAGACGGCGAAGCGTTCGCCCCAAGCGGGGACGGGGAGAAAGGTAGAGGACATCCGCGTAGGATCGGGCCACCCAGCGATTCGAGGCAATGCCCTCATAAGGGCAAGATTGGCGGGCATCCCGGTCCAGCGTTGCCACAATGAATCTGAATTGCCTGGAAAGTTTTTCGGCGATTCCCTCGATGGAACGCGCCGGACCCCCCGCCCGGAAGCCAGGAAGGTAATGGCGGGCGATGATCAAAACCGTCGGCCGGGATCCTGTTAGTTCACCTTTCCAGTTGCGCCTCTGGATTTCATACATCTTGGCCGAAATGTTCAGTTCATGAACGGCGCGCAACAGGCAAAAATAGAGCCCCGCTTTCCCATCAAGAAACCCCCATTTTGCTCCATAGAGGTAAATAAACATGAGAAGGGGCTTGGCAGGCAAACGAACATAAATCGCCTTGAGGAAACGGCGTCGATAAAGGGGATCGGCGAACAGACGCGGCGCAGGAGGGGGGACCGGTTCGGACAGCTGATGAAGGCGCCGGACCGCATTCCAGTCGCTAAACTCGTTCTGCTTGCGGATCCAGAAAGACAAATCCTGCCGGGTTTCGTGCCGAAGCCATGCCTTCAAAAAGCCGGTCCGTCCCTCGACGACGAGGTTTTCATGCACTTCGTTGTCCCAGCCACCCTCGCCGCGCATGCCGAGGTCCTCATACTCCCCTTTGCCACGGCGGATCAAGCGGAGCATCCAGCCGTGGCTCCAGGAGTGCCGCATCCACTGGCCAAGAAAGATGAATTTCCATCGCAGATGAAACCCATCGAATTCGGTTCTTCGAATCGCCTCGACCAATTCGTCCCGCAACGGAGGGTCCACCCGTTCGTCGGCATCGAGGATGAGAATCCAGTCATAGCGAAAAGGGAGAGTCCGAAGGGCCCAATTCTTCTTTTTGGGCCAGCCGCCGTCGTAATGGAATTGAACGACCTTCGCGCCGGCCTCTTCGGCAAGGACGACCGTACGGTCCGTGCTCTGGGAGTCCACCACCCAGACGTCGTCGGACCAGCGGACCGATTCGAGACACGCGCCGATGTTGCGTTCTTCGTTTCGAACGGGAATCAGAACGGAAATGGGGATCGCCGCGCTCATGCCGCGCGCTCGACCCAAGGGGGCGGTTCCCCGCCTCCCAGAAGCCATTCATAGGTTTTCACCATTCGACGCCCGATTTCGTCCCACCCAAAGTCCCGTTCCATCCACGCCCGTCCCTGAAGACCCATCTTCGCCAGGATTTCCGGCGCCAACCGCATGGCCTCTCGCAAGGCGCCGACCAGGGGTCCGACGCCCACTTCGATCCACCAGCCGCATTGTTCACGTTCGAGTCCCTGCCACGGCGCACCGTGCGTAACGATTGCGGGGGTTCCATTCGCCAGCGCTTCCGCGACGGTCAGTCCAAAGTTCTCGGAAAAGGTGGGCAACACGTAAAGGTCGGCTCTCTGGTACTCCGCGGCGAGTTCTGCGCCATATCGCGGGCCCATAAAACGAACCCTGGCCACCCGGAGTTGTTCGGCCAATGTTTTTAGCCGCACCTCATAACCTTCATTGTCCGGCCCCACCAATCTCAGTTCCCATTCGGGAAATTCTTCCTCGGCTTGCTTCCAGGCTTTGAGAAGGTTTTCAAGCCCCTTTTTGGGATGAATCCTGCCCGCATAGAGAACAACGCGGGGGATCATTCCTTTCGGATTGACCTTCGCCGAAATCTCGATTCCGTTGGGGATTAGGGCCACGGGCTGGCGAAATCCGCGGCGGCGGATATCCAACAACTCATCGGTCGCCGTCGCCCGGAAAAGGCTGACGCGGTGAAGGACTCGAAACTGGCCGAGCCGGCCGATCAGCCGTTTGCGCCAGGCGGAACGTTGCCAGGCCCAATCGGACATCGTTCCATGAGGGGAAAGCACCAAGGGAATTTTCGCTTCGACGGCATCACCGGCATAGAGGTTCGGCATCATCCAGAGGCTGTGGTTGTGGGCCAGATCGGCCCGTTTCCACGCTTCACGCAATGCACGGCGCATGGGCGGGCTGATGCCCAGTTTCTGTGGAAAAGGCCACCGGGGGAAGGCGTGAACCTCCACCTCGGCGGGAAAGTCCTCGGGAACTCCATCCAAAACGTAGAGGGCGGTGGGGCAGCCGTGGCGAACCTGCGCCCGGCAGAGGGCAGGAACGGAATAGGACGGACCACTCGCGCGGGTCCAAATACTGGGAACAATGTGGATGGCCCGCATGTTCTGCCCTCAGCCGTCATTGGCCCTGTGTTCGAGCCACTCGTTCACCACAAGAAGCATCCAGATCCGGGACCACCAGCCGTTGCCGCCAGGGCGTTCGAACTCCTTCCGGACCCACGCGATTCCATCCGCGTCCAGAATGCCCCGCCGGCTCAGCCGGGTGAGCCCCGCCTCCATCCGATCTCGCCATATCGTACGCAACCAATCGGCAAAGGGAAGATCAAATCCGGTCTTGGGACGGCAGCGCGCGGCTTCAGGGAGATCCGTTGCCTCTGCAAGAAGAGGCTTATTGACTCTTCCGGTCGGTCTCCTCCACGCCCCCGGCATCGAAAGAACCAGCTCCGCCACTTCGCGATCCAAGAGAGGCACTCGGATTTCCACACTGTGCGCCATCCCCATGACATCGGCATCCCGCAAGAGGATGTTGCGCATATAATAGCGCATATCGAGGACGCCGATCAAAGCCGACAAGTCGCGCGCGTGCTCCCCCGCGGAGGTGTCGCTTTCAAGAGGAAGCCCGAGCGGATTCAATGCCCAGAGAATGTCCCCAAACCCCAATCGCCGGAGCGCCTCCGGCCCGAAAAGAAGACGCCGCAATAGGCATAGGTCGGCGGCCTGATGGGGAACATTGAGCAAGGTTTGCCATTTTTCGCGTTGAACCGGTGGGAAACGGAGAGCCGCTGAATTCACAATCCCTCTGCGAACGGCATCCGGCACGAAACTCAGCATGCGGTTCAAGAAAAGAAGGGGCCTCAGACGCCGCACGCCCGCATACCCCCCAAACATCTCATCCCCCCCGAGACCGGAAAGGGTCACTTTATACCCCTGCTGCCGAGCCGCGCGAGCCATAAGCCAGGTGTTGAAGCCGTCCACCGTCGGCTGGTCAAGACTCTTCATGTAACGTTCCCATAAAACGGCTAATTCGTTCGGAGCAAGGGTTATCACTTCGTGTGCCAGGCCGCAGCGGCGGGCGGTGGCAGTGGCCGGTTCCCGTTCGTCATGTCCGCCGACTCCCTCGAGATACAGCGTCCAAGCCCGAGGCGCAAGGCCATTTCGCCGGCAGAGTTCCGCAAGCGCGGCGCTATCCATGCCTCCTGAAAGAAAAAGGCCGACCGGCACATCGCTCAGCAAGTGGCGCTGTATGGCACGGTCGAACGCGTAGCGAAGAGCGGCCACAGCGTCCTGCCGGGACCCCCCGAACGAACTCGGCACTGGCCATTGCCAGAACCGGTCTTGCCCTTTTACCGTCACCCGTCCCTTTTCGCACGCAAGTTCCATCCACTCCCCCGCGCCCAGCATCCGAACATTCCGCCAAAGGGTTAACGGCTCGCAGGAAGCTCCGTAGGCTAAACAAGAGGCGAGGACCGCGCGGTCCAAACCGCCCGTTGCAAGCCCACTCCGAATCAGAGGACGGAGTTCGGAACAGAAAAAGAAAATCCCGTTTTCTCCCCATCCGTAATAGAGCGGTTTGATTCCCAAGGGATCGCGGGCCAGAATCAGTCGCCCCCGCTGGACGTCATAAATCGCAACGGCATACATGCCGTAAAGGCGGTTCCACAGCCCATGCTGCCATCGCGAAAACCCTTTGAGAAGCGCCTCGGTGTCGGAACGGGACTGCCAGACTTCGGCAGGCCATTGGGTGCGAAGTTCTTGAAAATTGTATATCT
The DNA here is from genome assembly GCA_938038445.1 of uncultured bacterium. GTDB lineage: Bacteria > Verrucomicrobiota > Kiritimatiellia > CAIKKV01 > CAIKKV01 > CALHRZ01. The sequence continues at coordinate 9,841 of CALHRZ010000015.1, read as the reverse complement.
CGCCGTTCAGGACGACCGCAAGACCGTTCGCCGGGTCGCGCATCGGCTGGCGACCGGCAGGGGATGGGTCCAGGATAGCCAGCCGGCGAGCGCCTAATATCAGGCTGGTCCCTTCCGAAGTCGGGCAGATCCATATCCCCTCGTCGTCGGGCCCACGATGGGCCATGGAACGGAGCAGAACCGGCATCGCGGTTTTACCGCGGTTTTCCGGTCCCCAGATTCCTGCAATTCCGCACATCAGACCGCTCCGGCTGCCATCCCATGCTGCCGTTTAAAAATCTCCCGACAGGCCGTCCACACCGTTTCGACGGAGATTGCGGCCAGACAAGGGTGTCCGGGCAAAGGGCAAACCTGCAAGCCACACCGGGCGCACGGCGGATCATGGCGCAAAACGGTGTGGCCCGGTCCGTAGGGATCCCAGAGCCCCGGATAGTCCCTGGCGCTGAAAATCGCCACGCAGGGGATCCCCGCGGAAGCAGCCAAATGCATCGTGCCGGTGTCATTTCCCACATAGAAACGACAAGACGTCAGGGAGGCCGCTGCCGCCCGAACGCTGAGGCGGCCGGCCGCGAGGTACCCTCGACCCCATTGTTCGAGAAGTTGTCGCCCCACCGCTTCGTCCTCGGCCCCTCCGAAAACAACCGGTTGAATGTCGAATTCCCGGATCAGGCGCATGCCCACTTCCGCAAAACGGGACGCCGGCCAAACTTTGGCAGGCATTTTGGAGCCGGGACCGAATGCGACCCATGGGCGGCCATTGTCGGGAGCAAGTTTCCGGCGCCACGCTTCGGCTTCCGCAAAGTCGGAAGGCCCCAGCGCGATATCGAAACGGCCCTCTCCAGGAGGCGGCGTCAGAATACCCTCCGCCGCAAGGCGAATGAGGTACTGATCGGCCTGTCGGGGAAGCAACACCGGCGCTCCTCGTCGCTCAGGTGGGATCCCTGGCATTCCTCGCATTCCGATAATCTTCCGGACGCCCACCAGGCGGAAGAAGGCAAGATCCCGCCGAACGCGGGGTTGCCGGCGGTCGCCCCGGATCAAATACACGAGAGGGTCCGGCCGGAGTGTTCGAAGGAGAAGAGCGAGTTCCATCCGACCCCGCCATTTGGCCAAGAGATGGCCGGGACCCTCATGAGACCGATAGAACACGAAGGAATCGGCGACTCCCGAACCGGTTAAGATGTCGGCCACCCCCACGCGTGCTCTTCCTTCCTGTCGGTTGGCCAGCAGAACCAGCAGGCGGTCGGGACAAGCCCGTCGCAACGTCCACAAGGCGGGGACTGCCGCCAACGTGTCGCCCAGCGAGCCCGTCAGATAAACGACGGGACGCGCCAATCCCGCGTTCATGCTTTCCGCATCCGGATCAGCATGTCCATCGTGTACACCCCTCCTTTGTCCGATCCCGTCTCCACCAACAACCAGAAACGGATCGTCTGGCGCCGCCACTTCCAAAGCAGCCATCGGCAAAGGCTGGCAAACCCATGAGGAATCGGTCCGCACTCGCGAAATTCCACCTGGGAGGAAAAGCCGGACAAAACGGCCAACTGTCGAAAGTTGGGAGGCGTAAATGCCCACTCATGCGTCAGGTCCCAATGACGGACAATTCCGCTGAAAGGCGAAAGCGCATTGGGGGTCATCGCCAGAAAAAGTCCCCCCGGCTTGAGGCACCGAGAGATGCCTCTCAAACACCGCAGCAGGGCATCCTTGTCGAGGTGTTCCAGAAAATGGAAAGCGGAAATCAGATCCCACTGCCGTTCCGCCTCTTCAAGAAACGAAACGACCTCCCGGCCGATGAATTGAGCGGGAACGAGTTGACGCGCGATCGCCAGTTCTTCTTCGCTGAGGTTTACGCCCGTCAAGTCGCGGTGGCCCCGATCCCACAAAAGGCGCAGCCATTCGCCGTGCCCACATCCCAAATCCAGAACTGCGGCGTCGGTCGAAGGAAGCCAGTCGCCGACGCGCCGCTCCAGTTGGCGCAATGTTCGCCCGAGTCCTTGCCGATAAGCGGAGGAAACGCCGGAGGTCGTCGCGTGGTAGGAAGCAAGAAGAGAGTGGCGCAAAGAGGAGGTTTTCACCTGAGGGGGCGGTTGGTCAGGGTTCGAATGCCTGGGCTCAATAACCGCAGATAGAATTTGATGAGGTAAAGGACGCTCAAGAGGCCGATCGAGCGGACGATAAGACCCCCAAACTTCATGGAAAGGTGGCTTTCCACCATGACCAATGGAATCAGCACGGTCACACCGATCGCGAAATCGACAACCGTGCGAGGATTGCGACCGAATTTCTGCCATGCACCTCGAAAAAGAATCCCTAGAATGAGCGGAATAAGGGCCACCCCCCACCAGCCGAAATTGAGATACATCTCCGTCAACCAGGGAAGGTTGAACGAAGTCGTATAATCGTTGACGTTGAGATATCCGTAACGCCGCGCCCATTCATTGCCGAGTCTCTCGATCGGCTTGTTGGGCCAAATCATACGGGGAACCCATTTCACGAAGAGCGGATAGTAGGTCTTCCCCTTTTGGAAAGGTTCGATTTCAGGGGTGTCCCGTATCACGCCAGAGGTTACCACCAAGTGGTTCATGCGGGCATAGGCGGCTTCCCGCATATAGCGGGCCGTTTCCGGATCCTTATATTGGGGGCTCACGGATACAAAGATATCCTGCCAGGCCCACAATTTTTCCACGACGGACCGTTCTTGCGCTCCCCCCCAAAGAAACAGCCGATAAAACCCTTTCAGCGGCTGTAAAAGAAAAATGATGGCCACAGCCAGCGCAAGCCAGACATAGGACGGACGCCCCCGAGCCCAAAGCCCGGCGAGAGTTTGCCAGATGGCAAATTCGATCATTCCGCCCAAAATCGCGTTGGTCAGAAAGCCGGAACCGATCAGCAACATCCAGGGAATGAAAAATAACCAGAACGCTTTAGACATCCACCGGGGAAGATAGTTCGCATAAACGCCGGCGCTGAGAAGCACAACGGTGAAGACCCAGAGCGCGCTCGTCACTTGGAGGAGACCGGGAACGCCCAACTGCGACAGAATGCCCCCCATCAACATTAAAACAAAAGAAGAACCGAGAAAGGCAAGCGTTACCTTGGGAACGTCCGGGACGTGAAAGGTAAAAGGGCGAAACCCACGGAACAACGCCCAGCCAAAAAGGTAAAAACCGACTTGAAGCCCGATAAGGCAAAGAAAGGTAGCCGCAAGTCCTTTCTGCAAATCGCTTTCCACGAGCGTGCCCAACCGTCCTCCGACCACGACAGGGCGGAACGCGGCATACGCGAAACAAACAACGTAAAACAGGCAATGGCCTTCAAAAAAAGGGATGGTCCGAAAACGACCGCGGAATAAGTAGAGGATCGCCGGAAAGGAACCCAAAAGCATACATGCCGTTCCGAGAAGGCGGGTTTCCACTCCCCACGCCGGATCGGGTTTCAGCCATTCGTAGAGCAACACACCGAAAAGAGCGGCAAGGAAAAGCCATCCGAGGGGCGCTGCTTGTTTGTAAACCTCGGGAATGAAATCGGCCACCGGCTGAAATTCATCCCCTCTCCCCTCGGCTGGAATGGGAATGACGCGCGTTTCGATCACAGAACGATTATGCCTCGCGCGGTCGCGTTTGTCCAGCGAGCCTTCGATACCACCCGGCCGTTGCTTCCGCCAGTTCTTTGCCGGTAAGCCAATCTGCCAGCCGATCCCCTCCCTGCCGGTAGCTATCGCGTTTTTCAGTCTGCTCCATATCCCGGAATGCCCGCGCCCATTCATCGGCGTCGTACGGATCCACGAGCCGGGCGGCTTGGAATCGCTCCGCAAGGCTCCGCCAGCCTGTCCGGTTGGATAGGATTACGGGACAGCCGGACAAAAAGGCTTCACCTGCCACCATGGGGAACGCGTCGAAGCGAGACCCGATGACCAGGGCGGTCGATTGGCCCCGATGCTGAGCCAGTTCCTTTTTCGGAACGCGTCCTAAAAAACGCACAACCTCCGGCCCTTCTGCCTGAATGAGCGCGGCAACGGCGGGCCGGCGAAGCATTGCCTGAAGCCGCGGATTCGGATCGCTCCATCCCGTGGTTCCCGCCACCACAAGTCGGCCTTTCCCCCCTTGCCGCCGGTATTGGAGAAACCCTTTTGCGATCAGATCAAACCCCTTGAACACTTCCAAATTGCCTGCAACCAGAAATTCCGAGGGCGATTGCGGTTTGTGAAATGGATTTATCTCAGGATCGGCGGCTCGATGAAAAGCATGGGGAAGGACATGAAAATGATCGCTTTGGATTCGCCAATATCCGGAGGTCAACCAAAGCAATTCAGAACTTACGACCAATCGTCCATCAGCCCGATGAAGGCAACGGGAAGCCAGCCGTTCACCAATCGTTTGCCTGAAACCGCTCTGTTTCTCCCCATTGAGGAAAGCGCGAACGAATTGGTCGGTATGGCACTGGATCCCGATCGCAAAAGGAGGGCGGTTCGGCCATAGTGCGGTAACTCCATCGGCAAATTCGGCCACTTGGATGTCCATTCGGATCGCCCATTTCCACACCGGAGACCAGGGAAGCCAGTACCGACCCAAACGCCGCCGCCAGGAACTGGTGGTCAGCCGGTTGGGCCCCTCCACCCAACAAAAGTTGCGCGGATCGAAATGGGCCGTCCTTGCGCCGTCGCTCCAGAACGATGCGATTCCCTGTTCCGCCAATACATACCCGCGATGCCGGATATAAGATCCGATGCCTCCCGCAGCAGGGTCGAGCGGGCTTTCGGAATGAACAAACAGTACCCTCATCGCCGATCTTCCTTCCCTTCCTGAAAGCGTCGAAGAACTTCCTCCAGCCGGTGGGCATAATCATAGCCCCGCTGGCGGCAACGGTCCAGCCCTCTTGCCGCAATTTCAAGTCTCCGCTCAGAATGGGCCAAATAGAACCGGCATTTCTCCAGCAGTTCCTCCCGGGTTTCGAAGAAAACGGCTTCCCGATCCTCTTCGAACAGTCGGCGATGTTCGTCGGTGCGTTCTGCCAGCATGAAAGCCCCGCACGCTGGAATTTCGACCGAGCGGGTTGTCTGAAGATCGCGATTTTTTTTTCTCAAAAAACAGAGATTGATGTCGAAGGAACAAAGGGCCGGGGCGTAGTTCGCCCCCACCAGTTCCCGGTACTCGAGCCGGAGGTTGGGATGGCGGAACCGACACCGCCGCCAACTGATCCCTCCCCAAACGCGAACAGGAATTCCTTGCGCCGCCAAATACAGAAGAAAAGCAGCCCGTTCCTCTTCATAACTGCCGATGAACCCCACCGGCCCGCCCAATCGCTCACGCATTTCCGACGTCACCGGGACCGGATGATGGGTTTCAGGGTCGTAGCCGTTGTCCATGAACAGAACGCGCGAACAGCCGAGCGCCTGGAGTTCCGGCACGTTGTACGATTTTGTGGTCACGAACACATCGAGTTCCGGGAGAAGTTCGAGAAAAGTCTGGGACTGATTGTGGCGCTGCCCCATGTCGTCGGGGGAAAACGCGGCCACGGTAACGCCAGAGCATCTCGCGCGGATGTTCCGAATTGTAGCGGGTTGTATCAAAAGCGGTTTGTCCAGCCAGATCCAACGAATCGGGGAATTTGCAATCGAGAGCGAAATCAAGGCGCGATTCAAACCCGCTCGATCGGGAAGCGGCATGGGAAGACCCATGCGAAACAGCCGGTTGCGCAATCGGAATTCCATGCGCCTCCAAAAGCCGGCGGGAACGGCTTTAAGAATATCCAGGGGGATCAGGTCGAATCCCAGCGTCTGAAAGGCCCGCATCCGCTGGAGGGAAGTCTCTCCTTCCCGAAGAGCGCCCATGTAGATCATCCGCCCGCGGCTCATGGACATCCTTTTCCTACCCGTTTGCGGAGAAACCGATCGTATCGCTCGGCATACGCCGGCCATGACCAGCGGGAACGCGCGACCCCTAATCCGTCCCGCATTGTTCCACGAAGCATAACGGCTTTGCGGATCGCCGCCTCCAACGCTTGTCGAAAGGACGCGACCTGCCCCGCGCGGGCCACGGAAACAAAGGATGCGTCGGGAATCGTCTCCGCCAGGTCGGGCCCTCCCGTCTTGTCGGTACAGGCAACCGGAAGTCCGCACGCCAACGCCTGAATCAGCACCATTCCGAACCCATCTTCTCGCGAGGCCAGGGCAAAAACGTGGGATCGCATCATCGTCTCCGCAAGACGCAACTGCTCCAATGGGCCCAGGGACGCAAACCATTCCGTCTTCGGAAGCGGGGCGTCTTCGATCGCACCCACGTGATGAAGTCGGACGCCTCTCATTTGGGATACAGCGGCCGCCAGAAGATCGGCCCCTTTGCGATAACTCCAAGCGCCGGCAAAAAGGATTGTGATTTCTCCCTCCGGGGATACCGTCGGTTGAAAATGCCGGATGTCCACGCCATAGGGGTTGCGAAAAAGCTTTTCTGAGGGCACTCCTCTTTCTCGGAAACTTTCCTCGGCGTGCCGGGAAGGAACGGCAATCACGTCGGCCCCTTCGTATCCTTCCATCTCACGCCGTACGTCAAAGTCTGAAACCCGTCGGACCTCCGGTCCAGGAAGGGCGTCCAGAATCTCTTTCTGCGAAAGAATATGCCGGCTGCCCCGCTCGAGAACCCACAATGCGCCGAACCGATGGCGGGCGGTATGCCCGGCTTTCACGAAAAGTCCCGACATTCCGATGAACACCTCGCAGGGTTTCAGCGCTTGGGCCACCAGATGGTCCAGCCGAAGGGTGAGGCGATTCCGGATTGTACGGCTCCAGTCTTTCCGAAGCGCAATCCGGGCAGCGGCCAGCCAGGGAAGCGCCCCGAGAAACCAGGACCGCACACAGGCACGGGAGAGCCCGAATTGTTGGGCTCGGCGCGCGGGAAGAAGGGTATGAAATTGCACCTCGTGCCCCAGTCTTTTGAACTCTCGGGCAAGGTCCAAAACATGAAACCGGCCGCTGGTGGCTACCGCAATTTTCATGCCGCGCTCCACCGTTCCCGAAGAAAGAGGTCATATCGCTTTCCATATTCGGGCCAGCCGAGCCGGGTCCGAAAGGAGCCCCAGGGTTCGCGTACCGCTGCCCGAGAAGAGGCAGGAATTTTTTGAAGCAATTCCTGAACCGACGATCTGAGCGCGGTTTCACAGTCCGATGGAACCACGCGGATCCATTCATTTCCCGCCGCTCCAAGCAGTTGCCGAAGATCGTCTCCGCCCGTCCGATCGGTGCAGACGAGCGGCAGCCCGCACGCCAACGCCTGCGCCTGAACCAAGGCCAACCCCTCCTGACGCGAAGCGATGGCAAAGAGATCGCCCCGCGCATAATACTCCTTCAGCCGCCATTGCGGAACCGGTTCGATATGTTCAAACCACCTTTCGGAAGGCAAGGAGGGCCCGTCGGCCACCGCGCCGACATGAAGAAGACGGAACGGCATATTGAGTCCCGCCGCCGCCCGCATGAGCACGTCCACCCCTTTCTGCCAAGACCAAGTGCCCACGTAAAGGATCACCGGTGCCGGATTGGAGGGAAAAGGCGTGGGAGGAAACATCTCCAGATCCACACCGTAGGGGTTGACGAAAAGCTTTTCGTGCGGAACGCCCCGTTCGAGAAAGCTCTCCGCCACATGCCGGGCGGGAATCGAAATGCAATCCGCATTCTGATACTCGAAAAGGTTCCGATGTTCGTAAAAGGGAGAGACGGGAAATGCCAATCCCCCTCCGTTCCCCAAACCGGGAAGGTCCATTAAAATCTCCTTCTGGGATAAAACATGGCGGCTGCCCCGTTCGATAATCCAGTGGCCGCCCTTTTGTTGCACTCGCTTTCCAACGCGAGGAAAAAGTCCCGCCATGGAAATGAAAATCTCGCAGGCAGGAAGACGGGCGAACAGCAACCGTTCGCGGATCCTTGTGCCCAGCCGATCCCATCGCTCTCTATTCCAGGGGTCAGACGCTTTCCGTGCCGCCCACACAAACGGCCAGGTGTAGGGAAAAAATGATCGGGCGCAGGTGGAGGACAGACCGAACCGGCGCACACGGCCGGGCAGAAGATCGGAAAAAAAAATAAGGTCGTGGCCGCACGCCTTCAGTTCCCGGGCCAAGTCGAGGGCATGAAATCGTCCGCTGGTGGCGATGACAATCTTCATCTCACAGCCGCCACGAGGTGAGCTGAAACCATACCGTCTTCCATCTCCGGTAGAGTTTGAGCGAGAAGGAGACCGGCATCTGGGCGCGTCCGGCGCCGATCCCCGTCGAGCGGTTGAATACACCGGCCATCGCGCAGGGGGGGTGAATTCCCCATGTTTCAATGATGCCGTTCCGTTCCAAATCCGGCCACCAGTCGGCCGCCCGCCGGATCGGCGTTTGGGCGCTGTTCAATGCCCGGGCAGCGGCCGAGCTCAGGGCATAGGCAAGAGTCGAACGTCCGCGCCATGCCCTGGCCAACCGGAAGGGTGTTCCCCTCAATGGGCGCTTCCAGACGGAAGGGACAAAAAAGTTCCCCAACAGGAAAATGCGCGGCCGCTCCGGATCAACCTGTTGCGCCAGCGCAAGACAAACCTCGGGAAACTCCTCGCCCAGCGCGACATCATCTTCGAGCACAACGGCAAACGGCTCTTGGACTTCGATCATTCGGCGATAGATGGCGCGGTGGCTAAGGGCGCAGCCGATCTCCCCGCGGTTCAGAGGCCGTCCCGTTGTCCGAACGGCGATCGCAGGGTCGTAATCGGCCCGAATTTCCGTTTCGGAGAGGGCTCTTCCATCCACCGCCCGGATCCATTCGATTCGAAAACCGTCGGGAAGAGCCGCGAGCTGGGACTCCATGAACCGGCGCCGCTCCGGTTGACTTTCGAGATTGACTACGTATAAGGGGACGTTGTTCATCACCCTCCTCGTGCGCGTAGAAGGCGGCGAAGCGCCAGCGTTTTTGAAAACCCAAGGAATTGCATCAACAGCCGAATAGATCTCCCTCCCATCGGCGGGGGGGGAAAGGGGCCAAGGGCTTTAAGCCGGCTCCAAGCCTGACGGCAAAGATCAACAGCCTTTCCGTCGTAGGCATAGATAAACCGATAATAGAGGGCGGCCGCCGCGGCACGCGTCCGCGGGGAATCTTCGCGCGCCCGAAGCGTCTCTTCCCTGCGGATCAGACCGGCCAATTGTCCCTCGAGGAGGGCACGCTGAGGCGAAAGCGAACTGAGGGATCGTCCGGAGCCTTTTCGATAAAACACGCAAGCCTTCGTCGCGTAGCGAATGGGGCCGTGCACCGTGCAGAGTGCTCGGGTAAAGTATTCAAAGTCGTCCGTAAAGAGCCGCTTTTCGGGCACATGCGCATCCCACTCGCCGATCGTTTGTGCAAGACGCCGTGAAAGAAACCAACCATGATTGGGAATCATCCAATCCTCAACCCACATCGAACAAAGCATCGCCACGGGGTCGTCGTAATCGTGATAGCGGGAGAATTCGGGAAAGCGGGCCTCTGAAGCATCGTCCGAAAAAAAGTGACTCCACTTACAAAAGGCGATTTCTGCCTCCCGTCCTGGTTCCGTCAACGCCCGCATCTTGTCTTCGATTGTGTCGGGCGAGAGAAGGTCATCCGAGTCGAGGTACTGGATGAAATCGCCGGTCGCCTCCCGCAGCGCGTAGTTTTTTGCCGGTCCCGCTCCTTGGTTCGACTGGGTGAGCACCCGAACTCCGCGTGTTTCGAACGAGCGAAGGATGGCGAGCGTACCGTCGGTTGAACCATCATCCACGGCAATAATCTCGAGAGCGGGCCAGGTCTGATTTCGGGCGCTTTGCAGCGTGGCGGCAATGGTCCGTTCCGCATTCCAGCAGGGGATGA
>CALHRZ010000014.1 GCA_938038445.1 uncultured bacterium | reverse complement strand
GTGAATTATACGGTCGCCCTGTTGCCACCTGTGGTTCCAGAAGTCTTTATCGAGGACGATCGGGCTTGGCGTAAACTCGTAGGGCTTGTGGCCGCGTGCTTCAAAGATCAGGGTTGGAAGAACCACCTTGCCCTTCTCTTTGTCAGCTTGAGTGATGCGTTGCTCATATGCGCCCCAACTTCTCGCTTGCCCCTTGGGATAAACCCAGTGCGCCTTGGGTTCCGTATTTGCGTCGTAGCGGACATAGTGCGTCGCGCAGCCGGAATACAGCAGTACGAATCCGATAAGATACATTGCGCCATTCGTCTTCATTATGTCTCCTTTCTTCACCGAACGTCGAGGCTGAGGGTTTTGCCGTGGAGCGCAGCGGAACGGCAAATACCCTCCGGCCTCTGGTTGGGGCTATCTGATCCTCAGCGTTCGACCTTTGGTTGGAGGGTCACGTGCACGCACGACGGTTCCAGATTGTAGCTGGCCCCTGTTAAGAGGTCTATTATGAAGCCAGGGATGGCTCCGTAGAAGAGGAGCAGATTTCCGAAAATAGCTGGGCTGAATTCGTGAACCACTGTTCCTGTAGTCGGCTCATACCCTTTGTGGTCAAACGAAATTATGTGATCAGCGTTGCGCCTGAGCTTTACTATTGCTGGCGTTGTATAGGTCATGCCCGCCACAGTAAACGGCACACCAGAAGGAGTTGAAGATATACCAACGCTTTGGTGCGTGCCTCTGATAATGGACGCACAACCAGAGCACAGCATTCCGAGCAAACACACCATCGCTATTGTCTTTGCATTCATTCTTGATTCCCTTTCGTTGTAAGTGCGTTGTGAAACATCAGACCATATTCGAACGTCATTCCATTGGTTCCTCCTTGCTTTGTGCCCCAACGTCTGGTTTTTTGGTTAACCTTTTTTTCCGGCGGGGAACGGCCTGCCGGACTCCGTCATCTCTGAAAATCGCCCATTGTGACCCACCACGACCTTCTTTATATGTACGGGGGCGTTTCGCCATGGCGAAGGAAAGACCAAATCTTTGCCCGCGGCCTTCGGTGAGGACTTGCTCCGGAGCCGAATCGCGGACGAAAAGCACGCCCGTTTCTACGTCGGTTGGGTCCGCCGGTTCCAGAGCCGCCCCGCCGTCATGCCGAACGCAACGCCCGATGAGGCGCCGACCGGTCTTCTCGACACGCTGGAACGGGACGGCAGAGAGGAATGGCAGGTCGAGCAGACCCGAAAGGCCGTCACCGCCTGGCTCGGCTGGCGGCAGCGCGCGCAAAAAACCGCCCCCGCACCGAAGGCCGCGCCGGCGCCCGACGGCTCGGCGGTCGCCGAGGATGGGCTCGCCGCGCTCGGGGACACGCTGCGCCATTCGTCCGCGACGCATCTGCTCCTGCAAAACGTGGACCTGCGGCAAATTCAGGAGCTGCTCAGCCGTCGCAACGTCGAGACGACGATGATCTACACCCATTTCGTCAGAGACCTCCGCTCCGTTCTACGAAGTCCCCTCGATGCGCTGTCCACCAAGGCGACCTCGAGCAGTTGACGGCCGCAAACCGTCTCCAGCCTTCGACACACTACCCGGTCCCAAATTACGACTTACTTAAACCAAAGTCCCAACGAACACGTCAAGAAGAAGCGGGCGTTGGCCTGGCTGCTGAAACGGAGGACATCCGCGCGGAATGCGTGGAGAGCGGAGCGGCTGGCCATGGGCCATCCTTGTAATCTGCCGAACCACACCCGTCGGATGGACGGCGACACCTCGTCCGCCGCGCAAAAACGGAAACGCATCCTGAATACACTTAAATACTAGGACCGACCCTCTTCCTCTCCACCCGCGCCTTGAATCCCGCTCCGTGCTGTCGCCTCTGCTTCGTCATTGTGTCCTCGCTTTTCGACCCACCCCATTTCTATCTTACCAGGTGGTCTCAAAAACGGGTCCACTATACCATGATTCTTCCGATGCGTCTTTAAGAGTCCTCTTTTCAGAAAATCCGTCTTCGCGATTAAATTTCGTGGTCTCAGCGAAAGACTGTGGGGGAAATAACCACCTCTTGAGGGTTTCGTTTCGCCACGTAATGCAATTTCCCGCCACACGCTCTTTGCGATTCACCTTTGGGTTTCCGTTTAAATAGCCGCCTACAACAAGGCATTAAAAAGTTCTTGCCTGGAGAGAACAATTGTCCTAGTATGTTTCGTGAATGGGCGTAAAAGACCGTGTTGCTTCATTATTGAACCTCCTAAGATCGCAACTTGGTTTCAGCGCTCTTCAAAAAGGGAATTATCCTGTGTGTTTGTCCAAGCCCTTAACCCCGGAGCGGTCGGTGATTTAGGGTCGCGCGTTGGCCCACCGACTATTTTAAATTGCCGTATTTAAACGGTTCGAAATAAAGCCGAGTCCCAAACCCGTGGAACCACGTCATGAATGAAGAACTCCAGCAGGATCCCTCGCAATTGCAGGGTGTGAACGAAACAGAAACAGCCGAAACGGCATCCCCTTCGGGGCCGCCCCGTAGCTTCCGCGATCAGCCCATCTACCAATTGGCTTTCGATTTTCAGCAGAGGGTTTATGAGGTAACCAAGCAATTTCCTGAAGAGGAACTCTATGCGCTGACGGAACCGCTTCGTCGAGCCGCCCGTTCCATTGGGGCGGCGATCGCGGAGGCGTGGACAAAGCGGCGGATTTCCGCCCAATATCCGCAGAAACTCTCTGATATCGAGTCCCATGCGGCGGCGGCCGACCACTGGCTGGGAACGGCGGTCCAATGCGGTTACCTGGCGCCGGAAATGAATACCGATCTGCATGCGATGGTGGAAACCATACGGGGGCATGTATGGCGAATGACGCCTCGGCCGGGACACGGGCGGATGAACCGTTCCTTTCAACGCGGACAGGACCGCCCCCCTCGGTTGAACGGCGAGGAACCACCCCGCCGGGATGAAGCCCAGTCCAGAGGCCGTCCCCGCCGCCCCTTCCGCAATCACGAGGGCGGACGTTTCAACAAAAATCAACGGCAGAGTTTTTACACCCCCCCCTCCGCTGAAGATCTGCCGGCCGACGATTTCGACAATTCCGAGCCGAATAATTATTGATGGGTGTTCGCGTCGGGCGGGGGAAGGATGTGACCGTTCATGAAAGAACAGATTCGGGAGTATGCCCTTCGGCTCAAGAAGCGAATGGCCAACGTCCGAAATGAACCGTTGGCAAATGCCTCCCGAGGACGGGATGTTGCTGATCGAGCTGTGGAAGGAATTCTTTTGTTTCGATGGTTAGGGGACATTCCCACCCATGTCGGACGGAAAAACATTGATTGGAGCGGGTCGCACCATGGCCATCAGGAATGGCGGGCTCAGCTCAACCGCTTTTTACAACTTGCGCCCCTGGCTTATGCGTATCAGGAAACAGGGGAGGAACGGTATGCCGAGGCGGCACGGGATTATATCGAAGATTGGATTCGGACCCATCCCCATCGCCCTGAATGGCGGATGGCATCCTATGACAACACCCTGAATCTCAGTATCCGCATCGGGCATCTTCATCGCAATCCGGGCGGTTGGTTGGGGTCTCTCCCCATTTTTCTCTCCAGTCCACAATTTGATGACGCCTTTGTGGAACAGATAATCGAATCGGCTTGTGCGCAATTGGACTATGAGATGGGCCACATGCCCAGTGGAATCAACTGGCGGATTGCGGCGGCGGATTGCCTCATCGCCTCCGGACTTCGCCTGGCGTTTCTTCCTCAGGCGCAGCATTGGTTGGAGTTCGGCGTGGCCTGTTTGAACGACGCGTGGTACCGCCAGGTGTTGCCGGACGGTGTGCACGAGGAGAGGAATCCGGGGTATCACACATGGATGACGGGTGTCATGACGCTCTATTGCGATCTGAAGAGAGCCTTTCCGGAACTTGGGCTTGTCATGGAACCTGTTCGCGTGGCTGCGATGTGGGACTATGCCTTGGCCTGCACCCGTCCCAATGGGGCATTCAATGCCCTGCACGACTGCACAGGGGAACGGAGCGGCGCCTGGTCTGACGATTGTCCCGCGGCTTCGATTCGTCGAGAACGTGCGGCCTTTCGTTCTCGCTGGGGCTTGCCGGAATCCGATCCTCCGTTGTTTTTCTATTCGGCGGGTGCCGGCCAGGCGCTCTGGCGGACGGGTTGGGATGAAGACGCCACGTATGTGACGTTTGACGCAACGCAGTGGGGCGGGGGGCATTGCCACCTCTCCCGCAACAGCATTCAATTGCATGCGTTTCGTCAGACCATGATCGCGGATCCCGGCACATTCTCCTATGAAAAAAGCGATCCATTTTCCTGGTATGGAAAGTCCACCCGTGCGCACAGCACGATTTGTTTGAATGGCTATAATCAATCTTCGACGAACCCATCGCGAACCACAATGTTCACGGCGCCGGGGTATGGATTCATCTCCTCCGATTACGAAGGCGGGTATTGGGACGGTGAATGGCTATGGGGATTTACGCATCTTGGTCGGGGCATCTGGGCCAGCCATTGGCGGGGAATGCTTTGGATCCAGGATCTTGGCCTGATGATCGGGGACAGTGTGCAACGCATTCCAAACGAACCGCCGGATCGGTCTGACACGCCTCCGACGCTCGAATGCATTTGGCAACTGGCCGAAAATGCCGACGTGGATCTATGTCCGGACGGTCGGCAGGCGGAGGTCCGGTATGGTCGCGACAAGGGCGTGCGGTTTTTATTTGCCCATCGGCCTGTCGGCTCTGAAGTGCGGGTCATTCGAGGGCAGCGGGAACCCCTTCGGGGATGGATGCCGGGTAAAGGCCAAATGGAGCCCGCGCCCCAGATTGTGGAATATCTTTCCGCGATGCCTAACCGTCATGAAGAGTTTTGGACGGTTTTGCTTCCCTGGGGCAATGCGCGTCCGCTACCCGCGGTTCGGGTTTCCACATGGAAGGAAACCCACGACCGCTCCGGTCGTCTTGTGTTGGAATGGGATACCGGCGTATTAGACGAAATTCACTGGACTTATCGGCTCCTGATGATGTTGGGGAAAAAGGAAGGATTCGAGACCGATGCCGGACTTCTCCACCTGAGGCGCGATGCCGGCGGCCGCATACTCCGCGCGGCGGCGATCGGCGGCACATTTCTCCGCCCCTTCATCAGCGAACGACGGGAAACCCCTTCCTTGATTGTTTGGGACGCTACCAGATAATTTCCACGCTTGGCAGGAGCGCTTGAACGGACTTCCGCTCGTTTTCAGGAAGATTGGTATTGCGGAGGTAGAGCCGCTTGAGATGCTTCAGTTCGCCGATTTCCGGCGGAAGGGTATCCAGGGGATTTTCGTTGAGTCGCAACCATTGCAGGGCTTGCAACCGGCCGATTTCAGGTGGGAGACGATGGAGCCGGTTTCGGTCCAGATTAAGATAGCGCAGCGAGGATAAGGAGCCGATCTCAGGCGGCAGTTCGGTTAGGGCGTTGTCGGATAGATAAAGCACCTCAAGGCGCTTCAGATTGCCCACCGCTGCGGGAAGGGATTCGATACGGTTCTCTCCAAGGTCCAACCAGATCAGGTGTTCCAACGCACCTAAAAAATCCGGCAGATGGTTGAGTCCCGTTTCGCGAAGAGACAGTTTTTGCAATCGTGTGAATTGGCGGAGTTCTTCGGGAAAAGCGTCAAGGGAACTTCCCTTGAGATCGAGAGCCTCAACCCTGGCGGGATCCATACGGGCTTCCTCGAGGGAACGTGCTGTCTGCAGACGTCGAGGCGCCCCTTGTGGAAAACAACCCACGGCCAGCAATAAGACCAGCAATCGGCTAGACGCGAGGCGGATCATAGGAAACCTTTTTTGAACCTGAAGATGCATGACTTTAAGATATTGCGCGCTGGGAACCAAGCAAAAATTAGTTGGGAATTTGAGGTTCCCTCGTTGCGCCAGGTGTAGAAATCCGATAAATTATAGGCTATCGAGAGGGTTGCGTTTATGAAAATAAGCGGGTGGATTGCCATTTTAGATTTTGGATCGCAGTACACGCAGCTCATTGCACGGCGGATCCGCGAATTGGGAGTCTATTCCGAAATCCTTCGATACAACACACCGGCCGTTGCATTGCAAAAGCGTCAAGCGGCGGGAATCATTCTCTCTGGAGGTCCTGCCAGTGTGCTTGATCCCAACGCGCCACGGCCGGATTCCGCGCTTTTCGACATGGGAACACCGGTGCTTGGCATCTGTTACGGACTCCAGACAATGGCGCAGAACCTGGGGGGTACGGTTCAGCCGGGCTCGCAGCGAGAGTTTGGACATGTCCGCATTACGCGTGCAGTGGAAAGTCCGTTGTTTGAGGGACTTCCTGGCGCACTGGACGTCTGGATGAGCCACGGCGATCAGGTGATCGACCTTCCGCCAGGATTTCGAAGCACGGCTCGGACGGAAACCTGTCCCGTGGCCGCTATGGCGGATGAGAAGCGTCGCCTATACGGGCTTCAGTTTCATCCGGAGGTTGCCCATACGCCTCGGGGTCGGGAGATATTGAGCCGGTTTGTGTTTCAGGTATGTGGTTGTACAGCGGACTGGAACATGGGACGTTTCATCGAAGATCGTGTGGCCGCACTGCGCGAGGAGATCGGCGGCGGACAGGTTCTCTGCGGCCTCAGCGGCGGGGTGGATTCGGCTGTCACGGCGGCGTTGATTCATCAGGCGATTGGGCAACAACTGCATTGCATTTTTGTTGACAACGGTCTGCTCCGCGCCGGCGAGGCTGAGCAGGTTGCCGAGACGTTCGGCCAGGCGTTTGGAATGGACCTTCACGTGGTACGGGCGGGCGACCGGTTTTTTCAAGCGCTTAGAGGGGTAACGGATCCTGAGCAGAAACGTAAGATTATCGGACGGTTGTTTGTCGAGGTGTTTTCGGAAGAGGCGCGGCGTCTTGGGCGCGTTGAATTTCTTGCGCAAGGGACTCTGTATCCCGACGTCATCGAAAGCATCGCCCCTCTGGGGGGCCCCTCGGCGACCATCAAAAGCCACCACAATGTCGGGGGATTGCCGCCTGACCTGGCCTTTTCCCTCATCGAACCGATCCGTGAACTGTTTAAAGACGAGGTTCGCGAACTCGGCCGACGATTGGGGCTTCCATCGCGGATAGTGGATCGCCAGCCGTTTCCGGGTCCAGGGCTGGCCGTTCGGGTGCTCGGCGAAGTCACTCCCGAGCGCGTCGCCCTTTTGCGCCAGGCGGATCAACGGGTTCAGGAAGAGATCGAAAAGATGGAAAATTATCGGGACCTGTGGCAATCCTTTGCAGTCCTTCTGCCGGTTCAATCGGTCGGCGTCATGGGCGATGGCCGAACCTATGAGTACACCGTTGCCCTCCGAATTGTCGAAAGCCAAGACGGCATGACGGCGGACTGGGCACGCGTCCCTTATGAGGTACTGGCGAGGATCTCGAGTCGGGTCATCAATGAGGTAAGGGGTGTGAACCGCGTGGTGTATGACATTAGTTCGAAACCGCCCGCGACGATCGAATGGGAGTGAGTCGTCGTTTTCGGACCGAAGGAGGGATTGACGTTGCCATGGGGCGTTGTTATAGGATAAAGGTCAAAACAGTACCGTACGGAGGGTGTCACTGAGGGCATGAGCCGGGTTGCGCATTTCTGGGAGAAAATGTACGCCGCTTTGGAAGCATACTGGCGGAAGGCCGGCACGTGCGATGTTCCCGCCAACTATGCGCCCAATCCTGCCTTAGGCCGTTGGGTCGCGGTGCAACGGTTTCGGCGCAAGCAAGGACAGCTGAGTGAAGAACAGATTACGCTTTTGGATCGGCTTGGTTTTATCTGGTCGCCGGGCGATCTTTCTTGGGAGCGGTGTTTTCGGGAATTGGCGGTCTTTCGCGAAAAGCACGGTCATTGCGACGTGCCCACCCAGAATCCACAATATCGTCGGCTGGGGGGCTGGGTGGCGAACCAACGGCATCGGAAAAAGATCGGAAAGCTGTCTCCCGAACGTGTCGCACGGCTCGAAAGCCTGGGTTTTCGCTGGAGCATATACGGGAGCAAGTCAAAGCGGCGGATGATTGAACCGGAAGAAACGACCTGGTCGGCGCCAAAACCGAAGGCGAAACCTCGTGACGCCCGTGTGGAGCATCGTCTATATCAGGTGGGGCCGGAACAGTATGTTCAGTACGACGGTCAAGGTCCGATGCCCCCCGCACTCGCCCAATATCTCAAGCGGCACGATGACGAGTATCCGCCCTTCATTTTGTTGCCCGACGAGCCGGTTCGTTTCATTTTGGCTGTTAACGGGTTCGGGCGCGAGCGCATTGTCCGTTGGAACGGCAAGAGCCAACTGCCGGAAGATGTGTTGGACTATGTCCGGGAAAACGGGTGCCTTCCCCCCCGCAAATAGCGTATCCCGTGACCTTACAGAAGCCGTGCGTGGCGTTCTGCGATCTGGTCCGCCAGGCGTGCGACGGCTTCAAGATCGGCATCCCGTGGACAGCCACGGACGAGAACGGGTTCGAGAAATTCCACTTTAAGGTTGCTCAAAAGTCCCTGGACTTGTTCTACCATCCTGCTTGCCCATCCAAAGCTTCCGAGCAGCCCCGCATAACGGGCCTTGGGACGGAGGGCATTGGCCAACAGGGCCGCGTAGGCGACGGCCGGGTGGGGACCGGCGAGAACAGTCGGAACGCCGAACACGACCGTGGCAGCGTCCACAAGGGATTCAGCCAGTTTGCCGAGGTCGGTGACGGCGAGATCGAACAAAAATACGGTAACGTTTCGTTCCGCGAGACGTCCGACGAGTCGTTGGACCATCCGCTCCGTGCTTCCGTGCATGGAAACGTAGGGCACTACAGCAACATTCTTGCAGCTTTCCGAAACCCAGTCGCGGTATGCATCGAAAATGAAGGCGGGCTTGGGGTATATCGGCCCGTGGCTGGGGGCAATGGCTCGGACGGGCAGTTTCCCAAGTCGGTCAAGATGGTTCCGTATTTGTCCACGGAAAGGCATCATGATTTCGGCGTAATATCGTTTGGCCGCTTCATAAACTCGGCATTCATCCACGGCGTCCCGATCCGTTGAGGCAAGGTGGGAACCGAAGAAATCGCAGGTGAACAAGAGGCGATCTTCTTCGAGCCAGACACACATTGTTTCGGGCCAGTGAACCCAAGGGGTATGAACAAAGCGCAAGGTTCGGCCGCCCAGAGGAAGTGTCTCGCCGTCGGCCACGGTGCGAATCCGTGCAGGGGGAATATGGAGGTGGTCCTCGAACATGCCTTTGGCTTTAGGGGTGCAGAGAAGGGTGGCGCGCGGGAAACGTTCCATGACGGCCGGAATCGCGCCCGCATGGTCCTGTTCGACATGCTGTCCGATGACGAAGTCCACAGGCGCCTCGTTGTCGAGCGCCGTGAGAAACTCGGGTATCTTGGCGGCGTCCGAGGTATCTACCAGAACGCTTATTTCCCTTCCTCGGATGAGATAGGCGTTGTAGCTTGTGCCGTCGGGGAGGGGAATAAGAGAATCGAAAAGGCGCCGATTCCAGTCGTTGACGACAAACGACCAGACCTGCGGGGCGATTTCCCGTTTGATCATGGGATGGTCTCCTTTTTTGGAAAATTATCCTCTCGCCGGCAGGAGGGGCGCAAGCAAAAAGCAATCAATGACCAGCGTTGGAGAAGAGCAGACGCATCAAGGCATCGCCTTGGAGCGCGCCGAATCCGCCCTGTTGACAGGCGATTTCGTCATAGGTTCGGACGGGATCCACGGGGATACCGGGTCCACAAACGGCGAGCGGAACAGGGGTTCGCGTATGCTTGCCGTGGCGGATGGGAACGGGGTGATCGGGAAGAACAGCGTACACAACCGACGGTCCACCCTTTTGCATGACCCGCCCGATCAAACGGCGATCGAAATCTTCAATCGCACGGATTTTAAGGTCCAGGCGCTGTTCGTGGCTGACTTCGTCAATCCCTTCGACGTGCACATAGACGAAATCGCGGGTTTGGATCGCATCCAGCGCTGCGTCGGCTTTCCCCTCGTAGTCCGTGTCGATATAGCCGGTGGCGCCGGGAACGGGAATCACGTCAAGGCCGAGAGCCCGCCCCAGCCCCGCAATTACATCCACTGCCGAAATGACGGCACCGGTAATTCCGAATCGATCGGTCAATTTCCGCATCGCGCCGATTCGGCCTCCGCTCCAGGGCCAGATCGCGTTGGCCTGTCCGTTGCGCAAAACGTCATGGGACTTTCGCATCAGGTCTCTCAAAAGGGCGGCGGTCGGTTCGGCCTCTGAAACGAGGGCACGGGGAAGTAACCGTTCGACCGGATCGCCGTGGTGGTCGTCAGGCTTTTCGCACTGGACGCCGGGATGAAATTCGGGCCCGGACAGCACCAGGAGATTGCGATATCGGACACCGGCATAAAAACGAATCTTTTCACCGCCGAAAGCCTGATTGAGCCGTGCAATGAGTTGGCGGGCTTCGCTGTTTCCGATTTGACCGCCTGCGTAGTCGCGCAGGATCCCGTTTTCATCCACCCGGACCAGATTGAGGCGGAAGCAGAGATCATGGGGTCCAAGGGCGATTCCGCGACCGAGGGCTTCGAGCGGCCCCCGTCCGCACATTTCCGTTTTCAGATCGCATCCCAGTACCGACATATTTGCCACGTCGCTGGAAGTTGGAAACCCTTCCGGGAGTGTGAGCAACGTACCCGAGGAACCTTGGCGGGCGATTGTGTCCATGGCCGGCTTTCGGGCTGCCTGAAGGGGCGTTCGGTTCCCGAGTTCAGGAATCGGCTCATCGGCCATTCCGTCCCCTAAAAAAACGATGACTTTTCTTCCGGACACGAACGGAAGTATGGCAAAGCTCATTTGGGCTGTCAAATTTCAGCCGATCTTCTATAACACCCTGCGTTCCGGCATAGGGCGGAGTTGGGTGGGGGTTGAGCAACGAACGATCGAAACGATGGAATCGGCTCGATGGGTTGACTTCGGATGCGTCGAGTTTTATAGTGCGTACCTTCAGCCGAAGGATATGGAATGACAGAGCGAAAACCATTGCGAATTGGAATGATCGGATGCGGGGAAATTGCTTATACGGCTACGGGACCTGCAATTTGCGAGACCTCCAATGCGGAAATGGTTCTCGCGATGGATCCGGTGCCCGACATTGCGGAATCGTTTGGCCGGCGTTTTGACATTCCTTGGACTACGACGTTGAATGAAGTGTTGGAACGGCCGGACATTGAGGCGGTCTTAATTTCGACCCCGCATGACACGCATTGTTCTCTGACCGAAGCCGCCGCTCGTGCTGGCAAGCACGTCATGGTGGAAAAACCCATCGCCTGTACTCTCGTGGAGGCGGATCGGATGATTGCGGCATGCCGGGAAGCGGGCGTATGGCTTTCCGTCAATTTCGTCCTGCGGTACGACTCGGGTCCTTTGGACGTACGCCGTCTGGTCGCGTCGGGAGCTATTGGTGAGGTTATTGCCGTTTCTTTTCGAAGTGTCGGAAGGAAACCCGATCATTACTGGACGGGAGGCTATACCAACCGGGTTCAGACGGATTGGCGCAAATATCGGAAGCGAGCCGGAGGAGGGGTGCTCATCATGAACTTTATTCACAACCTGGATTTGCTTCGTTTTATGACGGGGCTGGAAGTGTCCCGCGTGTATGCCGAATATGGCACATTCTTGACCCCTGTGGAGGTCGAGGACATCATCACGATGACGTTACGCTTTCACAATGGCGCCGTTGGCGCGTTGGTCGGAGCCACGTGTATGGATGGGCACGTGCGTCTTGCACCGGTTTCCCTTGGAGGAAGCCGGACGGAGATTCTGCACGAGACTGTGGAAGACAACAGCGATCGGATCTATGGAACCCGCGGACAGATTCGGATGCAGGGGCGCCACGTGTGGGTCTATACGCGCGAATCGGTCGAAGGGCTTAAACGGGACGATTGGACCCGACTCGATCTTACGCCGACCAATGCGCGGGCGAATTATGTGGAAGCGTTTGCCCGAACGGTCCGTCAGGGCCGTCCACCGGAAATTTCGGGAGAGGAGGGCCGAAAAGCGCTGGAAATCGTCGAGGCGGCCTATCGGTCGTGTGTGGAGGGCAGACCCCTGACCCTTCCCCTTTCGCTCCCATGACCGGATCCCAATGAACCAACGCGAACGCATTCGTTCCATCCTGCGTTTTGAACCCTTCGATCGGTTGCCCGTTATCGAGTGGGCGCCATGGTGGAGTCTGACCTTGGAACGATGGCGGGGCGAAGGGCTACCTTCCCATCTGCAGCGCATTGATGAAATTAGCGATTGGCTTGGGTTGGACCGCTTAAAGTACCGTCATTACTCCCCTCGCGCGCCGGGGTGTCCAAATCCGCCGGGCCATGGGTTGGGGATTATTGCCGATGAATCGGAGTATGAGCGTGTGCGGCCTTATCTCTATCCTGAGAATGTGATTTGCGAAGATCCGTGGCGCGCATGGGCCGAGGAACAGGCACGGGGCGATACGGCGTTGTGGGTGAATGTGGACGGTTTTTTTTGGTGGCCGCGTGTCCTATTGGGCATCGAACGCCATTTCTATGCCTTCTACGATCAACCGGACCTCCTCCATCGCATCAACCAGGATTTAGCCTCCTGGCATCTTCAGATCATTGGGGAGTTGGACCGGTATGCGACGCTTGAGTTCTTCTGTTTCGCGGAAGACATGAGCTATAATCATGGGCCCATGCTCTCCCGCGAACTGTTTGAAACATTTTTGGCGCCTTATTACCGGCAAGTGATCCCCGAAATCAAGAAACGGGGAAGCCTCGTTTTCATCGATTCCGACGGCGACATCAGCCCTGCGATTCCCTGGTTCCTGGAGGTCGGGATTGAAGGGGTTCTCCCTTTGGAACGTCAAGCGGGAGTGGACGTTGCCCAGTTGCGCACCCATTTTCCCCGGTTGCGAATGCTGGGCGCTTTTGACAAAATGACGATGGCACGAGGGGAGGAGATGATGCGGGCCGAATTTGAACGGCTGCTTCCCGTGGCTCGCCAAGGGGGCTTTCTGATCGGATGCGATCACCAGACTCCGCCCGGCGTTTCGTTGGAACATTATCGACTGTTTCTTCGTCTGTTCAGGGAGTATTCATGGAAAGCAGGAAGTCGGTTATGACGTCACGCATTTCCCGCAAGGGGCGCCATCCCAATGTCCTTTTTATTCTTACGGACGACCATCGGTGGGATGGACTGAAGGCAGCGGGAAACCCCGATGTTCATACGCCGAATTTGGATGCCTTGGCGGCTCGGGGCGTTTTGTTCACGGGGGCTCATATTCCGGGAGGCACATCGGGAGCGGTGTGCATGCCGAGTCGCGCCATGCTTCACACCGGTCGTTCGCTTTTTCACATTCAAGGCGCGGGTGAAGAAATTTCTTCCGACCATGTGACGATGGGGGAATGGTTTCGTCAGGCGGGTTATCAGACGTTCGGAACAGGCAAATGGCACAACGGGCGCGCCTCCTTTCATCGAAGTTTTGAGACGGGCGCCGAAATTTTCTTTGGCGGAATGGCCGATCACTGGAACGTTCCGCTCTACCACTACGATCCGACGGGACGATACGAGGCGACCTGTCTCATGACCCCCCGCCCGATGGAATCCAATGAGACGGTTGCGCGTCCCTGCGATCATATCCACGCCGGCCGGCATTCCACCGACGTGATTGCGGACGCGGTCGTTCGCTTTCTCGAAAGCCGGGATGTGACGCGACCGTTCTTCGCCTACGTCTCCTTTTTGGCACCCCATGATCCGCGGACAATGCCCGCCCACTACCGCGCAATGTACAAGGCCGAGTCCCTTTCCATACCCCCCAACTTGATGCCTGAGCATCCCTTTGATAATGGCGATCTGAATGTGCGCGACGAACGGCTTGCCCCGCGCCCCCGTACCCCCGAGGTGGTACGCCAGCATCTCGCGGATTATTATGCCATGATCAGCCATCTGGACGACCGGATTGGCGATATCTTGGCTGCCTTGGATCGGGTGGGGGAACGGGACCGCACGGTAGTCGTGGTCACGGGGGACAACGGGCTTGCGTTGGGCAGCCATGGACTCTTTGGCAAGCAGAATCTTTACGAGCATAGTGTCCGCGTGCCGCTATTGGCGGCTGGACCTGATCTTCCGCACGGCGTTCGAGACGGCCGATACTGCTATCTCTTTGATCTTTTTTCGACGTTATGCGAATGGACGGATATTCCGGCCCCTCCGACATCGGAAGGCGTTTCTCTAGGAGCTTTCGGTACGGAGGAGAAGCCGAGTCGCCAAATCTTGTATTTGGCCTATCGGGACCTTCAGCGAGGGGTGAAGAATGCCCGCTATAAACTCATCGAATACGTCGTCAGCGGCCGGCGGATACGGACCCAGCTTTTCGATCTTCAAAACGATCCTTTTGAGACGCGCGACCTTTCGAACGATTCGGCTTTTGCCGACGTCATTGTTTCCCTTCGGCAGACGCTTTTCCGCATGGGGGAGGAATGGGGGGACCGGGAGTCTCGCTGGGGGCAGACGTTTTGGAGCGGCTATGGAAACGCGCCCTTCTGAACGGATGGAGAAGGAAGTGGAAACGCCGTGCCGGTACCGGTGAAAGGGCGCGATGGGAGTCCTCGGTTGGCGGGGATTATCCCACGAAAGCAGAGGGGGGGATGACCAGGAGATTACAATGAACGAGAAGATGACACGGCGGGAATTTCTTCTCTTGAGCGGAGCGGCAGCGGCGGCTTCCTTTTCCACGGGCTGTGCAACGAACCCCGTGACGGGAGAGAAGCAGCTCATGTTGTTCACCGAAGCCAACGAGCGAGACTGGGACCGCTTACATGCGCCCCATCAGTTTTCCGCCGATTATGGGGCATTCCCCGATCCTGCCTTGAATGCCTACGTGGCGGACGTGGGAAGTCGGCTGGCAGCCCTCAGCCATCGCCCCCATATGCCGTACTCGTTTCGGGTGCTGCATGCGGTTCATGTCAATGCCTATACCTTTCCCGCCGGCAGTATCGGAGTGACCCGAGGTATTCTCCTGGCGATGGAAAGCGAAGCGGAGTTGGCGGCGCTTCTGGGGCATGAGATCGCTCATGTCGCCTGTCGGCATGCGGCGTCGCGCATGAGTCAGGCGGTGGCGACTCAGCTCGTGGTGGGATTGGGCGTGATGGCGGTGGCGAGCAAGAAGGAGAAATACGCAGCTCTGGCGGCCGGGTTAGGTGCCTTGGGTTCAGGGCTGCTGTTGGCGAAATACAGTCGCGACGACGAACGGCAGGCGGATCAATGGGGGCATGCTTACATGGTGCAGGCCGGACAGAATCCGGAGGGCATGGTCGGACTCATGCAACGTCTTGTCGCCATCCATGACCGGGAGCCCAACATCGTGGAAGTGATGTTTGCAAGTCATCCCATGAGCCGCGAGCGGCTGGAAACCGCCCAGCAAAGGGTGGCGGGCGAATACGCTGCGTTTCAAACGCGGTCCCAACAGCGGGAAGCTTATATGGACCGGACGGCGTCCGTTCGCGCGCAACGGGAAGTCATTCTCGCGCTGCAGAATGCGCTCAAGGCTTTGGACGCCGGTCGCAGTGGGGAAGCCGATGCTTTTCTCGCCGAGGCCCGCCGTCTTGGACCCTCCGATTACACGGCGCTGCTTCTCAGCGCCAAAGTCCTCCTGGTCCGGGACCGCCCGCAAGATGCGCTAGCCCTCGCGCTGGCCGCCCGGCAAACGCCGGGGAGTGAAGCGCAAGCGGTTCACGTCTGCGGAATGGCCCGCCTTAAACAGCGGCAGTTTGACGCGGCTTGGCAGGATTTTGAACTGTACGATCGCATACTACCGGGAAATCCGGAAATTGCGTTCTGGAAAGGGTATACGCTGGAGCAGATGCAGCGGATTCAGCCGGCGTCACAGGAATATCTCCGCTATCTTCAAAGCGGCGCAGAAGGCGAGCAAGCTCAATATGCTTACCGGCGGTTGGTGGATTGGGGGGTTATCAAGAACGAAACGCCCGCACCGCCTTCCGAACAACAGAACAAGCCGGCACGTCCCCCCGCCGCATCGTCGGGCGCGAAGCCTCCTCCGCATAAAAAGAAGAAAAAGTAATCCGATTCCGTCGGTCGGCGCTGCCGATGAACAACCGCGGTAAGAACGCTCCTTCCCTGGCACGCAAGCCGACTTCCTTTGAGAGAAGGGTGTATGCCGCGGTTCGGAAAATTCCAAGCGGATACGTGGTGACGTATGCGGAACTCGCGCGCGCAATCGGCTGTCGCTCGCCGCGTGCCGTAGGACAGGCCCTCCGGCGTAATCCTTGGGCGCCGCAGGTTCCCTGCCATCGTGTGATCGGGGCGGATGGACGACCGGGGGGATTTCAAGGTGCCCGTTCGGGAAAGGCGCTGGCCGTCAAAATCGCTCGATTGGCCGCTGAAGGGGTCATATTTCGCCATGGGCGATTACGGGATAAGGAACGTCGGCTCATCTGGGTGTCGGGTCATTTTCGGCCCGCTGCCGCGCGCTGTCGGCGCACCTCATAAAGCGCCACCGCAGCGGCGGCGCCAGCATTGAGGGACTCAATCTTTCCGGCCATCGGAATGCGGATTCTGAAATCGCAGGTTTCTGCGGCCAGCCGGCTCAACCCCTCATTTTCATTTCCGATAACCAGTCCGACGGGACCGGAGAGGTCTGCTTCGTCATAGCGCGGGGATGTGGAGTCCAAAACAAGACCGCTCAGGCGGACCCCGAACTCTTTCGCGCAACGCATCGCGTGCACCAAGTTGGCAACCCGAACGACCGCAAGATGTTCAGACGCGCCAGCCGATGCGCGGACCACTGCGGGCGTTACACCGACCGCGCGCCGTTCAGGGATCACCACCGCGTCCACTCCGGCGCCTTCAGCGGACCGAAGGATGGCCCCCAGGTTCTGGGGGTCCTGAAGATGATCAAGAAACAAAAGAAAAACGGATGCGCCCCGCCGTTCAACTTGTGCCCCGAATGCGCGGGGGTCGAGGTAGGGGTAGGGACCGGCTTCAACCGCAACGCCCTGATGATGGAGCCCGTTCAGCCGCACGTCAAAAAATGAACGGGAGACGACCTGGAAGGGAATGTGGCGATGGATCGCTTCGTTTTCGATTTTCTCGATCAGGTCGTCGCGGCGTAGTCCCTCCGAAAGCAGCACGCGCTGCAAAGGGCGACGATGGGCGCGCAGACATTCGAGCACGGGGCGGCGGCCGTAAAGGAACTCCAAGGAGGGCATCGTTAGTCCTGTTCGGGATCGCGAATGGTGCGACGTGTCTGTTTAAGTTCGGAACGGAGGGCTTTGTCCCGCTGGATGCGAATTTTCTGGCGGCGCGTGCGGCGTTTTTTCTGCCGTCGGATGCGGGCGGCTTCCGCGCAGGCTTCCGAGGTTGCCTTTTTCCGCAGGGCTTCCAGTTTCTCGCAGAGCAGCCGCCGCGCGAAGAATCGGTTCATTTCGCGGGAACGCGAATGCTGCACCTTGACGTCCAGGCCGCTGGGTTCATGGCGCAAGCGGACGCAGGTGTTTGCTTTGTTGATCTTTTGCCCGCCGGGGCCGCCGCCAACGATAAATGTCTCGTTCAGGTCCTCTTCCTTTACGCCGAGCTGGCGCATGCGGTCAAGGAGTGCTTGGCGCTTTTCCGGACGGATTGTTTCAGACATGAATGTAGGCTCAGGGTTCAGGACACTTTAATAACATCGACACGGACCGATGGAAAGCGCATTATTCAGAACAAAGCGAAAGGCGTTTGATGAACACCAGAATTCGGTGGTGGATGACTGCAGCGGTTATTTCGATCGCATCCCTGGCGGCGGCTGCGCCGGTTCCTTTGGCAGAAGTTGCGGATGCGGCCCGCGGGTGGATGGCGCTGATGAATGGGGAACCCCTTGAGGAAAAAATCCAGGGAGAATTGGCAGGGATCGAAACCGCCACCGATTCTTCCGGCCAGACGTTGTTTTATGTGTTCCTTCTTTCCGGAAACGGAATCCTTGTAATGGCCCCGGACGATGAAATCGAACCGGTCATTGCCTTTTCCTCCGACGCCGGCGAGTGGAGCGACCCGGACCCCTGCAATCATTTCCGGCTTCTTTTGGAAGCCGACATGAGGGGTCGCTTGCGTTCCGTCCGGTTGGGAGAGGTCAAATCCGAGGGTTCTCAGCGCGCCAAATGGCTTTTGTTGCGCGCTGCGGCCCGCGATGCGGAGGAAATCAAAGTCGGTCTTTCTTCGGTGTGGGACCTTCGGGTGGAACCCCTCGTGCAAAGTCGTTGGAATCAAAAAAACGTGATAGTCAACGGCGTAGCGAAAGCCGTTTATAACTTCTACACGCCGAAGTACAATCCGGGCAATCCGAACAATTACTACTGCGGTTGCATTCCGACCGCGTTGGCCCAACTCATGCGTTATCACCAGCATCCCACGACGGCGGTGGGCACCCGCTCGTTTCCGATTTGGGTTGACGGGATCGGCACGACGCGTGCCTTGAGAGGTGGAGATGGAGCAGGGGGGCCCTACAAGTGGTGGGCCATGCCGCTGAACCCCGATGCGTTGGGTTCCAATCTGACGGATGTCCAGCGGAAAGCGATTGGAGCGCTTTGCCACGATGTGGGGGTCGCGAGTCAGGCGGAATACACGAAATACGGGACAGCCGCCTATCTATGCTGGTCGGCGGGCTTTCATCCCCTCCAAACGGTGTTTCACTATGCCAACGTCGAATCGCCGTGGGTGAATGTCTGGGAAACCTTTTCCAAGGACACGATCAATCAGGCGCTCAATCCCAATCTGGATGCCCGGCTTCCCTGTGCCATCACGATTAACGGACCGGACGGCGGCCATGCCGTGGTCGTGGATGGGTATGGATACGCCTACGGCGCCCTGTATCATCATCTGAATTTCGGGTGGGGCGGACCAGCCAATGCCTGGTACAACCTTCCCAACAACGTGAACACCAAATACCAAGCCAACTTGGTGATTGGGATGGTGTTTAATTTGCATCCCGCCGAGAGCAATTTTCACATCCTGAGTGGGCGTGTCCTGAATCTGAACGGCAAGCCCATGGCGGACGTCAAGGTGACGGCACGGAATCTTAGCACAGGAACGACCTATTCCCGGCGGACCAATGCCCGCGGGATTTATGCCATTCGAGTTCCTCGTTACGCGAATTACGAGGTCAAAGCCAAGGCGGTGGGCGTTGGGTTCACGCCCAAGATTCGAAATGTCACCATGGGGCTTACGGTGGCCCGAAACGTATGGGGGGTCAATTACAAAGCGGTGACCCGGATCATGGCTCTGCCGTTTTCCAGCATGAAGTTCGGTCCCGTGCCGGTGGAAGAGTCGCTCAGCCGTTCGGTCACTGTTCAAAACACCGGCACGGCCAAACTATCCGTGACCCGGATTGAATGTCCGGCCGGTTTTTCCGCCTTTCCGCAGACGTTTGAGATTCCGGCGGGGGGATCGGCAACCTTCAAGGTCAAATTTACCCCTGTGGCAATGGCATTTTATGAAGGAACGGTGATTCTGCGGTCGGATCGAACCTCGGGCAACAATCAGATCGCGGTTCAGGGGCGGGGGATTTAAACTCCAACGTGGCGAAAGGAGGTTTGCCTGCGATGAACGGACCCCTGCGTATTGGAATGGTCGGATTGGACACCTCGCACTGTACGGCATTTCTGGAACTACTTCATCACGAGGGGCATCCTTTTCACGTTCCGGGCGGACGGATTGCGGCGGCGATGCCCGATTTCAGCGAGGAAATGGCGGTGAGTCGAAATCGGGTGGAGGGGTTTCGAAAAACGGTTGAAGAGGCAGGGGTTCGTATCGTCTCCGAATTCGAAGACCTTGCAGGGTTGGACGCGTATTTCCTCGAGAATGTGGATGGGCGGCAGCATCGGGATCGTTTTGAAAAACTTGTGCGATTCGGCAAGCCGGTTTTTGTGGACAAACCGTTGACGTGTTCCGTGCGGGATGCTCGGCGGATGGCTGAAGTCTCCCGTCAACACGGTGTGCCCATTTTTTCCGCTTCTTCACTTCGCTTCGCGGCCGGGATTGCCGATATGGCGCTCGGTGAGGGGCAAAATGTCAAGGGATGCGAAGCATTCGGGCCGATGACATTTTTGGAGGATTTTCCGCCCTATTTCTGGTATGGCATTCATGCGGCGGATATCCTTTTTTCGAAGATGGGAAGGGGTTGCCGCGAGGTCCGGGTGGTGGCGCAAGCGGAGTGCGATGTGATTGTGGGCGTCTGGGAGGACGGCCGAGTCGGAGCGATTCGGGGGAACCGTTTTGGCAACAGCCAGTTCGGTTGCCTGATCTGGACAGAGAAACAGACATTGACCGGTTTGGCGGCTTCCCAACCGCCCTATTACGCCCTGCTGCTGCGGCATGTCCTGGAGTTTTTCCGGACCGGCCGTTCGCCGGTGGAGATCGACGAGACGATCGAGGGGATCGCTTTTTTGGAAGCGGCGGAAGCAAGCCGTTTGCGCAACGGGGAACCGGTGCCTCTCTTTCGTACCTGAACGTCTTGCCGCTCAGCGGGCGCTTGCAAGAATTTCGATGATCGCTTCAGGGCTGGCGGCATCCAAAACCGCTTGCCGAACGTCCGGATTTTCAAGTGCGTGGCTGATGGCGGAAAGGAATTGAATGTGGGGGCCCACTCGGCTCATGGGCGAAAGCGTCATAATGAAAATGCGGGACGGCTTGCCATCCAGGGCGTCGCAATCAATTCCCTGCCTCTTGATGCCCACCGCAGTGACCAATTCGGCGACCGCATCCGTCTTGGCATGGGGAATAGCGATTCCATGCTGAATGGCGGTCGTCATTTTCTGCTCCCGTTCCCGCACTGCGGCGAGCGCGGCCGCACGGTCGCTGACTTTGCCGGTGCGCACGAGAAGATCCATCAATTCCTCGAGGACACCTTCTTTCGTTGCCGCCTGTAATTCCAGACAGATGGTCTGGGGATCGAGCACATTGCGAAGATTCACGGTTTTATCCTTTCCCAGACAGGGCGGTATTCCCTGCCAATCGGCCGGCAATCAACCGCTCTTTCAGGCCCGTTTGCCGTTCAATGAGGCGGTTGTTGCGGATGGCAATATAGACGGCTTTGAGTGACCCGACAAGACAAACCAGTTTTTTTCCGCGGGTGATGGCGGTATAAAGTAAATTCCGTTGGAGCAGTTTGAAATGCTGGGTTGCGAGAACAATGACAACAGCCGGATATTCGCTGCCTTGGGATTTGTGAATGGAGCAGGCATAGGCCAGTTCCAACTCGTCCAGCTCATGCGCGTCGTATTCAACAGGGCCCGAGTCGAACTGAACGGTGAGCCGCACAGTCTCCGGATCCAGGCTGTGGATCAATCCGATGTCGCCGTTGAAGGCGCCTTTGCCGTAGTTGTTGCATATCTGAAGGACCCGATCTCCCACGCGAAAAATGCGACCTCCGCGTTCGAGCGAAAGTCCCTTTGGATTGAGAGCCTCCTGAAGAAGACGGTTGAGGTTTTCGCTGCCCAATTCATTTTTCCGCATGGGAGTCAAGACCTGAACGTCCGTCTTCGGATCAAGTCTGAAACGGGAAGGAATTCGCTCCGTTACAAGACTGAGGACCGTTCGGAGGATTTCATCAGGGGACTCTTGGGAAATGAAATAGAAATCGGAAAGGGGCGCCTCCTTATCGCGGGGAGGCAGAACCAACGAAAGGCCCTGATTCACGCGATGAGCGTTCAGAATAATCCGGCTTTTTTCGCTTTGCCGGTAAATCGTGTGAAGCCGGCAACATGGGATGACGCGGGAGTCGATCATGTCCCGAAGCAGATTGCCCGGGCCGATGCTCGGGAGTTGGTCGACGTCGCCAACAAAAACCACCCGTGCCCGCTCGGGAACGGCCGCCAGGAGGGCGTCCATCAGGGGAAGGTCAATCATGGAACATTCGTCCAGGATGAGGGCGTCCGCGACGAGCGGATGGTGGGCATCGTGTTCAAACCCTTTTCGAGTGGGATTGTAGCCCAGAAGGCGATGAATGGTCTGCGCTCTGCTTCCCGTCGCTTCTTCCAGTCGCTTGGCGGCGCGACCTGTGGGGGCGGCGAGCAGAACTTTCAGCCGCTGAGCCTTATAGACTTCAGTCAGCGCCTTTACGATCGTTGTCTTTCCCACCCCCGGCCCGCCGGTCAGGATAGAAAGTTTCGAACGAAACACGGTATCGAGGGCAGCTTGTTGATCCGGGGAAAAGCGGATCGCGAGACGCAACGCGATCTCTTGAAGCATCCCATTCCAGTTCGTCAACGGAACGGAGAGAGGTGTGGAAAGGAGACGAAGCAATTTGTCGGCAACGGCGACCTCGGCGGCATACAGGTCTGTCCGGTAGATTTTTCCGCCGTCGTCCATCAGCCGACCGGACATCAAGGCGTCTGAAATCGCCTGTTCGAGAACCGAAGCCGGAATTTCGAGGAGACGTTCGGCTTCTTCTCGCAACGCCTCGCGCGTGGCGAAACAGTGTCCCTCTTCCTCAAGCATTTGAAGCACGTATTCCACACCGGCCAGAGCCCGATACGGGGAGTCACGGGGAATACCCAAACTTTGCGCGATCCGGTCAGCCGTTTTGAAGCCGATCCCCCAGATGTCCCGGCACAAGCGGTAGGGATTATCCTGCACCAGTGCCACGGCCTGGTCTCCATAGCGTTTGTAAATACGGTGTGCCATGGCGGGTCCGACCGAATGGGATTGAAGGAAGATCATGATATCCCGGACGGCCTTTTGTTCGGCCCAGGCACGCCGAATTTCCTCCCGTCGCATGGCTCCCAGGCCGGGCACCTCCAACAAGCGGGCGGACTCCTTTTCGATAATCCGTAGTGTGTCGACTCCAAATCGTCGGACCAGCCGAGCCGCCATTTTTTTCCCGACACCTTTAATGATGCCGCTTCCTAGATAGCGCTCGATGCCTTCCGCCGACACCGGTTCAGTTGAGGTGATCCGCTCGGCCGCAAACTGCCGCCCGTGCTTCGGGTGTTCCGTCCAACGGCCCTCGGCCCGAAGTAGTTCGCCGACCCAGATGGCGGCACAAGTGCCGGCCACAATCACTTCCGGTCCTCGCCTGGCCGGCTGGATGGCACAAACCGTGTATCCCGTTTCTTCATCGCGGTACACGATCCGTTCCACCACTCCCGTGATAATTTCCGGTTCGGTATTAGAGTTCTGCCGGTTCGGCTCGCCCATCATGCCGCCTTTCGCGGGTCCATCCAATGCGTGACAAAATGTTCCATTCCCGAATTGCTTTTTACCCTAGCATGTCCCATAATAACGCTTCAAGGCATATGAGTCATTCGGGCGCACAAACACAAAAGCGAAGGACTTTTCTCGGGCCGATCGGCCTTAAGCCCTTGTTATTAAAGCTGCTCTTTTTCGTCTTGCTGGGGAGTGTGTTTCCCGGCTGTCGGACGGTTCCCATTCGTTTACCACCTCCTCCGTCTCCTTTCATCAAACGAGCCATCAAACCGGCAGTGGCGGTTTCGAGTTTTGATAATCGGTCCGGCTTCGAAGGCGAATGGCGGATCGGAAATGGAATGGCCGACTTGTTGATCGCGGAACTCCAGCGGAGTGGCCGATTCGAGGTATTGGAACGGCAGCATCTGAACGAGATTTTGACGGAACTGGGCTATCAGCGCAGTCCCCTTTTTCGTCAAGAAGGGAGGGTCAGATTGGGCCAGTTGAAACACGGCCGGTATTTGATCCGAGGGGTTATTCACGATTTTTCACATACGAGCGGGGCGGGGTTTTGGGCTGGGCTTCGGCGTTTGTTTTTGCGGGGGCGGATTTCGGAGGCACGGGTCGCGCTGACCCTTACCGTCGTGGATGTGGAATCCGGTGCTGTCGTTGGAACGGCATCGGCCGCCGGCTATGCGCACAGTACGGCGGCGGAATTCAATGCGCAGTACAAAAACGTTTCCTTTGGAGGTGAAGCGTTCTACCGGACCCCGCTTGGTTCCGCAACACGGCAGGCGATCCGGGAGAGTGTTCGGCAGCTGGTTCGATGTATCCCACGGGAATACTGGCAGCCGATGATTGCGGAGGTTCGGGCGGATGGGGGAATCGTTTTGAATGGCGGTCCGGAGGCGGGGTTTGAAGTCGGTCGGTTTTATCAAGTCCGCAAGCCGCCCGCACCGGTGACGTGTCCCATCACGGGAGATGTTCTGGACTGGTTGCCTGGCCCAGTGGTCGGGCGGATTCGGGTGATTGGGTTCGAGTCGCGCCTGACGGTGGCCACGCCGGTGGTAGGGAGCCATTTTGAGCGGGGACAGCTTCTTGAACCATTCCGAGAGGAACATGGGGAGCCGACACCATGAAATCGGGGTTTTTAGGCCGTCTGATGGATCGGTTGGATCGGCTGGATCCCGAAAGTCTTCAACGGTATTTCCGTCATCTTGCCCAGGAAAAGGGGCTTTTGGAAACGATTTTCGACGCCATTCAGGAGGGATTGGTTGTTCTGAACGCGGACGGGCGGGTCACGTACCTGAATCGAGCGGCAGCGGAAATGATGGGCCTTTCGGAGCAGGAGACGGCCGGTCAGCCGTTCTCGCAATTGATCCGCACGCATGACTGGCAAAAGATCATGCGGTTTGATCCAAACGAGTGGGACCGCCTGGTTCGGCAGGAAGTGGAGGTTTTTTATCCCCGCCACCGGATCCTTACGCTAACCGGCGTGCCGCTTAACATGGTCGAGAAACGGGCCAGGGGCGTTTTATTGATGCTCAGGGATATTACCCGCGACCGGGAACAGGAGGCGAATCTTCTTGAAAACGAGCGGATCAACGCCGTCCGCCTTCTGGCAGCCGGTGTGGCGCATGAAATCGGAAACCCCCTCAACGCCCTGAACATTCATCTTCAGCTCCTCGAACGTGAGACGGCTGCCCTTCCTGAATCCAGTTCCCGCCGGAACATTCAAGAACTGGTTTCCGTTGCACGCGAAGAAGTCCGTCGCCTGGACGCCATCCTGACGCAATTTCTGAACGCCGTCCGTCCT
Source organism: uncultured bacterium (assembly GCA_938038445.1). Lineage (GTDB taxonomy): Bacteria > Verrucomicrobiota > Kiritimatiellia > CAIKKV01 > CAIKKV01 > CALHRZ01. The sequence goes on along the minus strand of CALHRZ010000014.1, from coordinate 85,588 downwards.
TCCAAACCAAGGCTCGAGCCGCTTCGGCTGGAGGATACGATCCAGGAAACGCTGGCGCTTCTTCAGCCGGAAATCGAGAATCGGGGCGTTAACGTGCGCATCGAATTGCCCGGTGCGATTCCGGCAATTCGTGGTGACCGGGATCAGCTCAAGCAGGCCTTCTTCAACGTAATCAAAAATGCCCTGGACGTCTTGACGACCGCCGGGCAGATTGACATCACGCTTGCAACGGACGACAGCCAAGTTTCTGTCACCATCCGGGATAACGGTCCGGGCATTCAGCCCGAGGTGATGGGGCGCATTTTCGAACCCTATTTTACCACAAAAAGCGCGGGGCATGGTCTGGGTTTGATGATCGTCCAGCGGATCGTACAAGATCACGGCGGTCGAATTGAAGTGTCCAGCGATCCGGGCAAGGGCACCGCCTTTGTGATCCGTTTTCCGCTGGCCGAACGACGGCTCCGTCTTCTCCAAAGCCAACAGCAGCCGTCAGTGGAGAATTCTTCAACCCTATGAAAACAGATAAACCAGTCCTTGTGCTGGCCGATGATGACAAAAACACACGGGAAGGAATCGGCCGGGCGTTGCGGGATCGTTACGAGGTATTGCTTGCGGAAAATGGTGAGCGCGCGCTCGAATTGCTGGCGGAACGGCCCGTGGATGTACTGATCAGCGATATGCGCATGCCGGGCATGGATGGTCTTGCGCTTCTTCAACGTGCTCTCGCGCGCCAGCCACGGCCGGCCGTCATTGTGTTGACGGCCTACGGCAGCGTGGAATCGGCCGTCGAAGCCATGAAACGGGGCGCAACAGATTTCCTTCAGAAGCCGGTGGATCTGAACGTGCTGGAACAACGGCTGGCCCGGGCGGTTCAAATGGTTCGGATGGAGCGTGAAAATGAGTCCTTGAAGGCCCAGCTTGACCGCCGATACGGGCTGGAGCAGATTATCGGCGAGTCGGCGGCCATGCAAGAGGTATTCGATATCATCCGACAGGCGGCGCCAACCACAGCCACCGTCCTGATTCAGGGCGAAAGCGGAACAGGGAAGGAACTGGCTGCCCGCGCCATTCATCAGCTGAGTCCGCGGGCGAAAGGGCCCTTTATTGCCGTGCATTGTGCCGCCCTGGCCCCCACCTTGTTGGAAAGTGAATTGTTCGGTCATGAAAAAGGCGCCTTTACCGGCGCCACCGAACGGCGGATCGGCCGTTTCGAGATGGCGGATGGCGGTACGCTCTTCCTGGACGAAGTCAGCGAAATCGATCCGGCTATCCAGACCAAACTGCTTCGGGTGCTTGAGGAGCGCCGCTTTGAACGGGTGGGCGGGCGCCAGACCATCGAGGTCGACATCCGTCTTGTCGCCGCAACCAATCGGGATCTTAAGGCGTTGGTCGAGGCCGGTTCGTTTCGGCGGGATCTTTTTTTCCGACTCGACGTCGTAACGCTGACGATCCCCCCCCTCCGCAAGCGCAAGGAGGACATTCCTCTTCTGGTGGAGGCGATGCTTCGCGAGTTTTCCGACAAGCACGGCAAACCGGTCCGGGAACTGACGTCCGAGGCACTGGAACTTCTCATGCGCTACGACTGGCCTGGGAATGTCCGAGAACTTCGAAATACCATCGAGCGAATGGTGGTGTTGGCCCGTGACACTCGCTTGACAGTTCGCGACATCCCGACGGCGATCCGGACGGCCGTTGCAGGGGGATCAGGCAGCGAACCGACGCTTTCCGGAGGCGCGTTTATTCGCCCCCTGGAAGAGACCGAGAAGCAAATCATTCTGGCTGCATTGAAAAAATTCGGAAACAACAAGACGCTCACCGCCCGGGAACTGGGAATCAGTCGGCGCACCTTGCATCGAAAACTCAAGGAATATTCCATGGAAGAATCGGCTACAGCCACTTCCGGAGGAACCTCTTTATGATGTGTCGTTACGGTTTATCCCTTACGTTGATGGCCTTGGCCGCTTCGGTTTTCATTCCCCCCCCCGCCGTCGCTGAGGTTTCCGAAGAACCGCCCATCACGCCGGAACGGCGACTCGAGATCGGGAACCAGGCCATGGCAGAGGGCGAGCGCCACTGGCGCGGCGGAAACCGCGCGAAGGCCCAGGAGTCCTTTGAGACCGCCTTGGGAATCTGGGAAGGTTTGGAAGCGGATTACCCCGGCTGGCAGCCCCACCTGATTCGAAGACGCATTCTTCAAGCTGACTCCGCCATCCGCAAGATTCTCGATGGACGCTCCTTTTTGGAATCTTCCAGCGAGTCCCAGCCGAATACGATTCCTTCCCTGGACGTTTTAACTTCGATCACCGACGAGCGTACGGCGGCGGCGATTACGGCCCTGCGGGCAGGAATCGAAGAGCGGGACGCGGCGATTCGAAGCCTTCAAGGGGAAAATCGGCAGCAGAAAGAGGAATTGGCCCGTCTTAGAGAACGAGTTCAACAGTGGGAAAACCGAACGGGCAAGGCGGAAGATTTTCCAACCATCGCCCGGGCCGTTCGTTCCGAAGCCCGTCGCCTACTGGAAAGTGGCGAGATCCGCGAAGCCATTGCGTTGCTGGAAGAAGGGGTCCGCTGGTTCTCGGAGGAACCCGCCATGCAACACCTCCTTGCCATCGCCTACTGCCGGGAGGGACGATATGGGGAAGCCCTGCGGCTGCTGACGCCCATGACCCGGTGGGGGAGGGGAACGGCCGAGGTTTGGTTGACCGTTGGTGTGGCTTATCTTGGCCTCGAAAATCTCGGCCGCGCGCGATGGGCATTTGAGAAGGCTCTTGCACGCGATTCCCGCTCCTTGGATGCGCATTACAACCTTGCCTCCATCCTCATCCGGCTGCCGAAACCGGACCCAGAGGAGGCTGCGGCACATTATTCCGAAGCGCGCGAACAAGGCCTTCCCCCTGACGAGGTCTTGGAAGAAGAGATTCGACGCGCTCTTCTCTGGAAAAGGACGAAATCCTTGAAATGACGACCCGCTTGGCGGCTTTCGAAGATCTTCGAGAAAAACGGGGGATTATTCTCCTGCTGGCGTTGTTGGCCGTTGCGATCACCGCCACGTTTCTGAGCGGGGCGGCCATCATGACCCGACGATTCCGCGTGGAAGCGGCTCGGTTTTATGAACGCGCCCGTCTAAAAGCCGTTTTGCGAGAAACCGGTTATATTCTGTTGCGCTCCGAAGCGCCTCCAACGTCAGGGGAAGAAAAGACGCCAGACGGGATTCGGATCGTTTGGACGATCGCCTCCCGTCCGTCGCCAACGGGCCGACAGGGCGAGTTTCGAGGCGCGGCGGAACGGGGCAACGCCCGGCGCGAATGTTTCGCAACGTTTTGTCGGGAAGCAAGCCATCTGCGCATTCTCGTATGGTTAGAACGGTAATATGAACCGTCCCCTCTATGGAAAGACGACCGACGGGTTCCGCGCGGCCGTTGGGGTTGATTTTTCCGCGGGCGATCCCGTGGTTGTGCGAATGCGCCTGCGATGGGGCAAAACGCGGCCGGACCTTTCCGACAAGCGAGATTCCTGCGCGGCGACCGTGGGTGGGTTATGCGAATCGGAATCAGCGATTCGGAAAATCCATGTGCCGTTGGCATCCCGTCGAAAGGCGGCGCGGGTTTGGCCATCCATTTTGGACATCGAACTGCCGGGTGGTATGGAGGGAAAAATTGCGATTCCGCTCGACTTTCGTTCGAGAAACAAGGGCTGGGACATCCTGGTTGCTGTCGCGGATCGCGAAGCGATTGCGGCGCGCATTGAGCAATATCAACGGACGGGGTTTGACCTTCACGGACTGGATCAAGAGAGCCTGGCTCTGTGGACCGCAGCACTCCGCGAATTTCCACCTGCTCAGTCGGACGAACCGCGTGCGGTGGTTTGGGCGGCGGAGGACCGGTTTGCGCTCGGGGTTGGGAAGGGGTTGGAATTGCGGGTTGCCACCGGAGTACGGAAACCCGATGCGGAAACGCTGCGACGCTTTTTTCGAGCCGCGGGGATCGAACGTCTCGAGGAGGTACGCTGGATATGGGGTGGGCCAAGGGTCGCGAGCGACGCCAACTGGGAAACAGCGAAAACGTTGGCATCGGAAAGGGCCGGAAGGCATGAACGTTTTGAGGAACCCGCCGCTGCGATGGCACGCGCCTATGCCGTTCGGGCGCTGGAACCGGGCGTGTATCCTTGCAACTTTCGCATTGGGAAGTGGGCGCATCCCGAGGTGGTTCGCCGTATTTCGCTTGACCGCCTTCGGATTTCCCTGCTCGGGGTGGTATCCGGTCTGATCGCGTTTGGAGGGGTTCTTTTCAATCTCCGCATGCTCCATCAGAATGAGCGTGATATGCGGCGGACGGTGGTTGCCGTCGCGGAGAAAATCGGGAAACATCTCGGCGTATCGACGGCCTTCGCGCCGGGTTATGAGCTGTTCCAGACGGAAGCCATGGTCCGGGAAGCCGAGCCCACGTATCGCCCTTTTCTTCGGCTGACGGGTCCATCCCGCCTTCCCATTCTTCGCCGATTGCTCTCTTCCGGCCGGAGGTTTAATGTGAACATCCATCGGCTCGAATGGCAGGGCGAAACCCTGCGTCTTGCGGGTACAGGTCCAAGCCCTGAGATGGTGGAACGATGGATGGGTCCCTTGGTCAGCGATGGCACCATGCAACTGCAGCGAAAGGAGTTCGCGGCGAATGGCAGCCGCTATTCATTTGAATTGGAAGCGATCGTTCGTTAATTCCACGGATCGGGCGCGTGTTATGGCGATCGTTTCCGTCGCGGTGTGGACGGCGACCGTCGCGTCGGCCTTTCATTTCGGACGAGTCTGGCTCGAATGGGGCAGAGGGATGCGCATCCAGAAGGCACAGGCCGAGAAACTGGCACGACTCCAGGACACCGTTGAAAAATGGCAGCGTGCGGCAGAAGAGGTGGAACGGTCGGTGTCGGGTCCAATGCAATCCTTTAAATGGGAAAAGACGCCGCTGGTCCGGGAGGGTGCTTTGTCTCTTTTGAAGGAGGAACGGGAACCCCTTCAAAACGGTTGGCGTCTCTACCGTCTCCGGTTTGAGGGCCGGGAAGTTCCTTTGGCAGGTCTCAGCGACTTTCTCGCTTCGGCCGAAGAGGCCGTTCCTCCCTTGCGTCTGGCAGGCTTGACGATTGAAGCGTTGGACAATCGGGCCGGCGGCCGCGGACGTGTCGTGTTGGAGTTGGAAACATTGGAAAAAGAGACGCGATGAAAAAGGCGAAAGAGACCGGCTCCTCATTCGAATTCTCTCCCTCCTGCTACCATCGTACCTTGATGGACGCCCTCATCCCCTCGGATGCTTATCGGGGCGGCGATGTGTCGGTTTGGCAGCAACGGCTGCGTCGAAAGGTGCGTCGCCTTTTAGGGGATTGGCCCTCGCAACGTCCCCCATTGAATGTTCGCCGGCTTTGGCGCCGGGATCATCCGTTGGGGATCATCGAGAAAATCGTATTAACCTCGGAACCGCATGCGGATGTGCCCGCGTTCGTCTGTTTGCCTGCGAATGCCCAACCTCCTTATCCGTTCATGATCTGCCTCCAGGGGCATACGACGGGCATGCACGTTTCGATCGGCGTGGAACGGGACGACAATCAGAAACTCATGGCGGAAGTACCGGGCGATCGGGATTTCGCCCTCGGCTGCATGCGTCGAGGCATTGCCGCGCTTTGTCTGGAACAACGCTCCTTCGGCGAGCGGAGGGAACTTTGCCAGAAAAGCGTCTCTTCGCACGGATGCCATGACGCGAGCATGCAGTCCCTGATGCTCGGCAAGACGCTGCTCGGCGAACGGGTGTTCGATGTGGATCGGGGACTGGACTATCTGATGACCCGTCCGGATGTTGATCGAAACCGAATCGGCGTGATGGGCAATTCGGGCGGCGGGACGGTATCGCTATTCTCCGCGGCGTTGTTGTCTCGGTTGGCGTTTGCAATGCCGTCTTGCTATTTCTGCACGTTCCGCGATTCGATCATGTCCCTCTATCACTGCGCGGACAACTACATCCCCGGGCTATTAAAGGTGGCGGAAATGGCGGATGTGATGGGACTCTTTGCGCCCAAACCGGTGGTGATCGTCTCGGGCAGGAATGACCCCATTTTTCCCTATGCCGGTGTCCGCAAGGCTTACCGTCGCTTGCGGGAGATCTATCGGGCGGCAGGGGCGCCCGAGCGGTGCCACCTGGTGGTTGGCCCCGAAGGCCATCGGTTCTATGCGGATCTTGCGTGGCCGGTGATGTTACGGGAGATTCAGCGTTTGCCGGCGGCACGGGGCTGAGGAGCCTCTTCGGCTGCTGCGCGGGCCAGCATCTCCCGTGCATGTTGCAGAACGACGCTGGTTGTATCCCTCCCTCCGAGCATGCGGGCGATTTCTTCGGAGCGGGCCATTCTCCCGAGATGCGCGATGCGGGTACGAGTTCTTCCTTCCCGCACTTCTTTGACGACGGCGAAGTGGGCGGTACCGTAAACGGCAACCTGAGGCATGTGCGTGATCGCCAGAATTTGATGCGTCCGGGCAAGGGTACGGAGTTTTCGCCCGACCGCTACTGCCGTTTCACCCCCGATATTTGCGTCAATTTCGTCGAAGACGAGAATGGGAATTCGGTCATGTTCTGCAAGCGCGGTTTTAAGCGCCAGCATGACACGCGAGATTTCGCCGCTGGAAGCGATGGCACGCAGCGGGCGGGGAGGTTCGCCAGGGTTGGGTGCAAAAAAGAATTCGACTGCATCTCCGCCGGTCGTGTTGGGTTCAATGGGGAAGAGTCGGATTTCAAATCCCCCTTGAATCAGACCGAGATCCCGCAATTCCTGTTGAACCTTTTCGGAGAGAAGCTGGGCGGTTCGGATGCGCTTTTCGTGAAGATGCGCGGCCGCTGTGCGGAGTTGGGCTTCGACCTTGGCCCGTTCCGCATTCAATTCTGCCAGGCGGTGTTCACGGTTCTGAAGCATGCGCATGCGGGATCGCGCCGCTTCAAGCTGCCGAAGCCACTCCTCAGGCCCCCCGGGGTATTTACGCCGCAGTTTGTGGTAAATGGCCATCCGCTCTTCGATCTGGTGAAGCCGGTCGGGGTCCGCCTCGACCCGCTGCGCGGCGGCGGCAATGGAGGCACCCAGTTTCTTAAGGAGACGGATCGCTTCGCGCAATTCCTGGTTCCATGAGGCGGCATCGAGATGGCGGCTGATGAGGCGTTCCAAGGGACGCTGGGCGGCCTGAAGAACCTGGAGGGCAGAATGTTCGCCATCCGTTAAAGACTCCAAAAGCGCTTCGGCTGTTTCCAACAGTTCCTGGAGATTGACGCAACGGGCATGTTCTTCTTGGAGACGTTGCTCCTCGCCTGCCTCAAGCCTGGCCTCTTCCAATTCTTTGACCTGATAGGCAAGAAAATCCAGCTCGCGGGCCAAGGCCGCCTCGTCCCCCTCGAGTTCGTCGCATTGCCTCGCGATTTCGATCAACCGGCGATAATGTTCTTCACACGGAACCCTGTCCGGCGCGAGCCGGCCAAATGCGTCGAGAAGGTCCCGCTGATGGTCGGTTGAAAGGAGAGACTGGTGCTCGTGCGGGCCGTGAAGGTCCACAAGGCGGTCGCCGATACGTTTCAAGGTCTGGAGGGTCGCTGCCTGATTGTTGATTTGGATGCGTCCGGACCCGTTGGATTGAATGCTTCGCCGAAGAATCAGGGTGGGAGTGTCTGAACCGTCTTCTTCAATTCCCAGTTCATGAAGCAGAGGAAGGAGGGGGGAAGGAGGGGGTAGAGAAAACATGGCTTCCACCTCGGCTTGATCCATCCCAGCGCGGATCATCGATTTGTCCGCTCGTTCGCCCAGCAGAAGACCCAAGGCGCCGACAAGAATCGATTTTCCGGCGCCTGTTTCGCCTGTCAAAACATTGAGCCCTGGTTGGAATTCGACCGAAAGATCTTCGACCAGCGCGAGGTTTCGGATCCGAAGCGTTTCCAGCATAGAGCGCATCCTAGCATGCACGCATTCGACTCGCAAGCCGTGGATTGAAGATAACGCGTATTGCTCGAACAGCAAAGGATTTCATTCTCCTACGGCCTTCAGGACGAGGAAGAGTTGTTCAGACGTTGGCGCACACAGCGCAAAGACCGTTCCCGCCGGTCTCCCAAAGTATCATGTAATCGTTCTAACGATCAGGAGACCCGACAACTCGGAAAAATTGCTGGGTGCCGCTAAGTAACACGTCAACTTCGAGATTCGCATCGTGGGCCGTCAAATTGGTTGCCCCCGTTACTGGAGACCAGACAATAGGAGATGATAAAGTATTCGCACTCTCGATATCGTAGGAGAAGTTTTGTAGCGCGAACCAACGGATTCGGAGAAACTGCGGGGAGAGCCTTTCAAAGGAAACAAGGGGCTCATACGATGCCACAGGGGCCACTTCTTGGGTGCTTGTTCCCCAACTGGTCCAGTTTGCATATCCCGTTTGAGCGTAAAAGAGCGTTCCGGTGTATTGATGGACAGAATCTCGAATCCACTGGTTCGTTCCCTCTTCAAAGCGGAACCACCCCACAAGGTCAGGATCCTCGTGAGGGGGAACAATTCGGGCGGCCAGGATGGCAATCTCATTCGAGTTCAGCACGCGGGACCAGATCCGCAATTCATCCAAATATCCGTTGTAGGAGGGGTAAATACTGCCCGCATCATGTTTTTCGGCTCCCAGGACCCAATAGGGATCCGAGTCCGGCCAATCGGTATCCCGGCCGATCCGGTAACTGATATTTCCTGTCGGGCCATAGGCTTCCGCATCCAAAAATCCGTCAACCCATAATCGCATCAGACCATTCAAGGAATGGCGCGTTACGGCGATATGATGCCAACGTCCATTTCCGACATGCGTGGATCCCACGATCGTTTCTCCCCAGTCCCCGTTGTGCACTCCAAAAGCCAACACATTACTTCCTTCCAGGCGACCCATCGCGATGCCAAAATCTCCATAATCGCCAGGTCCATAAACATCTCGGTCGATGATGACGTTTCCCGTGATCCACCCATCTCCGTTTTGACCCGTTTCAACAACGCCCGCATTATTTGAATATTCGGCTCGCATCCAAAAATCAATGGTCAGGTCATGCCCGACATTGATTGCTGGGGCTGTCGCAAGAGGAATTTTGATGCGATCGATTTGGCCGGTTCCTGTGCCGTGGAATCGCACAGCAAAACGAGAGCCCTGCGCCCACGTCGAGATTGGCAAAGTCCCGAGCCATAACAGCCCGATGCTGACGAGTCGGGCTAAGTTTTTGGAATTGATTACGATTGTTTGCCGGCCCATAGAGGAATTTCTTTCATGAAACCGCTTTGGAACGATACGCCCAGATTTCAGCCTCCATCTGTTTCAATAATTTATACTATCAAGGTGCTTTCGTCAAGGCGGTTGCGGAAAAACAATGAAACGATTCAGCCGAATCTCCGCAAAACGGGTTGGTTCTTGCTTAAGCGTAGTGTGCCGGGGCCGGTTTGTAATCCTGAGGTGGGAGAGGGATCGATCGGATCTTCACAACGGCGCTTATTCCCGTCTAAGTGGGAAAAAGGACCGACAGGATATTGGGTGTGCTTTCCGCACATTCCTGAGCCGGAAGTCTGATAAAACCACGGGGGTCTATTCGTCTCTGGGCAAGAGCACGCGTGAAACCGTAGGCTGGTGAAACGACTAGCGGACGATGATGACCGTTCCGGAAGGAGGGGCAGTTTCATATGCACCCATATCCACCTGCCCACGACGGATACGCGGCTTTCCGTCCAGATCAAGTTCGTCAGCCATCCAGGGCAAATTAATCCCTTCATTCACCCCCGGCGATCCGGGAAGCAGCCTGAAATCTCCGGCATTCAGATTAACGAATTGGGGGGCATTTGTCGTATTGAAATTCGCCGAATTGGTCAACTCCGCCGCGCAAGAGTAAGCCAGGCGCCCGAGATGGGCGGCGTACACATCCGAAGCCGCGTTCAACCGACGGTTCCAGTTGTAATAGAGAATGGTATTCGTGACAAACCCTCCGGCCAGATAAAGTCCCCCTCCGGTTGTGGTAGTCGGCGAATTCGCGTTCCCAATTTGATTAGAGGCGAAGGTGCAGTTGCGGGAAATTTGTGAGCAATGCGTTGCCACTATAACCGGTCACGGTGATCGGAAGTCGGTAAATCCATTCTGCGTATAGGGGCTCCGATCGACTGGTAAGCGAAAAACCAAATAAAAAACCGCATGCAATTCCTATCGCCTGCCTTGACATGAAAGCCATCGTGCAACCTCCTATTCTTACCAAGACTTACGTACTTTATACTTTCATAAGAATCGAAAAAAGCAAGAGAAAGAGGCCTAAATTTGCGCTATTTCCGAATTCATACTCCCGTTATCGAAAAAAGAGTGGGGGAGGGAAGCAAGGCTTCCCAAACGGGGAAGCAGGGGATGTAGCCTCTGGATGAGGTCGTTGACGGAGGGGACGAGATCTGGTAAGTTTGAGGGCTGTTGCTATCCCCGGAGGGGTGGCAGAGTCCGGTTGAATGCGCATGACTCGAAATCATGTTTGCGCTTCCGCGCAACGGGGGTTCAAATCCCTCCCCCTCCGCCAGACTGGAAGATGCACGAAATGAGCGAGCAATGCGACGAGCCTGCCGAAGGCGATAACGCCGGCGCCGGTGTTCGAACCTTGCGGTTGGCACTGGCGGAAATGGCAGGATCGCTGGGGAACGTCTCGGCCAATATGGCCATGGCCTGTGCGTTGGCCACTCAGGCGGCCCGGGAAGGTGCACAACTCATTTTGTTTCCGGAGGGATGCCTGACGGGGAATGCCTTGGAGAATGCGGCTGATCAGGCCTTCCTGGAGGCCGATGTCCATGCCTTTGCCCCTCTTTCGGATATTGCAATTAACCATCGGATTACGATTTGCGTAGGTTTTGTCTCTCCTTTTGATGGCGGCTTCAACTCCGGTCACGCCATTCTGGAACCGGACAGGGGTTTTCACATTCAGCGGAAATGTTTTCGGGCAAAAACCGAGCCTCCCTTTATGTGCCCATGGTCGAATCCCGAACGGGTGGTATTTGAAGTGGGGGGCATTCGGCTGGTGGTAGTCATTTGTTCTGAAATCAGTGCACCGAATGTGAAGAAGGCGATTGCCAAGGCGAAGCCGGAGGTTCTGCTTCATCCCTCGGCAGGGTCGGTATCCGCCGATAGCCTGTTACGGGGAGGGGAAGGGGTTCAGGCGAAGGAGGTCGCGCAGGAGTTTGAGGCGGCATGCCGTCGAGTGGTGGAGCAGGCGGCGCGGAAGTCCCGGGCGACAGGGATGCCGAAAGCCGGGGCGAATCCTCTCGGATTTGATGGAAAGTCCTGGTGGCCAGGGAATTCCTACGCGGTGAACGCGCAGGGAGAGGTCGTCCTTTGGCTGCCGGGGGAGAATCGGCCGGAGCGGATGGGCAAACCGCGTCTGGCGGTCGGGAATCTGCCCGTCTGAGCGTGGCCGGCTTCGCGCGGACGGGTCGAATCCTTGACGGGTCGCGGAGAACGGCGTACATTAACAGACAGGCAGAAGGCATGCGATGATTGACAAACTATTGGAGTTGCAGGAGCGGGATATTCGGATTGCGCAGATTGAACGCGAACTGGCGGACATTCCGCGCCACAAGGACGAAATTAGCGCCCGTCTCGGCGACTCCCGAAACGCGCTGGCAGAAACCCGCGAGAAGATAAAGAGCGAGCAAGCCCACTTAAAGGGACTTGACCTGGAGATCGAGACTCGGCGCGAAAAGATCAAGAAACTGCTGATCGAGCAGGGTTCTTTGAAAACCAACAAGGAGTATCAGGCCATGACGCTGCAGATCCGCTCCGTAGAGCAGGAGATTGCGCGTCTGGAGGATCAGGTGCTGTTGGCTTGGGAATCAATGGAAGCGCTGGCGTCTGAAACCAAGGGGCGTGAGAACGCCCTTCGGACCGAGGAAGATCGGGTTCAACGCGACATCCGAGCTTTGGACGAACGGGCTGCAGCTCTTCAGAAGGAACTGGAGCGACTTCGAACGGAGCGTACGGCGTTGGCGGCGGCTATTGACACGGCATGGCTGAGCCCGTATGAGCAGATCATGGCCAAGAAACGAGATCGTGCGGTGGTACGTGTGGAAGATGGGGTGTGCGGGGGGTGTCATATGACGCTTCCGCCGTATCTGAAGCATGAAGCCCGCAAACGGAATGAAATTGTGTTGTGCACGTTTTGCGGGCGCATGTTATACGCCTAAAGTTTAAAAGGAGACGCGGGCGATTCGGTCGCTCCGACCGGTTCGCAAGAAACGGCTGGGGAGGAAAGTCCGGACTCCGCAGGGCAGGATGTCCCGTTCGCTCTTATGGGCGGGAGGCCTTTCGGAAAACGAAAGGAACGGAAAGCGCCACAGAAACAGACCGCGTGGATTCCGAAAGGAGTTTGCGCAAGGGTGAAAAGGTGGTGTAAGAGACCACCGGTTCGAATGGCGACATTCGAATGCAAGGCAAGCCCCATCTGGAGCAAGATCAAATAGGAAACGGTGAGGTGGCCCGCCTCGAGTTCTTCCCGTTGGGAAGGGCGCCGTTTCGGGTTGATCGCGCAGATAAATGACCGACACGGAAACGTGAACAGAATCCGGCTTATGTCCCGCGTCTCCCTTTTTTATTTCATGCGTCGGTTGTATCCTGGGTTGTTGATTGTACTGGCAGCCGTTCCCTGGTTGTGGGCATGGCGTTTACGCCCTGCGCTCCACCGGCAGACCTCCGCGTTGGTTTTCGTTCTGACGCAACGACCGGCTATTGAAAACGGATACCCATACACAACGGATCGTATCATCCCCCTGGACGCATGGTCTGTTTTCAGGTCGCCTGAATTACAGCCGACGAATGCGAGCGATGCAGGCGAATTGGCGAAGAGGTACCGATTGGTCGGCACTATACAAGTCTATTCAGATTCTGGAAATGAGGGATTTGGGATTACGGAGCGCAAAGCGGTGCTCGAAGATCTGGAACGGTCTGGAAAAGTGATATTTTTGAGGGTTGGCGATATTGTGTCTGAGGGTGCACGGGTTCTAGCGATTGATGGAGGTTCTGTAACCGTGGTATGGCGCGGGCAAGAGATTATGTGGCGACTCAGGGGGCATTCGGAGGAAGAGAAGAGCAGATCGGATCCCGATCCGACGGGTGATCGTAGGTGGAAGAAGCTAGATTTGGGGGATCAGACCGTATGGAGCGAATCGCGGTTTGGGGTGCAGATTGAAGAGCATAGGTGGGTATATGATCGACAGCGGGTTATGGATTATTACAACGAGGTACTGGAGGATGGCGAACGGCTGGTGGCGGTCTTTGATTCCTTGAAGCCGTTGTATGACGATAATCGGAAGATCCAGGGATACCTATTGGTGCCGGAGGGAGAGAAGGAGTTTTTTGGCACGGTGGGGCTGCAGGAAGGCGACATTGTACGAAAGGTGAATTCGATGCCTATGACGAGTCGGCGGGTTGCGGAATCGTTTCTACGGGATTTTGCGAGTGGGGATTTGGGGGCGGTGGTATTGGAGATTGAGCGGGCGGGAGAGCCTGTTCAACTCGTGTACGAATTGCGTTAGATTGCGGCTGTAGTCTTCAACTAACCGGGGTCATCCCAATAGTTGACATAAGATATATTATGCGACGTCATATAGGGAAAAGCGCGAAACCCATTGACTATCAAGGACTTCCGGACGTTGTTTATAACCCGTTTGTTTCAAAATTCGACGATCCGGTGCATCCCGTCGCTTGCCTGCCCACCTTCAATCTCGGATAATATTCGGTGCCGATGTTGAACGTTGATTCGGCATGGAACGCACCGTTCCATCCGTCCGACGATTCGGATTCAGCGGATTATGCCCCAACGTTCGCTGATCGGCCAATAAACCCACACAGCCGGTCCCAGTAACCGCCTCTCCTCGATTGGCCCAAAATATCGGCTGTCCCGGCTGTTCGAACTGTTGTCTCCAAGGCCGAAATAGAAATGGTTCGGAACCCGGTACTCCTCCTCATCGGTTTTCAGATATCGAACTTCCCCTCCGAGTGTCCGTCCATTCTGATATCCCCCTTCGTAACCGGGTTTTCCTTCAATGACGTTACGAATTCCCGGAAAAGCCCGTCCATGTTCTCCGTTCACATAAAGGACCGGCGGTGCAATTCGGAGCACATCGCCTGGCCGACCCACCAGCCTTTTGATGTAATGGGTATTGGGAATGATTTCGGCAGGGTTCATTCCATGAGTATGGAAGACCATGACTTCGCCCAGACGCGGGCGCCGAAAATTCCAGATCATCCGGTTGACAAAGATATGATCGCCTGAAACAACAACGCCGGAAGCCAGAAGCTGGCCATCCACCACGAGTTCTCCATCGTGGACATGGAGTTTTAGTCCTTTGGGAATTTCGTAATGCGACGCACCGACGTGGAGGATATGGACCGGCGCCCGCGGATGAACGCGGGGATCGAAATACGCTTTGCCGGAGGAACGGGAACGAATTTCCAACGGGCGTTCGCCTGTGAGCGCCCAACGCACGATGCGCAATGGAATCCATTCGCGGAAAGGCGCAGGCCAGCGATCGGCCCGATGGTGAACGCCGTAGAGGGTGGGCTGCATGGAGCCGGTTGGAATCTTGAACGGTTGAAAGAAATAGGTCCGAAAACCCATGGCCACGGCAAGGGCCACGACGGCCAGTTCGACCCATTCGCGCACCAGGGCAAAGGGACGTTTCGGATAGACCCGTTCGGCGGCCTGTTCCAGTTCGGCCTCCGCCTGTTGGAACGCGCTCTCCTCTCCCCTGTCGGCGGCCTCGCGAATTGCACGTTCCGCCGCCACAAGTCGTTGGAGGTCGTTCGGATTCGCGATGTCTTCGCGCATCTTCCGCGCGAGCCGAGCTGCACTCAGGAGCGCTTCCGCCCTTTTGCGGAGCCTGCGGCGAAGGAAAAAATTCCGGACCATGGGAAATCCGATTTGGTTCATGGGGTTGACTTGAGCACCGACACAAAGGCTTCTTGGGGCACGTGGACTTGCCCGAACTGCTTCATTCGCTTTTTCCCTTCCTTCTGGCGTTCGAGCAGTTTTCGTTTCCGTGTGATATCGCCTCCGTAACACTTGGCTGTGACATCTTTACGCAAGGCCCGAATGGTTTCCCGCGCGATGATCGTACGGCCGATCGCTGCTTGGATCGGCACGGGGAATTGATGGGGCGGGATCACTTCTTTAAGGGCGGCGCACATTTGCCGTCCGCGGGCAACGGCCTTGTCGCGATGCACAATCGCGGAAAAGGCGTCCACCGGCTCGCCGTTTAACAGGATGTCGAGTTTGACGAGATCGGATGGTTCATAGCCGGCGTTTTCATAATCCATCGAACCATAGCCGTGGGTGACGTTTTTCAACGCGTCATGGAAGTCCACAAGGATTTCGTTCAAGGGGAGTTTGCAGGTGAGCATGAGGCGGCGCGTATCGAGGGAATCCGTCCGTTCGACAACGCCCCGGCGCTCCCGGACCAGGCGGCAGATGTCGCCCACCTGCTCGTTTGGGCAGAGGATGAAGGCCCGAATGATCGGTTCCTCGATCCGTTCAATCTGGTTGGGTTCGGGCATGTGGAGGGGGTTGTGGATCTCTTTGACTTCTCCATTTTTGAGATAGACCTGATACATGACGGCGGGGTATGTACTGATGAGATCCGTGTCGAATTCTCGACGCAGCCGTTCCTGCACGATTTCGAGATGGAGCAGCCCCAGAAAGCCGCATCGGTAGCCGAATCCGAGCGCGGCGGACGTTTCGGGCTGAAAGGTCAGGGCGCTGTCATTGAGCTTTAATTTTTCAAGGCTGGTTTTGAGTTTTTCCAAGTCGGCGGTATCAACCGGATAAAGACCGGAGAAGACCATCGGATGTACTTCCCGGAATCCGGGCAACGGTTCCCGACTCGGCTTGGCGGCATGCGTAACCGTATCGCCGATGCGGACATCGCCGACTTCCTTGAGCGTTCCGATCAGATAGCCCACCTGGCCGGGTTCCAAAGCGGGGCACGGTTCCGCTTTCGGGCGGAAAATCCCCACTTCCTTGACTTCCGTTTCAGCGCCAGTTCCCATCAGGCGGATTCGATCGCCGGGGCGTATCGTGCCGTCCATTACCCGCACATAGGGGACCACCCCGCGATACGCATCGTAGGAGGAGTCAAAAATCAGTGCGCGAAGAGGAGCCTCTTTCGCGGTTCGGGGCGGAGGAACCCTGGCCAGCACAGCCTCCAAAACGGCCTGGACATTCCAGCCGGTCTTCGCGCTGATTCGCGGAGCGTCCGCCATGGGAAGGCTGAGAATTTCCTCCACCTGTCGGGCTACCTCATCCGGTTTGGCGGAGGGCAGATCCACCTTGTTCAAAACCGGGATAATTTCGAGATTGTGATCGAGCGCGAGGTAGGTATTGGCGACCGTCTGGGCTTCCACCCCTTGAGTCGCGTCAATCAACAGTACCGCGCCTTCACAGGCCGACATGCTCCGCGAAACCTCATAGGAAAAATCCACATGGCCGGGCGTATCAATCAGGTTGAGCTCATAGTTTTCGCCATCTGGGGCGCGGTAGTACATCGTAACCGGATGGGATTTGATCGTGATCCCCTTTTCCCGTTCCAGGTCCATGGCATCCAAAACTTGCTCTTTCATCTCCCGGTTGGGGATCGTTCCGGTCAATTCGAGGAGTCGATCCGCAAGGGTGGATTTCCCATGGTCAATATGGGCGATGATACAAAAGTTGCGGACGCGATCGAGGGAACGGGGCATGGGCTTCACCCCTCCTCGCCGTGCGGGCGGACTTTCTCAGCGGCCAATCGCATTGAAGAAATGGCCGTCCGAATATCAGGCGCGCCAAAGATTGAAGTACCGGCGATCAACAGATTGGCCCCGGCCTCGGCGACAAGCGGGGCGGTCTCGAGATCGATTCCGCCGTCCACTGCTATATCGAACGAAAGCGACCTCTCCGTCCGCTGCCGCCAAAGGGTACGGATTTTGGGGAGCGCTTCAGGCATAAAACGCTGCCCTCCATAGCCGGGACAGACGGACATGACCAGCACTTCTTCTACTTGATCGAGAACGGGAAAAACTTTTTCAGCCGGGGTTTCCGGATTGAGCGTAATGCCGGCGCGAATCCCGCGCCTTCGGATTTCGAGCAGTGCGCCTTTTACGTCGCAAGCCGCTTCGATATGAATCAACAGCGTGTTCGCGCCTGCCTCAATAAACCGTTCGATGTATAAATCCGGATGGAGGAGCATCAAATGGACATGGCGGTGAAAATGAGGGGTTTCCCTTTTCGTCATTCGAACGACCTCGGGTCCCATGCTGATATTTGGAACGAAGACACCGTCCATGATATCCAAATGCAAAGCATCTCCTCCGGCCTCTTGCGCTTTTCGGCATGCTTCAGCCAAGCGGCCATAATCCGCGGCAAGGAGGGACGGAAAAATTCGTATTTTGAACTCTTTCCGGTGAAACGTTTTTACAGAAGACGGTGTGACGTGATGCATAAAAGTAAAAGTAGGATTATGGCAAATCAATAGGAAACATGCCAGAGAAAAAGCCCATGGGGAGGGGCCGTTGGGACGCGAGCTGTGCGGCATCCGGATTCAAGAATTTCCTGTGTCGCTTCCGGGGGTATTTCCCCCTGCCCTACCCGAATCAAGTGGCCAACCAAACTTCGAACCATTTTGTACAAAAAACCGTCGGCGCGGGCAATGATCACAAAATCTGATCCGCGTCGGCGAACGTCCAACCGCATGAGATTGCGAACGGTGGTTTCTACAGGGCGGGCAGGATTGGCGGAAAACGCGGCAAAATCGTGAGGTCCGACTAGAAGGGCCGCAGCGGATTGCATGGCGATAAGATCCAGGGGTCGTGGCACATGGAGGCAGTAGAGACGGCGGTGAGGCGGAAGGATCGGGTGATTGCAGATGAAATATCGGTATTCTTTCCAACGTGCCGAGCGCCGGGCATGGAAATCGGCCGTCGTGGCCGCCACCTTTCGAACGCGAAGATCAAGGGGGAGGATTCCGTTGAGACCTTTGAGCAGCACGTTTTCCTCCCAGGGCCGCGACAGGTCGAAATGGGCGGCTTGACCCCAGGCATGGACGCCCTGGTCGGTTCGTCCGCTTCCGTGCACCTTGACGGTTTCGCCGGTCAGTTGGCCCAGTGCATGTTCGACCCTTTCCTGAACAGTCGAACGGTTGGGCTGAATCTGCCAGCCGGCATAGGCGGTTCCATCATAGGCCAGCAGAATTCGGTATCTCATCGGTCGGGATTTCTGAAGTCAATGAAGGATTGGAGGACGGCCTGAGCGGCGAGCATATCGGTGACGGCGCGCCTTTGGGCACGGGAGGCGTCGCCTTCCAAGAGCACCCGTTCGACCTGCGCGCTGCTGAGTCGTTCATCCCAAAGATCCACCGGAAGGCCGGTTTCGCGACGGAGCCGTTGGGCGAAGGCTTCGACCTTCAACGCCATGGGTCCCCGGCTATTGTCCATGTTGAGCGGGAATCCTAGCACGATGGCTTCCGCGGCGGTTTCCTCGATCAGGCGCCGGATTTCCGCGATCGCATGATCGTCGGAACGGACCGGAACCACGCAGAGCGGCGTGGCGACCCACTCTTGCGGATCGCAGACCGCGATGCCCATCCGTTTCTCGCCATAATCCACTCCTAGACGCCGTGCCATGAAGCTCCTTTTTGCTACAGTAACCGCTGATGGCGGCCTTCCTGTTCGAGTTTGTTTACGAGTTTTTTTACTTCCTGCGCACGGTCTCGCGGGCAGATCAGCGTGGCATTGCGGGACTGAACGACGACCAGGTCGCGGACGCCAAGAAGGGCGATCAGACGCCCCGTAGGGGAAACGAGGATATTGCGCTCGGCTTCCAGAAGCGTCCCCTCCCCGATCACCACATTGCCCGCTGGGTCCTTTTCGAAATGACGGGCGAGCGCGGGCCAGTCGCCGACATCGTCCCACGGAAAATCGGCCTCGACCATGGCAATGCGATCCGCCTTCTCCATCAGGGCATAATCAATGGAAATTCGCTCAAGGGGTTCATACCAGCCGGCCAGCCGACGACGCAGAATGCGCAAATTGCGACAGCCGGCTGCGCGATCCATCAATTCGCGCAGCGGGGGGCGAAGGCGATCAAGTGAAGCGCGAAGCACATTCGCCCGCCAGATGAACATTCCCGCGTTCCAGTAATATTCCCTTGATTTCACATAGCGTTCGGCGGTGATCTGATCCGGTTTCTCGACGAAACGCTGCACGCGAAAGGCCCGGGTGGGTCCCTTTGTCTTCAGCAAGTCTCCGGCGTGAATATAACCATACCCCGTGCAAGGCCACGAGGGGGGAACTCCCAACGTGACAAGGCAGTCATCGGACTCCGCCAACCGGAACGCGTAATCGAGGCATGCGCGGAAACGGTCCGGGTTGCCCACAACGTGATCGGCGGGGAGAACACAGAACGCCGCGTTTGGGTTACGGCCGGCCACGAGACCCGCGCCCAAAGCAACAGCCGCGGCGGTATCGCGCCGAAACGGTTCCCCGATCACGTGATCGGGCGGAATCGCGGGAAGAAGGGTTCGGATGGGGCGGACAAGATCTCGGCCGGTCAAAACGAAGATACGCTGAGGTGGAATCAACGCATTTACCCGTTCGACCGCGGCCGTCAACAGCGGTTTGCCGCCAATCAGGCTTAACAACTGTTTGGGGCATCGGCGGGTGCTTAGAGGCCAGAACCGTTCGCCGTAACCGCCGGCAAGAATCAGGGCATAACGTGGTGTGTTCATTGGGCTACTCCCCTCGCGCGGGCGTAGTGGTAAATCCGGCGCATACCTTCAAACGTCAAGTCGGGTACGAGCACCACGCGGCGGGGACGGAGGATGGGGCGAAGGCGCCGCGCATCACCGCCTGTGGCGCAAATCGTCAAGGCGGAACCGAATCGGTTTTGGAGCCCTTCCACGATTTCACGGACGAGGCCGGCCATCATTTGATGCATGCCGATTTGAATTGCTTCGATGGTTGAGCGGCCAATCAACTGGCGGTTGAGGCGGTACGCGACGGCGGGAAGAAGGGCGGTACGCTCATGAAGATAATCGGACATCATCCGGAGGCCGGGTGCGATCACACCGCCGATGAACGCGCCTGAGGCGTCGACCACATCGCAGGTGACGGCGGTTCCGAAATCAAACACGGCGACGGGGGGCTGAAAACGGGCCACGGCGGCACAGACATTGCAAAGGCGATCGGGACCGATCGTTTCCGGCTTGGGGTAGCGCAGCCGCAGCCCCAGCGGAAGGTTCCAGCTGACGACGAGGAGCTCCAATCCCAGGTGTTTTCGAATAGCGCGGATCCAGGAGGGATTGTCCGAGGGACGGACGGAACAAAGAACGGCGCCGGTGAACACGGCACCTGGCCCAAGCACCGGAAACTCCCGTTCGGGGCGCATCGCGCCGATAGGACCCTCGGCCACGCGATGGAATCGGCCATTCACCACGGTCATCACCTTGAACCGGGTGTTGCCGATGTTGACCAGCAATAAGCGCGTGGCGTTTTCCCCGTTCATGGGATCACTTCCAGCGAGAGATCCGCGGCCGGTGCGGAATGGGTCAGGGCACCGATCGAAATGGCATCCACCCCCGTTGCGGCAATTGCGGGAGCTCTTTCAAGGGTGACATTACCGGAAGCCTCCAAGCGAACGGCAGATACCTTGCGCCGCACGCATTCGCGCATCAGATCGAGGCTCATGTTGTCAAGCAGAATCCATTCCGGAGTGGCGGGAAGAACGGCAAGGAATTCATCGAGGGTTTCGACTTCGACTTCAACGGGCAATTGGGGGAACCGTTTACGAATCGCCGCGACTGCGTCGGCCAGTCCTCCCCTCCCCTGATTCCTCCACAGCATACGATGGTTGTCTTTCAAGAGGGCCATATCATAAAGCCCCATCCGGTGATTGCTCCCCCCCCCGCAGCGGACGGCATATTTTTCGAAAGCCCGGAGGGTTGGCGTCGTTTTGCGCGTATCGAGAATAAGAGTCGGAAGGGGACGGACGGCTTCGACGAAGCGGGCCGTCAGGGTCGCGATGCCGGTCATTCGCTGCAGGAAGTTAAGGGCGGTGCGTTCAGCCGTCAGAATGGCAGCCGCCCGGCCGCGTAGGGTCAGAAGCACGTCCCCGGCGTGGGCGTGGGCACCATCCGGAATGCGGATTTCGGTCTCGATTCGAGGGTCAAGAAGGCGGAAAATCTCGGCAGCGACCGTTGTGCCGGCCACGGTGCAGTCGGTCCTGCAAACGAGATGGGCGCGGGCATTCCGGCGTGGGGGCACGAGGGCTTGGGTGGTCGCATCGCCACTTCCGATATCTTCCCGGAGAGCGCGGCGAAGGATGGTACGTATTTCCGGCTGATCCAGAAGGTTTGCTTCGCCGACTGTTTTCATGCGATGCGCTCCCAACGGGTTGGAACAAACACCCCTTCGAACCGTGTGGCGCGAGGGCCTTCGAGGCGGATGGGAAAGGCGCGATCCAACGCGTGGAGGGGAACCGGCCGATCCGCGCGATGCAGGGCGAAAGAGAGGAGGTAGTCTCCCTCCGCGAGGGGCAGACCCGGGAGCAGAAGTCGTACAGTCCCCTCCCCTTCGAGAGGGTCTAATCCGAAATCTTTCCCGGCTGTCTGACTGCTGTGCACCACATGGCCTGACGGATCAGCGATGGAAAAGGCGAGGACGGGCTGCGGGACGGGGTGATGGGCTCGGTAGCGAATGCGAGCGGCGATGGGTTCATCCCAGTGGAAATTCGAGCGGAGAGAGCCTTCTGGCGTCCCGATTTCCACCTGTTCGATCACCGCTTCCCTCGTTCCCCATTCGCGTCGAAGCGCTTCTGCGCGGCGTTGGAGCATGTGGTGTTCATAGCGGTCCACCATTTCACCGGGATCGCCTTCGCCTTTGACCTGGCCGCCATCTAAAAAGAGGATCCGGTGACTAATGGCTTGGATGGTTCGCATATCATGCGAAACGATGAGCATGGTTTTGTCCCTTTTCCGAAATTCGGCCATCCTTTCCATGCATTTCTTTTGAAACGCCAGGTCGCCGACCGCCAGCACTTCGTCCACAAGCATCACATCGGGGTCCACTTCGACGGCCACCGCAAAGCCGAGCCGAACGTACATCCCCGAGGAATAAAACTTTACCGGCTGATCAATGTACTCCCGCAATTCCGCAAATTCCACGATCCGGTCGAATCGCTCGTTCATTGTTGCGCGGCTGAGACCCATGATGGACCCCCACAGGTAAACGTTTTCGCGGCCAGTCAGTTCGGGGTGAAACCCGGCTCCCAGTTCAAGGAGTGACGAGATGCGCCCTTCGACCCGCACAAAACCCCGTGTGGGGGTGAGGGTGCCGGCGAGAAGCGACAGAAGGGTGCTTTTTCCCGATCCATTGGCACCGATGATGCCAAGCGTTTCGCCTTTTTGGACGGAGAAGCATACATCCCGCAGTGCCCAAAACTCGCGCCGTCGGATAGGGCGGAACAAACCGAGGACCGCCGATTTCAGCGTTCGGGAGCCGCTTTGCTGGAGGAAAAAGCGTTTGCTTAATTGATTTGCTTCGATGACGCGAGGCGCATGCATACTCAGAGTTCGTCTCCGAACCACGGTTGCGCTTTCTGAAACACGGCAACGCCGACGGCAAGAACCACCCAGGCGACGGCGAAGGACGGCAGAAGCAATGCAGGAGTAACCGGGGGAGATTCACCGATGAGAATCATGCGATAGACTGCCAAAAGGCCGGCCATGGGATTAAGGAAATAGAGCGGAACGGTCCAGGAGCCAAGGTGTTCCAAAATCGCGAGCGGCCGTTCAAGGGGATAGAGTACGGGCGAGAGGAAAAGCCAAGCGAGCACAACGTGGCCGAGCAGATGTTCCGTATCACGGAAAAAGACATGGGCGGCGGAAAGACCGGCTGCCAACCCGAAGCAAAGGGCAGTCTGGGTCAGGATGACGAGGGGAAGAAGCGGAAGGAGAGCCAGTTGAAATCGGGCGCGGGTGAGAATGAGAAAGGCAAGCAAAACGAGACCGGACATAAGAAAATTGATTAAATTGGCGAGCACAGTGGACAGGGGGAGAATGAGGCGGGGAAAAGCAGTCTTTTTGACAAGATTGACGTTGCCGACAATCGCGCCAAGGGCATCATGGGCACACAGGCTGAGAAACTGCCAGATGATGATGCCGGTCACCAGCGTATGGATTTGCAGGGGAACGCCCTTCGCCACAAGCTTCAGGAAGGTGCTGTAGATGAGGATGAAAAACACCGGACTGGCAAGGGACCAGAAGAAACCCAACACAGAACCCTTGTAACGAATTTTAAGGTTCCGCAGGACGAGAATGCCGATCAGTTCACGGCGAACCCAAAGAGAACGGATCAGTTCCTGCACGCTCTTCATGCGGCTTCACTATATCCGAGGATTCCCCGGCTTCCAACCGCAAAATGTAATCGCGTCATGTGGAAAGTCCGAGGTTAAGAAGGCGATTGGCGTTTTTCCAAAGGATTTTTTCCAGACTTTCGGCGGAAATTTGCCCCGAATCCCGGAAAGCGCGGAGTACCTCCAGATGGCGCATATTGTTTTTGACCGAGCAATAGTCGAACCCGAAAAAGAGGCGATCCTGAAATTCGGCGATAAAATCGGCCGCATGATTCGGATCGCGCTCCAAGGCGTTCAATCCGCTGCCGGCCGACAGATCCCCGCAGAGATTGGGGTAGCGGCGAAAGAGCTGAATGAGGCGGCCGCCGGGCCGTACGGGCCCTTTGGGGTATCCGTTTTTATCGTTCGGCGTCATATCGCCGCTGATCTCGCTCCAGAACCCGGGACTATGGCCGAGGAAAACGAGTGTGGGGAAGCGGGCGAGCACTTGTTCGAATCGGGGAAACCCGGGATCGTCAAGAAGGCCGTAGGAATCGCAGTCGGGCGTGGTGGTATGGAAAATGATGGGGAACCCTACCTGTTCGCAGGCGGCAAAAAACTTAAGAAGCCGGGGTTCGTCGAAGGGCAGCCGGGCCGTGACTTCCCCGATTCCCTTGACTCCGAGGGCTTTCATCGGTTCAAGAAGTTCCAGAAAATGGCTTGTTTCGACGGTTTCCGGGCGGCGCGGGAGGCGAGGATCAATGTTGTAAAAGGGGATGAAGCGGTCAGGATAGCGTCGGCAGATGAAAAGAATCTCGCCCAGACTTTGGTATTCGGCGGGATTTTCGGGGTTGAGAAGCGGCAATAAGCAGGCCCTATCCACACCCTTGCGGTCCATGAGAGCGATTTGCTCTTCCGCCGAAAGGAAGGGAGTATTGCGACCTGGTTGGATTCGGACGGGCCAGGCGAAGACATGCGCGTGGATATCAATGATCATCGCCGTTTCCTCCGGAACTTTCGTTGGGATGCCGATTCCGTCCGATTGTACGGATCGGCTATTTCGCCGGCGGGAACGAAATCCACCCGCCGCTTATCGAAATCCACGCGGGCCACCCGTACCGCCAGTCGCTGACCGGTGGAATAGGTGGCCCGTTCGGCTCGCAGGGTTCGTCGGGCGGCGTCAAAAGCCACGAAACGGCGGGAAAGGGCGGAGACATGGACGAGTCCCTGCACGCCCAGCGGGACCAGTTCCACGAAGAAACCGAAGTTATGCACGGAAACGACGACGGCCTGATGAACCGGGGGTGTTTTGAGGCGAATCTGCTGTTCCAAGTAGCGGTATTTCTTGATTTCCAGCAAGGATCGTTCTGCCTCTTCCGCCTTCTGCTCTCCTTGCGTGCAGTGTTCGGCGATCTGCTCCAGGCGTTCGGGTTCCTGGTACGGTGGACGGCTGCCCGCCAAAACCGCCCCGAGGATACGGTGAACAACCAGATCGGGATACCGGCGAATCGGCGACGTGAAGTGGGCATAGTGGGACTTGGCAAGGCCGTAATGGCCATCCGGGCGGGCCGAATAGACAGCGCGTTTCATGCTGCGCAGAACGGCCATTTGGACGTGGGATTCGAGCGGATGTCCCTTCACGGATCGGAGAAAGGCTTGGAGATGGCGGGGATCATCGAGACGGCCAGGCCGGAATCCGAGGATTTGCAATTCGGTTGTCAGTTCGGCGATTTTGGTTTCAGCCGGCGGTTCATGGACGCGGTGGAGAAGACGCAGCCCACGGCGGGACAATTCAAGATCCACGGCTTCGTTCGCGGCAATCATGCATTCTTCGATGAGTTGGTGGGAGATATCGTTTGGGACGACGCGGATTTCACGGATCGTCTGATCGGGCCCCAACACGAACTCGTATTCGGGCGTTTCGATATCGAGGGCGAAGCGCGCGAACCGGGCAGCCCGAAGTTGTTGGGCAAGATCGTTCAGATCTTTCAGGCGCAGAACGATCTCCGGAGGTGCGGGAGATTCGCCGGGCATGCGGCCGGTCTGGAGAATCGCCAACGCCTGCTCATAGTTCAGGCGAAGCCGGGATCGGATGAGGGTTCGGGCAAACGCGCGGGACACCACAGCGCCGCGTTCATCGAACGTCAGGAAGACGGAAAAGGCCAGGCGGTCTTCTTCAGGGCGAAGGCTACAGACACCGTTCGAAAGTTGTTCCGGAAGCATGGGGAGAACAGCGTCCGGGAAATAGACGCTGGTGCTCCTGCGGAAGGCTTCACGATCCAGCGCACTGTCGGGGGGAACGAAATGAGAGACATCGGCGATATGAACGCCGAGAATTCGGCGGCCGTGGCGGTCCCTCTCAAGGGAAAGGGCATCATCGAAATCCCGTGCGCGGGCCGGATCAATGGTAAAGACACACAGGTCCCGCAGGTCTTTTCGGGGACCGACATCGGCGAGGCGGGCGGCCGCTTCCTCCGCCTCGTGGAGAACGGGAGGCGGGAACGATTCCGCCAGATCGAAATGGCGGATAATGGTGCGGGTATCGAGGGAGGGATCCTCGGACGGTCCGATAACATCTACGATTTCCGCTTCCGGATTGACGTGGCTGTTCGCCCACTGGGCGAACTGAATGACCACGCGATCGCCCACGTGGGCGCCTTTGGGATCGGGCACGTAAAAGTCTTTGTCATACGCGGGATCAATCGGAACCACAAAATAAAAACGGCCCGTCGTGCGGAGCGTTCCTACGATCAACCGCTGACCGCGTTCTAGGATCCGGACGATTTTTCCTTCGGGCAATTGCCCTGTCGGTGAAGGCATATCCGAGCGGCGAGCAATGACCAGGTCGCCGGGAAGCGCGGTCGCCATCATGCCCTTGGGCACCAGCAGTTTCGGAGTGCCCTCGGTATCGCAGACCAAACCGGCCCCGTTTCGCCGGATTTCCAGACGGCCCGTCAGTAGATCGGCGGGGTCGCCCAGGCCGTATCGGTTGGTGCGGAGGATGACAATCTCGCCCGCACGAACCATGGCGTCCAAAATTCCCTGAAGATGTTTGCGTTCCTTCGGCTTCAGGGAAAGGGCCGCCGCGATTTCCCCTGCGGTCAGCGGCGCGTAGTCCGGCTTTTGAAACAGCCGCAGGATGGCGTCGGAACTCAGCCGGCCGGTGCGTTCGCCTTTAGGCGGACGATTGGGAGAGGCATTGGGTTTCATAGCCTGAAAAGTTCCATTCGTTGGGGAAACCGACGCATTGAGAGGGTTTGACGGGTTGTATCAGACAGACGTTCGCTTTCCATAGAAAAACACAGGTTCCGTCGGCCTCCTGCCTTAGGGCCAGATGGCGGCGTCCGGGCGCAAGCTCTGCATAGCGGTCGAGAAAAACCGACGCCTCCAGACCCAGGTATTCGGCAATGGCGCCCGCCTCCCCTTCCCGCAGACGGACCGTTCCGGGCCATCGGCAACAGCGGCCGCATCGGACACAGATTCGCGGGGAGTAGTCTCGGCTCATGCCAGGGTTACAATCGAAGGATCGTAGTCAGAAGGGGGTTCAAACCCCAGAAGGCGGAGGCAAGTGGCAGCCAGGCTCGAGATGCCGAGGGATCCGGCCGGTCGGGACTCGGGTGCAAGGGCGATTCGTCCCGTTTGCGCCCCATCGAAAATCCAGCACGGCACGGGATTGAGGGTGTGACTGGTTTTGACCTTCGGCTTACGCGTGCGCGGGTCCACTGCAATTTTCCCGGTCTTTTTATCCTTTTCAAACATTTCATCCGCATTGCCGTGATCGGCGGAGACGAGCAGAATACCGCGCGTCTCCTGGATCGTTCGCAAAATCCGCCCAAGGCAAAGGTCCACGGTTTCGACGGCGATCTGGGCGGCCTGGAAGACACCGGTGTGGCCGACCATGTCCCCGTTGGGATAATTGAGGCGGAGAAAGCGGTAGGCACCCGAACGGATGGCCTCTGTTACGGTGTCGGTGATTTCGGCGGCTTTCATCCACGGACGCTGTTCGAAGGGCACGAGGTCCGATGGAATCTCGACATAGGTCTCCAAGCGGTCGTTGAACTTTCCGGATCGGTTGCCGTTGAAGAAATAAGTGACGTGCCCGTACTTCTGTGTCTCACTAATGGCGTAGCTTGGCACTCCGGATGCGGCGAGGAATTCCCCTACCGTCCGATCAAGGGCCGGCGGACTGACCAGGTATCGTTTGGGAATTTTGAGATCGCCGTCGTATTGCATCATGCCCGCGTATATGACCTGGGGGCGTGGACCTCGATCGAACTCGGTGAAATGCACTTCCTCGAAGGCACGGGAAATCTCAATGGCCCGATCCCCGCGAAAATTGAAGAAGATCACCGCATCGCCGTCGCGAATGGGTCCCACCGGTCGGCCGTTCTGACCGATTACGAAGGGCGGAAGGTCCTGATCAATAACGCCGGGGTTTTCCTTTCGCAGGGTTTCGATGGCGGCGCGGGCAGAGGGAAACATGCGCCCCTCCCCTTTGACATGGGTCTGCCAGCCGCGGCGGACCATTTCCCAGTCGGCGTTGTAGCGGTCCATCGTGATCTTCATTCGGCCGCCACCGGAGGCGATCCGGTAATCGACCGTTCCGTCGCGATTGAGTTCGGCCAAAAAGGATTCGAAGGGGTCCACATACTCGAGCGCGCTGGTTTCCCCCACGTCCCGTCCGTCCAGGAGGATATGAATCCGGGCTGTCGGTACGCCATCCTTCTTTGCCTGGTTCAACAGGGCCTTAAGATGATCGAGATGGCTGTGCACATTCCCGTCGGAAAAGAGTCCGATGAAATGGAGCGTCCCGCCGCCGCGGCGACAAGGGGCGATTACTTCCTGCCAAGCCTTCCCCTTAAAGAGCGCACCGGTCCGGATGGATTCGTTGACGAGCTTTGCTCCCTGGGCGAAGACGCGACCGCAGCCGATTGCGTTATGGCCGACCTCGCTGTTGCCCATGTCTTCATCGGAAGGAAGGCCGACGGCTTGGCCGTGGGCTTTGAGGGTGGTAAACAGGGCATGCTCCATCAGCCATGCAAAGTGGGGGGTGCAAGCCGACGCCACGGCATTGCCCTCGCGGTCGGCGGACCAGCCGATGCCGTCCATAATGCACAGAACGACCGGACCGGATGGCCCGGCAAACGAACTTTTTTTCAATGGTTGGATCATGAGAGTTTTTCCGGTGGGGTCCAGGGGGGTTGTACAGGGTGGGTAATCCACTGGCGGATGGCCTGTTCGTCGGGGGGCAGTACATGCCGCCTTGTGGGAAGCCGCTGCAACACATCGAGCGCGGGATGGCGGGCCGCTTCTGCATCCCCAACGGCTTCCCGAATCGCTTCAGGAAATTTGGCCGGGTGAGCGGTGGCCAACACTGCGGTGGGGTAATCCGGCGTAAGAAAACGAGCGGCAACGGCGAGTCCGACTGCAGTATGGGGGTCGGGGAGGATACCGTATTTCCGCCAAAAAGTGCGCATAGCGGCGAGGGTTTCGGCTCGGTCGGCGGCCCCTGCGGCCCATAAGGGATCGGGCCGTAACGGCCAATCCTCCACCACCAGCGCGCCGGAGGTTTCGAATGCGGCCATCCAGAAGCGCACTTGCTCAGCATTTCCACACGCCCGATAGTAAAGGTAACGCTCAAAGTTGCTGGCTGCCTGGATGTCCATGGCCGGGCTGAGTGTGGTTTGAACGGGGCCCCGTTCGTAGCGGCCTGTCCGGAAAAAACGCGTCAAAATGTCGTTCTCGTTCGTCGCCAGAATGAGACGGGCAATGGGGAGTCCCATTTGAGATGCCAGATAGCCGGCGAAAATATCGCCAAAATTTCCGGTGGGAACCGCCACCTGGACCCGATCGGCACCTGTAGCGGCCTGGACTTTGAAAACCGCGTAAAAGTAATAAACGATTTGCGCCATGATCCGCGCCCAATTGATCGAATTCACCGCTCCGAGTCGAAGACGGTCCCGAAACTCCAGATCCCGGAAGAGGGACTTCACAATCGCCTGGCAGTCGTCGAAGGTGCCACGAATCGCCGCGCAATGAATGTTCGCGTCAGGGACAGTGATCATTTGCAGTTCCTGAATGGGCGTAATGCGCTGACAGGGATAAAGGACATAGAGGGCGAGCCCTTGTCGGCCTCTCAAGCCGTGAACCGCGGCGGAACCGGTGTCCCCGCTGGTGGCGGCAAGGACGTGGAGGGTCTGCCCGTTTCGTTGGAGATAATATTCGAAGAGGAGGCCGAGAAACTGAAGGGCGATATCCTTGAAGGCCAGCGTGGGGCCATGAAAAAGTTCGACCAGATAAAATTCGCCGGCTTGGCGGACGGGAACAACATCCGGATGAGCGAAACGGGTCACGGACTGAGCGGCCATGGGCCGTAAAACGTCAGATGGAATATCGGAAAACAATCGGAAGATTTCGAAAGCCAGTTCAGCATAGCCGAGGCTGCGCCAACGGGGAAGGCAATCCCGAACGTCTGGAATTTGGGCCGGCAGAAGCAATCCGCCGTCACGCGCCAGTCCCCCCATTACGGCTTGCTCGAACGAAACGGGGTCCGTTGCCCCGCGGGTGCTGATATAGGGAATGGGTTTTGCCATCGTTAAGCGAACTAAAAAAAAGAATGCTAGCAGTTGGTAAAAGAAGGAGCAATTGAATTCGACGGATCCGGCTGCAATAATTGGAAGGCATGGATCGTTTTTTTTGATGGGAAGGCCCTGATGGAATACGGGGACATGTCTGACCGTTCCCTTCTTCGGGCGGGCCGAAAGGGGGACAACGTGGCGTTGGAGGCGCTGATCGCGCGATATCAACGGCCGTTGTATACCTTTCTCCTCCGCATGGTGGGGCCTTCGGGGGCGGATGATCTTTTCCAGGAGACGTGGCGAAGGGCGATCAAGGCCATTGATCGGTTTGACGATCGGAACCTGCTCGGCTGGTTGTTTCGGATTGCGCGAAATTTGGCCGTGGATCGGTCACGGCGGGAGAGCCGATGGGTTCCGCTGGAAGACGGCGTACGAGATCCGCCTTACCGATCGCCGACAGCGGCGCCGGATCACGCAATGGCGAATCGAGAATTGGAGGAGCGGATACGGGCGGCGGTGGCGGAACTGCCGGTCGAACAGCGCGAGGTATTTCTTCTGCGGATGGAAGGCAACCTCCCCTTTCGGGAAATCGCGTCAATCCAAGGCGTTTCGATCAATACGGCGTTGGCCCGGATGCAGTATGCGCTCCAGAAGCTGCGGGTCGCACTGGCCGAATTTCGGCCGTCGGAGGGAGGAGATTCCCATGAGCACGTGTCATGAAATGAGGAATCGGCTGCTGATGAAGCAGTCGGGCGAATACGAGGAAGGATTGATGGGTCCTTTGGCGGAGCATTTGGCCTCTTGTGCCGAGTGCCGTCGGTTTGAGGCCGATCTGGCGCATCTGTCTGCAGTGGCGCCTACGGCGCTTGAAGAGGATGCGCCGCTGCGGATCCGTCGGATCGAACCGAGGAGCCGTCCGATGCCTTTTCCTCTATCGGTTTTTTGGGGTCGCCCGCTGATGGGAACCGCCGCCGCGGCTGTTTTCCTCGTTGCTCTTCTGGGATTGCGCGCCGTTTTGTTCCGTCCCTCGCTACCACCGGATGACGATTCTTCGTCCCTGCTTTTGGCGTCCCTTCCCTCTCGGGAGTCCCTGTTGCGGGAGTGGCAATACTGGATGGGCTATGGCGCCGGTAATGCCGGCGAGCACGCGCACCCGATGCCCCTGATCGAAAACGGCTGGTCTCCTTCAGAAATGGCCCAGCAGCTGCTCATTTTCGAAGGGCTGGGACCCGATGTCGAGTGGGGCGTCGAAGAGATCTTTTGGGTGGAGGAACCGTTCGTGTTTCCTCAGGATGCCCGCGCAATCGGAAGTTCCTCCCAACAGGTGGTGTAGCGGGGGGAGCGGTTCGCCTGCCGAAGCCGCCGGAGGACCCCGCGTCCACAGATGGCCGTCCAAACGGTATCGCGTCCATACTCGGCGTTGATTCGATCCATGGCATTCATCAGGCGGATGCTGCGCACGCGTTTCGCTTCGTCCTCGGGGTCAAACAGGTTTGTCGGATGCGTTCGTGCATCACTCAATTCAGCAAGCAACACTTCCGCGCGGGCATAGGCAAAACCGGGGCGGTAAATGGTCTGCAGGGCATGAATGGATGCGGCTGTGAGCGTCGGCGTGTGGGCAGAAGGCGCGGGGAGGCGGACGAAGGCGGCATCGCCATGAAACGGTTCATCGGGATGGAACAGGCCGGTGCGAATCGCTACACGGACGGCACCTGCTTCCGACCGTTGCGCCCGAAGCCGCTCGGCCGCCCGGGCAGTGTAGGTGGCCACGGCCTCGCGTAATTCTTCCCAACGCCGAGTCGGAACGGCAAACGTACGGGAACAGAAAATCGTCTTTCGGGGTGCCCGAATATCGCCCGGATCGAGAGTCGGCACTCCTCGCAGTTCCCAAGCCAGACGAAGTTCCGTGAGGGAAGTTAACCGGCGGATGAGGGGGTCTGGTGCGCGGGCAAACTGGGCGGCCGTCCAAAGGCCGGCGCGCTTCAAACGCTGCCCCAAACGCTCGGCGATGCCCCATACGGCTTCGACCGGCGTTTCTTCCAGCGCCCGGAAGATGACCGTTGGATCTATCAAGATGCCGATGCCTTCTGCCGAATGCTTGGCTTGCTTTTCGCACGCCAGTTTGGCGAGCACGTGAGAAGGGGCGACGCCGATGGATACTGGAAGACCCGTATCGCGGCGAACCGTCGTACGAATGGCGCTTGCCCAGTCTGCCCACTCTCCTCCCGTCGGCAGACGGCTCCCCCCATCCAAAAACGCTTCATCAATGGAATAGACCTGCACGCGGGGCGCGAACCGCTCGAGCGTCCGCATGAGCCGGGCGGACATGTCGGTATAGAGGCTGAAATTAGCGGAAAGGGCTTCACCGCCATGAAGGGTCAGGAGTCCGGCGGCTTCGAAATAAGGTTGGCCGACGCGGAGTCCCAGCGCTTTGGCCTCGCGCGAGCAGGAGATGAGACAACCGTCGTTGTTGGAAAGGACCACGACGGGACGGCCGTTCAACAAAGGGCGGAACACCCGTTCGCAGGAAACATAGAAGGAGTCGGCATCCACCAGCGCCTTCATGGAAGCCTCATTCAAGAGAATGAATCACGTAACGAACAACCCCCCAGATTTCGAAGGGTGTTTCAGGCGTCACTTCGATCTCCGGGTAGTGATCGTTTGCCGCCTGGAGAAAGAGACGTTTGCTGCGGCGAGCAATGCGTTTGACCGTGAGTTCCCCATTGATCACAGCGATCACAATGCGCCCCGGCCGAGGTTCCTCGGCCCGGTCCACGATGAGAATATCGCCGTCATGGATCCCTGCACCCGTCATGGAGTCGCCCTGGACCCGGATGAAGTAAGTGGCGGCCTCGTGACGGATGAGCAGTTCGTTTAAATCGAGTTTTCGCTCGATGAAGTCATCCATGCCGGAGGGAAACCCCGCTGAAATACGGGCCGCTACGAGCGGCAGGGGAACTTTCCGGCCGGCCGTATATTTTCCAAGCACGGTCAAACGCGGATTGGATGTTGAAAAGGACATCGCAATGCCTGTTACCTTATCACACATCACCGATCGAAACCAATTTTAAATGCATGGGCGGATTCGAGGGAGGGATACGGAACGAGGGACGCGTTTCCATGCGCGGGACGTTTGCCTGGGGATGGGGGGAAATCAAAGGATGGGAAAAAGGGTCAGGGAGCCGCCTTCCGGATCCTGGCGGATACGGATGGCGCAGTGGTAAACGGTATGCAGCCGTTCCTCGTTCAGCACATCCGTGGGCGGGCCATCAGCCACGATCCGCCCGTGATCCATCAGCACCACCCGCGGGCAGAAATTGGCGATCAGGTTCAGGTCGTGGCTGATCAGCACAATGGTGGTGCGCCGCTCCCGATTGATCCGGCGGATGATTTGCAACAATTCCACTTGATGTTGAATATCCAGATGCGACGTCGGTTCATCGAGCAAAATCAGCCGGGGGTTCTGTGCCAGCACCATGGCGACCGCGACCCGCTGACGCTCCCCTCCGCTCAACTCGGTTACAGGGCGATCCGCCAAATCCTGTCCATCGGTCCATGCGAGTGCTTCCTCGACCGCCTGCCAATCGCGGCGCCCAGGTCCGCGCCAGCGGCCGAGGGAGGCTGTCCGACCGAGGAGGACGAAATGACGGACCGAAAAGGGGACGGTAACCGCCATGTCTTGCGGCACCACGCCCACCAGCCGGGACCGGTCTTTTGCCGGAAGCCCTCTGATCGGCCATCCGAAAAGCCGCACTTCCCCTTTACGGAAAGGGCACAATCCCGTGACCACGCGAAAGAGCGTGCTTTTTCCGGCGCCATTGGGTCCCAAAAGCCCACAGATGCTCCCCTCTTCTACGCGCCAATCGACCCCGCGGAGGACAGTCCGATTTCCATATCCCGCCTCAACGTTACGGCATTCGATGGCCAGCGGGGCGCTCATTCCGAATCCTCCGTCTGCCGCCGTTTCAAAATGGCGAGGAAAAAGGGACCCCCGACCAGCGCCGTAATCACGCCGACCGGAATCTCGCGCGGCGCGAGAATCAGCCGCGCGATCAGATCCGAAAGCGCCAGAAAGAGACCGCCCGCCAGTGCGGAAGCCGGAAGCAAACGGCGATGGCCTGGCC
The DNA here is from genome assembly GCA_938038445.1 of uncultured bacterium. GTDB lineage: Bacteria > Verrucomicrobiota > Kiritimatiellia > CAIKKV01 > CAIKKV01 > CALHRZ01. The sequence continues at coordinate 51,487 of CALHRZ010000014.1, read as the reverse complement.
CCCCCAAGCGTCGAACGGCATGTGGAATGACCAATCCCACGAATCCGATCAACCCGCCGATGGCCACGCTGATCGCTGCGATCAGGGTGGCGAGGAGAAGAATCATCGGAATGATGCGCTCGGTTCGAACCCCGACGTAATGGGCCGTTTCACGTCCGAGCGTCAGGGCATCGAGTTCGGGTGCCAGAAGAAACAGCGCCAGCAAACCGAGGGCCAGAAAAACGGTTCCGGTTTCCAGTAAAGGGCGGTGGGGCAATTGAAGATTGCCGAACATCCACCAAAGAATCGAATGGACCCGTTCCGAAGGTGCAAGCGTCACCAGGAACATCAGCATGCCGGAACAGATGGAACTCACAATCACCCCGCTCAGAATAAGGCTATAGAGGGTCGGAGCCCCATCGCCTGCACGGGCGAGGCGAAGGACCAGCGCCAACGTCAGTGCGCCGCCGGCGAATGCGGCCAGCGGAATGGTCCATACAGAGGCCAGCAAACCGAGCGCCATGGCGCCTGCCGCGCCCAGGGAAGCGCCGCCGCTGACTCCCAATACATAGGGTTCTGCCAAGGGATTGCGCAACATCGCCTGGAATGCGACACCGGCACCCGCCAAGCCAGCCCCCATTGCCAACGCGGCCCACAGACGATCCAGGCGCAACATCAACAGGGCGCGACCTCCTCCACCCTCTGTTCCCGTCGGCCATCCGAATCCTGCCGCGCCGGTCATCAACGAAAGCAGAGGAACGGTAATCGTCCCAACAGCCAATAGGATCCAGAACAGTCGGCCTTTCATATCATGCCCTCAATATTCCTTAAGCACGAATCGGATTCGAAGTTCCACTTCCGCCTCTTTTTCCGGCTCTGGCGGCTCAAACGGACGAAACCGAGCGTTCCGAACGGCTCGTTTTGCCGCATCATCCAACGCAGGAAAAGTCGAGGAGGAAACGACTTCAACGGAGCGAACTGTTCCTGAAGGGAGCACACGCGCCCGCATCACGACCAGACCCTCCTCCCCCCGTAGACGGGATCCGAGTGGATAACGGGGTTGAATGGAGGTCAGAAGAGTCGTGGGGTCCGGCAGGGTGGATCGGACTGTCGGCGTTTCGCCTTGAGGGGGGGCAAAATGCTGTGAAGAGATCGCTTCGGGCGTATGATTTGCTTCTTGAACGGCACCCGTTCTCATACACTCAGCGGGCTCCTCCCTGGGCGTGAGCGGTGACCCGACGGCCAAGAGAGGGGGCAAAGACTCGGGAGAATTGGGCTCCGTCAGGAGCGGTTCTGGATGGGGAGCGATTGGAGCAGGTTCCACCGGCGTGAAGGGTTCTGGAAGAGTTTCTATTTTTTCTTGCGGGGGTGGCGGGGACGGTTCATGCGGCGTCTCGAGCGCCGGGGGCGTTTCGTCCGGTGAGGGAAGGACGTTGGGCCGGGGTTTAGCCTCGAATTCGATAGCGGCCAACGACAGTTCAGAACTGAGGGAGACGGCGCGACGCGGCGTCGGACGGCTTATCCATTGTCCAACCGCCGCAAGTGCGGCGAGGTGGCAGAGCATGGACACCGCCCATGCGGTAACCCATGAAGGACCTTCCCGTCTCATGGCATGTCTCGGCGCACGCGGAAGGAAACCGATTCGATACCCGCCTCTCGAAGGCGGGAGAGTAGTTCGAGCGCCGGCCCAAGTTCCGCGGCTTGATCTCCGGAAATCAGGACCGGCTTTTGTTCCCTCTGCGCCCGACGGGCGGTCTCGACCGCCGCTTCGTCAAGCGGTAAGGGTCGGTCATCGAGCCAGAAGGTATTATCGGCACGAAGGGTCACCACAACGGCATGGGGTTGGGCAGGACCACTTCCGGCAGGCAGCCGGACCGGCAATCCCCGAAGGACCGTCATCCGCATCGAGGCATAGACAAAGAACACAAGAAGCAGGAACATGCAATCAATCAGGGGGACCAATTCGATCCGCGCTCTTCGCTCTTCATACCCGCTGGTCACTTTCACGGGCGCATCCTTTTCGGTAGGCCACTTCGAACTGGGTGGCGACTTGCTCGAGGCGACGGGTTTCCTGCTGAATTCGGCTGACGAAATAGTTGAACGGCAGGAGGGTGCCGAGTGCTACGACGAGGCCGGCGGCCGTGGTCAACAAGGCTTCTGCGATGCCGGTTGCCACGCCGCGCGGATCTTCGATCTGCATGGTTCCAAGCAGATCGAACGACTTGATAATGCCGGTGACGGTTCCGAGGATGCCCAGGAGAGGCGCCATCGTGATGATGGTATCGAGAATCGCCATTCCCTTTTTCATGCGCGCGATTTCATCCCCGGCCGCCACTTCCATCGCCTCCCGTAAACCGTGTTCCCGGTGGATCAGTCCCGCCCGAATCGTGCGCGTCGGCGCGCAGCCCGCTTCGGCCGCTTCCTTGAGCGCTCGATCGAAATCCCCCTTCTGCGCGAGATCCAGCAGCCGATCCAACCGCCCCCAATCCTGATAGCGGGACTCTCGAATCCAGAACACCGCCCGCTCCAGAATGACGGTAAGCGCCGCGATCGAACAGAAGAGCAGCGGCCACATTATTGGACCGCCCCGTACCATAATCTCCATCATCGCATGACCTTTCAAAACATCCAATTGAGACCGGCCCGCCATTGACGTCCGGGGGAAGGATAATACCCATCGTCTGGGAAGCCCCGATAGGCCAGGGTGGCATACCGTTCATCCCAGACATTTTCCACGGCCACGAAAAGCGACCACGCCTGTTCTTCCGGTTGGTATTGCACCATCACATCTCCCACGGTATAAGCGTTCATTTTTTCGCGTGTGTTCGCATAATCTCCTCCCACCCAAGCGGAGGCAGCATGTCGAATCGCGAATCGGGTTTCCAGGCAGCGGGGCCATCGCGCCGTGAAACGGAGCTGCGCCACATGCCGGGATACGAGCGGCACTTCTCGACCGGCATTCGGCCCGTCGGTAAAGGTCGCGTCGGTAAACGTATAGCCGCCGCGTGCGATGAGGAACCGGCTCCACTGCCATTCGGCCCAGGCTTCCAACCCTTCGCGGCGTGTTTGGTCAAGGTTTGCATTTCGCCAGGCCACAGGGTCCCATGCAACCTCATCCTGCATGGCGAGGATGAAGGCGGTGACACCGGCTTGCAGCGTTGGGATTAGTTGCCATTCCAATCCGGCTTCCGTGGCCCATCCCTTTTCCGCCTCTAAGTCCCCATAGAGGGCGTCGGTGCCGTACCCATAATAACTGACCTGTTCGTCGAGCATGGGATAGCGATAGACGCGGTTCGCACGCCAAAACAATTTGCTGCCCCTTTCGAACGCCCAGGTGGTTCCGACTTCCCAAGCCCATCCCGCGTGCGTTGCGGCATCGTCCAGCACCGACCGACCGCCGGCGTTCCCTTCCGCATCGAGCTGCGATTGTTCCAATCGGAGCCCGGCGTGCCAAATCCAGTATGGTCCTGTTTCCACCTCGTGCCGGAAATAGCTCCCCACTGTCGTTCGCTGGAGCTCTGCGGTCATCCATTGAGCACCCCGGCTAATTTCTGCGTAGCGGTTCACCCTCAACCGATCCACGTAGCCGTCGGCGCCCAGCAACGTCCGGTGTGCGACCGTTCCATGGGAAGGCCAGGCGATCCAGAGGCGGGGCAGGATGGAAAAGAGATCGGTATCAGTGTCGGTGAATGCGCTCCAACTCGTCATGTCCGATTCGGTTCGGCGGCGGGTCCATCCCGTCGATACCTCCAACCGCGGCCCCTGCGCCCACTCGAAGCGATAGTCGCCACCCATTGCACCGTTCCAGGATCGCGCTTCATCGCTGGGGAACCGGGACATGCGGGGGTTTTGTTCCATCTCGGAACGGGTCAACCAGCCGGGGAGTTCGTAGTCATTGGCGTAAAACGAACCGTTGATTTGAAGGTCGGCGTTAGGCGTGGGGGCCCATCCGAACCGTCCGCCGGCTCCCCCGCCCTTGTACGCGGAACGATCGCGCCAGCCGTCGGTTGTCTGCCATTCACCCTGAGCCGATCCGTAAAGGGGAAATTTCGGCAGCCGGCCTGAGGCACCGCCCCGTACAATAGCGGTTCGGTCGGAGCCAAAGACAAGGGAGGCGTCCGCACGCGATTCTTCGGTTCCCGGCCGTGTCCGGATGTGAATTACCCCGCTTTCGGCAAAATCGCCGTAGAGAACGGATTGAGGTCCTCGAAACACCTCGATACGCTCGACGGAGTTCATGGGGATCTGGAGCCAGTTCAGCGCAGCCATGTCGGGATTGTTGAGCCGGCGGCCATCCAGGAGAACAAGCACGCGGCCCATTGTATTTTCTCCCGATCCTCGAAGGCTCACCTCGGCCAAGGGACCTCCCTGCGATCGAATCCAGAGACCCGGAGTATCTTGAAGCACATCCGGCAGCACACGGAAACCGCCGCGGTTGATTTCGTCCCCGCTAATCACCGTCACACTGCCCGGCACGCGGTTCGGGTCCGCCCATCCTCGCGTTGCCGTGACGACCACTTCGCCCGTCTGCGCTCGGAGCACGCCGGCACTCAGCAACGCGATCGCCAGGGTTTGGCGATACTCATTGATCCGTTTCATGAGGATTCCTTTCGGTGACGTTTCAGCCAAAGGGGAAGGCCCGCGACCAACAGCACCACCTCGTCGGCTTCGGCCGCGAGGCGCTGATTGAAGCGGCCCTGGATATCGCGGAACAGCCGTCCCAGTGGGCGTTCTGGAACGAGACCCATTCCCACTTCATTGCTCACGATGATCAGATCGGCCATCGTTTGTTTCCATGCTCTTAAAAAGGCCTTAGTCTCGATCTCGATTCGGGTCTCGATTTCCTTTTCCGTCCGGGATCCGCCGGCCTCGCATAGAAGACGGCTGATCCACAATGTGGCACAATCGAGCAGAATCAGGCGGTAGGATGATTTCCAAACTGCGGATAGCCCCTCGGCCAATGATCCCTCGACGGCTTCCCATGTTGCCCAGCCGAAGGCGGCCCGGTCGCGGCGGTGCCGAGCAATTCGGCGTTTCATTTCCTTATCGTGGGGAAGCGCGGTTGCGATGAAGAGCACCGCACGCCCCCCGCGTTTGCGAGCTTCGCACTGCGCCCACGCGCTTTTTCCGCTTCGGGCTCCGCCCAACACGAATAGAAACCGACTCGGATTCTTCGGCTTCATGGCAGTGTGCCCTCGATAGCCCGCACGAGATCGAGGGATTCCCGGAACGCGGTTATCTCGAAGATTTCCAGGGTGACGACGCCGTCGAACTCCCCGGCGAGATATTGGGTGACCGCTTTGACGACGTTCCGATCCATGCGCAGGAGCGACTGATGATCCCGTTCCCCTACCCCGTGTAGATGAACAAGGCGGGTCGCGCTCTGCCAGGACTTTAACGTGACGACGGGGTCGCAGCCTGTTACCCACAGATGCCCGATATCGGCCGTTCGCGAAACGCCCGTTTGGACGAGAAGGGGTTCGAAGGCGGCGGGGTCCCATCCTTCCAGATTTTCGACACAGAGACGCTCGGCCGCACCGCACCATTCCGTGGCTCGACCTAGCAGATCGGCCGCAGCCGATCGCCATTCGAGGAGGCTCATCGGCATGTGCGAACAAGCTCCCCACGGCGGAGCAAGCAGGCTCCCATCAAGGTGAAGAGTGTACCCGATGGGATCCAGCGCCCGGGTGCTTTCGATGGCTCTTCGCATAATGGCTTCCGAACGTTGCCGGTCCTTTGCGTTGGACAAGGCCAGGTCAAGAGGCAAATGGACAGAATAACTGAGGTTGTGATCGGCGGCGCGTTGGGTCAGTTCGCGAATGACGGCCGGCGCGGGGAAGTTCGTGCCGTATTCATCGCTTTCAAAAAGGAGCAGTTGGATATCCGAAATGCCGGCGTCGAGACCGATGATAAAATCCACATTCGCCAGGAGGTCGGCTGGGATCAAATAAGAGGGAGCGCCCAGACGAAGCATGGGTTAGTTCCCCCATACCGCGGCGGCAAGTGCCGCCGTTTCCCCGAGTTCAATGACACCGCCGAGCACGTCGCCGGTGATTCCACCCACACGCCCCTTGGCCCAGCGGGCGAATCCCCAACCGACGGCCGTGCCGATGAGAGCCATGGCGATCCCCCTCCACCGGCCAAAAAGACACGTCAGCAAAGCCGCGCCGAGGGAAAGGAGGGTCCTATTTGCGGGAAGGCCCCGACGCGCGAAGTCGCCCATCCCGCCAGGGCGGGCTGTGGGGATCGCGGAATCAAGCAGCACGAGAATAGCCGCCGACCGTCCGACCAATGGAGCGAGAAGAAACGGGATCAGGGCGAAGGCAATTCCTCGCGCGTTCCACCGCCCGATCAGAATAACCATGCCGTGCATCAACGCGGATGTCTTGAGCAAAAGCAGCAGCGACAGGCCCATCACACCAAACGCGCCGAGGCGGGGATCGGACATGATTTCTAGACGGCGGGCGGGCGGCACGGGCGTGAAGAGGCCGTCCGCGCAATCAGCCCAGCCGTCCAAATGAAGTCCTCCTGTGATGCCAATCCAAAGCGCGAGGAGGAGAATGGAATTGAGAAAAGGCGTCCCGGGCGAGAACCAATTCAGGGCGGTCGCTGCAGCCGCGAGGATCAGTCCGATCAACAAGCCCACCCAAGGATAACAAGGAGCCAGTTGACCCCAAGGCATGATGGAGCCTTCGGGAACGGGTCCGATTGGAATGCGGGTGAGGAGGGACAGGGCGGCGCGGAATCGATCCGTTTCCCGTCGGATTTGGGCGAAGAGTCCAGCGGTCACAGAGGAATCCCGGCTTCTTCAAAGGTTGCCATTTCGCTCAAAATACGTGCCGCGGCCTCGAGGATCGGCATGGCGAGCGCCGCGCCGGTCCCCTCCCCCAAACGCATGTCCAGATCGAGAAGCGGTTTCATGCCCAGATGGCAAAGAACCCTCTCGTGGCCGGGTTCGGCGGAACGATGGCCGGCGGCCAGATAGTCACGAACAGCCGGGTCCATCCCTACAGCGGCCAGGGCGGCGGCGCCGGCGATGAAACCATCCAAAACGACGGGCACGCGGGCTTCGGCCGCTCGTCGCATGGCGCCCGCCATTGCGGCAATTTCCAGACCGCCGACCTTGGTTAATACATCCAGAGGATCGGAAGGATCGGGTTGGTTGACGGCGAGGCTCTTTTCAAGAAGAGCGATCTTTTTCTCCAACCGGTCCTTTCCGATTCCCGTTCCCGGGCCGGCAACTTCCCGTGGCGAACCACCTGTCAAGGCGCAAATCATTGCCGTGGCGGGTGTGGTATTGCCGATTCCCATCTCCCCGAGCGCCAAAAGGTCCAAACCGGCCTCGATTTCCTGTTCCACGCACGATGCACCGATTCGAAGTGCCTCCCGGGCCTCCTTGCGGGTCATCGCGGGCCCCTCGGAAAGGTCAGCCGTTCCCCGACGGATTTTCGACATCAGCAACCTCCGCTGAGGAGGAAGGTCGGTGAGAATTCCGACATCCACCACCTGCATCCGAGCGCCGACCTGATGGCACAATACATTAATTGCCGCGCCGGATGCCGCGAAATTCAGGGTCATCAACCGAGTCACCTCCGGCGGTGCAATGCTGATTCCGTGCGCTGCAACACCGTGATCGGCTGCGAACACCAGCACGGCCTTCCGCATCGGGACCGGCGGCGGGCAGCGCCCCGTCACCCCCGCCAACCAGATGCCGAGTTCCTCCAGCCGCCCCAGACTGCCCGGGGGTTTGGTAAGGCGGCGATGCCGATCGCGGGCTTTCGCCATGGCCGTGCGGTCAAGCGGGGGGATGGAGATGGAGTTCATGGGATAGTGAGGGGAGCTTGTTGGTCATCAGGCTGGAGACACCGCCGAAGTTGTCGAACGCCTTCCAACACGCGCGGTCCGGGTCGGAGGATGCAATTGACGTCCAAATCGGCGCAAAGGCGTCCTTCGCGCACCGCTCGCACATTCTGCCACGCCCGGCGGGAACGAATACGTTCGATAGGTGAACCGTCGGTTAGATGATAGAGACAGAGAATTACTTCGGGATCTCGCGCCAAAACCCACTCCGGGGAAGCTTGGAAATAGGGCGCGGCGATTTCATCCCCGAGATTCGTCCCGCCGGCCAGCGCGACCAGTTCGGAGACGAAGGACCCCCGACCGGCTGAATAGAGGGGATCGCCCCAATATTCCACATAAACGCGCGGTTTGCGCAAATAACCCGCTGCTCGACGCCGTTCCTGCGCCACCTTCTCCCGGAATTGGGCGGCAGCGGCTCGCCCAGTTTCTTCCCGGCCGGCCAGGATTGCGATCTGTTCCATCGCTGCGGAAATATCATCCAGCGTGAGGCAAGGAATTCCAACCGGTTGAAGCCCCGCCGCACGCAGCCGTTCGGGGAGCGTCCGATCTTCAAGGTCCGCATAGAGAATAGCCGTCGGTTTCAACTGGATCAATTTTTCGAAGGAAGGCGCGCCAAAGTCGCCCACGATGGGAATGCGTTCGACCTCCGGCGGATAATCGCAAGCCGCGGTGCGGCCGACAATCCGATCCCCGGCGCCGACCGCAAAGAGGATTTCCGTAAGGTTCGGAGCGAGGGATACAAGCCGGGGCGGCGTGCTCGCGGCTTCACCGGCGTCCTGAAAGGGTGCGCGGCGACAGCCCGTCGCAGCGAGAAGCACACTGGCCATCAAAGAAAAAAAGCGAACACTCACTCTCTTTTCTTTCGAAAGAGGGGTTGAACACCGCTGGGAACGTCTTCTGGCTTCCGGTTTTAACCCGGCCCTTTCCCTTCCCATTTGCACATGCAAACAGTGGCTGTCAAAAGGCCAGTAGCCGGTTACAGCGGCGGGACCGCGTCCGTTTCTCACGGACTTCCGTTTTCCCTACGGATGCGATAAGATCGCACACCCTGTTCAGAATCGCAAGTGTTTTCGCATATGAGATTTCCTTGTTGTCACATTCGGAATTGTTTTTTATAGTTTGACCCATGGTCACATTAAAGCAAATTGCGGAAAAAGCCGGCCTCTCGATTAGTACAATCTCGCATATTTTGAACCGGCAGTCTCCTCGATATAACGCTCAAACGCGGGAGCGTGTCCAGAAGATTGCGCAGGAAATGGGTTACATCCCCAACCGCTACGCGCAGGTTATTCGGCGCGGTCGGAGCGGAATCATCGGAATGATCCAGCATGCGGGGTTGCTTCAGATCGCCGTGCTCAAAAGTCAGGCGGCCGCCCGGGCAATCGTCGCCGCCGGTTATCGTCCTTTAGCGGGCGATTCAGAGTGGTCCGGAAGCGGGATTCAGATCATATGCGCCACGATGCTTGACCTGAGGGTGGAAGGGTTGATCTTGATTGATCCGCCGGCCACATTTCCTCCCGAGGAACTGGAACGGTTTCAGCAGCATAAAATACCCGTCGTGGCGCTCGGCGGCGTCCGCATGAAGGGTGTCGCCCAAGTTCGCGTGGATGCCGAGCAAGGGATGGCCATGCTGGTCCGCCACATGGCGGCGTTGGGGCATCGAACGCTGGAACTGGTCGTGCCAACGCTTCCTCCGCGACACTCTTCCGCGGTGAATTGGCCTACCCTCGAGCGGGTGGCCGGATTTCGCCAAGCGGCTCGAAAAGCCGGTCTCACGGCTTCGCAGGCACAGGTTGCCTTTTTTGGGGAACCGAACGACATCATGTCGCCTTATGCCAATGGAAAGGCCGCAATGGAACAAATCCTCGCGCGTCTTGACCGACCGAATGGAGTTCTGTTCAGCAATGACGACTGGGCCATCGGCGCCTTAGCCGCTTGTGCGGAGGCCGGGGTGCGCGTTCCGGAAGAGATTGCTCTGACAGGGTTCGACAATGCCGTCATTGGTGAATATGCCTATTCCCCTTTGACGACGGTTGCCCAGGATTTCGAAAAGATGGCCCAGGAAGCGATCCAACTGCTTCTCGAACGAATTCAGGAACGCGATCAAGCGTTCGACACTCCGCTCATCCGGGTCCCCGGAAAACTGATCGTTCGCCGCTCCTGCGGCGCTCATGCGGTCAAATCATTCCGTCCCTCGTAAAACCACTGAAGAGGGATTCGGCGGATTCGCAAATCCTGCAAAACAGTACTTTGCATGCCGCCGCCGCAGCAGTAGGCGAGAAGGACGGCATCCTCGGTGAAATGGAGAGCGGTATAGCAGTACCCATGGTCAGGTTCCGACTCGATGATCCGGGAATGTCCCCACCTTTTTCCATCGTTCCGGCTGATCGACACGGCAAGGGGCGTTCGGCCCCAGCTTTGATCCGACAAGCGTCCCCAAATGAGCCGTTTGGCCTCCCCCCATCGCCGAACCGCCCATGCCGCATCGTTCCATATGGCCAACCAGTGGCCCGTTGACGGGATGCGTTTGAGCGATAAGGGGGAACACGGCGAACGAAAACGCCACGGTGCGGGAAGCGTCCATGTTTCGCCGCCCGTTCGCGAGATGCTCCACCACTGGCGGCCGGTAGTCGTTCGAAACCAGGCGAGAATCGTTCCGTCATTTCGTTCGATCACGCCCGGTTCTTGGAGGCTGTGAATTCCGCTGGGCAATGCCCAGCATTCCGGTCCCTCTTGCCAGCATTTCCCGCCGTCGTCGGAATAGAACACGGTGAAATGGCCTCTTCTGTCAATTCCAACGGGCGTCGATTCGCCGACCCGCTGATAGGTCCGGTGCCAGGCAGCGGGCACCAGCAACCGACCGTTGCGCAACTGGATCACTCGGTCGTTGTTGACCACGTAATAGCCGCGCCATGTCGCGCAACACACCGGGTCGCTCCACGCATGCCCTTCGTCGGTGGAAAAACGGACCATCGGCAGACATTGTTCGAGGGAGTCCTTGCGCAGATAGAAAAGGGCAATACGCCCATCGTGAAGGCGAAGAAGCGAAACGCTCATCACGTTGAACCCCTCCGCATTTTCGACCGCCACCCGTTCCGTTGCCGGCGGCCAGGTGCGGCCGCCATCCGAGGATATCCGCGCCGCCAGCACAGCAGGCGCATGATCGCTGCCGCTCTCACCCTGGAATCGGCTCCAGACAAACAAAATCCTTCCATCCTTCAGCGTCACGAAAGAACCTTCCGAATTGCGGGGATTTCCCGGGCCGTGAAAGAGGTCGGTGGGAGGGTCGGCAAATGTCATTTTTCATTCCTTTGCGTTTTCATTTGCACTATAAGTCGAAGTATAGGACGTGGAAATCGTGTGTTCAACCGTTTGAGGACAACCCATCATGACTCGTCTCATCTCACTCAATGGTTCCTGGCGCTTGCGTTGGCATGACGGGCAACGGGGGGACAAACCGGATCGGATTTTCCCCCCTCAACCGGCCACGATGACCCGGGCGATTCCGGCGCATGTTCCGGGCGCGGTGCATCTGGATCTGATGCGCGCCGGAATCATTCCGGATCCTGTCGAAGGAATCAACAGCCTGTTCTGCCGGTGGATGGAGGACGTGCATTGGCATTACCAGCGCGTTTTCAACGCACCGCGGCTGAAGGCGGGAGAAAGGGCCTGGCTCGTTTTCGATGCGTTGGATCTGGCGGCGGTCATCTGGTTGAATAACGTGGAAATCGGCCGTCACGCCAACGCCTTTCGCCCTGCCCGATTCGACGTCACCAAGCAATTGCATTCGGGGACAAACACGATCGTGGTTTCCGTCGAAGCGGGTCTTTTTCACGGCGCGTCTCAGCCGGACGATGGTTTGGTGCGGGGCGATCCGGTCCGCCGACCTTGGCTGCGCACCATGCAGAGCGCGTTTGGATGGGATTGGGCAAAACGGCTTGCCAACGTGGGGATCCGTGGCGGCGTCCGCCTTGAAATTACTTCCGGGCTGCGGGTTGACCCCCTGGTGGTTATTGCGAGCGTTTCCGACGATCTGAAGACCGGCCATGTGCGGGTCCGTTGGCCGGCTGTCAATCTGACGGACAAGCCGATCAACGCGTCCTGGACTGTGAGAATCGGCAAAACGCCCATTCGCAAGAACGGGGCATTTCAACTTCCGCCCGGGGAATCGGTCTTGGAAACTGTTCTCGATGTACCGCAGCCCTCATTGTGGTGGCCGATCGGGCATGGCGCACAACCTCTTTACATGGTTTTCGCGTCCCTCCAATGGGGAATCGGCCACCATCGGAAGACGGAGAAGCAATCGCGTCAGATCGGTTTTCGGCACGTTCGCGTTAACCAGGAACCTCATCCGATCCGTGGGCGGTATTTTCGGATTGAAATCAACGGAAAGCCTGTTTTCTTGAAAGGCGGCAACTGGGTGCCTGCGGACCCGATCCTTGCCCGTCTGGATCGCACGCGCTACGAGCTGTTGGTCCATCGGGCGCTCGAGGCAAATTTCAACTTTCTCCGGATTTGGGGGGGCGGACTTTATGAAGACGAGATGTTGTATGCGCTGTGTGATCAGAAAGGAATTCTGTTGTGGCAAGAGTTCATTTTTGCTTGTTCCCGTTATCCGGGCCATCACGAGACCTTTGCCCAGGAGGTTCAGCGGGAGGCGATAGGGCAGGTTCGGCGTCTGGCCCACCATCCTTCGCTCATTGTGTGGTGCGGCAACAACGAGATTGAGCAAGGGTATTGGTACTGGGGATATCACCGCGGCGTGTCCCTTCCCTGCCATTCGCTTTTTCATCACGTGCTGCCGCGAGTTGTGAAAACCGAAGATGGAAGTCGCTTCTATCTTCCCAGTTCGCCTTACTCGCCTGACCACGAATCGCCGACGGCCGACCACGTGGGTGATCAGCATCCCTGGAGCGTCGGCTTTGCAAACACGGATTTCCGGGACTATCGCCAGATGATCTGCCGGTTCCCCAACGAAGGAGGCATCCTTGGCCCGACCTCACTCCCGACCGTTCTTTCCTGCCTGCCGCACGGGCAACAGCAGGTCGGATCGTTCGCATGGGAACAGGGGGATAACAGCGTCGCCTATTGGGGCGGAGAGATTCCCTATCCGGATCGAATGATCGAAGAATGGCTCGGGTGCAACATCGAGAACCTGACGATTCCTGAGTATGTTTTTGCGGCTGGTATTTTGCAGGGCGAAGGGTTGCACGAATATATTCGGAATTTCCGTCGCCGAATGTTCGATTCCGCGTCGGCCGTATTCTGGATGTATAACGATTGCTGGCCGATGGTGCGTAGTTGGACGATCGTGGATTATTATGGCCGGCGGACCCCTTCCTATCATCCGGTCCGACGCGCCTTTCAGCCCCGTGCCGTATTTCTGGCGCGCGAAGAGGGGGAGGTGCAGGTGTTCGGTGTGAACGAGGGCGCGGCATGGAAGGGGCGGTTGGAGTATGGCCTATTCGGGCTTGCGGGGGGGTATCCCCTTCATCGGAAAACGACCGTTGAATTGCCGCCAAATGCTTCGATCTGCCTGGGGCGGTTCCCCGAGCGGCTCTGGCATCGCATGGGTGATGACACGCATGGTGCGTTTGCGGTTCTTACCGATCCCGATGGCACCCTTCTTTTCCAGGACCGGCTGTTTCTTCCGCGCTTTCGGGAAATGCAATGGTCGGACGCCCGGATTCGGGTTCGCTGCCGACATGGAATGGCCATTTTTTCTTCTCCTGTTTTCGCTTGGAGGGTCTGTCTGGATCTCGACGGCGAAAAGCCATTTTCAGACAATTTTTTTGATCTGCTGCCCGGACGTCCTCTCGGGTTACCTTGGAATAACGAAACGCTTGGCACTCCCACCGTTCTTCACGTCGGGAATCGCCTTTTCTGCAACCGATGAAAAATAAATAATTGACATAATGATTATCTTTTGATAATAATCCTGAAGACAATAGAAAGGACACATCGGATGGAGGACTGCTATGGACCTACGGATATCCAATACTTCGCGTGCGATTGCCGGCGTAATCTTTTTCACATGGATTCGGCTTTTGGGCCGAGGATATGCTGAAGCACCGGAAATAGGTTCACGGGCCGCGGATACAATTCGGCGGACGACCGTACGCCTTACGGCTCAGTTATCGGTGATCGGGGATCCGGAACCCAATTGCGGTTTCCGCTGGTGGCCGATGGGAGGGGAAACCTCCGCCGTGACCGCCAGTCGATCGGGTAATTTCTTCTGGGCCACGCTCACCAACCTCACGCCCGGCCAGTCCTACGGATTCCATGCTTGGGCGACCAACAACGAGGGGGCTTCTCAATCGGCGGATGACACGTTCCAAACCGTTGGGGCCGAGGCGCGCGAAATGATCTGGTCAGGGCCATCTAACGGCTCGTGGTTTGTCGAAAGCCACTGGATCCCGAACGGGATACCGGACGATGGGCTCGATCACGCCTACCTGACCAACGGGACGATTTTGCTGACCAATTCAACCCCTCCGGCGGCCTCGTTCACCATGAGCGGAGGTTCTCTCATCTTTTCAAACTGGTTCGCCTGTCTCGTCGCCTCGAATGTGACGGTGACGGGAGGCGTGATCACGCTGCCGACGGCCTTTTCCAATAACGTGATGTCCAACCGGGTGTGGATTCTCTGCGACACCTTTACGCTCCAGTCCCCAGGGCAGATCGATGCCAACGCCCGCGGGTATGCAGGCGGCACCAAGAATCAAACGGCAACCGGCCAGGGGCCAGGCGGAGGATCTGCCGGAGCAAATGCCGGCGCAGGAGGCGGTCATGGAGGCGCAGGCGGGGGAGGATACAATGGGGGAACTGGACAGACGAACGGCACGGGGGTTGCTCACAATCCCGGCAGCGGCGGTGGCGCATCCACGGGTTACGACAGCGTTGGAGGGCACGGAGGAGGCGCGGTTTTTCTTTATGTCAATGGAGCGGCAACGATCAACGGAATGATTACCGCCAATGGGCAGAATTCTCCACATAGCAGAGGGGGCGGCGGTTCGGGAGGGGGAATTCTGATTCAATGCGGCGTACTGATGGGCACCAATGGAATGATTCGCGCAAATGGCGGTGCCGCCACTGGTTCGGGCGGGGGCGGCGGAGGCGGACGGATTGCGATTTTGTTTGATCCGGAACAGCAGACCCAGCTTCCCCCGCCCCTCATCGAATTATCGGCCCGGCCCGGCCTTGCCGCCCAGTACTCTAACGGAGACCTGGGCACTGTCTATTTCCCAGATTTGTCGCTGCTCCAAGGAGAATTTTTTCCCCACAGCGGTCGGTTGATGTGGACGGGACGGACCGACTGGGTGGTCCGGAACCTTATCGCGAGCAACAGCTGGGTTCGCTTTCCTTCCAATTACTTTGGAGGGTTAATCGTTTCCAATACCTTCCGCGTCATCGGAACCAACGCGATTGTGGAAAGTTGGTTCACCAACATCGCATGCGGGAGACTCGAAATCACAAACGGCGCGCAGCTTTATATTTTCGCCCACCCCACAAATGGACTTCCCGACTCTGCTTTCTATGGAGCCATGGTACATGTGGATGGCGATCTGATCGTCGGTCCTGCGTCATACCTCTATCCTCAATCGTTCACCACAAACGGCGGGTCTGTTTATTTTTCAGCCTCAAGTCTGTATGTTGCAACGAATGCCGCCATTTCGGCAAAGGGTCGCGGCTTTTTAAGAGGAATCAATTCCGTTGGCTACAGTGTGCATGGCCACGGTCCTGGCCGAGGAGCTGCGACTGCGAACAGCGGCAGCGGAGCCGGTTATGGAGGACGGGGCGGGCGTTCCAGCCAAACCGCGACCCGGGGTGCGACCTATGGAGACCCGCTTCGCCCCCTCTATCCTGGCAGTGGAGGCGCGGGACGAACGGGATACGCAGGCGCGGCGGGCGGCAACGGGGGAGGATTGATTCGTTTCGATTTGACGGGAAACGCGATCCTTCACGGGGATCTGAATGCCGATGGCGCCAAGGGGGTCAATCATGGCGGCGGTTCAGGCGGCGCCATCTTCCTCCGATGCGTGCAGTTTTTCGGTGGTACGGGTGCCACTGTGACCGTGCGAGGAGGCGATGGGAATAATGCAACAACCGACGGGGCAGGGGGCGGAGGGCGGATCGCCGTGTGGTTTGGACGGGTCTGGGATTCTGAGCCGGATCCTTCCGACCTTGTGATAAGCGAAACGCCACCGCCCACCTTCTTCGGTACGCTGTCGGTCGAGCCGGGTCAGATCAGTTTTACGAACGACGCAGAAGCCGGAACGATCCGGTTCGTCACGGCCCGAAAACCGTCCGGAACCGTTATTTTTATTCGCTGAGTGAACTCCCTCGAGGCGGCAACGGATAATTGACCACTCCGAAGGCAATCGGTCGTTTGGCCAATTCGTCCACGTCCACAGGGGCTGATTTTTTCCATGCGGCTGCGCGAACAGGATCGGAAAAACCGAGTGCCTCGTCCGGCATTTCAATAAGTTCTGCCATTCGTTTGGCCTTGGCTTCGGCATAGGCGCGTTGTCCTTCTCCCCCATCATGGCATTCGGCTGCAGACAGCCACTTGCCCTCTTTCGACGGGACCGCGAAGAAATTGCTGGCATCGGCCATGATCCATCCTCCGCCCGCATAAAACTCCGCGATGGTGTGGTTCTGCCCAAAAAGATGGATCATCCGAGCAGGAATACCCGCCACTTGGCAGAGACGGATGAAAACCCGTGCCTGCTCATTGCACCAGCCGGATCCGGTGGCAAGCAATGCTTCGTCATCGAGATTCCGATCCGGTGGCACGGGTTTCCCCAGAGGCGGCATTCCGGGATGCCGCAACACTTGCGGCATCGCGCGGGTTAGGAGGGCCAATCCCCGTTCCAAATCGTTCGTACATCCCGCCGTGAATGTTTCGACCGCCTTTTCATAGGACGGAAGGAGTCCTTTGGAATAATTCACCGTAGTGGGGGAATAGGCGGCATAAAGATACTCCGCAGTTTCCGGACGGTAGAAAATGTAATGATTGGCCATCCAACGGTCGAGTCCTTTGACGTCTCGCCCCATAACGTTTCCCCACCGGCGCCATTCGGGAGGCGTCCCATTGAGGCCGACCCAGGGGCGTATCCACTCCGGTTTGACCTCTTGAATCCATGCCGGTGCATCCGGGGGCGTATAGTCCGGCCCCGAGAGGTCCACCACCGGCGGATTTTCCGCCTCTAAAAGAGTTACGCAGAGTATTCCCGCCACTCCGTAACACATTTTGGATGCATTTCGCATTGCGCGTACCCCCTATTCCAGAGCCAAAATGTCACCGTCTTCCAAACGGGGAATGATTAATCGGTGATTCTCCCCTTCCCTCTCGACATTCAGCCGTTGCTGAAACCATGTGGATTTAACACGTGAGACCGGGCGTTCGCTGCGCCACCGGATTTCGACGTTCGGGAGCGGAACCTCCTCACGTCCCCGGTACGACCAATTGATGAGCATAATCGTTTCTTCTCGCGTGTAAGGGTGTCGCAACCACAACCCTTCGACCATCGGATGGGCGATTTGGAGAGGAGGCACGACGCCCGCCTGCTGAAGCTGGGATGCCAGGATTTGCCGTTTGGATGGGTTGAAGTGGATGGACGTGTCAAAATCCGGTCGGAGAATGTCGGCGGCATATTCGAGCCCTGCGTAATAACCGAACGAAATGGCCCAGCCGCGGCCATAGGACTGACGAACAACGGCTGGAAACCCGTCCGCATATCGCGCAAGAATATCCGCCTCAGGGGACGGAGTCCACAACTCGCGTCCCACGACGATGTCGAACGCCTCTTCCTTTTCCGCCCCCGGAAGGGTTACGCGGGCGCCAGCGGGCCGTTCGGCTAGCGGGGTGTACTCGGCAAGCGCTGTGGCACCATAACGACGGACCTCACTCCACAAGGTCGGCGGAACACGCTGCGAAAGTCCCAGAACCTCCCCTAGGATGTCCAGTGGCCGATCCGATTCGTCTCGAGCCAGTCCGCAACCGCTGGCGATGAGCATTCCGCCGGCGCGGACCCATTCTTTCAATTTTACAGCGCAATCCCGACGGAGATGGGACCCGCTGATCACGATCGCCCGGTAGCGCGATAGATCCTCGCTTATCAGATATCCCTCGTCCAGCGCGTCCACCGGCACATGAAGATGCTGGAGGATCGAATAGACCCATTTACCGTTTTCCCAGGAGGCATTGTCCTCAAAGACCGATGAAGTAAACGGCCGCACTACCGCCACTTGCGCCGGCGCCACCCATTCCGCTTCATAAAGGCGGGATTCGGCTTCCCCCAGCATCTGGGCGAGCCGGCTGATTTTTTCCAGGCGGCCGATCTCCCGCGCAAAGGTGTCGGGATGATGCCAGTCCGGTCCGTACGTGTACCAGTATATCATTCGAACGCCGCGCCCGAGAGCGGCAAGGGCGCGTTGAATCACTGCACCTCGGCTGGGTTTGACCATGAGGGTGAATCGCGTGCCAAGTTTTTCCTGATGGATCCGTCCGACGTCGCAAAGATAACTGTCCCACGGCCAAACGCGCGGATCGCGGTTGGACGTTTCATACATGAATGCGTTGTCGGCATGGCGGTACCAGTCAAAAAAATCCAAACTGTGTCCGCCCATCAGAAACGTATTGCCGCGCAACGCTCCGGCATAAAGCCACGGCTGCTGCGCCTCGGGGGCATCGGAAGGACCTTCCTCCAATGCCTTTCGTTTGCGCGCATTTTGGGCATTCAACGCGTCGCGGAGGGGAGTGAAAATCCGCGCCGAAGCCTCATTGTTGAATCGCCGGCTGTAATAGGTGAGAAGCGACCAACCCCACTCGGGAAAAGGATGGGAGGGTGGAACGGCGGAAACGGTTTCCACCAGCGGTTCCGCTTTTTCCGCAGTCGGCTCCGCATCGTCTGGTATATCCCGTGAAGCCCGAAGGTCAAGGTCCACCGGGACAGGGCGCTGGGAGACGGATGGATTCGCCGAAGAGGATATCGCTCTCTTTACGTAGCCGTATGTGGATCGGATCGGCTCCCACGAATCCACGCCGAAGTCGTCTGGAGAGAGACCGAACCCGCGCAGAAAATCGCGGAACGCTTCCGTACAGTAGGGGCAAATCCCTTGATGCGCCTTCCGTTCGGCCGATCGGTCAAAATAACTGCCGATTTCATCCACCGTCTGTCCCCAATATTCCTCATAAGGAGTTTGGCGGAGGCGTTCGACCATATCGGCAACGGCTTTTTGGATTTTCTGCGGAAGGCTTTGATGGGCGGGATGAAACGGGCACCCCCACCCCTCCGCGCGCGACCGTTCGGGATTTCGGGGATCGAACGCGGGAATCAGATACCCTCCGCCCTCCCAACGCAATATCTGATTCAGGTTGTAACCGCGGAGGCGGCGGAATCCTTTCATCCACTCGTTGCCATGACAAACCTCCTCGTCAAATCCCGGCCAGGTGTCATACATCAGTCCATTGACGCCCATGATTCGCAGGGTCCGATATTCGGCCTGCCAGATCTCCGGGTCGGAGGCGCCGGAATTCCAACCGCTACAGGCCGTTAAAAACCCGTACAAGCAGGGTCGGGGCCCGTCAGCCCATGGAAGGGAAGCGAGATGGGTCATTCGACGGCGGGCATACTCGAGAATCCCCATCGTTTCCTCCAGAAAAACAGAAAGGCCGGTTAAGCCCGGGCGATTGGGATCAAGCCGACCGCTTGCAACCCGAATGGTGAGACGCCCACTCGGTCCGGCTTTCTCGGAAAAGGTTTTGAGGACCTGTTCGCCCTCCCTGATCTGGAACTCCACGGCAACGGATTCCAGGACCCCTGGCTGAACCCTGCGGTGCTTCCCCGTTTGCTGGCGGGGAACGACCATAAAAGTCGTGAACAGAGGAAAATCGGAAACCGGAGCGTCGGGAGACCAGACGCCAGGACGAATCCATAAGGTTGTATAGGTGGGTCCTTCTTCTCGGAGAACGGCCGGGTCGGATGATTCTTCCTCTGGGATAACGATCCCCCCCCATTCCATTGACAGCCGATCGTGGGAGGGTTCTGGACGGCTCTGTTCGATGGTGGGGAGACGGGGTTTCTCCCGGGTCAATTCTTCCCATTTTGTTCCGGTGGAATAGAGCAGGCGAACATAACTCCCCTCCGGTTTGATCGAGAGGACACGCGCCCGGAGGGTGATTTCCGCCCCAAGGCAACCCACGCTGAGCGCGATCCCCATTGCGGCGATTTTTCCGGCCATGAGTCGTGCTTTCATTCCCATCCCTCTCTTGATCACAACGATATAATCACGACGAAGGGCGGACTGTCAACCACCAGATCCCCTGATCTTCGACCCTCAACAAAATGCTTGAATTCCGCGGCAACGATGCGATATCGTGAAGGTGTTTTGGCTGCGGGAGTAATTCAGTGGTAGAATGTCAGCTTCCCAAGCTGAACGTCGCGGGTTCGATCCCCGTCTCCCGCTCCACCCCTCTGTTCACATGATCCTTTTGGCGCTCGAATTCTCCACCCCTTTCCAAAGCGCCGCTCTTCTTCAGGACACCCGCGTGCTCGCCGAAACCGAACAACCGGCTCAGCGCAACGATCAGGGCCGCATGATCGCCGGGCTCGAATTCCTCCGAAAAAAATCAGGGCTTGAATGGTCCGATGTGAATCTCTTTGCCGTCGGATTGGGACCGGGCGCTTATACGGCCCTCCGAATGGCCCTTGCCACCGCCCATGGCCTCGCATTGCCGGGACGCCGCCCCGTTTTTGGACTCCCCAGTTCCGATGCCTCCGCCGTTCAGCTGGGCCGCACGTTGCACGGTTCCCGCATCCTCCTTTGCGGCGATGCACGCCGCAATTTGCTCTGGTGTGTATCCTACGTCCGAACAACCAACGGCTGGACCCAAGAGGGGGATTTCCAACTTCTCGAACCTTCCTCTCTTCGCGCGCTCGTATCGGAGAATCTGCTGATCGGAACCCCGGATTGGCCCCACCTGGGAACGGTGCTTCGCCAGACGCTCGGTCCTCAAGCCCTCTTGCATGAAGCGCCGGTGTATCCCACCGCGGCTACGTTAGGACAAGTGGTCCTTCACAAATACCGCCAAGGAGTTCCTTCCCTTCCGCTCTCCCCCCTCTACCTGCATCCGCCTGTTCGAATACCCCCAACCTGGACACCACCCCGTCATGAATGATCGTACCTTTGTCGGTTTTGGTTTTGGCGCGATTCAAGCAGGACTATTTCTCCATGAAGCCTTCCGCTCGGGTGCGTTCCACCGCCTGATCGTTGCGGAGGTCGTCCCCGAAATCGTTCAGGCCATCCGCGACGCCCGCGGAGTTTATGCGGTCAATGTCGCTACGGCAACAGGGATCGAAACGCAGCGCGTCGAAGGTGTGGAAATTGTTAATCCCCTTGACCCGTCGGATCGTGCCCGCCTGATTGAGGCGATCGAAGACGCTTCGGAAATTGCGACGGCCCTTCCCAGCATCGCCTTTTATGAACAGGCCCCTTCTCCTCCTCAATCGGTTGCCGGCATTCTCGCCGAGGGTCTTTGCCGGAAATGCCGCCGGTTTTCTCCTGTTCCCTGCATCGTGTACACGGCGGAAAATCATAATCATGCGGCCGAGATTCTTGAACAAGCGGTCGAACGCCTTGCCGATGCTCCCTTTTTGCTGCACGGACAAGTCCAGTTTCTCAACACGGTGATCGGCAAGATGAGCGGCGTGGTCACCGAGCCCACCCGCATTCGCGAGGAACCACTCGAACCGGTCGTTCCCGGTCTTTCTCGCGCCTTTCTGGTGGAGGCGTTCAACCGAATTCTCATCTCTCGCATCACACTCCCCGGTTTCATGCGGGGTATTCGCGTGTTCGAGGAAAAAGACAACCTTCTGCCGTTCGAAGAAGCCAAATTATACGGCCACAACGCCACCCATGCCCTCATTGGATATCTCGGGTGGCTTGTGGGCCACCGATGGATGTCCGACGCCGGACGCGATCCCCGAATTCTCCCGATCGCTCGTCAGGCATTTCTTGAAGAAACCGGTTGCGCGTTGATCGCCCGCTACCAAAACGTGGATCCCCTCTTTACCCGGGACGGTTGGTCCGTCTATGTGGAAGACCTGCTGGTCCGCATGGCGAATCCGTTCTTGCGGGATGCAGTCGAACGAATCATCCGAGACCCCGCGCGTAAATTGGGCTGGAATGACCGCCTCGTCGGTGCGATGCGACTCGCCCTCTCCATTGGCCAGACGCCCCGCCATTTTGCGCGAGGCGCGGCCGCAGCCCTTCGCTATTGGAAGAAATCCGAACCCGATCGTTCGCACGCGCTGGAAACCCTTTGGCAGCCGGATCGGCCTGATCCTGTTGAATCCGCGCGAATCCGCGCTCTCATCACCAAGGCCGATTCGTCCCTCTCGCGGCTCGGACTCAACGCGAAAGGACACGGGTGATCGCCTGCCCTCCACAGACGCTTTCCCTCATCCGGACCGGCTTGCGGCGCCCCCTGGGCGACTTCCTTCTCTGGCATGTCCATCCGGAATTTCGAGTCGCTTTTGAGCCATGGATCCGCAAACATTGGCCTCGCATCCTGCATGAGCCCGGCGCTCGGCTGAAATCGGATCCATCGGGTTGCGTTGTTCAGTCGGACGGTTTCGTGCTGAAGGAGTATCGAAAACGCCGAGGCTTGTGCGCGTTCGGCCACCCTTCCGCCGCCCGCCGCGCCTTCCACGTCGCCCTTCGCATTCAACAGGCTGGGATACCCATTCCTCCTCCTGTCGCGTGGTGCGTTCAGCGGCGGTTCGGCTTTCTGATACGAGAATACCTCGTCACGCAAACTGTTGACGCCAAGCCGCTCATTGCGTGGCTGGCAGAAACCGACCGAAATCCGCACCTTATTGCGGATCTGCTTTTTCAATGGGGGCGCCTCCTCGGCCAATTCCATGGCATCGGATTTTCCCACCGGGACTTGAAGGACGATAATTTGCTGGCAACCTCTTCACCCATCGGTCCCCGTCTGGTCGCCGTGGATCTGGATTCGGTCTTTCGATGCCCGTTTCGACGGCGAGCGCGATTTCGACGCGATTTCTGGCCTCTCCTTCGATCCCTTCTCTTCCTGCGCCTTTTCGAGCCCACCTCCGTCCGAACATTGCTCGCGGGATATAATCAAGTCGCGGATTCTCTCTTCACGGAAGCCGATCTTCCTCGCGTGGTGGAAAGCATGTCCGTTCCCCACCGTTCGGGCGGCCGCGTTCGAGTGCTCATCGCAATGTCCGGATTTCAGCGTGAATATCTTGACATTCGAGCCGAGGGCATGCGGGACGTTCCCATTGCAGACCTGTTTCTCTACTGGGTCAATCGACTCGAGACACTCAGACCGATCCGACACTCCCCTCGCGTTCACGTCGTGGCCGGTGTCTGGCGGGATCTTGATGTGGTTTGCCATTTCAAACGTTATCCACGTCCCCCGATGGGGCGCCTCCTTGCGCAATGGCTGGGCGCTCCGTCCGCTGCGGCGCGCGCAGCGCGGGGTCTTGCCCGCCTGGCCGATAGAGGACTGCGCGTCCCGGTTGTTCGCGCCGTATTGGAAGGTCGTCGTGGATTGAGACCGTGCGCCAGTGCCCTCGTCTGTGAGACGGTCCAAGCCCCCTCTCTCAACGCTTGGCTGGCGCAGCCCCATTCGAGACATCAGCGGCAGGGCGTCCTTGCGTGTTTGGCTCGCGAATTGGGAGAAATCCATCGAACGGGATTGTTTTTGCCGCGGCTGAAACTCTCGGACATTTTAGTACGTGCTGAACCGTCTCGATTGGGGTACGCCCTTGTCTGGACTGACGCAGACGACCTCACCACTCCGGCATCAGCCCGTCGCGTGCTCTCCCAGTTGGCTCAAGGGATCGCCACTGCCGCCGACATCATCTCGGCACCCGAAATGCGCTATTTTTGGCGTTGTTACACTCAGGCGCGGGGATGGCCGCCTTCTCACGCCTCCCGCCACCTGCGCCGACTTCTATATCTCTGGCGCGTTCTGCGCAACGGACAACCGCCCTCGAATCAGCCCACCGGTTGCATCTGACCCATCAGATCGGCCAGAAGTTTCGCAAAACGGGCCGGATTCGGCGGCGCCATCCCCTCCGCGAGCATCGCCTGACCTAACAATATTTCCGCCATCTCCTTGAATCGTGGATCTTCCGGATTGCGGCGGCGAATTGCGCCCAACATCCGAATCACCGGATGATCCGGATGGATCTCGAATATCCGGCGTACTGTCGGCGTCTCCTGGCGCAACGCTTTCAAGACACGTTCCATCCCAGGAGTCGGATCCTCCCGATCAAACACCAGGCAACAGGGAGACTCCGTCAGCCGACGCGAAGGACGAACCTCCTTAACCCAATCCGAAAGGGCTGTCTGAAGCGCTTGCGTCAGCATCTTGAGATCCTCGTCCGTAATCGGTTGTTCCGGACTTGCATTTTGTTCGGTTGCCGGCATTTCCAGATCCTTCGGCCATTCGATCTCTCCTCGATGGATCGCTTGAAAGGGATGATCCTGATAGCGTTCCAAAAAGCCTTCCAGCCAGGCATCGACCGGATCGGTCAGCAACAAGACTTCCAACCCACGCGCCCGAAATCCTTCCAAAAGAGGAGAATGGCGAGCCGTTATCTCATTCTCCGCCACCAAGTAATAGATGGCGGTCTGGCCGGGCTTCATCCTCCCGATCACCGTCCGGAGATCCGTAGGTTCATCGCCTGCGGTGGTCGCAAAGAGAAGGAGTTCCATCAGGCGGTCTTTTGCGTCCGGATCCCCCATCACCCCCTCTTTGAGAACGGCGCCGAATTCCCGGAAGAAGGAACGATACTTTTCCGGTTCCTTATCCTTCATCTCCTTCAACACCGTCAAAGTCCGATTGACCAGATTGCTCCGGATTTTGCGGACCATCGCATCATCCTGCAAGGTTTCCCGAGAGATGTTGAGGGGCAGATCGCTCGATTCTACCACGCCGCGGAGGAACCGAAGATAAGGCGGAATGAGCGCCTGGCAGGCATCGGTGATAAATACATTCCGAACATACAATTGTAGTCCGGGAGTTCGGTCGCGGTTTGGCAGCCACAAATCCGGGGGTGGACGTGTGGGAATGTAGAGGAGAGCCTGAAACTCAGTGGTTCCTTCCGCAGCAAAATGGATCGTCTGCAACGGAGGAAAGGGATCGTGCGTCAGATGCCGATAAAACTCCCGATATTCCTCCTCTTGGACTTCGCTTTTCTTCTTTCGCCAGATCGCCTTCCGAGAGTTGATCGTCCGGCCATCCAACACAATCGGGAATTGAATATAATCGGAATAGCGGCGGACAATTTCCCGAATTTTCCAATAATCCAAAAATTCGTCCATCCCCTCGCGTAGATGAAGCATCACATCCGTTCCCGCTCCGGAACGCTGGGCTTCGCTCACTGTGTACTCTCCCCCTCCATCCGACTCCCACCTCCAGGCCTTATCCGAACCGGCCCGTCGCGTCACAACCGTAACGCGGTCGGCTACGAGGAACACACTGTAAAATCCCACTCCGAATTGGCCGATCAATTGGGGAGCTCGGGAAGATTCAGCTCCGGACGAAAGCGCTTCGAAAAACCGGCGAGTGCCGGAACCCGCGAGGGTACCGAGATTCAGATCGAGTTCCTCGGCGGTCATTCCGATTCCGTTGTCCCGGACCGTCAGCGTCCGATCCGTCCGGTTGGGGATGATTTCGATTTTCCAGTCGTCGCCGCTGGCAGGAAGACGGTCCTGGTGGGTTAACGCCTCGAAACGGGCTCGGTCGATTGCATCGGAGGCATTCGAGATCAATTCCCGTAAAAATATTTCTCGATGGGTATAGAGGGAATGGATGACGAGGTCGAGTAGCCGACGAACCTCTGCCTGAAACGGTTTCCGTTCTGTATGCATAGACATTCCTCATTTCCATATTCTGGCAACGTGTCTTATTATCTTTAGGAAAAAAATTGCGGTCGTCAACAGGCGCAACGAAAAACATTTTTATTGCGTTTGAAAATATAGATTCCTAACCTCACGGGCATGAAACCGACGACGGATGCCCCTTCTCTCCTCCCGTGGCCGAAGCGAATTACCTGCGCGGACGGAATCTGGTTCGTACGATCTTCCTTGCCTCTGACCGTCAGCGCGGACGCCGGCTCTCTTACCGCCGTGGCCGCCGTGTCCGCATCGGAAATTCCACTCCGGTTTCCCCTTCCCGCACGGATCGTCGAAGAGAGGGGATGGATGTTCCAGTTGGGGCCACACCCGCCGAAGCCGCCGGCGCGGTGCTCACGTGCATCCTTTGCCCTTCAGGTTTCCCCCCAGGGCGCCTCGGCAACCGGCCGCGATTACCCCTCTCTCGTCCACGCCTGGATGACCCTTCGCCAACTCTTCCGTCAATATGGCCGCCACCTTCCCTCCCTGGAGATTCATGACTGGCCCGACATCCCCTGGCGCGTCTATCACCTGGATCTGAAAGGGACACGGCGGACCTTTCCCCGCCTTCTCCGCCTGTTGCCAGAATTGGCCGAATGGCGCATCAATGCCGTCCTCGTGGAATACGAGGACCACCTCATTCTCCCCTCCCATCCCGATATTGCAGCACCCGAGGCCCTGACCCCGCAACAGGTGCGCACCTTTGTGGCCGAAGCAGCCCGTTTCGGAATCACGATTATTCCCCTCGTTCAGACGCTTGGTCATCTTCAATATGTGCTCACCAAACCGGCCTATGCTTCGCTGCGCGAACATCCGGAAGATGCTTCCGAGGCTTGCTCCACGCATCCCGCCACCTGGCCGCTCATTCGGGATTTTCTCAATGACGTGATCGCCCTTCATCGGGACGCGCCTTTTCTGCATATCGGGCTTGACGAAACCTTCCGGATCGCGACTTGCCCCCGTTGCGTACAATATCGCAAGAAGAAACCGCCCATCGCCCGGTTTGTCGAATGGGCGCGTCAAGTGGCCACGTATGTTCAAAACTGCGGCATGACTCCCCTGATGTGGGCCGATATTCTCGCCCGTCATCTCGACCCCGCGCTTCTCGAAACACTCCCGAAGGAGATGGTGTTCTGCGGCTGGGGGTACACCGAGACCGGTCCCGTGCATTACCAACTGGGGCGCTATCGGGGCGGACTGGTTTCCCGGAACTGGTTTCGACGACCCCTGGGTCGAATAGACCTGCTACCGCCGGTTCCCTGGACCCAAGGGCGGTGGATCGAGGACCTTTCCTCCATCGAACGTCAACGGTTGGAACCGTTCGCGCGCAATCGGAATTATCCCGAATGGGTCAATAGCGATTTTCTCCAGCGGCTTTATCGAAAGCTGGGACTTGCCCACGCAGTGGCCACCGGCATCCGGGTCTCCTTTCACGGTCCATTTCATCCCCGCTTCATCACGGGTCAATTGAACACGCTTCAAGGCGCACGAACCTGCAAACGAAATGGGGGATTGATGCTCATCGGAACCAGTTGGTCGCGAGGACACAGCCTGGCCGCCTGCAATTCGCACCCGGATCTGGATGCCTATGGCATCGCCACCCTCGGCGCCGCCGGCTGGGCGCCGTTCGCAGAGTCCGATCTCCGCATGTTCGATCAGCGATTCGCGTTTCATTATTATGGACTACCCGATGGAGCGATCGGTGATCTGCTGTTCATGGCGGAGCGTTCCAGTCCACGCGCCGATCATGTGCATCTCCAATATTTGCCGCCGGTGTTGGAAGGCTTGGCTTCATTGCGCACGTCGGTCTCTCGACATAAGGAACAGTTCGATTTGCTTCGCGCCGTGCTGGAAGCTCGTTTGCTTCAATTCCAGATGCAATTCGCATTGCTGGAAATGGAATACTTTCACGCACGGCGCACCCGCCTCCCTGCCGAAGTGAAAAAAAGAGTCGCAGAGGACGTCCGTCGGCTTACGGCGGAATCAGAAAAACGCCGGATCCAACTCGCCCGACTCTATGGCCGCTCCTTGCTTCTCCGTGATGCAAATGAGCTGGCGGAAACACAATTGGCATACACCCAAACTGCCTTGACAGCGGTTTTCCGGCAGTGGAACAAAGTCTAGAGGTTCCGTCCGTAGCGGCCCAGGGAGACCACCGGTTCCGAGGCTTGAGATCCCGTTGGGCTCACTCTGGCGAGACTTGCTTGCGCAGCAGCAATCTGAGCTTGTTTCACCCCCCGATCTTATGGCAGATTAGGCCGACTGTTTTGGGGTCACGAGGAGCACTATATGGCCAAAATCACCTTTCTCGGAGCCGGAAGCACCGTCTTTGCGAAAAATGTTCTCGGCGATTGCATGTGTGTGGAGGCGCTTAAAGGCTCCACCCTTGCGCTCTACGATATCGACGCACAACGGCTCGAAGATTCCCGCAGAATGCTGGAAAATCTGAACACCCAACTCGGCGCCGGAATGGTTATCAAATCCTACCTAGGCCCATCCCGCCGAAAAGCGGCCCTCAAGGACGCCCACTACGTGGTCAATGCGGTGCAGATCGGCGGGTACCGTCCCTCCACCGTTATTGACTTCGAAATCCCCAAGAAATATGGCCTGCGTCAAACCATCGGGGATACGCTCGGCATTGGGGGCATCTTCCGTGCGCTGCGGACCATTCCTGTTCTACTGGATTTCACCCGCGACATGGAAAAGGTATGCCCGCACGCCCTGCTGTTGAACTATTCAAATCCCATGGCCATGAACATGATGGGAATACTCCGAGGTTCCGCCATTCGGGCCGTCGGTTTATGCCATAGCGTCGAAGGCTGTGCGCCTACTTTGTTGAGCCATTTCGGCATCAAGGCGGAAAGGTTGAATTGGAAAGTTGCAGGCATTAACCACCAGGCCTGGTTGCTGGAAATCCAGGACGGCGAACGCGACCTCTATCCCGAAATCAAAGCCGCCTATCGAAAAGCCGCCGCCGAAGGCTCGCTTCCCAAGTGGGACCTCGTGCGGCTCGAACTGATGAACCGCTTCGGTTACTATGTCACCGAATCAAGCGAGCATTCAGCGGAATATACCCCCTGGTTTATCAAAAGCCGCTACCCGGATCTGATCCGGGAATTCAATATCCCTCTCGACGAATACCCCCGACGCTGCGAACGGCAAATCGAAGGATGGGCGAAGATGAGGGAGGATCTCGTGCATAATCGAAATCTGGGACACAAGCGTTCCCACGAGTACGCTTCCTATATTGTAGAGGCCATGGAAACCAACCGCCCGTTCAAATTTGGCGGCAACGTGATGAACGCGAATCTCATCACGAACCTGCCCCGAAACGCTTGCGTGGAAGTGCCCTGTCTCGTGGATCGCAACGGCATCCTTCCCTGTTATGTCGGGGACCTTCCGGAACCCTGCGCCGCCTTGAACCGTACGAACATCAACCCTCAGATCTTAACGGCCGAAGCGATTCTCACGGGGAAGAAAGAACACGTCTATCAGGCCGCCCTGCTGGATCCCCATACCGCGGCGGAGCTTTCAATCGCCGATACGATCCGGCTCTGCGACGATCTATTCGAAGCCCACGGCGATATGATCCCGCCCTTGCGTTAACAGGCGAAATACTCGTTGCAGCTGGGCGGCCGTTCTGTCATAATTGGACTATGCTGAACATTCGGTTTGTCCTGCTGCCTCTGTTCCTCGTGGAAACCGTTTCTCTCTTTGGCGAGGCCGTTCGCAACGGCAACGATTTGGCCCGAGAGTACTCCCGCGCAGATGAGGCCGGCAGGAAGTCCCTCAAGGCGCAATCCGAAGGCAAGCTATTCACTTTCCGTTTTTTGAAAGTGGTGCGGATTGAGAATCTTTCCGGCGACACTTCAAAAGAAGCACTTCCAATTCTTCAAACGATTGAACCGTCCTCAGACTTTACGGTTCAAGTTCACCCTCAAGGCGCCATGTCCCGCGATGTCATCGCACGCCTGTCCACGAACGATGCCATTGCGGTAAGCGGCCGTCTTGTGCAGCTCGATCCACCCGAAATGCCCCGGACGCTCATTTTAAAACCCGCTGTCGTCCGCCACAAAGACCGTTCGGCGCCCAAGGGCGAAAAAGAGATGTTGCACGAAATAGATCCTCGCGCTGTCCGTTAAATTATAGGAAAGGGTAGGCATGAAAACTCGACTCTGCGTTCTCATCCTGACCCTCCAGACCCTGCCATTCGCCCGAAGCCAGATGCTCTTTCCTGGCGACGGTTCGACCGAGCCCGGTTTTGTCCCCCCGATTGTCGGAAAGCCCCCGCCACCCCCCCCCGCCCATATTTCCTCCGCGGAAACCTACATCCCATACCCGCCGCCTCCTGTTGTCCCGCAGGCGCGTTCCGAAAAAAAGAAGCCTCCTAAACCGCCGGTTCTATTCACCAAGCTGACCTCACCTTATGGCCCTTTGGACTGGGCAACACGTCCGAACGATCTGAACAACCTGCTCAAAAGCCTCAAAGAGATGATCAACGTCCACTTCACCCTCGAGGTCAAATCGTTGGATGAAGTGGATGTGGACCCGGATCGCAATCCGATCCTCTACCGCTCCGGTCACTTCCACTTTTCATTTACCCCTCCGCAGCGCGAACGTCTCCGCCGCTATCTTCTCAACGGCGGCATGTTGGTCCTTAACACCGGGATGGGATCCAAGCCATTCTACGATTCCGCCATTCGTGAACTCACCGCCATTTTCCCGGAATCCCCTGTGCGTCGGCTTGGTCCCGACCATCCGATATTCCACTCCTACTACGATCTCTCCCGCGTTCAATACCGTTCGGGTGTTCGAAAGTATGGCTATACCTTGGATGAACCCTGGTTCGACGGTGTCACCATTCAATGTCGGACCGTCGCGATTGTTTCCCGTTGGGGAATGGAAATCGGATGGGACGCCGTGGACGACGATTCCCTCCTCGGCTATAGCATCGAATCGGCTCGCCAACTTGGCGTCAACATCATGTCCTATGCCATCGCCCAACGTGCCTGGGCCAAGAACCTTTCGCAAGCCATTCGCCTCGTGGATGCCGTTTCCGACGCTTCCTCCGCCAACCGAATGCGGCTTGCCCAGATCGAATATGATGGCGAATGGAAAACCCGGCACGCCGGCCTCTCTCTCCTGCTTCATCAGTTCAACCTCAAAACGGACATTCCGGTCAAATTCGACCGCCTCGAAATGCGACTGACGGATTCCCGACTGTTTGATTGCCCCGTCGTGTATATGGCGGGGCACGAAGATTTCCGTCTGAACGAAGAGGAAGCGGGCGCACTCCGGGATTATCTGAAACGCGGTGGGTTGCTATTTGCTGAAGCCTGTTGTGGCCGGAAAGGATTTGACGCAGCCTTTCAACGTGAAATGCGGCGAGTCCTTCCAGGGGTCCCCCTTCTGCCCCTCCCGGTCTCGCATCCCATATTCTCGATTCCCAATGCCATTGCGTCGGTTGGCATCACGCCCGCCCTGGCCGCCCAATTGGGAACGGCGGCAACGGAGCCTCGCCTTTTCGCAATGGAATTGGATGGGCACCTCGTGGTGATCTACAGCCCCTTCGGCCTGGCGGGAGGATGGGAACTCTCCCAGAGCCCCTATGCCTTCGGCTACGACGACGCCAGCGCCATCAAAATCGGCGAAAACATTCTTCTGTATGCGATTACCCAATAAAGGGATCTTCCTTTCGGGCATACTTGCCGTGTTCGCGACATCGCTCCAAGGAGCACGGCTCGATGAGGAACGCGTGTTGGGTTACCTCTTCGACCAGTGGAAAAACAATCCGCCCGGCGCAACCTCCGTGCTCCTGGCGACCGACGCTGCGATCCCCCGTCTTTCGATCGGTCCAATCCGTGCGACCGTCTATGCCCTTCGCGCACTCAACTTTCTGGAAAACGAGCAAATCGCCGACGCCCAGGCGACACTCGAGACGCTGCGGACGTTCCCCGACCTCTCCCCCGCGGTCGATGAATGGTGCAAACGCTGGCTGACCCGTCTGGATCGAGAACGGGTCCGCGATGCGTTGAAAGCATTTTACCGCAAAGAAGTACGCTTTCCGGATTCTCTCGCTCCACTCCAGTCCCTAATCCCCCCCCCGCCCTTGACCGATCGCTGGGGCACCCCATGGCGTTATCAGGTCGTCCCCTTGAAACGGATTCGAGGAGCCGAAGCCCAATCCTATGTTCTGGAAAGCGTCTCACTCGGCCGACTTTCTGATCTCACCGCGGCCCGGAGTCAGCTGCGCCCCGACCGACCCTCCATTCGGCCAATCGGTCTCGTTCCCCAGCCGGGCCAACGAGCCCCCCTCATTCGATTCGAAACCACCCGCACGCCTGGAGAACAAGCCATCCTCTCCGAGCGTTCCTCGTGGAAAGGGGTTGCGCTCCTGTATGTCGGCGATTCGATCCTGATTCTCGTTGAAAACGATTTTTTCTTTGTACTCCGCCGTCCGGAAAGCTGACCCTATGGCCGGTGGCATCGCGCGTTTTTTAACTCCCGAACAGCTTCAACGGCTGAGTCGCCAGACTCTCCAATCCCGGCTGGTGGTGGAAGGCAATCTCGCCGGCCGCCATCGCAGCCCCCTCCGTGGCGCCAGTACAGAATTTGCCGACCACCGCGCCTATATCGAAGGCGATGACCCCCGCCGGATTGATTGGAAAGTCTTCGCCCGCTCCGAACGTTACTTCGTGCGGCGTTATGAAGACGAAACAAATCTCCGAGTCTATCTCGCCCTCGACCGAAGCGCCTCAATGGGATATGCCTCGGCCGACCGGCGTTCGAAATACGACTATGCGTGTCGGCTGGCTG
Organism: uncultured bacterium; assembly: GCA_938038445.1. Classification (GTDB taxonomy): domain Bacteria; phylum Verrucomicrobiota; class Kiritimatiellia; order CAIKKV01; family CAIKKV01; genus CALHRZ01. Next base: position 18,892 of record CALHRZ010000014.1, on the reverse strand, counting down.
CGGCGATCGGTTATGTCGTCGTCAAAGCCAAGGATTCGATCGGTCTCTGTCTCTATTCGGACCGTCCGCAAGTCTTTCTTCCGGCTCGAAACACCCTTCTCCATCTCGACAATCTGTTGAGCGTTCTCGGCGACCAACCTCCAACGCTCGGCACGCCCACCGCTACCGCGCGGACGCTGCACGAAATGGCGGAATCGATCCGCAAACGGGCTCTGATCATTGTGTTTTCCGATCTGTTCGACGATGGCGATTCCATCCGTCAAGCGCTCGCCCATTTCCGAAAGCAACACCATGATGTGATCTTGTTTCATGTCCTGGATCCCGACGAGCTGGATTTTCCCTTCCCACGCGGTGCAGAATTCGAAGACATGGAAAACAAAGAACGTCTATTGGTAGACCCCCGGCGCATCGCGGCAGAATACCGCGCCGCGTTCGCTCAGTTCTTGGAGTCCTGCCGCAAGTGTTGTGTGGAACTCAATATCGACTACCGCCTGGTCCGAACGGACCAACCGTTCGATCGGTTTCTCCGCGCCTACCTCGAAGAACGGAAACGGCTCTCCCGCTAAATGATGTGGACCTTCCTCAATCCTTTCTTTCTCTGGGCGGGGCTCGCCGCGATCATCCCCCTGGTGCTGCACCTGTTCCAACGGCGAAAAATTGTCCGGATTCCGTTCAGCACACTCCGTTTTCTAAAATTGGCCGAGCGGAAATCCACAAGCCGAATACGTCTGGAAAATTTCCTCCTTTGGCTTCTCCGCACCCTGCTGGTGATCTTTCTCGTCCTCGCATTCTCCGGCCCGGTGATGCGCTCAGCCGGTCTGGGCCGCTGGGCTCCGGCCTCGCGCCGCGACCTGGCCATTGTCCTCGATGGATCTGCGAGCATGCAGTACGAAACGGGATTTCTCAGGGTCTGGGAGAGCGCAGTTCGAAGCGCCTCCGATCTTATTCAAGAACTCCGGCCGGGAGACCGCGCCTCGCTCTTTCTGGCCCTTGGCCAGCCCCGTCCGTTGATCGAACAACCCACTGCCGACGGAGAGCTGTTGCGGACTCTTCTCAAAGCCCAGAAACCATTGCCAAGCATCTCCCGGTTGAAGCCCGCACTTGAAGCGGCACGTCAGTCCTTGGAAGAATCCGGAACCCGTGAACGGGAAATCTATCTGCTCACCGACGGCCAGGCCCTTCCATGGCGCGATTTTCTCGAACAGGATGAAACAGAAGGGACAGGCGGCGATCACGAAATCACCGATACCCGGACAACTTTGTTTGTTCTTCTCGCCGGTGCCGAACAGCCGGAAAACGCTTACCCCCTTGCCGCAAGCGTCGAACCCCTCCTCGTGCGGGCCGGCCAGCCTGCACGCGCAAAGGTCGCCTTCGGATTCTGCAGCACCGTCCAACCCACAACGGCCGCTCTGTTTCTCAATGATCAGGAAATCGCCCGCCGAACCGTGGATCCTGTACAAGGGCACATCCAGGAAATTCAGTTTCCCATTCCGCCTCTCTCCCCCGGTCGTTATGCCCTCCGAGTGGAACTCCCCCCTGACCCTCTGCCGCTGGACGACGTATTCCACGGGGTTCTAAATGTGCGCGATCAATTGCCCGTTCTCGTCGTTGGACGGGATCATGACCTTTTCTTCATCGTCCGCGCACTTGACCCTCCCGAAGCCCCCTCAGGGCTTCTCGTCCACACAACCGATCCCATGGAACTCCCCGACCGTCGATTGACCGATTACGCGTGTCTGTTTCTCTGCAATGCGATCCCTCTTCCCGGCCAGGCGATTCAAGCCGTGGAACAGTACGTCCGCAATGGCGGCACCGTCGTTCTTTTCCCTGGCGACCGTGGAGATCCGTCCGATTACGGCCCCTGGTCCATTCTCCCCTCCCACCCAATCGCAGTCCGCCCTGTGTCTCCCCTCGACGCTGCCCGAACGCTCCGACTCCTCCGGCCGGACGATCCCCTATTTGTGGGATTGCGCTTTCCACCTGGTTCGACGCCGACTCTCGCCGTGAGGCGCCGGTTGGAATTCGGTCCTCTCCATCCCGAAGCGCAGGCCATTATCGCCATGGGGGATCAACAACCATTTCTTCTCTCCCGCCGCGTGGGCCGAGGACGGATTCTTTTCTGCGCGGTTCCAGCGGATCGCTCATGGAGCACCTTTCCCCTTTCTCCCTTCTATCTGCCGATGCTACATCGGATCGCGCTGTTCAGCACCGGCGCCGGTGCCACCCGCATCAGCATCGAGCCCGGCCCCTTGCTCGATGTGAGTGACCTTCTTTTCGGTCTGCCCGACCCCTTGGATCTCATAACACCGAGCGGCGGGATTTTATCGGTTCGAACCCTTCAAGAAGACGGTCGCGAATCCCGGGTTGTCGAAAAGGTCACCGAAACCGGTGTCTACCGCATGACGGCCACCGATGAACCGCTTCTCGCGGTCAACCTTTCACGAGAGGAATCCGACCTAACTCCTGTGAACTTGGAGCGCCTACGCCGCCACCCCATGTTCCGAAAAGCCTATTTCGCACACACCCCTCAGGAGTTGCTGCAGTTGGTGAAAAAACATCGCATCGGAACCCCCCTGGCCGAACTATTTCTCTGGCTGGCTTTGCTGACCGCTGTTCTGGAGACGCTGCTCGCATCGCGCGCCTGCCGGCGTGTTCCCTCCCTCTCCCATCAACTTCCCTTGGAGCCCTCCGGCCGTTTCTCCTCCCTAACCCCACGTCAACCCCCTCCATGATCGAACCTCTCCTCTTCGAGCATGCTCTCCCCCTCGCGTTTGTCGTGGCGGCGCTGGGTGTCGCAACCATCGCCGCGGTTCTGGCTGTGTACCGCTGGCCGGGGTTCTCGCTTCTCCAGATTGTCTTGCTGATCCTCCGACTCCTCTTCTTCCTCCTTCTGGGGTGGTGTCTTCTCCTTCCTGCCCGCCGAATCGATGAACGGGAACTCCGAAAACCCCACTTCCTAGTCGCCCTCGATGTGTCAGCCAGTATGACCAACACCCCCTCGGCTGATGTGCCCTCTCGTCATGCCACCGCGCGCAGCTTGCTCACACAAGAATGGGTCCAAGTCGTTGCGGCCCAAACGGCATTCCAAATCCATCCCTTCGATCTGGAATTATCCCCGGCTGTCCCCCTTTCGAAGGCCATCCAATCGGCGTCCGCCGGTTCCGGCACCGCCCTCCGTCAAACCCTGGATCGCCTTGTGGAACGGTATCGCGGCCAGGACGTCATCGGCCTCCTCCTTCTGAGTGATGGACTGGATACGCGAGAACAATCCTCTTTTTGGGCACGCCAATCCTGGCCGTTTCCGATCTACACCGTCCGTCTCGAGCCCCCTGTTTCCTGGCATGCCCATCCCGAGATCCGCGTGGACGGCGTGGATACTCCCCGGCGGGTAACAGTGGGTTGGCGAAGCGAACTGAAAGCCTCCGTTTCGGGGGAAGGCACACGGGGCGAAATCATTCCAGTCCAACTTTTTCGCGACGGAACCCTGATCCAGGAACTTCCGATCCAATTGCCCGACGAGGGCGGAAGCCGGGAACTTGTTTTTCCACTTCACCATGAATCCGTAGGAATTTTCACCTACGAAGTCAATCTGCCTCCATTGCCCGACGAACCGCAAACCAACGACAACCAATTCGCGGTCACTGTTCACGTCATGGATAGCCGCAACCAACTCCTTTATGTCGAAGGACTGCCCCGCTGGGAATCCAAATACCTCATGCGCGTTCTCCGGTCGGTACCCGAACTGACCCCCCTAGCATTCATCCGGGGACCTGAGGGCCGCTTCGTCAGTTACGGCGCCCGAGGAGGAACCACCCTGGACCTCACCGAAGCCCAATTGACGGCTTTCCAAATCGTGATTCTTGGCGATTTCGACGCGTCGGAACTCGGCGTCGGCCGGGATACCGCTTTGGTAAAATTCGTTGAAAATGGAGGAAGTCTGATCTTGCTCGGAGGGCCAAGGAGTTGGGGCCCCGGCGGATGGTCGGCCACCGCCCTCGATCGGTTATTGCCGATTCGCCGCCCGGGACCGCCCATCGAAGGACGCTTCCCCGTGTTGGCAACCCCCGAGGGTGCCGCCCATCCGGCTTTCGCGACCCATCCCGACTGGCTTCTCCGGCTTCCGCCGATTCTCTCGGTGTTTCCGGGCGGACAACCCACGCCTGCCGCCTCCATTTGGATGCACGTTCAGACAGAGATGGGACCTCATCCTTTAATCGGCTTTCAACGCTTCGGCCAAGGCAAAGTGGTGGCTCTACTGACCGATTCATTATGGCGATGGCAACTCGATCCCGAAGACCGTGCCGATTCCTACCATCGTTTCTGGACCCAACTTCTCAATTGGCTGCTTCCGAAACAAACCGATGCCGAACCCTACCATCTCGACCTGTTCTCCGATGTGGAACAGATTCATCTGGGCGATCCGATTCAAATTCGTGCTCGTTACACAGCACATGCCATCGCCGAACCCCCTCCCGAGGCGATCACATGCGAAATGCTTGTTCCCGACGGCCGTCGTATTCCCTTTGTCATGACACGCGAAATCGTCGCAACCGAAGCGGCCCGTCGTTATACCGCCTATTCCCTGCGCTTTCAGCCTGAAATTCCAGGGTTGCACCGGGCCACCGCACGCATGACCGTCCATGGTGCTCCGCTGGAATCGGCTCCTTATGCCTTCTTTGTCAAGCCCTATACCCCGGAGTCCATTCCACGTCCGCCCGACTACGACGTTCTCCGGGCCTTGACCGCCTCTTCCGGCGGCCGTTTCCTGGACCCTGCGGATGTCGCCAACGCCATGCGGGGGCTGGATCTTAAACCGCGCGAAGAAATCCTTGTCCGCTTCTCAACTCTTTGGAACACAAGCCCACTGCTGGCTTGTCTTGTTGTTATTCTCGTCGTAGAATGGATTATAAGAAAATGGAAAGGCCTGGTGTGATGAAAACCGGCGTTTTCCTTCGGCTTTCCTTATGGCTGTTGATTTTGCCCACCGCATTCGGCGCGAGTAATTTGGTGGTCAACGGCTCCTTCGATGATCCCGACCACCCCCTCCGGGGGTGGCGTTATAAATACGACCGTGAAGGGGAAAGTTGGTATTTATCAAATCATGAACGCGTTCAAGTCGTGGACGAATATGCCGGCCGGAAAAAGGTGCTCGCACTCTACGGCGACCGAACCATTTTGTTCGATACGGGACAAGGAACCAAGGTGGACAGCGCGCCGATTCCAATCGAAAAAGGGGCACGCTATAAACTAACCGTCACCGCTCGCACAACGGGGCCAAGCAGTCGTATTCTGGCGGAAGGATATCAATGGCGGCCTGGAATCAAGCCCCACCCCAACCCAGAGTGGCATGAACTCCGAAAATGTTTCAAAAGCGAATTGGTCTATTTTGGAAAAGAGAAGGGCGGGTCTATGTCCACACCAAGCAAAACCGCGTGGCAAACGGCATCCGCATTCTTTCCCCCCGAAAATCCCTCCCCCCTTGCCCAAAACCTGTTGTCCAAAATGGAGTTTGTGGTCATCCATATTGTCGCCATCGGCGGAACAGAAGGAACCCTTTACGTGGATGACGTACAATTGGAAAAGATATCGAGCCCAAAACCATGACCCCCCTGGACCCTACTCTCATCCGGATCGGCCGTTGGATGATCCGCCGGAAAACGGGCCGTTGGATGTCCGCGGGGGCCGCCGTTTGCCTTCTCATCCTTGTTCTGGCCGCATCGATGGATTTCTTCCTGCGATTGGACCGATTCGGACGGACCCTCTGGGCTGCCCTGTTTTTCGGTGGCATAATGGGTGTGGCCGCCGTCGCGGCGCGAATTCTGAGCCGGCGTTATCCGCCCGTTGCCGTTGCAGCAGCGTTGGAACGAGCGTTTCCATTTTTGGACAACCGCCTTATCAATTACGTCCAGTTCGCCGAGAAACGGAATAAAGGTCCCTTCGAATACGCCTATCTCGAAACGCGGCCGCCCGCCCTCGACCAGCTCGATCTTCTCGCGCTTCGAAATGTGAAAGCCGATCGTCGCGCTTTTGGGGCACTAACGTTCGCCCTTTTGTTGCTTCTCCTTCCCGCCCTTTGGGCCGGTCCCGCCTGGGCCAATTCGCTCCTCCGGATTCTCAATCCATTCTCCAATCGTCCCCCGGTTTTGCTGGCACGAATTCTTTCGGTCAGCCCCGGATCCGCCACCCGGCTTCAAGGGGCACCCGTCTTGCTGGAATGCAAAGCCGATGGAAAGCGTGGACAACCCGTCCTCCTTGAACTGGCACCGGCCGGTGGGCGCAAGAGCACGGTCCGACTTGGAATACTCGGCGACCAGCAGGGACCCCAGACCTTTGTCTTCTCGCTCGATGCCTTGACGACGGAAACCCGCTATCGTTTCCGCGCCGGCGATGATCGTTCTCCTCTCTTCACACTGACCCCGCGGCCTCCACTGGCTTTCCGTTCGATCTCGGCCCGAATCTTCCCGCCGGAGTACACCGGATTGGAACCTCGTTTCGTCGCAGATGCCCTTTCGAGCGAAACCCTCGTGCCGGACCGCTCGGAAATCGAACTGGAGGTCCAATGCAACTACCCCCTCGTGTCGGCCGTCGTCTCCCAAAAGTCCGACACCGTCGCGTTGCAGATTTCGGAACCTCCCACCACTGGTCGAGGACGTTTCCGTTTCGACGCGGAGCAGGGAGGGGGAACGATCCTTGCCGGGGATGCAGACGGCTTGACGGCGGCCGCTCCCCTTTCCTTTTCCCCCCTCGCGGACCAACCGCCACGCCTTCAGATTCTTGTGCCCCAGGGTCCCGTCGTCCTCGCCCCAGGCGCCGTTCCCACCCTTCAATGGGTTGCCACGGATGATTACGGCTTGAGCCAAGCCGTTCTGGAACAAATAATAGAAACCCAGTCCTCCACCGTCCGGCTGGAGGTCGCCCGCTGGCCAATTGATACGGGGCGGGAGTGGACAGGTGAATGGAAAGGGGATCCCCCCGGCACGGGCAGTCCCCCTTTCCTCGTATACCAGTTGGCCATCTGGGACAACCGCCTCCCCGATCCACAGCCGGCTCGATCGCCCTTTCTCGTCTTCCGCCGTCAACCCCTAAGCGCCGCGTTGGAGGACAAACAAAAAAATGCCGAACAGACGTCGGGTACCTTGGACCGCCTGATCCGGATGCAACAGGAGAATCTGGACCGAACGGAACCATTCGCAGACCGCCCGACCGACGCGCGACCCGGGCAATGGGCTGAGGCGGCTCAAGTTCAGCAGAATATCCGTATTTTGGCCGGCCAGTTGTTGGCAGATCCGCGGCGTCCGCTCGGTGCCCTTCAGACCAGTGTCGCCCGTCTCTGGGCGAACGAAATGCAGGAGACGGTCGCCCTGCTCGTGCGCATTCCGGACATTCGACCCACGGATCAGGGCCCCATGGCACAGCGGGCTGTTGCCTTGCAACGACGAATTTTGGAAACGTTGATCCGGGTCAATCTGGCGATGCCCCGCGTCCAACAGCATCGACAGATTTCCGACCTTCTGGCGCTTCTGGATGCACTTATCCGAAACCAGCAGAAGATCCGCGATGCGGTCGAAGTTCTTCCCCCGCACTCTCCCGCACCCTCCGGCCTCGTGGACCGCCAGGACGGGCTCGCTACTCAACTCGCCGAATTCCTTGAGACCTGCGAACGGGAAGCGCGAACAATCGAAAAAGGCGATACCCGTTTCGCGGCTCTCCTTCGGGAAGTGGCTGCAGAAGCCCGCTCCGCTGAGATTGCCGCCGATATGGTCCGCGCAGCGGAAGCCCTTGAAGCCGGAGATTTTCCCCGCGCCCTTTCACTTCAGGAAAGGGTGCTTGCCGCTCTTCGAGCCCTTCAGAAAAAACTGAGCGAATGGCGCGTCGAAGCAGCGCAAGAAAAAGCGGAAGTTCTGCTGGAGACCGTCACGGAAGCCAAAGCAAAACTGGAAAAACTTCGGGATCTGCAATCCCGCATCGTCGAGGCCATGCGGGAAGTGGATTCTCAGCCGGACAAATCCGATAAGGCTTATGACGAACTGATGGAAGAAGTCAGCGCAATCAAAAGCAACATGGCGGAAGCGGTCCTTCAGATTGCCAACGATCTGCATATCTTTCCCGAGCTTCCGGTCGGAAATGATCTGGTCGAAGATGTCTTCCAGATCTATGAAGACATGAAACAGGTGCCAGGTTCCGAAGACGCGAAGGCCGCCGAGCTCGGCCTACAGAAGGAGGATTGGATTCTCGAACTTTTAGAAAAAGCTCAGGGACGCCTCGATGACATGGAAATGTGGTTGACGCCCAAACCAGACACGGTGGCCCGAAACACGGAAAACTTCGACCAGGCCGAACTTCCCAAAATTCCTGTTCTGCCAATGCCTTCGGAGCTGGAAGACCTGATCGGTGATCTCCTCGAACAGGCCGAAGAGGAAAAGGCAAAATCGGATGATTCCGCCACCAATCAGGGCTCCGCAGATATGCCGGCGGGGTGGGATGTTGCGGAGGGCGAGTTTGTCAACTTTTCCGCCAAAGGCAAATCGGGCAACCAGCCTCCGGATCACAAGGAGCAGGACGGCCGCTCCCTGGTTGGCCGGCAAGGCATGTCCGATGGCGAAACAACCGCCGGTTCCGGCAAGATCAACGAAGGGGATCCAAACATGGAAGCGCGCCGAACGCGAGATTCGCCCCAAGCGGGTCAGGTTCAGGAGGAGGACCATGCGGAGGCCAAAGCGACCGGTGGGGGAAAATCAGCCGGATACGCCGAAGAGGAAGGCATGGCGGGGTCCGGTCCACGCCGCGACGCACCGATGGAGGGATCCGATCTTGGGTTGCTCGCGCAAATGAAGCGGGAGGCGGAAGCCCTGTATGCTAAGTCCTCCCTCCTGCACGTGCGCACCATCGGCCTCGAACAGGCCGTTGAAGCGCTTCGTCAGGCCACCGAAGCGTTGCAGAATAATCGAATCCAGCAGGTCCGGGAGTTTCAACGCATCGCAGTAGCAGCACTTCGCAAGGCAAAGGCGGAACTGGATTCCGGTCTTTCCGCGGAAATTCTGCCCGCTGACGCGACAGCCCGTCCCCCTCCTGACTTGGCGGCCGGTCTCGCGGACGAGGCGCCCGAAGAATTTCGCGAACTGGTTTCCCAATATTTCAAATCGTTGGTCGAAACGCAATGATTCGTTTTCGTTGTTATCTCCTTGTTTTCACAACGTTCTTTTCCCTCGTTGTAAAGCACGGCCGCGGCCAAAGCGATTGGCACGTTCCGGAGGCAACCCTCCGATTCGATTACCGGATTGAAAGCCGTCCCTCCCACCCCTCAGCCGGTATCCTCGTATTTCTCCCCGATGGCGGACTGCTTGCGCAAAATGACTGGCCACGCGCGCATGTATTCGACGCAAAAGGACGTGCCCTCGATTTCGCATACCTTTGGCATAATCGCCAAGAAGGGTTGGGATTGGTCGTTGCGGTACCTGGAATGGATCAATTTTCGGTATACATTTCACGCCAACCCCGTTTCCCTCCTACGGATCGCACCCCCTTTACCCCCGGACCGCTTCTCTATGTCCAGGAAGGCCAACCCGCCTCACTGGAAATCGCCCAGCGCATGGCCACCGCGATTCCGGCAGGGGGTCGAGACGCGATTATGGGACCGGTCAATCTCATCGGCCATCAATTCAACCCGTTGGGGGAGGACGATTATTATTCCAGTTGGTATGTGGCATGGTTGAATATCGTGAAACCGGGCCGTTATTACTTCGCCACGGTTTCCGACGAAGGGTCCGTTGTCACAATTAACGGACGAAAGGTTGCCGAATGGCCCGGCCTGCACACCCGGCATGCAGGTGCCAAAGGTCAGTTTGGTTCCTGGGTGGACTTGCCGGCTGGGCTGCATCTCGTCCACTATTTCCACTTCGAACAGACAGGACCTCAGGAAGCTCAATTGGTTTGGAAAACCCCCGATACGACCAACGCGCTCCCTACGCTGGTTCCCACCACGGCCTATGTCCGTTCGGGCACAAGTCGCCTGATCGCGGTCAATGAACGGGACCATGGTCCTATCGCGATACCCCAGTTCCGACCGCTTCATTATCTTTGGTTCGGCATAAAACCGCTTAACCTGTTCCGGCTGGAAGCCGGATTCCCCACGGCCAATCCAAGCGATTCCATCTACGAATGGCGGATGGACGATGGAACCGTCATTCGCGAGCGTGCCTTCGACTGGCTGTTCGAAGGGAGTCATCCTCGCCCCGTTGTTTTGACGGTTAAATCAGGACGCCGGACGTCCATCGCGTCCCGCACAGTCCGCCTGCCGGTTCCTCCCCCGCGCGCGCGTTTGGATCTTCCCGCCCATCGGGTGGCCTATCGGACGGCGCTCCTCAATCGCTGCCGCGCCGTTCCCCCCCCCGCCCGACCCGCTGCGGACTGGAGCCCAGATCTCTGGCAACTTCTGGGCGAAGTCGTCGAGCCTCTCCAGGGGCATGCCTTGCTGACAGAACTGTTCGAACGATCGCGTGCCGATGTCATCCGCCAAACCCCCGCCCTGCGATATCTTCTTGAAGACCTTTATGCGCAAAATTTGGGTTATGCGGATCCCACGAATGCCGTCCAATGGTTGACCCGAATGGAAACCGAGGAAAAGGATGCGGTGCGAAAACGGCAGTTGGCGCTTCAACGCGTTGAAACGCTTCTTTATCGCATCGGAAATACCAACGCCGCCCGCCAAATTGCCCAAACCATTGCGACGCAAGCGCCGGGAAGCCCCGAAAGTGTCCTGGCGGTTGTGCGGTTGGGGGATATGGAGGCCCTTATAGGAAATTTTGATGCCGCGCGCTCCTTCTATGCCCGCGCTCAACAGCAGCTCTCGCAGTCCATCACTTCCAGCACGTCCCGCGGCGCGGGGACAAGCCTCGCCCCTTCCCTCGCGCGCAGCCGGGAGGAATTGGCCCGCCAACGCGAGCTAAGGCAAGGAAAAAGCGAGCGTTCCGGCACCTCACTATCCCCCTTTTCCACTCTGGTCCAGGAATGGAAAGCGAACGCGGTACGCGGCGGGACTTACTACGCCACCGTACGTTCCCTTTTGGATCAGGGGTTTCTGCGAGAGGCACGCGAAACTCTAAGGCAATGGGAAATCGAACAGCCCATGGAAAAACTCGGCGGGGATTTTCCTCTTGCGGAAGCGGAATATTTTATGACGATTCGGGATTATCATCGGGCGCTTCAAATACTTCAGATCTACCGGAAAGCTGTCGATGTCTCTGCCTATCTGCTGCGTGTCATGAGTATGGAACTCCAATGCTTGAACCGCCTAAACCGTCCGGAGGAAATGCGCGCTTTGGCCGCGGAAATGATTCGGCGCTTTCCAGGAACCCCGGCCGCCGAGGAGGCCCGGCGGCTCTTGGTTACCTTGGAGCAACAACCTCCCTCTCCCCTGCAAGCCACACCCCGGGTGGAGTTATAGCCATGATCCGGATCGCAAGCCGCACCATGCTCATTCTGGCGCTCATCCCATTCCTTCGCGCCGGCCCCTACACGCAAACGGAACAGTCGTCGCGCCTCTATACTCCTCCTGATCCCTCCGCAAAAGGCGGTCTTCGGTTCCAGCTCACAGAACGTTCGTCCCCCCTTGCCGGCGTCTTCGCCATTCCTCAGTTGGACCAGAGCCGCTGTTACCGCGCGGAAATCCAAGGACGCAACGGCCTCTTCCGTGGACTTCCGGTCGGCCGCTACGATCTGATGGTCGTCTACCACGATGTTTTTTATGAGAATATCCTTCTCAGCCGCACCCCAGACACGCTCACAAATAGCGATCGCGAAAACATCAAAACAACCATCGATAAATCAGTCCCCTTCTTCAACGTCAAGACCATCCATCGGCTGGAAGGACAAACCGGAAAAGGAGGCAAAGCTTCTCTGATCCTTCAGGATCTTCGGACTCTTCCCGTCATGCTCCAGGACGGTTCGCAACGCCGCGACATCCAGATCCGAAGTCTCAAGCTCGCGCGAATGGAAGAAGTCCATATCGGTTGGCAGCTCGTTCAGACACGCGAAATCATTCGAATGGAGGTCGGCCCGGATATGCCGAAAGGCGTTCTCCCTCACCGCCAGGTCTCCTCGCTCGGAAATATCCGGATAACCGACACGATTCGGGACATCGGAACGCTTGAACTGCCGCCTTGATCCAACCCTATAAGCCAAAGGACACAATATGCCAACTCTGATCTACAACAACGGACCCCGAATGGGCGAAATCCTAAACCTCCCTTCCGCGCCGGTCCTGCTTGGACGAGCGGCCGACTGTACCGTTGTGCTTGCCGATCCGATGGTTTCCAGCCACCATGCACGAATCGAACCCCATGACGGACAATGGTTCATCGCGGATCTGGGCAGTTCCAATGGAACATTAGTCAACGGCCTCGCCATTCAGCGGACGCTGCTCAAGGAAGGCGATGTGATCACCCTTGGGGCTGAGGAATTTCTATTTACGCTTGCGCCCCCTGCCCAGTCCATGCTCCCGCCCTCCCCTACAACGGGAACCCCGTCCGTTCCCACTTCAAACGAACTCCCCCCCTCTTCCGATTCCCCTCGCGTGACCCAAGAGTCCCGCCCCGTTCGACATCAAACCCGTGAGCCGATCTCCCCCGCCACCAACGAGGACATCGCTCTCGTCCGCCAGATGCAAGAAAAAACCCATCTGATCCGGAAGGAAGTCGCTAAAGTCATTGTCGGTCAACAGGAAGTGTTTGAGCAGATACTCATGGTCCTTCTGGCCGGTGGACACGGCCTGCTGGTCGGACTGCCCGGAATGGCCAAAACCTTGATGGTTCGGACCATTGCCGATGTGCTCGATATGCAATTCAGACGAATCCAGTTCACCCCGGATCTCATGCCGACGGACATTACAGGGACCGAGGTTTTGGAAACCAATCGCGATACCAATGAAAAAGAGTTCCGGTTCATTCCGGGGCCGATTTTCACCAATCTGCTCCTTGCGGACGAAATCAACCGCACTCCGCCCAAGACGCAAGCGGCGCTTTTGGAAGCCATGCAGGAAAAACGGGTTACGGTGGGCAACAAAACATACTCGCTCGACCCTCCGTTCTTTGTACTGGCTACCCAGAATCCCATCGAGCAGGAAGGCACCTACCCATTACCGGAAGCCCAGATGGACCGGTTCATGTTTTTTATCTGGGTGGATTATCCACGGGAAGAAGAAGAGGAGGTCATCCTTGCCACCACAACGGTCCAGAACCCCAATCCCCCCCAGCGAATTTTGACGCGCGAAGAAGTTCTCCAACTTCAACGCGTCGTATCGAAGATCCCCGTCTCGGATCATGTCATCAAATACACTGCTCGCCTTGTTCGGGCCACCCGACCCGCAGATCCACGGGCACCCGATTTCGTCCGTCAATATGTGTCCACCGGTGCCGGGCCGCGCGCCGGCCAATTTCTGATTCTGGCTTCAAAGGCGCGGGCGGTTTTGGAAGGGCGGATTCACGTGAGTTGCTCGGACATTCGGCGAGCGGCCCTGCCCGTTCTTCGACACCGCATCTATACCAATTTTGCAGCGGACTCGGAAGGTATTACTCCTTCATCCTTGATCGAAAAACTGCTTCAAACGGTGGAAGAGCCCGCTGCGGAAGATTATATTCCTGCAGCGCGTTCCGCCTAATCCCCTTACCCCTTGTTCCAAGGAGTATCGCATGTCCCATATGTCTCGAACCCTTCCAAGCGTTTTAGTATTTCTCTTCGGCGGCTGCTACAGCCACACCCCCCCGACAGATCCGCTCGCCCCTTTTGGTCTGCATTATGCCCTTCACGTCGCCCAGGAGCCCAGGCCACTCCGCGTGCATGTGTTGCGTGCCGACCTTTCCAATCGGCGAATCGCGTTGCGATCCGTTCTCAGTCCCGATCCTGACGGGCCGGGCCGCGCCACCGCCAGCCTTTGGGATCCCCGTGAAATGGTCAAAGACAAACCCGTCATTGCGTATGTGAATGCCAATCCCTGGGATGCCCTCCCCGATCCGCAAGGCGCCCGTAATCGCCAATGGCGCCTTGGACAGCCTGTTGAAATCACCGGGCTTGCGGCCTCGGCCGGCCAAATCCGGTCCCCCCCTGACCTTCGCTTGCCCTCCCTCTGGCTGGATTCCCGCGGCCGGGTGCATATCGGCTATCCAAGTCCTGATGCGGATATCGTCGAAGGGTGGGGAGGCTTCCAAGTGATACTCCGAAACGGTGAAATTCTTCCTCGTCAGGAGGACGAACGGCTTAATCCACTCACCGGGATCGGGACTAATCCCGATGGGCGGATTCTTTGGCTGGTCGTTGTGGATGGCCGACAACCGGGCATCAGCGAAGGAATGACCTCCCGTGAGTTGGCGGAATTTATGAAACAGCTGGGCGCTCGCGATGCGATTCGCATGGACGGAGGGGGATCTTCAATCATGGCAGCCCGCAGCGCCAACGGTTCCCTGGCTATCTTGAATAGTCCATCGGATCGGGCATTCGGCATTCCCTTTATCCGACCCCTCCCCAATCTGTTGACGATCCAGGAAAAATAATCGTATCACGCTTGATCTGGCATTTAACCGACTCTCTCATTAGAATGAACACTGCCTTAAAAAGGAGATTACCGCCATGATCCGAAAAGCGTTTCTCATGCATGTCCATCCGGGTGACGAAGAGGAATACATACGCCGACATAATCCCATATGGTCCGATCTGGAACAGACCCTTAAAAGCCATGGGGTTCACAATTATTCCATCTTTCTCCATCCTCCCACTTGTTCGCTTTTTGCCTACGTCGAAATCGAAGATGAGTCCCGATGGAATGCCATTGCGAAAACCGAATCCTGCCGCCGCTGGTGGGCGTACATGAAGGAAATCATGCCCTCGCATCCAGACAACAGCCCGATTTCCGAACCCCTGCGGGAAGTATTTCATCTCGACTGAACCGGTGGATGTTTCAATGACAAATCGCCAATTGTTTCACGCCTTTGCACGCTTCGAACCCGTGCCGCGCATTCCGCGTCGAGCGTCCTATACGCCGGCTCTTGCAGAACGTCTCAAACATGAACTGGGTTGCGAGATCCAAACGCGCTACCCTCCCGATGCGGATGTCGGCCCCGGCTTAACGCCGCCGCCCGGTTATAAGCCGCCTGACTTTTCCTCCTACTTCCCGGAATATGTCGGCACGCCGGAATTTACGATAGACGCCAACGGTTGTGGCCACCGCTCGCACGGTTTTTACCATTTTACGGAATATATCAGTCCTTTGCGTAAGGCAACCCGTTTTTCCGAGCTGGAACAATTTCCTATCCCCGACCGCTCCGATTGGTCTGACGCTGCCCTTCGCGCAGCAGCCCAGAAAGCCCATGCCGATGAACGACAGGCTTCCGTGTTTGTCGGCCACATGTATGAAACGGCCTGGCAGATCCGCGGCTATGAACAATTCCTGGAAGATTTGATCGAACGCCGGGATTGGGCCGAATATCTTCTGGAACGCATCGCGGCCAATAACCGGATTACCGCCGCGGCTGCTGCACGCGCGGGCTGCGATGCCATCTGGTGCGGCGATGATATTGCCAACCAAAACGCCATGATGTTCCATCCGGACCTATGGCGTGCCGTCATGAAACCTCGCTGGGCTTCGGTTTTCGCCGCGGCCCGCGCCATCAAACCGGATATTCTAATCTGGTATCACTCGGACGGAAACGTGAGCGCCGTTCTGGATGATCTCGTTGAAATCGGGGTAAACATATTAAACCCCGTTCAGCCCGAGTGCATGAACCCTTTGGAGATCCGAAAACGCTTCGGTAAACGCCTCGCCTTCGACGGTTGCGTGGGTACCCAGACCACCATGCCCTTCGGGTCCCCCTCCAACGTACGTCAAATCGTCCATGACCTCGTCGTCTCGCTCAATGGGTTCAAAGGCGGTCTTATGCTCTCTCCCACCCATGTGCTTGAGCCAGAGGTTCCAACCGCCAACATCATCGCCTTTTTCGAAGCGTGTGCGAATCCCTTCGGGTAATGGATCAAGGCGGCGGCAAACTGCCGAAACGATCGAGAACAATAAAAGTGGGCAGTCCTGTAACGGAATATCGATCGAGAATTCGCCGCATGTCGGGATCGGTCGGTCGCTCCGCCTGAATTTTGATCCGCACGTAACGCTCCAGAGCGGCTCGAACCCGTTCATCCCGGAAGGTGGTCCGCTCCATCGCCATGCAACTCTTGCACCACGTTGCCCAAAAATCGAGCAATATAGGACGACCGTCCCTTTCCGCTTTGGCAATGCCGCGGGCGAGCGTTTCTACTTGCCGGCGTTCCCCTCCCTGGGTCGCATAACGGAACCCTTCCCACGCCGTATGGGCATACTGAACCGATAGGAACATCACAGCGAAACCGAATAGGATATTGATCCCGATCATCCACCGCCCTGGCTTGGGGAGTATGGTTAACCCCGCGCCCGCCAAAGGCCACGGTAAACCCATCCCAATACCCAACGCGAACGGAAGAAGAAACGCCAGAGCCGGTTGGCGGCTGGAAAGCAAGGCGGAGTGCGCCAGAACCGCCACAACCACCGGCGCCACACAAGCTCCTGCAAGAAGCGCCGACAGTGCGCCCATGCCAAACACCGTTGCGCCTTCCCAACGGACCCAACGCGAAGAACCTCTCTGGCCGAGAATCGCCGTGGGCTGAAATCGTGACAAATCGATGGTAAAAACACCAAAGAGCGCCATGGCGAGCGCGAAAAACAAGACGGCCATGAAGCCATTTACCCATGGAGAGGCCATCCAAGCGCCAAAAAAAGCGCCCGTTCGGACAACAAAAACCCCCAAAAAACCATACGCAGCCGCTATCCCCAACCCATAGATCAAGCCACGTCCCAATCCCTGGCGCCGACTTCGGATCCGATGCCCTCCACCCAGAATGGCTAGGATGACCGGTACAAGCGGAAGCACGCAAGGGGTTAAGTTGAGGAGAATTCCTCCGATGAAACTTACGAGCAGAGCTGCAAATCCTCCCGCGGCAAACGCACGGTCCAAGAAAGGGACTGATGCAGGCCGTTTGCCTTCCAAAAACCGAAGAAAGTCCTCCGCATTGAGATACCCTTCCGATCTCCGAACCTCTTGCCAGAATGAGTCCTTACCCTCCTCAGCCTCTTCGTCCTCCTCTCGCACGATGAACCGCTCGGCACGGCCCGCCGCGTCAAACACCCATGTTTCTTCCTGCGGAAGAAAACAAACGGCCCCTCTACACCCTTGCCATTGGATTCGCACCCGGACAAGATTTTGCCGATCCCAACCTAAAAGCTTGTAAACAATCTCAAGGGGTTGGGAAAACACTTCCAGATTTTCTTGGAGGACCTCGTCGAATCGTATTTCTGGATCAGGACGCGTTGCCAACACAAGAGACAAAGGTGGAGTAGCCTCCACAGAAACCGCGTTGGCATACAGATAATGACCGGGTGGTACTTCCCACCGAATCCGCAGGATCGGCGGGTCACTCGCTGAGTCGAAACCTAAGGAGAGCGTGAAAGGATTGTCGCTGGGTGAAGCTTCGGCCCACAAATGCCCTGCAGCCGAAATCCCAATGCTGCCGAAAAGGCAAAGAAAATGCCGCAAACAGGAGACGCGAATCACTCCTTCCCTTCACCGCGTTTTCCCAGATGACGGTCAAGCATCACCACCGCACTGGATTTGTCGCCGATCATTTCAAGCTGTTTCAGAATTTCGGCAGCCGTCGCCTCTTCTTCCACCTGTTCCGTGATGAACCACTGAAGAAAAATTTGCGTCGCATAATCCTTTTCGCTTACCGCTTGGTCCATCAATTCCGTTATCCACTTCGTCACTTTCCGTTCGTGTTCCAACGTTTTCCGGAAAATCGCGGTCAGCGTGTCATATTGAACGGGAGGGGCTGCAATCGCAGGAAAAGCGGTTTCCGCTCCTTGGTCCACCAGATACTTAAAAAACTTCATCCCGTGATTCATTTCTTCCGAAGCCTGCACTTGCATCCAGGTCGACGCGCCCATCAGATTCATTTCCGCAGCCTTGCCCGCCATGGCCAAATAGATGTACGCCGACTCGAACTCGCGCCCCATTTGCTCGCTCAATGCTTTCGCCAACTTTTTGCTGATCATCACCTTCTCCTTGTATCTTTGTTATTCACCTGAAAGTGAAAATTGGTCTTTACCGGCGCCACATTCCGGACAGACCCAACTTTCCGGAACTTTGTCGAAGGGAGTGCCTGGAGCTACTCCATTGTCAGGATCGCCTTTCGTCGGATCATAAATCCAACCACATACATCACAAATATATTTTTTCATTTTTTCACCCTTGTTTGTATAAATCATCGAAGAAAAATTTGATTCTGTCAAGCAAAGGAATTACATCCATATGAGGATGAACGATTACGCAAAAAGGGCAACAGGCGATTTCAGAGAAAACAAAAAGAGTCGAAGATCACCGCCAGATTATAGAGCCTTTGTCTCACTCTTTCGAAAGTGTGTGACAAAAACCGCGTTCGGATTCTTCTGTTTAGGATCCATTGGTCCGAAGTCTGTTCATTCCTGATCTGAAAAAAATGGGCAGCAAGGATTGCAAAAAACAAACCACTGCCAGAAGCCGCACTCCGAAATCTCCGACCCCATCCGAGTCCGAAGTTTGTTGCTACCCCCACAATACTTCGCAGAACATCGTCGGCTATGGTTACGTTGATTTCACCGCATGAACAGAATGTGGAATTGGGAGGTGCTCCCCATTGATTGGACAGTTCTACGGGTAAAGTAAGCTAATGTTCTTTCGGTTGTCCACCTCCTTTTCTGTTCCCCTTCCCCGCCCCCTAGGGGGCGGCGCGCTGCTCCGTCGCCGGCCATGCCGCGCCGGTAACGGATCAAGCCGCTCGGGCCATG
>CALHRZ010000013.1 GCA_938038445.1 uncultured bacterium | reverse complement strand
CGAAAGCCTCATCTCTTCCCCTGTAGTTCCGGCACTCCCGTGCCGGAAGCCTCATTCTCGTGCCGGAAGCCTTATTCCCTTTCCACCACAGAGTGGCGGAACTACAGTAAAGGACAGTGGCGGAACTACAGTAAGGGCCACTGGCGCAACTACAGCTTTCCGGCGGAAGACCGCCGGAACTACAGAACGCTGATGTTCCGGCGCTCCGCTGTAGCTCCGGCGTTTTGCCGCCGGAGCTTCTTGTCTTATGCTCTCCGCCGGCGGAACTGCAAATATCCTCCAGGCTCTCCGGCTCGCCGCCTCGGCCCGCGACCTTGTCCATTATGAGACAGTAGAGACCGTTCTCCTCCCCCGCATGATGCAGCAATACAATGTGCGGATGACGCAGGTCCTGCATCACCCGCATTTAAAAATATGGTGACATGGGGGATACTCTCCGATAAAATTTTTGAGAAAGGGAATTCTCAATATGAAAGCCTCTTTGTGTGTCCTGAGTTTCGCTACCCTCGCAACCATCAGCTGGGGAAAACTGGCCGAAGTCTCACCCCCCTCTTCAGTCCGATGGGTTTTCAAAGCCGATCTGGACGCCTTGAAAAAGACCGAAACCGGCATGCGTCTTCTTCATTACCTTAAGACCGGACCTTCTTCGAACCAGATCGCAGCCATTGGGGCCATCTTTCGGCTCGATATGTTTCAAGATCTCAATTCCATCATTCTCTGGGGCCGGGCTTCCGAACCGGATGCGAATACCCTCGTCCTCAAGGGACGGTTCAATGCGCCTCATCTCGAAACCCTTGTCCGCGCAAATGGCCGGTACCAAGAGTCAAAACACCGCGCCTATGACGTCCATAGTTGGGTAGATGATGGCAAGGCGGAAACGGAACGGCAGTACGGATGTATCCACCCCACAGGTGTTCTGATCCTTAGCAAAAGCCGAAGCGCTGTCGAGGAAGCGCTTGATACGCTGGACGGCAAGCAGTCTTCCCTGAGTCCCATCCAAACATTCGGCTTTTCACCGCCCCCTGACGCGCCACTCTTCTATGCTAACACCGAAACACTTTCGGCTGATATCCCTCTACCGGAGCCTTACCGCGCCGCGATCGGCGTCACCTGGATTACGGCTTATGAACGGGAAAAAACAGTCCATTTGTCCTTAGGTTTCCAAACCGCTAATGCTGATTCTGCCAGACTTCTCCGAGATGTCGTGCAAGGGTTGGTGGCCATCGGCCAGATGGCTCAAGACGCCGATGTGCTGGATCTTCTAGCCCCCGCCCGCGTCGAACAGGAAGAAACACGGGTCTTTCTCTCCACAACCGCCACGCCCGATCTGGTTTTCCGCATGCTCAAAAAATACGTGGAGACCTCCACCGAGCAAACCCGAACCGCGGCGCGATGACCTCAAACAAAGGGGCTCGCTCTTCGCGAAACGATATTAAGAATTGCCGAGGGGGCGAATTTCACACTCCGGTTCTCCTACTGCTCTCATCCGCTGTTGAAGAAGGGCGCGTAATTTTGCACGAACCTCGACAAAGGCAGGATCCCGAATAAGATTGTGCCGCTGGTGTGGATCCCGTGGAAGATGATAGAGAAAGTCCTCTTCGTAAAGATCGCTTCCCAGTTCTCCCCCCGATTTTCCCGGCGCCCGCACGCTGTACGTCCACTCGCGCGTTCGAAGCGCACGCCCGCAATGACTTTCGCTGATCTGGATAAAAGCCTCCTGAGGCCACCGACCGGTTTCCGTTCCATCCAACAGCCGCTGGATCGGCCGCCCCCGCATGGTCTCCGGCACAGATGCTCCAGCCGCCGCAATGATCGTAGGGGGAACGTCCATCAAACTGACGATCTCCGAAATCACCCGCCCGCCTCTGAACCCGGGCCCCCCGATCACCATCGGAATCCGAATGGAGGCGTCATGACAGGACCGCTTGTATTCAGAATTGCGAGTCCTGAAATGGCACCCGTGATCGCTGGTGAATACAAGAAGCGTGCTTTCCCACTCGCCCATCCGCTCGAGCGCCTCGCGTATTCTCCCAAGCGCTTGATCCAACGCATTCACGCAGCCCAAATATCCCGGATATTGAAGCCGCCAATCTCCCCCCGTTAG
Organism: uncultured bacterium; assembly: GCA_938038445.1. GTDB lineage: Bacteria > Verrucomicrobiota > Kiritimatiellia > CAIKKV01 > CAIKKV01 > CALHRZ01. Next base: position 18,708 of record CALHRZ010000013.1, on the reverse strand, counting down.
CGCGAGATCCCCCGGCACTTCATAATCCGAAAATCGTTCCTCCGAACCGGTTGGCCCTTCAAAGCGAAAGTGGTCGTTTTGATGATGGGGTTCGATGTAGGAGAGAAAAAGGAAGAACGGCCTGTCCCGACGGCGGTTTTCCAGATATTCAATCGCCCAGTCTGTCAATACCTCAACCCGATATCGGCCGGCAGGAAAATCTCGACGGTTTCCCGCGCTGTCAAACATGTGTCCATCGTAGGCGTGCGAGGTGAATTCCAGGACGTCCGACGCTAACCAGAAGTCGCAATACCCTCCCCGCCGATCCAAAGGAACCGGCCGCGTCCGAAAATCGTCGGGCCCATTGTAACGGCCTCCGGACGCCAAATGCCACTTTCCAATGTAAGCCGTTTCATACCCTTGCTCCCCTAGCCAATGGGCCAGCGTTCGCTCGCCAGGGGGAAGTCGGCAATGGTTGGTCGGGCAAGCCACCTCGGTCGGATAACGCCCGGTCTGAAGCGCTGCACGCGCTGGGCCGCAAACCGGTTGACACGTAAAGGCATGTTCGAACCGCACTCCTTCCGAAGCCAATCGGTCAAGATGGGGCGTGAGCGGAAACTTTTGCCCATAACAACCACAGGTGTCCCAACGCTGTTGATCCGTAAAGAATACTAAAATATTCGGTTGCTTCATCCCCTGTTCCCTTTTTCGCGAGCTGCAACGAGTTCCCGTTCCATCGCCCGCAACGCCGCCAATTCTCTCGGCAGATGGATTTCGTACGGCTCCCAATTGATCCACTCACCGCTGAGAAACCCCGTATAGCCCTCTTCCAATAACAAGCGGAGAACGGCCCGATGATCCACAATTCCCTGCCCAATGGGAACCAATTCCAGTTTCTCGCCAAAACGCCCATCATGAAGGTGCACGTGCCGAATCCAGGGACGGAGGATGCGGAAGGATTCTTCAATGGAAGCTGCCCCCATGCGAACGGGGTGCATCACATCCCAATTGCAAGCGACGAACGGATGATCCACCGCTCGAAGAACCGCCGCCACATGTCGTGGATCACACCAATCGTCATGGGTTTCCAGGCAAATCGTCACGCCATGCGCAGCGGCTGAATCGGCCGCAACCCGAAAAGTTTGCGCCATGTGTTCAATCGCCGCCTCCCGACTCATGCCTTTGGGGATGCCGCCGCCAAAAACGCGAAGGACTGGAACCCCTAAATCACCGGCCAGAGCCAGGCGTGCACGAACTTCGGCAAGAGTCGTTTGAGTAATGGCCGGATCCGCAAATTTCAACGAAGTCGCCAGACAGACGAGCGCAATACCGGACGCCTCAGCTGCTTCCCGAACACGCTGCCGTTCGATCGGCGAGAGCCCAATTTCCACGCCATGTGCATGGCCGGCATCCAACCGCAGTTCGACGCCGTCGTATCCGTAACGCTGCGCGGTACGAAGCACCTCTTCCAATCGCAGAGTGGGCGTTGAAAAAGTCATAAAGGCATAGTTCATCGTTTATCCTCCTTCCGCCATACCAATGAGGGGGCCGGCACAGCGGTTCCACATAAACCACGATCCCAACTGCTTTCTATAACGAAAAGCACGGAGCAATGCACGAAAAAAGGATCGCCCATCCCAGAGGATTACCCCTGCGGCCGAAGATGAAAAAGCCGACTCAGAGGTTCTGCCACGCTCAAAAGCCCGATGGCATGTTGCAGGTAAAGCCGAACCGCAATGGCTTCAGCCTCGGAGAGCAAAATATGGGTCTTGATAGCCTCAGCGTTCTCGCCTTTCGGCTTACGGGAAACATCCAAGACATATCCCGGCGGCTCACTCTGGCGACGGAACTGAAAAACGGTTGTCGCTTCACCCGAATCATGAAAGAGTCCTTTGCCTCCGCGCAGTTGCTCGCATCGCCCTTCGAGCACCGTCAGGAGTTCACAGGCATCCATCAACCCCAGTTTAACGACAATCTTGTTGGCCCAATCGAATGTGGGGCGCACCCGTTCCCCATCGGCCGTTCGCCCAGCAGAGGTCTTTTGCTTCGCAAGTTCAAGAAAGAAACAACTCTCCCGTTCTTCCTCCGGCCGGCGCAGCCGAAAATCCAGGCGTAAAGAGGTTCCGGTTCCACTGCTCGTGGGATGGTAAAACGTCAATCGGTCGAAGTATTTACGATTTTCCGGCGTTGGATGGTTTTCGTTCATGGCACTTTCCCCGACACGCCGGATCGGTCCGAAAATCCGTAAAAACAATAGCACTTCCGCCCAACCCCTGGCAAGAAAAATCCTGCCCCTATCCGTGCAAAGACGATAGGCATCAGATTGCTAGATCATGTCGGTTAGGGGTCACGTCTCCAGATTCGAGAATTGACAGGTGGGATGTTCTATGAGACGCAGGGGGAACGGCGCGACCTTTGCGCGTAAATGTGGCTGGCGCGTGGTATCACCTCACGGCGCGCGAACAGAACTGTCAGCGCATTTACGAGGATACGCGGGACTATCGAGATTTCCTATAGCGGCTGGAGGAGATGAGCAGGCGTTACGGCATAGAGGCGCACGGCTAGGCGCTGATCAACGGGGAGCACCCCCCCCTCCTCTACCCGCGGAATAGCACCGGCCTGGTGTGAGTATGAGGCATGGGCGGTCCGCAACGCATGAGCGGAAGGCATCGAGACCCCCTAAGGGCAACGAATTCTTGACGCTGAACGCTCCGATCGAGACAATCCACAGGACGAATGGCTCCGCAAGCCCTGTCAACGACATCGCAGGGAATCAAGAGAAAAGGGAGGCAATCCGCATGGTCCAAGTCAACACGATTCGCATCGAATGCGTGAAAGGAAATATAGCCCAACAGCCCGATATGGACGCCATCGTCAATGCCGCCAATGCGGAGTTAAAGATGGGAGGCGGCGTCGCCGGCGCAATCCATCGGGCCGCAGGACCCGAACTGGAAGCCGAATGCCGCCCGCTGGCTCCTATCCGCCCCGGCCAGGCGGTCATCACCGGCGCCCACCGCCTGCCCAATCGCCACGTGATCCATTGCCTGGGTCCGGTCTACGGCAAAGACGAGCCCGCCGCTGAATTATTGGCCGCCTGCTACCGAAACGCCCTCCAGTTGGCCGACCAAAACGCGCTCCATTCCATCGCCTTCCCCGCCATCTCGACCGGCGCCTTTGGTTACCCCATCGAAGAGGCGGCTCGAATCGCCTTCGGTGCCATCCTGCACGAAATCCCCAACCTGCACCATGTCCGCCACATCCGTTTCGTCCTCTTTCATGACGACGATCTTCGCATTCATGAACAAATCCTGGCCGAATTGACCGGCAAACCCCTTCCATAAGACGGTCCAAGGGGCCGATCCGCGTTCCGATAAATTACGCACAGGATTCCCCCTTCTGCATTTCCCTTTCGGAAATCGCCGGACGGGGGTTTCCCCCGGCAACGCGCACGGTTTCCCACCTGTCTCGCAGCCGCCGACCCGGTCGCAAAGCGCTGTTTTATCCCTGAACTAGCGAAATCCTAACGTGACTTCGCCGTTTGCCGAATGATAGAAATGAGGCATGCGCGAAGTCCTGGAGATCGCCAAAGCATTGGCCGATGAAACCCGCCTGCGCGTTTTGGTATGTTTGGAGGGAAGCACCCTCTGCCTGTGCCATTTGACGGAAATCCTTGGTCTGTCTGATTCCACCGTATCGAAACACCTCAGCGTATTGACCGATTCAAAATTACTCGTCTGCCGTCAGAAAGGCCGCTGGCACTACTACCGCTGGGCCGGCGAGGAAGCGACGCCTTGTGTCCAGGCCGCGCTCACATGGGTGCGGCAGCATGCGCTGAATCATCCGGTGGCTCAGAGCGACATGGCAAAGCGAGCGCTCGTCCTTCTGAACTCCCCCGTCCCTTGCCCACCCGAGTCTCTCGCCCGCGTGCTCTTCCTTTGCCTGGAAAATTCCTGCCGCAGTCAAATGGCGGAAGCCCTTCTTCGCGCATACGCCGGCGACCGCTTCGAAGTCTACAGCGCCGGCCTTGAACCAAAGCCCATTCATGAAATGACTCGAACGGTTATGGAAGAAATCGGCATTGCGATCCGCGGCCAAGAGTCCAAAAGCGTTCTCCCGTTCCTCGGACGCATGCATTTCGGTTTCCTCATCACGGTTTGCGCCGACGCCGAACAGCGCTGCCCGATCTTTCCGGGAGTCGCCAAACGGCTGCATTGGCCCGTCGAAGATCCCGCGGCAGTCACCGGATCCAAAGCCGCCCGTCTGGCCGCTTTTCGAGCGGTTCGCGACGACTTGGATCGCCGCATCCGCGCTTGGCTCGCCGAACAGGGAATTACGCCCAAACGGCAAAAATGACAAAACATGAAAACGAACGACGATACATAAAATGGGAGAGATCACAGAAAACGGAAAACGATCGAACAAAAATCCTATCCAGCGAACCTTCAAAACAAAAAAGGAAAACAAAACATGAAAAAAAACCCCCATCATCGAATCAGATCGGAAATCATGGCCGCAGCCCTGTGGATGGCCGGCCACGCATGCGCCCAGGTCGCGGTGGATGCCGCTTTGCCGGACTATAAACCGGTCGAAGGCATCTCCGGAAATCTCAAAAGCATCGGCTCCGACACCATGAATAACCTCATGACCCTTTGGGCCGAAGGCTTTAAACGTTACTACCCGAACGTGCAGATTGAAATCGAAGGAAAGGGCTCCTCGACAGCGCCCGCGGCGTTGGTCGCCGGCACCGCTCATTTCGGTCCGATGAGCCGCCCCATGAAAGATAAGGAAATCGACGAGTTCGAAAAGAAATTCGGCTACAAACCCGTCGCGCTCGGCACCTCCATCGACATGCTGGCGGTTTATGTCAATAAGGACAACCCCATCCGAGGACTCACGCTCCCCCAGGTGGATGCCATCTTTTCGAAAAACCGAAAAGGCGGATATCCAAAGGATATCCGGACATGGGGAGACCTCGGATTGACGGGCCCCTGGGCCAATCTGCCGATCAGCCTCTACGGCCGGAATGCCGCGTCCGGCACCTATGGTTACTTCAAAGAACACGCGCTCTTCAAAGGCGATTTCCGTGACGAAGTAAAAGAACAGCCGGGCTCCTCCTCGGTCGTTCAGGGAGTCGCCAGCGAAAAAGCAGCCATCGGCTACAGCGGAATCGGATATATCACCGCGGACGTCCGCGCCGTTCCGTTGGCCCTGGCCGAAGGTGAGCCGTTTGTGCCGGCTGAACCGGAAAAGGCCTACACAGGGGAATACCCCCTGGGCCGTTTCCTCTATGTGTACGTTAACTATAAGCCGGGCAGCGAACTGGACCCCCTGCGGCGGGAGTTTATTCGGTATGTGTTCAGCAAACAGGGGCAGTCCGACGTGGTCAAAGACGGCTACCTCCCCGTCACAGCCGAAATGGCCCGCGCGCAATTGGAACAGGTTGGACTCAAGTAAAACCGAATACAAACAACGATCGCGGAGGCTTCGCAGAAGCCTCCGCTTTTTTCCTTCCTTCCCTGTCCATTTCATGAACCCACTTCCTCAACCGCCCGCCGCTTACACCGGTCGAACCCGTAAACGAGAAACAAAACGATCGGTTAAGTGGGCCAATGGTATCGCCAGGGCAACGATCACACTCGGCGGGGTGATGACCATTCTTGCCGTCGCAACCGTGTGCATTTTTTTAGTGACCCAGGTCATCCCGCTCTTCCGCTCTCCCACCGCCCACTTCGTGGGAAAGGGTTCCCTGATATCCAATCCCCAATCGTTGGACGCGCCCGTCCAACATCTGGCGGTGGACGAATACGGTGCGCTCGCATGGGCGGCATACGGGGACGGGCAGATCCAGGCGATTCATACGCCGGATGGCCATCTGATTTTTACCCACATGCCTTTCGGAGACGCCCCTCCCGTCAGCGAAGCCTTCACCCTTTATGGAGAAGCGCTTGCTGGCTTTTCGGATGGAACCGTTCGTTACGGGGCGATTCGATTTCAAGCGCGACCCGCGTCCGATGAGGATTTGCCCACCGACCCGCTCCATTTCCCCGTCGGCGCCAGCGTCGCCCGATCCAACGGCGCCCTCGTCCGTGTCTCCCAGGATCAGTTCCTGGTTTTGACCATTCAGGAACAAATCAGTGATCCCATTGTATTACAGTCCGGCCATTCCATCGAACGCGTGGATATTTCAATCGGACCGCGCGGCCCCGTACTGGCCGCTTTGACTGCCGATAACATCTTGCATATCAAATCCATTCGGCAACGCCGTAACTTAATGACCGGAAAAGTCACGGAAACCGTCAGCGGCGGACAAGTTCCCCTCGCCCCAGCGGAACGGGATCCCCCTCCCGACCGGATCCTCCTCTCGGGAATGGGCGACAATGTATTCCTCATCTGGAACGACGGTAAGTTGGTGCGTTACGACACGCGGGACCTGGAAAACCCCGTTATCGTCGAACGCCTCGATCTCACGCCGGAGCCCGACGTAAAAATAACCGCCACAGCCTTCCTGATCGGAAAAACCTCATTGGCCGTTGGCGACTCCATCGGACGAATTCGAGTCTGGTTTCGAACCCGCGATCCCGCGTCTCAAACCCCCGACGGCCAACGATTCACCCTCGGCCACGATTTGCCGCCGGGCAAATCCGCCGTTCGGGCCCTAACCCCCTCCATGCGGACGCGAATGTTGGCCGCCGCATTCGCGGATCGGACTGTCAGACTCTACCATGTCACCAGCGGACGTCACTTGCTAACGCTGCCCGCCTCCGACATGCCGTCGGCCGGACTGCCGGATGCCTTGGCGCTGGCCCCAAAAGACAATGCCCTCTTTGCGCTCGGCCACCATCATGGTCTCGCCCAGTGGCGGCTCAATATCCCCCACCCCGAAACCAGCTTGGCGGCCATCTTTCGGCCCGTCTGGTATGAGGGCTATCCAAAACCGCGCCATGTCTGGCAGTCTTCCAGCGGGACCGACGATTTCGAGCCCAAATACGGGCTGGTCCCTCTGATCTTTGGCACCATCAAAGCCACCGTCTACGCCATGCTGTTCGCGCTGCCCCTCGCGCTGCTCGCCGCCGTGTACTCCAGCGAAATCATGCACCCCCGTACCCGTGCCCGTCTTAAACCCGTCATTGAAATGATGGCGAGCCTGCCCAGTGTCGTCCTGGGCTTCCTGGCTGCTTTGGTCATCGCCCCCGCCGCCGAAAATCGTGTTCCCGCTATCCTGACCGCGTTGGCCACGGTCCCGTTCGCGGTATTGCTTGGCGGACATCTTTGGCAGATGATCCCCCTGACCGCCCCCGCCTGGCTGCGCCGAAGCCGAATGATCGGAATTCTCCTGTTTGGCCTCGCAGGCCTTGCGTCGGCAGCCCCGTTGGGCGATGCGGTCGAGCGACTCCTGTTCGCGGGCGACATCAAAGCCTGGCTCGATGGCCAGAAAGGGGCGGCAACGGGCGGCTGGTTTCTGATCACGTTGCCCGGCTCCGCCGTCATCGTGGCCGCTTTGCATGCCACCCGGCTGGCCCCCTGGCTTCTCCGGCGACAACGTCACCTGACGCCGCAGCAAATCGCCGGACGATCCCTTGCCACGTTCCTGGCCCTGACAGCGCTCACCCTCGTCGTCGCCTGGGGTGCCGCCCGCCTGATCGCACAAGGACCCTTCAACCTCTGGCAGTGGGACCCCCGAGGAGGCTTTCTCGGCACCTACGTTCAACGCAACGCCCTCATCGTAGGATTCGTCATGGGATTCGCCATCATCCCCATTCTCTACACCCTGACCGATGACGCCCTCAGCAGCGTCCCGGAACATCTGCGTTCCGCTTCCCTAGGCTGCGGGGCAACCCCCTGGCAAACGGCGATCCGCGTGGTCATCCCAACGGCCGCCAGCGGCATTTTCTCCGCAATCATGATCGCACTGGGACGAGCCGTCGGCGAAACCATGATCGTCCTAATGGCCGCCGGCAATACCCCCGTGATGGATTGGAACATTTTCAACGGCTTTCGAACACTCGCCGCCAACATCGCCGTGGAGCTTCCCGAAGCAGTCCGCCATTCCACCCACTACCGAATGTTGTTCCTGGCCGCGCTCGTCCTCTTTGCAATGACCTTCTGCGTCAATACCGTCGCCGAGATTGTTCGCCAACGCTTTCGAAAACGCGCCTACGAACTATGAACCCCTTGGCCGCTCAACCGCAACAAACCCCCCCCACTCTCCGCACCCGCGGAGGGGCCCCGGCCGTCCTGACCGCTCGCGCCGAACCGATCCTCTGGCTCACCGGTGCCGCCCTGACGGCCTGCCTGGCCATGATCGGACTTCTCCTGGGACTAATCGCCTGGAACGGATGGATCACCTTCTGGCCGCGTCCGGTAATGCGCGTGCAAACCCCCGACGGCGCCCGAATGGGCGAAGTGACCCGCCAAGAGCGTTATCGCCCCGTCACGGAAGCGGAAACGGTGACCAATCGCCTCGTCCGTCGCCGATTGCTTCGTACCGGCAACTACGAACTGAGCGGGACCCACTTCCACTGGATCAGCGACGAGGAAATCGTCCCCGACAGCGAAACCCACCCGGAATGGGCAATCGTCGTCGAACGGTTGGCCTGGGGCCGTTTTTACGGCACGCCGACCGAGTTTCGAGTGGAAAATCGGCCGGTGGCCGCGGAGCCCGCCGCCGTCTGGAACGCTTTTGAACGTTATCATTCCGAAGTCCGGGCACGCTGGCGCGCCCGTCGCGCCCTGGAGAAAGACGACATTGGACATGTCAATGCCGCCCTGGAACGGGAAAGGCTCCGACTGCGGGAAATCGAACTCCGCGCCGGCCCTCAATCCGCCCCCTATCGAGAAGCCGCCGCGCATTACGCCGAAATCGAACAAAACCTTCAGAAGGAATTTCAACGCATTCGCGCGGAAATCGAGTCCCTCGACCGCGAAAACGCCCGATTCACGATCGTCCTGACCACCGCCGAGGGTCGTGCGCAAACGCTGCCATTGGCCGATATCGTGCGCGCCTATCCGGCCAACCGACTCTCGTTCCGGGATCGGGTTCGGATTTACCTCGCCCGTTGGGTTGAGTTCTTGACCGACGAACCCCGCGAGGCCAACAGCGAGGGCGGCGTCTGGCCGGCGATTTTCGGAACAGTCGTGATGACCTTGTTGATGGCCCTGGTGGTCGCCCCCTTCGGGGTTCTGGCCGCTTTGTACCTCCGCGAGTACGCCCGCGCCGGCCCCATGGTCAGTGCGGTCCGGATCGCCATCAATAACCTGGCGGGAGTTCCCAGCATCGTGTTCGGCGTCTTCGGACTGGGTTTCTTCTCCTACACCGTAGGAGCCCGCATCGACCAGCTGTTTTATGCGGCGAAACTTCCCAATCCCACCTTCGGCACCGGCGGCGTGCTATGGGCATCCATGACCCTCGCACTGCTCACACTGCCCGTCGTCATCGTCGCCACGGAAGAGGCGCTTGCGGCGGTCCCCTCGTCGATGCGAGAAGGGTCCTATGCCTGCGGCGCTTCCAAATGGCAGACCATTCGCCGCATCGTGCTCCCGCGGGCAATGCCCGGGGTCATGACCGGAATGATTCTGGCCATGGCCCGCGGCGCCGGAGAAGTCGCCCCCCTCATGCTGGTGGGCGCCGTAAAACTGGCCCCGGAACTGCCGGTGGATAAAAGTTTCCCGTTCATCCATCTGGAACGGAGTTTCATGCATCTCGGTTTCCATATTTACGATCTCGGATTTCAAAGCCAAAACAGCGAAGCCTCCAAACCGATGGTGTTCACAACGACGCTGCTACTGATTGCCATCATTTTACTCCTTAATCTCGCCGGAGTCCGCATCCGGCAGCGATTGCGCCAAAAGTTTGTGGGATCGGTGTTCTGAGGGAGAACAAGGATGCAGCATTCAACCCCAACCCAACCGCTCACCCCCCGTGCCGGCGAACAACGGCTCGGTTCCCGGTTGGCCGCCATCGCGGCAGGACAGGAATTCCCGACCGAAGTGCACCCGGAACTGGCCCGGGAGACCATAAGCCTCGCCATCGAAAACTTCAGCCTGTTCTACGGCGAAAAACAAGCCCTGTTCCATATCGCGATGGGCGTGCCCCAAGGCAAAGTAACCGCCCTCATCGGCCCCTCCGGTTGCGGCAAGTCCACCCTCCTCCGTTCCGTCAACCGTATCAACGATCTGCTGGACATCGTGCGGACAGAAGGGGATATCAAACTGAACGGAACCTCCATCTATGCCCCCGAAGTGGATGTGATCGAACTGCGCAAGCGCATGGGTATGGTGTTCCAGAAGCCAAACCCCTTCCCCATGAGCATTTACGAAAACGTGATTTACCCCCTGCGCATCGACGGCGAAACCAATAAACGCGTGCTCGACGAAATCTGCGAACGGAGCCTGCGCGGCGCCGCTTTATGGGACGAGGTCAAAGACCGTCTCCACGAGAGCGCATTGAGCCTCTCCGGCGGCCAGCAGCAGCGACTCTGCATCGCCCGGGCCATCGCCGCCGAACCCGAAGTGTTGCTGATGGATGAGCCCTGCTCGGCCCTCGACCCCATCGCCACCCAGCATATCGAGAATTTAATCGACGATCTGCGCGGATCCTATACCATCCTCATGGTCACCCATAACATGCAACAGGCCGCCCGAATCAGCGACTATGTGGCCTTCCTCTACCTGGGCCGCCTCCTCGAATACGGCCCCACGACCACCATCTTCCAAAACCCCCATGTGCCGGATACGTTGGACTATGTGACAGGTCGGTTTGGCTAATCGGAGAAAGCGGATGCAGCGGCATTTTGAACACGAACTTCGACAGCTCAATCAGTTGCTCCACACCCAAACGGAACGAATCGCAGAGTCCGTTCGTCAGGCCGTGCGGGCTTTGTTGACCCGCGATCCCCTGGCCACGGCTACCGTGGAACGCTGGGAATCGGATTCGGACGCCACCGATATTCGAATCGAGGAAGAATGCCTGAAAATCCTGGCGCTCCACCAGCCGGTCGCGGACCAGTTGCGGTACGTATTCAGCGTGGCCAGGGTCAATTATAGCTTGGAGCGTATCGGGGATTTGGCCGCCCGAATCGCACGGAAGGCCGCCACCCTGGGCGATTTTCACGTTGCGGACTTCGACCAACCGATCCAAGCGCTCACGGATGCCGCCCTCAACGCGCTGCTCCAAGCCTTGAACGCGTTCACCGCGTCCAATGTGGCCGCGGCCCGGGCCGTGGTGGCCGGGGACGAAGCGGTGGATCGTTTGCGGGATGATTTGCTCCGGCGGATCGATGAGGAATTGCGAAAGGGGGGCGATGCGGTGCCCCATTTGTTGCGCCTTCGGCAAACCGCCCAATATCTGGAACGCATCGCCGACCATGCCCGACACATCGGAGAATGCGTGGTGTACCATATCGAGGGGGACGTCGTGCGCCATCGCCTCCCCGAAGCGGTGTCGCGCAAGCCAATGGTCCTGTTCTTATGCACCGGCAACTCCGCCCGAAGCCAAATGGCAGAGGCCTTGTTGCGCCATATGGCGGGCGATCGGTATGAGGCGCGCAGCGCCGGAACCAACCCCCGCCCCATCCATCCGCTCACCTTCACCGTCATGCAGGAGATCGGCATCTCCCTGGAAGGCCATTATCCCAAAAAGGTCGACGTGTTCCGTGAAGAGCCGATCCATACCCTGATCGTCGTGTGCTCCCATGCCGTCCGAAATTGCCCCATCACATGGCCCGGAATCGCCAGTCAGATCTATTGGGATATCCCAGACCCCGCCGCCGTTCAGGGAAATGAGGAAGAAAAACATGCCGCATTCCAGAATGCCCGCGAGTTGTTGACCGCGCATATCCGCCAATGGCTTGCCGAACAGGAGGCGCGGGCCGCTATTGCCGCGCAAGACCTGGCCGCCCGCTGAATCACGTGCGCCTGATCTCTCCGCTCGAAGAGAAGAGGACCTGCCCCGCTCGCCTGCCAATCCGAACAGAGCCCAGGTTTTAAAAGCAGCACGTCGAACGGCGTCTCATACGAACGATTCCCCTGCGCCAACGCTCTTAGGACGGCATGGGCTGCGTGGAATTCCCCACGGCACTCACCATACAGGGCCGGCCATGAAGACGCTGAAAGTATGCCTTGGAAATGTCCAAGCGCTTCACAAAACCCGCCACGCGCCCGTCAGAACCGCCGTCCACTACCGGCAACACTCCTCGGTCGCATCGGGTAAAAACCTCCAGCACGTCGTTCAAAGTATCTTCGGCCCTTACACTCGGAATATCGTGCCGCATCAAGTCCTCCGCAAGGATCGCGGATTCCGCATAAGGCATTCGGGATGCCAGAAGAACTTCCTCCAGACACACCATCCCAACGTATCGCCCATCCGGGTCAGCGACCGCGACTTCCTGAAGGCCGTTTTGACATAATGTCTCAACCACGCGGGAAAACCGCGTTTCAGGCCGCAGAACAGGGAGCGCCTCAAGCGGAGTCAGTAATTCCCGAGCGCGAAGCCCGGCCAGCGCTTCCCGTACAAAACCGCCCTGATGGACCGGCGAAAGGAATCGGCTCGCCACTTGCGAGTGATAAAGGGATTGCGCATCGGACAAAAGAAAGGCGAGAACGCAGCACCAAAGCGTGGGAAGCAACAGACCGTAACTTCCCGTCATTTCGCTCACGATGATCAGGCTCGATAGGGGTGTTTTCGCGGCCGCGGAAAAAAAACTCGCCATTCCGATCAGGGCAAAACTCGCCGGCTGTGGCGCCAAGGACGGCCACGCCGCGTGGAACAGAAGCCCCAACGCCCCACCCCCACACCCCCCAATCACCATGGCCGGGCCAAAAAGACCCCCCGAACCGCCGCTGCCAATGGTCAGCGCAGTGGCAAGGGTTTTTCCCAATGCAACGACCAGAAACAGCTGGACCAGCAAAAGATCGCCCGCCCCCTGCCCCCCCCGGGTAGTGATGGCCGTTTGAAGCGCCCCGTAGCCACTGGAAAGAACGCTCAAAACACGGAGATCCTTCCGGAAGAAATAATACAAGGCCAGTCCGAACGCCCCAGTCGCCAGCGCCCCAACAGCCGGCTTGAGAAGGCGCGGACATCGCCAACGCCGAAACAGATCGGTAAGACCGTAGAACGTTCGCGTATAGAGCATGGCCAAAACGACCGACCCGATCGCCAGCAGAGTGTAGGGTAACAATTGGCGAGGGTCGTGAAACGTCATGGCCTCAACGAGATCCGATGGCAGATGAAACAGCGGCGTCCATCCAAACACCATTCCGAACATGGAGTACGCCACGGCGCTGGCCAATGCGGCCGGAACAATGACGGACGCTTCAAAATCAGCCGAGGAGTAAAGAACCTCAGCGGCAAATAACGCGCCGGCGAGGGGGGCATGAAAAAGGGCCGCAACGCCGGCCCCCATTCCCGCCGCCATCACAATACGACCCTCCTCCGCCGGAAGCCGAAAGATCCGCGCCAAAAACGATCCGAAACCCGCGCCAATCTGTGAAATCGGGCCCTCCCTTCCGCCAGACCCACCCGTGCCGATGGTCAGGGCACTGGTAACGATCTTGATAATCGGCACGCGCGGCCGAATCTGCCCTTGCCCATAATGAAACGCTGCTATCGCCGCATCGGTTCCGTGGCCCTCCGCTTCGGGTGCCAGCCGAAATATCAGCCACCCGCTGAGAAGTCCCCCTAAAGTCGGAACCAACAGCAGCATCCACGGCCGAAAGGTTTCCAGTGCGGACGAAAACAAGGGGGATTCCCCCGGCGGATGAGGGGGGTGATACCCCACAAGACGGTCCAGGGCAACGTAGGCCACGCCGTCACAAACAACATGAAAAACAATGGCGCCTAAACCCGCCGCAAGACCGACCACAAGGGAAAGCGCCAACAGGCGCGCCTGGGAACGAAGACGGCTTTGACTGAGTTCCATAAATTCAGGAAACCACCGCCTGGGATGCGACGGAAGCGGCGGCGGGGAAGGCAACATACTCATGTTCACGCATAACCCTCTGGGATCCAACCATTTATAATAGGGCAAAGGCATTAAACCGCCAAGTCATCATACGATTCCACTACAAATTGGGGTCAGACCTCTACATTCAACATTTGCCTTCCGACATTTCATGCGGCTTCCGGTAGTGGACTGCCGGAACGACAGGATTTGCCCATAGGGAGAGTCGGCGGCTGCGCTTGCCGATCCTTTTTGAACCCGCCTTCAGGCTGGCTCGGGCACAAGAAACGCACTGTCGTCCTATGCGTCCCTTTCTTGTGATTATGGCATTCCGTTCCGGACACCGTATTCCTTTCCCAACAGGATGGTGGAACTACAGGAAACATAGGCCAGATCAATAAAATGTTGAATGTTGAGGTCTGACCCCCATAGGGGGTTAATTCCGGTGTCCATGTGGCCGATCACGACAGATAAAAAACCCATTCAATCGCTCGGGAAAACATTGCACAATCGAGGGCAGTGCGATACTTTCCCGATATGACCGCTGTCCTCCGTTCGCTTGCCACTGCCGTACCGCCGCTGCGTGTCACATCGCCCGAAGCCTATGACTTTTTCTCGACCAAATTTCAGTTGTCCCCCGCCGAGAACACGCTTTATCGCCGATTGCTGCTCGAAGGGCCGATCGAATCGCGCCACGTAGGCATGGCGACGGTCGAAGAAGCACGCGAAACAGACCCCGACCGACTGAATGAGCGTTTTCTCCGCCACGCGCGTCTCACCGCAGCGGAAGCGGCACGGCGGGCGCTCGCCGCTGCCAGCCTCACACCTGCCGATATCGGAGCGCTCGTGGTCAACACCTGCACCGGCTATGTTTGCCCCGGCCTTTCCTCGTATCTCGCCGAGGATCTCAAGCTCCCCCGCAGCCTCCACGCGACCGATATCGTCGGCATGGGCTGCGGCGCGGCGCTCCCCAACCTTGCGTGCGCGGCGGGCCTGTTAGCCCTGGAAGGCTCGCGTCCCGTATTGAGTGTCGCCGTGGAAATCTGCTCGGCCACGCTTTTCATGGGCCCCGATCCCGATCTCATCGTCAGCAATTGCATTTTTGGCGACGGCGCCGCGGCTGCCGTCTTGGATCAGGAGACGGACAACGGCCGTGGGTTTATCGCCCGCTTCCGAGGCTTCTCCTCCGTCCTCGCCCCTGAATATCGCGAAACGCTCCGCTACCAGCAACAAGGCGGTCGGCTCCGCAATCATCTCTCGATTCGCGTCCCTTTCATCGGCGCAAAGGTGGGCGAAGAAGCCCTCGATCAATTGCTCACTACCCGTAAATTGTCAAAACGCGATATCCGCTGGTGGGCTGTGCATGCAGGCGGAACAACGGTTCTGGACGAAATCGGCAAACGAATCGGCCTCGATCCCGATGCGCTGCGCTTCTCGCGTGAGGTTTTCGTCCATTACGGCAATATGTCGTCCCCAACCGTCCTCTTCAGCCTGGAACGCGTGTTGCGCGACGGTCGCCCCGCCCAGGGCGACTGGGGCGTACTGCTCGCCTTCGGCGCCGGTTTCTCGGCGTTCGCCGCCCTCCTCGAGTTCTCGAATGCATGATGACCGCAACGACAGGCACCCCCTCGGCGTTCCATTTCAACACAGAAGTTTGCATCGTCGGAGCCGGCCCTGTTGGTTCATTCCTCGCCCTGCGCTTGGCATCCGCCGGAATCCGTGTCCACATTTTCGAACAGCGCACCAAACCGCCGGAACGCTCAATGGCCATTGGTATCATGCCGCCCACCTTGCTCCGAATGGCTCCGCTGGGGCTGGACGATGGACTGGTCCGGGCAGGAATACAGGTGCGCCGCGCCATTGTCCATGACGACCGGCAAATCCTCGGTGCGTTGAATTTCTCCTCGCTGCCGATGCCCCATAATTTCATCCTCACCCTTCCCCAGGGGGCGCTGGTATCCACTTTATGGCAGCGGCTGGCTAATGAACCGTTGATCACATTCTCCACCGACTGCCCAGTTGAGGCTTTTTCCCTCGGGGCAGAGGGGGTCTCCGTGCAAACGGCTAAACCATCCCCCATAATACGCCCTCTGCGATGCCGTTATCTGGTGCTGTGCGATGGAACACACAGTCGCTTCCGATCTCAGCTGGGCGCTGAAACGCTCCCCCATCGGTACGGACTGCGCTTCGTCATGGGCGACGCGCCCGACGCCACCGGTTGGGGCAACGTGGCCCATTTGTTTTTTACGCCGTCGGGTTCGCTCGAATCCTTCCCCCTGCCCGGCAACAGGCGGCGCTGGGTGGCGCTCGTCGGAACCCACGACCCGGAAATGCCCGACGCCGTGCTCGACGAACGGATCCGCCGGCTGACAGGCGGCGAAGGCCGGTCGGGCCCCTGGTCCGAAACCAGCGCCTTCGCTCCCGAGCGGCGTATGGCGCCCCGCTATGTGTACAAGCGCGTAATCCTGTGCGGCGACGCCGCGCATGTCATGAGCCCCATCGGCGGACAAGGCATGAACATCGGGTTGGGAGACGCAGACGCTGTGGCCGAAACGCTCACTGCGATTTTGCGAAAAAACGCCGTCCCCACCTCGGAATTAGGACGTTTCGAGCGCCAGCGGCAACGGGTATTCCGTCAGGCGGCTGCGCGCGCCGAGCGCGGAATGTGGCTGGGAACCCGCACCGGCCGTCTCGCTTCGGCCTTGCGGAGCGCACTCATTCGCATATTGCTTCAAATGCCCGCAGGACAACCATGGTTGGCACGCTATTTTTCGATGTGGAGTCTGCCGGATGCCGCCCCCCTGCTCCGGTCCGTTCCCACACGCCGCAGAGAAGCCACCGCATGAACACCCCTTTCCATCTCAAACCGCACGAACATCTGGGAGATCCGACGCAAAAACGGGCACTTAACCGTCTCCTCTTTGAAACCGTTGCCCCTCACTACGACACCATCACCCGATGGCTTTCGTTCGGTCGCGACCGTACCTGGAAATACCGGCTGATCACCGCCCTCCCCCCTTTCACCGCACCGAACTGCCTCGACCTCGCGTGCGGTACCGGCGATCTCGCGTTTGGCCTCGCCGCGCGCTTCCCCAACGGCCGTGTGCTCGGCTTGGATCTGACCCCCGCCATGATCGAACGGGCGCGCGCCCGATGCCGGAATTCGCGCATCCGATTCGAGATCGGCGACCTCGGCTGTACGGGCTTGCCCGACACCTCATTCGATATCGTCACCGGAGGCTATGCTCTTCGCAACGCCGGCGATCTGGATGAAGCCCTCGCCGAGGTTTTCCGCTTGCTTAAGCCGGGGGGCGTGGCCGCCTTCCTCGATTTCTCAAAACCGCCCGACCGAACGGCGCAAAAAATCGAACTTCGACTGCTCAGATTCTGGGGCGGCCTGTGGGGACTGGCCTTGCACCGAAATCCTGACGTCTACGGTTATATCGCCGACAGCCTGGAGCATTATCCCCACCGCGAGGAGCTGGCACACCGATTCACCGCCACGGGGTTCAAAATCGTGAAGTGCCATCGCTACTTCTTCGGTTTCGTTGAAAGCGTCCAACTCCGCAAGCCTGAGCCAAGGCGAGCTGAATGAGCGCGCAGGACTGGTCAAGCCGTTGCACGCGCCTCGAACGCATGGACGACGCCAACGCGCCCGAGGATCTGCTGTTCCGAACGCTTCAGCAGTTTGCAACCATCAACCGCCTGTTCACCCGTGCCCCCGCGGCCTTGGAGACCTTCGTGCTCCGCACGATGCAACGAAATCCGATGCGTTCTTACCGGCTCGTCGATCTCGGGGCGGGCGGATGCGACCTCGCCCGATGGCTGATCCGGCGCTGCCGCCATCGGGGGTTGCAACTGACCGTCCGCGCCCTCGAGTCCGACCCGCGGATCCGCCGTTACGCCGCCACAGCCAATACGGGCTTCCCGGAAATTGAATTGGTCGCGGCGGACGCATTGGACGCGCAGTCCTGGGACGCCCCGGATTTTGCGTTCGCCAACCATTTATTGCACCACCTGCCCGATGAGAGGATTGTCGAATTGCTGCGGCGGCTCGACGCATCGGGCGCGCGGTTCGTACTCTGCGATATCGTCCGCTCCCGATGGGCCGTTGCGGCCTATCGGCTCGCAATCCCTCTATTCTTCCGCAAGAGTTTTCTGCTGGAGGATGGCCTGTTATCCATTCGCCGCGCCTTCATCCGACGCGATCTCGAGGAATACATCGCGCGCGCCGGCCTGGACGGCAAGGTCCGCTTGTTCCGCCGATTCCCCTTTCGCTGGCTGCTGGTCGGTGGAGGAGAACCCGCGAAGAAAGAAAGGATCTGGCTTTTCTGTAGTTCCACCACCGGCCTTTTCTGTAGTTCCGCCACTACTAGCCTTTCCTTGTAGTTCCGCCACTGGCCTTTTCTGTAGTTCCGCCACTCTGTGGCGGAAAGAAAATACGGCTTCCTGTAGTTCCGCCACTCTGTGGCGGAAAGGAATACGGCTCCCGCCACGAGAATAAGGCTTCCGGCACAGAGTGCCGGAACTACAGGTGGAGATAAGGCTTCCGGCAGGGGACTGCCGGAACTACAGCAGAATACGCAAGGCATTTGGCTGTAGTTCCACCACCGGCCTTTCCTGTAGTTCCACCACTGGCCATTTCTGTAGTTCCGCCACTACTTGCCTTTCCTTGTAGTTCCACCACTGGCCTTTTCTGTAGTTCCGCCACTCTGTGGCGGAAAAGGAATAACGCTTCCGGCACAGAGTGCCGGAACTACAGGAAGAGATTCGGCTTCCGGCAGGGGACTGC
>CALHRZ010000012.1 GCA_938038445.1 uncultured bacterium | reverse complement strand
TCCGGCACGGGAGTGCCGGAACTACAGAAGAAAAGGCAAGGCATCCGGCACGGAGTGCCGGAACTACAGGAGGACTAAGATGCGGCTTCCGGCACGGGAGTGCCGGAAGGAGAGCGAAATGTTCCAGGGAGGAACCAGGTGGATTGCCGCGCGGGGAAAAGCCGTGTATAAATGAGGCGAATGGGAGAACGTGATGGCCAAACGATTGCCCGAGCAGCCGGATCCGGTTGTGGATCGCCGGCGGGTGTTTGAAGGTCGGATCATCCGGGTCGAGGTGAGAACGATCGAAGGCGAAAACGGGACTCGTTATCGCCGGGAAGTTGTGCTTCATCCGGGAGCTGCGGCGATTTTAACCGAACTACCGGAAGGGACATTCCTTTGGGTTCGGCAGTATCGGGATGCGGTGGGTGAGGCGCTGCTCGAAGTGCCAGCCGGCACGTTGGAGCCGGGCGAGGACCCGGCGGAATGCGCGCGTCGGGAGGTGGAGGAAGAGACGGGGCGGCCGGTGGCCGATTTGCAGCCTCTCGGCGCAATATGGGCTTCGCCGGGTTTTGTGCGCGAGCGCATCCACCTTTTTTATGCTCGGGTGGACCGTGGAACAACGGATGCTGTCGCTGATCCGGACGAACGGATTGAAACGGTTGTGTTGAGTGCGACGGAGATCGAACGGCGGATAGCCTCTGGGGAGATTGCGGATGCGAAGAGCCTGGCCTGCTGGCTGCGCTTTCGGCTGATGAGGGATGAAAAGGGATGGCCGGGATGAAGGGCCAGGAGTTTTTGCGCGAGCTGAATGAGGAGCAGCGGGCAGCGGTTCTGGCGCCGGATGGGCCGATCCTTGTCCTCGCGGCAGCGGGGACCGGGAAGACCCGCACGTTGGTTTATCGGGTGGTTCATCTCATTCGGCGGGGCATTGCTCCGGATCAGATATTGCTTCTGACGTTTACGAACAAGGCTGCGCGGGAGATGCTGGAACGGGCGGAAGCGGCGGCCGGCGCGGCCGTCAGCGGTTTGTGGGGAGGAACCTTTCATCACATGGCGAATCGGATTCTCCGGCGGCATGCGCCACTCCTGGGGTATCCGCCGGAATATACGATCCTGGATCGCGAGGATGCCGAGTCCCTGATGAAGCGCATTGTGAAGTCTCTTGAGGTGGATTCTCTTTTGTTTCCGAAGGCCGACGTGCTTCTTTCGCTCATCAGCGAGGCGGCGAACAGCGGGGGTCCGATCGAGGAACTGATTGCGGGGCGTTTTCGTGATTTGAGCGAGGCGACTCAAATGCAAATTCGCGAGGCGGTCTTTCGTTATGAGAAGGAGAAGCGGGCGCTGAAGGCGATGGATTTCGATGATCTTTTGGTCAATGGGTTGCGTCTTTTTCGGGAGCATCCGGAGGTGGAAGCGTATTATCAGAACCGATTTCGCCACGTTCTGGTGGATGAGTATCAAGATACGAATTTTATTCAGGCCGAATGGGTGAATCGGTTGGCGGCAGCCCACCGCAACCTGTTTGTGGTGGGGGACGACTTTCAGAGCATTTACGGGTGGCGCGGCGCAGATTATCGCAACATTTTGGAGTTTCAAAAGGTTCATCCCGAGACGCAGGTATTCAAGCTGGAGACGAACTATCGGAGCACACCGGAGATTTTGGCTGTGGCGAATGCCTGTATTGCGGGCAATCCCCGGCAGTTTCAGAAAGTGCTGCGGAGTACACGGGCTTCCCGGCGCCCGCCTTTGGCGGCGCGCGTACGGGACGGGGAGGCGCAGGCGCGGTTCATCATTTCCCAGGTCCGGCGGTTGTTGGGCGAGGGGGTTCGGCCGGATGAGATTGCCGTGCTGTACCGGGCGCACTTTCACGCCTTGGAATTGCAGATGCGGCTGATGCGGGAGGGCATTCCCTTTGTGATCACGAGCGGTCCTCGTTTTTTCGAGCAAGCGCATCTGAAGGATGTTCTGGCCGTTCTCCGGTTGATGCGGAATCCGGGAGATGCGATTTCCTTTCGTCGTCTTATCCGGCAACTGCCGGGGGTGGGGCAGCGGACTGTGGATCGGCTATGGGAACGGCTGGGGGGGATGTTTTCGGCCCTGCAGTCGTCCGCGCGTCGAACCCTTGAGGGGCTGCTACCCCGCAAGGCGGTGGAGGACTGGCGGCGGATTGCTTCGGCGTGGGAGGCTGTGGAGCGGGGGGAGACGCCGATTAAGGCGCTGGATGTTTTTGTGGAGCGGTTTTATCGGGTTTATGCGGAGACCCACTTTGATGATCCGGAGCGGCGGCTGGAGGATATACAGGAGACGCAACGCTACATGGCGAAATATGATTCGTTGGATGCCTTTTTGAGCGAGGTGGCGCTGATGACCAATCTGGAGGCGGAGGAGGAATCCACACGCCGGCAGGGAGCACCGTGTCTCCGCTTGAGTACGGTCCATCAGGCCAAGGGATTGGAATGGCGGGTGGTATTGGTGCCCTGGGTGGTGGAGGGGATGTTTCCGTCTGCCCGTTCGTTGGCCGAGAATCCGTTGGGGCATGAGGAGGAACGGCGTCTTTTTTATGTGGCGATCACACGGGCGAGGGATGAATTGATCTTTGGGGTTCCGGAGTTGCGGCAGATGCGAGACGGCGGTATTATGTTTTGCAAACCGTCTCGTTTTCTGGAAGAGATTCCCAAAGGGCTTTTACAGGAAGTGAGGCTGCCCTATGTGTAACGGATGGTGGAGCGGAGGGGAGTTGAACCCCCGACCTCCAGAGTGCGATTCTGGCGCTCTACCAACTGAGCTACCGCCCCATCAGAAAGAGGGGACACTAGCGAAAAAATTTTTGATTGTAAAGCATGGTTTTGGGAGGTGATCGCGATGAAGGTGGAACGAATTCGAGCATTTCGCCAATTGCTGAAGGTACGGCCGGTTTTTGGTCCTTTTTCCAAAACCCGGGATGCTGCGATGATCGAGGCGATAGGGCATGGGGGGTTTGACTTTGTGATTTTGGATATGGAGCATGGGCCGAATGGCTTGGAGACGCTCGAGCATTTGATCCGCGCGGCTGAAGTGAGCGGGTTGGTGCCGATTGTTCGGACGCGGCCAGTCGGGACGGAACTGGTCAATATGGTGTTGGACCTTGGGGCAGGCGGTGTTCAGGCGCCGCAGGTGGCGACGCCGGAAGAGGCGGCGGCGGTGGTGCGAGCGGCCCGGTTCGCGCCCCAGGGCGAGCGGGGGGTTTGCCGGTATGTGCGCGCGGCGAAGTATTCGGCGATGTCGCCGGCGGAATATTTTGCGACGGCCAATGAAGCTGTGGTCATCATTCAACTGGAGGGCCGACGTGCGCTGGAGAATTTGGAGTCCATTCTGGGAGTTTCGGGTTTGGATATCGTCTTTGTAGGCCCCTACGATCTTTCCCAGTCGCTGGGCGTTCCGGGCGAGATTGAGCATCCGCGCGTGGTGGAATGTGTGGATCGCATTGTGCAAGCCTGTGCGCGGCGGGGGATGGCATGCGGAACGTTTACGGAGTCGGTAGCCGCGGCCGCGCGTTGGGTGGCGCGCGGAATGCGGTATATTTCCTATTCTGTCGATGTCGGTCTGATGAGCGCCGCCTGTGCGATTGCGGCGGCGGAATTGCGCGCGACATGCGAGGCGATCGGGGCAGGCCAAGCGGCGCAGGGGAAGGAAGCCGTTTCGTGAATGCGGAAGAGCTAGCCCAGCGGTTGGATGAAGAACTGAGGACGGCGGTTTTTCGAGACGATTCGCACAATGGCCTCCAGGTGGCCAATTCCGGTCGGTCGGTTCGGCTCGTGGCATTGGGAGTGGATGCTTGCACGGCGTTTTTTGAGGCGGCGGCGGAGAAGGGCGCGGATTTTCTCATATGCCATCATGGAGTGAGTTGGGGGGAGAGTTTGGCGCGGTTGACGGGGGTGACATATCAGCGGCTGCGGGTTTTATTTGCGCGCGACATGGCGTTGTATGGGAGTCATTTGCCGCTCGATGCCCATCCGCGTTTGGGGAATAATGCGCAGATTGCCCGAGCCTTGGGGTTGCAACGGCTTCGGCCGTTTGGAAGGTATCACGGGTCCCCGATCGGCTTTCTGGGCGAATGGGATCGTCCGATGCCGTACCCGGCGTTTCGGGCGAGGGCGGAGGCGTTGTTTGGGGGGCTGATGCAGGAGATGGTATTCGGGCCGGAACGTGTTCGGCGGGTGGCGGTAGTATCCGGCGGGGCGGCGGAGATGGTGGAGGAAGCGGCGGATGCGGGGGCGGATCTTTTTTTGAGCGGGGAGCCCCGGCTTTATGCGTGGCATCTGGCGAAGGAAGTGGGGATTCATGCGGTTTTTGCGGGCCATTACGCCACGGAGACCTTTGGCGTGCAGGCGTTAGGTGTGTGGATCAGACGGCGGCTGGGGGTGGCGGCCGAGTTCATTCCGATCCATGCGCCGTGTTGAAATGAGCCGAGGAGGAACCGGATGTGCGAGCGGGTTATTCGGGTGGGAATAACAGGGCAGGGACGAAGCGGCTATACCATTCATGCGCGGTGGTTGCGGATGGTCCAGGAGCAGTTTCGGATTGTGGCCCTTGCCAACAGGCTTGCGGAGCGGCGCGCTCAGGAGCGAAAGGAATTGGGATGCCGCGCCTATTGCGATTATGGGGCGATGATCCGGGCGGGGGGATTCGACCTGTTTGTCAATGCGTTGTTCAGCCGTTGGCATTCCGAGGGAACGATTGCGGCCTTGGAAGCGGGGCATCATGTGGTCTGCGAGAAACCGGCGGCGGTGCGGGTGGTGGACTTTGATCGAATCGTTCGGACCGCTCGGATAGCCGGGCGGCGGCTTTTTGCTTTTCAGAACAGCCGTTACCAGCCGGCGTTCCATAAAATTCAGGAGGTTCTGCGTTCAGGAAAGCTGGGGGATTTAATCCAAGCCCGTTTCTCTTACAGAGCTTTTGCGCGGCGATGGGGCTGGCAGACGCGGCAGGAACTATGGGGGGGAATTTGAACAGAACGGGACCGCATTCTCTGGATATGGCCCTGGTTCTCTTCGGCGATCGGATGCCTCAGGTATTCAGCAAATTGGTGCATAGGCCAGGATTGTTCGGGGATGGGGACGATTTTGCCCTGGTTGATCTTTATGGCCGAAATGCGCCGCCTCTTGAGGCGCTGGTCAGCAGCTACCTTGCCTATCCGCAGGGCGACACTTTTTCGATTCATGGTATGCGGGGAGGATTGACCGGCAACTTTCAATCCCTTCGGTGGCGGCATGATGATCCGAACCGTGCACCGAGACAGAAGCTGATGAGGGGATGGCCGCACAACCGGGAATACGACCGAGAGGAACTGGCGTGGGTTGAAGGCTGTTGGACGTGCGATCTTTCGAACGTGTTTCAGGTCATTTCGAAAGGTTTTTATAATGAGGTGTACCAGGCGCTGGTTCGGGGGAGCACGCCTTTGATTACGCCGGCGCAGGTTGGGCGGCAGGTGGTCATAATCGAAACCGTCATCGGCAAAATTCGTTGCTGAAAAGGGGATGAATTTCGTTCTTTTCGAGTCGCATGAAGTGGATTCCGGCGGGCGGGTTGTTCTTGAGGACCGGCGCGCCATTCACATTTTCCGGATTTTGCGGGCGCGTGTGGGCGATCGGTTGCGGGTCGGGATTTTGGGAGGGGCGTTTGGGGTGGGCGAAGTGATTCAAGCACGGCAGGGATACGTGGAGTTGCAATGCCGGTTTGAAGCCGATCCGCCGCGTGGGCTGCCGGTATTGGATCTTCTGGTGGCCATGCCCAGGCCGAAGGCGGCGGCGCGGCTGCTCTCGGCGGCGGCTTCTTTTGCGGTACGGCGGGTCACGATAACGGGCGCCAGGCGTGTGGAGCCGACTTATTTTGACGCGCATGTTCTTAAGGGGGATGCGATTCGCCGTTATTTGGTGGAAGGATGCGAGCAGGGGGGTTGCACGCGGCTTCCGGATGTGGAGGTTCTGCCGACTTTTTCGGAGGGGTTGAGGCGGGCGCGGGATGCGGCGCCGCCGGGTGCGCGTCGGGTGGTGGGGGAGCCGGGGGTATCGGTTCGGATCCGTCAGGTGGTGGCGGCTGGAGAACCGGTGTTGTTGGCGGTTGGTCCCGATGGCGGCTGGACGGTCGGTGAACTGAAGTGTTTAGAAAAAGAGGGGTTTCAGAAAGCGGGGATGGCGGGAGGAGCGTTGCGGACCGACACGGCGTGTGTTGCGCTTATGGCACTGGTGCGGGACCGGCAGGCGGGGTGATGGGCCAGAGTCCTCGCACGGAATTTCCTAGAAAAACGCGGGAGGCGCGGGAGAGATCGGCCGGGCGAACAATTTGCTCGTGCGCCTGACCGGTACGGAGGAGTTCGGCCCGCAGGACGCCGGGCAGAAGGCCGCAAGCGATGGGGGGGGTCATCAGGCGCCCTTTGATTTCCAGGAACAGATTTGCGATGGTGGATTCGGTCAGTTCTCCTTGCGGGTTCCAGAGAAGGATGTCGGGTGCTCCTGGAACTTCCTGGAGGGACTTTTCGTAGAGTTTTCGGTAGGTGGTTTTGTGATAGAGGAGGGGATCGTTGGGGTTGATGGGGCGGCGGGCCCAGCCGAGGGGCCGGCGGTTGGGAAGGGGTTGGATATCTTGGTGATCGAGTGTGAATTGGCCGTCGGGAGAAAGGCGGAGACGAACGCGTTGGGGGCGGGGGGGAAATGAGGCGGCTTTTTGGGCGAGAAAATGGCGGAGGTTGGCCAGGGACAGGGAGAACCGGAAATAACGGGCGGAAGCGGCTAAGCGTTCGAGGTGTCCTTCCAGAAGGAAATAGTCTTCCGTGGGAGTCCACCGCATGGTTTCGAGGAGTTCGAAGGGGGGAAGGGGATCGGCATGGAGGATGGATGCCTTCGACAGACTCTCTTCGTACTCGGCGCGATCGAGGGAGTCCCAGACGATGCCTCCACCGGTACCGTACTCGGCCTGGCCGGTTTTGCGGTGGACGATCAGCGTACGAATGGCGACATTGAAGCGGACCTGGCGGTTCGGTTCGATGACCCCGATGGCGCCGGTATAAAGTCCACGTGGAGAATCTTCCAGTTCCGCGATTAATTTCATGGTAGAGGATTTGGGGGCGCCGGTGATCGAGGCGGCGGGGAAGAGGGATTGAAAGATGGATGGGAGTGGGGCGTGGGTTTTTGCCTCGATGGTGCTGGTCATTTGAAGGACGGTGGGGAGTCGTTCGACTTCGAAAAGGCGGGTTACGCGAACGGAGCCGACTTCCGCGATGCGTCCGAGGTCATTGCGCGCCATATCGACGATCATAACATTTTCCGCGCGTGTTTTGGGATGGGTACGGAGTTCGCGGGCGAACTGGGCGTCGCGGGCGGACCACAAGCCGCGGGGGGCGGTTCCTTTCATGGGTTTGGTGATCAGGCGGGCGCCGTTGAGTTCAAGAAAAAGTTCCGGCGAGGCGCTGCCGATCGTCCAGTCGTTGAGGGTCAAGAACGCGCCATAGCCTTGGGGTTGGGCATGAATCAAGCGTAGGAACCAGAGCCAGGGGTCATCGGTCAGGCGGGCACGGAGCCGGAAGGTGAAGTTAACCTGGTAAGCGAGACCGGCGGCGATGGCATTGCGGATGGCGGCGATGGCGTGGTTGTAAGATTCACGCGTGAGGCTGGGAGTCCAGAGAGGGGGAGTCAGAGTGGAGAGCTGGGGAGGGGGTGGAAGGGAGGTGAGCGTAGGATTGGGAAAGAGAGTGAAGCTGGCGAGGGGAAACTGCGGATGGCGTTGGACTTGAAGGCTGGGGTCGAAGGCGGGGGCGCTGTCGTAGGATAGAAATCCGACAGCGTGTAGGGAGCGGCTTTGGACGGTTTGTTCGATTTCGGCGAGCATGGGAAGGAGATCGGGGAGCCGATGGGCCGTCAAGGTGGCGATGGGGTGGGTGTAGTGACGCCACGAATAGCGGGGGGGGTCATAGAGCCATGCAGAGGGGGGAGAATCCATCATGCAGAATCGCGTTCAAGGGGCGTGTGATTCGGAGGGCCATGGCTATAGGGTGGAGGGCTGATTGTGACTTCGTCTTTTTCCTCCGATTCGTACCAGGGGGCGTCCGGGAAAAAGGCGGCGAGGATGGACTCGTTGAGGACGAGATCGAATTCGCGGCCGGCGGCTCGGAAGAGGAAGAACGCGATGATGATGAGTTGCCAGAGTCCGTAGCGAAAGGCGACGAGGCCCATGATGATGGCGGCCAAACGGCCGAGACGGGAGGCAACGAAAGTAGCGGGGAGGCGGCCGATTCGGCGGGCGAGGAGAGCGCGGAGGATTCGGCCGCCGTCCATGGGAAAGGCGGGGAGGAGGTTGAAGAGCGCGAGGGTGAGATTGATTTGGCCGGCGAACTCCGCGAGGTTGATGGGATAGGGACGCCAGAGTGAGGGCATGAGGGGAGGGAGAGGAAGGCGTGGACCGAGACCCAAGCCGAGAGCGGCCAGTGCGAGGCTTAAGAGGGGGCCGGCAAGGGCCATTTGGATTTCGTCGGAAGGGCGGCGTGGGATTTCCTCCATTTGGGCGGCGCCGCCGATGAAGAGAAGGGTGATTTCGCGCACGCGGCAGCCCTTGCGGAGCGCCACGAGAGAATGGGCGAGTTCATGGAGGGCAATGCTGGAGAAGACGATTACGAGAACGGCCAAGTTCCATACGATGCCTTCCAGGCCGCCCACTGTGGCGGCGGCGATGGCGACCAGGACCAGTAAAACGAGCAACGAGACATGAAGACGGATCGGGATTCCCCACACGGAACCGATTTTCAGAGAAGCGCTCATCTCCTCATTATTTCAACGGTGTTATTGACTTTCCAGCGAATTTATCTGTCTTACACTTCAATGGGAGAAGTTATTTATGAAAATAGGCAAACGAGGCAGTTTTTTTGTTTTTGCATTGTTTGTCGCGCAGATGCATGGCGCCGAATGGTATGTTTCCCCCCTTGGCAATCATACGGTCGGGACGAGCTGGTCCACCGCTTTTACCAACATTCAGGCGGTCATTGACGCTTCATCGAGCGGGGACACGATTTATCTAGCTGGGCAGACGTATGCCGTGGCGCAAACAATTCAGTGGGTGGGCAAGACGCTGATCATTCGGGGAGGGTATGCGGCGTTGGAGGATGATCCGCTGCCGGGTCCGCGGGATCCTCAGACCACCCCGACGGTGATCAGCGGTATTTCGACCTTTTCCAACCGGGTTTTCAGAATTCAGCAAGTGGAAGAGGGTGTTTTGGATGGAGTGACGATTCAGGGTGGATCGGCCGTGTTTCAGATTGGTGGGGGTGGCATACTGGTGGATCGTTGCACCAATCTCTGGCTGGAAAATCTTATTGTGTCCAACAATACGGCCATTCGAATGGAATCCAATGCGGGCGGTGTTCATGGGGGCGGCATCACTTTTTCCAATTCCACGGCGGTTTTGACGAACAGTTTGATTCGCGACAATCGGGTACTCACATTGTTTGGGTCAACGGTTTCTCATGGATACGGCGGTGGGCTTGCCCTTCTGGGTGGGAGTGTTCAGGTAGTGGATTGCGTGATGGATGGAAATTGGTTGCGGACCGCCCAGCGCGCCTGGGGTGCGGGTATTTATGCGCGTCTAGGGACGCATCAGGTTCGCCATACGGTCGTGACACGAAACAACGCCCTCAGTTCAAGCGGTTGGGCCACGTATATTCGGGGAGATGGACTCTCCGTTGATGCGGCGGGGACTGTGGTGGAGATGGTCAATTGTGTATTGGCGGGAAACAAGGATGAGGCGGTTTACACGCAAAATGGAACCGCGCGACTGATCCATAGCACGATTGTAGGCCATGGGGTTTACGGACTCCGGCGTGATGGGGGGGTGTTGGCGGCAACGAACTGTATTTTGGCCGCCAATTCCAACGACGTTGTGGGCGCTGTTTCCCTGGGATTCTGCCTTGTGGGCAATGCCACAAATTGGGCCGGTGTAAGTAACAATCTACTCGGAAATCCGAGATTCGAGCGGGGGCTGTATTTGAGTCTGGCGAGCCCGGCTGTGGATCTCGGCACCAATACGGCGTCCTTCTGGGGGCTTGGGGATCGGGGGACAGGCACGAATGGCGTGGCGGATAGTGGAGCGGCCGATGTGGGGTATCATTATAGGGGTGGGGTTCCCCAAACGGTTGCGGATGGACATCTGATGTGGGATCCCGACCACGCCGATCTTTATGTGGAGGTTTCGGGCCATGACGACAATCCGGGGACCGAAGCGCAACCCTTTGCGACGGTGACCAAGGCGCTTTCGGCCGCCAAGCCGGGAACGTGGATTCACATTGGGCAGGGGGTTTTTGCTTTTCCGCAGGAGCGTTTTCCTCTTCGAATGGACAAGATCGGGATTCGACTGATCGGATCGGGCATGGATGCAACGGTTTTAAGGGCTGTGAATTCGACGAATCGAGCCCTTGAACTGTGGGGGAACGTGGGCGACGCGATGATTGCGCGGTTGACCGTCGAGGGGGGATATCTGACGAATGGGGCGGCTTTTCCGTATCAAGCTCTGAACTATGAAAACCCTTTCAACCGCCGGGGGGCTGGGCTCTACCTTTTGAACAGCATGTTGACCCTTTCCGAAGTTCGGGTCACCAACTGCACGATTCGCGGGATTATGAATGAACATCTGTTTGGGGTTGGGGTGTACGCCCACAATAGTTTCGGCGTGATCACGCAATGTGTGATTGTGGCCAACCAGTCGGGGAATGGCCAATCCAATACAGGCGATGGGTTAGGTGCCGGGCTTGCCGTATGGGGAGGCGAATGGAAGGTGGTGGATAGTGTGATTATCCAAAACAAGGGCTGGTTTGGAAACAACGGCGGCAACTATGGTGGGGGAGTTTACCTGAACAGCGGCAATTCTTGGCTTGAGCGCTGTCGGATATCGGGAAACAGTTTGAGCGGGCAAGCCATTGCACTCCGCCAGGGGGGGGGTATTTATCTGATGGCGGGAAATGTTTCGGACTGTGTGATTGTCTCCAACACGATGACGGCGACGGTGAACATCAATGCGCTGGGCGGCGGCATTGTGATGGTCCGGGGTTTGATTCGCAACACCCTGGTCGCGGACAATTTCGCCATTCGAGACGGTGGCGGCATCTATGCGAGCGGGGGGGCGATCGAAAGCGTGACGGTGGCGGGGAATCGTTCGCAGGAGGCGAGCACGGTAGCGGGTGTTTTTCTTGCGGGTGTGCTTCCGCAGGTTCTCAACTGTGTTTTTGACAGCAACTCCCGTTTGTGGGACGGCCAAGACGTGAGCATTTCGGAAACCGGCGGAACCGTGAGTTATTCTTGCACAACGCCGGGCCGGGGCGGGACGGGCAACAGGGGACCCGGTGCTCAGTTGTGGGATCATGCGACCTCCAATTATCGGTTGCGTCCGGGGTCGCCTGCCATGGACAGTGCCTTGGAGCAGAGCTGGATGGCGACCGCCGTGGATGGGGATGGGCAGTCGAGGATTCGGAACGGGGCACCTGACATGGGCTTTTACGAGGCTCAGCCTCCGAATGAGGGTCCCTTACGTATCAATTTTATCGGGAATCCGCGTGAGGGATGGGATGCGTTGAATGTGAGTTTTGAGGCGTATGTTCATGGGGCTCAAACCAATGGATTGGTTTATTCTTGGGATTATGAGAACGATGCGGTTGTGGACGAATCGGGTGCAGACAAACGGGCGGTCTCTCATCTTTACACGCCTGGGCGATACCATGTTCGACTCGTCGTGGCAAATGATCTGAGCGAATCGGAAGAATTGTCCAAGGGAGGGTATGTATTTGTTTCGCCGTCGCAGATGTACGTTTCGACGGCGGGGGACAACTCCGATGGCACGAGTTGGGGTAAGGCGTTTCACTCCCTTCAGAGTGCGCTGGATATGGCCTTGGGGTCGAATGTGATTTATCTGCGGGGGGAGACGTTTATGCTTTCCACGACTGTGGTATGGTCGGGCACGGCGGGCGTCGAGGTTCGGGGGGGATATGAGGGGGTGGGCACGCCTGGGCTGCGGGATTGGCAGTTGTGGCCGACGATTCTTCGGCGGAATTCTTCGGCGGGTAATTTCCGAATTCTTTTCATGAGTTATGCCGGCGGGTTGCTTTCCGGCCTTACCCTGGCGGATGGGTATACCACAGAGTTGGCGGCTCAACCGATTGCGCCCGGGAGTGGGGGGGGAATTCGGATGGAGTATTCCGATTTGACGATCGAGCATTGCATCTTTACGAACAATCAAGGGCGTACCAGCGGCAACAGTTATATGTGGGGAGGGGGCTTGTTTGCCCTTTCGAGTCGTTTGGACGTATCGAATTGCCTTTTTGTCGGTAATATTGCCTATGGCGGGCCGGTTGTTTCTGCCAACAATCGGTCGTTGGGGGGTGGTCTGGCCGCCACGGGTTGCGCCCTGAGGGTGGTAGCTAGCCGGTTTATTCGAAACGACGCGGATGCCGGCGGGAACCATCAATCGTGGGGTGGCGGCCTGTATGCCATTGGCGGAACGAACATCATTCGGAACTCTCTGTTCGCGTTTAACCGTGCTTGCCCGAATACGAGGAACAGTGGCTATGGCGGCGGACTTTATATCAATCCGGGGACATGGGTAGAAAACTGCACGGTCATTTCCAATCAAACCCGCAACCCGGATAGCACGGCATCCGGCGATGGGATTTATCAAAACGGTGGGAGCATCACCAACACCATCGTTTATTTCAACGCCAATCTCATGTCCAATACGGTGAACAACATCCGAATTTTGACTTCTGCCGCCGTGGGGTACAGTTGCGCGTCCGATTTGACCGAGGGGGTCAACGGCAATATTACGGCCGAGCCTCTTTTTGAGAACTTGCTGAGCGGGGACGGGGTGTTGAAAGCCGCCTCCCCCTGTCGGAATGCCGGCCTGGTGCTGGATTGGATGACGGGTGCGACGGATCTTGCGGGGCGGCCGAGAATTCTGCAAGGGGTGCCAGACATGGGCGCATTGGAGCTGCCGCCGCCTTCCGGGACGTTGATGATCATTCGTTGATCGGAAGCCGTTCGGTTTTTGGTGCAGCTTTTGATGACGAGGCGTGGCGGAACGGTGGGGGATGTAATCCGAGAAGGTTGAACGGGGGGTCGGCTTCGGGTATTCTGGCGGGCATGACGGGAAACACCAAGCGCGAAGAAGCGGAACTACCCCTTTCGCCTGCGAAGGGATATATTCGTTTTTTCCTCTTTCTTCTCTTTGCACTCACCATGGTATGGTTGGGTCATAACCGTGGTCTGAAGGAACGGTTTTCTCCATCGAGCATCGAAGCGACGGTGGAGCGGCTTGGAGTATGGGGTCCTCTTGCGCTGGCGGGCATTGGGTTTGTGTTGCCGTTTCTTATGATTCCCCGTTGGCCGATGGTGTTTGTAGCGGGCGCCCTGTATGGAATTTGGTGCGGCACGGCATTGGGGGTTTTTGCGAGCGGTCTGGGCTCAACCGTCCACTTTCTTCTGACCCGCCGGATGCTGCGGCGGTCCGGCTCTCGTTGGCGTCGGTGGCTGAGGGCTGCGGGGCGGTTGGATAACCGTCGGAGTTTTCTTTTTCTTTTCTTTCTGCGGGCGTTTCCGTTAACTCATTGCGGGCTGGTCAACGTGACGGCCGGTGCCTTGCACATGGAGATGAAGACGTATCTATCCGCCACGCTGCTTGGGATGATTCCTTCTTCGTTGGTCTATGCGGCATGGGGAAAACTGATGCAACGGCCGCATCCGGCGTATTATGTTTTGGCCGTTGTCCTGACGCTTCTGCTATTTGTGGCCGCCGGAATTGCGATTCGGAAGTTGTTTCCGACCGTTCGCCTTGCAACGGCACCGGCGGAACGGGGCGTTTGATCGTTTTTTATCGGTTTCGTTCCGCGCTTCCGATCCAACGGCGAAGGGCATTGTATCCGAGCAGGTGATCGGCGAGGAAGGTGGCCATATATTGCAGGGGGAGCCCGCCGACGGTTTTGCGGCGCAAGCGGTCACAGTTTAGACAGAGCGGTTGATCCGCCAAGTTGCCGCGGTAAGCGGCTCGGAGGGCGCGGTAGGCAGGTCCGTTCCAAATATCCAGCAGCGGCTGTTTGGAGGCATCGCCCAGGACCATTTTCCCCCAGAAATCTTGCGGGCAAGGGGTAACGAGGCCGTTCCACAGGATGACCATGGCATACCAGGGGAAGGTGCATTTTGAAAGCGTGCGGGGAGGCGGTGGGATGTTTGCCGGTTTTCCTTCCGCCCATTCGTATTCCTCTTTTTCGATGACTTCGTCGGCACCGGCTTCGAGGAAGCGGCGGGTGAGATCTTGGACGCGGGCCCGGGTTTCCGGGGATTCGTGGCTTCCTTTGAAGAGGATTTTTTCGACGATGACATATGGATGGCGAGCGCGGGCGGTTTGTTTTCGTTTTAGGAAGCCGAACACATTGTCGAGGGTTTTTTCGAAGGAGGCTCCCACGCGGATTCGTTCGTAAGTTTCTTTTTCGAATCCGTCTATTGAGAAGGAGATCATATCGGGGGGGGAAGCGAGGAGGAGGTCGGCCCGTTCTGCCGTCAAAAGGGTTCCGTTCGAATGGACACGGGTGCGGACTTTTTTGTGTCGGGCGTAGGCGAACATATCGAACAGGGCGGGATTCAGGAGGGGTTCTCCGCGGTGGTGGAGGTAGATGTCGCCGGCGAAGGGGGCCGCTTGGTCGAGAATCCGCCGAAAGAGGTCGAGGGACATCAACCCTTTTTCCGTGGAGGGCATTTCTTTATTTGGACACATGACACAGCGCAGGTTGCAGGGGGCGGCGGATTCGATCCACAGGCGGATGGGGGGTGTGGAGACGGTTTCCTTTCCGGCGCGGTAATCGCGGAGAATGTGCCACAAGTGCCAGAGTTTAAGGGGAGTGCGCATGGAATTTACGATAGGCCGATGGGGCGGAAAACTCAAGAAGAAACGGGGTTTGGAGTGTTCGAAGGAACGGCGGCCAGGTAACTGGATTCGAGGGTGTCACCGGGTTGCACGGCGTGGATACCGACGCCGGCCTGCAGGAGGCGCTGAAGGATCAAACGGTTGAGGGCGGCGGCATCGAGCCGTGTGGCATTGTAGCGGCACTTGAGGAGGCGCCGGTCGGCCGAAAGCGTCATGGCGATATCTGGCGCTTCGGATTGGAGGGATTCCAGGTCGAAGGGTGTACCGTCCAAGGCATAGAGAAGCAGGGCGCCGCGGCCGAGCCAATCGGAAAGCGGTCCTTGATGGAGGGTGCGACCGTTTTCGATGATCACGAGGAAATCGCAGAGTCGTTCGAGTTCGGAGAGCACATGGGAACTAATGACGAGGGTTGCGCGGCCTTTCCAGGAGGCGAAGAGTTCGCGGGTCGAGGCGGCTTCGCGGGGGTCGAGGCCGTTGAGGGGTTCGTCGAGCAGTACGAGGGTGGGGTTTCCGAGGAAGGCTTGAGCGATCATCACGCGGCGGCGCATGCCGTGGGAGAGGGTACGGATGGGGGAGTGGAGCCGATCGTCCAGATGAACTGTTTGGATCGCGTGGCGGACGGTGGCGTCCACCTTATGTTGGGGCACGTTTTGCAGGAGGGCATAGAGACGGAGCAGTTCCCAGACGGTGGCTTCAGGGGGGAGTTGGGAATCCTGCGGGAGGAGGGAAACTTTACCGGCGTGGCGATCGGGATCGAAGGGTCCGTTTTCCAGCACATCGAGTTGGCCGTGGTCAGGGGACAAGAGACCGGCAGCGAGGGATAAGGCGGTAGTTTTGCCTGCGCCGTTGCTGCCGATGAGGCCGCAGAGAGAACCGGCGGGGATGGCGAAGGAGAGGCTGTCTAACGCGCGGCGGGAGCCGTAGGACTTGGTGACCTGATCGAAGACGAGGGCGGACTTCACAGGTCGCTCCGGGCGAATCGTGCGTAGCCTGCGGCCAGATAGGCGGAGGAGAGGACGGTGAGCCAGAAGGCGGCGTGAAGGAAGGGGGCAAGCTCCATGCGCCAGAGGTCGAGTTGAAAGCCCTGGGGGACGGCGAGGGCGACGGCCTCCCAGGCGATGCGCGGTCCTTCGCCGGCATAGCGTTTGGCGAACCAGGCCAGGGCGCCGGAACCGATCCAGGCCAGAAAGCCGGCGGCTTGAGCGGTATTGGGAGAGCGGACCCATTGGGAAATGGCGAGACCGAGTGCGACGAAGGGGAGGGAAAAAAGCCAGGCCTTACCGGTCATCAGCGCAATGCCCCATGCGGCGGAAGTAGGGTTCATGCCTGCGAGGCGGAAGCGGGCCAAGGTCCAAGCTGCGGCGGCGCTGAGTGCGAGGGCGAGGAAGACGAGAGCGGATTGACCGATGAACTTGCTGAGAATCCACGCGCTGCGGGAGGTCCGGAAGAGCAGGAATCGGCAGGAACCGGAATAGACCTCGGTGGAGACGCGGGGTGTAGAGGAGAGGAGGGCGAAGAAGGGAGTATAAAAGAAAGCGAGGAAGCCGTAGAGGAGGGCGATTGGGGGGATTTCGAGGAGGCTGAGTGCGGTTTGGCGGTCGCCGACGAGCGCGACGATCATCTGTCGGAAGCGAGCCGATTTCCAGAGGCTGTCGGCGAGGGCGCCGGGTTGCAGGGGTCCGGTCTGGAGCAGTTCGGCCAGTTGCAATTCGAGGCGCTGGAGGGCCGTGGCGAAGGCGTTGATGCCGAGGAGGGCGGCGGCGAGATAGAGGGCGAATACCGCAGCGGCTCGCCGGCTGCGGATGGAGTCGGCGATTTCGAAACGGCTGAGGACCGTCAATTGGAAGAAGAAGCGGCTCATGGGTTGGAGGGCGGCGGTGGCATGAAGAGCCGTCGGATGGGTCCTCTGCGAGGGGGAGTCGGCATTCCGGTTTCGGAGGGGCGGACGGCGAGGGCATCGCGGACTTCCACGAGAGGATTGAGAACATCCGGGTCCACCTGCTGAACGATATCGAATGTTGGGCCGGCATCGGTTCGCCAGGTGGGGGGGAGGGATTCATCGAGTTCCTGGTAGGCGTCGAGGAGGATGCCGCTTGCGTCGTGCAGGACGGCGAGGCCGGTTTCGGGGGTCATGGTTTCGCCTTGGCGCAGGCGGTTTGCGAGGTCGGAGAAGAGGGTTTCGAGCCGGCTGTTCATGGTTTGGATGGCGGCGTCGAAGGCGGCAAGTTCGGTGGCGTTTAAACCGGTCTGAGCGGCGAAGGTATTTCGGGCGATTTCTGCCCGCAAACGCCAAGCTTCCGCGGCTTGTTTAAGGCGGGCTTCGAACTGCGCCCGGCGTTCCTCTGGAGTGAGGTTTTCCGCAGAGGAAGCGTCGGTGTTCGTGGGGGAAAGGGCAGGGGGGGATTCCGGGTCGGCGGAAGCGGTGTCGGATGCGGGAGAGGCAGGGAGCCGTTGTGAACGCGAGTCGGCGCGCGGAGGGTCCATTGGAAGCAATTGGAGAAGGCGGTCGAGGCGTTCGACTTGGGTAGGGGGTGTTTGTTCCGCTTTTTTACGGGTCTCGAGTTCGTTTCGGGTTTGGCGCAATTCGGCGCGGGGGTGGAGAGCGCCGAGGATTAAGCCGGCGAGAAAGACGAGCGGGATCCAAACCCATCCACGGTTCATATCACCCTATAGTATGGGAGAAATTCGAAGCCGAGGCAACGGGTTAACGGAGAAAGGGGTCAATTGTCGCGAAATTCAAGGGCGTGGAGTCCGAGACGGAGCGGGAAAAAGACGGCAAGGGAGGTCGCGATCAGGAGGAAGAGATGGGCGGAGGCGAGCCATTGGAAAAGGGAGCGATCCGGAAGACGGCCGAGGTGATGGAGGTGGAAAAGAGAGGCGAAAGGAAGAATGGCGGCGAGCATGAAGAGGAGGCCGCAGACGAGGTTGAGGGTGCCGCCGAAGCCGGAGACGATGGCGGCGGGGTTGCGTTCGCGCAAGTCGAGGAAGAGGGCGCCGAGGCCGGTTGAGAGGGCGGAGAGGGCAATGGGAATTGCGAGGCCGACCGTGAAGGCGACGGCGCGGATTGCGGGGGTGACATTCAACATTGCGCAGGAAACCGCCATGAGGAGAATGCTGATCAGGCTCATGGCGAAAGCGGAGAAGGCGAATTTGGCGATTAGGATTCGGCGCGGGCTTGTGGGGGCGAGCCAGAGGATCCAGAATCCATGGCCTTCGAGGCTGAGTTGGGGATAGACGAAGCGGGCGGAGAGGGAGCAGAGAACGGAGGCGACGCTGAAGAGGTTGAGGAAGGCGATCAGATTGCGCCACAGGTCGGGAAGAAGGTGATAACGGAACTGACGCAGGTTGAGGAAGTAGAGCGCGAGGAGGCCGAAGAAGATCAGGCTTTGTCCCCACTGAGCGGGATCGCGGAGAAACGTTCGGAGGTCTTTGAAGAGGAGGGCGCGGAGGTCGTGGGGTAGGATACGGGCGGTCCAGGTTTCCGCGCGAAGGAACAGGATTAATTTTCGGCGCGTTTGCGAGGAGACCGCCATTCGCTGCCAAGCGTCCCAGAACAGAAGTCCACCGAGATCCTCGAGGGCGAGCAGGATCCAGGCGGCGTGAGACGCGAGGAGCAGCCAGAGCATGAATCCTCGCATGGGCATTCCTCGTGCGAGTGCCATGAGCCCTTCCGAGAGCCACCAGGAAGGGAGCCAGGGACGGTTGGCCAGTCGGAGGCCGGGTGCGAGGCGGGCAAGGAGGAAGGCTTCTTCGGAGGGGGCTGTGCGGTATTGGCGGAAAAAGGCCAGGAAAATCAGCGCGATGGCGGCGGCCGATAGGAACAGGCCAGTTTGGAGGATTCGTCTTCCTGTGGGCATCCATCGGCCGACGAGCAGGGCGATGAAGGCGCCCAATCCGGCCGTGAGGATCAGGAAGGGGATGGCGAAGGCGAAAGCGGCCGCCCAGAACCAGGGGGGGAGGGATTGGTGGCGTTGGAAGGCATGGAGAAAGGGGATGATAATAAAGAAGAAGGCCCAGGAGGAAAGGGTAATGGCCTCGGCGCTTCGGGCCAGCGCGATGTGTCGTACGGGGATGGGGCTGCTGAGGAGGAAGGGGACTTCGTCGGCGTCATAGA
This sequence comes from uncultured bacterium, assembly GCA_938038445.1. Taxonomy (GTDB): domain Bacteria; phylum Verrucomicrobiota; class Kiritimatiellia; order CAIKKV01; family CAIKKV01; genus CALHRZ01. Next base: position 178,704 of record CALHRZ010000012.1, on the reverse strand, counting down.
AGGTGGAGAACGCTGTGACGAGGCCCGAAAGGAGCATCATGAGGCCGAGGCCGAGGAAAAAGAGCGCGAAGAGGCTGTGGAGGATGAACGTGCCGAGGCTTCCGAGGGTATCCAGGAAACGAAAGCCGTTCAGAAAGAGGGCGTGGACCCCGAAATAGACTCCGGCGAAGACCAGAGAGACGAACAGCATTTTGAAACGCGATTCGCGTTTCAGCAGGCGTCCCTGGTTGAGCCAGATTCGGCTTGTTTTATAGGCGAGTGCAAGGGGAGCCGACATGGGGTAATAAAAAAAGAGGCCGCCGGCAGGAAAAGGGCCGGCGGCCTCTGGAGGCGGGCGTTATTTTCCAAACGCTTCGTCGAAGACCCGATCCGATTTAGGGAAGTCGAGGCGTTTGACGAATCCGCAGGCTTCAGCGGCGCCGTGTTCGCGGTCCATCATGGCATCTTCCCATTCTACGGAGAGGGGGCCGTTGTAACCGATGGCGTTCAAAGTGCGAATGATTTCCTCGAACTTGATCTGACCTCGGCCCGGGCTCCGGAAATCCCAGCCGCGGCCTGGCGTTCCGAAGTTGAGATGGGAGGCGAGGATTCCGCTTTCTCCGTCGAGGGTGAGAGCGGCATCTTTCATGTGCACGTGATAGATGCGGTTGGCGAAGGTTTTGAGAAACTTGACGGGATCCACCATTTGCCAGTGGAGATGGCTGGGATCGAAGTTGAAGCCGAAGGACTTTCGGTTCTTGATGGCGGCGAGAGCCCGTTTGGCGGTGAGGATGTCGAAGGCGATTTCGGTTGGGTGCACTTCGAGGGCGAACCGAACGCCGCACTGATCGAAGACATCGAGAATGGGATTCCAGAGTCGAGCGAAGTCGTCGAATCCCTTTTGGATGCGGGCTTCACTGACCGGCGGGAAACTGTAGAGCATGTGCCAGATGCCGGATCCTGTGAAGCCGTTGACGATTTTGACGCCGATGTTTTTGGCGGCGAGGGCGGTATCCTTCATAGCCTGGATGGCCCAAGCCCGTTTTTTTTCGGGATTTCCGGCGCATTCTTTGGGTGCGAATGCATCCGAACGCTCATCGTCGTTCGGATCGCAGACCAGCTGACCGGCGAGGTGGTTGCTAATGGCAAACAGTTTCAAGCCGTGATCGGCCAACATCGTTTTGCGGGTCTTCGCGTAGGCGGGGTCGCGGGCGGCGCGGGCGACGTCGACATGATCGCCCCAGCAGGCGAGTTCGAGGCCGTCATAGCCCCAGGCTTTGGCTTTTTTGCAGAGTGTTTCGAGGGGGATATCGGCGAACTGGCCGGTGAATAGGGTGACGGATCTGGGCATGGCATTCTCCTTTGGGTTGAGAGGTTGACATTCAGGGAGGGGGAAGGACATCTTCGGGGGCAGCGGAGGCGTTGTTCGGCGGGCTCACGACCAGGACGTTGAGCGGGATGGAGACCTCGTGGCGGCCGTCGAACGCGACGTCCACGGAGTAGCTGCCGGCTCGTTCGAAGCGCGTTTGTTGGAGGTTGACGATAAAATTGCGGCTAACGGAGATGGCATTGGGCGGCATGGTGACTTCGAAGGGGAGTTCCAAAGGTTGGAGGATGTGTTTGCCGTCTTCGTCCACGAAGGCGATCCGGACTCGGTGTTTTCCGGTTTCCACGCGGGCAAAGACGACCCGCAGGACGATGGCGCAACTCGGGTGGATGGCAGGGAGTTTTCGGGTGAAGATAGTATCGAAGGCGCCGAGGAGGTTGAGTTTCCCCTGATAATCGGTTGCGGCATCGCACAGGACGGCAATTTGAATATTCATGCCGTTCGATTCTCCCGCCTGTTTGAAATGGGCGTTATCAAGTCATCATGCGCGGAAAGAGATGAGGTTGTCAAATCATTTTGAGAAGGGGCTCGAAAATCAGCCCTGTATTTTATGGTGTGGGCTTTGAGGGGAAGGAGGGCAAGTGGATAAAGATTTCCGGCGCGGAGTGCCGGAACTACAGGAGAAAAAGGCAGGGCTTCCGGCACGGAGTGCCGGAACTACAAGAGGAAAAGGCAAGGCTTCCGGCACGGAGTGCCGGAACTACAGGAGGAAAAGGCAGGGCTTCCGGCACGGAGTGCCGGAACAACAGGAGGAAAGGCAAGGCTTCCGGCACGGAGTGCCGGAACTACAGCTTGAAATCTCAATGCCGGTATGCCGTAAGAATTCTGTTATTCGACCAGAAGGCGAGCATCGCTTGAAGAGGCCAGGGGGAGAACAGGGATTGGACGCTCAATGACTTGGATGGTTTTCCAGCGGCCGGAACGGACGCGAACCATGAAACCCAATCCGAGCACGATGATATAGACCGTCAACCAGATCCAAGCGGCCACGACGCCGGCGCCGAGATGAACGATGAGTACCCATTCGCCCACGAGCCACACACCCCAACACATGACGACGGACCAGAGCATGACAAAGGCCGTATCGCCGGCGCCTTTGAGGGCACCAGCGAAGATGATGTTAACGGCGTCAAGGAATCCCCAGATCGCACACATAGCCATCATCGGGCGGGCATATCGCAGGATGTTTTCCATCGATTCGGGGTTGTGGCCGGCAATGAAGAGCCGGAAAAGGGGGCCGGGAATTGCGAGGAATAAAATGGCCATCGCGCCCATGTATATCCAACCGGCCTTCATCGTGGTCCATGCTGCTTTTTCTGCCGTGACGCTGTCGCCCCGTCCTTGATAGTGACCGACCAGAATGGAGGCGGCGATTCCGAGTCCGACCACGGGCATGAAGGAGAGGTGGTTGATGCTAAAGGCGATATTCGAGGCCGCCAAAGGAGCTTCGCCCATCCGGCCCAGGATGAGGACGAAGAGGGTGAAGCCCGCCGTATCGAGCAAATAGTGAAATCCGGCCGGCATGCCAAAGCGGAGCAGCCGTCGGAGGAGCGCTCCATCCCATCGCAGTTCGGCGAGGGTCCATGCGGCTCGACGCATGGATGGGGAGAAGTAATGGGCGAGAAGGAAGAGCGGGGGTATGAAGCCCGCGATGACCGTGGCCCACGCCGCACCGCGGATTCCCCATTCGGGGAAACCCCATCGGCCGAAAATCCAGGCGTAGTCGAGCACGATATTGACAACGTTTCCTGCGATCATGGCGGCCATATTGAGTCCTGTCCATCCACGGCCGGTATAGTAGCCGCTGATTGCGGCACCGAGTGGAATCGCCAGGCTGCCGAGCATGAGGGGCTCAAAATAGGTCTTTTCGGCCGCGAGAACATTGGGCGGGTGACCGCTCCATTCCAGAATCAGCCGACCCGGGAGGATGAGCCCCATTATCAACGGCCAAACGGACAGGGCGAGGATTATTCCCTGAGTCGTGATTCTTGCCGCGCTTCGAAGGTCGTTCGCGCCGTGGTATTGGGCGACGAACGTGTTGACGAAACCGGTGGTGGCGAAAAAGAAACTGGTCAAAGTGAATGCCAAGAGACCGGCGGGCAACGCGGCTTGAATTTCCACGAGGTCATGGCGGGAAAGCATCATCCGGTCGGCGAATTGCATGAGCGCATGGCTGGCCGTGCTGAGGATCAGGGGCGCGGCGAGGGGGAGCAGTTCGCGGAAACTTCCGGGGGTGGGGGATGAGGGCGCGCGCCGAAGAGGGACGGTCACACCGGCTTCCTTTGTTCCAGTCGAGCGCGCAAGGCGCGGTAATCCACTTTTCCGGAGCCGAGGCGGGGAAGAGCGTCGAGGTGGATAACGGAAGCGATCGAATGCAGCGGAGACAAGCCGGCCTTGCGAAGGGCGGAATTCGCCTGTTCCCGTGTGATTGGCTGGTCCCCTTCGAGGAAGAGAACCAACGCGGGATTTAACTCGTCCGGCGTCGCTTCGACGGCCAGTGGTGCCGGGTTTCCGTCGGGCGGGGCGAAAGCAGATTGAAGCGCTTCTTCGATTGCGGGAAGTGAAATCATTTCACCCCCGAGTTTGACAAACCGTTTGAGTCGGCCAGCGAACTGCAAAACGCCGTCTGGTCTTTCCAGTACCAAGTCTCCTGTGTTGTACCAACGTTTTCCTTGCCACTCGACGAACGGTTCCGCCTGGGGCGCGTCCAGATAACCGCTGAAGACGGTCGGCCCCCGCACGAGGAGAAGTCCAGGGCGGTCCGGCGTTGCGGGCGCATCGGATTCCGGGTCTTTACGAGCCCATTCGAGGCTGGGGAGAACTTTTCCGATTGTCCCCGGGTGGTTATTCTTCTCGTCGTTGAGCGATACGATGGGGGAGCATTCTGTGATTCCATAACCTTCCAGGAGCGTGGCAGCGGGGCACCGGCGTTGGAAGGCGGCATAGAGCGAATCGGGGCATTTCTCGGCTCCGGTGATTGTCAAGCGGAGCGTACGGAGGTCGTCCGGACCTGCATTTCGGAGAATACCGGCGAGAAAGGTAGGGGTGGTGAGGAGGACGGTGGCTCCATAGGCGGCGACTGTTTTGGCCAGGGCGCGGCCGTCGGTGGGATTGGGGAAATAGACGCAACGCAACCCGGCGCAAAGGGGGAGCACGACGTTCGTACTCAGGCCATAGGAATGGAAGGGCGGAAGCATGCCGAGCAGAACGTCGGAGGGTTCCATGCGAACGCGGGACAGCACATCCCGGAGATTCCATAAAATATTTTCGTGGGTCAGGGGAACTGTTTTGGGACGGCTTTCCGAACCGCTGGTAAAGAGAAGGACGGCGGTGGGGGCGAACGAACGGGGGGTCGGGGGCCAGGGAAGGAGCGTTTGAAACCAAGCGATGGCTTTTGCAAGTGGGGAGAAGGAGGATCGGATGTCTTCAAGAAAAACGAGGGAATCTTCAAAGCCGAGGGGGGTGGTCTCCCATTGGCTTTGGAGTCGTTCCCAGAAACGGCGCGCCGTGAGCATCCGGCGTACGCCTGCCCTTTGAAGCCCATGCAGCATGGGGCCAAGACCTACCGTCCAGTTGGCCATGACGGGTACTTTGCCGGCAGACTGGACGGCCAGGATTGTGACGGAGGCAGCGACCGAACCGGGGAGAAGGATTCCGATTTTCTCCTCTTCCCAGGATCGGAAGAGGCGGGCGAGCAGGGAGACGGCAAGGATCAGGTCGCGGTAGGTTTTTACTCCGGAGAGCGTGTCGGCGACGATTGGAGATTCGCGGTTTTGCCAAGCCGTCCGGAAGAAGAGCTCGGGAATGGAGCGTCCGTCGGGCAGTCCCGGCGGCTGGACGCAGCGGGGTTGAAACCAGAGGGGGGGTGCGGGGGGGATCGGTTCCGAGCGAATATCCGAGAGAAGACCGGCCGCAGCGAGAAACAGATCGCCGACCGTGTGGATGGCCTCGGCTTTTTCGATCGGGCGATGAAAAAAGTCCTCCGCCCAGGCGATGAACTCCATCAACGCAAGGGAGTCCATGTTCAAATCCCGTGCCAGATCCATTTCATTCCGCATCGAGGCAGCGGGCGTACCGGTTAATTCCTCGAGTTTGTGGAGAACGGCCTCGCGCACGGCCGAAGGAACCTCATCGCTATCCGAAGCGGGGGAGGGGTCGAGGAAGGGTTCCGGCAGGGAACGGGGGCCGCTCCTTTCGAATGGCGAGTAGGGGACATAGGTGTTGGGTTGGACTTCCGCGTTGTAGAAGGATTCCAGATAGCGGTTCAGCGCTCGTTTGTCGGTGGGAGGCGGAAGGGATGCGGTGTGTTCTTCGAAGGTGATTTTCACTCGGCGGAGGGGAATGAAAAAGAGCAAACCGGTCAGGGCGGAGCGCATGGCGGTTCGGAATCCATCGGTGAGGGAGGGTTGTCGGCCCGGTCCCCAGGAGAAGACGCTTCCCCAGAGTCCGAGGGTTCGGACGAGCACGACGCGTGCGTGGGGGCAATATTGAAGAAGGATCGAAGCGCCGCTGTTCCCCCCGAGGTTTTCGCGGGCGCCTCGCTGCAGGCGGCCCGACGGGTAGAAAATGAGATTTCCTCCTGCGGTCAACCATTTGGCGCATTGTTGGAGGGCATGCTCGATCTCAGGGCGGATGCCGGCGCCATGCCGGGTGGGGTCGGGGATCGGCAACGCGCCGAACCATTCGGCCAGAGTTCTTAGAAAAGGCCCTTGCAGCCGGTCTTGGTCGGCCAGAACAGCAGGCTGGAAATCGCGATGCAAAATGCTGAGCAGGAGAACGGGATCAATGAGCGCCGGATGATTGGGAAGGAAGAGGATGCCGGCGCGGCCTCGGTTTCGGATTGCATCGAGTCCTTGCACGTCTACGACGTAGCGCCGGCGCAACAACCAGCGGCCAATACCGCGGATGAGAGGAACGAAAAGAGGGCGGCGTGTAGGGAAGCTCATCGCGAGGAGGAGGGAATTTGAGGACCATACAGAGGAGGCATGGGACGTGTCAGAAACCGCCGGAAAGGTTCTTGGCTTTTGGGGAGGGGGACATGGATGAACGGAATGTATCGCTCGGCGGGGGGTCGGACGAGTTCCTGGTAAAGGAATTCGTCGGCGAAGCCTGCAGCGGCGGCATCATGACGGTCGGCCGAAAAGAAAACTTTCCGGATTTGGGCCCAGTAGAGAGCGGCCATACACATGGGGCAGGGTTCGCAACTCGCGTAGAGAATGCAGTCCTCGAGTCGGTCGCGGCCGAGGTGTTCGGCTGCGTGGCGGAGGGCGACGATTTCCGCGTGAGCGGTGGGGTCGTGGGTGGCCAGCACCCGATTCCAGCCTCGTGCGATGATCGAGCCGTTCTGAACAATGACGGCGCCGAACGGACCGCCCTCTCCCTGCTCCATTCCCTGAATTCCAAGGGTGAGGGCTTCCTCGAGAAAACGGAAGGTATTTTCAGTTTCGGGATCACGCATGTGAGACGGCGAACGATTTTTTTATATCCTACCGTAAACTCGGCGAAGGGACCAAGGTAAAAAGAATCGTAAGGAGCGATGAGGGGGCAAACGCGTTATGTTTAAATAGTCATCAGGGGGAACACAACAATGAGGAGGTCTCTTTCTTTCAAGCGGATCCGCTTGACGACTGCGCTGAGGCGGCGCATGATAGGCGTCCCATGGAGGAACCGCGGCGTATATTGGTGACGGGTGGAGCTGGCTTTATCGGATCGGCCGTGATCCGTTGGCTGATTGCCGAAACGCCGCACCTCATCCTCAATCTCGACAAGCTGACGTATGCGGGTAATTTGGGGTCTCTCCGGTCCGTTTCGGGAAATCCCCGGTATCGGTTCGAAAAGGCGGATATTGCGGATTCGGACGCGGTCGGTCGGATTTTCGCTTCCTTTCGACCGGACGCGGTTTTGCATTTGGCTGCTGAATCCCATGTCGACCGTTCGATTGACGGGCCGGCCGCCTTTATCGAAACCAACATTGTGGGGACTTATACGTTGCTTGAGGCGGCTCGAGCGTATTGGGAAACCCTTTTGCACGATCGGCGGGAACGGTTCCGCTTTCTGCATGTTTCGACCGATGAGGTGTATGGGTCTTTGAGTTCCGAAGGCGCGTTTTCGGAGACGAGCCGGTACGACCCCCATTCGCCCTATGCGGCCAGCAAGGCGGCCAGCGACCATCTGGTCCGGGCGTGGCATTCTACATACGGTCTTCCGGTTCTGGTGACCAACTGTTCCAACAACTACGGGCCGTACCAGTTTCCCGAAAAGCTGATTCCGCTGGTGATTCTCAATGCGCTGGAAGGCAAACCGCTTCCTTTGTACGGTCGGGGGGACAATGTGCGGGACTGGCTGTTTGTCGAGGACCATGCGCGGGCGCTTGGGCGGGTGCTTGAAGCAGGCCGTGTGGGCGAGACTTACACCATCGGGGGGCGTTCGGAGTGGACGAACCTGCGTGTTGTGCAGAGGATATGCGCGTTGCTGGACGAGTTACGGCCGGTGAGCCAGAATCCCGATTTCAAAGGGCCGCAAACCGTTCGTCGCTATGAGGACCTGGTGACGTTTGTTCCCGATCGTCCCGGCCATGATCGGCGTTATGCGATGGATCCTTCCCGCATTGAAGGGGAACTGGGATGGAAGCCGCGCGAAACCTTTGAGAGTGGGCTGCGCAAGACGGTGGAGTGGTATCTTAAAAATCGGTGGTGGTGGGAGCCAATCCGCGCGTCATGTTATGGAGGCGAACGGTTGGGGATGGGGAAGAGGAGAGGAGGATGAGGCGGGTATTGGTGACGGGTGGAGCGGGTTTCATTGGTTCTCACCTTGTTGAAGCCCTTTTGGACAAAGGGTACGAGGTGCGGGTTTTGGATAACCTGTCCACGGGTCGGCGAGAGAATCTCGCGTCGGTGCAGGGGGCTTTTGAGTGGGTTGAGGCCGATGTTCGGGATCGGGAGGCGGTTCTTCGGGCGATGAAGGATGTGGACGGGGTGTTACATGAGGCGGCGATGGTCAGTGTGCCGTTTTCCATGGAGCGGCCGAGAGAATGCCACGAGATCAATCTGGTGGGCACGCTGAACATTCTCGAGGCCGCTCGTGCGGCGGGGGTCCATCGCGTGGTGATGGCGGGCACAGCGGCTGCCTATGGCAACAATCCGGAACTGCCCAAGCGGGAAACGATGGTACCTGAACCCGAGTCGCCCTATGGAGCGACCAAGGTGGCGGCCGAACAATACCTACGGGCTTATGCACGAATGGGGGGTTTGGAAACCGCCTCTCTCCGGTACTTTAATGTTTATGGACCCCGGCAGGATCCCCGTTCGATGTACTCGGGGGTGATTTCCCGATTTGTGGAGTCTTTGGTTGCCGGGGAAACGCCCATCATTTTCGGGGATGGGGAGCAGAGCCGCGATTTTATTTACGTGGGCGATGTCGTGCGGGCGAATCTGCTGGCGCTCCGCGCTCCCCATCTGGAGCCAGGAGCGGTATTCAACATTGGGACCGGGCATTCCGTAACGCTGTTGGAGCTTCTCGAGGTGCTTGCGCGGGCGGCAGGGCGGGAGGTTGTTCCCCGCTTTGCTTCAGCGCGGCCGGGGGATGTGAAGCATTCGCGCGCCGACATGGCGCGCGCGCGGGCCGTTCTCGGCTTTGAGGCGGAGGTACCGCTGTCGGAAGGGCTGGCGCGTCTATGGAAATGGCGACAGAAGGTTCGTTCCTAAAGGGATTAAAATGAAACGATTGATTTATGCAGTGTGCATGTTGTTTTTGGTTTTGTTGTCCCGGGCACTGTCCAAGGAGGAGTCCATGCATCGGGTGGGGGGAGGGGTAACCTACTGGGTATCACTGAAGGATATTCCGGAAAACAAGGAATGGGATCGCAGCAGTCTGGCTTATGTCGTCTCCTATCAGTATCAGCCGGCTCTATTCGGGTTAGAACTCGCGGTGGACATTCTTCCCGATCGTTTCGGAGAAAACAGTTACTCGCCCCATGGGCTGTTGTTCATCGGAAGGGGATTTTTCGTGGGGGGCGGCATCGGAATTGCGTATGCCGACTCTTCCTTTGCCGACCAGCCCTTTTATGTTTTGAAAGGGGGTGTGAATTGGGAACTGTTCCCCCATGTTCATTTGGAAATTGCCGCCCAATATCGTTTCAATGAATGGGCGGACTTGAAGGAAGAAGATAAGGATTTTGATACGGACACCGTTTTTTTAGGCGGGGCCGTGCGGTTATCCTTCTAACCTCTGGAGAAAAGGAACGATGAAACTGGCGAGTTTATTCAAGGATCATGGGGTACTGCAGCGCGAGAAACCCCTTCCGATCTGGGGGTGGGCAAAACCGGGGGGAACGGTCGAAGTGACCTTGGGGCGGAGCAAGGCGCGGACGAAGGCGGACGCGTCGGGCCGATGGCGGGTGGTGTTACCGCCCCAGCGGGCGGGTGGTCCCTTCGAATTGCGGGCGCGTTGCGGTGCAGCGGAACAGGTGGTGAGGGACATCCTTATCGGCGAGGTCTGGCTTTGTTCGGGTCAGTCCAACATGGGAATGGTCGTCCAGTCCTGTCTTTATGCCGAGCAGGAGATTGCGAAGAGCCGTTTTCCTGGAATCCGCATGTTTAACACGGCGCGCGTTGCCACAGTGAAGCCTCGGGAGGAAGTCGAGGGGGTTTGGAAGGTGTGCAGTCCGGATACGGTCGGTCAATTTTCTGCCGCGGCATACTTTTTCGGGCGGGAGATTCACCGGCGACTCGGAGTTCCGGTCGGTCTGATTCACAGTTCTTGGGGCGGGACGGTGGCCGAAGCCTGGGTCAGTCGGGTGGGGTTGCAGAGGGAACCGTCGTTGCGCGTCTATGTTGAGAATCTTGATCGGTTCCTTGGCCCTGAGGGTGAACGGAAGCGTCGAGAGATCGAGGAGGCGGTCAAAGCGTGGGAACAGTCCATTCCCAAAGATCCTGGGAATGAAGGCGAGCGTGAGGGATGGCAGAGGCCGGATTTTTCGGACACGGACTGGCCGGTGATGGAGTTGCCCACGGGATGGCAGGCCGCCGGTTATGATTTCAGCGGGGTCTTTTGGTTTCGGCGGGAAATTGAAATTCCCGCCGCCTGGGCCGGCCGGGACCTGGAACTTCACATCGGCGCATGCGACAAGCGGGATTACACATATTTCAACGGCCGTTTTTTGGGTACGTATGGGATGGAGGACGATCCGAACGCGTGGAAGACGCCGCGGATGTATACGGTGTCGGGCGACGAGGTCCGGCCAGGCCGATCCGTTGTCGCGGTTCGCGTCTTCAGCGAAATCTATCAAGGGGGGATGATTGGGCCTGCCGACCAGATGTGGATTGCTCCGATTGGCGCGCCGTCTTCCGAGCGGATCCGATTGGATGGGAAATGGCGGTTTCGGATCGAACGCAATTTCGGGAAGACGCCGACGGCTCCGCCGGTTGCGACGTATGGCGAAGGCGTTCCCAACACCCCGACAGTTCTTTATAACGGCATGATTGCGCCGCATGTCCCTTATGCTCTTCGCGGCTTTCTCTGGTATCAAGGCGAATCAAATGTCGCACGGGCGGACGAGTATCGGACGCTGTTTCCGGCGCTCATTCGGGATTGGCGGAGCCAATTCGGGCAGGAGGAGCTTCCCTTTTACTTCGTCCAGTTGGCCAATTTCCAAAGCCGGCCGAAAACTCCGGTTGAGAGTCATTGGGCCGAATTACGGGAGGCGCAGCGGCTGACGCTCGAGCGGGTGCCTCGCACGGGGATGGCGGTAGCGCTCGACATTGGGGAAGCGGGCGATATCCATCCGAAGAACAAACAGGACGTGGGCCGCCGCCTTGCCGCGTGCGCGCTTGCCCTGGACTACGGAAAGCCGGAATTCGTGGGATCCAGTCCGCTTCCCGTTTCAGCCTGGAAAAGCGACGAAGGGGTAGTGGTTCGGTTCAGCCCGGTCGGGCGCCGGCTGCGGACCCCCGAGGACCGACCGGTTGTGGGATTCGCCCTTGCAGGATCCGATCGGGTCTTTGTCTGGGCCAAGGCGCACATTCAAGGGGCGGATTGCATCGTGTTGCGCGCGCCGCGAATTGCGGAACCGAAATGGATTCGTTATGCCTGGGCGGACAATCCGGCCTGTAATCTTTATGGAAGCACCGGACTTCCGGCTTCTTCGTTTGAAATCCCGATTCCTTATGGTCAGTGGATGTCCGACTCGCAGGGTGGACGGCGCCGGAAAAGCAAAACACGATGAACATTCTTTACCTTCATTCTCACGATACGGGGCGGTATATTCAGCCTTATGGGCATGCCGTTCCGACGCCGCATCTTCAATTTCTGGCGGAGGAAGGCGTTCTTTTTCGGCAGGCGTTTTGCGCCGGTCCTACGTGTTCCCCGAGTCGGGCTGCGCTTTTGACGGGCCAATCCCCTCATTCGTGCGGAATGATCGGATTGGCACACCGCGGTTTTTCGTTGGCGGATCCTGTCCAACATCTGGCGGCGTTTCTGAAACGAAACGGCATTCTCACGGTTCTTTGCGGTGTGCAGCATGAGGGGCACGGGCCCGATGCCGGCGCGCGACTCGGGTATGTGCAGACATTCAAAAGTCCAAATCCCGAGGAAGATGCGGCGGCCTTTCTCGGGTCCAACCCGCGGGGGCCCTTCTTTCTTTCCGTCGGGTTTGGACTGACCCATCGGCCCTTCCCGGCACCGGCTTCCGATCTGATGGAGGGGTACAGCCAGCCGCCCCTCCCTCTGCCGGATGTTTCCGAAATTCGGAAGGACATGGCCGCTTTCAAAACAGCGGCTCGCGAACTGGATCGGCGTGTGGGTGTTGTGTTGGCGGCCCTGGCCCGACACGGGTTGGACCGGCATACGCTGGTTGTTGCGACGACCGACCACGGCATTGCGTTTCCGCGCATGAAGTGCAATTTGACGGATCACGGAATTGGCGTTCTGCTTTTGATGCGCGGCCCTCGGGAAGGGGAATGGAGCGATTGTTTTGAACGAGGGCGGATCGAGGATGCCCTGGTTTCACACGTGGATCTCTATCCGACGCTTTGCGAACTGTTGGGGTTGGAAATTCCGCCCTGGGTGCAGGGGCGTTCCTTGGTTCCGCTGTTGAAAAAGAAGGTCTCGGAAATCCGGGAGGCGCTGTACGCGGAGGTCACCTATCACGCGGCCTACGAGCCCATGCGCGCCGTGCGGACCAAACGGTGGAAGTACATCCGCCGGTTCGGCGGCCGAAGGCGTCCCGTCCTTTGCAACTGCGACGACAGCCCTTCGAAAACCTGGATGCTGGAGCACGGTTGGGGGGAGATGACGCACGAGGAGGAATCGCTTTACGACCTTGCGCTGGATCCGCATGAGATGCGGAACCGGGCGGCTGATCCGGCCTGCGCGGCGATTTTGTCCGAGCTGCGCGGGCGTCTCGAACGCTGGATGCGGGAGACGAACGATCCGCTTTTGAATGGCCCCGTGCCGGCGCCTGTGGGCGCGGCGGTAAACGATCCAGACGATCTTTCACCGAGTAAGCCCCCTCGCCGGATCGAAGGATGAACCGATTGAGACGTTTTGTTCTTCTGGCGCCTTTTTTCGGCTTTCTCGGGGTGCAAGGTGCCGAGGAACCTGCCGCATTTCGCGTATCTCTTTTCTCCGTGGGGGCAGAGGTTGCCCAGCGCGATCTGCGGGCGGGCGCAGCGGCCTTTATCAGTCGACTTGATGGCCGTTCCGGCTTTGCGGCGCGAGAAGAAAAATCCCTTCCTCGGGCTTTGTGGGACGATCCGCTGCCGGAAGGAAAACCGCAAGAAAAGATTGCGCTGGTGGCGGTCCATTTTGGCGCGCGGACGGATTGGCTGGCCTTTGGTTTTAATGCAGCGGGTGATCCTGCGGTAGCAGTCCGTCGGCCGGCCCGGCAGTATGATACCCAGGGTATCTATCCGGAAAACATTCCACCGGGCGATCGGCAGATTGACCGAAATGCGGGGATCGAACTGGCGGCTGATTTTGGGCGTGCGTGGTCGAATCGCCTCCTTTCCGGAACCGTTGGTTGCCCGGTTTCCCTTCGGATGGGGGAGGCGGAGAACCTCGAAGGGATGTCCTTGACGCCTGCTGAGCGGGAAGGAATGCGGGCGCTTTTTGTTGCGGCGGCCCTGCGACAAGGATTCCAGCCGGTTCGGGGTCAAGCCGAACAGGACTTGACCCTACGGGGGGCTCGGCTGCCGGAGGGGTATCGGTTAGCGCTCGAGATGCGCGACGGGCGGGGAGCCGTCCGGAGGGTGGCGGCGCGGGCGCATCGTGAATCTCTATTCGGGTACCTGGAACGGATGTTACGTGCTGCCATTCAGTGGGGGGATGAACGCATTTTATTTATGGCGCTCAATCCGGCGGGGGGCGATTTGCTCGGGTGGCGAGAGGACCGAATTTATTTGGACCAAAACGGTGCACTTGAATGCTGGAGCGTAGTGGAAGGAGTTCGTCGTTGGGAACGGCCGAAGCCGGAACGGTACAGACCGCGGTATGGGTTTCGCGTGGAAGCGGATGGCGGCGCTCTCCTTTTCCAATATCAGCCGAGCTATGAGCGCATTCATATCGAAACGGGGGTTGGGAGCCGGGGTTCCGCCGCATCGGGGTTGTGGCCATGGAGCGTAGCGAGGGGGAGGGAGGATCAGGTGTTTGTGGCCGAGGGCGAGACGCTCAAGGCCATTGGCGGAAAGAGAAACGAAACCGTTTGGAGCGCGCGGGGGGCGGGGGAATGGACGGCAGGGCCGACGGTCCGCGATGGGTGGGTGTGGGCGGGGAATGAAGCCGGCGAAATGGTCTGCTGGCGAGAAAGCGATGGGCACGAGGTTTGGCGCGCGTTGGAGTCCGCACGGTGGATCGGTCCTTTGTTTCTTGATGGGGATTTGCTGATCGGGACCTCGCGGGAAGGGGTGCTGATGGCTTTCGGTGCGCGCGAGGGAGAGCGGCGTTGGCGGGTCCAGGCGCCGGACACCCTGCTGGCGGGAGGACTATACGGCGTGGGGGGATCCTTGCTTGCGGCTGACCGCTCGGGTTGGGTAGGTCGGCTGGAGGTCGCGACGGGTTCATGGACTGCAGAATGGCGGGCCGGCGAACCCGCCGCGGGATTTGCTGTGGTATCCGACTCCCTTGCGGTTTGGACCGGACGCCGGGGGCGGCTTGTTTTACTCCGACTGCCCGAGACGGCTCCTTTGCGGGAGATGCACTTCGGCGCCTTGCTTCGCGATGGTCTTTTGATCGCCCGTGAGGCGCCGGCCGAGTGGCAGACGGGCGATCCTCTGACGGTGGAACGGGGGACGCTGGTGTTGACGGCGGATGACGAAGGGTTTGTCTATGCGCTTCCGCTTCCTTGAATGGTTTCTGTTATGCGTTCTGTTTGCCGGCCAGGTGAACGCTTTTGATGAACTGCTCGGCGGCAAGGACGATGCTCTGCTCGCGGACCTGGCCCGGGACCTGAAGAAGGGAACGACCGACTATGACCGTCTTCGGTCGAGCCACCTGACGTTGATGAGCCAATGGGAAGGCGTGGAACCGGCCGATCCGCGGCGCAGGGAGAGCGGCCGCACATATGGGTGGAGGACCGCCCCGATGGCCGGGCAGAACGAATACGGCAACATCATGCAGGGGCAGGCGTATCCTCAACGGCTTGGCGCGGTTCCCGCCGTTCCGGAGCCCCCGCCCATTTTTTCCTGGGTGGCTGTACCGGAGGAGGACACCTGGCGCGTTTGGATTTCGTATGCGGCGTTGCGCGGTTCCCGCCACCCTTTTCGCGTGGTGCTTTCAGGCGTCAATGAGGGAACGTTCGAATTTGGGAACCTCGAGTGGGAATCCATTCCCGGCAGCAGGATCGAGGAACAACAGCCGGTTCGGTTCGAGACTGAAGCCGAACGCGAACTGCCGTTCACGGGTCCTTCCGTCGTATGGGAATTTAAAGAAATTCCCATGAAAGCGGGGGCGACCCGGTTTGCGGTGGAGGTTATGGAAGGCTCGAAACCCCTTGTTGAAGCGTTGTTCCTCACCCGGAGCCGCACGTTTCGGCCCTCTCGCCACATCGAGCGGGAGGCCAATACTCTGACCCGTCATTACCTGCGTTACCGGTATGTGGGGGGAGATGAAAGAACGAAGTTCGTACGTTTCAAGAGTTTCATCCGTTATCAGTGGTATCACTACCGCCCGGATTTTCCTCGGCGGCTGCATTATGGGGCGGTCGGGGAGATTCGGAGTGAGGAGGGGAAGATGGAGATTCCCGTCGGGACGTGGTCGGGTTGGACGGATGCCACGGAGGCGATGACCAGCACAGGCCCCTACTGTACCGATCTGCTGACCGTGACGGATGCCGTATCCGGGCGGCGAGTGGTAGGCGGAACGGTTGAAGTCGAATGGGCGTGGCGGCCCGACGCTCATGCGATTCTTCGCGCGATTCGGTGTCCTGTTTGGGGTGGGCGGACGGTTTATTCCCTGCCGACCGATCATCGGACGTATCGCGTCGAGTCGGGCTCGAATGCGGTGTCGGCGGTTTGGGGGGTTCGGGCGGCGGATTATGTTCGGTTCTTTCGCAATGAATCGGAAATGCTGGCACCGGTTTATGAGGCGATTCGGGAGGCGGGGTTTGACGAGGCAGCGGTTCTGCCTTCTCGGATCAAGTTCATGACGGGGTGTGGCGCATCGCCGGCGGTCTGGGACGAGTTGATTCCCCAACTGCGTCGGCTGGGTTTCAACTGGCTGGTGCCGGTGGCGGGAGAATGGGCCGAACGGTATGGGCTGCATCCGGGCGGATTTGCTTATTACCAGTCGCCTGGTCATGCGTCGGGGACCCATGATCCGCTTGATCCTACTTTTGAGCGGACAGTTGAAACGGCTCTGAGGCAGTCGTTGGCACGACGGGCCGCCTCCAGCGGAAGGGTATTGGAGGCGGGTGCCGAGGAGGCGGAAGAGGTGCCCCTGCCGGTTCCCGAACGGGTTGAGTATGTCAAGATGGGCGATGAAATTGGGCCGGTTTCCTCCGCGCCGTTTGTGAATGGTCTATCCGATGTGCGGGCGGCGTTTGAAGCGTTTCTTCGCGAACGGGCGGCCGAACGGGGGGTTGGGCTCGAACTGTTTGGGGTATCCGACTGGAGTGAGGTCCCCTGTTTAGATGAGCTGCCGCCGGATGCCGGCCGTCTTCAGCGGCGCGCGTTCTATTTCAGCCGGCTCTTTCATTGGGCACTGAGCGACCACTATTATGCCCGCTACAGTCGTGCGATCCGGAGGGTTTTTCCGAATGCGGTTACCTGGTGCAATTACACGCCGGGGTCCTTCATGCATGCGGGAAAAATGTTTGGATCCGACTGGTTTGCGCTGGCGCGGGGCGAGGGCGTTGGGTTGGCGTGGGGGGAGGACTGGCTGGGTGGGGAAGGAATGGCCGGCGTGCAGACGGTCGGTTATTATGGTGCCCTTGTCGAATGCGCGGCACGGAAGCGGGGGTTGCCGAAGGGGTTTTTCATTGTGGGGCGGACGGGATCGGTAGACCGCAAGGCCATGATGCTCGCGGCGCGGGGCCATACGCTGCTTTACTTTTACGATTGGGGGCCCGAATACACCCGGGGGGCGGTGGACACTTGGAGCCACATTCCGGCGGTTTATCCCCAGATCGGGCGGGTTGCCCGGGCGATCAGTCCGGCCGATCGGATCCTGGCCGAGGGTCGGCGGGAGCCGGCTCGCATTGCGGTCTTATACAATCAAACGCAGGAATTCTGGAGGGGATCCTGGGCGGGGGCGCATTTCAACCGTTTGCTGCTTTATCTTGCGCTGATGCATTCCCATCTGCCGGCGGATGTGATCATCGAAGAGGACCTGACTGCGGAAGGGTTGGCGCCGTATCGGGTTGTATTTGTCCAAGGGCTTAACATGAGACGAGCGGGTCTGCGGGCGTTGGGCGATTGGGTTGAGAATGGCGGCGTTTTGATCGCGGAAGCGGGGACAGGACTTTATGATGAGTTTGATGATCCGTTGGAAGAGGCGGCGCATTTATTTGGGGCGCGGCAGCGGATTACGGGACTTTCGCAAGGGAGTTTCGCTCCTGCGGAAATCTCGGGGCATGAGCCGATCGATGAACTACGGCTCGAGGATACTCCTTGGACGCCGTCTCTTACTGTTCCTGTGGTGGGGCCGAAGGTGGTGTTGGATCCTCTTGAAGGGGTGGCGGTGCTGGGCCGATTCCGCGATGGGGGCGCGGGCGTTGTGCTGCGCGAGCTAGGGCGGGGTCGGGCGATTCTGTTTGGGGTGATGTTGGGACATCTCTATCGGCAAAACGCACCGCTCGACTCGAATCGGAAACCGACGGGCTATCAAGCGGCACGGCGTGCGTTGATCGAGAAGCCGGCGGCGGCGGGTGCGGGAAGGGGTCGGGTTTGGTTTTCGGAACCATTGACGGAGGCGATTTTGGTGGAGCATGCTGCGGGACTGGCGGTGTGCTTGAGCGATTTCAGTGAGCGGCATGGGGCGGAGGCCGTTTTGCGCGTTGAGACCGACAGGAAAGTTTCGGAAGTGTTCGGCGCATTGGCCGGTCCCTTGAGGTGGAGGCGAAACGGGAATACCGTGGAGATTGCCTGCACGGTGCCCTTGCCGGTGGACGTGATTGTGCTGCGATAATCGGTTGTTTTGCGGTCCGAAGGAGGGAATTTGCACGGCCGGTTCCTTTCGGTGGCCGTTTAGAATTCGGATTTTTGGGTCTGTCGGCCGGGCTCGAGAGATCGAAAACGTTTGTTTGACAACCGGAAGGGCTTGCGCTAATGCCGCATTAAACGAAGAGGCGTGTGATGAAGCGACCATCCTGCTTAAGCGTTGGGGGGGGGCTTGGGTTGTGGCTGGGGGTGACATTGACGGTTCGGGCTGATGCCTTATTTTGGCGAGGTGGGACAGGAACTTGGGAAAACGCCATCAATTGGACCAACGCGGGGGGCGCTAATGTATTGCCTTCGGCGGGTGACGATGTGTCCATCGGCCCGGCGTCGGAGGTCCTGCTATCAAGCGAGACTCCGCTGCTCGCTTCTTTTGTGATCAGCGGGGGAACGCTTATTTTCACCAACTGGACGACGCGGCTTATCGCCGACAATGTCACCATCCAGTCTAATGCGATCGTGACGGTTGCCGGTCCTTTTTGGACCAATGACATGAGCAATCGGGTGTGGATTGTCTGCACCAATTTTATGCTTATTTCCGGGGGCCGTGTGGGCGCAGATGGGAAAGGGTATCTGAGGGCCCAAGGTCCTGGCGCTGGGTCGGTCACGGGTCGCTGGGGAGGGGGTGGGCATGGGGGAAAGGGAGGCTGGGGCGATCAAGGGCCCGGCGGGGGAACGAATGGTTCGGTCCACCAACCGATGACTCCGGGGAGCGGAGGCGCTGACGGGAGTTCAGGCGGAGCCGGCGGCGGCGTGATATGGATTGAAGCGTCGGGAACGGCGGACGTGCGAGGCGTGGTGACGGTACGCGGCGCGAATGCGTCGAACAGTTATGGAGGAGGCGGCTCCGGCGGGGCGATCTTTCTTCGGTGTGGGATTTTGGCGGGGACCACCAATGGGTTGTTGTCGGCGAACGGTGGGAACGGCGGCGCGAATGCCGGTGGTGGCGGGGGAGGACGGATCGCGGTGGACTACCAGGATTTGGATGGGAACTGCGCGATCCGTTTTTCCACGGCTCCGGGCGTCGGTTGGGGGGACGGTGATCCTGCAAACCGGGGATGGTTTCGCGCAAGCGGGTGGGGCACGCTTTCCCTTCCCAACGGCGATTATGTGACCTCTGTTCCTCCCTCGAATCGGTTTGATCGAGTGGCCCTCTATTTTCGCGATGTAACCAATTGGGCTGTGGAATCGCTGACGATCGAGCATAACCGTCTTTTGTTTGCCACGCCGGGTTTACAGATGACCGTTTGGGGGGATTGGCGAATCGGCACAAATGCTCAAGCGGGGATTGGCGAGATCATGGGAGATTCGCCTTTCCGGTTGGTGGTCGGGGATCGGCTGGTGATCACCAATGCCGGCCTGTTTTCGGTGTTCAGCGGGCTCGCGTCGGAGTTATTGGATGGTTTCGGCGCGGAGGTTCGGATCAGCAATGAAATGCATATTGCGGCGAACTCCCGTGTTGTCCCTTATTCTCATTGGACGAACGGCGGATCGGTCTGTTTTTTCGCCACCAATTTGACGATCAGCGCGGGGGGATCCTTTTACGCCCAAGGCTGTGGGTATGCGGGCTTATCTGGATCGGGCGCGGGGGTCAGTGGAGGGAGCCGTGGGTCCGGCGGCGGTCATGGGGGATGGGGGGGATGGACAGACACGTATGTTTTGGGAGGTCCAACCAACGGATCATTAAGTCAGCCCATGCTGCCGGGAAGCGGAGGGGGATCGCTCTACGCGTTCGGCGGGGGCGTGATCGCCCTCCACGCTGTTCACGCGGACATTTCAGGTATTCTCAACGCCAATGGCCTTCTGGGGGGCAATATGGGCGGCGGAGCCGGCGGCGCGATTTTGTTGAAATGTGAGACCTTGTCGGGCATTTCGCCACTCTTCATGGTCAACGGCGGCGATGGTTCCGGCACTCTTGGTGGAGGCGGAGGCGGTGGGCGGATCGCCCTCCATGTCCAGAGTTATGACAATTTGGTTTCTCCCCGTTTTCAGGCTCGACGGGGCAACGGCATGTTTGAGGGAGTTGTTTCCAATACGTGGCAGTTTGTGGCTCGTGATGGAACGCTGTGGCTTTCCAATACCGGCCTTCTTTCAACGGTCCTGGGCGCCGACCAGTTTCGCGACCTTCATCTTTTTGCCCAGGGTTTTACCACCTGGACGGTTTCTGCCTTGGTGGTCAGCAATAATTCCTTTCTTTTGGCGGAAGACGGTTTCCGCCTCGTGGTGCAAAATGATTTGACGATTTTGACCAACAGTTTGCTTGGGGTTGGCGCTATCAATGGAAGCCTAGCTCCGCAGCTCGATATCGGCGGTGATTTGCGGGTGCTCCCCGGCGGGCGTTTGGAGGTCTATTCTGCCCAGACCAATACCCCTTATGGGGCGGCGGGTGCGATTGTTGAGGTCCAAGGGGATCTTGTTGTGGAAACGAACGGATGGATTATTCCTTATTCTCATCAAACGAATGGGGGTTCGCCAAAATTCAAGGTAAATTCCGCGAGGATTCATCCAGGCGGCGGATTTTTTGCGGTGGGCCGGGGATTTCAGATCAACGCCGGACCGGGGAAAGGGGTGATTGGCGGCTCGGGACGGGGAAGCGGCGGTGGGTATGGAGGAAAGGGGGGAAATCACAGCGCCGGCGGAGCAGGAGGTCCGACCAATGGAATCATACTGGCCCCCTATTGGCCGGGGAGCGGCGGTGGGAACACCGGTGGGAATGGAGGGGGGGTTATTTGGATTGAAGCGACAGGTTTGATTCAAGTGGACGGCCATTTCAATGCCGATGGCGCCCGTCATGGTGGCAACATGGGCGGGGGGGCTGGTGGCGGAATTCTTCTCGTCGCCCGTGATATTCGGGTTGCGGCAAGTGGGCTTCTCTCTGCGGCCGGAGGCGATGCGGGAACGACCCACGGTGGGGGTGGAGGAGGGGGACGGATCGCCCTATGGCGCAATGTTCCGATCGAAGTTCAAGAGAGTTTTCTAACGGGTCAATTCCCCCCGGCTGCGGCCGAGTGGGTCCAGCTCACGCCCTTTGCCCGTTTCGAAGGAATCGCGCGTGTCCCGGGCGGGATTGGTTGGCAGAGCGGCGATCCTGGAACGGTCCGGTTTGTGGATGTTATGAGACGGGGGACCCTGCTGCTTATCCGATAACGGGTCTCGAAGAGCCTTGAATGAACCGGGCGGGTCGAGGGCACAGTTCGTCTGTGGGTGTTTTTCTTCAGGATGAGAGTTCAGCGAAAGGCTGCCGGAACTGCCGCGAATGGGAGGTTTCGGTTACGAAGTTCCGCCACGCTGTGCCGGGCGCTATCGGGAAACGGGGGTTATCAGCGGCTTTCGACATCGGCCTGACACTCTCCGGAGGTGAAAATCGAAACGAAATCCACAGGAACTGAAGTTCGAACGTATTCTTGAACAACGTCCGTTTCTCAGCTTTCTTGGGGGCAGACGATCTCCCTTGACTCTCATCCGATCATCTCCCTTCCCTTGATTCTCCTTTTGCCTCCCGGCCAGGATTTCCATCTCCACTTTTCCGTGATTGTTGAAAACGAAAAAAGGGGATAACCTACCGGAATGGGGAGGTGGAGCGTGATGAAACTTTACTTGCTTCGCCATGGAATCGCCGAAGAACTCCGTAATGGGTGTTCGGATGACGATCGAGCGTTGACGAAGGAGGGAGGGAGAAAAACCCGAAAGGCGCTTGAGGGTCTTCGTGCGTTGGGTGTTTCGGGTATTACGATTTTTTCGAGCCCGCTCCGAAGGGCCCAAGAAACCGCAGAAATCGCGGGGCGGGTTTTAAATAGCGATCCTGCCGTCATGTCGTGCGGTGAACTTCGGCCTGGAACTTCAACCTCCGAACTTCTTCGATGGCTTCGCACTCGCAAAGAAGAGGCGCTGATGCTGGTGGGACATGAACCCGATTTGGGTTGTTTGGCGGCCGCATTGCTCACCTCGGACGGGAGGTTGAAAATTTCTCTCAAACGCGCCGGGGTCTGCTGGATTGAAACTGATCGGACTTGCCGCAGGGGGCGCAGCCGTCTGTGCGCTCTCTTTCCTCCTGGAAGCCTTCGGCTCATTCGCGGCCGTGGCGGTGCGGAGAAGGAGGAAGCGTGAGTTCTTCTGTTCAGGAGGTGGAAGCGGTTTTTGCCGTTGCCTCTGTTGAGGATCTGGAGCGCGTTCCCGGCTTGCTCCGCGAAGAGGCCGTGTTCCTTTCCAGGCCGACCCTTCGCCGTGTCGAGGATTTTTATGTGGATACCTCCGATCGTCGTTTGATGCGAGCCGGTGTTGCCTGCCGCCTGCGCCGGACCGGCCGCACGATGGAGGTGACTCTTAAAGCGCTGAACCCGATTCGGAAGGGCCTTGCGACCCGCACTGAGTGGACGGAGCGGGTACGGGGTATTGCCTTGCGGTTTCCGCTCGCGTTTCCCGATTCCCAGGTTGCGGAACGGGTCCGTCCCCTCTTAGGCCGCCGGCGACTTCATCTCCTGTTTCGGGTGGAACAGATTCGGCGAATTTGGCGGGTTCGAACCGTGGAGGGCGACGAGTGGCTGGCCAGTGCGGATCGAGTCCGATGGGTCGCGGCTGGCGGCCGGAGTTGTGCGGGTTTGCGGTTTGAGGTTGAGCGGATAACGGGGAGCCAAAAAAGATTCGGGAAGTTTGCTCGTATTTTTCGGTCTCAAGACGGATTTTCCCCTTCTGAACGGTCCAAGTTCGAGGGAGGGCTGGCGCTTCTCGGCGAGAAAGTTCCGCAGTTCGCGGAGAAGCGCGCATGGCGGATTCAGGAAAGGGACACCTATGGACGGGCCGCCCAGCGGGTTATGGGTCGTTTGATGGCTTTGCTTCTCTGGCATACTCCGGCGGCCCAGTTGGGGTTGGATCCGGAACGCCTGCATGCCCTGCGGGTGTCGGTCCGACGGCTGCGAAGCGCCTTGGGGTGGTGGCAAGAGGCTTTGCCGGAAGCCCTGGTCCTCGATCTCAAGGCCGATCTCCAATGGATTGGGCATGTTACGGGGCATGCGCGGGATTGGGACGTTTTGCTCGGCTCGTGGAGCGACTTGAAGGAACGGGGAGAGCGGGAAAGGGGGTGGGAGAAGTTGGAAAAAATAGTTCGGGAGCGAGGCGAAAGGGCGCGAAGGGAAGCGTGTCTGGCTCTTTTCTCCCGTCGGTTTCAGTTTTTTTTGAAGCGGGTGAAATGTTGGGAAGCCAAAGGCTGTTGGCCGGTGGCGGACGGGTCTGCGGCCGATCGTCCCGTGGGGCAAGAAGCGTTCCACCGATTGAAGGAGCAGTTTCGAAAGGTGTTTCGGTGTGCCAAGAGACTCAGTCGCGATTCTCCGCCTGATCGGTATCATCGGGTTCGTATTGCGCTCAAACGGCTTCGGTATGGATTGGAATTTTTTGAGCCGTTGTTGGACAAATCCTTTCGCGATCTTCGAAAGGATTTGGCGAGGTTTCAGGATCTACTGGGCGAACATCAGGATGCCGTCACCGCAGTGGGACGGATGAGGGATATGGGACCGGCGGCCGAAGCGTCCATTCGATTTTGGAAACGGCGTGCGGCCCGAGCGAGGCGGCGTTTTCGCAAGGAATGGGCCAAATGGACCGTGCCGAAGCGAGTTCTTCGCATGGTGCGGTTGTGATCCAAGCGTTGACGTGGGATGAGGGTTTATTTTATGCTAATTGTTTGAGAGGCCATTCCACCGCCCGGGCGGTGGTTTTTTTATCCCGTTGGTATTGCCGGCGGGGGAGGAAGCCATGAACGCGACGCCCACCACGACCATCGAGATATTGGACACGACCCTGCGGGACGGAGCCCAGGCGGAGGGGATTTCCTTTTCGGTACGGGACAAGCTGGCGATTGTGGAGACGTTGGATCGTTTAGGAATTTCTCTCATTGAGGCGGGCAATCCCGGGTCCAATCCGAAGGACATCGAGTTTTTTGAAGCGGTTCGCCGTTCCCCTCCGCGGGTTGCGCAATTGGCCGCATTTGGGGCAACCCGTCGGCCTCAGATCGCCGTGGAGGAGGACGCCCAAGTTCGGGCGCTTCTGGGGGCTGGGACACCGACCGTGGTGATTTTCGGCAAGTCCTGGTCGTTGCATGTGACGGAGGTTCTCAAGACGACTCGGGAAGAGAATCTCGCGATGATTCGCGACACGGTGGCGGCCGCCGTGGCTGCTGGTCGGCGCGTGATTTTTGACGCGGAGCATTATTTTGATGGATGGCGTGCGGATGCGGCGTACGCGCTGGAGACGCTTGTGGCCGCTGTGGATGCGGGTGCGGATACAGTGTGTCTTTGCGACACGAACGGCGGTCGGTTTCCGGACGAAGTGGCGGCGGCGACTCGGGAGGCGTTGGCCCGAGTGGGGGGGCGGGCAAGGGTGGGCATTCATGCCCACAACGATTCCGGTTTGGCGGTGGCCAATTCGATTGTGGCGGTTCAGCAGGGTGCGACCCATGTCCAAGGAACTTTGGCGGGGTTTGGAGAGCGGTGCGGCAATGCGAATCTGGCCGTCGTGATGGCCAACCTTCAGCTCAAGGCGGGCAAATCGTGCATTCCTCCCGAATCGCTTAAAACACTGACTGCCATCGTTCGTCGGGTGGCGGAGATCGCGAACATCGCGCTGCCGGAGGATATGCCGTATGTGGGCCGGCGTGCTTTTGCCCACAAGGGGGGCATGCATATGGACGGCGTTCGAAAATGTCAGCGTTCGTTCGAGCATGTGCCTCCGGAATCGGTCGGCAACGCCCGGCGTTTTCTCGTGAGCGAGGTGGCGGGGCGGAGTGCGGTTCTCGAGCGGGTTCAGAAGATTGCGCCCCACATTCAAAAGGGGGATCCGGCGTTGGACGCATTGGTCAAGCGGTTGAAGGAATTGGAACAGGAGGGCTATCAATTCGAGGGTGCGGACGGCAGTTTCGAGCTTCTGATTCGGAAGGTATTGGGGATTTACCAGCCGCGGTTCAAGCTGGAGCACTACAAGATTCTGGATGAACGGCCGGCGGCTGCGCCGTGGGTGGCTTCTGCGATTGTTAAGATCAGTGTGAACGGGAGCGAGGAGATTACGGCGGCGGAGGGGGATGGACCGGTCCATGCATTGGACCGCAGCGTTCGGAAAGCCCTCGAGCGATTCTATCCTTCTCTGCAGCGGGTTCGGCTGACCGATTTCAAGGTCCGGGTGTTGGACAGCGAGTCGGCCACGGCGGCCAAAGTGCGGGTGTTGATCGAATCCACGGACGGCGAGGAGGTTTGGAGCACGGTGGGCGTTTCGACGGATCTGATCGAGGCGAGCTGGATTGCGTTGGTGGATTCGATCGAATACAAACTGATTCGAGACCGGGAAAAGGAGCGATCCCCCGCCGGGGGGCAAGGAGCCTGACGATGGGCATGACGATGACGCAAAAGATTCTCGCTCGCGCGGCGGGCGAGAAGCGTGTAGAGGCCGGCCAATTGATCGAGGCGCGGGTGGATCTCGCCCTGGGCAACGACATCACGGCGCCGGTTGCCATTCGGGAGTTCGAAAAGATTGGTTGCGCGCGGGTCTTTGACCGTGAGCGGATTGCGCTTGTTCCTGACCATTTTACGCCGAACAAGGACATCAAAGCGGCGGAACAGTGTAAGGCGATGCGGCTTTTCGCCCGCGAGCAGGAGATTGTGCACTATTTCGAACTCGGGGAGATGGGGGTTGAGCATGCGCTGCTTCCGGAAAAGGGTCTGGTCGGCCCCGGGGATGTGGTGATCGGTGCGGACAGTCATACCTGCACGTACGGCGCTCTGGGCGCCTTTGCGACCGGAGTAGGTTCCACCGATTTGGCGGCTGCGATGGCGACGGGATTGGCTTGGTTCAAAGTGCCGGCGGCGATGAAGATTGAACTGACGGGGCGGCTTCGGCCGTGGGTGAGCGGCAAGGACGTCATTTTGACGATCATTGGTCAAATCGGTGTGGATGGCGCTCTGTACCGCTCGATGGAATACGGGGGGGACGGGGTTTCGGGGTTGACGGTGGATGATCGGCTGTGCATGGCGAATATGGCGATTGAAGCGGGGGCGAAAAACGGGCTTTTTCCGGTGGATGCCAAAACGCGGGCCTTTTTGAAACGGGTTCATTATCAGGGTGCCCACCGGCCGGTGCGACCGGATGCCAATGCGGCGTATGACACGATGCTGCCTTTGGATCTTTCGGCGGTTGTTTCCACCGTGGCGTTTCCTCATCTGCCCTCCAATACCCGACCGGCGAAAGAGGCGGGGGATATTCGGATCGACCAGGTCGTGATTGGTTCGTGCACCAACGGGCGCCTGAGCGATCTGGAAGCGGCCATTCGGGTTATGGCGGGTCGTCCGGTGCACAAAGGCGTACGGTGCATTGTCATTCCGGCGACCCCAAAGATTTTTCTTCAGGCCATGAAGAAGGGAATTTTGAAAGCCTTTCTGGAGGCGGGGGCGGTGGTTTCCACGCCGACCTGCGGTCCTTGTTTGGGGGGCCACATGGGGATTTTGGCGAAAGGGGAACGGGCGGTTGCAACGACGAATCGGAATTTTGTCGGTCGGATGGGCCATCCGGAGTCGGAGGTTTATCTGGCCAGTCCCGAAGTGGCGGCGGCTTCTGCGCTGACCGGTCGGATTACGGACCCTGCGGACGTCGCGGCGTGATGGGAAAGGGGCGAACATGAAAGCCGAAGGACGGGTATTCAAGTATGGCGACAATGTGGACACGGATGTCATCATTCCGGCCCGGTATCTCAACACGTCGGATTCGAAGGAACTGGCCACGCATTGTCTGGAGGACTTGGATCCGACGTTTGTGAAGCGGGTTCAGCCTGGGGATCTTCTGGTGGCGGGGCGGAATTTCGGATGTGGCTCCTCGCGGGAGCATGCGCCGCTGGCGATCAAGGCGGTAGGCGTATCGTGCGTGATTGCCGTCAGTTTCGCCCGCATTTTTTTTCGCAATGCTCTCAACATAGCGCTGCCGATTCTCGAGTGTCCGGAGGCCGCCGCTGCCCTGGAGGAGGGCGCGCGGGTCGCCGTGGATTTTGAGACGGGGGTCCTTACGGACCGGGGGACGGGTCGTACATGGCAGGCGGCGCCTTTTCCGCCGTTCATGCGGGCGTTGATGGCGGCCGGCGGTCTGGTTCCTTACACCCGGGAACGGCTTGCTCGCCGCGGAACCGGCGGGTAGGGCGATCCCCCGCAAACGGAAAAAACGAAAAAAGTTGTTTTTCGCGGCCGAATCATGTATTTTTGTATCGCTTTACATAGAAAGGGGCATGACGGATCCTCTCCATATCTCCGAAGCGGCGTCCATCGCGCTCCACACCGCCCTATGGCTGGCGAAAGCGCCGGCGCATTTTGGCCCTGGACCTGCCATCTGCAAGGACTTCGGGTTTTCTCCCGCCCATTTTGCCAAAGTCATCCAGATCCTCGTTCGGGCCGGCTTGGTCGAAACCGTACGGGGGCCGGCGGGGGGAGTCCGGCTCGCTCATCCCCCATCGGCCATCGCCCTGCTGAACATTTATGAAGCGGTTGAAGGACCGGTTCGGACCGATCGCTGTCTGCTGGATCCGCGGCGATGCCGGGTCGTTTGCTGTCCGATCGGGCGGGATCTCACACGTCTTCGCCGGGAGTTTCGCCGGGTACTTTCCCAGGCGACGCTCGAGCAGGTGGCGGCGGCGACCGACCGGCCGGCGATGGGTTTAGACGGGGAGGTTTCCCCAGGTGTTTGGGGAGAACGGAAACGCATCAGGAACTCACAGAAAGCGAAGAAAGGGAAACTCGGATGAGCACGATGTTCTGTTACCAATGCGAGCAAGCGGCGGGCGGAAAGGGCTGCGAGCGATTCGGCGTCTGCGGCAAATCTCCCGAGGCCGCCAACCTGCAGGATGAACTGACGGGTGCCTTGATCGGTCTGGCCCGGGCGGTGGAAGGCCAAGCGCCGTCCCGTAAGACCGATGATCTGGTCATGCGCGCTTTGTTTGCGACGGTTACGAATGTGAATTTTGATCCCGAGGCGATTCGGGCGATGATTCAGGAAGTCCGGCAAGCCAATCAGGCCGTGGGCGGAGCGCCCGAATTTGCGCCCGGCGAACTGTTTCGCGGTTCATCGGACGAAGTTTCGCTGCGCGCGACACTTCTCTTTGGTCTGCGCGGCATGGCGGCGTATGCTTGGCATGCGGCGGTCCTTGGGGAACGGGATCCGGCGGTGTTGGCATGGCATTACAAGGGGTTGCGGGAGATTGGGCGTTCCCATTCCGTTCCCGAATGGCTGGATCTTCTGATGGAGTTCGGGAAGGTCAATCTCGCGTGCATGGCGTCGCTGGACAAAGCCCATACGGAGGCGTTCGGCCATCCGACGCCGACGGAAGTCTCCACGACGCGCGAGCCGGGGCCGTTCATCGTGGTGACGGGGCATGACCTGCTGGATTTGAAGCAGCTGCTCGATCAAACGGCTGGTCGCGGGATTCACGTCTATACGCACGGGGAGATGCTGCCAGCCCACGGGTATCCCCTGTTGCGCGCCTATCCCCATCTCAAGGGGAATTACGGGACCGCCTGGCAGAATCAGCAGAAGGAATTTGCGGGACTGCCGGGCGCGGTGCTCTTTACGACGAATTGTCTGATGCCCCCTCGGCAGTATGGAGACCGGATTTTTACCACGGCGATGGTGGGCTATCCGGGTGTCGCCCATATTCCGGACAGTCCGACGGGGATCAAAAATTTCGAACCCGTCATTCAGAAAGCGCTGGAACTGGGAGGGTGGAAGGAGCGAATGCCGGGTCCGATGCTGATGACGGGGTTTGCCCGCAAGACGGTCCTGGATGCTGCGGGGATCGTGGTGGATGCGGTTCAAAAGGGCACGCTTCGCCACCTCTTTCTCATCGGCGGGTGCGACGGGGCCAAACCGGGCCGGAATTATTATACGGAGTTTGCGGAAAAGGCGCCGAAAGATACCCTGATTCTGACCTTAGCCTGCGGCAAGTATCGCATCAATCATTTGGATCTTGGGACTCTGGGCGGGCTGCCCCGGCTGCTGGACATGGGGCAATGCAACGACGCGTATTCGGCGATTGTGGTGGCGACGGAGCTGGCCAAAGCGTTCAACTGTTCGATCAACGATTTGCCGCTCACCTTGGTACTCTCGTGGTTTGAGCAGAAAGCGGTCTGTATTCTCCTGACCCTCCTGGCGTTGGGAGTCAAGGACATTCGATTGGGGCCGTCCATTCCCGCGTTTCTTTCCTCGAATGTTTTGGACGTTCTTGTCAAGCAGTTCGGTCTGAAACCGATCACGACGGCTGAAGCGGATCTTCGGGCGATTCTGAGCGAATCCATCAACGAATAAGCGAAACGGGTTTACCGAGCGGAGGGGGAGGTCCGGCTGGGCGGAGTGAGAGGGTCGGAGGTCATTCCGTTTACGGCCGTTCTTCTGGTCTTGTTGGGAGAGACGGGTTTCATCCCTCCCAATCGGAACGGGGTGCGTTGGCTTGTCGAGCCGGTCAGGCATCGTCCGCGCGGCGGTCGGACTCAAAGGCGAACCAGAAGAGCCATCCGATGGCTGCGCCGCCGATATGGGCGAGGGCAGAGACGGAGGTGGCGCCATGAATTTGGAGGAGGGCCAGGAGGAATTGGGTCAAGAGCCAGAAAAGGAACATGCTCCAGGCGGGGATCGGAATCCATTGGAAGAAGAGAAAGAAACGCCAGAGAAGGGCGAGGCGGGCGCGGGGATAGGTTAGGGCGTAGAAAGCGACGATGCCCGAGATCCCGCCGCTGGCGCCAATGAGGGGAACGGTGGAGCGCGGATCGGCGGCGAGGTGAAGCCAGTTGCCCGCCAACGTCGCGGTCAACAGCAGAAGGAGATAGCGGAAAGGCCCCAGGGCATCCTCGACATTATCCCCGAACAGGAGCAGGAAATAGAGATTGCTGATCAGATGGAACAAGCCACCGTGGAGAAAAAAGGCGGTTAGAAAGGTGAGACCCCCTTGTCGGCCGGGATGGGCGGGGATCAGGCCATAGGCGAGCACATAATGCTCCAGGTCGGGGAACGTCACGAACGCCGTCGCCAGGAGAAGCGCCGCCAGCAGCCATGTCATCACGGGAACGTGCCGGCGGGCAGGGGCGTCCGTTTCGATCGGGAGGCCGAGGAGACCGGGAATCCATTGCCACCATTCGGTGGGTTCGGCGTCGAAGGCGGCAGTGGAATGAGGGGGGACGGAAGAACGAGTGGGGCGTTGGGAGGCAAGCCCGGAAGGGATTGGCGGCGGTTCGGGCGAGGAGGGCCATTCCCCGGCGTCGAGCCAAACGAGGCCGCAGAGAGGGCAGACGTCGACGGGTTGGATATTGCCGGCGGGATCGGGCGCATGGACTTCCACCATTTTATTTCCGCAGGCGGGGCAGGCGTGGCTTGAGGGATGGCGGCTGCCACGGGCTTCCTGCCAGAGTCGGCTGACGGCCGGCGGTGGGACTTGACGGCGCAGGACGGGCACGGTCGCGGCTCGTCCATCGCAATCCGGGCAGTGCCATAGCACCCCGCGGGCGGTTTTGCGTTCATCGAGCGGTCGGACGCATCTTGGGCATTGAAGGGTCATTCCGTTCCTGGGCGTTTGCCGAGATTCTAACGGGTGTTCCGCTTGTTAACAACTCTTCGTTTCGATGCCCGAATCATGAGCAAAGCGAGCCATGTTCGGTTTTCTGTGCGTCCGGCACTTCCGTGCCGGACGCCTTATTCTTTTCCGCCACAGAGTGGCGGAACTACAGAATTTCTTCCGTGTCGGAAGCCTTATTTTTTTCCGTGTTCCATTTTCGGTTGCATAGGCGATCTGGGAGGAATATAATAACAATTTGTAGAAAACAAAAACTGTGGCGACAGTTGGTGAGGTTCTCAATAAGGCGAGGAGGTCAAGATGGGCTGGAGAAGGTGCTGTGTTTTGGGGGGTATCGTACTGGTAGGCGGGGTGTTACTTCAGGCGGCTGAGATTCCATCGGCTACGATGGCGGTGGTGGATTCCGCGCGCCCTTATTATTCTTCGTGTTTCCCCGAAAATACGCTCAAGGGGCTTGAACAATCAACGGCTAGAACCGATCAGTTCTGTGTTTCAGGCATGAAGACCGGGTGGATCGAGTATTGCTTCAATGAGGCGGTGGCGCTGACCAACCTCCATGTCTGGAACTACAATGAGACGGGGTATGTTTCCTATGGAATGAGCAACATTCAGATCGAAGTTTCGTCCGATTGGGGAGAAAACTATTCATTGGTGACCAATCCCCTGACTGCCCTGACGTTCTTTACGCTTTCCATCGGAAGCGGCACGAGCAACAATATATCGACGCGGATTCCCTTGCAACACACATGCACGCATTTGAGAATCCGGTCGTTGAACACCTTTGGAACGGCAAATTATTCAGGTCTAAGCACGGTTCGTTTCTATGGGAATAAGCCGGGGAATATCGAGCGGTTAACGAATGTGGCTGTCGCGGCATGGAGCAGCTTTACTACAGGCCGCGTCCCTTCGAATACCATCGATGGCACACCCTACATTGGAGATTATAATTATCAATGGCTGGGGGTGAATGGAGACACCAATGCCTGGATCGTTTTTCGTTTTGGGCGCCCTGTTGCCATGAGTCATTTAATGATTTGGAATTATTCACAGGGCGGGTATACCACGCGGGGCATGAAAGAGATTTTACTGCAACGCTCTTTGGATGGCGTTAACTTTATTCCCTTTTCTTTTCCCGAAGCAGGAACGACGACGCTCCGGATCGCGCCTGGCACTGGAGGAGGAAATTTGGGCGACGTGGTACGGTTGGACTCTGCCTCAGCGGAATATATTCGCATTTCCTGCATCTCCAACTGGGGTAGTACAACGCATTCCGGATTGAGTGAAGTTTTCTTTTATGAACTCAAAGCCACGGAGATAGCCTCCCGGGGGACGCTGATTCTCATTCGCTGAGGATTGGGGTGTTTCTTCGAGCCGTCACAAAAGAAGCCGCCATTGACAACGAGGGGGGGGGCATATAAACTTCTTGCTCCTACCAAGGAGTTTGTTGCATGAGATGTCTCGTTACAGGGGGTACTGGTTTTACGGGAAAGGCTCTTTGCCTTCGGCTGTTGCAGGAGGGATGGGCCGTTGTTGCGCTGGATTACAAGGAAGGGCTTAAAACCGAGGAGCTCCGTCGAGCGGGTGCGGAGGTATTGATCGGCTCTGTTACGGATCGTGCCGTGGTGGAACGCGCCATGAGCGGGGTGGACACCGTTTATCACCTGGCTGCGGCGTTTCGGGAATTGAACGTTCCGAATTCCTATTACGACGAGGTCAATGTGGGGGGCATGCGTGTAGTGGCCGATGCGGCCGTTCGTGCGAAGGTCCGGCGGCTCATTTATTGCAGTACCTGCGGCGTGCATGGCAATGTGGAGCATCCCCCGGCGGATGAGACCGCTCCGATCCAGCCGGCCGATTACTATCAGCGGACCAAATACGAAGGGGAACGGGTTTTGGCCGAGTATACGGGCAAGGGATTGCGGTGGACGATTCTTCGGCCGGCGGCGATTTACGGTCCGGGCGATCCCGAGCGATTTGGAATGATTTTCCGGTGGGTTGCCCGTGGCTGGTTTCCGATGTTTGGGCGGGGCCGGACGTTTTATCATCCTTTGTACATTGACAATCTGGTTGATGCCTTTCTGCTGGCCACGCCGGACGGCAAGGGGGATGGGGAAGCCTATCTGATTGCCGATGCCGAACATTTCGAGATTCGTGAACTGGTACGGCGGGCTGGGAAGGCGATGGGGGTGAAGGTGCGGATTGTTTCTCTGCCATTCTGGCCGCTCTTGATTGCCGGGCATGTGTGCGAGAAAGTCTGTCGCCCTTTAAAGATTGCGCCTCCCCTTTTTCCGCGGCGGGTGGACTGGTACCGTCAGAACCGTGCCTTTCGAATTGAAAAGGCTCGGCGCGATTTGGGGTATAACCCCCGCATTGGTATTGACGAAGGACTTTGTCGAACGGCGGAATGGTATCGGGCGGAAGGGTACCTTTGATCGAGCATGTGCAACTGGCGCCTGCCTGGCAAGGGGAGATCCTGGTTTTGGCTCCCCACTATGATGACGAGACTCTGGGCTGCGGTGGTTGGCTTGCGGGGTTTCCGTTTCAACGGCGGGTGAGGGTGATTTTTGTTTGCGATGGGCGGGGTTCGCCGGGTTTGCGTCGCCGGGCATTTTTACCGTCGGAGATGGAGATTGGGGCGATGCGTCGGGCGGAGGCGGAAGCGGCTTTGGAGGCGCTTGGTTTGACGCGCGCCCAAATGCAATGTTGGGAGTTTCCCGACGGGTCGTTGGCGCGTCGGGCTGAGGAGCTTGCCGAGCGCCTCCGGGCTGAATTGACCGCCCGGCCTTGCCAGTTGCTGTTGATTCCCTTTCGATTCGATCGCCATGCGGATCACGAGGCTTTAAATCGGGTGGGGCGTCATGTGGCGCGGTTTCTATTTCAGCCGCCGATGGTGCGGGAATATTTTGTCTATTATCGCCGGCGTCTTTTTCCCGAAGGGGATATCCGCCGTTTGGTGGTTCCTGGTTTTCTCATTCGGGAAGAATTGAACCGGGCGCAACGCGAAGCGAAGCGGAAGGCGTTGGCGTGTTATCGGACGCAGACGGAGGCGGGTCCTTGGGGGCCGTCCGTCCTGTCCCAATCCCTGATCGAGGAGGTTGTGGCTGGGCCGGAGTGTTTTTTGTGTGTTCCTCCCGGCATACCGCCGGCGGCGATATGGCGATGGCCCTGGTGGCGGATTGGAATGAGCCGGGCAATCGAAAAGGCCGCGCTCCTGGCCAGGAGTGTTTGGCGTCGTTCATTGGAGTAGCCGGCATGCCTTCCCCGATTGCCCATACGGTGGCGGCGATTGCCCTTACGGGATGGGGGACAAGCTGGATTTCCCCGGATGTTTCCCGCATTCGGCGGCGAGGTTTGTTTCCGGTGGTGCTGGCCCTTTCGTTTGCGGCCGACGTGGATGCGCTCCCGATTCTCTGGGGGGGGGATTTGGGTCGTTGGCACAATCAGTTTACGCACAGCCTCCTCTTCGCCGTGGGGGTAGGGTTGGCGGGGGCCGCGGCGCTTTGGCGGTGTGGCGTCCGGGGGTGGAGGCGTGCGCTTATACTTTCGTGGACAGCG
Source organism: uncultured bacterium (assembly GCA_938038445.1). Taxonomy (GTDB): domain Bacteria; phylum Verrucomicrobiota; class Kiritimatiellia; order CAIKKV01; family CAIKKV01; genus CALHRZ01. The sequence continues at coordinate 144,560 of CALHRZ010000012.1, read as the reverse complement.
GTGGGGATTCATCTGCTGATGGATTGGACGTCGGCGGGGCGGGGGATCATGCTGTTCTGGCCTTTTTCGGGGCTGCGGTATCGGGCACCGTTTTTACTTTTTGAGGGGTTCCACTGGTCGGAAGGCTGGTTTGCCGCTCGGCATCTTGTTACGCTGGCGAATGAATTGGCGTTTGCGGGTGCGGTAGGGCTTCTGATGCACGGGGCGAAACGGTGGAGAAAGATGTTCGATTCGTAATCCGTGTGTTACGATAGAGAGATGGAGGCCGTATGTGGCGGATTGTTCTGAGCGGTTTTTTTGCTGTTTGGACGTTGACAGGGGTTCATGCGCAGACGGAGGTCGAGGGGATACTTCAGGCGCTTCGGGCTCATCCGGAGAATGCCATCCAGCTGAACCAGTTGCGGGCGGCGATTTCAGGGGTTACCGATCGGGAGCGGCAGTGTCAATTGAGTGTGCTCTATACGCTTGGGCGGTTGGCGTTGGGCCATCGGGAGGAAGGAATGGCGTTTCGAACAGCCGTTCTTGGGCGGTTTACCGGCAATCCGTTGTTGGCGGAATTATCCCTCGACCAGATTGGAGATCCATGTCCTGAATGCCAGAACGGGCGGGTATTCATTCCATGTCCGCGGTGTGGGGGCACTGGGTTATGTCCGATTTGCAAAGGGTCCGGCATTCAGACTGTGCATGGGCTTCTTCAACCTCGGGAGGTAAAGTGCATGCACTGTCCGGACGCGCCGGGGAAATGTCCGGTCTGTCGAGGGGCGAAAGGGTATTGGACGGCTTGTTCCGTTTGCGAGGGTACGGGGCGGGTTTTTTCCCCGGCGAAGGCGCTTGCGCGGTATCAGCTGCTGCTTCGGGCGCTCGCGCCTCCGCCGGCCGCGCCGGGACCGGTGGTCCTCGTGGTGACGGCGGCTCCGCCCGGGGAAGTGGCGCCTGACCCTTCGGAGACAGCGCGGCAGGAAGCGGTGCGGGCCGTGGCAGCGGCTCGGGCTCAGGTGGAGCAGTCGGGTTGGCTCCGTCGATATGGGTTGACGGCAGAGGATTGGGAAAAGTGGGGAACAGAAGGCGCTGCTCGGGAGGCGTTGATCGCCTCCTTGCGAGCGCGGGGGCTTCGCCACGGAACGCGGGGTTGGTTTTTTCTGCTGCCTTTTCCTTCTGGTCTGCGGTATGAAGTCGTGGAGATTCGGAAAGATCGGGCGGGGCAGACCGTCGTGCGGCTGTCCTCAACGCCCACCCCGCCTCGGCGGGGAGAAACCCCGACGGGATTGACCTCTCGCGAAGCGCTGCGTCAAGCTTCCATGGAACTGGCGCCGGGGTTTGGGGATTTTCTTTCCGATCCTTTGCTTTGGGTGTTGGACGGCTCAGCGGCTTTGTTTCGGAAAGGGCAGGTCATCGAATCGGGCGAATGGGTGGTCGCGGTGAATCTCGATCATGAGGGGTTGCTGTCGGTCGTACCGGGGTACTATCGGACGGCGGAAGAAGCGGTTCGTCACTTGGCGCTTCGAGAGCCGTAGGGTCAGGCGCGAGCGGCCTGATCGAGCATCCACCAAAGCTGCGGCCAGCGGTCGGGTCCCGTGTTAGGTTGGCGGGGGCCCGGCGTGCTGCGCCCCTGTTCCACGTAGCGGGTCATCAGGGTCGTGAGTTCTCCGACGATCTCCGGATGTTCGGCCTGGAGATTGCGTCGTTCTCCAACGTCGGCCTCGAGGTCGTAGAGCTGGACGGAGGGAAGCCCTTCACATTCCGGACCTGGCCGCGGGTGGCTCCAGCCTCCTGAGCCTGGGCACAATTCCAGTTTCCACCGTCCTTTTCGGATGGCGAACGAGCCGTCCACCGAGTGGTGAACCGTGGCTTCGCGAATGGGGCGCAGGGAAGGTGTTTTCTCCCAGAGGGGGAGGAGGCTCAGGCTGTCTTCGCCCGCGTTGGGGGGGAGGGAGACCTTGAGAAGGTCCGCGCAGGTGGCCAACAGATCGCTCAGGCATACTGTTTCGCGGCACACGCTGCCGCTTGGGATGCGGGCGGGCCACCGGACGAGGAAAGGGATTCGGTGGCCGCCTTCGTAAATATCGGCCTTATGGCCGCGGAACACATAACTGGGGTGGTGGCCGATGCGGGCCAGTTCAGCGAAATCGGCCATAGGGGAACAGCCGTTATCCGCGGCGAACGCGATGAGGGTATTTTCAGCGATTCCCAGATGGTTCAGCAGCGCGGCAATCCGGCCCACCACGTCGTCCACATGGAGGCAGAAATCGCCGTATTCATTTGTGCCGGATTTTCCCTGGAATCGGGGGGCGGGCAAAATAGGGGTATGGGGTGCGCTGAGGGGAAAATAGAGAAAGAAGGGGCGTTTGCGCTCGGTTTGTTGGGCGATCCACTCGCAGGCTTTTTCCGTAAAGCGGTCGAGAACTTCTTCGAAGCGGAAATCCGGCGCGACGGGTCCTTCCCGCCAGAACGCTTTTCCGTCGCGTGCCGGAACGGTTTGTTCGGGCACTGCGGTGGGGCGATCATTTTCCACGTAGACGTAAGGGGGCATATCCAGGGAAGCGCTGATGCCGAAGAAATAGTCGAAGCCCGCGGAGAGGGGGCCATTCTGGATCGGCTTTGAAAAGTCGACCTGCTCCGGCGTTGTTCTGTTCTGTGCCCAGGTCCATCCCAGGTGCCATTTTCCGACGCAACCTGTGGCATAACCCAGCGAGCGGAGAAGAGAGGGCACGGTCATTCGGTCCGGCTCGATGAGCGGGGCGCTGTATCCCCAGAGGACGCCTTGTTTGAGGCGGGAACGCCAGTTGTATCGGCCGGTGAGGAGGCTGTAGCGGGAGGGCGTGCAGACGGCGGAACTGGAGTGGGCATTTTGAAAGATCATTCCATCGGCGGCGAGCGCGTCGAGATGGACGGTGTGGATTTTGGAGTTGGGATTAAGGCAGGAGAGATCGCCGTAGCCCATGTCATCGGCCAGGATATACACGAAGTTGGGAAACGGATGTGCCATGGTATGTTTTATGGGGGGGAGATGGGTTACATTTCATACACCGGCGGGCGGTCCGAGGGAGTCGGGGGTTCCGCAGGTTTTTGCGGGAGGCTTGCGGGAGCGCGGTAAAGGAAGACGGGCATCATCAGGCCGCCCGTACCCAGTTCCGCCAGGCTGCCGGCCGAACAGCGGACCGCCAGCACGTTTTGGCCGGCTCTGAGTTTTTCCTGCATGCGCGTGAATTCCGCGGGCCGCATGAAGCCAGTTTGGCCGTAGAGGATTTCGCCTTCCGGCGATCGCAGCGGATCTCCCTTTTCATCGAAGCCTCGGGGCAGGCGCTCCCCGTTAAGCCAGACGTCCACATTATGGTCGAAGCCCATGAAAAACAGGCGCAGATCTCCTTGGATTTCCTCGGCGGGGAGGTCAAAACGGATGCGGTACCAGAGGTCGCCGTGGTACCATCCGAGCCCTTGGTCATCCCAGCTTTTTGTAAACGTCGCCAACTCTTCCCAAGCGTTGTCGTCCCAATCGGGGTTTCCCCATCCTTCCGCGATTCCTTTGCCCGTTTCATCTTTTCGGGCTTTCCAGCGGTCGGGGAAGCGGACGAGGAGGCGTCCGCCGGCGGCGAGGGTCGACGCGGTTTTTTCGACGCTGCGGCCGAGGAACGAGAGATAATAGGATTTGGAGTAGCGGCTGCTGGCCCATTCGGGGTAATTGGTTCCCATTGCTTCCACGTGAGCGAGCAGTTCGTCCTGAACGGCCTTGGCTTTCAGAAAGTCGAACTGGCCGATATGCCGGCGGATTTCGAGGAAGAGTTCCGCGCAGCGGAAGCCGGAGGCGGTCATTTCCACGGCCTGTCTGACGCGAGGGGTTCGGGCCGATTGCCGCGCCTCATCGAAGTCCTTTCGGCAGGCGGCGACCAGTTCCGGCGTCCAGACATGGTGCATCCCGTAGAAACTGCCTGTATGGGAGGGGGTGCGCGCGTAGGTTTCGTCGAGTCGGGTCCAATAACGTTTCATGGGCGCGGCAGCTTCCGCATAGAAACCCTGATAAAAGCGCTCCATGGTTTCCTCGATGTCCAGGCAGGGGTTCCACATGAACCGGGCGCTGAGGTAGAGATGGGGGGCGTACATGGCCCAGGAGTTGATGGATTCGCAGGTGAAGGCGAGACGGTCGAGGCGGAGGCGTTTAATTTCGTCTGCCAACCGGCGAAAGGTGTCTATTTTGGTCCAGGGGATGAGGGTATCCGCGAGGTTGAAATTATAGGGGTAGAAGCCGAGGTTTCGGGTCATGGCTCCCCACGCGTGGATTTCCTCTTGCCAGAGTATTTGGGAGGGGCAGATGGGATTGCCGGGGCCGTGCAGTCGGCAGCGGCGGATGGGGGCCATCATGGGGAAGACGTTGGGGTGGATGTCGTGGACTTTGAGGGGGGGGCGGGAGTAATCGCTGTAGATATAGAACCCGAGGAGTTTATCGGGATATTTTCGGCTTGTGATGGCGGCCAGGTCATTGGCGAATTTCAGCACGAGGTCGCTGTAGGAGGGCAGACCGCTGGAGGGTTCGACATAGCCTTCCGTGAACAATTTAGCGCACTCCGGGCACTCGCAGAGCCCGCCTCCGTCGCTGGGTCCGCATTCGAAAACGGTTTCATTTGGCCGTTCCTCCATCCATCGCAAGAGTGTTTCGGCTGCCCGCTGAACCGTTTCGGGATTGGAGGTACAGAGTTGGCGGGGTGAGCGTTTTCCGCGGAAAAGGGCGAACAGTTCGGGTTTTTCGGCAAATAGCTCTTTCGGGAGGAGATTTCCCCACGCGTGCCGGAAATTGCCGGCACTGGCCAATCCTTTGTTTTTTACGGCCCATTCCCCGTAGCCCCAGTATTCCCGGTGAAGGGCGGGGCTGGTTTCCGTGACGTCGAGGTCGGAACGGACCGTGACGCGGCTTCGGTTGGGAATGACTTCTCCGACCTCGCCGGGGGTATACCATCCGCAGCCGAGGGACTCGAGGAAGGCGCAGAGACCGTGGAAAACGCCCCGATCGGATTCGCCGGCAATGAGCACCAGGGGGGGTAGGGTTTTGTATCGGAAGCCGTCCCGAGAGGGGGAGTTGGTTTCCATGGCAACTCCCAGATCGTGCGCGAGGGTTCCGAGAACGAGGCCTGGCACTGTGCGATCCACGTCTTCGGGGCGCGCAACCGGGATCTCGTCGGGACGGCAGCCGGTCATTTTTTGCAGTGTTTCGGACGCGAGGCGGGCTGCTTCCTGAATTCCGGCGTAGCGATGGATACGCAAATCGAAAGCGTTCATCGTCTTCTTTTTTATCTCGGTCAATTCGGCGTCGTGCGCGTAGAAGTAGATCGAGGGAGCTTGCGAGGCGGTGGCGAAGAGGAAGACCGGTGGGGAGTCGTCAGGGCGGGGAGCTGCGGCGGAAAGGAGGAGAAAGGTGCCGAACAGGAGGTTTGCAGTCATGGGGGGGATTTCCAGGGTGAGTGGGGAGTTTCCAAGGGGAATGCCTCGGGAAAGATCCACACAATTGGGTGGGTGGATTCAGCGGCAAGTACAAAGGGAAGCAAATGGGCCAGCGGCAAATCAGGGGGGGCGAAGAGGAGTAGGACGGATGTTTCGCGGGGCAGTTCGGCGAGGCGTCGCGCGAGGGTTTCGGGCGATTCGATCGCATCTTGGGATATGGCGAGTGAAGGTTCTTCGCGATCTTTTTCCCAATGCTCGGTGACAACGGTCAGATAAGCCTTGGGGTGTGGTGTCGGGACGGCTTTGGGGAGAAAGTGAAGCTCGCGGGGTTTGACGATCCAGTTGCTGCGGGCTCGAAAACGTTCTTCAGGGAGGAAGGCGCGGTAGTAAGGATGTCCGGCCGGAGGCGGTTCCACGCGAAGCAGGCTGGACTGTTCCATGAGGTCGAGCCAGGCGCAGGCGAGCTGGACCTGTTCGAGCGTTAGACGGGGGTCGGGCTTAAAGAGTACGAAGGCATCTTGACCCTGGGCAGCGAGCGTCTGGAGAAAGGCGGCGGCCTGTTCGGGTTGGGCATTGGGGAGGAGAATTGTCCCGTCGGGGGATTCGAAGTGAAGGAGGGGGGGGGCATTGGAACGGGGATCCTCGGGAGGTGTGAGACGAAGGGTGAGGTCGTGTACTCGGCGGCGATGGGGAGGATATTCGGGTTCGAGCAGGATGGTGATGAGCTGTCCTTTTTCGAACCGGTATTCGGGATTCGCGAACTGGCGGCCGTACATGGCGCTTTTGCCGGCCTGGTGGGGGACATCGAGGACGGTTTCCGGATCGTTATAGGCAGAAGCGATGGAATTCGGGCCGAAAAGGTCTGCGGCGTAAACTTGTTGAGCGGGATTCTGGGGGTGGGGAACAAATCGCGAGCCGGTGAAAACGAATCCGCGGATGGGGAGGGTGCGGTGGAGGACGGTATCATAGAGAAGTTCTTCCGCATGAACATTGAGTTGGCCGGTCGGTTCGCCGGCAAGGGAGGGAGGCGTCCATTCGAACACGATATGAACGCGTTCGCCTTTAGGCCAGTAGCAGTGGTAGCGGGTGGAGACGGGTCGGCCGGCTGGGAGTCCGATGAATTCGAGCGCTTCGTGGATGGCGCTGGGCTGGGCGAAGGAGACGGCCAGCGCTTCGTAATCATGCCCGCTCTGTTCCGGAATGATAAAGAACTCCAATTCCGCGCGCGGATCGAGAGCGATCGCCTCTGCGTAGAGGCGGACTTGTCGATTCTTACGGTCGGCGAAGAGCCCCCGCCGCACGAAGAGGTCGGGGTTGTGTTGCGCGGCCTCCTGGTCTAGCTGAAGCTGTTGCGCGATGCGGTTCAGGTTGGCTTTTCGCCAGGGGGGGATTTCCTTGTCGAGGGAGTTTTCGGTCGGTTCGGCCTGAGACTCCGAATCCCGAAAGTCGGGGGGCGTTTGTTTTTGGGGGGCTGCAAGGAGGGGTGGTTTTATGGGAGGGCGTGAGGATTGGTATCGGGCGATCAGGGTTGCGAGAGCCAGAACGAGCAGGAGTGACAAGGGCACCCACTGAAGGGGGGATTGTTTCATATCTGTTTATCATAGGGCTTTGAGGAGGGCGTGCGCAAGTCTGAGACGCAGAAGGTTTTGACGGGGCATTGGGGTTTTTTTACAATACCGCTCTTTTCCGGAGGGTTTAGATGGGAATTTTTTGGCAGACGTTCGGGCTGATGGCCCGGGCCATGGGGCAGATTCTACTTATTGCTTTGGCGGCGGGGATATTGGTGAGGAGAAAATGGGTACTGGACGATCAGGTTCGTGCTTTGGCGGCCGTAACCGTCCATGTATTGTTGCCGTGTATGATTTTCGCCAATTTGGTTCGCCAGTTCAACCCGTGGCATACTCCGGGGTGGTATGGGTTGCCGCTGCTGGGGGTGGGGTTGAGTATGACCGGCCTATTGATGGCTCGGCTGTTGTTTCGTCGGGACTGGCGGAACAAAAAGCTGCTGTTGGCGATGAGCAGCCTGCAGAATGCGGCCTACATGTCCTTGCCGATCGGGCGGATCATCTATCCCGAAACCGATCGGTTTGACCGGTTTGCGATGTACTGTTTCCTTTTCATTTTGGGTTACAGTCCGTTTCTGTGGAGCGTGGGGAAGGTATTGACCGCGGAGGCAGGAAGTTCCTGGTCGGGCGGTTGGCGGGGATTTGTTACGCCTCCCTTTGTGGCGAACGTGCTGGGTGTTATGGGGGCATTTCTTTTGGCGAGCCGGTGGATTCCATCGTTAGTGCTTGAGACGGCCGACCTGTTGGGGAGCGCGACGGTTCCCCTGGCGACGTTTGTGTTGGGGGCGACGGTAGGAGGAGTTTCCTTGCGGCGGCTACCCACGTTTTTCGATGCGGGTCGGGCCCTTCTGGTCAAGCTGGTACTCTTACCGGCTCTCCTGGTGACGGTGCTGGCGGTCCTGACCGCCTGGTGGGGCGTGCACGTCCATCCGGAGCTTGGCGATTTTCTTGTGATTCAGGCGGCCTCCCCGCCGGCGACGGCCTTGGCGCTTCAGGTGCGCAAGTATGGCGGCGACGCGCAGCAGACCGGGGCGCTCCTGATGATTTTATATTTCACGTGCACGGTCACGCTGCCCCTGTGGGCGGCCCTTTGGCGGGTGGTGGTGTCGTGATCGAGTTTGATCAAGTTGAGAAGCAGCTCGGGGGGCGGGTCCTGTTGCGGAACGTTTCCTTTCGCGTCGAGGCGTGCGAGCGGTTGGGGGTGGTGGGGCCGAACGGTTCCGGTAAATCCACTTTATTTGCGTTGATTGCGGGAGAAATGACTCCGGATGCCGGTCGGGTCCGGGTTGCTTCGAATGTTCGGTTGGGCTGGGTTCGGCAAATTCCGGCGGCTTCTGGAGCGGATGAGACGTTGTTGGCTTTTGCTCAGAGTGGGCGACCGGATTTGGAGGCGATGGAGCGCGAGATTAGGGCTTTGGATGCTCGACTTCACGAAACGGCGGTCGAGGCGCGCGAGGGGGTGATGAGGCGGCTTGGGGAATTGCAGAGTCGGTTTGAACAGGAGGGGGGTTATGGACGGCGGAATCGGGCGGAAACGGCATTAAGTGGTCTTGCCTTTTCGGACAAGGACTTTGGACGCCCTTTCGCGGCGTTCAGCGGGGGGTGGAGAATGCGGGCCGAGCTGGCCCGGGCGGTTGCGGCAGGGCCCGACCTGCTTTTGTTGGATGAGCCTTCCAACTATTTGGACATTCCCGCGGTTGAATGGCTTCAGGGGGTATTGAAATCCTTTCGCGGCACGCTTCTTTTGATTTCCCATGATCGGTTTTTGCTGAATGCCTTGGCGGAGGAGACGTTGGAAGTGTGGGATGGGGAGGTCATGCGGTATCGAGGGGGTTATGACGCGTATCGGAGGGAGCGGGAGCGACGATTGGAACAGGCGAGGGCGGCGGCCCGGAACCGGGATCGGGAGCGGCGGCGGCTGGAGCGGTTTATTGAGCGGTTCAAAGCGACGAGTTCCAAGTCATCCCAGGCGGCCAGCAAAGAGAAGCAGCTTAAGCGGATGCAGGAAGAATCGGCGGTGCCGGGCGACTGGCTCAGGTCGGTTCGGTTCCGACTTCCCCCAGCGCCGGGGTCTGGTGAGATTGCGGTACGGATGGAAGGGGTGGGGCACTCTTACGACGGGGCACGTTGGGTTTTTCGGGGTGTGGATTGGCAGGTCCGGCGGGGGGAACGGTGGGTACTGATTGGTCCGAACGGAGCGGGGAAGAGCACGTTGTTGCGGATTGTGGCGGGTAGACTGCAACCATTGGAAGGGCGCGTTCAGCTTGGGGCACGGGTCATGCCCGGCTATCTCTCGCAGGACTTTGAGGAGACGTTTGATCCGGCGTGGAGTGTGTATGAGACGGTGCGGGCTGTTGCATCGGATCGTGGGGAGGCGGATCTGCGGGCTTTGCTTGGAAGTCTCGGTTTTCGCGGTGGGGAAGGAGAGAAACGGACCGCGGTTTTGAGCGGAGGCGAGCGGGTGCGTCTGGGGTTAGCTCGGCTGTTGGCCCGCCCCGCCAATCTGCTGGTTTTGGATGAGCCGACGACGCATTTGGACATACCGGCTCGGGAGGCGTTGGAGGAGGCGTTAGGGGCTTTTCAAGGGACTTTGCTTCTGGTCAGCCATGACATTGAGTTTGTTCGGCGGGTCCAAGCGAAGGTTTTGGCGCTGGAGGCGGAGGGTGTGCGGGAATATCCAGGAACCTATGACGAGTATGCGGAGTGGAGGGAACGGACCGGGCGGGACGGCTTGGTCGGGGAAGAGAGTCGGGGGAGCGATTCACGCAGCGAACGCCGAAGGCGCCGAAGGGCGGAGGTTGTTCAAAGGTATAGCCTGATTCGGCGGCCGTTGGAAGAGGCCGTTGCGGTGGCCGAGGAAGAGGTGGAACGGCTTGAGCGGGAACAGAAGGCGTTGTTGGAGAGTCTTTTGGCGGGGTCAACCGACGAGAAGGCGCGGGGGGGGCGAAGGCTAAGGGAACTACAGGCTGAACTGGAGGCGGCGACGATTCGGTGGGAGAAGGTGGCTGATGAAGCGGATCGAGCTCGACAGAAATTCGAACGCGAATTACAATGGATAGAAAAGGAGATGAAACCCGATGCCGATTTATGAATATCGCTGCCGCTCGTGTGGGCGAAGCTTTGACCATCTTCATCGGCGGTTGGCCGAACCGGCGCCGGCATGTCCTTTTTGCGGCCGCCGGCGGGTGGAGAAGCAATTTTCGCCCTTTGCGCCCACGAAAGGTCAGGGAGGGGAGTTAGGGGAACCGGTCTGCAAAGGCGGTGGGAGTTGTTCGGGGCGATGTCCCGCTGCTGAATTCTGTCGGGGTGGGACGGATTAGACGGGGAGCGGGAGGGTTTAATGAACGTTCAGCCGTGCAAGCCATATCACGCGATTTTGGATGCGTTTCGTTGTATTGAAATGGCGGACGGAGTTTCGTTTTTCAAGGTTTATTACATTAGTATTATCGGACGATCGGAACCGGAAAGGTATGAGTGGAAGCGCTGCGGGTTTTCCTTTGACGCGGCAGAGCGGCGGCTGAAGGAGAGCGGGTTGGATGGGATCGGTTTTGTGACTGCATTCCCTCATATTACAAAGGTATTCCGGTTCGCGCCAGAAATGGAAACGATTCTTAATTTAAAAGGATATGATACGGTGTCCTTTGCGCCTCTTGATCTTGGGCGATCAAGCGGTTGGATGGAGTTTGCCTGTCTGGCCGAATCGGCGATTGCGGCTGATGAGCACTGGGCATGGGGGCAAGCGACCACAGTGGCCGAATATCTTCAGTTTGTGAGCGGGCAGAAGGAATGGAAGATTGCGCATCCAGGCAAATTTTTGTGTTATTGGGATACATTCTTTGGAAAAAAGTAAAAATTTTGTGTAGTGCGTTGACAGAGCTGTTCCGGCATGATATCTTCAATAGTGGAACTGGGGAATATTTTGAAAAGAACGACCATTATGGACGCTTGGGAGGGTAAAGAGATGAAGATGAAAAAAGCATGGATAATGGTAGCGGCTGCGGCAATGGGAGTTGCCATCAGTGCCCAAAGTCAGGTTACGAATGCTGGATTTGGGGTATGGACATTTGAAGAGATTGCGTTAGGAACCTCTTTGTTGGGAGCGGGTGATTCAGGGCACCCTGTTGCTCCAGGCTATGGAAGCTGGTCGGCTGATACCAATAATGGTGTTGCCTACATTACAAACTCGACCGTTGGGAATCCTGGCTTTGGAATGCCGAGCGAAACGGGTGGAAGCACGAAAGCGGTGTATTTTGATGGGAGCGTAACGAACCATATCAACGCGCAAGACAGCAACATTGAAGATCAAGCGTTTTTTGTTGATTTTGTTCTGCTCCCCGGGCAGTTGGAAGATACGAGCCTCTTGGCTTCCGTTGACCCAAATTCCCGTTTAGCCTTTTTCTTCGACACAAACGGCTACTTCAACCTGTTACATGGGGAAGGTGGGAATTGGGTTACATCCAAATGGACGGATGTCACCTATGATTCGAACTCATGGGTCCGGGTCACGATTCTTCAAGATTATACCGTCTTAGGGGCACATAACGATGGCGATTCGATGTTTAAGGTATGGGTGAACGCAACGAATTTGTCGCATGCGAATGGATACACTCGGGTCGGTGTCAATAACTATACCGAAGATGGTCCTTGGTTCAAAATGAAGAGCTCATCACAGCCTGATAATATCTTTGGAATGAATGCCCTTGTCGGAATGGGGATTGGGACGTTGGATGACGTGGTAATAACGGATGAGGACCCATATGGGGGTGGCCCGGCGCAATTGGAAGTGGTTGCAGCTTCTCAGAATCTTGCCTATGGAAGCATCACTCCAAGTGGCGCTGTAGTAATTGTTTCCGGATCGCCTCAGAATTTCCTTCTCGAAACGACACCGGGAGTGGATGTGTATGTAAGTGGGTTGCTTGTTGGAAGCACCCAGATTTACACCAATACAACTCAAACAGTCACTGCGCAAACATGGTCGGTATCTTATGAACAAGCCGCGCAATATGGCACGAATGTAACAGCGTTGTTTGCGGTTGTTCCGGATACGCCTGCTGAATGGATCACCGGATCGTTTACGATCGGGCCAGGAGGCGATTATGAAACATTTGAGGATGCTTATGCGGATGACGCGGATGGGGATGGGTTCTCCAATCTTGACGAAGCGATTGCGGGCACCGATCCGAATGATGACGAGTCGTATCTGAAGATTGATGCGGTAGCAATTGACACGAATGGAAATGTTATCTTGACCTTTGAGGGCTCGGATGACGGGGCTCAGGTGGATTATCAAATTCATGCGGCGGATGTGGTGGACGGTGTATACTCGAACGTGGCGCAGGAAGCCAAATCCGCTGGGATCAAAAACGTAGAGATTGATCCTCAGGGAGCAGCGAAGAAGTTCTTCAAGATCGTCATCCCGTATCCCTAAGGGATAAACCAATCACGCGAACGGGCCGAGGTCAAAAACCCTCGGCCCGTTTTTTTTTTTACGAAAACGTTTGACGCATGTTTTGACCATTTTGTAATTTACCGAAGGCGGGTTTACTGGCAGTCAAGACATGGGAGGAAATCGTGGAAAAAGCAACAGTTCTCTTCGTAACAGTTCTGATCGCAACTCCGCTTTTCTCGCAGGAAGAGGGTGGGTTTTCTTTTTTGCCGAAATGGAGCGGCGGTGGGCAATTTCGTCTAAGGCAGGAGGCGTTTGATGATTTGCCGATTATTGCGGATCCCCCTGGTGTGACGCGTGGGGGTGCCAACAATTTCATCCGCTTGCGGACCCAACTTTATGTGGAAGTGGAATTGGATCCTCAGGTAAGCCTTTATGGCCGGCTTGCCAACGAATTTCGGGAGTATCTGAAGCCGGACAGCAACAAAGATTGGGAATTTCCCGATGAAATCGTTGTGGACAATCTGTATCTTCAGATTCAACGATTACTTCCGAACGAAGCATTGTCGCTTCGAATTGGGCGCCAGGATCTCATGGCAGGACCGGGAAAGCCGTTTGGCAATGGCCGATTGATATTCGAAGGAACACCGAAGGATGCGTCCCGGACGATCTTTTTCGATGCGATTCGGGCGACCTACAAGACGCGAGGAACTCAGATTGACGCGATTGGAATTTACAACCGTTCCGATGGGACTCTCGTTCTGAACGATCAGGATCGCGATCTGGTGGGATACACAAAAGGATACAATGATGCGGTCGAATCGGGGTTTATCTTTTACGCCGCGCATACGCTTACCCCTTCCCTAGGAACGGAAGAGTACTATATATACAAGCGGGAGCACGCATGGCGGAATGGGGATATGGTTGTACCTCCCGCGGACATTCATACCGTCGGGGCTAGGTTGATGCCAAAGTTTGGGGACATTGTTTCAGCCAGTCTTGAAGGCGCGGTGCAAGGGGGGACACGGGGTGAGTCTCAACTCTTCGCCTATATGGGTGAGGGGATTTTGAAGTTTTCACTGATGCAAGAAACGCCGGCCAAACCCCAGCTTTCGGCCGGCGTTTTGCTTTATTCAGCGGATCGAGCCAAGACCGATCATTTGGAAAGATGGGATCCGTTGTGGGGGCGGTATCCCCAGGTTGGGATTGGAGGTGATCTCATGATTTACACATATGATGCGGAGGGAGCTGGATGGTGGTCCAATCTGATTTTCCCCTATCTGGGTGCGACGATTACTCTTCCGTTTAAAGAGGCCAAAGTGAGGGCGTTGGTGGGTCAAGCGCTTGCCCAAGAGAAGAACGGCCCAGGAGAGGGCCGGGAGCGCGGGCTTTATGCGGGCATGATGTTTGATGCGACGCTTGCCCGAGGCATGGTGGGAGCGGTCGACCGTTTGACCATGCAATTGGCCGGGGAGGTATTGAACCCGGGCGACTACTACCGACCGGAACGGGAAACGGGCTATTGGGCGCGCTGGGAGCTTTCATACTGGTTTTAGGAGTCCTGAGGCGGTGATCCTATATTTTCAAAAGGAATTGGAATGCGAGCCGCCTGATCAACGGCGAGAGAGACAGAGCGAACGGTTGCGTCAGACCGTTAGGAGGGCATACGAACGGGTCCCCCTTTACCGACGGAAGCTGAGTTCTGCTGGGCTGAACCCAGACGACATTCGGGGGATTGAAGACATTACGAAGCTTCCCTTTACGGTCAAGGATGACTTTCGCGCCGAGTATCCCTTCGGTCTGTTCGCGGAACCCCTTGACAACGTAATCCGTTTACATGCATCGTCCGGCACGACGGGGAAACCGACCGTGGTTGGTTACACGCGCGCCGACATAGACCTTTGGGCCGACTGCTGTGCGCGGTTGCTGGCCTGTGGGGGAGGCACTGCGAAAGACGTTTTGCAGGTGGCCTATGGGTACGGTTTGTTTACCGGCGGCCTTGGGCTTCATTACGGGGGTGAGCGATTGGGTGCAACGGTGATTCCCATGTCCGGTGGAAACACGAAGAAACAATTGATGTTGATGCAGGATTTTGGGACGACGCTTTTGGCCTGTACCCCCTCTTATGCCTTGCAAATCGCCGAGGTGGCGCACGAAGAGGGAATGGATCTTCGGTTGTTAAAGCTCAAAGCGGGATTTTTTGGCGCTGAGCCATGGACGGAAGAGATGCGGCGGCAGATTGAAATGCGTTTGGGTCTCAAAGCGTTGGACATTTACGGACTCAGTGAAGTGATCGGACCCGGCGTTGCAGGGGAATGTCTAGAACAGGCCGGCCTGCATGTTTTTGAGGATCATTTTTATCCCGAGATCATTGATCCTAAGACATGCCGGCCGGTACCGGATGGCACGTACGGCGAGTTAGTGCTGACCTGCCTGACGCGGGAGACGATCCCGCTGTTGAGGTATCGCACTCGGGACATTACGAAAATGGATTCTGCGCCCTGTCCTTGCGGCCGGACCTTTCGTCGGATTGCGCGGTTGTCGGGTCGGACGGACGATATGCTGATCATTCGCGGCGTGAATGTGTTTCCGTCGCAGATCGAGAGTGTTCTGATGCGCATCGAGCACGTGGAACCAAACTACTTAATCGTAGTGGATCGGACGGGTGTGATGGCCGATCTGGAGATCAAGGTGGAGGTCAATGAGCGTTTGTTCTCCGACGAGATTCGCAAATTGGAATCTTTGCGGTCCCGTATTGCGGCGGATGTTTACAGCGTGCTCGGTTTGCATGCCAAAATAACGCTGGTCGAGCCTCGCACGCTTGAACGAGCGGCGGGAAAAGTGCAGCGCGTGGTCTTTGTGGATCGCAAAGCATGAGGCGGCGAATCGGGGAGGATACGGGCATGAAAGTCAGGCAGATTTCTCTTTTCATGGAAAATCGGGCGGGACGCTTGGCGGAGGTAGCGCGGATACTGGGGCAGGGCGGCATCAATATCCGGGCTCTTTCGCTGGCCGACACCTCGGATTTCGGAATTCTTCGGCTGATCGTGAACGATGTGGATCGCGCGCTGTCTCTTCTCCGTTCCACAGGGCACACGGTCAGCGTTACTGAAGTCATAGCGGTTGAAGTGTCGGATAAACCGGGCGGATTGGCGGAAGTGTTGGGCGTTTTGGAAAAGGCGGAATTGAACGTGGAGTATATGTACGCTTTTGTCGAGAAGGCCACAGACAAGGCCGTGTTGGTTTTTCGCTTCGAAGATACCGACCGGGCTCTTGAAGTCTTTTGGAAAGCGGGGGTTTCCGTTCTCGATCCCGCTACCGTTTATTCCTTGTGAAAATCGAGCGCCTTTTGCTCCGGGCGAACGAATCGGAGGCAACCGCGTTGGCCTTGCGGTTTCTGACCCCGCTTTTTGGGACGAAGATTGACGACTTTCGAATCGTATTTGAGGAGGGCATTGTTCGGACAGACGCCTTGGTGCGTCTTCCGCTTGCAGGCGTCCTATCGGTTTCCGCCCTCTGGCGTCCGTCCGTTACGGCGGAAGGGGAAATCCGTTTCGGGTTGGAAGGAGTGCGTACGGCGGGGTTTTCTGGCCAATGGGTTCGGTCCCTATTGCTGGAAGGGCTCGCAAAGGCTGTTGCACGCCAGAAAGGAGTCCGGGTTGAAGGAGCTTCGCTGGTTCTTGAGCCGGTTTTATGGCGGGTTTATATGACACCGCCCCTCGAAATGAAGATCCAATCCCTTACGGTGGGTGGGGGCGTTCTGACCGTTGGGGTCTAATCAGACGAGAGAATCGAAGGCGGCCTTGAGTTCTGTTTCGCTGCGCAGTCCGACGAGAGTTTGAACGACTTTTCCGCCTTTAAAGAAGAGCAAAGTCGGAATTCCTCGTATACCGAACTCGGCCGCCAGATCGGGAGCCTCGTCCGTGTTGATTTTGACGAACCGGATTTTTTCGGCGTATTGACCGGCAAGTCGGTCGAGAATTGGGGCCAGCGCCTTGCAGGGTGGGCACCAGGTAGCGAAAAAGTCGGCGACGACGGGAATCGGGGACTGACGGACTTGCTGGTCAAACTGGGCGGCGGTAATCTCCTGGACGTTGCTCATGAGGGGCCTCCTAAACATTTTTACCGTCATTATAAGCCCCTTATGTTCTTTTTGCCTATTGAAAATTTTGGGCGCTCGGCGATTGCATATGATGTTGTCTTGGCGTATAGTCCCCGGAAGGGCGGCAAGGGGAAGACGACGGAGGAGTTTGGCCATGTTGGATATGCGACGGATTCGCGAAAACCCTGAGGAGGTTCGTGGGGGGCTGGAACGCCGAGGAGCCGATCCTTCTTTGTTGGCGGCGGTGATGGAGGCCGATGAGCGTCGGCGGGAGATTCTTCGCGAGGCGGAAGGCTTGCGGCGGCAGCTCAATTCCGTATCAAAGGAAATTGCGCGGCGAAAGCGCGAGGGGGTGGACACCACAGGCGAGCAGAACGAAATGCGGCAGGTTGGCGATCGGATTGCCCTGCTTGAGAGGTCGCTTCGCGAGGTCGAGACGGGGTTGAGGGAGGCGCTGTTGCGGGTTCCGAATCTTCCTCATGCTAGCACGCCCGATGGTCGGTCGTCGGCTGACAACCGCGTGGTACGGGAGTGGGGAATGATCCGCCAATTTTCATTTTCTCCCCGGACTCATCTGGAGCTAGGAGAACGGCTGGGGCTTTTCGATTTTCCGCGGGGTGCCAAGATCAGCGGGGCAGGTTTTCCTATATATATCGGGCCAGGCGCCCGCCTGGAGCGGGCGCTGATCCAGTTTATGCTTGATTTGCACACGCAAGAACATGGTTATATAGAAGTGTCTCCTCCTTTCGTCGTCAATACGGCGGCCATGACGGGGACAGGGCAGTTGCCGCGGATGGCCGAGGACATGTATCGCGTGGCGACCGATGATCTCTGGTTGATTCCGACGGCCGAAGTGCCGGTGACGAATCTCTATCGGGAGGAAATCATTGAAGGTCCACTTCCGATCAAACTGACGGCCTATACGCCTTGTTTCCGTCGGGAAGCGGGAGCGGCAGGGCGGGAAACGCGCGGCCTGATTCGTGTCCATCAATTTGACAAGGTGGAGTTGGTCAAATTCGTCGAGCCGGGGCGGTCTTATGAGGAGCTTGAAACGTTGACCGCCGATGCGGAGGACGTTCTTCGCCGTCTTGAACTCCCTTACCGTGTGGTGGCGCTTTGTGCGGGGGACATCAGTTTTGCGGCGGCCAAGTGCTATGATCTAGAGCTCTGGTCTCCGGGCCAGCGGGGATGGCTGGAAGTGTCATCCTGCAGCAATTTCGAGGACTTCCAGGCACGCCGGGCCAACATTCGTTACCGTCGAGCGGATGGAAAACCGGAGTTTGTGCACACGCTGAATGGGTCTGGTGTTGCGCTGGCACGGCTGGTTGTGGCGATTTTGGAAAACGGCCAGCAAGAGGACGGCAGCGTGGTCTTACCCGAGGTGCTGGCGCCGTATTTGGGGGGCGTTCGGCGGCTTGCGCCGCCTTCCTGAACTCCGATTCTGGCCGCGAAAACAAGCGGATGCGAACAGATCCTCCTGAATTGGAACGAATGTTGGAGGAGGCGGATCGCCGTTACGGCCTCTTTCCAGAGGGAGAAACGATTGCTGTTGGCGTTTCGGGAGGGTCGGATTCGATGGCCCTTCTTCACGGGTTGATCCGGCTGAGCCGGCGGAGGGATTTTAACGTCCTGGTGCTGCATCTCCATCATGGTCTGCGCGGCCCTGAAGCGGACGACGATGCCCGTTTTGTCTGCTTGGTAAGCGAACGGCTCGGAGTGCCCTATGTGGTGGGCCATGCGGATGTAGGGGCGGAGGCACGGTCGAAGGGGCTTTCGCTTGAAATGGCGGCGCGCGAGGCTCGATACCGTTTTTTCCGCGAAATGCGGGAACAGCATGGTTTTTTGAAGGTGGCTTTGGCCCATACGGCGGACGACCAGGTTGAGACAGTTCTTTTGAAACTGCTGCGGGGTGCGGGACCCCGTGGTTTGGCGGGGATGGCGGTGCAGGCCGAGGTTTTTGGCGTTCCCGTGGTTCGCCCCCTTCTGGCTGTTACGCGGCGAGGGGTTGAATCGTACTTGCATTCTTTAGGCGAGAGATGGAGGGAGGATCGGTCGAACCAGGATCGAACCATATTACGGAATCGGATTCGCCACGAACTGCTCCCGATGCTTGAGCGGCGGTACAATCCGGCGATTCGGGATGTTTGTCTTCGGATGGCGCGGATTTTCCAGGAAGAGGAGCGATGGCTGGATGGCATTACGGAGAGAGCCTTGAAGCGTGCGGGGTGCGATCGGTTGGAGTCGGACCGTTTGGCGAACATGCCCCTGGCGCTTCGGCGCCGGGTCTGGAGGTTGTGGCTTCAGCGGGCCGGTGTTCCGGAATCGGTGCTGGATTATGGATTGATCGAGCGAATGGAATCCCGGATGGGCCAAAGAGGGGGATCGGGAGTTATCGAGGTGGGCGGGGGGTGGGGTCTCAGGATTTCCTATGGGATGTGGGAACTGATACCACCGGAGGGCGAGGAAGCTTTGACTCGACCACTTCCGGCTTTCCCGATTCGGGTTCCGGGAGAGACGGTGATTTCCGACTGGGGGATTTGTGTGCGGGTTTTGCCGGCCAGGGGGTATCCGGACCCAATCGAACCGGGGTTGGGGCGGTTTCCCTGCCGGGTTTATGTGAATAGGGCAAAACTCAGAGCGGGAAGAGGGGCACTGCTGTTCTTGCGAGGGTGGAGGCCGGGGGATCGAATTGCGGTGGGCGAAGGATGCACGAAGAAGCTTCAAGATGTGTGGACGGATGCCCGGATTCCCCGGCCGGTCCGATCCCGCATCCCGCTTCTTGTCCGTGGGGATTCCATTCTTTGGATCGCCGGAGGTCCACCGGCCTACGACTGGCGCGTTGCCTCTTCCCGGGCGGCCTCCTGGTCGTTGGAAATGGAGCGGTTGTCGAAGGAATCCGTTGCATCGCGAGAGGGAGGCGGTGTAAAATGAAGCGTTTATTTAAACGGAAGATGAGCAGCCGATGGATTCGAACGATCTGAAAAACAGTCCTCGTCGCCCTTCGGAGACGGAGGGTCCTTCGCCCGTCTTTCGGTATGCCTTGATTTGGCTGGTGATTCTCACGCTGCTCTTCAGCCTCTACCAGGTGTATGACCGGGTTCAGAATCAGGCGATGCCGATTCCTTATTCCTCCTTTGTGGAAATGGTTCAGAAGGGAGAGGTGGCAGAGGCTGAGATTGTGCAGGAGGACATGTCGGGCCGGCAGTATATTCTGGCGACCGCCAAGGATTTGCGTCGGTTGCGGGTGGATATTCTGTTGACGAGCGATCTGGATCTGGCGCCGTTGCTTTTGGAAAATCGGGTAGCCTTTACCTATCGTCGGTCCTCTCAGTTCCTGCTGATGATTTTTTCCAATGCATTACCCATTCTTCTTTTTCTTGGCCTTTTGTGGTTTCTGTTTTCTCGGCAGATGCGTTCCATGGGGCAGGGGGCCTTGAGTTTTGGCAAGAGCCGCGCCCGTTTGTTGACCCAGGATCGGAACAAAGTGACGTTCAAGGATGTGGCGGGGATTGACGAGGCGAAGGAGGAGGTCGTCGAGATTATTGACTTTCTCAAGGATCCCAAAAAGTTTCAGAAACTCGGTGGGCGCATTCCGCGGGGTGTACTCATGGTGGGGCCGCCGGGAACGGGGAAAACGCTGTTGGCGAAGGCCATTGCGGGGGAGGCGGGTGTGCCTTTTTTCAGCATTAGCGGCTCGGATTTTGTTGAAATGTTCGTAGGGGTTGGCGCGAGCCGCGTGCGGGACATGTTCGAACAGGCGAAGCGGGCTGCACCGTGCATTATTTTCATTGATGAAATTGACGCGGTGGGGCGGAGCCGCTTCAGCGGAATTGGCGGGGGGCATGACGAGCGGGAGCAGACCTTGAATGCGCTGCTGGTGGAGATGGACGGGATGGATACGCGGGAGGGTTTAATTGTCATGGCCGCGACAAACCGGCCGGATGTGCTCGATCCGGCCCTTCAACGTCCGGGCCGGTTTGACCGTCAAATCGTGCTGGATCTTCCTTCGCTGGAGGGACGGGAGGCGATTTTGAAAATTCACGCCCGGTCGGTTCCGCTGGCTCGGGATGTGGATTTGCATCGTTTAGCGCGGGGGACACCGGGTTTTTCTGGGGCGGATCTTGCCAATCTTATCAATGAGGCGGCGCTTTTGGCGGCTCGGAACAACAAAGAGGTTGTGACGATGGCGGATCTTGAGGAAGCACGGGACAAAGTACGGTGGGGACGGGAGCGACGAAGCCGGGTGTTGGACGAAAAGGAGAAGCGGATTACCGCCTATCATGAGGCGGGTCATGCGCTGGTGTCGCTGTTGGTTCCGGAAAGCGAGCCACTGCACAAGATCACGATTATTCCACGGGGCCGTGCGCTGGGGGCGACGATGCAACTTCCGGAAAAGGACCGGTACCTCGAGGGGCGAAAGAAGCTCCGTTCCCTTTTGGTTCTTCTGATGGCGGGGCGTGCGACCGAGGAACTTGTGATGGAGGATATTACATCGGGGGCTTACAACGACCTGAAGGAAGCGACGCGTCTTGCCCGACTGATGGTGACGCAATGGGGGATGAGTGAGGCGGTTGGACCTCAGACGTTGGGAGCCAACGAGGAAGTACTTTTTCTTGGCCGTGAGGTGATGCGGCAGCAGGAGTACAGCGAAGAGACCGCCCGAAAAATCGATGAAGAGGTGAGCCGGTTGATTCGCGAAAGTTACGAGCAGGCCTCCGCGTTATTGCGGGATCATCGGGCTGCTCTTGATGCAATTGCGCAGGCTCTTCTGGAACGGGAGACGCTGGACGGAGACGAAGTGCGTCGAATTCTGGAGGAAACGACGGCCTCTTCCCGTACGTTGGGGGTCGACCCGGTTTCCGAAAAGCCTTATGCTCCATGAGCGGGATGGAAACGATTCGATGGCGGGGTAGGGGGCGCGAATGGATGATCGGCACTCGTCCCTTGATCATGGGCATTTTGAATGTCACCCCCGATTCCTTTTCGGATGGCGGACGTTTTGTGGATCCGGAGGCGGCCGTACGGCATGGCTTGGCCTTGGCAGCCGACGGGGCGGACTTAATTGACGTAGGGGGGGAATCTACCCGGCCGGGTGCCCGACCGGTTGCTCCGGAGGAGGAGCAGCGTCGGGTTCTGCCTGTTATCGAGCGGCTTGTGGACGCTGGAATTGCCGTTTCGATTGACACTCGGCATGCCGCAACGGCTCATGCGGCGCTTGGGGCGGGCGCGTGTGTGATCAATGATGTGATGGGATTCACCGATCCCGAAATGGCGGCGGCGGCAGCTGAAGCCGAGGCGGGGTTGATTGTGATGCACATGCGGGGGGAACCGGCCGCCATGCAATCGTTCGCATCGTATGGCGACGTGGTGGAGGAGACAGCGGAATGGCTGGAGCAGCGGTTGGGGGTATTGGAAGCGGCGGGCATCGCGCGTGAGCGGGTTGCTCTGGATCCCGGATTGGGTTTTGCCAAAACGGCCGAGCACAATGTGGCCATTTTTCATCGTCTGGATCGGTACATCCAGATCGGCCGGCCTGTTGTAATCGGCGCCTCGCGAAAAAGTTTTCTCGGCCTATTGACGGGGCGGCGGGTGGAAGAGCGCCTTGCGGGGAGTCTTGCGGCGGCCTGCGCGGCGGCGGCGCGGGGGGCTCATATCCTTCGGGTTCATGATGTGCGTGAGACGGTGGATGCCTTGCGCGTCTGGATTGCCTTGACCGGGAGGGGTGGCGCATGAGCTCGTGGAATCGTCTTGTATGGCCGGATGCGCTGGGCATGGTGGAGATTTTGATCCTCTCGATTTTCTTTTACCTTGTGATCCGTTTCTTCAAAGGAACACCGGGAGCCAGCGTTCTATTTGGGTTGGCGGTCGTTGTGACCGTTCTCCTTGCAGTGACCCGGCTGGCTCGCCTTGAGACCCTGAACTGGGCTTTAAGGCAGGTTTCCCTCTATATGGCCGTGGGGCTCTTGATTCTTTTTCAGCCCGAGCTTCGGCGGGCCTTAGCGGAGGTCGGCCGCCGTCACTTTTTCTGGGCGGCGTCCGACTCGAATCGGACCGTGGAGGAGACGGTTCGCGCGGTGCAGCGGATGGCGGAGCGGCGGATCGGTGCGCTGATTGCGTTCGAACGCCAGATTGGGACACGGGCCTATCAGGAGAGCGGGGTACCGCTTGATGCCGAAGTTTCGGCGGAGTTGCTGGAGACGATTTTCATGCCCCGTTCCCTCCTTCATGACGGAGGCGTCATCATCGTCGGCAACCGGATTGCGGCAGCGGGGTGTCTTTTTCCTCTGAGCGAGCAGAGCGATCTTCATCGATCGCTTGGGACCCGCCATCGCGCCGCACTTGGAATTACGGAAGCGACCGACGCTGTCTGCCTCGTCGTGTCCGAGGAAGACGGCACTCTTTCCGTTTGTATCGGGGGTCGCATGACGCGGGATTTGCGAGGACCAAGGCTCGAAAAATTTCTTCACTCGCTTCTGGTAACACAACCCGGCATGCCGCCGTCGGTTCGTCGTTGGGGCGGGCTGGTCGAACGATTTACGAGGGCGTTTCATGAACCACGGGGATAATCCGAGGGAGATTGTTTCTGATTCTTCGCATCCTCGGTTTGCCAAACGCCGCGAAGCGGTGCTATCATGGGCATTGGCTTTCTTTCTCGGAACCGTTTCCTGGTTGCTGATTCAGGATGCGATCCGGGTTGAAAAAGCGGCGCTGGAAACGGCCGGAAGGAAACCGATTTCGGCGAAGGCAGAACCGTCTGTTCTTTCGGCGACCCGGGTTTCCAACGTTCCGATTCTTGTTTTGGGATCGGGCGAGGGGAGCTGGCGAGTCGATCCGCCTTTTGGGGTTGCCGTTTTGGAGGGAGAGGCAGAGGAATTGAGCCGCGTGGACATACGGGGGCTTCGGATGTTCGTGGATGTTTCAGGGCTTTCCCCGTCCGGTCGGTATGAGGTGCCGGTGCGCATCTATATTCCCGGTTTTTCCGGCGTTTTGGTGACCCGAGCGGACCCTTCGCATGTCTTTCTTGAACCGTTGTCGCGGGCATTATCCTCGGAGGCGCCTTTGCGATGAAACGAGAAATTATACGACTTTTCCGGAAGGGGAGGTGGCCTTTCATTTGTTTGCTGACGATCGGCGCGGTCGTTCTGCTAATCTTCGGGGAATTGCGGGGGGAAGAACCGCGCCCTTCCGCCTCTTCTTCGCCGGATATCGGTGCGATTCGGCGTCTTTTTGAAGAGGGGCAGTGGCGGCAGGGGTTAGCGGCTCTCCGGCAGAATCCGGAAACGCCGAACGAGGCGCCAGAGATGACGATGCTCCGGGCCGCGGTTGCGTTGGAAACGGCCGATTACTCGATGGCCTTCCGCCTTTATCGGCGGCTGCTGGAGCGTTTTCCGGATGATGCCGGTCTGAAAAACAACATCGCATGGATTCGTCTGCACTCTACCGATCCTTCGATTCGCGATTTGGATCGGGCGTTGGAGGAAGCCCGAGAGGCAGTTTTTGCGCGTCCTTCCGATCCCAACATTTGGAACACACTGGCGGAGGTTTATCTGGCGCGGGGAGACCGAGAAAAGGCGCGGCGGCGAGCGGTATTGGCCCGGGATATGGCGAGGGCAGCGGGGATAGAGGATTTGCGGATATTCAACGAAACGATCCGACGATGCGGAGAAGTTTTACCGGGATCGGGCCCCTGAAGGATTTGCATGGCACGCCGAGAAGTTTCATCTGAAAGTCGTCCTCCGCTCGGAGGGTGGCGCGATATAGCCGGGGTCTTGCTGTTGGTGGCCGCCGGGTTGTTGGCGCTTGCTCTTTTCTCGTATGACTGGCGCGATGTCGGGTGGCTTCATGCTCCTCCGAACCGACCGCCGAGCAATTTTGTCGGACTCCTTGGTGCCTGGAGCGTCTTTGCGCTCTTCCTCATGCTGGGTGCGGCGGCCTTTGCGGTTCCATTCGTTCTTTTCGTGGTTGGCGTGCTGCTTTTTTTCCGCCGGGAGATGTATGTTCGCTTTCGTTTTCTATGGATGGTGGCTGCGCTTTTCGCCCTTGCCGTTCTCATCGAGATGCAGGAGGGATGGTGGGTCGAAGCGGGCGAAAAGTTCAACTGGCCTGCGCCGGGCGGAGCACCTTTCCGCTGGCTGACCCATGACATCCTGATCCCCTTTTTGGGTCCCTTTGGGACTCTGACTATTGCGGCGGTCGTGGTCGGAATGGCGGCCGTGTTGGTGGTCGGCCGTCGTCGGCTCGGACAGGTGGCGGGATTTTTGCTGCGTTTGATTTTGGAAGGCTGGCGGCAGGTGGTTGCTCATTGGGCCCGGAAACGGGAGGAACGGCGGGGGGTGCTCGAAACGGGAGGAAGCAACAAACCGGGGCCGATTCGTCCGCACTATTCTTCTGCGGCGGTTCATTCCGAAGGGGAACGCTTGGTAGAAAGCAGAGAAAAGCCCTCGGTGGATCTTTCCCTTGTATCGGATTTTTCGAAGAGCGCCGCCGATATCGAACCGGCGAAAGACGTTCGAGGAGGCGGGGAAGAACGGACGGATGCGCCCGCGGACCTATCTTCAGAAAAGAAGGCGGAAACGACGACGGCTCGGAGCCGCCGCGGGGAATCGGTTTCCCGCCCTGCCCCGCCGCCTCCCGTTCCGCCTCCTGGTGCAGCCGCCTATCCGAATTATCAATTGCCGCCTGTGACGTTGCTGTCGCGTCCGGATGCCGACATACCCCGGGCGATTGAATCGGATCAGGCCGTCACCAGCCGGGTTATTGTGGAGACTCTCGCCGATTTTGGGATCGAAGTTCAAGTGACGAATGTGGAACGGGGTCCGGTGGTTACCTGCTATGAGTTGCTGCCGGCCCCCGGGGTAAAGGTCGAGCGGATTGCGTCGCTCAGCAACAATCTGGCTCTTTCGCTGAAAGCGAAGAGCGTTCGCGTTCAGGCGCCCATTCCGGGCAAGGGGGTGGTGGGTGTGGAGGTTCCCAATACGACGGCGAGCGTCGTACGGCTCCGCGACATTTTGGAGGGAGAAGCCTGGAAGGGGCACGGGTATCAACTTCCGCTGGTATTGGGAAAAGATGTGGGTGGGAACGATTTGATTGCGGATCTTGCAACCATGCCTCATCTCCTGATTGCGGGAACGACCGGTTCTGGAAAGACGGTTTGCATGAATTCGATTTTGGCAGGGCTTCTCATGAGCCGGACGCCCTCGCAATTGAACTTGTTGCTGGTGGATCCGAAAATCGTGGAGTTTACGGCCTATAATGGATTGCCCCATCTTGTCGGCTTGCGTAAGGAAGCGATCACCGACACGAAGAAGGTGACGGGGGCGCTGCGGTGGGCCATAGCCGAGATGGAACGGCGGTACAAGCTATTTGCCAAGGCGGGGGTACGAAACATCCAGAGTTACAATAGCCGCCCGCGGGGACGGCAAGGCAATCTGTTCGGAGAAGAGGAGCCATCGGCTTCGGACGCCTATCTTCCATACATTGTGATTGTGGTGGACGAACTGGCGGATCTGATGTTGACGGCGGCAGCGGAGATCGAAGGGTACATTATGCGGTTGGCCCAGCTTTCCCGGGCCACGGGGATCCACATGATTTTGGCCACGCAGCGGCCTTCGGTGAATGTGATTACCGGCGTCATCAAGGCCAATATTCCTGCCCGAATTGCGTTTCAGGTGGCCCAGAAGGTGGACAGTCGGACGATTTTGGATGCGATGGGAGCCGACAAGCTGCTTGGCCGCGGGGACATGCTGTTTCTTCCGCCGGGCAGCAGCAAAATGATTCGTGCCCAGGGGTGTTTTACAACGGATGAAGACATCCGAGTCATAACCGACTTTATTCGGGCCCAGTGCCCCCCTCCTATGCCGCCGGCCGAATCGGTTCGTCCGCGAACGGCGCCCTCCGGCCCTTCGCCGGTCTCGGCTTCCGCCGAACCGGCGGAGGACGCCACGGTGGAGTCTGCAACGGGGAGTTCTCTTTCCGAGTCGGCACCCGCCGGGTTCGAGGAGATGTTGAATGGGCCGGGGGGAGGCGATGACGATGAGGCCCTGGTGGAGCAAGCGATTCAAATCATTCGCGAGACGCGCCGTGCTTCCACGTCTGCCCTGCAGCGCCGAATGAAGATCGGCTATACGCGTGCTGCCCGGATCATGGATATTTTGGAGGAGCGCAAAATTGTCGGTCCGCCCCGGGGCGCTGAGGCGCGTGAAATTCTCATGGACATGGACGGCGAGCGGATTACGAACGCCGACGAATCGCAGGAGGAGTCCGGATGAAAACCATCGGCCAGATTTTCCGAGAAGCCCGCGAGGCGCGGAACGTGAGCCTTTACGAGGCGGCGGAAGCCATTCGGGTAAAATCCTCCGTTATCGAGGATCTGGAAGCGGACCGATTTTCCCGTTTTCCGGCTGCCATCTATGCGCGGGGGTTTATCAAGCTTTACGCCGAATTCCTGCGCTTGGATCCCGCCCCTCTGCTTGTTCAATTTTCGGCGCGGCTTTCCGGCGCACCCCTTCCGGAGGAGCCGGAAACTGTTGGGGAGAGCACTCGGACAACCGAAGAGACGGTGTTGTCAGAACATGCGCGGAAAATGAATCCGCCTTCAGGACCGGAGCTACCCCTTCCTCTTCCCGAAAGAGAAGGAAAGACCGACGGCAATCAGAGGGACGCGGTGCCTCCTTCGCCTACGCCGCAAACTTTGGCGGAACGGGAACGGGTGGAGCTTCCTCCGCGCGCCGCCCCCCTTGAACATTATCGGGCCGCCCCGTCGGTACCGAAGAAATCGGCTCGGACGTTCCGTGTTGTTACGTTTCGCATGGGGCGTATGCTCGGGACGGTGGGAGAAAAAGTGGTGGGAACAGCTCGGGAAATCCGGCAGTGGCCCTGGGGAGGGATCGGTAAATCGGCTTTGGCCATTGTAGCGGTTCTTTTGATCATCTGGGGGATTGGAATGCTGGGGGCGGTAGCGGTGCGGAAACTAAAGGAGCGGCCTTCCCGTCCCGTTGTTCAGGCGCCCTTGTCGGGGGCGACGGTTCCGGAACCTGATCCCCTCTATCTTCCCGATCCCTTTGTATCCCGATGAAGTTACCGTCTTGGAGTCGGCCGGCGGGCCGGGTGGTTGTCATTAGTTTGGGCTGCGCCAAGAATCTGGTGGATTCGGAGCATCTCGTCGCATGCCTACTCGAATCGGGTTTTACGATCACCTCCCGCTTGGAAGGCGCCGATTTGATGCTAATCAACACCTGTGCGTTCATAGCGGAGGCCCGGGAAGAATCGGCCGCGGTGATTCGGGATGCATGCCGATTGAAGCGGCAGGGCGGGTGCCGGGCGGTGATTGTGGCGGGCTGCATGGTCCAGCGGTACCGTCGTGCGCTGGGGGTGTCCTTTCCCGAGGTGGACGCCTGGATTGGGCTGGATGATCTGGATCGGATCGGCGAGGTTGGGCGACGCGTCTTAAGAGGAGAACGGGCTATTTTTGAGGTGGGGGCGGTTTCACGCCGACTGTTTGAGTCGGGTCCTTTGCGCGTTATTTTGACTGGGGGGCCCTATGCCTATCTGAAGATTGCGGAGGGTTGTTCCCATCGTTGTCGCTTCTGTGCAATTCCCGCCATTCGGGGTTCGTTCCGTTCTCGGTCTGTTTCGTCTCTTCTGCGCGAAGCGGAGCAGTTGATTACGCGGGGTATTCAGGAAATCAACCTCATTGCGCAAGACACCACTGGTTATGGCCGGGATCGGCGAGACGGTACGGATTTGGTCAGACTGCTCCGGGCGCTGGATCGGGTTTCGGGGGATTTTTGGGTTCGGATTCTTTACGGATATCCGACGGGTGTTTCGGATGCTCTTCTCGAAGCGGTGGGGGAATCTCGTCATGTTCTACCGTATTTCGACATTCCGATTCAGCATAGCGATCCCGATGTTCTTCGGGCGATGGGTCGCGCGGCGACCGTGGAAGCCGTGGCCCATCTGACGGCCCGAATTCGGTCGAGGCTGCCCAAGGCCACGATTCGCACGACCTGTCTTGTGGGGCATCCGGGGGAGAGTCCGAAGGCGTTCGAGCGGCTCGTGTTCCATGTGCAGGAGGCCGGCTATGATCATCTCGGTGTTTTCGTTTTTTCCCCCGAGGAAGGGACGCCGGCGGCGGGAATGAAACCTTGTCCTTCGCGTAGGACAGGCGAGTGGCGACGGGAGCGACTGCTTGCCGTTCAAGCTCCGATTGCGCGGGCGCGGGTGCGAGGTCGGCAGGGGGACGTCGAAGAGATGCTGGTCGAGGAGATTCGGCCGGGACGTCTTCTTGGCCGCTGCCGGGCGCAAGCGCCTGAGGTTGACGGCAAAACATGGGTAGCGGGGAGTTTTTCTCATATACGGCCCGGGGCACGGATTCGCATCCGATTAACGGGCCGGTATCGGTCGGCCGACTGGGAGGCCGAATGTTTGGAGCGATGAAGATGGCACAGGAATGGGACATCAAGCCGTTGAGCAAGGTATGTACAGCCTGTCAACGGCCATTTGAGGATGGGGAACGGTACACCACTCGGCTCGTAGAGAGGGAGGGGCGGTATGAGCGGGGCGATTATTGTGTGGTCTGCTGGGAACGAGAGCGTGTTGAGGGTCTTGGCTGCAGCCGTTGGACGGGGATATTCCATCGGCCGCCTCCGGCGCCGGATCGGAAGGTGCGAAAGGAGACGGCAGAGACATTGCTTCGACGTCTTATGGGCGAAAAGGATCCGGCCCGGGCTGAGGCGGTCTATATTTTAGCCGTCATGCTGGAGCGGCAGCGGGTGTTGGTCGAACAGCGAGTGGAGAACCGTTCAGACGGCATGGCTCTGGCGGTCTATTTGCACCGGCGGAGTTCAGAAACCTTTCTCATTCCGGTTGTTTCGATTGCCGAAGATCGTCTGCCGATTGTTCAGGAGGAGATCTTGCGGTTGTTGACGTCCCCGGAACCGGCAGCGGCTGGGGAGGGGGCGGCGGCGACGGAAGGCACATGAGCATGGATTTCGATCTTCTGATTGCGGGGGGGTATGTCTTCGACGGAACGGGACGGCCGGCGGAGCGGCTGGATATTGGGATCCGCGGCGATTGCATTGCGGAGGTCGGTTGTTTGACTGCGTCTCACGCACGGAAGACACTCGACGCCACCGGGCGTTGGGTGGTGCCGGGGTTTGTGGATGCCCACTCCCATTCGGACGCCTATCTTCTGCTTGAGCCGGCCGCTCGGAGCAAGCTTTACCAAGGGGTGACCACCGAAGTGGTGGGCCAGTGCGGCGCATCGGCGGCTCCTTTGGTGGGCAAGGCGCGTCTTCCCTCCGATTGGGAAGAGAAGCCGTATCCGGGCCGATGGCGGACAACGGGGGAATATCGCGTCTTGTTGGAGCAGGTCAAACCGGCGGTCAATGTTGTGATGATGACCGGTCACGGCAAATTGCGATCGGCGGTGATGGGGTATGAAGGCCGGCCGGCGACTGGGGATGAGATTGTGCGGATGGAACGGCTTCTCGAAGAGGCCATGGCGGAAGGGTCGCGGGGGTTAAGCTCCGGGCTGATTTATGCACCGGGCATGTTTGCCGAATCGGCGGAACTGGAGCGGCTGGCGGGAGTCGCAGCCCGGCGTGGGGGGGTTTATTCGACGCACATGCGGAGCGAGGGCGCACAACTTTTGGAAGCCTTGGAGGAGACGCTTGCATTGTCTCGGAGAACGGGGGGTTCGACGATTATTTCCCATTTGAAAACGTCCGGGAAGCCGAACTGGCACAAACTGGAGGGCGTGCTGGAACGAATCTCCCGAGCCCGGGCTGACGGATGCATCGTATATGCCGATCGTTATCCCTATACGGCATCGAACACCGATCTTGACGTGATTCTGCCCTCCTGGGCGGCCGAAGGAGGGCGGGAAGCGGTTTTGGCCCGTCTGCGGGATTCCGCGATCCGAAATCGTTTGCTTGAGGAGCTGTCGGCGCGGCAATCGGAAGAGGCGTGGCAGTCCATTTGTATTGCGCAGACGGTTCATCCGGAGTTGAGGTCGTTTCGGGGCATCAGACTTGTCGAGGCTGCCCGGCGTTGGGGGCTCTCTCCGGCAGAAACCGTTGTGGAGTTGCTCGAGCGGGACGAGTTGCGCACGACCGCTTTTTTCTTCGGGATGAGCGAAGAGAATATGGCGCGGATTCTTGCGGAACCGTGGGTGATGATCGGCAGCGATGCTTCCGTTCGGGCTCCGGATGGTCCTCTTTCGAACGATTTTCCCCATCCTCGCGCCTATGGGACATTTGTGCGATTTTTGAGGATGAGCCTGGAGGGCAAAACCGTTCCACCGGCGGAAGCGATTCGGAAAATGACCCATTTACCTGCGACGGTTTTTGGGCTTGGGCATCGGGGGATTATTCAACGGGGCGCGGCAGCGGATATTGTGGTTCTTGATCCGACGAAAATCCGTGATTGCGCCGACTTCGATCATCCGCATCGACTGGCCGAGGGCATTGCGCATGTGATTGTGAATGGGTGCTTGACGCTGGAGAGCGGCGTGTTGACGGGGAAAAGGGGCGGACGTGTTTTATAGGGATGGGAGACGGGAAAGTCCGTCCTGCAGTTCCCGGCGTAATTGATCCAGGCGGCTTGCGAGCGTCCAACGCCATTCCAGGTTCTGGCAGAGGAGGAGGAGGGGGCGGGTACTGATGAGAAAGAGCTGGGGCGTTGTTTGTTTGGCGACTGTCCAATCGAGCGAGATTCGCCGAAGGAGGCCGAACTCCTCGACGGTGCAGAGACCTGTGTGGAGGATACGCCCCTCCGCATCGGCAAGGTGGAATAAGATTGTTTCATTGGGCGGGCATCCGGAGTCGGCGGGTGAGGGTCGTATTTCCATTTTCAAGGTGTAGCGGCCGGGGGAAAGGCGGACGGTGGAGCGAAGGGGTTTGCGCGAAATTGCCAGACCCTTGTCGGTGATGCCCAATTGAAGGCGCAACGAGTCGTCGAGTTGCTGGAGGGATGGGGGATCTTTTCGGCTGGAACGCGAGGATTCGAGGGCAGCGGGCTTGAGGAAGTAGCAGGGTTCGCGCAGGCGGGAAAAGGCATCGTAGGCGTAGGCAGGTCTTCCGTTGATCCATTCGAGGGTTTCCATGGCCCCGGGGTTTTCAAGTTGGGTTAGGATTCGAATGGCGGCTTCCCGGTAACGGAGAGCCTCCTCTGGTTTTGCGTGTTGAATGGCCATTCGGAACAGGTCGTGGGCGGGCAAGGCCACGCCGCTTTGGAGCAAATGGGGGAGGAGATCGAAGCGAGCGGATTTCCAGGCGGCCAACATGGCTTCCGAAGGGCCAGGCAAAAGGAAAGCGGCCGGTTCGTGGTTCGGGTGGAAGCGGTTGGGTTTGGCCCAGACGCGGATACGGACGTAGGAAGGCGGCAAAAGGTCGAGAAGGAGAGGGCGGGGAAAGGCCACGGGCAAAATCGCCCGTTGCGGCACGGTTATCTTCATTCGGCGGAATCCGATTGCGAGGAC
The DNA here is from genome assembly GCA_938038445.1 of uncultured bacterium. GTDB lineage: Bacteria > Verrucomicrobiota > Kiritimatiellia > CAIKKV01 > CAIKKV01 > CALHRZ01. The sequence goes on along the minus strand of CALHRZ010000012.1, from coordinate 112,599 downwards.
CACGGTCGAATCCGATTCGCCACCGATCAAAGCGAACCAGAGGTTTGACGTGGAAAGGGATGGGCCGCCCCATCCGATCTCGCGGGGGATGGTTTGGATGGGAACTGCCCAACGGCTGCCGAGGCATCCGGAATCGGGAAAATAGATTTCCCGGCCTTGTTCGCTGAGGAGGAGGGGGGCGGGGTCCAGAAAGGTCAGCGACCAGCCTTTGCTGATGCGGGCGGGGGTACGGCTATAGAGTTCGACGGCATGGCCGTGATGGCCAGGGTTTAGGCGTGGATGGGATAAAGGGGCCCATTGGGCGAGCCGAACATATGACGCAGAAAAACGGGTCCAGATTTCGCGATGGCGCGGAAGGAGTTCTTTTGAGAACAAGTCGTAAAAACCGCGTCCGACGGCGAAGGCGTTCCGGATGACAAACTCCGGAACGGGGTTTCCGAGGGCGTCGAAGCCATCGGCAACATCTTCGACCTTATAGATCCGGGATCGGGACGAGAAGTTCCCATCGAGCACATGATCCGCGCTCCGTTCTGTGGCGACGGATCGGTCGGTGGGTCCATGAACGACCATCCAACGGCGTGCCTGTTCGCGGGTGTCGGGCCACTCGAAGAAGGAGGCGATCCGGCAACCTTGCAAGGTGGTGTGGAAGGCTGCGGCAGCGGCGAGAATGGCGACGAGGGGTCGGAGAACAGGGGCGGGAAGCAAAACGAAACGCGGTGGAAAACCGATAGGAAGCGTTGCCCATGCGGTGGCGAGGGGGACAAAAAGGAGGAATTCTTGTTTACGGAGAAACGGGGCGAACAGGAGCGCGGCGAGCAAGGCGAGGGCGGGAAAGAGAACGAGGAGAGGTCGGAATCGTCGGAGCGATGGGGCGAAGAGGGCAAGGAAAAATCCTGTTCCGGCGAGCAGGAGGAAGAGCGGCCCCATATCGGCGGCGTGGCCGGAAAGCCAGAGTAAGCGGGCAGCCCGGGCAGCAGCGGGATCGTCGGCATAGAGACTCAACGTCCGGCGGAACTCGGTTTGCAAGCCGTTCTGTTGGCGGAGCCATTCCGCTCGGAAAGCGGACCAATGTTGGAGGAAGGGATTGGTCCAGATCAGGACGAGGAAAAAAAAGGTAAGACCGGCCAAGGTCCATGCGAGACGCCGGCGGATTGGGACGGGCCCATTGGATTGTGCGTTGGGGGAGGGGAGGTAAAAGGGGATTACGAGGAGGGGTCCCAAGAGGATCAACAGACCGAATTTGGTTCCGGCGGCCAAAGCGGCAAAAAGGCATCCGAGAAAGAACCAGGGGAATCGGGATGTACGGAGCGCAATTGCCCATGAGCATAGGGTGGCCAAAAAGAAAAAAACAGCCGCCGTATCGGGGGTTGCGTAGTGGGCGTGTTCAATTGCGATAGGATTGAAGGTCCAGAAGAACGCGGCGGCGATGGCGCCGGGCATCGACCGGGTCAGTGAAAAGGCGAACGCAAACAGCAGGAGAATACCGAGGAGGCTCAAGACGGAGTTGAAACGGCGTAAGAAGAGGCGGTCGGGGAAGGGATCGCCGTCGGGGCGGTCGGAATAACCGGCGCGATAGCGGGCGGCAGCGTGCTGTCTATGGAGGAAGAATGCAACCGAGCGGAAAGGGCGAACGAAACGGAAATAGCCGGCGGGGTAGAGACGACCGAGAGGGCGGCCGTGACGGACGGTTTGTTCCAGCCATTGGAGATGCTGGGGTTCGTCGGGGTGGAGACTGGCAGCGGCAAGTCCGACGGTTCGCAAACGCCAGCCGGCGATTACCAGGAAAAGGAGGATGGTGGCGGTCCCGAACGTTCTTCGCATCATCCCGTGCCTTTCAAAAGGAGCCGCCATTTACGGACGCGCGGTTGCAGGGCGAGACGGATTTCCTTTGAAATCTGGGTTAAGGGATGCGGTTGGCGAAATTTTCTGAAGTATCGAACGGTGTGGTCTTGAAGGAAGGCGGCGGCGATTTCTCGGCTGTTGGGCGGTTGGGGGTTTGGGAAGAGGCGTTTGTAACCGAGTTCCGAAAGAAGGTCTCCGGCGATCGCCTCAAACATTTCGATTTGGCGGGGCGTGAACGACTTTTGGAACACGCCGATTTTGGAAGCAGAAATGGCCGTGCGCAGGGAGGCGTGGTGGGCGATGGCGGCCGATCGTGCGCGGGTTTCCGTTTGGGGGAGAGCGCATTCGAGAAGGGGGGTGGCTTCTTCTGTTTCGCCCAGGAACAGGAGAATGCGGGCGCGAACTTGTTCCGGGTTGAGGACCATTTCTTCGAACCGAACTTCGAGGAACTGTTGGGAGGGGAGGGAAGGAGCGAAATCTCGCACGGCCTGTACGAACTGTTTCCAGCGGCGTGCGGCGGCCAGAATGCTCGAGGGGCCGATGGGAATTCGGCAGGTCGATTCCGCGACGTCCCGGCCGTCGCGGATGAGGTGGAGAATTTGGGCGTTTGGGAAGAGGGCCAGAATATTCCGCAAGCAAAGGGCGTGATGGGGGGTTTTATCGCCCCAGCGCTGTTTGCCATGGCGCTCGGCGTAGAGCGAAAAAAGGGAGGTGATGAGGGAGGCTGCGGAATGTGATTCTGCCTGTTGGATCACGTCGTCGGGAGAAAGGGAGTCGAGTTTCCAATCTCGTATGCGTTCGTCGGAGAGGAGGTCGGAAACAAACCGGCGGCATCGACGGGGCTGGGATAAATCGCCGTAGAAGGGAAGGAGGGGGGCGAAGCGTTGAATGATGAAGCTTTCGGGAGGGATGGCAAGGCGGGGGTGGGCATCCAGGAGAATTTGGAGAAGCGTGGTGCCGGAGCGGGGGCATCCGACGATGAAAAAAGGAGGCGCACTCATGGGGAAAGGGCGGCCTCGGGCCGGGTGAGACCGAACCGATGGTTGAGCCATCGCCGGATGGCGGCGAGGAGCGACGAACGCCGCCCCACGCGGCGGCAGAGGGGAAGCGGCCGTTGTCGGAGCAGGGCGCGTATGGATTCGGATGGGCGATGGGGGTCAAAGGGACCTTCGACGATTGAAGCCCACGAACCGACGAGCGTTTCTTCTCCGGGAAAGGGGTAGACATCGCTGCCTGCGACGATCGGGATTTCCCTTTTTTGGGCAAAACGAAAAAGAGACGGCTGGGGAAAACCGGCGGGGCGGACGGCGGGATCCGCGATCAGGACGCCGTGGGGCTGGAGGGATGCGAGTCCATGTCGGATGAGATCGGCACGGGAGCCCAACCATTTTCCGGGGGCCCATGGAATGACAGGAATGCCCGGATCCTGGGCAGCCATTTCGACGGCTTTTGGGAAGAGGAGTGCATCCGGGATGTCGTTATCCGTTACGAGCGTAAGCAGTTCGAGCCCTTCGCGGGTGGTGATCTGACGGCCGGCGAAGAGATACACGGGCCGGCCCTTGGGGGGTTCGAGGAGGAGGGTGAATTCGTCCAGGGGTCTGGCTGAGCAACCGAGGACACGGATCAGTCCCCGTTGCCAATCTCGGAAGAGGTTAGAGCGTCGGCGGTCGGCGAGAAAGGCGGCGAGAATGGGCGGTTCGGAGGAGGGTGTGATCTGAGCGGCGAGGTGGGAGAGGTTTGAGAAGAGCGCCCTGAGCAGAAGTTCCCGCTGATGGCTTCGGTAGATATGGAGATGGAAATCGGCCAAGAGGAGGGGCATGGAGATTGCAGGGTTTGATGCGGTTACTATAGGGGCCGGAGGCGGGCGAATCAAGTCTCCGGATGAGCCGAACGGGGCTTAGGGAGAACGGCCGACGGAGACGAGGTAGAGGGGGATCTCGCTGCTTTGGAGATGAAGCAACCGGGCAATCATGGCATCGTCGAAAGCGCCGATGGGGACCGAACCCATTCCCATGGCCACGGCTTGCAGGTGAAGATTTTGAGCCGCGTGTCCGGCCTCCATATGAACATACATCCGGCCACGGTTGCCGTAGCGGCGGATGGTTCGTTCAGGGACTGCGGTCAAGATGATCGTGGCGGGAGCGCGGCCAATGAAGGACTGGCCGAGACAGGCTTCGGCCAGTTGAGGGCGGATGTCATGAGCGAGAATCCGTTCCAGGGCGTGCTCCCGCGGACGGTAGCGGAACAAGCCGTTGGATACAGCGAGATACGTTTCCAGGGGATAGGTGGCGCCCGCGGAAGGTGCTGTTCGGAAGCCACGCGGATCGGTAATTCCCTGCGCAGCCCATAGGAGTTGTCCGATCTCCTCCTGGGTTAGAGGGTGTCCTGTGAACTGGCGCAGAGATCGCCGTTGCGCGAGGGTTTGTTCCAGAGCCATGGGGCCCGTTGTTCGGGGGGGAGGGAGTGCGATCATCGGGTTCTCCTTCTGTTCGAGAGGGTCCGGTTGGCCTCGGCAGGAGACCAGGAACAAAACGAAGAAGAGTTTTAGGGTTGTTCCTTGCAGAGCAATCGGTGGTTTCATGGGATGTTTCGGGATGAGGGGTGGGAGAGAACAATGGCGGATGGAGTGGATCGAGGTGCAGCGGGAAAGGTCCACAGATGATGGGATCTGCTTAAAGGGACTTCGACTTCGACGTCGGTGGAAGGCGTTCCTTTTCGAATATGAAACATCATCGGCCGATCGCTCACCGACCAGAGTGCAACAAACAAGACGGATCGACCGCGGGTTCGGGCCAGAATGGCGGTGGATGGCGGGAGAGGATCCAAGGCGCCGAGAAAGGGTTTCGGCTGGTCGGGTGTAGGGTCGTCGGCGTAGATCAGAACAGCGGAATGAGAGGTCCAGAGGGTCAGATGGACAATCCCGCCGGGGGGAATTTGCCAAGAGGCGGGGTAGGTTTTTTTCGATAGGGGGCCGGTCAATCGGCGAGCGTTGCGCAACAAGCGATATCCTCGCACATCGGGAAGAGCGATCGGAAGCGTTTCTCCCGGGTGCGCGAGCATTCCGTACACGTGGTGAACCCAGTCCAGGGAATGGATGATGTCGGAGCAGACACGAAAAATGTCCAGAATGTAGGATGCCGTCACAAGAAGCGTTCGGTCGAGTCGGACGCCGGGATAGACGTTGACATTGGACGCACGGATTGCTTTGAACTCCGGCTCAGTCTGGAATCCTTCGAGCCGGCCATCTGAGTTACGATCCCGCCACGTATCATCTTCCCATGGAGAGGAGGGGTTTTCGCTGTCGTATGGGAACATGGAACGTTCATTGACGACGACCGTGTTATGGGCGACGGTGGTTCGGTTCCAGTTGAGGTGGAGGGGATCGTCGTATCCGGCGGGAGATGAACCGGCGCTGATCCGGCGTCCGTGGGCCCAAAGTTCGACGTTCAAGGCGGCGGGATTCATATGGCCGGCCCAATGAGGTCCCCAGTGGAACGCGGCAGAGAGAGCATGGGAGGGAGAAGTCGAGGAGCGGAGAATGGCTGCGCCGGTGTGAGGGAAGAGGGATGAGCCGTTGGTCGAAAGGCCTTCGAAGGAAAGTCGCAAAGACCGACGGGGAAGTCGGAAGGTACCCGGAGGGTATTCGGCATCGCGGAGGCGGGCGAAATCGGCGTCGCCGAGAGAGGTCTGGAGAGGCATCGGGAGGTGAGGGAATTCCCGTCGTTCTGGCGGGTATTCCTTTTCCATCCGATGGAGAAGCCAGGAATACTTGGGGTCGGACCAAGCTTCCCACGCTTTGTTGTAAAGGATTCCCCAAACATGCACACCGCGGAGATGAGCCAGGCCGGAGTCATGGAAGAGGGGAAGATCGCCGTTCGGGTGGGTCCAGAAAAAGGGGGTGTCGTAGAAATCCTTGACGGTGCGGGTTACAAGGGGTGGGCCGTACGCGCGGGGCTTGTCGGCTCCATCATTTTTCTGCTGGGCGGGGAGGGGTTTATTCCAGACGGGGCAACCGAGATGGGCCAAGGTGCAGAAGGCTTCAGTCATGGCCATCAGGGTGTAAAAGTGATAGCCGAGCGATCCTTCCCAATGAACGCCATCGGGCAGAAAGTCGTGTCGCCATTGGTGGAGGAGGCCGTAGCGCCATCCCACAGGGTCTGGGGTGCCATAGAGGGCGTGGTGAATTTGTTTGCGATCGCCGAGTGCGGAGCCTGCAGCGAGGCGTGCGGCCAAGTGCCAGGCGTTATGGTTGGAACAGGTGCGGTGGGGGTTGGAGGATGCGGTTTGGATCATCTGGCGAAGCAGATTATGGAACTTTGCTTCATCCGAAGGGCGAAGTCCGTCGGCCGCGAGCAAATCGAATGTCCAGGCGGCCGTTAAAAGAAAGCGGCTTTCAGCCAAGCCGTTGCCGGTTGCTCGCCTATCCCGGTGTGTCGGCCAGTGGGGATAGGCGTCGGCGAAAAGTCGGAAGAGGGCGAGGGCGTTACGGCGGAAGGAGAGGCGGCCGGTCAAGTGAAGGGCAAGAGCCGAACGGAAGGCGAGTCCCATAAGGCGGGTGTTGAGTGCAGGATCGGGGTGAGGGGTGGGAAGAGCGGGGTGCGCTGGGAGTTGGTTAAGGCTATCCAGGAGCCGATCCAACGCGTGGCGGAGCCACGAGACGCGGCGGATGTTTCGACGGGCGGATTCGAGGAGTGTGGGAGTTAGAAAAACACGGGGCGGTTGAGGGAGGGGATCGGAGGGCATGAGGGCGAACGGGTCATAGTCAGGGCGAGAGAGGAGTTCGGGAAACCCGCGAGGTGTCAGAAGGTCAGGATAGGGAGTGGAGACAAGAGAAGACGAACTCATCATGGGGGGAGTACCCGAGAGAGAATATTGGGAAAGGAGATTCTGCGGGGATTGTAGGAGCGTGTAATGGAACCGGTCAAGCCCGTGTTTGTCCGATGATGGAACACGCAAAGGAACATGGAATCTTTCTTGTTCGGATAAAATGGTTGGGCAGGTTTGAGTCCGGCGGATTGCATCACAAGCCCGTACGCCAAGGAGCATGGGGTCAAGGCTGCGGCCGGAAAGTTTAATCGGGCTGTACGGAAGGCGTGCAAGCGGATGCAGTCATGGGAAGGGATTCCGCAGAGCGGGGCGAACCGTATCCGCGCTCCACATTAGAGGGCTGGACTCACGGTCCGCAAAAGAGAGATTGTTGAATGTTGAGGTCAGACCCCAAGGAAGTACGGTCCGCAAAAGAGAGATTGTTGAATGTTGAGGTCAGACCCCAAGGAAGTTGTTGCTCTCGGTTGAGGTTATTGGACAAAACCGGTATGCTAAGAGAAAGAAGACAACAAGGCGGATTGTGAGGTCGAGGGAAGGCGATGACGAAGGAAACAGCGGAGGAGCGGCGGCAACGGCTGATGGACGAGTTGCGGCGAGAGGCTGCGGCGCGAGCGGCGGGCTACCGGGCGCAAGCGCTTAAAATTCTGCCCCACGTGTGCGCGAGTTGCGGCCGATCGTTTGAAGGCAAACGGCTGCGGGAGTTGACCGTACACCACAAGGACCACAATTTTCGAAACAATCCCCCCGACGGCAGCAATTGGGAATTGCTGTGCATTTACTGTCATGACCATGAGCACGAGAAGGAGTTAACGGCCCGGGCAATGGCGCGGGCCGAGCCTTCGTCCTCACGCCCTTCCGCTTCTCTTGGCAGTCCGTTTGCCGGGCTCGATACACTTTTGAACTCGAATCGGAAGAACGAACCCCCGAAGGAGCAAGCCCATGGCGGGAATCTTTAAGGCGTATGATATTCGCGGTATTTATGGAACGACCTTGACCGAGGAGATGGCTCGGAAGATTGGCCGCGCTTTCGCCACATTTTTGAAGCCGAAACGTGTTGTGGCGGGCATGGACATGCGGCCGCATTCCCGACCTCTTTTTGAAGCGCTGGCGGATGGGCTGACCGGCCAGGGGTGCGACGTGATCAGCCTTGGCCTCTGCTCGACCCCCCTCTCGTATTTTGCCAACGGCTATTTGAAAGCCGATGGAAGTCTCATGATCACGGCGTCTCACAATCCGGGCGAATGGAACGGGTTCAAATTGTGCCGCGAGCAGGCGATTCCAATCAGTGGCGCCACCGGGATCCAGGAGATCGAGCGGATTGTGAACCGTGGTGCCTTCGATCCCCCTGCCCGCGTTAAGGGGGTGGTATCCCACTACGAAGCCGTTTCAGCTTATGTTCGGCACGTTCACTGTGTCATTCAGCCTTTGAAACGGCTTCGAATCGCGGCGGATTTTGCGAATGGGATGGGGGTTATTGAAGCGCGCGCTCTGGAAGGGCTTCTCGAGGTGGACGCTCTTTTTGAGACGCTGGACGGCACATTTCCAAACCATGAGGCGAACCCCTTGAAGGCCGAGACGCTCGAGGCGCTCCGGCAGAAGGTTCGCTCCGGTGCGTATGCGTTTGGGGTTGCATTCGATGGGGACGCGGACCGGGTGGGGTTTGTGGATGAACGGGGAGAGATTGTTCCGATGGACCTGATGACGGCGCTCATGGCGCAGAGCGTGCTTCAGACGCAGAAAGGCCCTATTCTTTATGATCTTCGGAGCAGTCATTCTGTGCCCGAAGTGATCCGGGAAAACGGGGGGGAACCGGTGATGTGCCGGGTCGGGCACGCCTTCATCAAGCAACAGATGCGGGATCGTGATGCCCTGTTTGCGGGAGAGCTTTCGGGGCACTATTATTTTCGCGCCAATTATTTTACGGAAAGTTCCGCCATGGCCGTCCTGTCGGTTGCGGATGTGGTGGCCCGTGCGAATCGCCCTCTTTCCGAACTCATCCGGCCTCTTCGGCGTTACGTTGCGAGCGGCGAGATCAACATGGAAGTTCCGGACCCTCCGGCCGTGCTCGCGGCAGTTAAAACGCATTATGGAAACGGCCGAATTATTGAACTCGACGGGGTTACGGTTGAATTCGGCACATGGTGGTTTAACGTGCGAGCCTCCAATACCGAACCCTTGGTACGGCTCAACTTGGAAGCCGCCACGGCGGAGGAGATGGAGCAGCGCCGGGACGAGGTATTGACGTTTCTCCACCGGGCGGCGAAAAGCAGCGAGTCGAGCCGACGGTGAGAGAAACGCGGTGAAACTTCGCGGCGCGATGTTACCGGTGTTCCTTCTGGCTGCGGTGGCGGCGGGATTTCTTTTTCCCGGCGTAGGCGCATGGTTGGAACGCCGGAATAGGATAGGGCTTTCCGTTCAATCCTGGGCAATCGTGGTCCTGTTTTTCGTTTATGGGTTGCGTCTTCAATGGGCGCAGTGGCACATTCCTCGCCGTTGGATTCCCCTTGCGATTTCCGCTGTGGTCATCAATCTTTTGCTGGGTCCCCTTGTGGGGCTTGCCCTTGCGGTTGCGTGGCGGATGCATGGAGGGGTTCTTCTCGGTCTGTTGGCGATGAGTTGTGTGCCCCCGACTCTTAGTTCGGGTATGGTCGTGACCGAAAGTGCCGAGGGGGATGTTTTTTTAGCCCTCTTCCTGACATTGCTTCTTACTTTTGCCGGTCTTGCGATCATGCCTCTGACACTTGCGTGGACCCTGCGGCTGGGGGTTCATCTTTCCTTTCCCCTTGGACTCTTTGCGCGGCGGGTGGCCGGACTCGTTTTGCTCCCCCTTCTTGTGGGCCGGCTGTTTCAGTTTTTTCGGCGGGGGCGTTTGTTCCCTGCGTGGCTGGACCTTGTTCCTTCTCTTTGCGTCGCGCTGGTGGTCTTCATGCCCGTCAGTGTGCAGACCGAGGCTTTGCGCGGTCTTCGAACATTGGATTTTCTGCAGATTCTAGGCGCGACCGTTTCGGTTCATCTTCTGCTGATGGGGGCTGCCGCAGTCGTCGGCAAGGTATTAAGCGCTTCCTTCCAGGAGCGAGTCGCGCTATTCTTTGTTGCATCCCAAAAAACGCTTCCGTTGGCTTTAACGGCTCTCGCGGCGCTTGGAATCGCCACGCCGTATTCAGCGATGCTTTCTTCCGCGACCGTTGTCTGTGTCGTGTTTCATATCTCCCAACTCCTATTGGATTCGGCGTGCGCGATTGTTCTTCGGCGCCGCTTGTCGTACCCAGTGGTCCTTTAAACCGAAAGAAAACGCCATGAAAATTCCTCCCCGTCCGGTAATTCGCTGGCCAGGCCGGAAGCCCCGTTCCGCCCCTATTCCTTTCGTGCGCGACCCGTTTGTGAATACGCCCCTTTTACGTCTTTCGCCGGGGATGAACGGACGGGAACGGTTTTGGATCAGTAGTTTCAATGGGGCATTTGGTTCGCTGGGGGTTGTGGTGGACGAGTGGGGGGAGTGCCGGCTCCATCCGGCCGGCTCGTTTCGCCATCCGGGGTTCTACAGCGCGGTACAAACGGGGCCGGAGGAGTTGTGGCTCTGTGGGAATCTTGCCACGATGACGCGGCTCGATTTGAAGCGTGGCCGCTACGAATATTTCGAGACAGGGGCTCCGTCCGCTTTGACGTTTGCCGGCATGGCGTATGATGCGGCAACGGGAAAACTCTGCGCGATTGCCTTTCCACCGCCTCGCACGATGGCGATTGTTTTCGACATTCGCCGCCGTCAGACGGTCCGCATTGCCGAACTTTCCACATTGGATCACTATCAGCGCACGCACTTTTACAATGGGGATGGAAGCTGGACCTTTGAACTCCAATGTCCCGGGCTGAGCTTTGTTCGATGGACGCCGTGGGAGGATTCGTTCGTTATTCATTCGATTTGTCCGTCGCTCGACCTCCACGGGGAGGGGGGACTTTATTGCCGGTTGTTGCAGGATGAGCGGCATCGGGTATTTCTTCCCCGGCTGGGGTGGTGGAATCCCAGGGAGTCCCGCTTGGAGGAAGGTCCCCGTCCGTCCCGTGACGATGCGACGTGGTTTGCCCGTCGGGGGGGTGAAGCGATTGGTGTGACGTTGGGCACATCCGTCTTTCGGCGGTGGAACCTCACAACCGGTGAGGAACAGACTCTGGGGTCGTGGCCGGGGCTGAGTTACCACAATGTTGCCGTATCGGAAACTGGGCGTTTGATTGGGGTTTCAAAGGACGGGGAGTTTTATCGGATTGAACGGGCGAGCGGTGCGTTGGAATGTACGCGACGTCTTCCGACCGATTCGGTGCAGCCAGCGGATTGTGTGATACGGATTGATCGGGATCGGATTTTGGGGACGCCCTTCATTACGCAGCGATTTTGGGAGACGAACTTGCGGACCCGCCGAGGGGTGGATTGCGGCGCGGCGGCACCCGGCGGGGGAGAGATTTTGAAGGTATGGAACCTTCGGGGGCGTGTCTATTTGGCGGCCTACACGGGCGGCGAACTTATGGAATATGATCCCGCGAAAACGCCTCGATTTCCCGAAAACCCTCGGGTGGTGGCGGCTCATCCGGCGGCGATGCGGCCGGTGGCGGCGGCAGATGATGGCCGCCGGATCTGGTACGCTTGCAGCCATCACTATGGTCATTTGGGAAGCATTCTGATCCGTTACGACACTCGGACGGGTGAAGCCCGTTACCGGGATAATCCCTTGCCCGATCAGCAGATTCGGAGTCTTTGCTTCGATCGAAAACGGAATGCGCTGTGGTGCGGCACGACCATTCATGCCGACTGCCAAAGCGTTCCTCCCACCGCCGACCTTAGCCAGATGGCGTTACTGGATGCCGACACCTTGGAACCCCGGGGTGTATGGGAAGGAGCGGAAGGCACGTGGGAAACCCAGATCGCGGGACCGCTCGGGGGAGACTGCTGGCTCGGCGTTTGCAGGATTTCGGGTGAGGGGGCTTCCCTTCGCTGGTTTATCCTTGAGGGGAAAGCTCCTCGTCCCCCCCTACGAGAGGATCTTCAGGAGGTTTTGGAATGGAATGGGCAGATTCAATTTGCTGGACGTCCCGGGCGGTTTGTCCTTCGAATCGGGGATCGTATTGAACTATGGAACATGCGGAAACCGGCCCGGCTGCGGGTTTTGGCCGACAGTCCTCACCTTGGGAATTTTTTTGTGCAAGGCAAGGATTTGCTTTGTTGGAGTGCGTGGGACGTTTTTGTGCTCGAGAACGTTTTGGCCTGAAGCGAACGCGGCTTCCTCAGAAGCGGCATGCACGAGGTAACGGCAGGCGGGCCATGACACCGGAGAGGAACCGCTCCCCCAACACTTCAATTCCGTCTCCGTTGGGATGGACGAGGTCGTCGGCGTACTGACGGATCAAGGCCTCATCGAAGAGGTCCAGACCGTTGAAATCGAAGAGGCGCTGGTCTCCGGCTGCCCGAAGCCGGCGGGCAGCGGATGCGATTGCTTCCCGCATGCGAACCAGGGTCATGCCGACGACGTTTTCGGTCGTTTCATGAGGCGGGCAGCAGAGGGGCGAGATGAGGCCGATGGGGATTCGGGGGTGCCGGTCGCGGAGGATGCGCACGAATCCGATCACGCCCGGCTCGAAAGTTCGGGCGTTACAGGAGCCGCTTATCATGTTGATGCCGAGTTTAAGCGTGATGAGGGAAGCGGACAGGTCGCGGATCATTCGAGCGGCCATCGGATCCATGTGACACTGGCCGCCATAGCCCAGGCAGGTCAGATGAAGGTTCAGCCGCTGGGCGACCAGGGCCGGCCACGTGCGGGAGGGCGAGTGGGCGCGGACGCAGTGGGTAAGGGAAGAACCGTAGGTAATCCAGCGCGGCCGGGAATCGGGCGCAGAGCGGCAGAAGCGGCCGTCGTGGGACAGTCCTTGCAATTGAATGGCGGCATTATGGGGAAGCCAGAGATCCAGAGGCGTTCGGCTGGGGCGTATGTTCTCGATGCAGGCCGAATCCGAATTTGGGGGCAATGAAATGGCGGTGATTAATTCATTCTTACGGGTCAGATCCACCATCCGTTGCGCGGATGAGGGGAGGTAACGGAGCTGGATGTTGCGAGCGTCCGTGAGGAAGCGGAGTCGGACGCCGGTCGAATGGGAAGCCGCGTTTCGAAGCCGGTCTTCCGGAGAGGGAAAGAGGCCAAGTTGTTTGAACGGGAGACGCCAAGGTTGCCACCAGCCCTCGCCTTTTTGGACAGGAACGGCGCCTTGAAACCAGCAGGGGAAAACGAAACGTTTTTCATCGAATTCTCCGGCCAAACGCGAAGATTGTGAAAGAAGAATGATTGATCTGTCAAATGGGATTGACGAGTCGTAAGGGGAGATTCTCTTAGGGGATTCCATCTCCGGGGGAAGGGTGCAATCGTTCAATGGCTCTACAACACCTGTACCAACTTTATTGACAACTCTCAAAGAAAAAGCAATAATTGGTACAAACATAACATTGGAACGTAGCTATCGCTACGAACACAAAGTGAGGAGGGAATTATCATGATGCAGTGGCGCAGGAGCAGAGCGGTATGGGGCGTGATCTTGGGAGTTGCGGCGACTTCACAGGCAGGGTTATTCAGCGGTTGGAATTATCGGCTTTCCATTCAAGCCGGCCAATGGCTCAACGGAGAGCCGCTGACCAATTTTCCGGTGCTTGTCGTGTTGGGAACTCATTTGGAGGGGTTTGGTTATGACCAGTTTCTTTCGCCTCCTTTCGGGGATCTTCGTTTTTCTGATGTGAACGAAACGAATGAATTTTCCTATGAAGTGGAAGCTTGGGATGTTGGGGGCTCGTCGTGGGTGTGGGTACGGGTTCCGGTGTTAACAAACGGGACGGTGATTAAAGCCCTCTGGGGAAAATCGGGAGAAAACGCGCCCCCTTACACCACGAATGGGGCGGTATGGGCTAACCAGTTCGGAGCCGTTTATCATCTTTCCCATTCGCCCACCAATCCGGCACCTCAAATTCGGGACAGTACGGCCTTTACCAATCATGGGACCTGTTTTGGGAATATGACGGCCGGGCAGTTGACGAATGGGGCCGTGGGAAAGGGGCTGCGGTTTGACGGAGTGGATGATTATGTGAATTGCGGGAATTCGGCTTCGCTCCAACCGGCTCATGTGACGTTTTCCTGCTGGGTCAAACCGATGGGAATAGGAAGTTCTTCCGAGGCAGTTTGGGCATTTTCAAAAGGGCGCAGTGGCGTCAGTCCTTATTTTTCATTCGGTTTCCAATTTTGGCCAGACAGGTCGATCATCCGATCCGCATTGGGACTCGACCGGGATAGGTATGGCAGCGAAATTCCCTTTTACACCAATAGCCCGTTTACACATTTTACAGCGACCTACAATCGTACGAATCTGATCACCTACCAAAACGGTCAAGTTGTCACGGTTTCGAATTACAACGCGGCTATCAATTATAACTTAGCGGACCCGAATCTTCATTTGGGGCAGTGGATCTATTCAACATTTATCCGCCGGATCAATGGGATTTTGGATGAAGTACGGATTGAACAGGTTGCTCGGTCGTCGAATTGGGTTTGGGCCACCTATTTGAACATGGCGTCCAACGATCTGTTTTTTGCGTATGGCCCTGCGCAGAAAAAGGGTGGAACCCTGATCTTTCTCCGCTGAGCCATCGGGCGGTGTTTCTCTTTCTTGACAAAGGGGACGGTGTTATGGGAATGGGTTCCCATGAACACACGAACTCATCGAGTGTTGTCCTGGGATTTTCCTTTACCGAGAACTCACACGGGTGTTGTGCTGGGAAACGGGCGGCAGGGGGCGATGGTATGGGGCGAGAATCGTCTCTGTCTGACCGTTTCTCGCGCGGGTTTTTGGGATCGTCGAGGCGGGGTACCCTTTGATCATCGGGCCACTTTTGAGGAAGTGCGTGCCCTTCTCGAAGCGGGCGATGAAACGGGGGTTCGGCGCATTTTTGCTGAGCCTCAGATGCCCGGCAATCCGCCGCGGCCCTATCAGCTTGGCGGGGGGCGTTTTGAGCTGGAGTTTGGCAGTGGGGTTCGACCTCGACGAGCGACGCTGGCCCTTCGGCGCGGCGTGCTGACGGTGGAGATGGAACGAACGGACGGGTCCTTTTTTCCGCTTCGGATCCGTCAGTCCATGTCCGATGAACTTTTATGGCTGGAGTGGGAGGCTGCGCTTTCATCCCTGTCGCGCGTTCATTTTCTTCCGGCCTATGAGTTTGTGCGCCAGACGTTGGAGGCGTGGGGGGTTCAACCGCCGGAACTCCATCAGACGGCGGAGGGCGGTTTGATGGTGCAACGTTTTCCTGCGGATGAAGCGTTGGCGATCGCATGGAAGATCATGCCGGGTCGGATGGTGATCGCGACGGCTCTTGGATCGGAGCCGGCGGAGTCTGCCCGTGCGCGGCTATCGGGCGCCGATCTCCAGCAGGAGGAAAGGCGGAGCGACCGGTGGTGGCGTGTCTATTGGAACGATGTGCCCTCCGTTCGGCTGCCGGATGCTGTGCTACAGCGGGCCTGGCTGTATGGACTTTACCGTCAGGCGGGGCTGACGACGCCTGGGGGCGTTGCGGCCACGCTGCAAGGTCCTTGGATGGAAGAGTATCAGATTCCGCCCTGGAGCAACGATTATCACTTTAACATCAACGTCCAGATGATTTATACCCCTTGTCTGGCCTCCAATCGGCCGACCCATCTTCAGCCGTTATGGGATCTTCTCCAATCCTGGTTTCCTCGGCTCAAGGAATGCGGGGAACGGTTTTTCGGTCGTTCGGGTGCGATGATGCTTCCTCACGCGGTGAATGATCGTTGTCACGTGGTGGGGTCGTTTTGGACGGGGACCATTGATCATGCCTGCACAGGGTGGATGGCTCTGATGGCGTGGCAGCACTATCAATACACCCATGATTCTGCGGTTTTGAGGGAGGTCGCATGGCCGCTTCTTAATGGCGCATTCCATGGGTATGCGGCCATGCTGGAAGAAGTGGAAGAAAACGGCCGTAAACGGTGGTCGCTTCCCGTCAGTGTCAGCCCTGAATATCGGGGCGCGGGGATGAACGCTTGGGGGCGGGATGCCAGTTTTCAACTGGCCTGTCTTCATGCGGTCATCGAGGCGTTGGAACGAGCGGCTCCCTTATTAGGGGAGAGGCGGGATCCTTTCTGGCGTGAAGTGGCCGACCGGTTGCCGCCTTACTCGACCGTTCTCACTGCGGACGGAGGCCGGCGGATTGCGCTTTGGGAGGGAACGGATTTGGAAGAGAGCCACCGGCATCATAGTCATCTGGCCTCTCTCTATCCCTTTGCGACGGTCGATCCGTTTGACCCGGCTCACCATGAGGTTGTGGCGGCTTCGCTCCGGCATTGGGTTTGGACGGGAGCAGGCGCGTGGACCGGATGGTGTGTGCCGTGGGCTGCGATTCTCTGCGCGCGGTGCCATTTGGCCGATGCGGCGGTCAACTGGCTCCATTGGGGGCTTCGGCTGTTTACCAACGAAGGCGGGGGGCCGCTTCACAACGCCGATTTTCCGGGCGGGTCGGTCATTGACAACGGGGCGCTGCGGACCCCCGATTTTCGGAGACCGCCCCATTTTCGCGAGATCATGCAGATGGACGCTGCGATGGGATTTCTATCCGCCGTGATGGAATTGCTGGTTCAGAGTCGGAGGGATGGTATTCATGTATTGCCCAGCATTCCCAAGGGGTGGCGGGAGTTTGCGTTCGACGGCATTCGGACGGAGGGGGCGTTTTTGGTTGGTGCGACGGTGGAGCGTGGGGTCCCTGTTTCCATTCGGGTCAAGAGTCTGGCTGGCGGCCATTTGGTTTTGTGGCACTCCCTTGGGAGCCGCTGGCGTGTTCGGGGCGGCGTTGAGGAGGAAGGGGCCGTTTTTCGCGCCACGATGGATCCGGGTGAAGCGATGGAGTTAATCGCTATCCGTTGAACGTTTCGCGCATGCGGTCGCAGTAGTAACGGACCAAATTCCACTGAGCGTCAGGCGCCAGGCGATGATCGGGGCAAGGGATGTAACCGCCGAGCGCGACCAGTTCTTTAAGCCGGGTCACTTCGCGATCAATTGCGGCTCGGTCATGCGCGAAGACTGTTTTGTTCATTCCGCCCACGCCCCGGAGGGCGCGGCCGTATTGTTCGCGCCACGGTCGGATGGAAGCGTTCCAGGTGCCCACTTCGATAGGGAACATCACGTTCACGCCGTTTTCCAGCCAGATGGGAATCAAGGCGTCGATCATGCCGTCGCAGTCCAGAGAGACCAGATCGAGGCCGTATTCCGCGCAGAGAGAGGTGATACGTTTGTAGTGGGGGCCCACCTTTTCGGCGAAAACGGGGGGCGAAATCAGCGGGCCGTTTTTGAAGCAGATATCTTCCCAGAAGTGGGCGAAATCGAACCGCGCGCCGGATTCGAGCGCCATCTTCGTGTTTTGAAAGCAGAGATCAGCGACCGTATCGATGATTTCCGTAAACAGCGCTTCATCATCCGCGTAGAGAAAAGCCGAACCTTCCACTCCGAGGACATTTCGAATCTGGCCGTACAGACTGCCGCAGTGCAGGCCGTAGAGATACTCCCGCCGGTCGGACCGCAGAAAATCGGCGCCCCCTTCATCGAACCGCGCCATGCGGTCGTTCACTCGCACCCATCCTTTCCGTACGCGATCCGGGTGCCAGGCGTAACGGTGCTTGTAGAGGGTTTCCCACGCCTCACGGTTTTTAAGGAGGTGATCCACTTCGGCAGGGATGGAGCCCGCCTCCGGGCGGTTGATCAGAACGACGCCGTCGCCGTTGAGGATGTGGCGGGTGCCGTCCGGGAATTCCCGGATGACCTTGCTTTCGAACCGAGGGCGCAGTCCGTAATCGGGATGGAACGCGCTGTACCAATTGAAATCGAAGCCGAGCTTTACGGAAAGTTCCGCATCAATGGGATTGCCATCCGCCCAGGCGGCGGCCTCTGCTTTCGTGAGGTGGCCTTCCGCAGCCCATTTGTTTAGGGTTTCGGTCCAAAAACCGAAGTGCACAATCGGTAGACGGTCGTAGGGTTGATAACGAAGAACGGCGAGCGCGCGTTGGCGAGGGGTCATTGGAGGAATCTCTTGGGATTTCTTTTTTAATTTCTCGTCTTATAATAAGCAATCACGGGTCACAGTACAATTTCAAAGAGGGGAAGATGAGACGGAACGTTTTTTGGGCCGCCGGGATTTTTTACCTAATCCAAAATGTTTTGAATGCCCAGGATGGCGGCTTTTACCCCTTTAATGGAGGGGTCGAAGGTCGCATAGGAGAAAGCCGCTTTGCGTTTTCAAGGTGGCAGGGGGGTGTCTTGGAGTGGCGAACGCTCGACGGTCGGTCGCTGGGGAGGGGGGGATGGGAAGGGCGGGTGGTTCTATCCGATGGACGAGAGCGGGAAGTCCGGCAGGAATGGGATCGAAATCCTGAAATTCGTTTTCTCGAGGAAGGGCCGTTGCGCATCGGGGGGCGCTGTCATTTCCGGCTTCTGGACGTCGAGGGGACTTATCATGGGAACGGGATGACAGAGGTGTGGGCTTATCGGGATGGCCAATTGTTTGTCACGACTTGCGTGATGTTTGAAGATCCGGCGGCTCATACAGGCGTCACGGCGGCGGCATGGGTCATTGAAGCGCCTGGCGGACCCTTCCGTCCCATGGCGCTGTCGGGGCATGAAGCGCCTTTGGAGGGATGGATTGGATGGACCAATGCCCCGGGGGCGGCGCCGTTTGCCCTCTACTGGCGGCCGAAATGGACGATGGAGCATAGGAATTTCGTCAATCGGACCGAAGGGGGCGCTCCGACCTATTATCGTTGGCCTTCGTATTTGTTTCAGCATTTTCCGGGCTTTGGCGCGCCGATGCGGCTTTCCCCCGATGGTCCCAATCGAACACGGATGGAGTGGGATACGGTGAAGGTGGTGGCAAAAGCGGATCCGATGTTTGGTGCTGTCTTTCGTTTGACGGCTTTTCCCGAGCGGGCGCCGGCTTTTGTTCTCGCGGACCGGGAACCGGTGAAGTTTGCGCTGGAGGGTGGGGTGGTCCATGTGCATCCGCGCTTTGGGGGGTCGGGTTACAATGATCAGGAAGGGGCCTACGAAATACGGAAGACGGGTAATCCCTTGCGGATTGACATTCCGCAAGATCCTTTGGGTCGGACGGTGCGCCTCAAGGTGGTGGGCTTGACAGGGCATGCCGGCGTCGAAGTGCGGCTGGATGGAGGGCAAGTGTTGCCTCAATTGGCCGGCGATGGGGGCATTGCGGATGATCCGTTGGCGCCCATTCGGGAATTTCCGGAGGGGCCGGCGGACATGGCACTGGTGGAAGTTCCGTTGGGTCTTCGCAACCGGGTGGTCGAGGTATGGGAAACGCGCGGCATACAACTGGCCTATCAGAATCGGGATCCCTGGCGCAGCTACTGCTTGTTTTCGGATCGGACAGGGTCTCGGTGGGCGGGGTTTCGCTTTTCTCCCCTGGATGGGCGCATCCGGTCCATGCGGGCCTATGGCCAACGGGAATATGCCTTGGGGGAAAATTTTCTGACGTGGTTTTCGTTCTGCGGCTATACGTCCCTTCAGATTGCCGATCAGTTGGAACGGTTCCAGATTCTCGAGAATGGTCCGGAGCGGGTGATTTTTACGTATTCTAGTTGGAATGCCAATAGGCGGGTTCGTTCGGAATTTCGGGTTACGGTTCCGGGGGACTCGCACTGGAATCGGCTCCATGTGGAGGCGGCTTTTACCGTTTTGGATTCTTGGCCTTATTCCGGTGTGCAATTTTTCGATGTGTTTCCTTTTCGGGGGGTCAATCCGGACGAGTGGTGGTACGACGAGGTCCTTTGGATGGCGCCCGATGGACGGCAAAAGTGGTTACGAACGCGGGAGCGGACAACGGAAGGCGATCGGGAATTGGAAACCTTTTCGGGCGGCGGTTTTTTTGCCTTTTATTCCTCCGATCGGGGGAACATGGTCATGCTGACCCGGAATTTCAATCCGGAGCTTCCCGTGCGGCACGTGATCTGTGGGAATTACATTGACTTTCACATGGAGGTTTTGTTCCGGGACGAACGGAATCGGCCTGTTTCCCCTCCCGCCGGCGCCCGCGTTTCGATGGAGTATGAACTCGCGCTTTGGGGGGATCGTCGGGCGAATCGGGAACAGTTCCTGGAGATTGGCCGGCGTTCCCTTCGTGCCGGCCGTCTGATGCTCGATTAGCCGAGAGAATTTGCGCTTGTCTCGCCGGACAGATTTTTCGGATAATTGATAATAATGCGATCTGCGTCCGTGAGAACGTGTGGAAAACCTCGATGGGTTTCCCTTTTATTCTGGATAGGCGCGGGGACATGGCCTTGGGTTTGTTCTGCTGTTCGGGCATGTGACACGCCGGTTTACCGTTATGCGCTTCAGAACTGGCCGCCGGACGATTATGAGGTCGTTGTGGTTCACCGTGGCGGGGAGGACGCAGAAACTGTTTTGAAAGAGTGGCGTGATGCCGCGCTTGTTGGAAATCTTATAGTTCGGGAGGTTAATCTTTCGCAGACAGACGATGTGGGATATGGAGCGCTGTTGGCGGAAGTTCCTCCCCAATCTCTGCCGTGGGTGTATCTTCGTTATCCGGTGCGGGACAACCGGCGGCGGATGGCCTGGGCGGGGGCTTTTCGCCGCGGGGAGAGCGCCTCGTGGCTATCCTCGCCGCTCCGCGAGACGATTGCGCAGGAACTTGGGGCGGGAAAAGCCGCGGTTTGGCTGTTTCTGGAGAGTGGGAATTCCCGCAAGGATGAACGGGCGATGGCGCTTCTTTCTCGCGAGCTTGCCCGACTGGAACGAGTGCTGACCGTTCCCCCGGAGTGCGCGTTATCCGTTGATCGTTTTTCTTTTTCCGTTTTGCGGTTGAGCCGGGATACGGAGGAGGAGTCGGCGCTTCGGGCGTTGTTGATGGGAAGCGAACCCGATTTGCTTGATTATGTTGGGGAACCGATGGTCTTTCCGATTTTTGGAAGGGGGCTTGTGTTGTACGCCTTGATTGGCCAGGGCATCAACGAACGGACGATCGCGGAAGCGGCCGAGTTTCTTACGGGTCCCTGCGCGTGCGAGATCAAGTCTCAGAATCCGGGGTTGGAATTGTTGATGCGTGCGGACTGGGAAGGGGACCGGCTGTCAGGAGCGAGGCCTGCCGATTTCTTTCAGAAGGCCGGCGAGGTGGAAGCTCGTGTCCGCGAATTGGAAGAAGCGGCGGTGGCGCGATGGGGGGAAACGGACTTAAACGGGACGGCTTCTTCGGCAGGGATCCGTCGATTTTTTTCTGCTTGCCCTTTGTGGGCATCGGGTTGTCCGCCGGCAGCGATTCTGTTGTTGGCGGGTGCCGGCTTTTGGGCGATATTCACTCTGCGGCGGTTGCGCCGTTTGGGAGGGCCGCCATGACCTTGTGGACGCTATGGCGCCGGGAATTGGCTGCCCGAGCGGCGTCGTTTTGGCTGGCTGCCGTTTCGGTGGCGGTCGCAGCGGCGGTGCTGACGGGTGGGGCTGGACTTCTCCGGGTACACGATCGGCGGACGGAACAGCATCTGGCCGAGAAGGAGGCGCAGACCCGGGCGGAGATGGCCCGTCTACAGGATGATTACCGGAAGATCATGAAAGCGATGGGCTACAACGTGATGATTCTTCCTCGCGATCAGGACTTAGCCGAGATGAGACGGGTGGGGCATCCGACGACCTTCATGCCCGATGATTATGCCGACCGTTTGGCTCAGGGCGGCATTGAGACCCTTAATCATTTGCTGCCGATTCTGCAACAGTGGACGGTTTGGCCGGAAACAGGGGAGCGAATTTTGCTGACAGGTGTTCGGGGGCAAGTGCCGATTACAGGGGTGCAAGGCCGAGGCGATCGTTCGCCCATTTTCGCGCCGATTCCTGCGGGGTCCGTTGCGATGGGTCGAACGATTGCCGAGCGTGTGGGGGTAGCGGCCGGTGAAACGGTGACGCTTTTGGGGGAGAGTTTTCGCGTGGAGCGGGTGGAGCGGTTACGGGGATCGGCGGACGACCTGGCGGTGTGGGTCGCGATGGACAAGGTGCAGGGATGGCTGGGGCAACCCGGCCGCATCAACGCGATTTTGGCGCTGGAGTGTGTCTGTCATTGGGATTCGGTGGGTCAGATTGCGGCCGAAATATCCCGTTTTCTTCCGGACGTCCAGGTGTTCGAGTTCACCTCGCTTGCGAAGGGGCGGGCGGACGCGAGGAACCGTGCGGCGGAAGCGGCCCGCACGGCCCTTGAAGCGGAGCGGGAGCATCGGTTGCGTTTGCGCGCGGAACGGGAACGGCTTTTTGCTTGGGCGACTCCTCTGGCCACTGTGGGGGCGGCACTTTGGGTTCTGATTTTGTCCTTTTCCAACGTTCGCGCTCGGCGGGGGGAGATCGGGATTTTACGGGCTTTTGGGGTTCGGCGAAACCAGATTCTTTTGTTGTTTTTGGCGAAAGCCGTTTTGATTGGCTGGACGGGGGGATTGGCGGGTGCGGTTGGAGGCGTGGGAATGGCGGTTTGGTCGTCGGGCGAAGGGCTCTCGTGGACCCTGATTCGGACCCTGGTGGATCCGGTTCGGTTCATGATCGCGATCTTCGGCGGGCCGGTGCTGAGCGCGGCGGCCGCGCTGGGGCCCGCCTTGATCGCTGCGGGGCAGGATCCGGCCGACGTGTTGGCCGAGGAGTCTGCATGAAGGTCGAGCTGACCCAAGTGACACGGCGATTTCATACCCGGCGTGGCGTCGTGACGGCGTTGGATTCCGTTTCGCTCACCCTCTCCGATGGCGAATGGGTGATTGTGCGCGGACCGAGCGGCTGCGGCAAGACGACGCTTCTTTTGACGGTGGGCGGATTGCGCCGCCCGGACGGTGGGGAGGTGAAGGTGGGAAGCCACGATCTCTATCGGGAGATGTGTTCGGAGGAGCGTGTGGCATATCGCTCGAAAGCCGTCGGTTTCGTGTTTCAGCAGTTTCATCTCATTCCCTACTTGACGGTGTTGGAGAACGTTCTTTCCCCGGCCATTGTCTGTCCCGTTGTCGAGGGGGAGAAGCGAGCGCGGGAATGGCTTGAGCGGTTGGGGCTGGGCGATCGGTTGGATCACAAACCCTCGGAATTGAGTACGGGCGAGCGGCAACGGGCGGCGCTTGCTCGTGCGCTGTTTCACGGGCCCGAGCTTCTGCTGGCGGACGAGCCGACCGGCAATCTGGATGAACAGTTGGCGGGGGTGGCGATGGAGTTGTGTGAAATATTGGTTCGAAAGGGGGGAACGGTTTTGATGGCTTCGCATGATGAACGGGCCTTTCGCCGAGCCCACCGCGTGTTGAAAATGGAGTGTGGGCGGTTTGTCTCATGAACTTTTTGCGGAAGCGGGGGTTGGCGATTGTTGTGCTGGGGCTGCTCAGCCGCGGTCTGGGAGAGGCTGCGGACTGGCCGATGTGGCGCAAGGATTCGGTTCGGTCGGCCGTTTCCCCCGATCCTCTCCCTGCCGAACTTCATCTTCAATGGGTTCGGGAATTCGAACCGCCTTTACCCGCCTGGCCTGAAACCCAACATAAAATCCGCTTCGACACATCGTATGAGCCGGTTGTGGCGGGTGGGCGGGTTTTTGTGGGGTCGATGGTTTCCGATCGTCTATCGGTTTTAGACCTTGAGACCGGGGAAGAAGCGTGGCGTTTTTATGCGGAAGGACCCATTCGGTTTGCCCCTCTTGTTTGGCGGGACCGAGTGTATTTTGGAAGCGATGACGGGTTTCTTTATTGTCTGGAAACTGCGACAGGGCGGTTGGTTTGGAAACAAAGAGGCGGACCGGACGGCCGGCTTGTTCTTGGGAACGATCGGATGATCTCGATGTGGCCCGTTCGCGGTGCGCCTGTGTTAGTGGAAGAGGCGAACGGGGAGGCGACGCTATATTATGGGGCGGGCATCTGGCCATTTATGGGTATTTTTTTGCATGCCGTAGATCCCGAGACGGGGCGAAAACGCTGGAGCAATACGAGCAGTGGTGCAATCTTTGTCCTTCAGCAGCACAGCAGTCCGGCTTTCGCCGGTGTTGCGCCCCAGGGTTATCTTGCCGTGGGGGGGGATCTGCTCCTGGTCTCCGGCGGGCGAACTGTTCCGGCGGCCTATGACCGGTTCACCGGGGCATTCCGGTATTTTGACGTTGCCAGCAGGACCTTTGGCAAGGATGCCGGCGGTTATGCCGTCTCGATTGTCGGCGATTTCTTTTTCAATCATGGATGCCTTTATTCCATCTCCAATGGCGCGCCGGCGCTCAACGTGAAAAGTTCCAAGACCCTGTCGACCACGTCCGTTG
Organism: uncultured bacterium; assembly: GCA_938038445.1. Classification (GTDB taxonomy): domain Bacteria; phylum Verrucomicrobiota; class Kiritimatiellia; order CAIKKV01; family CAIKKV01; genus CALHRZ01. The sequence goes on along the minus strand of CALHRZ010000012.1, from coordinate 88,574 downwards.
AAGCGATCGGCAACCGAATTGTGGGAATTTCCGACCGTGAGTTGAGGGTATATGCCGGTTTGGCGGAGGAAGACGAAATCGTGACCGACCGAATCGGCAAAGAAAAACGGAGCCGACGCGTGTCGCTGGTTGAGACCGCCCGGTTTGAAAGTCCGGTTACGCTTCGTCGAGTTCATGCGGAAGCGGGTGGACGGCTTTACGCCAGCGGGGCAAAGGGATGGATTGGAGCCTTTGATCTTCCCCCGAATTCGCAGCGGGGGCTTTCCTGGCAAAGTCGGGTAGAGGGTGAGGTCTGGAACCTGGTGCCGGCGGAAAACCGGCTTTTAGCCGTCACGGAGGAGGGGGCGATCTATTGTTTCGGCGAGGAGAGGCCGACGGCAACTCCCCGGCGTCATGACCTGAGTTTCTCCCCCTCTTCTCCTCGCGAGGCCATTTCGGGGCCGGATGGATACGCGCTGTTGCTGGGGGCTGGGGAAGGGGCATTCGATCGGGCGGTCGAACTGGCCGAGCGATTCCACTTGCTGGTTGTCGAACCCGATTCTATCCGGGCGGCTGGATTGCGCCGGCGATTCGATGCGATCGGTCTGCTGGGTCGAAGGGTTCACGTCATGGCCACGCCGGTTTTGCAACTCTCTTTTCCTCCCCATTGGGCTTCGCACGTTGAAATCCATCCCTCGGTTCGGGAGGAGGCGGAATCGCGGGAACTCTTGGCCAGTCACTTGTGGAAAATTCTTCGCCCGTATGGTGGGGCGATCGAGTGGCGAGGAAAAACAGTGAGCGAACTGGAAGCGATGGCGGCGGACCGGCGTGGGGAAGGAGTGCATGCCGTGGAAACGGCCGACGCCATGTTTAGCCGAAAGGTGCGGATGGTACGGTCGGGTCCCCTACCGGGCTCTGCTTTCTGGACGCATCAGTATGCCGATGTGGCCAACACGGTTGTTTCGACCGATCGAATGGTTCGGGCACCTCTTGGGCTGTTATGGTTTGGAGGTCCTTCCCACGAGGACATCCTGCCCCGGCATGGGCACGGTCCCTCGCCTCAGGTGGTTGGGGGGCGACTTTTTATTGAGGGGCCGGATGTTCTTCGGGCGGTGGACGTTTATACGGGCCGACTTCTTTGGCAGCGGGCATTTCCGGGGCTTGGTCGGTTTTATGACAACACGGAGCATCAACCCGGCGCCAATGAGATTGGCGGCAATTATGTCTCACTTGCGGACGGCATTTATGTTGTGTATGAAAAAAGGTGCCTACGGCTCGATCCGGCGACGGGCGAGGTGAGGGGGGAGTTTCGTCTTCCGCGGGATCAGGGGGACGCGGCCGATCCCCACTGGGGCTATATCGGCATTCTGGGAGAGGTGCTGCTCGCTGGTGCTTCTCCGATCGCGATTGAGGAACAGGAAAAAGGAGGAGTTCCCCGTATCGAGCGGAATGTTCCCTATGCGTCCTCTTCCTTGCGGCTGGTGGCGTTGGATCGCCATACCGGGCATCTTCTTTGGCAGCGGAAAGCCGGCCAATCGTTCCGCCATAATGCGATTGTGGCGGGTTCGGGCCGGGTGTTTTGTATTGATGGCCTTTCGGCGGTCAAACGGGAAATGTTGAAACGGCGGGGGGAAGAACCTCCGGTTCCCGCAACCCTTTACGCGCTGGATCTTCAGACGGGTCGGGTGCTTTGGAAGAACGACGAGGGGATTTTTGGAACCTGGCTTGGGTATTCTGAGGCGCATGATCTGGTGCTCGAGGCGGGGAGTCCTGCCCGGGATCGTGCTTCGGATGAGGCCAAGGGTCAGATGGCTGCGTGGCGGGGCGCCGACGGGGTTCTTGTCTGGCGCCGCACTTTTTCCTATATGGGCAAACCCATCCTTCACGGTTCGGTGATTTATACCGAAGGCTCTGCGTTTGAGCTGTTGACGGGAAAACCGCTTGAACGGGAGCATCCGATTACAGGCCAACGGGTTCCATGGCGGTACTTGCGTCATTATGGATGCAACACGCCCATTGCCGGTCAACATCTTCTTCTGTTTCGTTCCGCGGCTGCAGGATTTTACGATTTGGATCGCCAGGGCGGCACGGGAAACTGGGGGGGATTCAAATCGGGGTGTACCGCTAATTTGATTCCGGCGGACGGCGTGCTTTCCGCTCCCGATTACACTCGGACGTGCACCTGCAGTTACCAGAATCAGTGTTCCCTGGCGTTGGTTTCGATGGAGGATGTGGAAGTGTGGACCTTTCAGGGATACGATCGCCTCGAGGGGCCTATTCGGCGCTTGGGCGTCAATTTTGGCGCGCCGGGGGATTGGCCGGCTCCGGATGGAACGCTCTGGCTAGAGTATCCCATGGTCGGCGGCCCTGGTCCCGATTTGGGAGTCCAGTTTGAAGGGAAGGTTTCCTGGTTTTGCGCCCATGCGTTGGAACGAGAGGGGATTGCACGGCAGGTGACGGCATCGGGCTTCGAGGGCGAGGCGAAACTGCGCATTCCGATTCATCGGCAGGGGGAAGCGTTCTACCGGATCCGGCTTTATTTTGCCGAGCCGGATGAGAAGATTCGCATGGGTGAGCGGCGCTTTGATCTATTTCTTCAGGGAACATGCGTTGAACGGGAAGTGGACATTTTGGCACGGGCCGGTGCGCCGCGGACCGGTTTCCTTTTGGAGATTTCCTCCCAGGTTCTCAAAGAGGTGTTGGTGCTTGAGCTTCGCGCTTCTCCGGGCTCGGTTCGTTTGCCCATTTTGTGCGGCGTGGAACTCCTTGCATTGGAGGATCCGGTGTCCCCTGATCCGACATTGGGAAGGGCGAGTAAAGTGCGTTCTCAGAGAAGCAGTGGCGGTTGGCGAGGAGGGCAACTTCCGTTACGCCGCTGGAAAGCCCATTTCTTGGCGCTGGCGAAGAAATGGAGTGCTTCCGTATTTCTTGAAGAATCATGAGAATCAAAAGCGGGCTTGATATTTTCTGTTTCTTTGTGGGATGTGGAACGTTGCTCGTTGTTTTGGGAATTGCGGGGAATGGATGCCGACCGCGTGAAAACGGCGATCGGCCGATCCGGCCTGAACCTGAACGTATTTTCCTTTCTCTCTTTTGTGGTGCGGCATTACGGCCGCTGGCGGAGGGACTCGCGGCGGAATATCAACGGCGGACCGGGATTGGGGTGAAAATGACCTACGGGGGCTCGAACCTCCTGATGGGCCAACTGGAACTGGTGCCCGGGGAAGCAGATCTCTTTCTTCCGGGCGACGCCTGGTACGTGGAGGCGGCAGCTGAGCGGGGGTGGATCGAGGAAATCATCCCGCTGACTCATTTATGGCCCGCGATTCTTGTGCAGGAGGGGAATCCCCTTCGAATCCGCACGCTGCGCGATCTCGTCCGGCCTGGGGTTCGGTTGGCCATGCCCGACTCTCGAGGTCCTGCTCTGGCGCGGTTGGTTCCGGATCTTTTGGCTGCCGCGGGGTTGAGCGAATCAGAAATGGTTCCGCGCATTGTCTTTACGGCTGCGACACTGCCCGAACTGGCCCATGCCGTGCGTCTGGGCCATGCCGATGCCGCGTTGATGTGGGAGTTTTTTGCGCGTCTTCAGTCCCCTTGTGAGACGGTTTCGATTTCGCCTGCGCACAATCAGGCGGTTTTGTTGTCCATCGGTATCATGCGGGCATCGCAGCGGAAGGAAGAGTCCCGGCATTTTGTCGAATTCATGAAAAGTCCGGCGGCTCGACCTATTTGGCAAGAATATCATTTCACCCCTCCTTCGGAGACACAACGATGAAAAAAGCGTTGGTTTTGGTTGTCCTGCCGGTTGTGTTGTTGGTGGCGGGTATCGTTCTATGGCGTGAGGTTCACGTTCCAGGGCGAAGAGAGGAACGGGCGGTGAAGGGGGGATCGTTGACGGGAGCGACAACTTCCGCTTCGCCCCGATGGGGTGGGGATTATAAGACCCTGTCCGCGGAGCGCGAAATTCTCATTTTGTGTGGGGCATCCATGCGGCCTGTGGCGGAGCGGCTGGCCGAGGCGTTTCAGAAGGAAAAAGGGATTGCGGTTCGATTCAATTTCGGCGGGTCGTCCGAGCTCTTGGCCATGATGGAGTTGGGGCCGGGAGGTGATTTGTATCTTTGTCACGATCCCTATGCGGAACGGGTTAGCGAAAAGGGGCTATTGGAACGAGCCGAAGCGGTGGGTTGGCTTACGCCTATCCTTGTGGTGGCCCCCGGCAATCCGAAGGGCATCCGGTCTCTGGAAGACCTGGCTCGGCCGGGAGTTCGGGTGGGGCTTCCGGATGCGCGTTTTGCCACAGCGGGCAAAATCGTTCGGACGGTATTAGCGGAGAAGGGGATTGAAGACGCTGTGGACGCCAATCTTCAATTGGAAAGCCGGGCACACAACGAGCTGGGGTTGGCGGTTTGCGAAGGGCATCTTGATGTTGCGGTCGTTTGGAACTTTATTGGGAGGTATTATGCGGGCAAGCTGGAGAGCGTGCCCACCGGGGTTCGATTTCCGGAAATCCGCGTCACGATTTGCCTGCTCAAAACGGCTCGCGATGTGGAAGCGGCCCGGCTCTTCCTTGAATACGCCTCGATGCCGGGGGCTCGTGCGTTGTTTGCCGAAATGGGGTATCGGCGCGAGGAACCGCCGGAAGGAGAGTGATCATGGAGAGGAGTGGACGCGGGAGGCGTTGGAGTTTCCTTGAGGTCTGGGTTGCCGCGACATTGAGCGGTTATGGGGTTATTTTGGTCGTGTTATTTGGTTCGGTGGCGGGCTATGTGCGGCTTTCGGATTTCGTTTCGTTTTTCGAGCATCCGGATCTTCGAGCGGCGTTACGGCTGAGTCTGATCACCGCGACGTTGGCTTCGGGGTTTGCCCTTTTGACGGCGCTGCCGGCGGCGTATGGCTTGAGCCGCGGGCGGTTTCCGGGCCGTGCGGCGGTGGATACGCTGGTGGATGCTCCGCTTGTCTTGCCGCCGCTCGTGATGGGGATTGCCCTGTTGGTTTTTTTTCGCACACCGATCGGGAAAGCCATTGAGACCGTTGGGATTCGTTTCACCTATCGCCCGGCCGGCATTGTGTTGGCGCAGTTTCTTATTGTGACGCCTTATGCCATCCGGACGATCAAAGCGGCTTTGGACGAACTGGATCGGCGGTTGGAGGATGTGGCGCGGACGTTGGGTTGCACCCCCTGGCAAACCTTCCATCGGGTGACGCTTCCGCAGATTCGGAGTTCCCTGGTAGCAGCCGGTGTGATGACGTGGGCGCAGGGGATGGGATTATTCGGACCGATGATGGTTTTTTCGGGTACGATGCGGGGAAAAACGGAGGTACTGGCGACTTCGATCTACTTGGAACTTTCCATTGGGCGGGTTCGGATGGCCATGGCCATTGCTCTTTTTCTCGTGGGGGTCGCGCTGGGGGCGTTGTTTCTGTTTAAGAGTTTGATGGGATTCCGCAAAGGAGCGTTTCTCTGGTGAACGGCGGCCGGACGTTTCGCTTGGAATCTCTGACCGTTCCGGCGGGAAAATTCCGTTTGGAACACGTCTCGTTCGGGCTTCCTGCGGGTGCCTGCGGCATTGTGGCGGGGCCATCTGGGAGCGGGAAGACGGTTTTGATTGAAACGGTGGCTGGGCTCCGCCGGCCTTCCACGGGCGCAATCTATCTGGGCGATCGGAATCTCACTCTGCTGGATCCCGCGGTTCGTCGGATTGGCTATGTGCCCCAGGAACATGCGCTTTTTCCGTTTCTCAACGTTTGGGATAATGTCGCGTTCGGTTTAAGAGCCCGCGGATGGCGGAAAGCCGAGGTGGAACAGTCGGTAAGGGAGGCGCTATCCTTTCTTCAGATCGAGCATCTGGCCGATCGGTGGGTGACGACCCTTTCAGGAGGGGAACGGCAGCGTGTGGCGATAGCCCGCGCGCTGGCCACCCGCCCGGATCTGCTGTTGCTCGATGAACCGCTGAACGCACTGGATGAAGAGACCGCTGCCGAGATACGGTTTCGTCTCCGGTCCTTGAGGGCGCGATTTTCGATTACGACGCTGCATGTTTGCCATTCTGTTGAGGAGGCGTTGGAACTTGGAGAACGCCTTCTGTTTCTTCATAATGGTCGAACGATCCAGGAAGGGACGGTGGCGGACATTCTCGACCGACCGGCCGATCTTTCCGTGGTTCGGTTTTTTCGCCTGGATACGGTTCTCCATGGGGAAATCCGCGAAACGGAACCGGGGAAGCGCCATTTTTGGTGGAAAGGCCGGCGAATCGAAACGGAAGTACCGCTGGGTTTGGCCATCGGCCGGGCGACGGCATTTGTTCCGCCGTTGGCCGTCCGTCTCTGTCGTGTGGAGCCCAGAGCGGATCCTGGACACGTCATTCTTTCCGCTGTGCGGTTGCCGCTGCCGGAGGCGCTGGGTCGGGTTCGAGTGCGGCTCGATGAAGGCGAGGAGTGGACGTTGCCGAGTTTTGGAGGAGGGGAGGAACTTCCCGCGGGCGGGAAGCTGTGGGTGGTGTTTGCGCGGGATTCAATTCGGGTTATGGGGAGCCGACTTTCGTACGGCGTCCTTCCACGGGCTACCCTTAACGCGTGAGGGAGTGGGCGAGATTCTTCGGTGTTCCTCGTTTCCGTTTGAATTATAAAGGGTTTCTGCGGCCCCCCTTGCTCGGCCGTTTTCTTGTGTTTGATCATAGACCCTTGGGGCGTGAATGCAACCACATGGTCAGGTGCGAATGATTTAGGAGGCGATTCCTTCAGCCGGACGACATTCCGAGGCGGCCATCGCCCTCTCGAAGGCCGAAAGGCAGCTGTTCGTGCGGCCCACCAGCGTGAAGCGCGTGTTGCGCTCCACCGCCGTCACCAGGTTCCCGGTCTGCGCCGCCCCATTGATCAGATCGCCTTCCCAGTGTCCAACCACGGCACGGGTTTCCACCTCCGTCGGTCGCGTGTCGACCAGGCGCTGATTCGGCATCTTCCCTCCTCCGCGCCCCTCGACGCGCGGACAGCGCCGCCGTCGCTTGCGGCGGGCTCGGAGCAGGTTCTTCCAGAGATCGCCGCCGGCCTTGGCATCGGCATACCCGTGCTTGTCGATCGTCTCCTTGCAGACCCACCCCTGGCCTTCCCGCCGTGCCTGCCCGGTGATAATCTGCGGACTTCGGCCCTTCCGAAGGCGCGGCTCGGCATCCAGGCGCATCGGCTCGGCAAAACCGTTTGGGACCAGGCTGCTTGGCCCGTTGCTGCGCCTTCCACTGCGTCTGGCGAGGACGGTAGCCACGTTCCCCAGATTGCGGAGTAGTTCCCCACTAGCATGTTCGGAGAAATGAACACGAGGTTTATTTTGGCAAAGGCGCGCTGGATGGGGATCATCCCACTTTTGGAAGCGTGATGACCTTTTCTCGCCGCGAAATCCCGAGCGAGGGATGGACGAGGCGGGCGCAGGGGGAGAGGGGAAATTGAAAATTCTTTTTTTTCAAAAGCCGCTGCGGTACGATGATCAAGCGGAAGCGGAGTGGAGTCGATGAAGCGATCGGAAATCAATGGGCTCATGCGGGAGGCCGTAGCGTTCATGAGGGAATGGCGGTTTGCGCTGCCGCCGTTTGCGTTCTGGACGCCTCACGATTGGCGTCGCAAGGGGCCGGAGTGCGCTCCGATTGTCGAGCGTCAACTCGGATGGGACATCACGGATTTTGGCAGCGGGGAGTTTCTGAAACGGGGGCTGCTGCTCTTTACGCTCCGCAACGGCTATGGGGACGGACGGCGTGGGTTGGTTTATTGCGAAAAGATCATGGTGGTGCGGGAAGAACAGGAAACGCCGCTTCATTTTCATTTTTTGAAGACCGAGGACATTATTGTTCGGGGTGGCGGGCGGCTTAAGATGCAGATATGGAGAGCGACCCCGGCGGGAAAACGATCGGATCGGCCCGTCCTGTTAGAGAGAGACGGTCGGCGTGAGGAGAAGGCGGCGGGGGCGGTTTGGACGTTCGAGCCGGGGGAATCCATTTGTCTGCCGCCCTACGTCTATCACCGGTTTTGGGGGGAAAAAGGGCGGGGGGCGGTTTTGGTGGGCGAGGTGAGCCGGGTGAACGATGACCGAAGGGACAACCGTTTTTACGAGCCCTTAGGACGTTTTCCGACCGTCGAGGAGGACGAAACCCCTCTCCATCTGCTGGTGGGCGATTATCCGCGGTGGTATTCGGCGTGGGGGCGGCGGCTTAGAGGTTGAGCCCGCTGGTGATTTCAAAAACGGCCAAGAGCATGGCGATGGCCACGAAACCGACGAGGGCGGCGACGGCCACGATGAGGAAGGGTTCGAGAAGGGTGGTGAATATTTTGATCCGGCGGTCCAGTTCGCCTTCGTAACGGCGCGCGATGTGCAGGAGTGCACCGGGAACATCGCCCGACTGTTCCCCGACGGCGAGGATGTCGGTGATGACGGGGGGGAAGACCCCGCCTGCGGCCAGGGGTTTGGAGATAGTCGCGCCGTCGGTGACCCGTTCGCGGGCGTTGTGGATTTCACGGGCAATGATCGCGTTTCCGATGATTTTTTCCACGATACCGAGTGCTTGGAGGACGGGAACGCCATTGGAAAGGAGGGTGGCGAGCGAGCGGGCGAACTGGGCGTAGGCGGCGGCTTCGACGATGCCCCGGAGGGCGGGGAGGCGTAGTTGCATTCGATGCCACCAGAGGCGGCCGTTTTCCGTGGCCATTGCGCGCCGGGCGGCAAGGATGGCGCCGATGGCGAGCGCCAGGAGGAAGAGGCCACGGTGCACGATGAATTGGCTGAAACCGATGAGGATGCGGGTGGGGAGCGGCAGGGCATCGCCGAGGGTTTCGAAGACGACGGCGAATCGGGGGATGACAAACGCGACGGCGAAGAGGAGGGTTCCCAAACCCATGAGGACCACGATCAGGGGGTAGATGAGGGCGGTGATGACCTTTTCACGCACTTCGCGAACTCGTTCGTAGTGAGCGGCCAGACGTTGAAGCACGTCCGCCAGGGTTCCGCCGGCTTCGCCCGATCGGATCATTGCGACGTAGAAAGAGGGGAAGGAATTCGGGAGTTGAGCGAGGGCATCGGACAGAGAACTCCCTTGATTGATGGCGTCGCGAAGAGCGGCAATTAGGGGATGCTCCGTCTCTTCGCGGCCTCGGCGGGCGAGGGTTTGGAGCGACTGGCTGAGCGTCATGCCTGAGGCGAGGAGGTCGGAGAGTTCGCGGGTGAAATCGAGCAGTTCGCTGGTTGAAAAACGATGGGAATCGCGCCGTCGAAAAGTGAAGGAGAAACGGCGGCGGGGCGGCGACGGGGAGGAGGGCGTAGCGGCTTCCTGGATTGCGATGGGTGCGAGTCCGGCCGTTTGGAGTTTACGGGCCGCGGTGCGCCGGTCGGGCGCTTCGATCTCCCCGTCGGAGCGGGCACCGGTGCGATCGCGTGCGGAGTAGCGGAAGCGGGGCATAATCTAATCGGTTTCCTCGGTGACGCGGAGCACTTCTCCGATGGTGGTAATTCCATCGAGCACCTTGAGCCATCCATCCTCTCGGAGGGTTTTCATTCCGAGGGCGACGGCTTTTTGTTTGATAGCGGAGGAGGGTGCACGTGCCACGATGAGGGTTTCGATTTCGTCCCGGACGGGGAGGATTTCGAAAATACCGAGCCGTCCTTTGAAGCCGGTTTGGCGGCACTGTTCGCAGCCCGTGTCGGCGTAGATACGGGTCGTGGCGCGCTGTTCGGGCGAGAGGCGCAATTCGAGGGCGGCGGCGTCATCGATGGGGATGGCACGCCGGCAGTGGAGGCAGAGGCGGCGGACGAGCCGTTGGGCGATGATCCCCTCGAGTGAGGAGGCGACGAGGAAAGGTTCGACGCCCATATCCGTCAAACGCGTGATGGCTCCTGCGGAGTCGTTGGTGTGGAGGGTGCTGAGCACGAGGTGGCCGGTGAGGGAGGCGCGGATGGCCATTTCAGCGGTTTCAAAGTCGCGAATTTCGCCGACCATAATGATATCGGGGTCCTGGCGGAGGATATGGCGGAGCGCGGTAGCGAAGGTGAGGCCGATTTCGGGGCGGACCTGGATCTGATTGACGCCGGCCATTTCGTACTCGATGGGGTCTTCGACGGTGATGATGCGATCTTCGATCGAGTTGATTTCGTGAAGGAAGGCGTAAAGAGAAGTGGATTTTCCGGAGCCGGTCGGTCCGGTGACCAGGAGAATGCCGTTGGGACGGCGTATCATTTTTTCCACGAGGGTCTGGTCCTGGGCGTTGAGTCCCAGTTCGGTCAATCCGATATGGCGTTTGCCGCGGACGAGAAGGCGGAGGGAGACGCTTTCGCCGTAGACGGTGGGCATGGTAGAGACGCGGATATCAATTTCCTCGCCCCGGATTCGGAGGCCGATGCGGCCGTCCTGGGGGAGTCGTTTTTCCGCGATATCCATATTGGCCATTACTTTGATCCGGGAGATGATGGCGGACTGGAACCGGGTGAGGCGTGGGGGGAGGGGTGTGGGATGGAGGACGCCGTCGATCCGGTAGCGGATGCGGAGTTCATTTTCCATGGGTTCGAAGTGGATATCGGTTGCCCGTTCCTGGTAAGCTTCCCAGATAATCTGGTTGACGAACTTGACGATGGAGGCTTCCTGATCGTCCTCGTTGAGATCGGTTTTGAAGCGGGCCTCCTCGGCTTCGGCTTCGATGCGGTTATCCTGGACGAGTTGCTCGACTGTTTCGGCGCCGACGCCGTAGCGTTTTCGGGCGGCACGGGCGATTTCGGCGGCGGGGGCGAGAGCGAACCGGATGCGGAGTCCGGAGGCGAGGCGGAGGGCATCGAGGAGGCCGGCCTGGAACGGGTCGGCGACGGCGACGAGGAGGACGCCGTTTTCGACGGCGAGAGGGAGAACGTTATGTTGGAAGACGGCTTTGGGAGGGAGTTTTTCGAGAACGTCCGATTCGATGGCCGACGGATCGATTTCACGGAAGGGCAGGCCGAGGACACGGCCGAGGGCAGTCAGGAAATCCGCTTCGGCGATTCCGGATTCCATGAGGGCAGCCGCGATGATGCTTTGGCCGGTTTCGCGGCTTCGGCCGAGCGCGGATTGGACTTGTTCAGGGGAGAGCAGACCGGTACGGGTCAGTATGTGTTCGAGGCTGTGCAGCGCCGTCATCACCGAGTCATCATACGAACCGGCGTCAGCGGCTTCAATGTTTTTCGCAGCGGTATTTCTGAAGTCCCGAGGGGATTTCGCGGCGGTTCAGCGGATCAGGATGAGGGAACCGCGGCTGGGCCAGACAATGCGGCCCTCGTTATAGACCACATGGCTTTCATCGCCCCAGTCGTTGTGATAGGGGGCTGTCAGGTAAAGGGTATAGCCCTTGAGATGGAGGCGGGTAGCGGAGTTCGTACTGAGGGACAGATCGCGCATCCGGAGGTTTCGGTTCAGCATGGCTTCTCCCCGATTGGTGATGACGAGCCGGACATGGCTCGCTTCGGTGCAGAGCGGGGGACAACTCCCGGCAATGAGATCGGAAGGAAGGGGTGTTCAAACACGTCCGAGTGTTGTCTCTATATTGCGATTGTCAATCAGGAGGATTGCCTGGCGATGGGGGTCCTGGGCGCCACTTTCCAGATAGATGGTTCCGGCGGCGCTACGGATTGCCGGATCGTCGCCCAGTGCGCCGCGGATATTTCCAGAGGCGTCGAAGGACACATTCCCGAAATCGCCTTGAGTCTGGAGGATTACGGCGATTCGCCCGCCCCCACCGATTTGAAAACCCCCATATGAGCCGCGTGCCTGGAGTCGGCCGGAACCGGTCAAGGCCGCTGCTTTCAGGAGGATCGAGCCCCCGGCGGCGGAGGGATTTTGGTCGCTGGTCGAGGTTCCGTCGGCGTAGATGGCTCCATGGATAGTGGCGGTTCCGGCGACATTCAGAAATACCGCGCCGCCGCCCCGTCCGGCGGCACCGCTGCCGAGGTTGGTGGGCGAGTTAAAGGAACCGTAAGTCGGGGCGGGGACGGCACTTGTTCCGTAGCCTCCTTGGCCGCCGTGGGAGGCACCATAGCCGGCTGGGGAGCGTTGTGCGGTGTTTCCAGCGCCGGGTCCTCGCGTGCTATCATATCCGCGGCCGGTCACGGTGAGTACCGCGTTGGAGCCCAGCAAGAAATCGCCCCCTATGGAAACGGCCAACCGATCCGTTTCGTTTGTTATTCCCGTGTTGGCCGGGCAGGTCCAGGTTCCTTTGAGGGGGGTGCAATCGCCTTGGATAGAGAAATTGGTAAAAGTTCCGCGGCCGGGATACCGGGTTGGAATAGTGACCGTGGCGGAATACCATTCCGACTGGGTCCAGGAAGCGGGTGCGATTTCGAGGTCCCAGAAGAGATCAGCCGAATGTGCGATCCAGTTTGTCCATCGAATGTAAACATCCACGATATTGGTGTTCCACATGGTTTGGTCGAAACTGGCTTCGTTCAGGATGATGTGGTCACCGTTTTGAGGGGTTCCGACGGGGTACCAGTTCGTGGGGGTGCTGGCCAGCGTATTGGAGCCGCCGGCGATCCAAGTGCGCGTGTGATCGGCCGTACTGGCAAAGAGGGCATGAACATGAAGTTGCGGAAGGATGGTCAGAGGGAGTTCGGGGTTGAAAGGGTCGGCCGCTTGAGGAAGGGAACCCAGCCATCGGAGGAAGGTATGCCCGGCGGCTGGAACGGCGGTGATGGTGAGACTACTGAGGTAGGGATAGAAACCGTTGGGGTCGTAATTGGCGATAGAGCCATTGGGTCCTGCCCACGCGAAGAAGGGGAGGGAATAAGGGGTATTATTCCACAGAATTCGGCCGTTGTAGGGGATGATTTTCCCCCCCGCCGAGGGCTGTCGGGATGTTCACGGGTTCTGAGGAGGGTTCGGAGAGGTCGGGAAAATCGGCGGGGGCTTGGGATTGAAAATAGAGGGTGAATCCGTAAAGATTGAGTGTGGAATTCGATCCGAGAGATTCCAGGGTAAACATGCGGAGGGAATCGCAGAGTCGAATATGGGCTTGAGCGCCTTGGGAGACTCGGAGCGTGACGGCGGCCAATTCGCTTGTCACTGCAGAAGGGGGATCGTAGGATTCGCGTTCTGCGGGGAGAATGGTGTAGACATTGGTTGCGGTGATTGGGTTGAGGCTATTGTCAATGATCAACTGCCGGATCGAAGGGCTTTCGCGATAAACCGTGCCGGCGGCACTGCGGAAATCGGGGCCATCACCTCCACCGCGGGTATGGCCTGGCGCCTGCATGCGGAAACCGTCGTCTCCGAAGGACTCGCTGGCGCGCAGCACGACGGCTATGCGGCCACCGCCTCCGGGCAGAAAGGAGGGACCTCCTCCTCGGGCGCGTAGGAGTCCGGCTCCGGATAGGGCGTTGGCTTCGAGGAAAATCGAACCGCCCGACGCGCCGGCCCATTGATCGTTTGCCCCTCCGTCGGCGAGAATGCTGCCGTTGATCGTTGCGGTGCTACCGACCGAAAGCCACACGGCGCCTCCGCCGACGCAACTATTGCCGCCACTTCCGAGGAGTGGAGGGTCGAGTGAAGGAGCCGTAAGTTGGAGGCGGCGTATTCCCGGAATTTCCCCATGCTCCCTGGCCGCCGTGGGACGCGCCTGCGCCAGTGGTACTGCGTTGACCGGTTGAGCCAGCTCCCGGCCCTCGCAAGGCTGCGAATCCGCGCATGCTCACGTTGATCGCGGCGTTTGAGGCGAGAAGCAAATTGCCTTCGATTCGGACGGCCAGGCGATCGGACGCGTTGTTGGTGCCGGTATTTGCCGGGTGGGTCCAGACGCCATTCGAAAGGGTGCAGTTCCCCGCAATGACGAGGGTGGTAAAGGACCCGAATCCGGGGTAACGGGTCATGATCGAGACCGTTCCGGAGTAAGTCGGGCTTTGGAACCAAGAAGCGGGCTGAATATTGAGATCCCAGAGGGCATTGGTCCATGGGTTGCCGATGTGGGCGTTGTCAAAGACAATGAAATCGCCGTCAACCGGTGCAGTCGAATCGCTCCAGTTTGCCGGATTCGAAGCCAGTGCGTTCGTACCGGCGCCGGTCCAGGTGCGGATGAATTGGGCATGGAGTGGAGCCAACAGAGCCAGCGGCAGGAGGAGCGACGCGATGGATTTTGGCGAAGGGAACCGGTGGAGTGGCATGGAAAACCTCCTTTTTATCACAACGATGTAATTTAACAGAACGATTTCTTGCTGTCTCCATTCCGAATCGTGACAAGGAAAGCCCTACTAATAACACTCATTTTAGAGGATCCGTATTTTTACATAGCTCCGATGCGAAGGGACTTCCGCATACAGATGGGAAGAGGGATGTTCCCATGAGTTCCTTTTGATTGGAGTGTCGTTTTTCGAGGGGGAAAGAGGTCCGGTGCGGGCTGAGGAATCAGGCAAGGAGGGAATATTGGGTTCTGTGGGGGTATTGTTCGGAGTGGTGGATCATTATCACACTTCCAGAAGTGTGATAAACTGGTTCATCTCGTTCGGCCCTGTTGATGGCCAGACATTTGTGGCCGGGGAGAATTCGGAAGCACAGAGTTTTGGGAAGAGACAGGAACGTCCCATGTGATTCCCCATGCGTGCTGCGCCACTGCCGTTCTGCCTCCACCAACCCGAAGAGCGAGGATCGGGTCGCGTCGTCTTTTTACCGATCGGAATTTCGAGCGAAACATTTCCTTTTAAAAACCGTGAAACAAAGAACGTCCAGGACCTTTGCCACCATCGTCGGATGCCCAACAAGTTTTTATGGGAGGATGGGGAAGGGAAAATATCATGCGATTGCAAGGGATACCGACAGAGTGTCGAGTTCGCGGTCCCCCGATACTGAAGCGGATCAGGAACTGGATTCGGGTAAGCTGGGAAGGCCGAAAAAGTCCAGGATACGATTCATGAAATGGCGGGCGGGGCTGATGGGCGAAGTGTGTGCCATTTGGTCTTGGGATGCGGCAATGGCGGCCGAACGGTCGGTCGCGCGCTGGGCCAGAAGCCGACCCAATTCCTCGGCCAGTTCAAGATTGGCCTTGAGGATGGGGGTGAACGCGGCTTTGTCCAGTTCAAGCAGTTCGCTATCTTCCAAGGCTAAAACCGTGGCCGAGCGGGGTTCGCCGGTCAGGAACGACCATTCTCCAAAAAGGTCGCCCGGTTGGAATTCGGCCAGAACGACGGGTCGGCCGTCCGGACCGGCCGCTTCGGCGCGAAGGCGGCCGGTTTTGACAATGAAAAGGGATGTGCCAGGCCGGCCTTCTTGCACAACGGCCTCATTCTTGGCGAAGATTCGCGGGTGGGTGCGAGCGGCGAGGGCGAGACGGTCAGCGGAACGAAGGGGTGCGAAGAGGGGCTGTCGTTCCAGCAATTCGGCGGCGGCCTTCACCTTGCGTTCGATTTCCGCCTGTTCGTCGTTAATCGTTATCATCCGGCTGCGCACATCTCGAATCGGGAAAGGAATGGCGATTCCGTCCCGTTTGAAACGGTACCACAGGAGATTCATTACGGCAGCTCGGGTTTCCTCGAGCCGTTCAAATTCGCGGATGAAGAATAGGATGTCGTACATGACGGCAAAGTCGGCATATTCCACGACCCGGACGGAGGGGGAGGGCTGAGCTTCAATCGTTGGGATGGAGCGCAGCGTATCCAGCACGGTTTCTCGGACCCGGTTAGGGGGGACGTCATAACTCACTCCCACGCGGACACGGGCGCGGAGTTCGGGGGTTGGGCGAGAGTGGTTGATGATAATTTCCCGGGACAGGGTTGAATTCGGGATGATGATATCCTCCAAATCGCGGGTCAAAATTCGGGTGGAACGCCACGTGATGTTGGCGATGCGACCGGTACGGCCCTGGACCGTGATCCAGTCGCCGATGGAGAAGCTGTTCTCGGAATTGAGCGCTAGTCCTGCGATGAGGTTGCCGAGCGTTTCCTGGGTTGCATTTCCGATGATGTAGCCGATGATGATGGAGGAGACGGCCAAGGCGCTGAAATTGACCGTGGGAAAATATTTTTTGATCACCCAAACGAGGACCGCAGCCGAGAGGACCATGCGCAGGATGTCGCGGAGCATAACCGGAACCGGTCGGCGGGTTCGCCGAGGCAGCACGTGTTCGAAGAGGGCGATTTCGAAGAGGCGAATCAGGAGGAACAGCGCGAAGAAAAGGGCGGCGGCGGAAAGGATTCGGGGGGCTTGGGGGTAGATCGCCTGGAGGCGTTCCGATTCGAATCCCCAAAGGAGAGCGGCCAGCGCGAACAGAAGGAGAGGCGCGGTGAGGCGACGGAGAAGGGGCCAGGGGCGCAGCATCCGAAGTAGGAGGGCGAAGAGGGCCAGGCACACGAGAAACGCAACAAGATCGCGGTATGATTCCATTCCGTTTCGAATGGTGCCGGCGAATGGCCGCTTGGTCAAGAGGGAAAAGGGGAGAACTCCCGGCTTGACCGGGGACGGGGGAAACCGCAGACTTTGACGCCATGTGGTGGACGGTCTGGTTGCTTTTTGGGTCGTGTATGGCGGCGGCCGGTCTGGCGGCGGCTCGGCAGTTGAGGGGATACGAGGCTTTTTTGACGGCCGGTCGGAGGCATGGGGAATGGGCGATTGGGTTTTCGATCGCGGCGACGGCGGTTGGAGCGACGGCAACGGTGGGTTTGATGGACGAAGCGGCTCGGAAGGGATGGAGCGCGTATTGGTTCATGGGGGCGGCGGCGCTGGGGCTGGTCATCCAGGGGGCCACGGTGGCGGCGCGGATTCGAACGAGCGGAGTCCGGACCTTTGGGGAGCTGGTGGAACTCCAGTTGGGCCGCTCGTTTCAAACGGCGAGTTCGGTGCTCATTGTTCTGGGTTGGACGGCGATTATTGCGGCACAGTTCAAGGCGGCGGGAGAACTGGCCGTGGTTTTGGGGGGGAGCGGATCCTTTCGGATGGGCGCTTTTTTAGCGGCCGTTTTCATTTTAGTTTATACGGTTCCGGCCGGCAATCGAGCGGTGATCGCCACCGATGGGCTGCAATTTTTGCTGATCGCTCTGGGGCTAGCGGCGGCCGCTCTTCTCGCTGCCCGTCAGCCCGATGAGATGGAAAGGGCACCGGAGATGGTCAGCACAGCACGTGTGGGTTGGAGTGGTTTTTTGCATCCTGTTGTGATTATCGGAGGGCTGTACGTGTTGAGTCCCAACCTTGTCAGCCGTTCGGTGGCGGCTCGGGATGGCGCAGCCGCACGTGGGGGTGCGTTTTTGGCGGCGCTGATTTTGGCCGGGGTAGGGTTGCTGGTCGTTTGGACCGGCATTCGGGCCGCTGGGGGAGGGATCGGTCCGCCTGTCCTTTCGATGTTACTGCAGCGGGCGGGGGGGGCATGGAAATGGGCGGTAGGGGTCGGGGTTTTGGCTGCGATTGTGTCGAGTGCCGACACGACCTTGCTTGTGACGGCGACGATCGCGCAGAACGATTTGATTCGCCGGCACTGGGTAGGGGGTGTTCGGTTGTGGGAAGCCGCCTTGGCGTTGGGAGCGTTGGGACTCGTGATATTGGCGCCGCGGGCGACCCTGTTTGATTTTTTATTTGCGGCGTATGAGATGTTTACGCCGGCGATGGTTCCGCTCCTACTGGTTTCCTTTTATGCGTCACGGGGTGTGGCGCGGCCCTGGGCATGGGGGGCTTTCCTTACGGGCGGCCTCTTAGGCCTTTATGGCCCTAGTATCGGCTGGTTGCGTCGGGGGGGATGGGTTGCAAGGGAGGGATGGCCCTTGAAGGAGGAGGTGGCGACTGCGGGGTTTCTTCTCGCGCTTTTGCTGGCGCTTTTCGGTGCTTGGCGGGGCGGTCGAAAGGGGGCGGCATGAAAGCGGGACAAAAAGGGGTGGGACCGGCGATGATCCGGTATTTGAGGTGGGGGCGCGATATGGCATGGTTGACGGTGGTCGAGTCCTGGCAAGGGTTCAGCCGGGACGAGGGGTTTCAAAAGGCGGGGATGTTAGCGTACTACACGTTCATGTGTTTTTTTCCTTTTCTTCTGGCGCTTCTTCTTTTGGCGGGAAGATTTTTGACGCCCGAAGGGGCGGTGCGGCTTGTGGAGACGATTGTGGGGCGGTTGATGCCCCAGAGTCAGGATTTAGTGCTTCGGGAGGTGCGCGGGTTAGCGGAACAGAGGGCTTGGAGTCTTCTTTCCTTTGTGTTGCTGTTCTGGTGGATGACGCCGGTGGCCACGGCGCTGCGAAACACGATGGCGGTCATCTTCAAGACATCTCCCCGGGTCATTCGGATGCGGGCGATTCCGGTGGTGACCTATCTTATCAACAAGCTGTATGACATGGTCGCCATGGTCGCGATCATTGTTGTGATGGCCGTGCTATTGGGAACCGGTTGGCTGTTGGATTTAGCGCAACGGCTGGTTGGGGATGACCTGCCGTTACTGCCGGCTCTCCTTCGGTTCGGGTTTCCGAAGGTGGCGGCGTTTCTTTGTCTTGTTGTGTTCTACGTTTTGTTTGTGCCGCGGCGGTGTCATGCCGCCGCGTTGGCGGTGGGGGCGTTGACGGCCGGCCTGATGCTCAAGGGGATGAATCCGCTTTTTGCTTTGCTGTTTCGGTTTAATCCCGATTACGGGTACATGTTTGGTTCGTTAAAAGCGATTTTCATTTTTTTCATTTGGATTTTCTATGCCGCCATCGCTCTTTTGTTTGGCGCGGAGGTCATGTCGAGTCTGGTGCGGTGGAAGGACCTGACGCTCCGGGCCCATCTCACGTCGTTGCTCAACGGCCGTGGAGGGCGATCGCGCTATCCCCATCTTGCTCGGCTGGGTGTTCGCGAATTTGCTCCGGGGGAAACGCTTTTTTCCCAGGGGGAGACGGGGCGTGAGATGTATGTGGTGGTGAAGGGATCTGTGGATTTGATTCGCGATGGGACCCGTGTGGCGACGGTGGGCGTTGGTCAATGTTTCGGTGAAGTGGCGGCGTTGTTAGGTCATCCACGGACTGCGACGGCCGTTGTTGGGCCGGAGGGAGCGGAGGTTGTCGGGTTTGACCCCAGGGATTTGTCGGATCCGAGTCTGCTTTTCAAGCTTCTTCAGGATATGGCGGCCCGACTGGTTCGGTCGGATTCACAGGGGAAGGAAACGGCGGCTGCCCTGGGGCTGAGAGGAGTGGGGCCGAATCAGATTTGAAGGCTGATACGGGCGTCCACGGCGATCGAGGTTTGGCCGGGGAGCCCGACCGCGAAGGGATTGATATCGAGTTCTCGGATTTCAGGCAGATCGGTAATGAGTTGGGAGAGTTGAAGGAGGGCGCGGACAATCGCCTCGATGTCCACGCCGGGTTTTCCGCGGACGCCCTGGAGCACGCGGTAGGATCGGGTTTTTTCGATCATCCGTCGGGCCTCGGTTTCGGTGATTGGGGCGAGCGAGAAGGTGACGTCGCGCAGCACCTCGACCATGATGCCGCCCAGTCCGAACATGAGGAGGGCGCCCAAGCGATCGCGATTGCAGCCGAGAATCACTTCCTGGGTCCGTGAGCACATTTCCTGAATGGAGACGCCTTCCAGCCGCGCCTGGGGACGCAGTTTAGGGATATCGGTCAGCATGGTTTGGAAGGCGGTCCGGACGGCGGCTGCGTTTGGCAATCCGACCTTGACGCCGCCCACATCGGATTTATGGGAGATATCGGGGGAGACGATTTTCATGACGACGGGGAAGCCGATGGATTGGGCGGCTGCCACGGCTTCTTCTGCGGTTTTAGCGAAGGCGGATTTTGGGGTAAGGAACCCATAGGCTTCGAGGAGTTTTTTTGCTTCCGTTTCGCCGATTTCGGTGAAGCCGCGATCCAGGTGGGACTTGAGGATGGCGCGGGCTGCCTCGCGGTTAGCGGGCAGGGTGGGGATCACGCGGAGGGGCTGGCGGCGCCAAGCGGCGTAATCGGCGAACGCCTTGATGGCCTTAACGGCGCTTTCCGGGGAACCGTACTGGGGAATGCCTCCTTGGCGAAGCACTTGAATGCTGGCGGCGATCTTTGCGGCGCCCATGAAACATGCGAAAAGGGGTTTTTGGGGTTTGAGTTTTTGAATTCGGATGATGGCTTCGGCGGTTGCGGCGCACTGGGTCATGGCCTGGGGGGTCAGGAGGATTAGCACGATATCCACGCCGGGATCATCCAGCACAGTATTGAGCGCGAATTCGTAGCGATCGGCGAGGGCGTCGCCCAGAACGTCCACGGGGTTGGTCACGTTGGCCGCGGGTGGGAGTGCCGAGGCGAGGGCTTTCATCGTGGGTTCGGCGAGCTTTGCGAAGACCAGACCTTCCCGCTCGATGGCGTCGGCCGCCATGATGCCGGGGCCGCCGGCGTTGGTCACGACGACCACCCGATGCCCGGGAGGGAGGGGTTGGGTTGCGAAGGCTTGGGCGTAATCGAATTGGTGCTGGATGGAGGGACAACGGACAATGCCGGTTCGTTCAAAGAGACACTGATAGACGGTGTCGCCGCCGGCGAGGCTTCCGGTGTGGGAGGAGGCGGCGCGTGCGCCTGCGGCGGTCCCGCCGGACTTCATGAAAAGGATGGGCTTGCGGCGGCTGATCCCTTCGGCGATGCGGGCGAAGGCGGAACCGTTGATGATGTTTTCGAGATAGCCGGCGATGACGGTGGTTTGTGGATCGTGTTCCAGGGCCTGGATGACGTCGAGTTCGTTGACGTCGCATTTGTTTCCGAAGCTGACGAGTTTGCTGAAGCCGATTTTTTGGGCGGCGGCGAGGTCGAGCAGGGCGGCCATCAGAGCACCGGACTGGGAGATGTAGGCGATTCCGCCGTCGGCGGGCAGGTCGCCGCCGAAACTGGCGTTTAATCGCGAGGAGGTGGACATGACGCCAAGGCAATTGGGGCCGATCACACGGATGCCGTGTTGATGGGCGATGGCAACGATTTGATCTTCCAGTTCCTTGCCTGCGGGACCGGTTTCCTTGAAGCCGGCGGAGATGATGATGACCGCGCGAACGCCAATTTCGGCGCATTCCTGCATAGCGGCGACGACGAAACGCGCGGGGATCACGATAATGACGAGGTCGATCGGCTGCCCGATCGCCTTCAGGGAGGGATAGCAAGGGATGCCTTCGATCTTCTCGGCTTTTGCGTTGACCGGGTAGATGACGCCCTTGTAGCCGCCGCGGACGATATTGGCGAGGATTTCGTATCCGACTTTTCCTTTCTCGCGCGAAGCGCCGAGAATCGCAACCGAGGAGGGGTTGAAAAATTTGTCCAAACTCATTGCAAGCCTTTCGTGTCACAAATCCGTTTCACCATAGAACCGAGCCGGAAAGAAGTCAAGGAAGGAAGCCTTCGGAGGGGGCGGACCAGGAGAAGTTCTGCGGCAAGGAGGGGAAAGGGTTTTCGTCGTAGCGGGCGGGTGGAGGGGTTCCCCGAATATGCCATTCCATGAAGTCGAGAAACGCGGCCCAGTCGGCGGGAGAGTGGTCGTGGCCGCCGGGTCGGAATCGGATGCCGATCCGATCCGGCACACCGAGAAAACGGTAAACCTCTCGAGCGGCCAGATGGGTGAGCCAGGTGCCCGTCGGATTTGCCCAATGGTCCTCGAGTCCTTCCACAGACAGGAGGGCGCGGGGGGCCACTAAGGCTTTGAGGAAGTGCTGATCGAAAGGGAGTTCGTGATCCCGGTTCACGTAGGCGCGAAGGTCTGGGCCGAACCAGTAGGGGACGGCCTTGAGAAGGTCGGCAAGCCGTTCTGCTCCCGGCCCTGGCCGGTAGAACGATCCGGCGCCTCCGCCTCCTGAGCCGTTGGGAGCCGTGAGGGTGATGCGCGGATCGGTCGCGCCGGCGAGGAGGGCGGCTTTGCCGCCGCGCGAATGGCCGGTAATGGCGATGGCATGGCGATCCACGAAGGGCAGTTCCTGAAGGACGTCCACGCAGCGATGGAACCCCCAAGCCCACGCGGCGAGAGCGCCGAAGGACAGCCGGGGGTAGACCAGGTAGAGACCGGAATTGCGATCCGAGTTATAGAGATCGGGGACGATTTCCACCCGGCTGAACTGGGCGAAGAGGAAACGGCGGCGGAGGATCTCGCGGAGGACGTCCTCGGTTGCAAAGCGGTAACAGCCGTCGCCGTACAAGACAACGGGAAACGGCCCTTCGCCGTCGGGACGGATGAGATCGAGCCGGAAGTGAAAGGAGGGTTCATCGGCATGAAAAATCCGGTATTGGGTGAACGGGGCGTTGTTGAGCGAACGGACGATGTGGGTATGAAGGGGTTCAAACCGGACGCCGCTGGGGGTAGGGGGAAGACCGCCGTATTCGAGTGGAATAACGAGATCGAGGAGCTCCTGGCGGCGGCGTTCCCAGTCGGCGTGGGTTTTAACCCAAGAGCCGTCACGGAAACGGAAGGGGTTGGGCAACTCCGGTGTGTTCATGGTGTTTCACAAGGAGGGAGGCATTGGAGACGGGCGCATGTGCCAGGTCCAGTGGAACCGAGCAGGGCGAATGAGATATTCTTCATGGACGTTACGTGTCCAGCCGGTATCGCCTCCCACGCCCATGTGGCGATGATCGAGGTGCAGAATGATTTCGGGTCTGGGCGAGAGTTTCCAGACATGGTCGGCGGCCATCAAGTCGTCGGGGGTGAAGTGGAGCGCGTCGAAATGGAAGAGGGGATCGCCTTCGAATCGAAGGCCGCGCCCATCCGGATCGGTGAAGGCAACCCAGCGGACGTCCTCCCGCCCTCCGCAATTGCCGGGGCGGATGTAGCAGGATTCGAAGAGGGCGGTAACGGTGGAGCGGTGGCGAGCGATCCAGGCGGCGGTCTTACGGTCGGGGTAATTTTCGAAAGGGCCTCGGCCATACCATTCGACGTGTTCGAGTGTTGGCGAGAGGACGAGTTCGACGCCCACTCGTGCGAGCGAAGGCAGAGAGGGATCGGCCTCAAGCTGGATGGTCACATCGACGGAGCCGTCGGGTCTGACACGGTAGCAATGGTTGGAATGGAACCGGGATTCGGAGCCGAGGGGTTGCAATTCGGCTTCGACCCACATTTCAACCCAGGCGTCGGTGCTTGCAACGGAGACGTCGGTGACGCGGCGGCGGAGGGGTTTATGGAGTCCGGCCGATTGCCAATCGGTGGCGTAGGCGATTTCGCTGCCGAGCAAGAAATCGTTATCGGTTGGGGCCCGGCGGACGTTGTCGAGGGGGCCGGTTCGAAGGCATTCCATGCCGTTCACGGCGTAGCCGGCCAACAATCCGTTTTGGCGATCGAGGCGGACGGTCACGCCGCCGGCCGAGATGTGAACGAAGCCGCCATTCTGTTCTTCGACATGGAGGGCGCCACGGGGTGGAGGCAGCCGGCGAGGCAGCCGGCGGGGCAACACGAACTGGTTCCAAGCGATTTCATGGCCGCGGGGGGCCCATGCCTCGTCTCGGGCGAGGCGGATCACGATGCGCAGGGCGTATTCGGGACCGTCGCTAAAGGATCGTTCCGGCCAGGGGACGTTGAGGAGGAGTGTTTCCTCCGGTGGAACGGGAGGAAGCGGTAGGACGCCCTGCTGGAGGGGACGTCCCTCTTCGAACCATTCCCATACGGCTTCATAGCGGGAGAGGTCGAGGAAAGCATGACGGTTAAGGATTCGGATCTGATGGTTGCGGAGATCGTCAGGCGTGGCCGTGATGGCCACGGGCGCCTGGACGTTCTTCACCTCCCAGGCGCCGGGGTGAGGGTTGAGATCGGGAGCGACGATGCCATTGAGCACTTGGGTTGGGTGTTCTTTGTGGCGGACATAATCGAAGCTGCAGCCGAAGTCGCCGCCGTACCCCCAGCCGGTACGGCCGTCGGGCAGTTTGAGCGCGAGGGCTTTATCGTGCCAGTCCCAGATGAAGCCGCCGTGGAACTGAGGAAATTCCCAGACCAATTGCCAATATTTGAAAAAATTACCGGTCGCATTCCCCTTGGCGTAGGCATATTCGCAAAGGACGATCGGGCGGGATTCGCGTCCGGAAGAAAGGATTTCTCGGAGGACGTCGGGCGATGGGTACATGGGGGCAAAGAGGTCGCTGATGGCGGGGCCAGGGTGGCCGCTTTCGTATTGAACAGGGCGAGTGGGGTCGGCCTCTCGGATCCATCCGGCCATCGCGGCATGATGAGGGCCGGCGCCGGATTCATTTCCGAGGGACCAGAACAGGACGGAGGGGTGGTTGCGGTCGCGGAGAACCATTCGGACCGCCCGGGCCATATAGGCATGGATCCACACGGGATCGTGGGAGAGTGCGCCTTCGACTCCATGCGTTTCGAGATTTGTTTCGTTCACCAGGTAGAGGCCGAGTTCGTCGCACAGGTCATACCAGCGGGTATCGTTCGGATAGTGGCAGGTACGGACGGCGTTGAAATTGAGTTGTTTCATCGCGAGAATATCGCGGCGCATATCGTCTTCCGTCAGGGCCCGGCCTCGTTCGGGGTGGAACTCGTGGCGGTTGACGCCACGGAGCACGAGGCGCTTGCCGTTTAGAAAGAGCTGGCGGCCGCGGATTTCGATCTGACGGAATCCAATGCGGACTCGTTCGTGGTCTACCGGTCGGCCTTCCGGATCGAGGAGCGTCATGACGAGGGTGTAGAGGGCGGGGGTTTCGGCGCTCCAGAGATGGGGGGAACGCACGGGAATTTTGAGGGTAGCGGCGCCGCGCCACGGGCCGTCCTGCCGGGCTTTCATTGGCGTTCGAGTTTGGAGGGGGGTGGCAGGGGGATCGGGCCAAAGGGGATGGCCGTTTGGATTGAAGAGAGAGAAACGGACGCGCCATCGGCTCATATCGGCGCAGGGAGTGACGAAGGCGGATGCGGTCAGAGTGGCATTCTCGCCGTCGGTCTCGAGTACGGTGTGGATGCAGTAGTCGCGGATATGGACGGCCGGTTTGGCGTAAAGGAAGACCGGGCGTTGGAGCCCGCTCATTTGCCAGTAGTCTTGATCTTCGAGGTAGGTTCCGTCGCAGTAGCGGGGAACCTGTGCCGCGATCGTATTGAGGCCGGGCTGGAGAAAGGGAGTGATTTCGAATTCAGCCGGCAGGCGGGAATCCTGGCTATAACCAACGTCGTGGCCGTTGATCCAGGACTGGATGGCGGAGTCGGCGGATTCGAAGACGAGAAAAACGCGGCGTCCTTCCCACTCGGGGGGAAGCGAAAAAGTGCGGCGATAGAAACCGGTGGGATTATCGGGGGGGGGATGAGGCGGGTTCGGTTCGAATGGATAAGCGATGTTGGTATAGACAGGTTTGTCGGGAGTTTGATGGAGTTGCCAGTTGGAGGGGACGGGGATCGTGCGCCAGGAAACATCGGGGAAGTTTGGATTGGGGGCTTCCGGCGGGACCGCGAGGGGGGAGGGAAACCACTGGAATTTCCAAAGGCCATCCAATTTCAAGACGAAGGGGGAATCGAGCCATCGGCAGGTTCGGGCCGATTCGGCGTCGGGCCAAGCGCCGAGGGGCGCGTGCATGGGTTCGCGATTTCGTTCGAAGACGAGGGGGTTATCCCAATCGTGAGCCATGGGGGCCATCCTTGGTTTTGCGGGTGCGGGTGAGAAGGATAGCCGAAAATTCGCGGGTCGTCACGCAAAACGAAAAAGGATGGGCAGGTGTGCGATAAAAGAATATTCTCTCGATTGGGCCAGCGGGTTTACAAGGAAAGCAGGAAGATGACAACGAGTATGAACAAGTTGGAATTAGGTCCGTATTTGGAGGAGTTGGAATCGCGCTTGGACACTGAGGTGGAGGAGGCTTTGGAGGCGGAGTGGCGACGGTTCACGATGGAAGGGTGGCCGGAGCCTGTTTTTGCTCCCTCGCGTCCGGCTCCGAATCCTCCCCGCCGGCCATGGCCGGATGTACGCATCAATCAAACGCTTGAGGATTATGACGTTATGGCTCTCCAACAGTTCGGGATGTGTTCCCGCACGCTGGCGGAGGGAGGCGGGATGCTGCTGATGGTTCGGTGCAATTACGGAACGGGGATATTGCCCAGTTTGTTTGGGGCGGAACTTTTTGTGATGGAGGAAGCGTTGAACACCCTGCCGACGACTCGGCCTCTTTCGGACGGCATTCCGGCGATGAGGCGTTTGGCTTCGCGGGGCGTTCCGGATCTCGGTGGGGGACTTGGCGGTCGAGTCTTTGAAATGGCCGCGCGTTTTCAAGAGATCATGAAATGTTATCCCAAGATTTCCCGCGCGATTCATCTTTATCATCCGGATTTGCAGGGGCCGATGGATGTCTGTGAATTATTGTGGGGGAGTGCGCTGTTTCTGGACATTATGGATGATCCGGTTTTGGTGAAGGAGGTCTTGGCGGTGCTGACGGAGGCGTACATCGCGTTTATGCGGGAGTGGGAACGCCGGGTTCAGCCGGTCGAAGAGAGGGTGTCCTATCATTGGGGGATGATGCACCGGGGGCGGGTCATGCTGCGGGACGATTCGGCGATGAACTTTTCCCCGGCGATGTATGAGGAGTTCATTCGGCCCTATGATCAACGGATTTTAGATGCTTTTGGCGGGGGAGGGATTCATTTCTGCGGCCGGGGGGATCACTACATTGAGTCCATGACAGCCAGTCGGGGGCTATATGCCATTGCCATGTCACAGCCCCATTTGAATGACATGGAGATTATTTTTCGGAGCACGGTGGATCGGGATGTCAGGCTAATCGGATTTCCGGCTGACGCGGCCCGTTGCGCTTTGGAAGCGGGGCGGGATCTTCGGGGGCTTGTCCATACGGCGGACCCTTCCTTTCGTCATGCCTTTGCGCGTTCCACCCGGAAGACTCTCTAGACCGATTGGGAAAACAACGGTCCGCCAGGAGTGTGAGATGCATCCGTTTGATTGTGGGCAATGTGTCAAGGAGCTGGAGCAAGCGTTTCGGATGTTTTCGCTGCCCAAGCCCGTTGGACAAACGTGGATCGAACGGGAGGGAATCCGATTTGGGGCACAACCGGACGAACGGGGGCCGATAGGCGGCGGGGCCGGTTATCGCGGCCTTGTGTCGCGAGGCGATTATTGCGTGCGTACGGTGGACCAGCTTTTGGACGCGTTGGGCAAAGCGAAAGCAGGCGAGATTATTTTTATTGAGGGAACGGCCGAGTTGGATTTCACGACGCGTGTTCACATTGAGTCTTTGGTTATCGAAGTTCCGGCGGGTGTGACGCTGGCCGGCGACCGGGGACGGAACGGTTCGCGGGGTGCTTTGCTGCGCAGCGATGCCTTTGCCACCGCCCCGTTGATACGGGCGGGGGGAGAGCATGTGCGGATCACGGGTATACGCTTGCGCGGCCCCAACCCGAAGCGGGATCTGGAGCATCATCGCCGGGCCTTTGAGGAAGGGCGTGGGCGGGATTATTATTATCGGTTCCCCATATCCGACGGCATCCGAACCGCGCATTCGAACTTAGAGGTGGACAATTGTGAACTGGCCGGGTGGAGTCATGCGGCAATTTTTCTGCAAAAAGGCCGGGGGCACCACCTTCATCACAATTATATTCATCATAACCAATATCAGGGATTGGGATACGGCATCTGCCATGACGGGGCGGAATCCAGAGTCGAGCGAAATCTTTTCGATTTCAACCGCCATTCGATTGCCGGAACCGGTTGTCCCGGAACCAGTTATGAAGCGGGGCATAACGTGGAACTGGGCGATTCGCTCAGCCACTGCTTTGACATGCATGGGGGGCGTGACCGCAAGGACGGGACGGATATTGCAGGCACGATGATCCACATTCACCACAACACCTTTCGAGCTCCGCAGACGCCGATTGTGATTCGGGGAACGCCTGAGCAATTTTGTGAGGTGGAATACAACTGGTTTCCGAATCACCGACGGGATGGAAAAGGAGAAAACGGTCCCGCGGTGATCGGGGAAAGGCGTTTGATCGTTCAGGACAACCAATTTGCTCTGTTGCCGTCGGATGACGTGGGGCAGGCTTGAGTGGGTCAGACCACGCCGTTTGAGAGAAACGACCGCTGAAGAGGGGAAGGAGAGACGGGGGATTTCGGAGACAGTAAAAAAGCCCGCCTGCCCGATTCGCGAGAGATGAGAAAAAAATTGCATCCCGGATTGGGAATATGCTAATTATCACAATAGTATGAGACAGGAGGGCGGCTATGCAATGGGTGATCCGGGGAGCATGTGGAACGAGGGCGGTTTTTCTGCTTTCTTTAGCGGGATCGGTTCTATGGGCGGGGATGCCTGAGGTGGAAAACTATGGAGCCGACTGGGTACGTCGGCGGGAAGCGCAGGTGCGAGGGGAGCTGACGAGCGATGGAGGGGAGGAGACGGGAGTGTGGGTGGAATATTGGCCGCAGGGGGGGAGTCCCACTTCGAGTGTTTTAATCGGCATTCTACCGGCGGCCACGTCGTTTCAGTCGGTTGTGACGGGTTTAAATGCTGGGACGGCGTATACCTTTCGGTTTGGGGCTTCCAATTCAGCGGGGTCCGTATGGTCTTTGAGTGACGGGTTTGTGACATTGTCCGCCGATCCGATCGGGTGGTATGTCACGACGAATGGGCCAAACGGCGCGGGAACCAATTGGAGCGTTGCGTTTGGAACAGTCTCCGGGGCCCTTGCGGCGGCAGAGTCTGGCGATACGATCTATGTCGCGGGTGGAACCTATTGGTTGACGAGCTCTATTGCCTTGACAGCCAAGACAAACATCAGTCTGTTGGGAAGCTATGCGGCCACCAACGCTTTGGAGCAGCCCGGTCCATGGGATCTTGGTCGTTGGCCGACCGTCTTACGTCGCGATTCGGCCTATCGCACTCGCATCATGCATATCCACAATTCCGCCGATATTATGGCGCGGGGGTTGATTTTGCGGGAGGGATATCCGAATCACCATCAAGGCGGCGGTTTGTATGTCGAGAAGTCGAGCCGGGTGACGTTGGAACGATGCGGTTTTTTAAACAACCGTGCTCAAACGATTGCCGACCACAGTTCGGGGGCCGGCGGCGGGGCCTATATAAGAGATTCAACCAACATCTTCCTTTCTGGCGTCCTGTTTGAACAAAATGAAGCAATGGGAGGTTATTGGCACTCCCGAGGATTAGGAGGGGGCTTGTACACCGAGAACAGCCTGGTGAAAATATGGGAGAGTTTTTTCAGCAGCAATCAGGCGCGGACGAGCGGAGGCAATGCAAGCTTTGCGTGGGGGTACGGGGGTGGTATTTTTCAGCAATCAGGGACATTGGAGATAGGTCGGACCGTTCTTCATTCCAATCTTGTCATGGCCGGAAGCATGCCGGTGCGGGGTGGAGGACTCTTCGTCAACAGCGGTATGGTTCAACTGACCAATGTTCTGGTTGTAACCAATCGAACGAGCTCGAGCGGGATCTGCGAGGGCGGCGGGATTTATCAAGCGGGGGGGACGGTTGTTCTTGGAAACGTCACGGTTGCAAACAATGGGAAGGAGGGAATACGACGCCAGGCCGGCACTTTGGCCATTACCAACTCGATTGTGTGGTACAACGGCACTCGGGACCTGGTTGGGCAAAACAACATGCTGGTGTCGTACACCGCGGTGGAAGCCGGCAAATCCGATCCTGAGTTGGCCGACGGGTGGCAAGGTTGCACGACGAATCCCCCACGGTTTATGGATGTTTTATCGTATCACAAGGCATCTGAGCATGGGGTTTATGTCGGAGGCTTTTTCAATGACGGAACATGGACCAATGCTTCTGAAACATCTCTTTTGATTGATGCCGGCGACCCCTCCGTCGGGGCGGGGGAGGAACCGAACCCGAATGGGCAACGCATTAATCTGGGGGCGTATGGCGGCACGCCGGTCGCTTCGAAATCCCCTCCGATGCGCATCACCAATCTTCCGGCCATCTTCTGGGATGAAGAGTCGGTTTTTCTGAATGCACGGGTTTTGAATGTTGATTCCCCTCCGCTGAGGGCTTGTTTCTTTTATGGGCGAACCAATGGGGGAACGGATTCCAATTCGTGGGAGTTCGTATGGGATATCGGTGAGTTAGCCAGTTCTCCATGGGAGGTTTCGACGTTTGTTCAGGGATTGACTTCGGGGGAAACCTATTACGCAACCCTATGGGTTCGAAATCAAATGGGGGAAGAGGTTTGGGGCGAGCCCGTTGTGGAGTTTATTCCGCAACGACAATTGCCTCTGTTGGAAAACACAGGGGTAGAGGAAAGCGGAACCCATGTAACGTTGCAGGGGAACATCCTTCGAGCGGGGAGCGTCTCGCCACCGCCCTCCGTATGGATTGTGTGGGGGCCGGAGTCCGGCGGCAAATCGGTCAGTGATTGGCCTCATCAGATTGCCCTCGGCACTCAGACCGGGCGATTCGAAACAGTGGTGGAAGTCGAGGTCGGATCCAATTACTGGTTTACAAGTTTTGCGGTGAACGGCGAAGGCACGAATTGGGCGCCGGCGGCCATTCCGTTCGGCTGGGAAGTGATTCGATTTGTGGACACCACGGCGACCGGAAACGGCAGCGGATACAACTGGTTGAATGCGTATGCCCGATTAGAGGATGCGTTGGCGGCGTGCACTTTTTCCCGGACCAATGTGCTTTATCTGAAAGGGGGAATGGGGGGGGAGTTTAAGGGGACGGAACTCAGCTATTTTGCCATAACGGTTTCTCATGTTCGCGTGTTAGGGGGATGTGAAGGGATGGTGGACAATGGAATTGGCGCACGCGATTCGGGCCGGTGGCCGACGGTTCTGACTCGGTCCTCTTTCGCCAATAACACCCGTCCTTTGAGCATCTCGAATGCAACTGATGTGGCGGTAGATGGGGTAACGCTTTTAGGGGGCGAAACGGTGGGCAATCCTGGCGGCGGATTACGCATCGAGCGTGCGCGGGATATTCGGATTGTGTCCTGCCGCATTACCAGCAATCGGACTTTTACGGCGGCGGATCACAGCTCGGCGATGGGCGGCGGGATGTATGTGCTGAACTCCACCAACGTAATGATCCAAGGAACGACGATTGCAAGCAATGAGGCGGTGAATTCAACCGCGTTTTGGCATGGCCGCGGAAGGGGCGGCGGCGTTTTCATCCAGAACAGCACGGTTTTTCTGACTGGAACCGTGGTGGAGGCCAATCGGGCGAGCACGGGAGGAGGGAATTCAACGTATGCTTACGCCGAAGGCGGCGGACTGTATGTTGCTTCCGGAACGGCGCAGGTCGATCGGACCGTTTTCTGGTCCAACCATTGCCATTGCGTCAATAACATGCCGGCACGGGGAGGCGGCATATTTATGGAAGGGGGGATGAGCATTTTCGAAAATACGTTAGTTTCCGCCAATCAGGGTTTTTCCGCTTCCGTTCAGGGGGGAGGATTCTATCAAGCGGGGGGGACGGCGGTCCTGTATAACGTCACGGTTGCGGATAACGTTGCGGAAGGATATCGGAGGGTTGGCGGTTCCTCGGCCCTTACCAATTGCATTGTTTGGGGGCATTCTCTGGCCGACATCACCGGGACGGTTGCGGTTGGGTATTCCTGCGTGGGGACAGGAGGGGATCCGGGCCACAATGGGAACATAAGCCTGGATCCCGAATTTCGAACGGTCGAAGGGGCTCCCTATGGATTGGCCCCGATGTCGCCCTGTGTGGATGCGGGGTTCAATCTTCCGTGGCAAAGTCGGAGCGCATTGGATTTAGCGGATAAGCCGCGGATTAAAGGGCGTCGGGTGGATATGGGCGCTTTCGAAAACCAGACACGCAACGCCGGAACGGTGATGACGATTCGTTGAACCTCGCCCGATGGGGGTGGGCTTGACGTGTGGCGGGCGAAGTGTCATAGTGACACGCGGTTTTGAGTTCAAGGGCGACCGGGAGGTCGCCTTTTCTCTTTCAGAAGTCGGCGAAGGACAAGGATGTGGAAAGCGAGCACGGTATGGACGGCATACTGGCGATTGACAGCGGCGGGACAAAATGCGAAGCGGTTCTTGCGGACAAGGCCGGGACGATTCTTGCTCAGGCGTTGATTGAACCGGAACCCGGCAACGGGAAAACCCACGGAAGCGGACGGGTTCCCGAAACCATCCATCAGGCCATTGGAAGCGTGATGAAGGAATGGAAAGGGGAGTTTGAGCTTCTGCATTTGACATCCTCGGCGGGGGTTTTCTTTTTTTTGTCGAGGAACCTGCTCAAAGCGCGATCCGTTTCCCTTTTGAACATACCCGAATCGGATGCGGTTTTGGCTGCGGAAGGCATTGCAGATGGGGTTGTAGCGGTGGCCGGAACAGGGGCGTTTGCCCATCTGCGTTGGAACGGCCGGCATTGGCACAGTGACGGATATGGTCCGCTGTTGGGGGATCGCGGCAGCGGTTATGCAATTGGCCGCGAGGCGCTGCGGGCGGCCATTCGTGCGAACGAAGCGCCCCGCCATGCCACCCGGCTGACGGAAGCTGTGGCAGCGGAACTGAACTATCGAGGCGAGCGGGAACAGTTTTCTTCATATTTGGTTTCGTTTGGGCTTCGCAACATGGCCGATCGAACTGCTGTGGCCCGGTTTGCTCGGGTGGCCGACCGGGCGGCGGTTTTGGGTGATGTCATCGCCGCGTCGATTCTGGAACGAGCGGCGGACGATTTGGCCGAAACGGTTGCCGATCTGGTGGAACGGGCCGAAGCGTGCGATGTTTCTCTGCCGGTTGTCGGATCGGGGAGCGTCGTCATCCGTTCCAACGTGTACTGGAATCGGCTCGTTTCGCGGCTCAAAACGCTTTCGCCCAATCTGATTCCGAGGCGGTGTTCGCTGAGGCAGGTTGCGGGGCAAATTCTTCATGTGATGCAACACGAATTGGGGGTTTCACCTGAAGAAGTCGCAAGGATTCGGCAGAGATTTCGCTTTGAACTGAAGGAAGTGTTATGACCGTCGTGGATCGTTATGGGGAAGCGGTTCGAGGTCTGATCGAACATCTTTGCGCAAACCAACGGGAGGCCATCGAGCGTGCGGCCGCGCTGGTGGACGCAAGCGTGGCAAACGGCGGGGTGGTTTTCTGCGCGTCCATTGGGCATGGCAACGAGCAGGATTTTCTCAATCGGGCGGGCGGGCCGGCTTTTTTGCAGCCTTTTTCCTGGTCGTTGAGTGTTCGGGATCCGGTGCCGGACTGCCGGGCGAAACAGCCGGGCGGTGGGGCGGGGGCGGATTTGGAACTCGAGGGGGTCCGGGTGGCGGTTCGGTGCAGCCGCATGCGCGCAGGCGATGTGGTGGCGGTTGGATCGGTCTCAGGCCGGAATCGGAAACCGGTGGAACTGGCGTTGGTCTGCCGGGAGATTGGGGCGAAGGTCATTGGGTTTACCTCTCTCGCCTACACGCAGCGGGTGGAGAGTCTTCACCCTTCGGGGCTGAAACTTGCCGAGGTTTCCGATGTGGTGATTGATTTGGGGGTACCTTATGGCGACGCGGCGGTCGCGATCGAAGGGTACTCGATCGATCTGTTGCCTCTTTCCGGCGTTTCGGCGGTAATGGCGGGGTGGATGATTTGGGGGCGGGCCATGGAACGGATGGCGGCGCGAGGGTGTCCGGCTTCGGTATTTATGAGCCTCAATCGGCCGGAAGGAAGAGAGTGGTATGAAAAGGCCAAGGCGCGCTATCATCAGTTAGGCTACTGAAATGGGAGAAGGGACGATGTCCTCCGAAGCCTATTTTCGGGAGGTGCAGACGCTGATACAGCGGCTGGCGGAACAGGAGCGCGAAGCGATCGGGCGTGGGGCGGATCTTCTGGTTTCGATCATTCGAGCCGGCGGACGCCTCTTCGCCTTCGGTGCAACCCATTCCTTCATGGTGGTGGAGGAGATGGTTTATCGGACGGGCGGGTTGATGCTGATCAATCCGATTTATCCCCACGGGATGAATCTTTCGGTGCGCCCGCTCACGATGACGTCGCGGATCGAGCGGTTGCCGGGGTTGGGAGAGGAGTTATTGAATGGCACGCCGGCGGCAGAGGGCGATGGACTGATCGTCGTTTCCACGTCGGGGCGGAATGCGGTGGCGATTGACATGGCGCTTGCGGCCGTGCGGAAGGGGATGCGGACGATTGCGATCACGTCCCGGGCGTACAGTGGCGGCGTACGGAGTCGGCACCCGACGGGAAAGAAGCTGGGGGAGGTCTGCGAATTGGTGCTGGACAACGGCGCGCCATATGGGGATGCGGCTGTGGAGATTGCGGGATCGCCGGTGCGGGTGGGGCCGCTCTCTTCGATCGGCGGGATAGCCATCGCGAATGCGTTGGTGGCAGAAACGGCGGCGCGTCTTGCAGCGGCAGGGATTCCTCCCCCCGTGTTCATGAGTGCCAATTTGGATGGGGGCGATTGCTACAACGCGGCTCGGCTTCGGGAGAATGCCGATCGAATTTTTTATCTCTAGTCTTGAGGGGGTGTTTCATGGCTTTGAACATTCCGGTTTTGCATGCGGCGGGGCGGTCCCTGGCCGAGGCGTACGAACGGGCACTGTTTCTTCTCTATCGCGAGGGGATTTCCTTTCGGACCCAATACGACCGACCGGGCGATCCGCCGAGCTTGGATGCCACGATGAACATCACCGTTCTCGATCCGTTGTCCGAGCCGATGATTCACAAGGCGTTTCCGGGAGGCATCGAGGATTTACGGGAATACGTGATGGAACTTCAAGGGGCCAAGGACCACTGGGTCAAGAACATGAACGATCCCGCCGACACGCGCTGGGAGTACACGTATCATGGGCGGTTGGCGGCGTGGGGGACATGGCGGGAGCTTCATGAGGGCGTCTCCCGTGCGATGGGTGCGGTTCGGGTCAATCAGATTGAGGCCGTACTGGACAAGCTGGCCGCGCAACCGTTTACCCGTCAGGCGCAGATGATCACTTGGATGCCGAACCTTGACCTCACCTGTTACGATCCTCCTTGTCTTCAATCGCTCTGGTATCGGATCCTGGAAGACGAGTCGGGGGTGTGGCACTTGAACTGCAACGTTCGGTTTCGGAGCAACGACGCATGGGGAGCCCATTTTATGAACGTGTTTGGCCTCACAATATTCAATCGCGACGTGATGGCGGCCGGGCTGCATACACGGACGGGGCGCGAAGTGCGGCTGGCCCGTTTGAATTGGCAGGCGGATTCCTTTCATATTTATGGGAAGGACCTCGAGGCGGCGCGGCAGCGGCTGTTTGACCGTTTGGAAACGACGCGGTTTGAAGACCGGACGTATGAGTTTCGGGATGAGACGATTCAGATGATCTGGAGGGAGGCGGAGGACGCGGTACGTGAGAAAATTCGGGCGCAGGATGAGAAGGGCTCCTTTGCGGCACCCGGAGAAGGGCGATGAAGATTTTGGTGACGGCGGGGCCGACACGCGAGCCGATTGATCCCGTGCGATACATCAGCAATCGGTCTTCGGGCCGGATGGGCTATGCCGTTGCCGAGGCGGCACTCCAGCGGGGGCATGAGGTGGCGCTGATCTCGGGTCCGGCGGCGATTTCCCCGCCTGCGGGGGTTCGCCTTGTGCTGGTGACGACGGCGCGGGAGATGCTGGAAGCGGTCGAGGGGCATCTCGAATGGGCTGATGCGCTTGTGATGTCCGCGGCTGTGGCGGACTGGAGGCCGGTACGGCCGCGACGCCTCAAAATCAAGAAGAACGGCGCCCTTCCCCTGATCCGGCTGACCCGAACGGTGGATATTCTTTCGGCCGTTGCGGGTCGGAAGGGCGATCGGATTATGGTGGGGTTCGCGGCGGAGACCGGAAGCCGCCATCTGGCGCGGGAGGCGGAGCGGAAACGGCGCGAGAAGAATCTGGATTTGGTGGTGGCGAATGATGTGACGGCTCCGGGCGCCGGATTCGAAGTTGAGACCAATCAGGTGCTCTTTGTTACGGCTGAGGGGGTGGAACAGTTGCCGTTGATGAGCAAGCGGGAAGTGGGGCAGCGGATTGTCCGGTGGATCGAGGGTTTTTCGGCCCGACGGTGAACACGGCTTTTATTTCCAGTCGCCGCCGCGTGCCAGCCATTCGTTGACGGCATTGAAGAACTGGAGCCCGAGTTGGTAGGCGAGCAGGATGAAGTCCCACCCGAAGGCCACCAAGAGCGCGCCGACGACGGCTCGGAGCACAAACGAGTCGCTTTCCGAGAATAGGTAATAGAGCGAGAAGCCTGGGATGAGGAAACAGAACAAACCGGTGAGGAAATCCTGCGTCAAAG
Source organism: uncultured bacterium (assembly GCA_938038445.1). Lineage (GTDB taxonomy): Bacteria > Verrucomicrobiota > Kiritimatiellia > CAIKKV01 > CAIKKV01 > CALHRZ01. The sequence goes on along the minus strand of CALHRZ010000012.1, from coordinate 52,473 downwards.
CGTCAATGACGATGACGACGTGGAAGAAGAGGAGCGCGCCGGCGCCATAGAGCTTGAACTGTTCGAGCGGGATTTCGGGGAGCCACCGCGCAAGCCCGTCGCCATACCGCAGATAGGCGAGTGCGCTTCCGAGGGCGAGAAAGAGAAGGAGCGCGATGATCGTATCGCGAAAGATGAGGAAGCGGGAGCGACGGATACGAGGCCGGTGGACCCGGGCTAGAACCTCGCGGAAGGAGGGGGGCGGGTTGGGATTTTGGCGGGCGCGTTCTTCTGCGTCTTGGCGAGCTTTCCGGAGATTTTCCGGCAGCAGGTCTTCCGCCTTCCGTTGCGAGGCGCGGGTGGGCAGGGTTAGAGGCGCGCCGCATTTGGCGCAGTGCAGACCGGCGGGATCGGCATATTCAGAAACGGTTGTGTGAGCGCCGCACCGTTCGCAAGGGAGGGTGATATCGGCCATTTCAATGTTCTCCGGAATCCTCGGGTTCGAGGACCGTATTGATTTTCTGTCGTTGGGCGGCATCCAATTCCCGGATGCGGTCGCGGGCGCGGAGCCCCGCTTCAACCGTTGCCCGCTGGGTGATTACATCCACGACGGCTGAGCGAGCGGGAGGCGCATTGGTTTGGGGGGTGGAGGGAGAAGAGGATTGAGGGGAACAGCCGACGGGGAGGCTCGCGAAGAGCGGGATGAGGCGAAGAATGAGCACGACCAAAACACGTCGTTTCATGGAATCAATCTATTTTTTCCCAATGGAGCTGACAAGCGAAATTCCGTCGTCTCCCTTGTGGGGAGGGGATGAGGCATGGGAGGTTAGGGCAAATCGAGCCAGATGGGGCTGGACCACGCGGTGCCGCCGTGGGCATCCTCCAACCGAAGGTAGTACACGACAAAAGGGTCGGGATGATAGGGGGTGTTGCGGAGGGCGATGGTTTCCAGATCGTCGGTGTCCTCGAAGACGGCTTCGCAAATGGACTCGGCGAGGGCCGCGCCCCGAAAATTCTGCCGTGCGAACGGCTCTCCATTGCGGACGAGGGTGAGCGTTGCCGCGGGGATGTTGTTGTCGAGTGTAAAACGGAGGCGAATGGTTCGCCGATGCCGGAGGGCGTCGTCCGTTGTCAACTCTTCTCCCATTCGAGCATCGCCGATTTGCAATTCGAGCGGTGTGCGGTAGTGGGTGGTTGCGAACGTGGATCGGTGGCGAAGGGCGTCGAAAAGAGAACCCCGAGTGAGGGCGGGAGCCCAGACGGCGGCGAGGCCTTTGTGGGCGCTGCCCTGGGGCCAGACGGGGCCGAAGGGATTGACTCGGAAGGCGTGAATGGCGCCGGGGAGGGTGGCGTGGTCGTCGCTCGACGCGACGACGCCGAAGCGAGCGCCGGCTTTGAGTGCGTCCACGAAGTAGGAGGGGGCGTCATTATTCCCGCCGCTGATGGGGTAGCGAGACCATCGCATTTCTGAAGAGCCCCAACTGGAAAAGATTTCAAAGAGGGGTTCCCGCAACGGGTCATAGCGGGGTTCGTTCCAAGCGCGGAATTTGGCGGCCCGACCGGTATGGTGAGGGACAGTAAAGAAAGGAGAGCCGTTGGCCTTCATGGCGGACCAGAGGGTTTCCAGTGGGACGGCGGGGGCGATTCCGCGCATATCGTCCCGATCGAGCCAGAAGAAAGAGGCGTCGTCGTGGAGAAAATAGGCGTTGTTATCGCCGCCGAATCCCTGGGCATGAGAACTTTCGAAGGCGAGGAAGGCGACGAAGCGGCCGGGTTGGTTGAACCGCCTTGCCATCTCTTGGAGGCGAGTCCAGCGGGCGGGATTTGATGCGATGCCGCGGAGGTGGTCGGCAGCGGCGGCAAAGTCGAGGAACGAAACGTTGCGGGCATAGCGGTAAGCCCACTCGGGGTCCAGGCAACGCCAGCTGCTGCAATTCGAGAAGTGCGTATGGATATGGAGGTCGCCCCAGTAGAGGCGGGCAGGGGGATCGGGGAGAACCCAGGCAGGATTGGAAAAGACGAGTGTGGGCACACCGCGATTTGGCGCCGTTTCCACGGAAGCGACGATCCGGACAACCCCGGCTTTTCGCGCGGTGAGTCCCTGGATCTCACCGACGGGAGACGCGGGATCAAAGGCATAGCGGGAGGGAAGGCCGGCCACGTTCGGCATGGATTCGAACTGGAGGGTATGGGGGAAGCAGGTGGGTGGAAGGCCGTCCCGCTGGACGACGCTGATGCGGGCGGAAAAAGGCTCGTCAGGCTGGAGGATGGAAGGGATAACGATTTGAATGCGGTGGCCGGTCAAAAGGGCGACGGCCCGTGCTTCTTCCAGTAGCGGTTTTGGGATAACGGAATCGGAATCAGTCATATCCACACTTTCCACGGGTAGGGCTCATGTCGGGACCTGTTTCCTATAGAGTGGAGCGATGGAAAAAGCAATAGGATTTGTAAACCGAAAGGGAAATCACCGGCCGGGGAGAAGCAAAACGACGGAGTTCGCGTTCCATTTTTCTCCCGCTAAGGGTATACCCACGGGGGGGCCTTCTTTTTAGCGGAAAGCGCGAAGGATGGGGAACAGTTCTGTTTCCAGCGTGGGGTTGAGGTCGAAAAGTATGAAGCCCGGGGCACCGGCGGCCCGTACGGCTTCGATTTGGTCGAGGGTTTGGATCGGGTTCAGTCGGGAGGTGGAGGCCGTTACGCCGATGCCTGGGATGATGCGGCCGGGATGGGGTGCAAGGGGCAATTGGGTTTGTAGATAGCGTTTGAAGCGATCCAAGTCCTGTTCGTAGTTCATCGGGCAGACGAAGGAAACCCAGCCGTTCCGGAGCCAGGCGGCCCAGTCCTGGCCCATACTTTGGATACAACCAGGGTAGTAACCGTAAACGGCGGCTGAAAGGGTGGCGGACGGTCGAACGGCATGGAGGCGATCGCGGGCGAGGCGGACGAAACGGGAGATCTGCTCAGCGCGCCATTCTGAAAAGGATGGGGCGAGTGGGCCACCGGGTTGGACATCCGTAAGCCAGTGCCGTATCCGCTGTTTTGTGGACGATTCGAACGCGCGTCGGCATGTGGGGCAGAAACAGGCATGGGAACCGGGAAAGCGGATATAATCGAGGTGGACGCCTGCGACGGGATACTGTTTTGCGATTTCGGCGAGAATGGCCAATTGGTGTTCGATATTATCGGGGTGAGAAGGGCAGAGCCAGGGAAGCGTTTGACCGGTTGCGTCCTGTTGGAGACGGTTTTGGCTTTTGAAGCGTTCCAAAAGCGAGGGGGGCGCTCCTTCAAGGTTCCAGCAGGACACCCAGGCATGGACGGCCAGATTATGTCGGGCGGATGCCGCCAGGCATTGCATCAGCGGATCGCCCACAGCACGGCCCGCGTCGGACTGGGGAAGGAGGCGGCTCGGGTAGAGGGCCAGTCCGGCCCATGCGACATGGGGAAAGACGGCCGTGAATCCGTGATCGGCCAGCAAGGCGGCTGTGCGTTCCCAGCTATTCGTGCCGCCACTGACCCCCAGGCCGGAATGATTCCAGACGGCGCGAAACTCCCCTTGGGCGGAGGGGAGCGAAGCGCCATAGAGCTTCGCCAGTTTTTCTTGCAGGCGAAATTCTTGCAACACTAACGCTGACCAGTCTCCCGTTTCCGCCAGGGCGTGCAGACGGCTCATTTCCCTTTCAACGGTTTCGATTTCTTTTCGCAAGAGGGGATGGAACTGGGCGCGTCGGCGAATGGCATTCAGAAGTTGCGTTCCGTTTGCATAGGGGGTGATCCCGCCGGCCCGATCACGGGCGCGTTGGCCGGCGAGTGGAAGCAAAAGGGGATCGAAATGAACGGCGAGCGCCATCAGCAGACGACAGCGGGAGATTGAATCGCCGTCGAGGAGGAGGTGAGACATCCAAGCGGCGCGATCGGTCAAGACCCATGCCGGTTCGGGACGCAGGCGTCCTTCTGCATCTTCCCACCAGGCGATGACGCGGCCCTTTCCTTCCAAGGGGTAAGCCGGGCGGATATTTCCGGAACTTTGAACCAAGCGGGGGGGGACGAGAGAAGGCGCATCGCGCGTGAATCGGATCGCGCTCCATTGGCCGGGCGTCTCCGCTTTCAGGTAGGGTCCCAGCCGCAACCCGGCCCGCTCGGCCAGAGCTGAATCGCTGGAATAGAAAACAATGAGACGCCCGCCTTTCTGAAAGAAAAATTCCAGTTGTTTTCGAAGAGCGGGGGAGAGGGATGGATTGTAGGGGAGGACAGCAATCCGGCTTGGAATTCCGTCGCGGGCGGCCGCTTCTTCGGATAGCCGTCTGACCGAAAGGCCGGCTTCGCCGAACCAGGTGGCCAGACGGTCCGACGCCCGGGCGGCGAAGCGTCGTTCGGCGTCGTTGGGCAATGAACGGGAGGCTTCGATCAGGGCAAGAGGGGGAGGGGCTTGGGGAAGGGCGCGGAGAGCGGCACAGGCAGAAAGAAGCAAAAGAATCGGAAAAGGACCGAACCGGGCTTTGGGAGGGAAGGATAGGGGAAGCCTTCGGCTATTTGACCGCACCGGTTTTGCCTTAGAGTTCGAAGGGTGTTCCTTTTCGAGTCCGTTCGATGACTTCCATGACGGCTACTGCTTGGTTGAGGGTAATGGGGAAGGGCTTTCCTTTTCGGACCGTGTCGTAGAGATAATCCCAGATGATCGTCATGCCGGCTTTTTCTTTTGGCGCGGCTTCCATTTCTTCTTCGATCCATGGCAGGTTTTCAGGGCTTCCGAACCCGCCTTTAGGGGTGCCGGGGTTGACCTTCCGTTGGGGGAGCCTGACTTTTGGGTTTAAGTACCGAAGATGGATTTTATTGCCGGTTGCGGAAAGAGCGCCGCGGGTTCCGATCACGAGGTATTGGGGTTCGCTGAGGGCGCTTCCGCCGCTGATTTCGAGATCCACGACCAATCCTTGGGCATTTCGGAGAACGATTTTCAGGTGATCTTCGGCATCGCCGACAGCGGCCACACGCTTCAAGTCGGACCACAGGCTCACGGGCGGTGTTTGGAGGAACTGAAGGGCGTGGTCCACGATATGGGGGCCCCAGTTGAGGAGTTGCCCCCCGCCGTAACGGAGGAGGGTCTGCCAGTCGTCGCGTCGGTGATAGGAGTTGCGTCGGAGTTTGATTTCGAAGACCTGGCCGAGAAGGCCCGAGGCGATGATTTCTCGAACGTGCTGGAAGACCGGTTCGAATCGGCGGTTATGGCGGACGAAAAGGGCGTCGTGGTATCGGGCGGCCAGCGCACGGAGCCGTTTTGCATCCGCCAGCGTGGTCGTCATGGGTTTTTCGACGAAAACGATTTTGCGAGCGCGGAGGGCAAGGCACGCGTGCGCATAGTGATCGCAGGAGCGGGTGGCGATGCTGACGAGTTCTATATCGGGATCGGCCAGCATGTCTTCCATGCGTGCGTAAGTCCGGCAACCGTGGGCGGTCTCGGCGGCTTTTCTTCGTTCTTCAAGCACATCGCATACGGCTGCGATTAGGAATTTATCTCGGCGTTCCGACAATTCCTTGGCTTGCATTTCACAGCCGGCCCGGCCATAACCCAGAATTCCCACTGCAATCGGTTTCGATGAGGCCATCGAACGTTCCTTTCTTTTTGGCGGGAAGCCGCAGTGCTATTCATCGTCCAGATATCCGGGGTAAAAGTCAAGTGCGCCTTGCGAAGGGATGGATGAAATTCAGCAGATCCGGCCGTCCTGTGCCGGAAGCCGCTCTCCCTGCCGTGGGTTTGATGAGGTTCGGGTTGGGGGTGCTGGGGGCCAAACCCTAAAAGAGGTCGAGGGAGAATTCTCACAGACAAAGAAGCGGGTTGGAATGAATATCTGCTGTGCCGCTATTCCTCCACATGTTTCAAAGGGACCAATCATGAACCCTTTCCTTACTCTTTTGCTTTGCCTGACGGAAGCGGCGTTTTTTTCCATGCGGGTCGGCCGTGAGAGAATCATGGGGTTTATCTGGTTGAGCGGCCCGATTCCCCTGGGGGTAACGGCGTTCGCGGCGAAGCGGAGGCGGGGGCGGCTGCCGCCTAATACGTGGACAGAACTCCCTTTTTTGTTTATCTTTTTTCAGCATGAAAAACACCGCTGTTCCTGTTGTGCATTCAGCCTACGGCCGTGACTATCCGGCGGGGCTTCCGATCTGTGTTGGGATCCCTTTTCCCCAAGGTTATCTAAAAGAGGGCGAATCTTTGGCAGCCCGTGCGCCTGACGGTGAAGTTCGTCCGGTGGGTCTTCGCCCGTTGGTTCGTCATCGAGACGGCTCCCTGCGATGGGGGCTTGTGCAATTCGAGGCCCGGCAGGCAGGACCGCACGAGTTGATTCGGTCCAAAGCGCCTTCTACAGGGGGGGCGATGATGGTCGAGCCGATGGCTGGCGGTTGGCGGGTGAGGAGCGACCGGCTGGAGTTTACCGTTCTTGAAAAGGGTCCCGGCCTTTTTGGTTCGATTCGGTGCGATGGGCACTCTTATTTGGCCGATCCGGCCGATCTTCGGCTGCGGGTAGATGACGCGACGACCGCCTACGAAAGGAAGCGGTCGGTTCGGCTTCTTGACGCGACCGCTCAACGGGTTCGGCTTCGCGTGGAAGGGGAACATCGTCAAGCGGACGGGGCTCGCCGTTTGCATTACCGTCTTGATGTCGAAGTGTGGGTTGGATGGCCTGTACTGCGGCTTGATTATCATTTCTTTCATCGGGAACCGGGCCATCCGACGGAGCGTCTTCAGGTCGTGGGGTTGGAAAGCCGATGGAATGTGGGAGACGCGAGCCTGCGTCATTTTCTTCAGAAGAATTATGGACTTTTCTACGTCAGTCGCCATGTGTTGAACCCGGAGCCGGTTGCGATTGCGGCCGATTTTTCGCGCGCCGGCTCGCATGTGGAAGATCCGGCCATGTTGCGGGATGACGTGGCCTATCCCTTTTATTTGCATCCGCCCCTGGTCGACACGGCGGATTGGCTCGGGGTGGTGGGGAGCGAACACGCAGTGTACGTTCAGGTGGCCGATTTTACCAAGACCAAGCCTAATCGAATCTGCAGCGAGGGCAATCGAATGGCGGTCGAAGTCTGGCCGTCCACCGCAGAGCCGTTGGAATTGCCTCAGGGGCGGTCGAAACGGCACACAATCGTTTTTGCATTTCTGAACAATCCCGCGCCGGGTCAGGGAACCGTGAAGAGCTCCAATGCGCCTCGGCAAGCGCCCGAAGGAGTGGCGGCCTTCCTTTCGGCTCTGATGCATGAGGGGCGGGGGTGTCCGGACCCCGCATGGATTGCCCGATGCAGCGCATTCGGCCAGGACCGGGTTCTTCCGTTTGGGCAGCACATCCGGATCGAGGAGAATATCCGCGATCTGGTCCGGCTGGACATGCCCTCCGCCAAGTTCGACGCCGGCGATACCGATTCCCATTACAATAGCGGCTACGCGATCATCAGCGAGGACCTGGTGCCGAAGCTGGCCGGAGCGCCGGACATTCCGCGCCGTTTCCCGAGGAGTCATCCGACACAGACTTACCTGGATTGCCATGAGCCGGTGTGGACGAACAACGAGTATGATGCGATCCACACCTTCTGCCAAGAATTGATGCGAACCGGTCGTTTCGAGTTGTGGGAGACGCTTCGGCTGGCGGCGCGCCACAACATCGAAGTGGATTTTTTGCACTATTCCGACCACCGATGGCTGCATCGGGCGACGCCGGCCCATTCGGCGAGGCACACGACAACCGGCGCTTATCCCAGCCATTTCTGGACCCAGGGGTTGCTCGAATATTATTGTCTGACAGGCGATGACGATGCGCTGGAGGTGGCGCTAGCGCTGGGAGACAAGACGGTTGAGAATTTTACCGATCCCGAACTCCGTTCGGTTTTGTGGGGATTCAACCGGGAGATCGGTTGGTCGGTTCTGGCGCTTGCCTGTTTGGTCGACGTGACGGGAGAAGAACGGTTTCGGCCTCTTCTGGAGGAAATGGTCAATAGTCTGATCGCTTTTGACCGGTCCGGTTTTCATGGGGCGATCAATCTCTCGGCGGGCAACGATCGGCGTTCGATGAATCGGCAGATCGTGGATAACTTCTTTGGTTACGCCAGCATGATGGAAGGTGTGGACCTGTATGCCGAATGGAGCGGACGCCGAGAAGCGACGGACTGGCTCAAAGCGTTTTGCCGCGATCTGGCCGATGAGGCTCTTCGTGCTGCTCGTGAAGGCGAAATGCGGGGTGTGGATTTTGGCGTTGCTCTGGGGATCGGGTATGAACGGACTGGCGATCGCCGCTTTCTTGATTTGGCCGAATTGCTGCTGGACAAGACCTATGGATATGGGCAAGGGGTCGCGGGCGGCGGCAGTGCAAAACCGGTTGCCATGTCCTATCGAGGGCTGATGCGCATTCTGGGACATGCGTGGAGGTCGGGGCTTCTGGAGCGGTACGACTACCCTTCTGCCGCCCGGATTCGTTCAGGACGGTCTTTCGCACGGGTTGTGAGGGGCAAAAGGAGTTTTTCCTCCGACCGCAAACCAGGGGAAAGCGCGTGAAAATGCGGATTTCGATTCCGACTGTTGAAGAAGCGGTGCAGGCCGAACTGAACCGGCTCCACGAGGAACGCCATGCGTTGATCGAAGGGCAGGTTGCGCGAAAGCTGGCGGACGCTCCCTATGTGGATCGCGATTCGCTGCTGGCAGGACTGGCGGATTTTCACCGGGAACGGATGGAACGCGTTCCCTCTTCGGTTCAATATCCGGAGTCCCCGTTTTGGGTAGACCGAGTTCGTGCGATCGACCGGGAGATTCAAGCGCGGGCAGGACTTTCGGATTTTGAGATGGGGGTTTTACGAAGTCTTAATGAATACTTGGCGTTTCGGGGATACTGCCGAGCGAAACCGGCACGTATTGAGCGATGTCGGGTTGCCTACTGCCCTGAAACCGATGGCGGCGAACTGCACATCAAGAATGTGGACGATCCGGATACCTTTTGGGTTCCTCATCCTCCCTTGAAAGGAGGGACGCGATCTCGCCCGCCGGCTCGATTCCTGGTGCTGGATGGGGTCGGCAGCGGACTTCATGAAGACGACGAACCGCCGGAGTTGTTTCCCCTGCCGATTCGACAGATGCTTCAAGCCTATTGCGATGATGTGCCGGGAGCGGTTCAATTTTTGACCCGCTACCGTTTTTTCTGGGGTTGGAGCAATATCGTTTTGCGGGATGCCCAAAAACGATCGGTCGCGATCGAAAAATGCAGCTTCAACTTTCTGGAGGTGTACCCGCCGGATGAGACGGGCCGGAGTTGGGTGAGCGGAATGGTCTGCCGGGATCCGAACTCTCCGCAAGGGCGTTATCAAGCTGCCAAACGGAGGGCTCATCGGGCCCGGTTTGGGCTTTCGATGGAGGAAGGACCGGATATTGCTTTTTGGGCGGCTTGCGATCGGGCCGAACGGATGCTGTCGGATTTTTTGAAAGAGAAGCGGACGATTGGGGTGGAAGAGATCTTTCGGCTTTTTACCACGCCATTTCCAGAGGGTCTCCGCAAAGATGGAGTTCAGTTGCATCCGCAACAATCCTTGAGGGAATATACCCTGCAAACAGTGGCGACTGTGCGGCGTTCGGATGGGGAAACCGTTTTCCGTTGGCAGCGGGGTCCCAAGCCGGGGTTGGAATGGCCGGAGCGACCGGAAGTGGCCCGATTCACTTGGGGATAAAACGCGCGGATGGAATTGCATTTCACGGCGTGGGATTGGGGGTTGCTGATCGTTGTTGCGGCGATGAGCACGGCGATCGCCTGGATCCGCCATCCGGCATGGAAGGCCTTTGTTCTCGCCCTGCCGTTTCCCTTCACGTTGGCTACGCTTTCTTTGGGGGGGGAAGTGACCGCCTCTCATTTCGCGGGTTTGGTGGGGTTGCTCGGATACATGCATGGGGTCCGTTTGTTGATCCGGCGCGCGGGGTGGCCGGCGGCGCCTGCCATCGGGATCTGCGCGCTGGCCTATAGCGGAATGGCAACCCTGATTAACTCCTGGATTCCCCAAACGGCCGCTGCTTTTTGGATGGCAGGGTTTGGGGCGGCAGGAGTTGGGTTGGGGGTGTTCCTTCGTTTTCCAGCGCCCTCCGAACCGGGGCATCGGACTTCGCTTCCCTTTTGGATCAAGGTTCCGATCATCGTGGTGGTGATTTTGTTTTTGGTTGTCCTCAAGAAACGATTGGGAGGTTTCATGGCCACCTTTCCGATGGTGAGCGTTCTCGGGGTGTATGAATCCCGACACAGTCTGTCGACGACCTGCCGGCAGACGGCGTGGCTCGTGTTTGGGATGGCCGTGATGATTGCCGCGATTCATCTTGTTCAGCGGGTTTGGACGCCGAGCGGGTCTGGAGCGATCGGGATCTCGTTTCTTGCCGGCTGGGTCGTCTATTTGGGGCTTCTTGCCGCCGCCACGCGCGGGCGATGGGTTTTCCTTCCCTCGGACTCTGGAATCGGGGTTCGTCTTTTCGCGCGCAGGGCATTTTCGGTTTTCGGGTTTCTTTTTTCGCTAGCGGTTGTGGGGCTTGTCCGAGGGGAAGCGCCAGAATTGCGGCGGCTGCATTTTGATGGTGTGGGGCGGATCGAAGGGGTGTCCTGGGAGGGGATGTTTCTGCCCATCCGTTCCGAACTTCGTGCGGTAGAACCCTTGTGGGCGGATACGGCAGGGGTTCGGCCTCTGACGGTTTCGAATCTCGTTTATCAAAGGGAACCGAACGGGGGGGAGCAATGGAGCGGCGAATGGCGATTGCGAGATTCCGCGCCGCTGATCTATACCCAACGGGTGGAAGCCGTGTCCAACGGGGTTCGAATTACCCTCACGGTTGGCGCCTTGGACGATGTGGTCTCTGAGGGCGTTTTCATTTTCCTTTTTCTGCCGGTGCGTCTCTTTTCCGAGGAAGAGGCGGTTTTCTGGCGCGGACCGAATGTCATGTCTCGAACCCTTTTTCCAGCGGAACCTCGAGCGTTGGATGAGGCCCGGTTCCAGGTTGCGGACGGTGTGGATCGGGTCCGGGTACAGAGCGGACCCTATGCGTTGGAGATTCGGTTGGATCGGCCCAGGACTTTAACGCTGCAAGATGAACGGGCGTGGGGGCAAAGCGATTATGCGCTTTACTGGCCGGTCGTACGGGGGTCCCAGATGAAAGCGGGCATAAACGTCCGGCTTCCCTTGGAAATTTTCCTTCAGGGTCGTCCGGCGGTGGAGCCCATGCGGGTGAACGTGCGGGAACCCCCAACGTCCAGTCAATTTGAAGGGTTTGGCGGCAATTTTGTGTATGGGTTGGAGAGTCCGGTCGCCACTGCGCTTGTCGAACGGCTTTCCCCGGTCCGGGCGCGGCTGGAAATGGCGTTGCATGCGTGGGAGCCGGAGAACGATGACGCATCACCGCAAACCAGCAATTGGGCCTATTTTGAAACGCGCGATGTGGAAGGGTCGACGCTGCGGCGAAGTTTCGAATTGGCGGCAAGGCTTAGCCGCCAAAACATTCCCCTTGCGCTTGCGGTCTGGGATTTACCGGAATGGATGTACGAGGGACCGCCGATGGGTCGGTGGGTGTCTCGGCGTCGGATCGCGCCTTCCCAATGGCCCGAACTTCTCGAAAGCGTGGGGACGTATTTAGAGCATCTGAAGAACCGCTATGGCGTCGAACCGGAGCTTGTTTCCTTCAACGAGCCGGACAAAGGAGTCCGCGTTCTGCTTTCTTCCGAAGAACACCGGGATGCGATCCGTCGAATGGGCGAGTATTTTTCCGTGCGGGGGTTTCGGACCCGGCTGGTGCTGGGGGACACTGCTTCCGCGCGCGAGACCGCAAGTTATGGCGTGTATGCGGTCAACGATCCCGTTGCCCGTCGTTACCTCGGTGCGGTATCTTTTCATTCCTGGGGAGGAGGGACAGCCGCTGACTATGCGGCATGGCAGGGGCTGGCGCGGCGCATTGGCAAGCCGCTCCTTGTGATGGAAGCGGGGTGGGACGCCGATGCTTGGCGGACGCCTCATGTATTCGAATTTCCTCTTTATGCGATCCGGGAAGTCGCCCACTATCTTCAGTTGCTTGCGCAAGCCCAGCCGCAATCCATCCTGATCTGGGAGTACACCGATGATTATCCTCTCCTGCGGACCGTCCCCAATGAAACGGGAACGATGCGGCTGGAAGAGACTCTTCGTTTTCGGTTTCTCGAGCAGTTGGTGAAAACCACGCCGCGGGGCGCGGAGATATTGCGCGTCGAAACGGAACGATCGGATGCAGCGGTAGCGCTGAGGGGGAAGGGGCCGGAGGGGCGGCCGCGATGGGTGGCGCATGTCGTCAATCATAACGCGCCCCGTTCGTTGGAGCTCACGGGCGCTCCCCCCGGTTGGCGGTATGATGGGATTGTCCGCACCGTGGGTGGCGCGGAAAGAAGGTTTTCTGCGGGAGAGGCGGAAGGGCGGATCACGTTTGAAGTGCCGGCATGGTCCCTTATCACCGTAATAGGCGAACCGGCTGAAGAAGCGCACGGTCATGGGAAGGCGCTTCAGCTTCCGAAGGGTTCGTTGCTACCCGAATGGAAAGAGAATATGCGATGAGGTTGCTTTTTCTGACGGAGAGCTATTCGCCGCGGGTGGGGGGGACTCCGACGCAAGTGCGGCTATTGGCCGAGGATATGGCTCGGTGTGGCCACACGGTTTCGGTCCTTACGCGGCGATGGGAGCCTGCACACCCCTCCTTCGAGGAACGAGAAGGCATTCGCATTTTCCGTTATGGACCGACAGGATATGGTCCAATCAAGAAATGGCAATTTGGCGCACGCCTTTTGCCGGTCCTGTTGGGGATTCGGGAAGCGGATGCGATTTATTGCGCAGGGGTGCGGGTGCTTGGGGGTCCGGCGGTTATTGCGGCCCGAAGAAAAGGATGGTGTTGCATCTTGCGGCCCGTCAGTTGTGGCGAAATGAGCGGAGCCTTTTTTGAGGAAGGATTACGTCGGAAAGGGATTCGGGCGGCTGTGCCGTTGCTCCGCGGGTTTGTGCGTTTTCGGAATCATCTGTTGAAAAAGGCCGATCGCTTTGTCGCCATTTCGCGAGCGATCGAGGAGGAATTGGCGATGGCCGGCATGGAGGCCAAGCGAATTGTCCGAATTCCGAATGCAGTGGACGAGGATCGTTTTGCGCCTCCGACGGCCGAAAAGAAGCAACGGCTGCGGAATGCGCTAGGGCTAGAGGCTTGCCGTCCCCTCGTTCTGTACACGGGACGGCTCGTACGATCGAAGGGATTGCCCCATTTGCTGCAGGCTTGGAATCGGTTGGCGGATGATTTTCCCGAGGCGCATCTTCTGCTGGTGGGGGGAGGGGGAAACGACATCGGGAACTGCGAGGCCGAGCTGCGTGCCTTTTGCAAGGCCAACGGGCTGGAACGGCGGGTCACGTTCACGGGGGATGTTTCGGACGTCGTCCCCTGGCTCCAGGCGTCCGATGTGTTTGTCTTTCCGACCCTCAACGAGGCGTTTGGCATTTCGCTGATTGAGGCGATGGCTTGCGGCCTGCCATGCATCACCACGGCGGTTGGGGGCGTACGGGATATTGTGGAAGATGGAGAGAACGCCCTGGTTATTCCGCCGGAGAATGCGGGGGCGCTGGAGGCGGCGTTCCGGAGGCTTTGGAGCGACCCTACGCTTGCGCAGCGGCTGGGAACGGCCGGCCGTCGGACGGTTCAGGAGCGGTATGGACACGCCGCGGTGGCGCGGCAATATGAGACATTGTTCAAAGGGGCGAAATGATACGCACGAAACGCCGGATGCTCTTCGGGATATTTTTCGTTGTTGCGGGGCCGGTCCTCGCCCAGACGATTCCTTCCGATCGGACGTTTATCAGCGCGTGGAACGATTCGGGCTATGGGGGAGAAGTGCCGTTTCCCTTCCGCATTGTGAACGTAAAGGATTATGGAGCCGTCGGCGACGGGGTTGCGAATGACCGGCCTGCTTTTTCCAGCGCCCTGAGCGCCCTCGGAGGCAAACCCGGCGTCGTATTTGTGCCCGCGGGCACCTACCTTTTCACTTCGACGCTTTCGATGCCCTCGAACGCCGTTTTGCGCGGGCAGAGTCCGACGAACACGACGATCGTGATTCATACCAATGTGCTGGGAACGGGGATCAGCGTTTCCAGTTCGCAAAATGCGCCCTATCAACCGATCTCCAATGCGATCGCCCGACAGAGTGTGACGCTGCCGGTAACCCACGCGGCGGTATTTCAGCCTGGCGGTTATGCCGAGCTGCGGTTCGATACCAACAAAGCGTGGGGTTGCAGCTATTGGTTTACCATGGGGCCGGCCCAGATTGTACGCATTGCGGACGTTTCTTCGAATGCGATAACCCTCGTTCACCCTGTTCGTCTGGACATTCCGACGAATCTCAACCCCCGCATTCGTCCGATTACCCCCATTCAGCATGTGGGACTCGAGAATCTCCGAATCGAGCGGGCATGGACGGGGCCGGCGGCGTGTCCGGACAATGAATTCACGATCGGGTTCAACTGGGCGGCTCGATGTTGGGTTCGCAACATCGAAAGTTTTAAATGTTTCGGGGGCCATGTGGGGGCCACCTACAGCACGCAGATTGAGGTTTCGGGTTGTTATTTCCACGAGGGACACAATTATGACGGCGGCGGTTCGGCATATGGTGTTCGCCTCGAACTTAATACCGGTGAAGTGCGGGTGGAAAACTGTATTTTTAGGAAATTGCGCCATTCCATGTTGGTTCAGGCGGGGGCAAACGGGAATGTGTTTGGGTATAATTATTCTCGCGAACCGTACAGCACCGATCATGGGGACAATGCGGGCGACATATCGCTTCACGGGAATTACCCGTTTGCCAATTTGTTCGAAGGCAACATCGTGCAGCATATATGGATTGACGATTCCCACAAAGTCAACGGCCCTTGGAATACCTTTTTCCGCAATCGGGCGGAGAAAAACGGCCTCAATATGACCCAAGCGCAAAGTCATGATCAGAACTTTGCGGGAAACGAATGCATGCGGAATGGAAACTGGTTATGGGAGTTGGCCGTGGGCGACGGCTGGAAGTTGCAGGGGACCAACCACTTCAATTATGCCAACAACACCAAAGCCGATGGGATTCAGCCCAACTCGAGTTCTACGAACCTGGCGGATCTTTCCTATTATCTGACGACGAACCCGTTTTCTTCATTTTCGATGCCCCCTTGGTGGAACATTTCCAATTCTCTTCCCACCGTTGGGCTTCGGCAGCACACGAGCTTGGATGCTGTTAAAACGAATCCCGCCAAGGCGCGATGGGATGCCGGAAGGCGGAAAACATATGGGCCGCCAAGTGTGGCCCTGCTTCCGCCTGCCCGGACGTTGGCTCAGCCCGGTCAGACGGTTGTTTTTGAAACCCAGTCCTACGGGGACCCGACGGTTTCCAATACCTGGTTCAAAGAGGGGGTCCCTCTGTCAGGGGCCACTGGCGCAGTGCTCACGATAACCAACGTCAGCTCCGCAGACGCAGGTTGGTATCAGGTTGCCTTTTCCGATTCGGGCGGTGCGGTAACCAGCCACCCTTTTCAACTTCTCATTTATGACGGCTTTTTTCGATTTACGAATCACCTGGGAGCATTGGAGGATCCGGAGAATTGGGATCCGCCGGTCGGCCCACCGGATGCCACTCAAACCGGCCGGGTGGCGGCGTTGACAGGGGGCGGCACGATGGAGGCGTGTTTTCGGGTAAATCTTTCTCCGTTGCCTGCGGAACTTGCCATCGGATCCGGTGGGGTGCTCCGTTTGGAAGCCGCAATGACGGCCGATCATGGGTTGATTCTGGATGGCGGAAGGATACGGGCCGGTTCTTCTCTGTCCGCTTTTACACGGCCCGTTCGGCTTCGAAGAGATTCTGTATTGACCGCCGGGGAATTTCCATTAAGCGTCAAAGGGGTTGTCCGGGATCATCCCGAAGGGCCGGGCAAGCTCATTACGGAGTCTTCTCCTTCCCAGGCGGTTCATTTTTTTGCCTTCAATTCCGAATATTCCGGGGGAACGGAAATTCGGAGCGGCGAGGCATATTTCTATTCGAACCAGACGGCGGGAATAGGACCTGTTGAGGTGTTGACGGGGGCTGTACTTCGAGTGGCGGGCGCGACGGTGGTTCAGACCAATCCGGTGATCCTGAACGGGGGGTGGCTGCGATCGGGGCGGGCTTCTGCTGCATTCAAGGCGCCTATCCTGATTCGATCTCGTTCCTTTATGGGAACGGATGGGACCAATGCGCTGGCCGTGTATGGGCCGATTGGGGATGCTTCCGGCGGGGGGGGGATTCTCGTCCTTTCAAATAGTTCGGATGTTCCTCTCTCCTTCTACAGTATCGGCAGTTCGTACGCGGGAGGTACGGAGTTCCAGAAGGGGATTCTCCTTCTTTATTCGAATGAGGCCACGGGAACGGGTCCCTTTGAGGTATTGCCGGAAGCGGTTTTGATGCCCACTGCGGCCAGCGTGATGCAGACCAATCCCATTGTCATGAGAGGGGGGCGGTTGACGCCTGGTGCTTCCACCGCTGCGTTGCGCGCCCCGATTGAGTTGCGGGAAACCTCCTGGGCCGTTTCCTCCAATGCCTACCATCTCGCGCTTTATGGGCCGATCCGCGATCATCCGCAAGGAGCCGGCCAACTGATCGTCTCGAACACTGCCGGGGGCACCGTCCGATTCTATAGTCTGGGAAGTACCTTTAGCGGCGGGATCCTGGTGGCGGCGGGTGTTGTCCAAATCTATTCCAATAACGCGTTGGGTATTGGCGCTGTCGAAATCCTGCCCAACGGAACGCTTCAATCGGCTGCCACTACCTTTCAACTTGCCCCTATTGTAATGAAAGGGGGGCAATATTACGTAGGCGCCAATTACAACTTGACGGCTCCTGTTCGGGTGCTGATGGAATCCTGGCTTAATGCCTCCGGTACGACCTCGGCGGCGCTGACAGGTCCCCTCTCTGACTTTGGCCCCGGCCAGACGGGACGGCTCGTCAAGAAGGGAAGTGGATATCTTGCGTTGAGTGGAGGGACCAACGATTTTTCGGGAGGCATCGAGGTGCTGGAAGGGACGTTGGCCTGCCCGGTCAACGGAAGTTTGGGCTCCGGCGATGTGGTGGTTCGGGATGGGGGCGTCCTTTATATCAACTGCGCAACGGGCAGTTATGGCCGAAGTCAAATCATGATCCTGAGCAACGGGGTTGTTCAGCTGAACGGCAGCCGGACCACCAATGTTGTGATTCAGGCGGGGGGACGGCTGCGGGGATTGGCGGGAGGAAGTCGTTCGATCTTTGATATCCTCACTTTAGAGGGGGAGGTCTGGTTGGAGCGGCAAAGCGGATCCGGCTCTCTCTCTTGTTATGGCGTTTTTAGGGATGGTCATCAGCCTGGCCGGCTGATTTTGGCCACGACGAATCCCTTTCCCGTTTATCTCTACGCGACGAACCTTTACACGGGGGGGACCCGGCTCACGGGTTCCACGAACCCGGTTGGTGCGCTGATTTTTGGGGTTCCCAATTGTCTTCCGACCTCGGGGACGGTGGTGGTGGAATCGGGGGCGCTTTTAAATATGAACGGAAAGAGTGCGATGATTGGGAGTTTGGAAGGAGAGGGGGAAGTGTGGATGGGGACGGTGAGCAGTACGCGGTTGACGTTGGGGGACGATCGGAGGACGGTTTTTTCGGGGGTGATCGGGGGGACGGGCGGGTTGGTTCGAGCGGGAACCGGGGTCTTGACTCTGGCAGGGTCGAATTGTTGGGTGGGACCTTTGGAAGTGACAGGGGGCATTCTACGGGTGGATTCTCGGCTGGAAGGCGGGGGCTTCGGGACGTGGGTTACTGTGTACAGCAATGGCTTTCTCGGAGGGACGGGCGTCATTACACGGGCGGTTGGGATGAAAACCGGTGGTGGATTTGCGTGGGGAGGAGTTCCGGGAACGTTGACCCTCGCAACGAACGGAACATGGTTTTTTCCCACGGGTGGAATTTTTCGGCTTGAGGCGGCTGACGGCACGTTCTCATGTGTACGCGTCGAAGGAACTCTCGCCCTGCCGGCGGCCGCACGGGTGGAGATTTCATCCGCTGCGGCGGCCGCCCTCTCTTCGGAGGGGTCGACCATTTTTCATGCGGATGCTTTCACAGGGGCGGAGGCGTTGGAGCTCTGGGAGATTATCGGACCCGGGCGATTCACCGTGGAACGGGACGAGCGGTTTGTTTGGATTAGGAAGCAGAAGGCGGCAGGAGGGGTGATCGTGATCCGCTGAGGAGGGCGCGCCGGAGCGCCGCGACTTCCCGGAATTGCAACAGGCGGAAGGCAAACAAGAGGAGGCCGAACAGAGCGAGTGCTGCGATGCAGGCGCCTGTCGCATAAAAGAACGGCCACTCCATTTTTGTCACCCACCGGCCGGGCCATGCGATGGCGAAACCCAATGCTGCCACCGCGAGGAAGGGGGGGAGCATTCGGGGAAGGGTGGATCGGAAGGCCATCAGATACACCAGCGCTGAAACCGTATGGCCGGCCACGGCGGCCCAGGCCGCCCCTTTCGCGCCGCCTTGAGGGATCCACAGGACAGCGCCAACCGTCATGGCTGCCACTCCTGCCAGCGCTGCGATGGCATACGAGGCCGGTGTTTTGCGCACGACCGAATAGTTCATGCCCAGATGGGAGATGAGAAGGGGCAGGAAGGCCAGGCCGATCACGGCTGCCACATCGTAGGTATCGGCGAATTCCGGACCCAAAAGGGTCATAAGCACGGGGCGGCCGAGATAGAGGAGGAACAGATAGCCCGCCATGGCTACCGCGCCGCACCACGCAAGCACCGCCCGATTCCACCGCGCGATCTCCTCGCGTCGCTGTTCCGTTTCGAATCGGGAGAGTGCCGGCACCAGGGTGGTGAAAACTAGGCCGAGAAACAGCCCCGTTGTCATTAGAAACTGATTGGCGAGATCGAAGGGAGCGACTTGTTCATAACCCCCCGTCAGGAACCGGATGAAGAGGGGGACCGAGCGTTGAAGGAAAAAGACCAGGACAGAAGGCAGATAGAAGGTGGCGCCGAAGAGAAAGCAGGAGAGAAATTCTCGGAACGGGAGAGGGAACCAGGGCCCTCCTTTCCACGCGTTACGGGTCCAGAAAATTCCGAGAAAGAGAAGGACGATTTCGTTCAGAACAAGTCCCCACAGTGCCGCGGTGACGCTTTCCGTCCACAGGAACAGACCCGTGGCGAACACAAAGGTGAACGCGCTGCGGAGGAGTTCCCGCGAAGAAAAGCGCCCGATTTCGTTGCGCCCGTAGAGGAAAGCGAATGAAGTGCCCTGCAGTTTGCCGGCGAGCAGGATGCTGATCAGGATCGGAAGCCATGGCAAAGGGAAGGCGGAGGGGCGGAACACAACAATCCACAGCGCGACTCCGGCAGTGAAGAGGGCCACACTGAGAGTTCCATAAAACAAAATGCCGCGAAAGAGACGTTTTTCTCGATCGGCATCTCCATGCAATTCGGGCAAAAAGCGGCCGAAAATCTGAAGGTTGCCGAGGCTGGTGAAGGCTTCACAGAGCGTTAGAATCGAGACGAAATACGCGTACTGGCCGTAGAGTTCGCGCCCCATCAGGCGCGGAATGACCACAAAAGAGAGCGCAAGAAAGGGATAGCGGAGCAACCGCCAAAAGGCGCCGAGGGCAACCGTGCGGAGGGTATGGCGGTTATCGTAGGGCATTCAAGGCTTCCCGCGTTTCTTCCGCGCAGCGCCGCCACGTGAAGGAGGCGGCCTGCGCGAGACCTTTCTGCCGCATGTCCGCCCGGAGTGTGGAATCCGTCAACACGCGTTCGAGGGCGTCGGCCATCTCGGTGGGATTGAAGGGATCTACCAACAGACCGGCTGGGCCGGCGATTTCAGGCAGGGCGCCAGTGTTGGAGACGACGACGGGGCAGCCGCAGGCCATGGCTTCGCAGGTCGGAATGCCGAACTCTTCGTACACCGAAGGGAACAGCATGCAGGTGGCTAGATTGTAGAGAGCCGGAAGGTCGTTCTGATCCACCCACCCGAGGAAGCGCATTGCATTAAGCGTTCCGTCTTCGGCGAGCCGGTATTCTTGGATGTACCGCTCGCAACCGATCCCGGCAACCACCAGCGAACAGGGGATTCGTTTGCGAAGCAGGCGGAACGCCGCGATAAGGTTTTTGAAATTTTTGCGTGGATCGTATTTGATGACGGAAAAAATAAACGATTCCGGCAGGTTGAATTTCCGGCGGGTTTCGTCGAGGAGGGCGGTGTCGGTCAGAACGTGGAACCGAGGATGAGTGCCGAGTCGGACGGTGCGGATCTTTTCGGGAGGGACGTGGAGGATTCGGATGAAATCATTTCGCGTGAGATCGGAGTTGGCGAGAATCAGATCGGCTTTGCGGCAATAAAGGGGCATGACAGCGCGGATGTAGGCGATATCCCAGCGGGGGTAGAGTTCCGGCCGAACGAACCAACTGGCTCCGTGGACGGTCATGGCGGTTTTCCGGCCGGTCGCGAACGGAACTGTGAATTTGGTGTGGAAGAGGACGTGGACAGCCGCCTTTCGGGCTTCCCAGGGGATCCGGATTTGGTCCCAAGCGAACTTGCCGGGGGCTTGCACCAATCGTTCTTCCACGTGGGGAAGATGGGCGTAGCGGCCAAGGAAAGCGGGGGATTTGTAAAAGAGCACGTATTCATTTCGGGCGTCGAGCGGAAGAAGTTCGTCCATAAGGTTCAGGCTGTAGATGCCGATTCCTTGTTTCTCTTCGATGGCCCGAAGCATGATGCCGATTCGCATGGTACTCCTGAAATCAAAATCTGCCGGGCATTATGTCGAACCGGCCGGGGCAAGTCCAGCGAAGGAACGGTGCCTGTTCCGTCCCCTGGATTCCCTCTTTTCCCAGAAGGGGTGAAGCGGTATGATAACCGGTATGGCCCGATTCGTTCATCTCCACGTTCATTCCCAGTACAGTCTGCTGGATGGCGCTTGCCGTGTCGCCGATTTAGCCCGCGCCGCGGCGGCCCAGGAGGTGAAGGCGGTGGCTCTGACAGACCATGGGGTGCTCTACGGTGCGGTGGATTTTTACAAAGCCTGCCGGCAGGAGAATGTCCGGCCGATTATCGGCTGCGAGGTGTACGTGGCCGCGCGGGATCGTTTGTTGCGGAAAGGGGCATCGGAGGGGAATCCCCTCCATCACCTGGTGCTTTTGGCGGAAACAAACGAAGGCTATCACAATCTTTCCCGACTGGTCTCGCTGGCCCATCTTGAAGGTTTTTACAGTAAACCGCGGATTGACCGTGAATTGTTGGCGCGGCACAGCCGGGGGCTGATCGGGCTGGCGGCCTGTCTGCAGGGGGAAGTGCTGGCCCATTTGGCGTCGGACGATGTCTCCGGCGCGGTTCGGGCGGCAGGGGCCTACACCGAGATTTTCGGGAAAGACCGGTTTTTTCTCGAATTGATGGACCACGGCATTCCGGAACAAAAAAGCGCCAACCGGCGCCTGGCCGAAGTGGCGCGGAAAACCGGGCTTCGGATTGTGGCGACGAACGATGTCCATTACATGAAGCGCGAGCACGCCGAGGCGCACGATGTTCTGCTTTGCCTGCAGACGCAAACCGTTCTCAGCGATCCCGATCGTTTACGGTATCCCACGCCGGAATTCTATTTTAAAAGTCCGGAAGAGATGGCCCTACTGGCAGCGGAATTTCCCGGCGCGCTCGAAGCGACCGCAGACATTGCGGAGCGATGCGATGTGACGTTCGATCTCTCGGGGAAGGCCCGTTTTCCTCGGTTCCAAACGCCGGGCGACATTCCCCAGCGAGATTATCTCATTCAACTCGGCTATGAAGGGCTGAAACGACTCTACGGGATTGCAGATCCCCGCCGGCCCCGCGATCGGCGGGAGCGGGAAATCGTCGAACGGTTCCATTCCGAGATTGACATCATCGAGAAGGCAGGGTTCTTGGATTATTTTTTGGTGGTATGGGACTATGTGGATTTTGCTCGCCGCCGCGGGATTCCCGTCGGGCCCGGCCGCGGTTCGGGCTGCGGGAGTCTTGTGGCCTATGCGATCGGGATCACGGCGGTGGATCCGATCCGGTACAATTTGATTTTTGAGCGTTTTTTGAACCTGGAACGGGTCAGCCCGCCCGATTTCGACATTGATTTCTGCCAGGATCGGCGGGATGAAGTCATTCACTATGTGAAGGAGAAGTACGGCCATGACTACTGCGCGCAGATCATCACCTTCAACTCCCTGCATCCGAAGAACTTGATTCGGGATATCGGGCGCGTGCTGGAAGTCCCGCTGGCGGATTGCGATCGGTTTGCGCGGATGGTGCCGGAAGACCCGAAGATTAAGACGTTCCGGGATGCCTTCGATGCCAACTCGGAACTTCAAACCCTCTATCAGAAGGATGCGGTGTTCAGCCGCATTTGCGAGTACGGGTTTGTGCTGGAGGGGCTTTTCCGAAATTTCGGTGTTCACGCGGCCGGGGTCGTGATTGGCGATCGTCCGCTCATCGAAATTGTTCCCCTGGCGAGGGACAAGGACGGCAATGTCATCACCCAATATGCCAAAGATCCGGTCGGAGAGCTTGGCCTGCTGAAAATGGATTTTCTTGCCCTGAAGAACCTGACCGTTATTCGCGAGACGTGCGAATTGATCCGGGAACGACACGGGCGGGAGGTGGACATCAACCGGTTGGACCTCAACGACGCGGCCACGTACCGCCTTCTTCAGAGCGGACGGACGGTCGGGGTGTTCCAGGTCGAATCCGCAGGGATGCAGAAGCTTCTCCGCGAAAGCGGGATTTCGAATATCGAGGAGTTGATTGCGGTCATTGCTCTATATCGTCCCGGCCCCATGAACATGCTGCCGGAATACATTGCGCGGAAAAAGGGGCGTCAACGCATCACGTATGATCATCCCTTGCTTGAGCCCATCCTCAAAGAAACCTTTGGGGTCATGGTGTATCAGGAGCAAGTTCAAAAAGCGGCCCATGTACTTGCCGGCTACTCGTTGGGGGCGGCCGATGAACTTCGGCGGGCGATGAGCAAGAAGAAGCCGGATGCCATGGCCAAACATCAGGCGTTGTTCGTGGCGGGTTGTCGTGCGCGAAACAACATTCCCGAGGATCAAGCGCGGGCCATTTTCGATCATATTGCGAAATTCGCCGAATACGGATTCAACAAGGCGCATGCGGCCGGCTATGCGATTATTTCCTATCAGACCGCGTGGCTCAAGGCAAACTATCCCGCGGAATACATGTGCGCGCTTCTTTCCTCCGAATTCGGGCGGTACGAAAAAATGGCGGTGTTTCTCGCCGAAGCGGCCGACCTGGGTTTCGAAGTGTTGCCCCCTGATGTCAATGCGGCCGGCATTCGATTTCAGCCGGAAGGGCAGAAGGCCATTCGTTTCGGTTTGGCTGGGATTCGAAACGTGGGCGCGGGTGCCGCCGAAGCGATCGTTCGGGAACGGGAAGCGCACGGTCCCTACCGGGGGCTGCTGGATTTCTGCGCCCGATTGGACTCCCAGGTGGTGAACCGGAAGACGCTGGAAAGCCTGATCCGCTGCGGTGCCTTCGATTCGCTCAATACGAATCGGGCCCGTCTGTTCAACGGACTGGACTGGGCGCTTGCTCGGGCGGCCGAAACCCTGCGCGACCGGCGGGTCGGGCAACGGTCTCTTTTTGGGGAGGATCAGGCGTTGAAGGATGATGGACTTCCCGCCTGCGACCCCTGGCCCGTCGGCCTCCTACTGGCGGCGGAAAAGGAGTTGCTTGGGTTTTTCATGACCGGTCATCCCCTCAGCGAACACGAGACCATTCTCCGTCCCTACCAGACCGCAGGAGCCCAGGAAATGGCATCGCTTCCCGAGCGGACGTTTGTCCGCTGTGCCGGTGTGATCTCCCGAATGGACGTTCGGATGACCCGAAGCCGGGAACCCATGGCGGTGTTGATCGTCGATACCTTTGACGGTGCCTTTGAGGCGGTGGTCTTTCCGAAAACCCTCCCTCGGCTCAAATCCCTCCTTCAGCCGAATGCGGCGGGTCTGTTCTGTGGGACTATTTTGAGGCGGGAAGGGGACCGGTTTTCTCTCGCGCTGGAGGCTTTCCACTCTCCTGAGGAGGCGGTGCGTCTGTTCGCGGAGGCGGTGGTGATTCCTCTATCAGCCGAGGCGATGGATGAGGGGCCGTTGAACGAACTTCTGGCGTGCCTTCAGCAGCATGCGGGTCCGGCCTCGGTGATCCTCCGACTTGATTTTCCGGATGGTTCTGCGGTGGAGATTGCCTGTGATCCGTCGCTGTCGGTTCTACCCGACCGTTCCTTTCAAGACGATCTGACCCGCTGTACTGGCCGGCGGGATCTCCTGATCCAGGCCCGTCAACGTTTGGCCGGTCTCCCCGAGAGGAAGAGGGCATGGAAACGGAACGGATGAACGTCGATCGTTGGTATCTTCGCGCCCCCAATGGCCATGAGTACGGGCCGGTGCCGTTTGATCGGCTGCGAATCTGGGCCGCTCAGAATCGGTTTGCCGCCGGGTACGGCATTTCGAGGGACCGTCAGGAGTGGCAGGCAGTGGAGACCGTGCCGGAGCTTGGGATGGACTGGTATGTGCAGTCGGGTTCCGGTGCCCGTTTCGGGCCGTTTCATCCCTTGGCGCTTCTTGATTACGTGCGGGAAGGCGCGATTCCTCCCGATGCCGTGGTCTTGCACAAAGGGAATGGCGGATCGGCACGCGCCTATCAGGTGTTGCTTGAAGCGGTGGTGGATGCCATTGATCAAACGGCCGAAGAACAGGCGGGTTTGTTTGAACAGATCGCCCTGTTACAGGAACAGCTGGAAGAACAGACGCGGGTTCGTGCCGAGGCGGAAAAGGAGGCCGAATCCCTCCGGAAGCAGATTCGAGAATGGGCCGAACGGCAGGAAGCATGGGAGGCCGCCCTGTCGCGCCAGAGGATGGAACTGGAGCAAGCCGCGGCCCAAGAGTTGGAACGTCTTCGGGCCGAAACGGAGCGGGAATCGGAAAAACGCCGGAAGGCCGAGGCGTCGGCGGCAGACTGGGAGAAGAGGGCTCGAGCGGCGTTCGAGGCTGCGGATAAAGCCGTTGCGGAAGCGGAGGACCGGCGTCGGGAACTCGAACGGCTTCTTGAGCAAGAACGACGAGAAGGGCAGCGGCGGATCGAAGAACTCCAAGCGGAGATGAACCGGCTTCGAGAGGCGAGCGAGACCCCCTCCCGGGAACTTGATCGGCTGCAGCGGGAACTTGAGGAGCACAATCGGCGTTGGCAGGAGGTTCAGGAGGAGCGCGTTGAATGGCGCCGCCAGCGGGAAGCGTGGGAACGGCGTCAACAGGAGAACGACGCCCGTTTCGAAAAGGAAAAGAGACAACGCCGGGAGGCGGAAGCGGAGCGGGATGCCGCTCGACAAGCGGCGGCGGCGGCTGAAACGGTTGCCCAAAACGCGTTCGAACGGATTCGTTTTCTCGAAGCGGAGCTTCAGAGCGCCCACGCGCGCCTTGAGACG
This sequence comes from uncultured bacterium, assembly GCA_938038445.1. Classification (GTDB taxonomy): domain Bacteria; phylum Verrucomicrobiota; class Kiritimatiellia; order CAIKKV01; family CAIKKV01; genus CALHRZ01. Next base: position 26,955 of record CALHRZ010000012.1, on the reverse strand, counting down.
CTGGCGCAGGAGCAGTCGCGGCGGCCGAACGGCCCGACCGATCAGCCCCCCGTCGAGTTCGAGACCACGGCGGAAGAAACGCCGTCCCCCCCCAAGACGCCGCCTAACGCGCGACCGGCCTCCCTTATCAGCTTGGAAGCTCGGGCACAAGCCGAATTGCGAGCCTGGCGCAACCGTCAGAAAAATGCGGCGCCTTTGGAAGAGAAGGCGCCTCCCAAAATCACAAGCTGGTTTCCTTGGAGGAAGCCATGAACAAGCATCCGATGCCTCCCCCCGAGTCGGCCGACAACTCCTCCGATGCTTCCGAGCATCCCCTCTCTTCCGATTGGGAGTACGAGGAAGAACCCGTACGCCGCCCCCGCTCCCGCCGTGAGCGGGCTGTGGTTCTGTTTACGGATGAAAGCGGTTCGATCATTCGAGCAGGCGATGCCGCGCTGGATGAGGACGACCTTCCGGTTTTGACGGCTTTTCGAGAATTTTTGGAGGTGGAGCGCCGACGGACTCGCCGGCAGATCCGCCGCCTGATCGCTGGGTTCATTCTGGGTTTTGCCGGGGTTGCCGTGGCCGGCACGTGGCTTGTCCGGCAGTGGATTCTTCGGTTCGAGGAGCGGCTCGAAACGGAAAAAGCGCTGGCGTTCGAACGACAGAGCGAAACCGCTTCCAACCTTCAGACGGTGGCCCACGCGGCTGTCGCGCTCCATCGGGAAGTCCAGAAAAGTACCCAGAAGAGTGCGGCGGTGGAATCTGACCTTGCACGGCAGCGCGAGGAGATGAAGCGGCTGCTCGATTCCCTTCGCGTCTTGGAGGTTGAAAACGCTTTGCTGGAACGTGCGGTCCGACGTCTGGAACCGGAGCGACCTGTCGCCCCCTTGCCTTTTGTTCCCCCTCCGCCCTCCGACACGCTGCGGGTGGAACGCGAGGGGTCCTTCTCCAATCGTATGCCGGAAATAGAAACCGCCCAGGACGCGAGTCCGGCCTCCAAACCTCCCGAGTCGCCTCCCGGTCAAACGACCCCTGCGGGCATTCGCTACCGTTTGAGTGTTCCAAAGGAATAGGCCCCTCAGGTTTTCGTCGTTTCCGGAAGATAAGCTTCGACGATCCAGCGGGACAATTCTTTTTCCGGGTTGCGGACGGCTGCCTCGTTCAACGTAAAGGTTGCCTGGCCTGTTTGACGCGCGATGAGTTTTAGACCGTGGGGAAGCGCAGAAAACTTTTCCTTGCACAGGGTTTCAATTGAGCGGCCTGTTTCCACGCTGAGATCCAACAGGGCGGTTATCGCGCTTTCCGAAAAGGCCAGCTGAAGACCGTGTTCTTTTTCGAAGCGGTCAACGAAGGACTTCAATTCCGCCTGGAGCAGTTCGCAATGCCGGGAATAGCCCTCTTTGAGCAGGGTCCGAAGCGCTGCGGCGGGATTCGCCAGGGTTTCGGTGGTCACCTCGAAGGAGGCGACGCCGGAAGAAGGAAGGTCAAACTTGAAATCCCTGAAAAGTCGTTCGAGAACGGTCATCAACCCACGGGCGCCAGTTTTTTCCATCCAGGCCCGTCGTGCGATTTCCCGGATTGCCTCTCGGGTGATTCTCATTTCAATCCCATAGCCGCGGAATTCAGCCCGATATTGGCGAAGAATGCTTCCCTCCGACTGGAGCAGAATCTTTTCGAGGTCTTCGATCGTCAGCGGATCGCATACGACACGGACGGGGAGGCGTCCGATAAATTCGGGCTCGAACCCGTAACCAATGAAATCGGCGGTTTGAACCTGGTGAAGGAGGAGGGGGCCGGCGTCTTTCGGATCGGTTGTCGAAAAGCCGATCGCCCCCGAACGGAGGCGGCGGCGGATGATTTCGTCGAGCCCGTCAAACGCGCCGCTTACGATGAACAGAATATGGCGGGTATTAATTGTTCGTTTGGCGGGTCCCTTGCCTCGCTGGAGGTCCATCAGGGCCTGCACCTGGCCCAGGAGATCCGTCTGGCTAAAGAGGTTGACATCGGTCTCTTCGAGTAGCTTGAGAAGATTGGTTTGAACGCCGCGGCCCGATACGTCTCGCGTTCCGGGGGTAGTTTGCGCGGCGATCTTGTCGACTTCGTCGAGATAGATGATTCCGTATTGGGCCAGCTCCGTGTCGCCATTGGCCGCTTTGACAAGGTCGCGAACAAGGTCTTCGACATCGTATCCCACGTAACCCGTTTCGGAAAATTTGGTGGCATCGGCCTTGACGAACGGGACGCCGATTAGACGGGCGAGGCAGCGCATGAGATAGGTTTTTCCGACTCCCGTAGGTCCAAGCAGAATGATGTTGGGCTTTGCATATTCCTCTTCGCGGAGCGAGGGATCTTCGAGACAGGCACGGACGTGGTTGTAATGGTCGCAAACCGCGACGGCGAGAACCTTTTTCGCCTCCGTCTGGCCGATGACGAAACGGTCGAGATATTCCCGGACTTCGCGCGGTTTGAGCCGGAAGGAACGGATCCGCTCCAACGGCTCTTCCCGTTTTCTTTCCGTTGCATCCTCCCTGCTTTGCGGGCGGGCCGTCGCTTCATGAAAAAACGAGAAGCGGGCTTGTTGGAGCATTTCCCGCAACTGTTTCTGGATTTCGCCGACGTCGGGCGGTTCGGGTTCCCGGACAGGCCGGTCTTCGGGCTGCTTCGCTTGGTCATTCATTGCATAATCCTTAACACCTTCTATGGTACACCGCCCCGAGTGTTTCATCGATGGAAAAAACTTGCATATATTCAGATTAAAGATCTATAAAGCCGAATATGGAGCGAAAAGGCCATCAGTCGGAACCCGACTGCCTGAACAGCTTGCAGATCGGGCACCAAGCGGTTTGCCTCTACGATGGGGAGCAGGAGAAGATCGAACTCATCGAATTCCTCCTGTCGCATGCGATCCGAAACCGACTCAAAGTGGTCTGCCTTCTTTCCGAAGCGGATCAGGCTTTGCTGATCCGCCGTTTTCGTGTCGGCCATCAGAACGCGGAAATGTTGGTACAAAAAGGTGCTTTGGCGTTTCTGCTCTCCGAGGAAATTGAGATGGGTCCCCGGTCGGGGCGGTCGTTTCGCGATGTGACGGTTTTTGTCGAAACGGCGGCTCGTCGTGCGATCGCCCAAGGTTATGAAGGAGTTTGTTTTCTGGAGGTGATGGCACCCTTCCTTGAGGCAAAATTTCCCGACGAACTTCTTTTAGAGCATGAGATGGCGCTGCGTCGTTCATCTGTGGCGCCGTCGAGCCTTGGAATAGCGTTTTATCCGCGGGATACGAAGCGGACGCAACTTCTTTTTGAAGTGCTTCGCCGGCCGAACTGGCTGATTTTCCGTGACCCGGCCACTGGCGGTGTTGAACTTTTGCCTGATTCTTTTGTGCTCAACGCCGGACGGAACAGTGCGACCCTGGCGCAGATGGTGGAAACCCTTACCGCCACCTCCGGCGCGGAGGCTCTGCCCACCCACCTTTCTTCCTCGCTCCAAATCCTTCCCACGCAAGAAGCGATTTCTCCTTCTGCCCGGGATTGCCCGGAGCGAAAAGAGGAAAATGACTCAACCCGTGTGCCGACATCCTGGATGGAGCGGATCAACCGGGGCCATACCGATCTGGCCCATGCCAGGACCGAGCAGGAGGCTGTGCAAATCCTTTTACGCGTTTTATCGAATGCGGTGCCGAATGCTGCAGCTTGGGTGGCGTTGAAGTCAGAAGGTGAGGGGGCCGCCTTTCGGATTGTCGCCTTTCATGGAGTTCCAGAAACCTTTATCCGGGCATTGGATCTGTCGGCCGAAAGCGAAGGACCTTTTGCAGAGTCTCTTCAAACCCGCCGACCCGTTCGGTGGCGGTCGAATTCTTCCACTTCTGGCTTTCGCGGTCCGATGAAGTTCCGCGAAACCATGGTGTTTCCCATATTGGATGGCGAAAAAGTTTGGGGAGCGGCGGCGCTTTATCTGTCCGAGGAACTGCCGGAGACCGAGCTTCTTTCGCGATGGATTCAAGTCTTTCTGAGTCATGCGGGAGCTCGGTTCGCCGCGATGGCCGAACGTGCGGATATCGAACGCCGATTGCGGGCGCGACATTTGCCCGCCTCATGCCTTTTGGCGCCATCCGCCCCTCCTCTGGCCGCCTTTTCCCCGGAGGGGATGTTGCTTTATGCCAATCCGCCTTTTCTGGCGATGTGGGATGCCGGCTCCCTCGCCGATCTTCCGGGCCGTTCTTGGGCCGAAATGGCTTCGGACCCGGACCAGGCTGCTTCACTTTGGAAAATGCTTCGGAGCACCGGGATATTTCGAGGCGAAGTGGCGCTACGGACTTCCCAAGGTGGAAGCCGATTGCTTCAGGTGGAGATCGCCCTTCAATACAATGAAGTCAGCGAGCCGCTTCGCGCGGTCATGGCGTTGGTTCCCGAAAGGGGTAGGGGAGAAAAGACGGCTTTGGTCGAACGGACGCGCAGCGCGCTACTGGCCGGCGTTTCCCATGAACTGTTTACGCCTCTTAATGCCGTCATCGGGTTTTCGGAGATGCTTCTGGAACCTTCGGCGGGACCCTTGACCGAGAAGCAGGCAGAATACCTCCGGCACGTGCTGGAGAATGGACTTCGACTTCAGAAACTCTTTGAACGGATGCTCGCACTCGCCGATGAATCGGAGCGCGAAGAACCTTTTGGGGAGAAAGCGATTCCCCTTTATCCTCTTGTGAAAGAGATTCTGGAGTCGTTTCAGGAACGGCAAAAGGGAAAACGCCCGCCGCCCATGCTTGCGGTTGGCGATCGTGCGCGTGTGGTTACCGTTCGGATCGAACCAAACACTTTTCGCGCGCTTTTGGACGAATTGCTTGATAACGCGGCCAAATTCACCCCGCCAACGGGAGCGATACTCGTTACGGCGCGCGTCATGGCCTCCTCGGCGGAGATAGGCCAGGATCCTGGGTTTCCACCTCCCTATCGAATTCCCGATTACCGGAACCGGCCTCTTTCGCCTGGTTTTCCCTGCGTCGAACTTGTCGTGGCCGACGAGGGCAGAGGGATTGAATCCGACCAGCTCGAGACCATTTTTGAACCGTTTGCGACGGCTTGCGATCTTTCCACAAAACGGACTGGCCTGGGGCTAGGGTTGTCCGTAGCCCGGAAAACCTTGGAACGGTGGAATGGGCAGCTCTGGGCGGAAAGCGAAGGGACTGGCAAAGGCAGTCGGTTTGTGTGTATTCTTGCCTGTCCGACTTCGGAGAACCACGGTTGACTATGTCACGCGGGACTATTCTGATTATTGAGGACAACGCGGTGAACATGAAACTGTTCACCCTCATGCTCCAAACGGCAGGCTACACGGTCATGGCGGCTGAGAACGCGGAGGCAGGACTTCCGATGGCGGAGGAAAAGCAGCCGGACCTGATCCTGATGGATATCGGCCTTCCGGGGATGGACGGGCTCGAGGCCACCCGCCGGTTGAAGCAGAATCCCCGAACCCGTCATATCCCCGTGGTTGCCGTTACGGCGCATTCATTGCGGAGCGATCGAGAGCAGGCCTTAGCGGCCGGTTGTTCGGATTATTTGGCGAAGCCCTCGCGGATGAAAGAGTTTCTCGATTGCGTGGCGGCCAACATGCCTCGCGTTTCGCCGAAGACCTCGCCTTCGGCGGATCCTTCGACCTCGAGTTGAAAGAATCCGTACGTTGCATTTGCCCTGCCGTATGCGGTGTGCTATCGTAACGAAATGAGTTCGAAGTCGCTCCCTTCCACCGTTCGCGTTCGGTTCGCCCCTAGTCCGACCGGCCAAATTCACATCGGCAACATTCGCGCGGCCATTTTCAACTGGTTATTTGCGCGGCATCACGGGGGTAAATTTCTTCTTCGGATCGAGGATACCGACCGGGAGCGGTCCACGCCGGAAGCCGTTCAAGGGTTGCTGGATGCATTGGAGTGGCTGGGGCTGGACTACGATGAGCCTCCTGTTTATCAGACGGACGAATTTCCCCGCCACCTCGAGGCAGTGGAGACGCTGTTGGCCCGCGGACACGCTTACCGGGGGACAAAAGGGGAGGGTGGCGAAGTGGTGTTCTTTCGCATGCCGGGCGAGGATATGATTTTTGAAGACGCCGTTAAAGGGCGCTTGGAAAAGAAGGCCAAAGACCTTCCTGATTTTGTGATTCTCCGTTCGAACGGCACCCCTGTCTTTCATCTCGCCAATGTGGTGGACGATATCACCATGGGCATCACGCATGTGATACGGGGCGATGATCATGTTGAGAATACATTCCGGCACATTGCGTTGTTTCGGGCGTTGGGAGCGACGGTACCGCACTACGCCCATCTGCCCATGATCGTCAATGCGCAGGGCAAGCCTTACTCAAAACGGGATGGGGCAGCATTTGTCGGCGAATTTCGTGAAAAAGGCTATCTGCCCGAAGCACTGTTCAACTATTTGGCTCTTTTGGGCTGGTCCCCCGGAGGCGATCGGGAAATTCTGACTCGCAAGGAGATGATCGCCCTTTTCGATTTTGCCCAAGTTCAATCTTCGCCCGCGCAGATGGACGTACGCAAATTAGACTGGATGAATGCGGAATACATCCGGCGGATGCCGTTCGAGTTGTTCGTCGAACGGTTTCAAGCCGCGATGGAGAAGGGGGGGGTGTTTTCCGACCCCCCGGATCCTGCCTATTTACGCCGCGTGGCCGCTCTCATGCAGGTCCGTACGCATCATTTTCCGGATCTTCCGGCTATGGCCGGCTTCTTTTTTCGGGAGGATTTTGCATGGGATGAAAAAACCGTCCGTAAGCGTCTGCTCAAGCCGGGTATTCCCGATCTGGTGCGGAAATACCGCAATGTCCTGACGACACTTCCTCGTTTCGAAGCGTCTTTCCTCGAAGAAGCGCTCCAGGCGACCGCCAATGTCCAGGGTGTGCCTGCGGCCGATCTGATCCATGCCGTTCGCGTCGCCGTAAGCGGGCTTGGTGTGGGGCCCGGCCTATTCGAAATGTTAGAAACTCTGGGTCGAGCGCGGGTTTTGGCCCGGTTGGAGGTTGCTCTTCAGCGATATGGCATGGCCGGCGAGGAGGGGGCGAAGGAACATGGCGCCTCCTGAGCAGGGTTCATCCGGACGCGGATCGCCTTTTCCATCCGTGGTCATTATCGGGCGGCCGAATGTGGGCAAATCGGCGTTGTTCAACCGATTGGCCGGCCGTCGCGTGGCCATCGTGCACCCGGAGGATGGGATCACGCGGGACCGGATTCAGATTCCGGTCGAGTGGGAAGGCCGCCGGCTCCTGTTGACCGATACGGGTGGTTTGGCTTCGTTCCAAGGGGAACACAACCCCGATCCTATGGTTCGAGAGGTTCACCGCCAGGCCGAGCGCGCGATGACGGAGGCGGATGTCATTGTATTCGTGACCGATGTGGAAGCAGGGCCGGTTCCCCTGGATGAAGAAACAGCGGACCGCATTCGTCGCCTCGGGCGTCCGACCTTTCTTGTTTGCAACAAGTGTGACCACCCGGACCGGGACCGTGACGCAGTGGTTTTTGAACGGTTCGGATTTCCCGTTTTTCCGGTTTCTGCTTTGCACAACCGGGGATGCGAGGCGTTGAAGGAGGCTGTTCTGTCCGTTCTGCCTTCTGTTTCCGCAATTCCTTTGGAGGAAAAAGAGCCCGTTCGAATCGCAGTGGCGGGACGCCCCAACGTCGGAAAATCCAGTCTTGTCAATGCGTGGATCGGGGAGGAACGGATGATTGTTTCTTCCACGCCGGGGACGACCCGCGACAGTGTGGAGATCCCCTTCTGTCTCGGGGATCGGGACTGCGTTCTTGTGGATACGGCCGGAATTCGGCGGAAAGGGAAAACCGATACCGCCGTTGAACGATATAGCCTTCTACGCGCCGAGCGAAGCATCGCGTCTTCTCATGTGGTCGTGCTCGTGTTGGACGCGATTCAGGGTTTGACGGAGCAGGACAAGAAAATCGCCGCTCTCATCCGCCGGCACGAACGCGGCTGCGTGCTGGCGGTCAACAAGTGGGACTTGGTTCAGGGAAAAATCAGGCAACGAGATTATCAAGAGGGGATTCGACGCGTGGCCCCTTTTTTGAGATATGCACCGGCGGTTTTTCTGTCGGCTCGAACGGGGGCCAATCTACCGGTTCTTACTGCGACCGTTCTCCGAACGGCGGATCATCGGCATACCACGTTGCCGACCGGTCGGTTGAATCGGGTGATTCAGGAGGCGCAGGTTCGTACGCCTCCTCCGCGGCGCGGGAACAAGCCGCTCCGCATCTACTACGCCACACAGGTGGGACGGGATCCTCTCCGCGTGCTGCTTTTTGTCAACGAGCCGGAAGCGATGACGCCGGCTTATCAGCAATATCTTGACCACGCGGTACGGGCTATTTTTCCCCTCGAAGGGGTTCCCCTCGTCTGGATTTTGAAGCCTCGGAGGCCTTCCGCCGAAGAAGGATAAAGGAAAGGAGAACGAACCGCCGTATTCAGCGGAGGGATTCGGCGATCGCTTCTCGAAGAACCTGGCACCCTTCCAACACGGCTTCCTTCGTAATGCAGAGCGGAGGCGCGATCTTGATTGTCGCTCCGCCGAACCCCACGGGCGCGAACATGAGAAGTCCTTTGCGGAAGCAGGCGTGGACAACGTCCCACGCCAGGTTCCCATCGGGTTCGAGGGTTCCTTTTTTGACCATGTGAAGACCGGCGACGAGACCGGCGCCGTGTCGGGCGCCGACAATGTCCGGAAATTCCGCCCGGATCCCATCGAGGGAGTTCTGCAGCACAGCGCCGACCCGCGCGGCGTTCTGGACCAGTTTTTCTCGTTGAATGGTTTCGATATTGGCGAGAGCGGCCGCACAGCAAACGGGATTGCCGGAATGGGTGCTGGTCATCTCGTTGGGACCGTACAGGTCCATGACCTCTGGCCGGCCGATCACGGCACTGATAGGGAGAGATGAACTGATGCCCTTGCCGCAGCAAAACAAATCGGGGACCACGCCGTATAGCTCGAAACCAAACATGCGGCCGCAGCGGCCGAATCCGGCTTGAACTTCGTCGAAACACAGCAACGCCCCGTGGCGGGCGCACCATTCCCGGAGCGCGCGGGCGTAAGGAACCGGCATAAAACTGCTCCCGCCGCCCTGATAGGTCTCGACGACGACGCCTGCGACCTGATCCGGTTCGATTTTCGATTGCCGCAGGGATTCTTCGAACAACTCAAAGCGGGTATCAGGGGTTCGGAAGCCATCGGGAAAGGGCACTTGGACAATTTCGGGATCAAGATTCTTGATCCAGGCTTTTCCGGCGGGAATTCCACCGATTTGCTGCGCTCCGAGCGTCCGGCCGTGAAACGCCCGCTCAAACGAAACGATCACCGCCTTGCGGTCGCCGCCGGTTTTGCGTCCGTATGTCCGCATCAATTTAATGGCGCATTCCAGGGTCTCCGACCCTGTGCTCAAGAGAAAGACCTTTTTCAAGCCAGGCGGTGCGAGGGTTGCCAGCTTGCGCGTCAACGCGATACGGGGTTCATTGGGGAAACAGTATGAGGTCAGACATTTTCGCGCCTGGTGGAGGATGGCCCGCACAATGGCGGGGTGAGTATGTCCGGCATTGGTGATTAAAACGCCGGAAGAGAAATCCAGCCATCGATTGCCGGCGGCATCGTAGACGTTAAAGCCGCGGGTGCGTTCCCAAATCACGGGCGGCTGGCCCCGCATACTGATGGGCTCCACACGTCGGAGCCGGCGAAGCGCGGCGACCGTCTTTCGGTCGGGCAGGACACCGAGAATCCGCCGAAAGCGGGTGTGTACCGGCGGCACGCGTGTGGGAGTGAGGGGGAACTCTTTGGCCATGGGATCATGCTCCGTTTCAGAGGGACGATTTCAACAGGGGTTTATCTCCATTGCTTGAAAGCGATGCCCGGTGGATCGTACGAAATTTCAACCTCCCGTCCACCGTTCAGGATCGAAAGACGGCCGGCTTCCAACACCAATTCATTATAAGCGCTGTTGCGCGGAGTGGCCATGATGCCTTCTTCGTCCATCCGCCGGAGAAACGCCTGCCGCTCCGCCAGCGAAGGGAGGCACCGGCATTCCAGAATCTTCTCCACGATGTAAGCGATGGAGCGGTAGCCGTAGCCTGCCGGCACAAGGCCCGGCCCTCCGACATCCAGGTACTGGAAGTAAGCGGGATTCGGTTGGGCATACACCGTGTCGCCCGGGCTATCGCCCTTTTCGGTGTAGGCATGCTCGACGCCCCGGAACTGGTCGTTGTGAGCCACCATGGTTCCGACTTTGCCGTTCGATCCGAAAAGGCGCATGCCTTGATAATTTCCGCCCGGTCCTTCATCGGGATAACTCAAGGAGTTTTGAACATTGAGCACGGCCCCGTTTTCCCAAATAATCCGCCCGTCCGTCCAAAGAAACCCTTCTCGCCCGTTGGGATAACGATCTCGGATGCCGACGACCGAAACGGAGATTGGTTTTAGCCCCGTGAGAAAGTGGACCAAGTCAATATAATGGCAAGCAATGTACGCAAAGGTATCGGAGTTTTCCACCGTACACCAGTTTTGGAAGTTCGAGTGGCGGTAGTACCAGCACTCATGAAGGTCCGCATGGCCGAGTCGGAATTCGCCGAACCGCCCTTCCCGCCAAAGTCGTCGCTCGATAAGGTTAATGTCGTCGAATCGCTTGTGATACTCGACACCGACCAGAAGTCCCTGCGCATAAGCCTTTTCCCCGATTTCCTCAGCCTGAGCGTATTTAAGGACCAAGGGTTTGACGCATACAATATGATGGCCGGCCGCGAGCGCATCCAGAAGAACGGGGTAATGAAGCGAGTCGGGAACAGCGACCACGGCGATGCTTCCGTGGGGCAGAGAGGATAACACTTGGCGGTACAGATCGGGTTGAGGGTGGGCGGGATCGGTTTCGAGATCGGGATGGGCGATGAACGATTGTCCCGGAAATGCTTTCTTCAACAGGGAATCCCCTGCGAGCGCCCGAAGCGGGGCACTATTCAGCGCACAGACATGGAGGTTGCCGATTCGGCCTAGACGTTGAAGTTGATAAAAGGAGGGCAAAATCTGTACCTGGGTGATCATACCCCCCCCCACGATGCAAACCGGAACTTTGCCGCTCATCGGATCTCCTTATAGAAGGCATACCATTATAAAGTTTTGAGCGAGCGGGTACAATGGAGAAGTCAGGGAGTAAAAGGCAAATGGATCAGCCGGACCGTCAGCTGTCCCCGGTTGTTCCGGCGCAAATCTTTGTCGTTTTTCTCATTTACATCGAGGGCGAAAACGCCGTGGGTGGAAATACGGAAGAGGCGCGCGTTCGTTACCGCTAGGGGGTCTTCGTACGGTCCGAATCGGATCAAAAGGGCGCCGTACGGAAGTTCGAGCGACTGTCGGGGGTCGGGGACTGACTGGTAATAGTGGGCGAAGGCGGGGGTTTTCGGATACCCCTCGGGTCCACACCGCTCCCCCCGCGCGCCGATGACCCATTCCCCTTCGGGAATCACCCACAGGCGATCGCCAGGGCGGACGACCAATTCGGAAGAGACCCACGAACGGGTGCCGTCCAACCGGATGATTTTGGTAGGGGGCAACTTCGTTTCGTGCGTCAGGGTAAGGGAGAGGGAGGGCTTGGTTTGCGGGTTCCAATTGCTGATCGTCTGGCTGACGTAATTCGGGAGTGTGAGTGTCAGGCGGTAGGAACCGGGAATAATTTGGAAGCGGGCGGGCGTTTGCAGGGGTTGGCCGGTAGGGCCGGTAGCCGTCCGTCCGTTGATCTGGATTTCTGCTCCTGGGGGTTGCGAGACGATTTGGACTTCGAGACCGCGGGGGATTTCTTTCTGACCGGTCACGGCCGTCTCCAATTCAAAGCCGTGGGGGCTTGGAATCATGGTAAGGGGTTGGGTGCGAAACTCGAGACGTCCCCGGTTTTGGGGAGAGGGCCAGGCGATGACTTCGACAGGCAGGTGGTCCGGAATGCGTTTGAGGCGGTAAATGCGGGTCAACGCGGATTCGGCAGGGATCGGTTCGAGCACCTCGTAGGAAAAGGTCGTCGGCTTTCCTCCGATGGGGGGCATTTTGGTTCCTTGATAAGAAGAGGTGACGTTCAGAACGGGAATGGCGAATACGTCACGGGCCATGACCTCCGCCGTCCATCGTCCCACCCGTCGCCATGTTTCCGCCTCGCCGCTTGCTGCGAAGTAAAGGGGTGTTGCCGGAATTTCCTTTGCCGGAGGGGCCGAGGGGTCTGCTGGTGAAGGTTGGGGTGTGGGCTGTGGCGTGGGGGCGGCGCTCAAGAGGTTTTCAAACAGCCGATCCAATTCCTGTTCGGGAAGAGAGGGGCGCGTTTTATCCTCCAGCGCTTCGGCTAGGCGTGCTTTTAGGCGGTTTCGGACCTGGGCGAGACTTTCCGCGGCGCGGGCATCGGCGGCTTCTTTTTCTGCTGTCAGCCGTTGAAGCCACTCCGTCAATTCGCGTCGGATCGAGCTGGGAAGCTGAAAGGTCCCGTTGGTTCGAACCGACTCTAATCCTTCGCGGCAGATTTCGAGTGCCCGACGGGCGACTGCCATACCGGTCACATTTCGAACGGCGGTTTTTTCGCGGAGTTCTTCTTCCATTTCCGCCCGTCGCCGTTCGAGCATCTCCAGGTAAGCGACCCGGCGCGCGCCTTCCAACGCATTGGTTTCCGTCTGCCAGGTCTTTCGAATTTCCTGAAAAGCCGGGCGGGACCAATCCGGTTCAACGGCGGCGCGGCACGCAAAGGCCGCGAGGAGCGCCATCGCCCATCCTGCCGTTCGTCGGATCATCGCAGAACGCCATCGTTGGGGATGAACCGAGGGGGCGCCTGGAACGACCACCGCACGGCCCCGTTGGATATTGCCGATACCTGAACACGGGAGATCGTAACGGGGGCGTAAGGGACAAAGGTTGTGGGCCCATGTTTTTCACGCAATTCGCGCACATCCACAGGCACGAAAAAGCTGAAGTGGGCATCGAACGCATCCACGAAACGAGGGTTTTTCACCCGATGGATGAACACGGCCGGTTCGATTGTGCGCCGCACTTTGTTCTTTCCCTGGGGAGGCCAATCGAACTCCTGGCGGTATTGACATTCGATTTCCAGCATTTCCTCGGAAAAGGTCGCGGTAGGAGTGGCGGAAATGGTTACGACTTGCTTGCCTCGATCAGGGGGGTCGATTCGGACGAGAATATTGGTAAACGGCGCATCTTCCGCCGCGGTCATGTTGCGGCTCAACGCGACACACAGGAATACAACCATAATGCTGAGTCTCATTTAATCCACTCGGCTCACCCGGCGATACTGTCCTTTGTAGAGGCGGGCCAACCCTTTCAGGAAGTTACCGCCTTCTTCGTCAATCTGGTACCCGATGCAGTGGACCACGGGAAGTTTTTTTCCTTTTTTGATGTAGTAGGTTTCGTGAAGAATCCTGAAATGTTCCGCAAAGTCGTTTAGGGTCCACCAGCCCGGGTCGGGCATGGGCGGGGGGGCGGGGCGTGGGGGGCGGTTTCCGTACACCCGGCGCGTAATCCAGTGGCCGGGTTCTGCAGGGCGGGCCGGCGAACCCATATCGGGCGCTTCCCCTTCGCGGGGGGGCTTGTTGGAAGGGGGTCGGGCGGGTTGTGCCGGCTTCGGGGGCACCCAAATGCGGACTTCTTCTCCCGGATCGCCGGCGTAGCGGCGGTCCCAATCCTCGATACGGGACCTGTTTTCCTCGTACCATTTCTGGCGCATCTCTTCATAGGTCCGTCGCATGGCATCCGTCACCGGTTTTCGAACCCGGGGCAGGCCGTCGCTGATGATGAGAATCGTATCGGCTTCCTGTTCGAAAGCCGCGGTAAGGGCGAGATCGAGGCGGGTTGTTCCGCCGCCCGCGGGAAGACCGATTTTCGAAGGGTTCAGGTTGCCTTGTGTCAGGCCCCAGTTGCCCGGTGTGTTGTAGGGGCGGATAAAGAGCTTTGCCCGCGTTTTGTTGGCTGGGCTGGCGATAACCAGTTGGGAATCCATTGCACTGGCCGCCTCCGCGAAGACAATGACGTTGAAAAGAGCGGCTTCGGAAAGCGCGTCAATCACCTGCTCGATGCGGCGTTTGACCCGTTCGAATCCTTCGATCCCTCCGATCTCCTCGTGCACCATACTGACGGAGACATCCATCAAGATTGCGATTCGATCGCCCCTTCCCCGAATGCCGAAGAAATTGAAGGCTGAAACGCCCGCACCGAACCCGCCGAGGCCGTAGCCCGTTCCAAGCCCGACACCGAGTCCCGCGCCGGAAATCGCCTTGAACTTGGGCTGGAAGGTGGTTTTGACCACTTTGGGGTTGGCCTTGATTTCCGGCAGGGCGAAATCGGTGGGCTTGGCGGCCAAAAGGCGGGGAACCATGGTCGGACGGCTCGAACTGCGCTGCTGCTTCTGAACTTTGACTTTGTGTTCGAGCTTCCGGGGTTCATAGGTCTTCATGGGGGGTGGCGCCACGAAGACCGTCTTTTCCTCTCGAAGCGCCCGCATAACAACGACGCCTCCGAAGATGCCCAGGGCGATGAGATGGAGGCCGAGTGAAACAAGCAAAAGGGTGGTCAACTGCTTGCGACGGCGTTGGGAGAGTTTGAGGAACCCGATCCCCGAGAGCATGGCTTCCCATTCGGCTTTCACGATCGGATTCTCCTAGTCGGTTCCTGCGAGTGCGAACGAAACCCCGCGGATGCCCGCGGCGGCACACGCATTCATGACATCCACCACCCGTTGATGGCGCGCGCCATCTTCCGCCTGGATTGTGATCAGGGGTTCATTGCCCGCCGCGGTGGCAGAAAGGCGGTAACGGACGAGAATCGCCGTCAGTCCTGGAAGGTCGGGGGAGTCGGACGGATCGGTTTCAAGGCCGTTCAAAATCACATGACCGGTTTCTCGGACTTCCACGATCTGCTCGTCGGGAAGATCCACAGAACGGGCTTGGACCAGCATCCCGGGCAACCGAATGCCGAGATCGGCTTCGGAACGGATCAGGCTGGCCGTGCTCATGAAATAGACCAGAAGGAGGAAGACCATGTCGATCAACGAGGCGACGTTGATTTCAGGGTCTTCCAGCGAAGGGATGGGCAGCTTCATGGGGCGGTTCCCGCGGCTTCGGAATCGCTGGGGGTATAAACGCCGAAGATGAAATCATCCACGCCGGCCTCGGCGAGGGTGGCCATCACTTTTTTGATCGGCTTGTGCGTGGCATCCGCATCGGCGCGGATATAGACTTTGAGGGAGGGGTTTTGTTTGACTTCCGACGCCACCAGGTCTTTCAGCTCTTCGATCGTGACGGGGGTGGAGCCGCTGTAGACATCGCCCTCGCGGGTGATATTGACCGTCCAACGGTCGGGCCGATCCTTCGGCACGACGCCTTTCGACGCGAAGGGAATATTGAGACGAATATTGCGCTGGGTGGCCAGATGGGAGGCGCACATGAAGAAAACGAGAAGGAGGAACACCATGTCAATCATGGGTGCCATGGCGAATTTTGCGTCTTCCAGATCCGGCAGGGGGAGTTTCATGGGGCGGTGGGAGGAGGGGGGAGAGAGTTGGGAGGGGGAATCCCGGCTGCCTGGGCGGTCAGGGCGCGGTCCAGATCATGGGTGAGATCGCCCATCACCCGGCCGATTCGAGCCATGTTGCCGACGAACTGACTTTTCAGGTAGAAATAAAAAAACATGGCCGGAATTCCCACCAGGAGGCCGAAAGCCGTGGTGATCATTGCTTCCCCGATGTCGTTGGCCAATTTTTCCGGATCTCCCATGCCGCCGAGACCGATTTTCTGGAAGGCTTTGATCATACCGGAGACTGTCCCAAGCAGTCCGAACATGGGCGCAATGGTAGCGATGATGGAGAGATAGTTGATGGATCGAAGTCCGACCGTGTTTTCTTCCACTGCGGCTTCCTCCATGGCTTTTTCAACCGACTGTTTTTCGTAGGTATCCGTGATTCGTCGAAGTCCGGCGTGAAGGATGTTGGTCATAGGGCATGGTGTGCCGGTGCAAATGGAAACGGCCGCCGGAATATCCGGCCTGGAGAGGGCGTCCTTCAGGGGGGGCACGAGGTCCATGTGGAGCATGCGGTTTTCCGAGGTGTTTAGAAACCCGTAGATGGTGAAAGCGACCGCTGCGATGGAAAGAAGAGCGATGGGATACATGAAGAACCCGCCCTGCACCCAGAGGTCCAGCAGGGTCTTATTGGCGACCTGAGCTGTTTCTGGCGCTGGAGACGCGCCTCCGGTTTGGCCCAGACCATACGAAAAGGCCATGGCAACAACCAACAGGGCGGTCGGAGGAATCAGACGTCGAAGCAGGGCGGAGTTCATGGGGTTTCCTTTTGATCGGTTGACTCTTCTTCGGAGGGGGGGCGGGTGGGCGGCTTTCGTTTGTTCAGGAAGTCCCGCACGACGGCGTTCAGGTCTTCCGCCGAACCGAAAAAGACTTTCGCGATGTTCGCCTTTTCCTTTTCTTCCGTCAAGCCGTTCTCCATGATGTCCGCAAGCCGTTCGAGGGCGATCTCGCCCCATTCGGTAGCGCCAAAGAGGCGGGCCACTTCGTAGTAGATATCCCGGGCTCGATAGTAGTCCATGATCTCTTCATGGGCGCGGGCCGAGAGGAGGAGGGCATCGGGAAAGACACGAATGTCCTTGTTTTCAAAGGCGATGGAAAGTGCGACGGCATTTGCGGCGTCCAGCGCTCGACCCTGGGCGAAGAGCAGGGAAGCCCGACCGAGGTGGTAAAGACCGTAATCGCCATCGCCGGGGTCGGGAAGACGGGCCGCAGTGAGCAGTTTTTCGGCTTGGTCGAAACGACGGCAGGCGGCCTGGCACATGGCGGCTCGGAGCAGCGCTTGCTCACGGGCGGCGGACCATTCCGCCTTGGACGCATGGGAGAAGAGGCGAAGGGCGCGTTCATAGAGGGAGACGGCGGCTGGGGTGAGATTGCCCTGGGTGCCGCGGGTGGCGGCGGCCGCCGCCCGCATCAGGTAGAGTCCGGCATCCAGGACCGGCTCGACCGCGTTGTTTTCAGGCAGCATGAGAAAGGGCAGGGTTGGTTCGAGGGTTTGAACCATGAGGTTGGCCGCGGTCTCCCACCGGCGCTGAATCGTTGCTTCGAAAATGGCATATTCCTCGAGCTCGAAGGGGAAATAGGCCGATCGAATCATGTCGAGCCGAAGAGCGGAAAGCGTACCGGCCGGAGCGCCCACCGGCCGGAAATAGACGAAGTTCTTTTCAACCCTCACCAGATAAAGCTCCTGTTCGCGGTCTTGAACGGTCACGCGGGCGGGGCATTCACCGGTGAAAGCGTTGCGGGCGAACGGGGGGGTGCTTCCAATCTGGCTCCTCGCCCATAGAGGCGCCAGGAAGGCAAACACGGCCACTGCAATGGAACGCCCTCGGTTCACAAGGTCTCCTTGATTTTTGCGAGCAAACTCCGGGCCTGTTCGATTTCCGGCTGTTCTGCGTATTCCGGAAGCGCCAAAAACTCTTCGAGGGTTTCCATCGCCTTCTTGCGCTCCCGCAGGCGCAGGAGGGCTTCAGCACGGGCGAGATAGGCTTTAGCTGCCCACACCCGATGTGCGGCATACATTACGTAAATCCGTTCGAAATAGGCCGCAGCCTTCATATGCTCGCGCCGTTCCATCGCGACCTCTCCGCGTCCGTAGAGCGCGGCAGGCCACAGAGGGCGCCACTCCCGGGCGGCCAGCACATCGTTGAAGGCGCGGTCCGCTTCCTCGAAACGGCGGGCCTTGAGATAGATGCGGCCCAGTTGAAGAAGCGCGTCGGCGGCTTCTGCGCTGGCGGCAAAGACTTCGCGAACCACGGTCAGATGACGGATGGCGGTCTCATAATCCTGCGCATCCTCTGCGTGGCGCGCGAGGACCATTCGGGCGGCAAGGGCGTAGTCCGTTTCGGGAAAATCGGCGACGATTCGTTCGGCGATCAGCGCTTCGGCATCTCGGTCGCGCCGCTCCTGGGCCTCATCCAGAAGCAGTTCGAGAATGGCGGGGCTGGCATACGGGAGGTTCTGCGGATTCCGCAAATTGTTCATGACCGACGCACGATCGGTGTCGGTTGTTTTCGGATCATAGAGCAACAGGCGCTGGAGACGGAGGGCGAGCACGATGTTGGTCTGCGCGAGGGCCGTCCGGAGCAGATCGCGAACTTCGCGCCACCCGAAAGCGGCCAGATCGGGAGAGGACTCGCGCAGTTTTCCGGCCCATTCGTCCAGAATCAGATCCACGCCAAGGGCGGTTCGGTCGCTTCCATATTCCGCCATGGCGTTCCGGTAAAAGAGCAGGGCGCGTTCCTTTTCTCCGAGCTGCCACCAGGCATTCCCTTCCCAGTAAAGCGCCTGTGGAATGTTCGATCCTTCCCGGTTCCGCTTGCGGTAGTGCTCGAAGTGTGCGAGGACCCCTCGGTAGTCCTTCAGGTCCCGAAACAAAATCTCGCCGCATCGGAAGGCCGCGAAGTTGTAATGCTCGATATTCAATTCCAGTTCCATCGCCTGCTGGTATTCAAGAACCGCGAGGCCAAGACGGCCCAACGCGGCTGCGATGTCTCCCAGGATCAGGCGGGCTTCGCCGGCTAGGCGGCTCTCCGGATAGCGGTCCAGGAAGCGGCGAAACTTGTCTTCTGCCCTCTCGAACACGGAAAGGCCGTAGTCGCAGGTGGCGCTTCGAAAGGTTGCGTCTTCGACGTAGGTCGAGTTGGGAAAAAAAAGGACGACATGGTCAAAATAGGGGCGGGCTTCTTCATATTGGCGGTCGAAGAGGAGCGACATTCCGATCCAGTAGGATCCGTCGGCTTCCCGATCGTTGCCGGGATAGTCTCGGTTCATTCGGGTCAGGCAAGCCACCGCATTGGAAAACTCCTCTTCCATGAAATAGGCATAGCCGAGGAGGTAAAGGCATTCCACGATATCGGCATGTTGAGGGCTGACATCCAGCGCGTTGGTCAGGGTTTGGATCACGCGCGGCCAATCCTGCTGGTTGGCGTAAATCTGGCCCACGGTGAGCGAAACCGAGTCGTAGTATTCGCCCGCCGGATAGACCGTCATATACTCCCGACCGATGGAAACCGCCTGTTGCCAGGGCTGAACCTGTGCGGCGCAGAAGAAGGAGAGATACAGACACTCTTCCGCTCGGTCCGGGATCTCCGTTTCGAACAGATGATGGAACAGTTCCCGAGCTTCCCGAAAGCGCTGAATCTCTTGGTAGCCCCGTGCAATCCGATAGCCCAGTTCCGCGTCGTAGTTCGGGATCTCCTCAAGCGCCTTCAGTTCCTGCTCGATCTGGCCGATCTCTTCCTGCATCCGGATCAGTTTGCGGATTTGGCCCGGCTCCTTACGCAGACGGGCGGCGCTTTTTTCGAGTTCCTCCTTGTAGGAAGTCGCGTTGATCGTGATGACGTCGTGAGGATAGACGACGCGGTAAATCCACAGGGAATCCCGGTACTTTTCATCCTCGAACAACGCGTCGCCCGCTTCGAGAAGCGCCAGATTAAGCGCGGCGCTGTAGGAAGCGTAAGAGCGAGGATGAAGCAAATAGGGCATCATGTCATAGACGGGTTCCACCTTGAGATCTTTCAGGTAAGAGACCGCGAGAAGAGAGGCTGCCCAGTTGCGTCGCTGGAAGTCGGGCGCGGTTCGGTACACTTCAAGGAGGAGGGGGGCGGCGTCGGACCATCGCTCTTCCGCCAAATGGCACTTGGCCATCCCGATCAGAAGGTCCGATTTCCAATCCGGTCCATAGGAATAGGTTTTTAAGGCGTGTTGGTAAGCTTTGAGCGATTCCTTGTACTGGCCTTCGAAGCGGAAGGCATCCCCGATGTAGGCAGCGGCCTGCCATGCCCGGGGACCGTGGCGGTACTTGCGCAGATAGGTGTCAAAGGCGGTGCGAGATTCCGCGAAGTGCCCGCAAAGGAAATGGGCCATTCCGAGGTTAAAATAGACGCTCTCCATCATCGAAACGATCCGGCTTTCCGTGCTATCGGCAAACCAGCTCACGAGCTGGTTGAGGTGGGGGATCGCGTCGAGATAATTGCCCAGCGAAAGCATTTTCGATGCGGCCTGATAGACCTCGGTGGGTGTATCTTGTGCTTGGCCAGGAGCGGAAAAGAAAACCAGCGCGACGATCGGCGGCAGAAGGCGTATGCCGAGACGCCTCCACATCCCCTTGCACAAAGATCGGCAGGCCATAATGGAAGCCCATTGTCCAAGTCCCCAAATAAATGTCAAGGAAGATTGAGAAGACCCGATCTCGCGCTCGACAAGGGACGGGGTGCGCGGCACAATAGCCGGGTCATGATTCAAGCGGAACGGATTCATCTTCTCAATCGGAAAGAAGACCGGCCCGACGGACGCTATGTGCTTTTTTGGATCCAACAGTCCCAGCGGGCGGCCTGCAATCATGCACTGGAATATGCGATTCGCTTCGCCAATGAGATGGACCGTCCCCTCCTGGCAGTGTTCGGGCTTTTTCCCTCATTTCCAGAGGCGGGGGTCCGACCCTATCGGTTTATGATCGAAGGATTGGCGGACGTGCAGTCCGACTTGGCTCAAAAGGGGATTCGCCTCGTGATCCGCCCCCTTCCGCCCGACGCGGCGGCCCTTTCGCTTGCCGAGCATGCCGTGCGCGTCGTGACCGATTTGGGCTATCTTCGTCTGCAACGGGAATGGCGCCGAAAAGTCGCGAACGAGGCGCCTTGCGGTGTGGCGGCCGTAGAATCCGATGCGGTGGTTCCTGTCGAAACGGCCATGCCTAAGGCGGCATGGTCGGCCGCCTCCCTGCGTCCGCGGCTGAGGCGTCTTTGGCCCCGCTTTCTCGTCCCTTTGGCCGAAGGCCGTCCCGCTCGGTCTTCTCTTGACTTGCCCGTTTCCGGCCCTTGTCTTGATCTTCAACGGGGAACGCCTGACGAGATTCTCCGTCAAATTGGGGTTCAAGAGGGGCCGCCGCCGGTAACCGGATTTCGGGGTGGGCTCCGCGAGGCCCGCCGGCGATTGGATCGCTTTTTGTGGGATCGGCTGGCGCACTATCCGACCCAGCGAAATGATCCGACCGTCGCGGGGACATCCGAGCTGAGCCCTTATTTGCATTTCGGGCAAATCAGCCCGCTTGAAATTGCGCTTGCGGTGCGGGACGCTTGGAATCAACCGGCCGTCGAGGCCTTCCTCGAACAGCTTCTCGTGCGTCGAGAACTCGCCATCAACTTCGTCTGGTACACCCCCGAATACGACCGCTATGACGGCGTGCCCGACTGGGCTCGTCGGACCTTGGATGGGGAACGGTGTCGACCGCGGACCTCTCGATACAGTCGGGAGATTTTCGAGGCGGCGGAGACGCACGATCCGGCATGGAATGCGGCTCAGCGCCAGATGGTTCGGACGGGGCACATGCACAACTTCATGCGAATGTACTGGGGGAAAAAAATTCTGGAATGGAGTGCCACTCCCGAAGAGGCCTTCGAAACCGCGTTGGCATTGAACAACCGATATGAGTTGGACGGCCGAGACCCCAACGGATATGCGGGGGTTGCCTGGTGTTTCGGACGGCACGACCGACCGTGGCCCCGCCATCCGATCTTCGGCAACGTTCGGGCCATGACGGCCACGGGACTGGCGCGTAAGTTTTCCCTTGAAACCTACATCCAGCGATGGAGTTCCCCATGAGCGGACCTTCTACGGAACGTCCCAATATCCTTCTGATCATGACCGACCAGCAACGGGGGGACTGTCTAAGCGCGGCGGGGCATCCGGTCCTCCTTACACCGAACATGGACGCAATTGGGGGGCGGGGGGTTCGGTTCACGCAAGCGTATGCAACCTGCCCCTCCTGTATCGCGGCGCGGCGCAGCCTGCTTTCCGGGCAGTTTCCCGGCACGCACGGCCTTTCCGGATACCAGGAAGGGGTTGCATGGCATCCGCCGGCCACGTTGCCGGGGGTTCTCCGCGACGCAGGCTATCAGACCGTCTTGGTCGGCCGGAGCATGCACCAACATCCCGCCCGGAAACGGTTTGGGTACGAAGAGATGGTGATTCATTCCCATCGCGACGGGTCCAGTGACTATCTTCGGTTCCTCCATCAGAACGGTCTCACAACGCCCGACCCCTGGCACGGAGGCGGCGTGATGCACAACGACTGGACCGCGCGTTCCTTTCACATGGAAGAGCGTTTCCATTTTACGAACTGGGTAACCGATGAAGCGCTTCGGTTTCTCGAACGGCGCGATCCCTCATGCCCTTTTTTTCTTACGGTTTCTTACTTGGCGCCTCATCCGCCGCTTCAGCCGCCAGCCTTTTATTTCGAGCGATATCTCCGGACGGGGGTTCCGCCACCCGTGATCGGCGATTGGGCCCGTCTTCCCGCCTCCGGAGGCATTGGCGATGATGTCTCGGCGGATTCGATTCGTTTGGAAGGGGAACGGCTTCTTTGCCTGCGTGCGGGCTACTATGGACTGATCAACCACGTCGACGATCAGATTCGGCGGCTGCTCAATCCGGTCATCGGCATCCCCCGGCTGGCTCCGAACACCATTGTGGTCTTTACTTCCGACCACGGAGAAATGCTTGGTGACCATTATCTTTTTCGGAAGCAACTGCCATACGAGCCGGCGGCACGCATTCCCCTTATGATCGCGGATCCGCGCCAAAAAGGCAGGAGAGGACGGCTGGTATCCGAAGCGGTCTGTCTCGAAGACGTTATGCCAACCCTTCTGGATCTGGCGGGGCTTTCCATTCCTTCCTGCGTCGAAGGCCGGAGCCTCGCTCCCTGGATCCGGGGGGAAAATCCTGTTTGGGACCGGCCCTGGATTCTTCTGGAACACGCCCCCGCCTTTGTGGCGCTTACAGACGGCCGTGAAAAGTTCGTCTGGTTTGTGCAGACGGGTCGGGAGCAATACTTCGATCTGACGCAGGATCCGGAAGAACGTCACGATGGGGTACAGGACACCGCTTGTGCCGATCGGGTTGCTCTTTGGCGTGAACGGTTGGTTCAGGCGCTGGTCGGTCGGCCCGAAGGATTCAGCGACGGCCGACGGCTCATTCCCGGCCGTCCTTGGAAACCGAGCCGTTCTTGACTCGCCGGGGTTGAGAACGGCATCATTCTCCTTCCGGCATCGGCGAGGATTGGGTGCGAATTTTTTCCGAAGACACCGAGCAATACTGGGTGGATTTAGTTACGGGGCGGACGCCCGAGCGGCTGCTCCCCCTCCGCGATCGGTGGCTTCTGCACGGGTTGAAGGGGCTTTCTTGGCTATACAGCGGGGGGGTCGAAAGCCGGCTCTGGCTTTATCGTCTTCGACTGTTTCGGCATCATACCCTTGGCGTTCAAATTATCAGCGTCGGAAATCTCACCGTTGGCGGGACGGGTAAAACTCCTGTGGTCGAGGCCTTTGCCCGTGCCCTCCTGCGGCAGGGGCGGCGTGTGGCTGTCCTGAGCCGGGGGTATCGCCGTTTGGCGCGGGGTCCTTCCTGGCGGGACCGTCTGCGTCATCTCGGACATTCCGATTGGCCGCCGCCTTGCGTGGTGAGCGACGGCGTCTCTATCCTTGCGACGCCCCAGGAAAGCGGTGATGAGCCCTACATGCTCGCTCGCCGTCTTCCCGGCGTTGTGGTGCTGGTGGATCCTGACCGCGTCAAAAGCGGTCGATACGCGATCAAACGGCTCAAATGCAACACGCTGGTTCTGGACGATGGATTTCAGCATCCGGAATTGAAGCACCGGCTGGACATTGTGCTTGTCGACAGCCAAAACCCATGGGGCAATGGGTACTTGCTTCCCCGAGGAGTGCTCCGGGAACGGAAGCGTAACATTGCGCGTGCGAGTTACATTTTCTTGACCAAATGTACGAACGGCGTCCCTACCGACCTCGTGCGCCAGCTCCGGAAACTCAACCCACGGGCCGAGCTCATTGCCTGCCGTCATCAGCCCCGCCATCTCCAGGACATCCGGTCCGGCGACATCCATCCGCTCGAATCGCTGCGAAATCGGCCGGTGGCGCTTCTCTCGGGCATTGCGGCCCCCGACAGTTTTGAGAAGGAGATCGTTCGATTCGGCGCCCGGCCCCTGCTGACCAGCCGATTTCCCGACCATCACTGGTATACGGCCGACGAACTCCGGCAGTGGCTTCGGGAGGCGCGCCGCAAGGGGGCCGAATTGGCCGTCACGACCGAAAAGGATGCCGTTCGATTCCCACCCCTCGGCGAAGTTGACCTGGCGTTCTGCTATCTGCGGATGGAAATTGAACTTGCGGATAGTTCCGAGAGCATGGACGCCTGCGTCGCCCGCATCTGCAGCCGGCCTGTGGAAGGATGAACGGATGGAACGGATTTGGATTCGAGGTGTCAACTGGTTGGGCGACAGCGTGATGACACTGCCCGCTCTCGCCGCCTTCCGCGCGGCCCATCCAGGGGTTCGGATCGGCCTGGGCGCTCCTGCTGGATTGATTCCGTTCTGGCGTTTATGTCCAGTCGTGGACGATCTGTTTGCACTGGAAAAGGGGTTGGGAGCGGAGTGGCGGATGGCTTGCGCAATTCGTGCCTGGCGGCCGGACCGGATCGTGATCTTTCCCAACTCCTTTCGTTCGGCCTGGGTCCCTTTTCTATCCGGAGTAGGGGAACGGATAGGGGCGGCCGGCCGCTTACGCCGTTTCCTGCTCAGCCGAGTGGTGCCGCAAAGCCGACAGGGGCATCAGGCGCTCGATTACTTCGACCTGCTGGAACTTCCTCGCCCCCCGGCACTTCCCCAGGTTCGGGGACTGGTAGCCGTTTCGAGTCAATGGCGTGAGCGAACGATCGAAAAGGTGCGGAGGGAAGCGGGAAGAGACTCGGGCTTTCCTCATCCAGAGGAACGCGGATGGCTGGCCGTTCTGCCTGGGGCGGCAAGAGGGGAGTCCAAGCGGTGGCCGGCAGAGCGCTTTGCCGCTGTGGCGGCCCGGATTGCCGCGGAAAGGCGGTTGGCGGTGGTGGTTTGCGGTTCCTCTGAGGAGGAATCGTTGTGTCGCCGAGTTGTTGATATGATTCCGGGATCGGCGGTTTCGGTGGCCGGCCGAACGGACGTGGCCGAACTGGCGGCGGTGCTTGAAGTCTGCCGGGCGGTGCTCTGCAACGACAGTGGCGGAATGCATTTGGCGGCGGCTGTGGGCACGCCGGTTGTTGCGGTATTTGGAGCGACGGATCCCGCGCGGACGGGCCCGTTAGGGTTCGGCCATCGGGTGTTGACAGTTCCGGGCGTGCGGCGGTCCGAATCGGTGGCACGGCGTTCGGAGGCGGCGCGGATTGCCTTGGAAGCCGTGACGGCCGAAATGGTCGTGGCAGCCCTTGAAGGGCTTTTCCGTTCCTTGGGAAAGGAGTGAAACCCATGCGCGAAAAAATATCGGCCTGTATTACGGCCTGCGATGAAGAGCGCAATATTCGGCGCTGTCTCGAGAGTGTCAAGTGGGCGGATGAGATTGTCGTGGTGGACAGTTTCAGCAAAGATCGGACGGTGGAAATTTGCCGGGAGTACACCGACCGCGTTTATCAGCACGCCTGGATGGGGTACATCGGGCAAAAGAATCTGATCAAAGAGTTGGCGAAAGGGCCCTGGCTTCTTTTTATTGATGCCGACGAGGAGATCTCGCCGGCCTTGCGCGACGAAATTTTGGAGACATTTGAAAGTGGGCGGAACCGGGACTATGCAGGTTTTGAGTTTCCGCGCATGGTCTATTATTTGGGCCGCTGGATCCGACATGGAGAGTGGTATCCGGATATCAAGCTTCGCCTGTTCAGAAAAGACAAAGGCCAGTGCGGGGGAAACGAGCCCCACGATCGGACGACGGTGAACGGCCTGGTCGGACGGCTGCGGGGGCATCTTTATCATTACACGTACGAGGACATCTACGATCAAATCAAGACGATGAACGAGTTTTCGAGTATTGCGGCCCGTTCCATGAAGGAGGGGGGGTATCCGTTTTTATGGCGTGATCTGCTGTTTCGGCCGCCTTGGAGGATGTTTAAAGCGCTGATTTTGAAGCGGGGGATATTGGATGGGCTGCGCGGGGTTATCATTGCGTTTTGTTCCAGCTTTGGGGTCTTTCTGAAATATGCCAAATTGATGGAACTTTATTTGGTGCCGGGGACGCAAACCCACCCGGTCGGCGAAACAGGTAGGGGCCAGGATGAAGGGGGCGGGGGGTTGACAGCGTCCCCGAAATAGGTTATGTTTTGCTTGCTTTTGGCTGAGACACTCCGGCGTAGCTCAATGGTAGAGTAGGTGGCTGTTAACCACTTGGTTGCTGGTTCGAGCCCAGCCGCCGGAGCCATTTTATTTTGAGGAAGATTTCCGCACCATCCGGTTAACAGGAACGCCCGACCAGTCATCTGGCCGGGCGTCTTCGTTTTGCGTTGATTCCAAAGGGTTCCGGCGCTCCCGCCACGCCGGGGTGTCCTTCGGGGCTACGATGTCATTTGTTCTGGCCTTGCCTCTGTTAAATCCGATCGGCTTCGCGGCTACGGCCTGCCCGAAGAGGCCGTGAAACTCCTGATTGCGCTGTCGCTGTTCAAGATCCACCGGGTCCTGTCCACGGCTGTAGTTCCGGCACTCTGTGCCGGAAGCCTTATCCTCGTGGCGGGAGCCGTATTTTCTTTCCGCCACAGAGTGGCGGAACTACAGAAAAGGCCAGGGGTGGAACTACAGCCAAATGCCTTGCGTATTCTTCTGTAGTTCCGGCACTCTGTGCCGGAAGCCTTATCCATTCCCTGTAGTTCCGGCAGTCCCCTGCCGGAAGCGTTATCTCCTCCTGTAGTTCCGGCACTCTGTGCCGGAAGCCTATTCTCGTGGCGGGAGCCGTATTCCTTTCCGCCACAGAGTGGCGGAACTACAGGAAGCCGTATTTTCTTTCCGCCACAGAGTGGCGGAACTACAGAAAAGGCCAGGGGTGGAACTACAGCCAAATGCCTTGCGTATTC
>CALHRZ010000011.1 GCA_938038445.1 uncultured bacterium | reverse complement strand
CGGGCACAATCCCGGAGCCCATTCCGAAGACGTAGTCGTTGACCCCATCGAAGACCAGGCCGTTTCCGATGACGGCGTTGGTCCAAGGATTGGCGGGCATGTTGTACGTGACACCGTGACGACGCGAGGCGGTGGCGTCCAAGACGTTCGTTCCGCTCGTGTGACCCAGATGCCATACGCTGCGGAAATTCGAGTCCCAAACTGCGCCGTTGGTGGTGTAGTCGGGCGCCGACGTATTTGTTTTCCCCCAATAGGCGTAAAGGAAGTCATTCGTGCTCGAGATCTGAGGTACTTTGACCCAGACCGTGGAGACGCCGTTTGTGTCCCACCGCTCGACTTCATGCACGAGCACTTCCGTTTCGTTGGAATTGGCGAATCGCAAATCGGCGCCGACGGACGACGAACAGTTGGAATAGGTGAAACCCGATCCGTACAAATTGTTGCCCAGCCGCACCAATAAGGGGAAGTTTGTCAACGTCTCGCCGACGGGCGTTGCCAGCGAGATTTTCATCCGATACGGCCAGCTGTCCCAATCGGGCAAGGTTCGAAAGGAAACGGCATCAACCGACCAGCCTTCTCCCGCCGAATTGGTGGCATAGCACCGGAATACGTAATGACTTTCCGGCAGGAGCCCGGTGATCAGAGTTGTAACGACGGTGTCGGAGTCGTGAGCGCCGGCGGCAACCACGTTTGGCCACGCGGATGTGGAGGTCGCGCCCTCGTCCGTGGGTCCCCAACAGAAGAAAATTTCAGGGGATTCCGCGCCACCGCCGCCCAACACCTTGCCTTTCAGCGTTGCGTTCGTTGGTCCGATATTCGTTGCGTCCTGTGCCAGGACACTGGGCTTTGTCATTGCTTCCACATCGCCCGTTTGGATAAAACCGCTTGCCGGGCGTTGATTCATCCAGGCAGCCCAGATCCAGTTCGACGATCGCGCCACCGAGCTCATCCGTACCTCGTCCAGCATTCCGTTTAAGTAATTGCCGTTGTCGTGCATTCCGAATTTCCACGCCGGTGTGACGTTGATCCATTGGTTCCAGGAATCCGAATCCACCAGCAACCCATCCGCGTAAAGCGAAAGATAGGTTGTAGTCCCGGTGTTGGTCCATGTAGCGGCAATGTAATGCCATGAGTCGTTTGCCCAAGCCGTACTGGCTGCGTCATTCAGATAGGGGCCACCGGCCGTGGATTGTCCATACCGAAAATGCAGATTGACAGAATCCACAGGGTGAACGGACAAATAGAGACTGTTCGGTTGATTGTACGCGATATTATCGCTGATCAAGCCATTTTCTGCCGATACGTTCCAGGTGGGCAACCGTGCCCAGCAGGAAAGCGTTCCCCCTTTTCCAGTGGCCAAGCTCGGAGTGTTTGCCGGCAAGGCGACATGCTGAGGAGATCCGCCAAAAGAGCGGGCGAGTCCGATCACCCCCGTAGCCGGGGTTGTGCCGGTGTAGACCCCGTGATTGGTGCTGGCCGAATCCTGTGCCACGCCGCCGGTATCGGCGAGATGCCAGACACCGATGAAACCGTTGAGCCATACCGCACCGTTCGTGGTATAGACCGGTAGATTTTGATTATCCTTTCCCCACCGTGCACGCAGCTCGACGTTGTTGGTGAGAATCGGGATTCGGATCCAGACAACGGAATCGCCGTTGGTATTCCAGGATTCGATTTCGTATGGCAGTTCGTTTGTTTCCTCTTGATCCGTGAAGCGCAAGTCCGGGGGGGGATTCGAGGCGAACTGGGAATAAGAAAAACCCGGGATGGCGGTGTTGAACGTCAGGAGTAGGGGAAAGTTTGTAAGGGCTTCCGTCCGTGTATAGTTTGTCACCGATATTTTAAGACGATATCCCCAATCGTCAAATAACCCTGCGTGTGCGTCCGCATTCCATTGATGAAACAGGAACATGGGAAGCAACAGACCGATTGCCCGTCGTTTGTTGTTCATGACTTTGTCCCCCTGTGATCTTGGGAAAAACCCGCGGTGCCTTTCGCCTTATTCTCCATACGACTCCATTATTATTTCTAACATTTCGATTCAAAAAAAGGGCATAAAGTGACAATTCTCGATTTCAAAAAAACAAATGTTAGCGCCAAAAAAGATCTTCGAGTCTGAAATGTGGTTTTGACAACATCATTCGGGACGGATTCTGATTTATCCAGGAGATGCGGCGAGGGATGTTGTTCCCCTTTACGTCAAGAGGTTTGACGGATGGCGTAGGTTCGTGATAAATAAGAGTTTTCGGAGGTTTGCATGATCAAAGTTCCCCTGCTTGATTTGAAGCCGCAGTATGGGTCGCTCAAGCAAGAGATTTTGCGTGTTCTTGAAGAAATATGCGACTCTCAACTTTTTATTCTGGGACCTCGGGTTGAAGCGTTCGAACAGGAAGCGGCGGCCTACTGCGGAGCGGCTTATGCCATTGGGGTTTCATCCGGGACCGATGCGATTCTGGCATCCTTGATGGCGATAGGGGTTGGACCTGGCGATGCGGTTCTGACCACTCCTTATACTTTTTTCGCGACGGCGGGTTGCATTGCTCGGCTTGGGGCGATCCCTTTGTTTGCGGACATTGATCCCGAGACGTACAACCTTTCCCCCGAGGCCGCGCGTCAGGCCGCTCTTCACCCGCCTGAAGGTCTTGCAAAAGCGCGCATTAAGGCCATTCTTCCCGTCCATCTTTTCGGCCAGTGTGCGGATATGGATCCTCTCATTGTGCTGGGTCACGAACTCGGAGCTCCAGTGATTGAAGATGCCTGCCAGGCGATTGGGGCAGAATATCCTGGTGCCCAAGGAGTCCGTCGGGCCGGCTCCATGGGAGCAGCAGGGTGTTTTAGTTTCTTTCCCTCCAAAAACCTGGGTGGTTTTGGGGATGGGGGTTTGGTGACCACGCAGGACGCGGCGCTGGCGGCTCGACTAAAAGCTCTTCGAAATCATGGTTCGGAAGTGCGTTATTATCATTCGATGGTGGGGGGAAACTTTCGCTTGGATGCGCTTCAGGCGGCGGTGTTGTCGGTTAAACTTCCGCACCTCGAATCCTGGCATGCCCGCCGGCGGAGCCATGCGGCGTATTACGATCAAGCGTTCGAGGGGTCGCCGATTCAGACGCCGGCTGCTGTATACAAAAAGCTCGCGGCGAATTATCATATCTATAATCAGTATGTAATTCGGGTGCCCAATCGCGATGCGGTGCGTAAGTATTTGCAAAAGGAAGGGATCGGCTGTGAAGTCTATTATCCGGTGCCCCTCCATCTTCAGGAGTGTTTTCGTTCCCTTGGGTATCAAAAAGGGGATTTTCCGGAAAGTGAACGGGCGGCGGAGCAAACGCTGGCCCTGCCGGTTTATCCGGATCTGACGGAAACGCAGCGTGAAATCGTGGCGCAAGCGGTTCTTGCTGCTGTGACTCAATCCTGAACCTCGGCAACAGAAAGGCCACGCAACGATGGCGAATACAGTTTTGGTAGGAGCACAATGGGGGGATGAAGGGAAGGGCAAGGTGGTGGATGTTCTGGCTCGGGACGCGGACATTGTTGTACGGTACCAGGGAGGGAGCAATGCGGGACATACCCTGGAATTGGGTCCGGACCGTTACGTCCTCCATCTGGTTCCATCGGGTGTGCTTTATCCGGAAAAGCTCTGCGTCATTGGAAACGGCGTCGTGGTGGACCCTTTGGAATTGAAACAGGAAGCCGAGGCACTGATCGCTCGAGGCATTCCGCTTCGAGGGCGTTTTTGGGTCAGCGATCGTGCCCATGCGGTGCTCCCCTTTCATCGGCGACAGGATGCCGCGCGAGAAAGCGGCGCTCCGATTGGTCAACGGCTCGGGACGACTCAACGGGGGATCGGGCCGGCTTATGCCGACAAGGCGCACCGGACGGGAATTCGGATGGGAGAATTTCTTCGCCCGGGTTGGGAAGACAAGGTGCGGGTACGGGCGCAGGAACACGGCGGTTCCGACGGGAAGGAAATGGTAGCGTTGCTCCGCGAGGCAGCGGAATTTCTTCGTTCCTTCATCACGGACACCACCCACCTGCTGCATGAGCAATGGAAAAAAGGAAAGGCCATTCTGTTTGAAGGCGCTCAGGGAACGATGCTTGATGTCGATCACGGAACGTATCCGTTTGTCACGTCCTCAAACGCCACGGCCGGCGGGGCCAGCACGGGAACAGGGCTTCCTCCGAAAGCGATCGAACGGGTCGTGGGAGTCCTCAAAGTCTATACCACCCGTGTCGGTGAAGGACCGTTTCCAACGGAATTGAAAGACGAGACGGGGGAACTGCTCCGGCGGCGGGGGCGGGAATTCGGGGCAACGACAGGACGTCCACGACGTTGCGGCTGGTTTGATGCCGTCGTGGCCCGATATGCGGCGGCTGTTAACGGGGTGGATTGCTGGGCCATGACCAAATTGGACGTGCTCGATGAGTGTGAGATCCTTCGCGTTTGCGTTGCGTATGAATATGAGGGGTGCCGGATTGAGACGGTGCCCGCCGAGGCGGAGATCTACGCGGCATGTCGGCCGGTGTATGAGGAGTTTCCGGGATGGAAAACTTCCACCTCTTCCATTCACCGGTATGAAGACCTGCCGGTGGCGGCGCGTTCCTATGTCGAGGCGCTCTGCCGGCTGACGGGGGTGCCATTGGGGCTGCTCTCCGTGGGTCCCGATCGTGCCAACACTTTCCGACTCGCGCTCTGAAAGAGAGGTGGCCGATGCCCGAGCCGTCAGCCATGCTGTCCCGGCCGCTGCATGTCGCCATCATTATGGACGGAAACGGACGATGGGCGGCCCAACGAGGGTTGCCCCGCCTTCGGGGCCATGAGGCCGGCACGGAATCGGTTCAGGCCGTGGTTCGTGCGTGCCGGGATAGGGGCATTCGCTATCTGACCTTGTATGCCTTCAGTGTGGAAAACTGGAAACGGCCTCGTGAGGAAGTCGGGGGTTTGATGAATCTTCTCGTCCGTTTTCTTCGGGATCAGGAGCGGGAACTCCACGCCCATGCGATACGGCTTCGCCTCATCGGCCGGCAGGAAGATTTGCCGGAAGAAGTTCGGCGGGAATTGGACCGTGTCACGAATGCAACGCGGTCCTATGAAAAAGGCCATCTCATCCTCGCCCTCAGTTATGGCGGGCGAACCGAGATCGCAACGGCTGCTCGTCGCATAGCGGAACAGGTCAAAGCCGGCCATCTCGAACCGGCCGCCGTGGATGAAGCGCTGTTTTCCCGCTTCCTTTATGCGCCCGATATTCCGGACCCTGATCTGATCATTCGGACCAGCGGTGAGATGCGACTCAGCAATTTTCTCCTCTGGCAGTCCGCTTACGCCGAACTCTACGTGACGCCGGTATTGTGGCCCGACTTCCGCGAACGAGAATTTGAAGCGGCCCTGGACGAATTCAGCCGGCGGCAGCGGCGATTCGGGGGTTTGGGTGCAGAGGAAGGGAGCTCCGAAGCCGTGTCATGATGAAGTACCGCCTCATCTATGGGACAAGCCTTGCGGTTGCCGCGCTGGCGGGTCTTCTTTATTTGCCTCTCGTTGGCGCCTTTGGTGTTTTTGCTTTTTTGGGTGTGTTGATCATGCGGGAGTTTTACGGGCTGTTTAAGGCGGCCAATCCGCCTTTTCCCATTTTTGACCGGATTGGCATCGTGTGCGGCCTCGCGCTTTTGACTGCAGCCTTTCTTGACTCCATTCCTCCTTTTTCCCGCCGTTTGGATGTTTTGGCCTTGGACAGTCTTGAGCGCTTTGTCATTTTTTTGAGCATCGCCGTCGTCATGGTGCGCCAGTTTCCACAGAAAAACAACAATCAGCCCATCATGACGATTGCCGGCACGCTGTTCGGCATCTTTTATGTCGCCTATTTGCTCACGTTCTTGCTTCGCCTGGGGATTGAGTTTGATCCCAATCTCCGGTGGAACCGCCCGATGGGAGAGACAGGGCGTTTTCTCCTTTTCTATCTGTTGGCGGTCGTTAAGGCGGGGGATTCTGGGGCTCTCTTTGTGGGGTGTCGATGGGGGCGCCACAAGCTGTTCCCCCGCATTTCGCCGAACAAAAGTTGGGAGGGGTTGTTCGGCGGAATGGGTGTTGGGACTACCGTTGGCGTTCTTCTGTTTTATTTTCTGGGCGAACCGATTTCGCCTGTTTTACGCCAGTTTGGACGTTTGCGTTGGAGTCTGGCGGATGCCGTCGCAATGGGGCTGGTTCTGACCGCTGCCGGCGCAATCGGCGATCTTGTCGAATCCCTCATCAAACGGGCGGTTGCGGTGAAGGATTCAGGACGAGGGCTTCCGGGATTGGGAGGGGTGTTGGATGTGTTTGACAGTGTGCTTTACACCGCTCCCATTCTGTATTTTTACACGACGGCGAGGCTCCTTTTGTGAAACGGCGGCTGGTCATTCTGGGGTGCTCGGGTTCGATCGGCCAGAATGCCATTCGGGTGGCAGAAACCCTTTCGGATTTTGTCCAGGTGACCGGTTTGGCGGTGAAGTCCAGCTGGCGGTCCGCCCTGGAGGCGGCGATTCGGTTGGGCGCCAAACACGTTGGGGTTGAAGACGAAGTTGCCGCCCGCCAGTGTGCGGCCGAAGCGCCGACGGGCATTCAAATTCATGGAGGACGGCAAGGGCTGCGAGAACTGGCCTTGTTGGAGGAGGCGGATCTTCTGCTGTGCGCTGTGGTGGGGATGGCGGGGTTCGAGCCTGTGATGGCGGCGGTGGAACAAGGACGGACGGTGGCGCTTGCGACGAAGGAGGTTCTTGTGGGCGGCGGGGCGCTCGTTACGGCGGCATGCCGGCGTTCAGGTGCACGGTTACTGCCGGTCGACAGCGAGCACAGTGCGATTTTCCAATGTTTGGCCGGTGGGGATCGGAACGAGGTTCGCAAACTCATCCTGACGGCATCCGGAGGTCCTTTCACCGGGCGCCCGGAGGTGGATTTTGACCAGGTCGGTTGTGCTGAAGCCCTGTGCCATCCCCGATGGAAAATGGGGCGGAAGATTACCATCGACTCGGCAACTTTGATGAACAAAGGGCTTGAATTGATCGAAGCCTGTTGGTTGTTCGAAGTCCCGATCGAACGCATCGAAGTGGTGATTCACCCGGAAAGCATTGTGCACTCTTTGGTGGAATTTGTGGATGGCAGCCTGCTGGCCCACTTGGGTCCTACCGACATGCGTTTGGCGATCCAGTATGCGTTGACATGGCCCCATCGAAAGCCGGCTGCGGTGACACCCCTTCAGATTGGAAAATTGGGCGCTCTTCATTTTCAGGAGCCGGATGAGCGGCGTTTCCCATGCCTGAAGTTGGCGCGTGAGGCGGCTCAAACCGGGGGAAGCATGCCGGCAGTCATGAGTGCGGCTAATGAAATCGCCGTGCAACTTTTTTTGGAAGATGCGATCCCTTTTTCGGCGATCTGGGCGATCATTGAAGCGGTGATGGCCCGTCATGCGACGATCGCGGATCCGGATGTCGGGGCGATTCTTGCAGCCGACCGATGGGCCCGAGAAGAGGCGATGAGGACCGGCAAAAGTTGGAAAACGGCAAGACGAAGTCGCAGAAGTTAGCGCGGGAATGATTTGCATGCATACTTTCCTTTCCCAGTTTCTTTCCGTCATGGCGGTCTTTCTCCTTTTCAGCGCCACTATTTTGATTCATGAAGCGGCCCATCTCTTTGTCGCCCGGCTTTGCGGGGTAACCGCGGAGGTTTTTTCGTTCGGTTTTGGTCCTGCCCTCTGGCGGCGGCGATGGAAAGGCATTACCTGGCGGGTAGGGATCATTCCTTTTGGGGGTTACGTTTCGTTACCCCAGATTGATCCGGCGGGTATGGAGACCGTTCAGGAGCAGGCTGGAACCGAAGTCCAAGGCCGCCCACCGCTTCCTCCGGCTGCGCCGTGGCAAAAAGTGGCGGTCAGTCTTGCCGGCGCGAGTGGCAACCTTCTTCTTGCGTATGGTTTGGCCTGGAGTATTTATCTCGCCGATCGCCCCGTACCGACAGGGCAGGAGGGCACTGTGGTTGGAACCGTAGCCCCTGGAAGCCCCGCCTGGGAGGCGGGCTTGCGGCCGGGCGACCGGATCGAAGCGGTAGACGGGAAATCGGTGCACACATGGTCCGCCCTGCACCAGATGCTGGCCGTGCGCGAGCAGCCACGTCTTGCGGTCCAACGTCCCGACGGAAGTCGTGCAACGATTTCCGTTGAAACGTCTCCCGATGAACGGTTCGAAGGAATGCGAGTGTTGGCGGGTGTGGGGGAAGGTACCCTCTGCCGGGTCGGAGTGGTGACGCGGGGGTCTCCGGCAGACCAGGCGGGTTTAAAACCAGGAGATATTCTCAAATATCTCGACGGCGAGCCGCTTGGAAGCTGGGGGGACATGCTGCAGCGACTCCAAAGCCGCGAGGGGCAACTGATCGAAATTCGCTTTGAGCGCGCCGGAAAGCTGATGGCCACGCGCGTCGTTCCCTACCGCGACCCGGAGTTGAACGTTGTTCGCATCGGGATTCGCTTTGATTCGCTGGTTCTATCTCCCCTCGCCCAAATTCGACAGGATGCATCGGGGATTCTTCGCTTTTTGCGCTCTTTGATAACGCCAAGGGAAGCGCGCCGAGCGGCTCGGGGAGTGGGAGGCGCGATCAGCATCGTGGCCGCTTTTTGGATTCATGTCCAGGCGGGCCTTTTCATGGCCCTTTCGTTCACCCGCTTTTTGAATGTGAACCTGGCCATTCTCAATCTTCTGCCACTCCCGATTCTTGATGGCGGTCATTTGGTTCTCGCGCTGAGCGAGTGGATTACCGGCCGAAAGCCGCGCGAAGGGGTCATCCGGGCGGTTTTCAACGTATTCTTTGTGATTCTTGTTTCCCTGATGCTGTTTCTCGTCCTTCGGGATGTCCGGGTCTGGACGCGTCTGCGCCGCCAATGGGTGGCCACCGCCTCTTCGGCAACTGAAGAAAAGGGGACCTCAGCCGACGGCGATGCCCCGCAAGCGGAGTCGCCCTCCCCATGAACCCTTTTCCCGCCCCTCGGCGCGCCACCCGCCGAATTCATGTAGGAAACGTTTCGATCGGTGGCGGCGCGCCGATTTCTGTGCAGACGATGGTCAAAGCCGACCCCCATGACGCCCACGCGATCTTGGAACAGATTCGGCGGGCGGCGGCAGCCGGATGCGATCTGATCCGGATGGCAATCCCTGACGAATCCGCCGCCCGTGTGTTGGCGGCTGTGCGTCGGGAAAGTCCATTGCCGATCGTGGCCGACATCCACTTTCGGCACAGCTTGGCCCTTGCGGCGTTGAAGGCGGGATGCGACGGATTGCGGATCAATCCCGGCAACATTGGAGAAGAGAAACGCGTTCGCGCCGTTGTGGCGGCGGCGCGTGAACGAAAGGTACCGATCCGAATCGGAGTGAACAGCGGTTCGCTGGAAAAGGACCTGCTGGCGCGGTATGGGGAAGCCACCCCGGATGCTCTTGCGGAAAGTGCGCTGCGTCATGTTCATCTGCTCGAAAAAGCTCGCTATGAAGAAATCAAAATATCGGCGAAAGCGTCCGATCCGATTCGAACTGTTCAGACGTATCGGCTTCTGGCCGAACGGACTTCGTACCCTCTGCATCTGGGCGTTACGGAAGCGGGAACGCGTCTTGCCGGAACCGTGCGCTCATGCGCCGCGCTGGCGGTGTTGTTGGGAGAGGGGATTGGCGATACCATCCGCATTTCGCTGAGCGATGATCCCGAGGAAGAGGTCCGGGTCGGACTGGAATTGTTGCGATCCTTAGGCCTTCGCCGGGGTGGGGTGCGGGTGATTGCGTGTCCGACCTGCGGGCGCACGAAGATTCCTGTGGCGGCCATTGCGCGGGAAGTTGAAGAACGCCTTGCCCAATTGGGCCGCAGCCATCCGGAGATGTCGTTGCCTCTTGTGGCGGTCATGGGTTGCGTGGTGAATGGACCAGGCGAAGCGCGGGAGGCCGATATTGCGGCGGCTGGAGGG
The DNA here is from genome assembly GCA_938038445.1 of uncultured bacterium. Classification (GTDB taxonomy): domain Bacteria; phylum Verrucomicrobiota; class Kiritimatiellia; order CAIKKV01; family CAIKKV01; genus CALHRZ01. The sequence continues at coordinate 31,584 of CALHRZ010000011.1, read as the reverse complement.
GACGGGATCGCGGTGCTCTATCGGAATGGGGCGCCCGTTCGACGTGTCCCGGAAGCGCAGATCGCTTCGGCACTTGTGGAAGAAGTCCAGCAATGGCTGGATGCCAGGGACTGAACGACATACGGAAGAAAACCTGTTGCCCAATTCCTTCGGTTTTCGATATAGTACGAATCCGCATGTGGAAGAGGAGAAATGGGAGCGGCGTCGGCTTTGCCGCTCATTTATGAAACTGTTTGCCAAGGGTGCGCCGGCGCAGGAGCCGGCTCGGCCCCAGATTCTGGTTGGAAGCATTCCTGCCTCAGTTCTCGCCTCTGCGCAGGCCGTTGGCCTGAGTGGGGAGAACTGCTTATTCAGCATCCGCAGCGACATGGACTTACGAGGCCGTCCCTGCGAAGTGTGGCTGGTTGTTGGCCATGACCGCATGGCGGCTTTTACGGCCGATCGGTTGGAAGTTCGGGTATTGAGCGGCCCGTTCGAGTGGCGGAAAGCGTCCAAGGTTCGCAACTATCAGACGGTTGGGAGCATGTTTCTCCAGCTTCGGTTGGACGAAATGTATGTGGATGTCGTTCGTTTTAGCAACGGGTTTCGCGAGTCGTTCGGACGCGCGGTCGTCCAACTCCAACGGCTTTTAAAGGGCGAGCCACTGAATCCCGACGCCTTGAAGGCACCCAGTGAGACACGGTGCAATGTCTGCGGACTTCCCTTGCCGGGACTGCGGGCCAGCTGCCCGAGGTGTGCGAAACGGCGCGGGATTTTTTCCCGGACGTTAACCCTGATGCAGCCTTACTGGTTGAGCATTTTTGCGTTGCTCTCCATGATGCTTTTGGGGGTGATGTTGGATCTCATCCCACCCCAGCTCACCCGCTATCTGGTGGATCATGTATTGAAACCGGAATCAGCGGATATGCTGGCCGGCAACTCAAATGGCGGGTTTCAAGGTTTTCTCGAACGGATGGTGCTGGGAAGCGCGTCGTGGACGCGCGGCGACCGAATGGGGATCCTCGTGGTGATTCTGGCCTGCCTGGTTGCAGCATCCGCGATTCGGCAAGGGGTGAACATCTTTATTGGGCGCGTCAGCAGTTTGATCGGCACCCGAATCACGAAGGAGCTGCGCGAGCGGCTGCACCGCCACTTGCTGCATCTCAGCGTGGATTATTACAACCGGCATTCGGCGGGAAATTTGATGAGCCGGGTGTTGTATGATGTAGACTATTTTCAGGGATTCGTTCATCAGGTTGCGCACGGATTTCTCCTGAATCTGCTGCTGGTGCTGGGGATTGGAACGGTGCTCTTTTTCATGAATACGAGGTTGGCGGTTGTGGTTTTGCTCCCCATTCCCTTTGTGATGGTGGGAACGACCTTCTTCTGGCGGCACATTTACCCGCGTTATTACCGGTTGTGGGACAGCCAGTCCAAGATGGCCCAACTGCTCACGGGATTTCTCCAGGGTATTCGGTTGGTCAAAGCCTTTAGCCAAGAGGAGAGGGAACGCGCCCGGTTCAGTTCCTCGGCGGGCTACATGCAACAGGCGCGCCGGTCGGTTGAGATGAGCATGGCGACCTTCAATCCGATCATGGGGTTTGTGTTTGGGTTGGGGGGACTTCTGATCTGGTGGGCGGGGGGCGAAAAGGTGTTGCGAGGACTCAGCGGCGAGGAAGGAGGCATCACCCTCGGAACCCTGATGGCGTTTTTCGGATATATGGGAATGTTTTACGGTCCCATTTCCCAGTTGACGATGTTTTCCAACTGGGTGACGGGGTTTCTCTCGGCCGGTCAGCGGGTTTTTGAAGTGCTCGATTCCTCCCAAATGCTTCCGGAAGAACCCAGGCCGGTGCGATTGTCTGCCATGAAAGGCGCCATTGAATTGCGGAATGTGACCTTTGGATACGATCCCTATCACCCCATCTTAAAAAACGTCAGTCTGACGATCGAGCCCGGGCGCTTTGTGGGAATTGTGGGGAAATCAGGGTCGGGTAAAACCACGTTGGTCAACGTGATCTGTCGTTTTTACGACGTGCAGCAGGGATCCGTCTTGCTGGACGGGGTGGACGTTCGGAAGATCGCCACCGAAGACCTCCACCGGCATATCGGGCTTGTACTTCAGGAACCGTTTCTTTTCCGTGCGTCCATTGCGGAAAACATCGCCTATGGCCGCCCCGACGCGCCTCCCTCGGCGATCATGGATGCCGCCAAGGCGGCTAATGCGCATGATTTCATTGCCCGTCGCCCCAACGGCTATGACATGAAACTGGGCGAAAATGGGTCCGGCCTCTCCGGCGGGGAGCGTCAGCGCATCAGCATTGCGCGGGCCCTTCTTTGCGATCCGCGGATTTTGATTTTGGACGAGGCAACCAGTTCGGTGGACACCGAGTCGGAACTTGAAATCCAGAAAGCGTTAATGAATCTTTGCAAAGGAAGGACCACCCTTGCGATCGCCCACCGTCTTTCGACCCTCAAAAACGCTGACCGGATTTTTGTCATGGATGACGGTCGAATTGTTGAGGAAGGGACTCATGAAGAACTGCTGGCGCGCGAGGGAATCTATTCCAAGTTGGTGAGGATTCAGACCGAACTTTCCCGATTGGAGGGTGGACATGATGGCTGATGCGCAACAGCGTACGTCCGTTCCATTTCCAGGCGACGAAACTCTCCGGCAAACAGGGTATCGCCGATTGACGCCCGACAATACACGCATTTTCGAAGGTTCGTTTTCCCTCCTTCACTGTCATGTCGAAGGCGGAGGGCTCTATCGGGGGGTGCGGGCGGTTCTGATGTTTCCCATCTCCCATCCTGACCGGTATATTTCACTCCGCTATACCGATGAGCGGGATCAAGACCAGGAGATCGGGGTTATCGAGGACCTTTTGGTTTTTCCCGAGGCCGTTCGTCAGGCCGTCCGGGAAAGTCTGGTCAGACAATACTACGAGCGGGTGATCCACCGAATTCATTCCATCGAATGCAATTACGGCCTACTCTTTTTCGATGTAACGACCGGGCAGGGGCGGGAAAGATTCGTCATGCAGTGGCGTCATGATCGCGCCGAAGATTATGGCGAAACAGGGAAAGTGCTCCTCGATTCTCTGGACAATCGTTACATTATTCCGGATGTCGAGAAGCTGCCGGCGGCGGATCGCCGCGTGTTTGTCAATTATATTTACTGGTAAGCGACTTGACAAGTCGTTCGTCCGGTTCCAATTCAGATGATTTCCTGATTGCTCCGTGAGGACGTGTTCTTCTGGTTTTCGAACAGGCGGTTCCCAAACGCCGTGCCCTTCGCATGGCCGGGATCAGCGCGACCTTTTTGAGTTTTGGCGAGACAATGGCCGTTTGACGTGCCAAACGGTTGCAAAATCGGCTGAGAGATCGGAATTCCTTTAGACCGTGAAACCGGAAACACAGGCCGCGAAGAAAGAGTTCTGGCACGGTCCTTTATTCGACATGCTTTTCGCAGACTTTCCGAAAGTGATATCCGTAGATAGCCAAAATGACCGCATTCGGGAGAAGTCGAGGCCGGCAGAACTGGGTCCACAGCAGGAGTTTCCAGTAGTGCAAACGCTCGCGACCGACGAGTCCGAGCCGAATGACGGACCGCATGAGGGCGAGAATATGAGAGAACTGGAGACGTCCCCGAACGCGGGGCGCCTTATATTCGCGCAGGAAAGTTCTAACGCGCTGATAGTAGGGCGCAGGAGCGTAGATGTGGTCGAGGATCCTGCGGTAGCCTGCTTTCAAGGTTTCCATGCGCATGGCCGGAATGATATTCGTCGTTCCATCCACGTTGTCGCCGGAGGATTCCGCACACAAGCGCCCTTCCTTCTTCATCCGATCATAAAGCCTCGTTCCGGCGGGCGCTTGCAGCAGGCCGACCATTGCCGTCACGATCCCGCTTTTCTGAATGAAATCAATTTGCCGCTGAAAAATGGAGGGGGAGTCGTGATCGAATCCAACGATGAACCCCCCTTGCACCTCTAGTCCTGCCCGTTGGATCCGCTTAACGTCCGCGACCAGGTCCCGGTGACCATTCTGGATTTTGCGGCATTCGGCCAGACTTTCGTCGTCTGGTGTTTCGATGCCGATGAAGACCTTGGAAAAACCTGCATGGACCATTTGATCCATCAGATTTTCGTCATCGGCCAGATTGATGGAGGCTTCCGTGAAGAACATGTTCCCCGTTCTTTTCTTCTGCCATTCGATCAACGCGGGCAGGAGGTCGGTCTTCAGGAAGTGCTTGTTTCCGATGAAATTGTCATCCACAAAAAAGATGTCGCCGCGCCATCCCCGGGCGTAAAGGGCATCCAGTTCTGCAATGATCTGCGCTGATGCTTTCATGCGCACTTGGTGCCCGAGCATCGCTGTGACGTTGCAAAAATCACAGTTGAAGGGGCAGCCGCGAGAAAATTGAATGCCCATGGTCGCGTAGCGCTTCAGATCCAATAAATCCCACCTGGGAACGGGCGAATGGTGCAAATCCGCAAAGTCCGAAGTCGAGTATACCCGTTGGGGGCACCCTCGCTCGAGGTCGGCCAGGAACGGGGGTAGCGTGAGTTCCGCCTCATTCAGTATGAAATGGTCTACTGTTTCGAACTGCGCGTGCTCGCTCTGAAATAACGGGCCGCCAGCAACGACCGGAAGTCCTGCCGCCTTGCACTGGGACACGATCTGGTGCGCCGATTTGCGTTGCACAATCATCGCGCTGATTAAGGCGTAGTCCGCCCAGGCGAGATCGTCTGCCGTCAAATGGCGCACGTTCGTATCCACAAGCCGCAGTGTCCACTCGGGGGGTAACAGCGCTGCAACGGTGAGTAACCCCAGTGGTGGCAAAGCGGATTTCTTACCGACGAAGGGCAGGGCGTGTTTGAAACTCCAGAACGTGTCCGGAAACTCGGGATAGATCAGCAGTACCTTCATGCGGCCGCGTCCTCTTTCGTTTGCTTTTTGGAAGGGCTTCCGACGTTTAGAATTGCAATAATACCGCCGATCAATCCGACCAGCCATGTTAGGGCCAGGAGAATTGCCAACGGCAGGCGGATCGTTACGAAAAGCAACCGCGTGACAATCGGTTCAGTGTTTTGCAGGATCAGGACGATGGCGACAACTAATACCGCCAACGTTCCAATCCCCTTGATCGTGGGAATCAGCGCGTACTGTTTCATGAAGCATCCTCCCATCTGGTTTCGTCGCTCGATTGCGCATTTCTCCGGATGGGTCTGGGGGTTTTTATTAACATAATCGTATAGAATCGGGAGGACGCGTGCAATGGGGTGTAACCCTACCCGATCAATGCCCCACAGGCGGCTCGGCGGCGGGATTACGTGATCGTGGGGAAAGCATGGGGATGTACGGAGGTTCGAGGGAAATCGGGGGGGTTATCGGATTATCACGGAGATGCGGCTCTCAATGATGCCGGCGGCGATGGCATAGCGGGTGAGCCCCGCCGTATCGTGGATATCCAGTTTGCGCATTAGGGAGGCACGGTGCTTTTCCACGGTTTTGATGCTGATTCCCAGTTCTGCCGCAATTTGCTTATTGGCGCCACCTTCAGCAATGCGCTGCAGAACCTCCATTTCCCGGGAAGACAGGGAGCAGGGTAGGCTCCGTGTTCGCCCCTTGCGATCGGCCGCTGCCGGGGATCGGTGCTGCATGGCCCCGGCAATCGAGGGGCTGAAGAATGTTCGCCCCTGGCAAACAGCCCGGATCGCTTCCGACAAAAAACGGAACGATGTTTGTTTGATCAAATATCCTGACGCGCCCAACGCCGTGACCTTTTGGACATAAGCGTCGTCGGAATGGGCGGAAAGAACGAGGACCTTGATGCCCGGTACAGTCTGGCGGATTTGGCGTGTGGCTTCTAAACCGTTGAGGAGAGGCATTGCGATATCCATGACGACCACGTCAGGATGAAGTTTCCGGGCCATTTCCACCGCTTGGCGCCCGGTGCCCGCTTCGCCGATCACTTCAAAATCAGTTTCCGCGTTCAAGAGATTCCGCAGTCCCTCCCGAACGATCTCATGATCTTCGGCGATCAGGACGGTGATTCGTGGTTTTTTTTTCATGACCGTTGCGGTCCCCGGCCACCGTTATGGAGAGGAACCTGTGCATGAATGGTTGTGCCGTGGCCGGCTACGGACTCGATAGCGAAGGCGCCCCCCACCATTTCCAGGCGTTCCCGCATGCCCAGCAGACCCAGATGGTTTCCCCATCCGGTGCGCGACATCCGATCGGCCTCGAACGATTTGCCATTGTCGTGGATACTCATCCGAACGGCGCGCGGAAGCCTTTCGACGGTCACATCTACTCGGCTGGCCTGCGCATGGCTTGTTACGTTGGCTAGCGCTTCCTGAGCCACGCGAAAGAGGGCCGTGCGTTTGACATTACTCAACGCCTCGATGCCGTTTGACGCGGTCAAATGAACGCGAATGCCGGTTTCCTTGGCAAAATTCTTCAGGTAAGAATTCAACGCAGGCAGGAGACCCAAATCGTCCAGTACGGCCGGTCGTAACACGCGGGCGAACCGGTGGACGATATCCACCGATTGCGCCACCAGCCGCTGCGTGTCGGAGATTTTCCGGCGTATTCCTTTTGTGGATACTGCCGCTTCCTTTTTGAGGGCCGCCAAGCGGGCGTTGATGCTGGTGAGCATTTGGGCGACTACGTCGTGAAGCTCGCGGCTGACCCTTTTTCGCTCTTCCTCCTGGGCGAAGAGGATCTGGCGGGAGAGATGGCGCAGTTGTTTTTCCATCTGGCGCGCCTGCAGCAACAGCGCGTTGGAGCGCCGTTCGGTCGTGCGGAGGGATTTCTTCACGTCCATGTGCCGGACAATTTCCTGTCTCAATTTTTGTTTGGATGCCGACAGTTCGCGGGTACGTTGGGCGAGGGTCTTGTGCAACATACGCAATCGGACCGCCGCCTTCATCGCCCTGTGATGCGTCACTTCCATGGGGCGAACGGTATGGAGCAAAAATCTTTGCGCGCGCCGGGCAAGAAGCTTCATGCCTGTGGCGGTCCTGGCAACGGGCAACGCATCCACAGCCGACCCTACCGCTGTCGCATGCATTCGGACCAGGTCCACGGTTGTCCATCCACCTCCCAACGCACGACGTCCCAACCTTTGGGCCGGTTGCAATCTCGCGTCGGTTCCCTCCTTCACATAGCGACTCAGCGCCGTTCGATATGCTGTCAGCAAGGGATTCTTTTTACGGGTGAGGATTCTTTTGGAATGGATTTGTCTGACCATGTAGAGTGTGCGTAATATGCTTGATTAGGCCTTCTGTTCTGTCAATCTCTTTTTGGCCAATCGCTGCGTTAGCGACAACCCTTTTCTCAAGAGCCAAAAGGCGGACTTGGATGCCCAGCAAGGTTTGGAAAAGACCGTTGAACACGATGCGGCTTGTTTTATCCTCTTCCTCCTCCTGCGCGGCGAACATGTTACCGATCCTTTGCCGCCAATCCGTCTGGAGGCGCCGCATCTCGGCCCGTCGTTTTGTCTCCTGAAGTTTGCTTCTTTCAAGGGCGGCTTCGGACGCCTGGCGTCGGCGGATACTCTTCTTATGGCGTTGTGCCGTGACTGCCGCCGCCCTTGTGCGTTGCCGTAGGACCCTTTTCAAGGAACGAATACGGGCGGTCATTTTTGCCGTTGTCTGATTTAAGGTTTCGATGGGCGCAAGGGTTTTCGCGAAGAAGGTATCCGCCCGGTGTATCCATTCCCCCAAACTCCCCGAGAAAGGATGGCGGGCAATCTGGGCGGCCACGGTTTGCCCATGAATTCGCACGAGATCCATGGTTTCCAATCCGAGGCTCACGGCCTCGCGTCCCAAACTCCGCGCGGCGCGCGGATTATGCCTATGGGCGCCCTGCATGGATTGGTCCAGTGCCGACCGATAGCGCCGGGTCCAAGCGGTACGTGCGGGATTGTGTTTCATCGGATGGAGGCCGTGAAGACTCTGAATGGCGTTTCTTCTTTGTAGAGATTACGCAACCGGGGAACTGTTTGCACTGGGGTATTACCCTAGGGTCTGCCGATTCCCTGACCGAGCCGGAAATAGGTCCCGAGCGGGAGTCCCAGAAACAGGGGTTCGGCTTTGGGACCAGGCAACGATGTGCGCGCTTGGAGCTGGCTTTTGCGTTGAATCTGCAACCAGATTGGGATAGGGTAAACGGCCGAAAGGAGAGGGAACGTGGATCTTCGAAAATGTCTGATCACCGGCGGGTGTGGATTCGTCGGCAGTTCCCTCGCGCTTCATTTACGGCAGAATCTCAGCGGCCTTCGAATCATCGCCCTCGACAATTTTTACCGGCGAGGCGCCCGTCTGAACATTCCGCGGCTTCAAGCCGCAGGAATTGAGATTCGGGAAGGCGACGTCCGGGACGAAAGGATTTGGCAAGATCTTCCCCCGTGTGATCTGGTGATTGATGCCGCTGCGGAACCTTCCGTGATGGCGGGTTCGACCGGGAGCGGTGTGGAGTATGTAGTGGGCACCAACCTTGTCGGCACGCTTAACCTTCTGGAGTGGTGCCGGATCCGCGGCGGCCGTCTGATCTTTCTTTCCTCCAGCCGTGTGTATCCTGTCGGTGCGCTTCGTGCCATTCCCCTGCGCGAGACCGCTGATCGGCTGGAGCTGGATTCCACGCGCCCGTTCTCAGGCGTTTCGGAATACGGCATTGGGCGCGGCTTTCCGATGGAAGGGGCTCGAACCCTATACGGGGCCACCAAGTACGCCTCCGAAGTCATGGTGGGCGAGTATGCCGAGCAGTTTGGTCTCGATGCGGTCATTGATCGGTGCAGCGTACTGGCCGGTCCGTGGCAGATGGGACGGACGGACCAGGGGATTGTCGCGCTATGGGCCGCCCGCCATGTGTTTCAGCGGCCTCTTTCCTATCTCGGTTATGGGGGCCGGCAGGTGCGGGATATTCTGCATATTCAGGACTTCGCCGACTTGATTCTTCGGCAAGCCCGGCATCCGATTTCCCTTACCGGCCATCTTTATCTTATCGGTGGAGGACGAGATCGAGCGATCGGGCTTCGGGAACTGACGCGATTGTGCGCGCAGGACAGCGGGAACGCCGTGCCCATAAGCGAAGATCCTGTGGTCCGACCCGGTGATGCGCCATGGATCGTGCTGGATTCCCGTGCGACAGAAGAGGCGTTCGGATGGCACCCGCGGTATTCCGTAGCGGACACCGTGCGGGATACGGTACGCTGGATCGCATCGAACCGGTCCCTTCTGGCCGAGGTGTTGGATCATGAAGTGAAGGAAGCGTCGAAATGAGTACTGCCATTGTCACGGGGTCCGGCGGCTTGGTTGGCCACGCAACCGCGCAATTCTATTTGGAAAAAGGCTGGAATGTGGTGGGGATTGACAATGACATGCGTTCGCAGTATTTTGGACCGGAGGCTTCGACGCGCCGACACTGGGAGCACTTGGCGGCGGACTTCCAACAGTATCGCCATCTTGAGGCGGACATACGGGATGGAGGCGCTGTCCGGCGTATTTTCGAGGAATACGGGGCCGACATCCGGTTGGTTGTTCACACTGCGGCTCAGCCTTCCCACGATTGGGCGGCAACCGATCCTGAGACGGATTTCACCGTTAATGCGAACGGCACTCTTGTGCTTCTGGAAGCCACACGGCGGTTTGCCTCCCATGCGGTCTTCCTTTTCACCTCGACCAACAAGGTCTATGGGGATACACCCAACCGCCTGCCGCTTGTCGAACAGGAAACACGTTGGGAACTCGATCCGGGCCATCCCTTTGCGGAACATGGAATTGATGAAACCATGTCCCTCGATCAGACAACGCACAGTCTTTTCGGGGTTTCCAAAACGGCGGCGGATTTGCTCGTTCAGGAGTACGGGCGTTATTTTGGATTGGCGGCGGGGGTGTTTCGGGGCGGTTGTCTGACCGGGCCGGGTCATGCCGGCGCGCCCCAGCACGGATTCCTTTCTTATCTGATGAAGTGCGCCGTGACAGGGCGCGAGTATGTCATCCATGGTTACAAAGGGAAGCAGGTTCGCGATAACATCCACTGTACGGATCTGGTGGCGGCCTTTGAGGCATTTCGGCGTGCGCCGCGGCCTGGAGAGGTTTACAACATGGGAGGAAGCCGATTCAGCCACTGTTCCATGCGCGAGGCAATCGCGATTTGTGAATCCATCGTCGGTCGTCCCATGAACATCCGCTATAGCGAACAAAATCGGATCGGCGACCATATCTGGTGGGTGAGCAACGTTAACAAGTTTCGTACGCATTATCCGGAATGGCGTCTGACCTGGGATGTTCCGGCCATTCTGAAGGATATCTACCGTGCACTCCTATGCGCTTGAGTATTATTATTCCGACCCGCAATGAGGCTCCTCGGATTGAGGCGTGCCTGCGCGCTTTTCAGCCGCTGGTCAGCGGGGGCGAAGCCGAACTCATCGTCGTGGACAATTCCTCGGTGGACGAGACGGCGGAACGGGCGGCGGCTTGTGGTGCGCGGGTATTGGTTCAAGGACCTGAGCGCAGCGCTCAACGAAATCGAGGCGCGCGGGAGGCTCGAGGAGACTATTTGTTTTTCGTGGATGCCGATATGCGGGTTCCGGCGCCCACCCTCGAGGAGATCCTGTCATGTCTTCGACGACCGGATCCTCCCGATGCTCTCTATGTTCGGGAACGGATGGTGGGTAAAGGATTTTGGGTCGCCGTCCGGAATTTCGAGCGATCTTTTTACGATGCGACGTGCGTGGACGGGATCCGAGTGATTCGGCGGGATCTTTTCCTCCGGGTGGGCGGCTACGATGAAGAATTGTATGCCGGCGAGGACTGGGATCTCGATCGGCGGCTGCTGGCGGCCGGTGCGAGGACCGAGTTGACGCGTGGCGCGTTGGAACATGATGAAGGCGTTTTCTCGCTTCGGCGATTTTTGGCAAAGAAAGCCTACTACGGGCGGAATTTCGGGCGGTATCTTGAGAAATGGAACTGGGATGAGCGATGTCGCCGTCAGATGGGACTTCGCTACCGGTTTTGGACGGTTTTTGTTGAGAACGGAAAATGGCGCCGAGCCGTCGCGCGTCCTCATCTTCTGCTGGGAGTCTGGCTCTTGAAGTTGCTTGTGGGAGTCGCGTTTTGGCGCGCATTGCGAGGCGTCCCGAGGCCGCGTTGCGTTTTCCTTTTGACGATCTCCTATCGCCCCGAAGTGGGAGGGGTTGAAACCCGGCTCGATTTGTTGGCGAGAACCCTGGCGGATCGCGGTCATCGGGTCGTGGTCTATACCTATCAGCCCATCGTCACGGACTCGAGGGGACTGGGTGTTGAACGCGACGGGAACGTTGAAATCCGCCGAATCGCATGGTTTGGGCACGACCTTTTTCATCGTCTCGAACGTCGCCCTTTTTTGCAGGCGCTCTATCTGGTTCCATGGCTTCTGATCCGCTCTGCCCTTTATTTTCTTCCACGCTGTCGGCGTTTTGACATTATCCATGCGGCCGGATTTAATGCGGCGGCGGCGGCCCGGCTTCTTTCGGCGATTTCCGGCATTCCGTTCGTGGTCAGCACCCATTCCGTCTATCGTTTCGTTCCCGGCACAAGGATTGCCAAGGCGGTGGCCTGGATTTTAAAAGGGGCGCACCGTATCATTGCTGTCTCGGAAGAATCCGCTGCCGAACTGGCTGCCATTGGAGTGCCGCGGGGCCGGATTACGACCCCTCCGACGTGGGTGGACCTCGAGCGGTTCCATCCGTTCCCGGATCGCACAGCAGCACGCCGTTCGTTCGGAATCCCGGAGGATGCCTTCGTGGCCGTTTTTGTCGGCCGTCTTAAGCCGATCAAAGGGCTTCCGATTCTTTGGGAATTGGCCGCGCGCCGTCCCGACGTTCATTTTCTGGTGGTGGGAACCGGCGAGCTGGAGGAGGAGGTCCGAAATGCTGCACAACGCCTGCCGAATTTTCATTTCGCGGGGTACCGAGACAACGCCGAACTTGCTCCCTGCTATGGGGCGGCCGATGTGTTTGTGCTTCCCTCGCAACGCGAGGGTTTTCCCCGAACGGCCGTTGAGGCAATCGCCTGTGGCCTTCCCGTCATTCTTCCCGACATGGAAGGCATTAGAGCCGTCATAAGAGGAGAATTGGCGATTTATGTCCATCCTTCGATCGAAACGGTGGAACACGCACTTGACCAATGGCGGGAACGACTAATGCGGGAAGGGGAGACGAACGTCCGAACCCGCGCCCGACGGTTCGCGGAAGAACGCTTTTCGGCCGCGAACGTTTCGGATGTTCTTCACGCCTACGGCTGGCAGGAGGCGGACTGATGTGCGGTATCGCGGGTGTTCTGGCAAATCCCCCTCATCAAGCGGCCGCTCTTGCGGCCGCGATCGGGCGTTGCCTGCGCCATCGGGGGCCCGATGACGAAGGTTTCTTTGCCGATCCACTGCGCAACGCCGCATTTCAACATACACGGCTCAGCATTATCGACTTATCCCCATTGGGGCGACAACCGATATGGAACGAGACTGAACAAATCGCCTTGCTGGTCAATGGTGAAATTTACAATTATCGCGAATTGCGGGCGGAACTGGAGCGGGCCGGCCATCGTTTTCGTTCGAGGACCGATGTGGAGACGGTTCTCCATGGCTACGAGGAATGGGGCGAAGCGGTATTTCCTCGACTTCGCGGCATGTATGCCGTGGCGCTTTATCGACGCGATACCGGAACCCTTGTGCTGGCCCGGGACCCTCTCGGCATCAAACCGCTCTATCTGCTTCAGTCGGCGGGGGGGTTTGCCTTTGCATCCGAGGCCCGCGCCTTCCGCGCCCTCCCTCCTACGTTTTGGTCATTTTCGTTGGATTCCGAGCGGCTGGATCGAATGCTCCGTTTTCAATACCTGCCCGACCGGGAAGGTACCGTGCTGCGCGGCGTAAACAAGCTGCCGCCGGGGACTCTTCTCATCCGCCAGGCGAATGGAGATTGTTCGCAGCGGGTCTTTTGGCGCCTTCGCACGGATCCACGGGTGGCGGCACTTTCCTTTTCGCAAGCGGTGGAGGAGTGTGAAGCGCGGCTATCGCAGAGTGTGGCCTGGACGTTGAACGCCGATGTGCCGGTGGGGGTTTTGCTCTCTGGCGGGCTCGACTCCTCGCTTACGGCTGCTTTGGCCGCGCGAGGCGGGCGTTCGATTGATACCTACACGGCCACGTTCGACCATGTTCTCAACGAAGCGGATGCGGCTGCCCGCGTCGCCCAGCATCTCGGCAGCCGACATCATCCGATCTTTATTGATGCGGCCGAAGTGAACCGTCGGTTTGATGAGATCGTCCCGGTGTTTGACGATTTGACCTCCTTTGACGGAGGCGTTTTCACGTTGGTATTGCTCGCCGAGAAAATCCGGGAGCGTGGCATTAAAGTGCTGTTGTTCGGCGATGGGGCCGACGAACTTTTTGCCGGCTATTCCTGGTATGGGCTTTGCCAGCATCCCTGGCGGACGCTTCCGGCGGCCGTCCGTGCTGTTCTCATGTATTATGGCATGACCCGGATGCTGCCGGGATGGGCACGGGGCCAGGACGTTCGAACGGTCCTCCAGTCCTTTCATGAATCCGGCGAGACGGATATCTGTCGGCAAGTCGGGTGGCACGAGATTACGGTTCAGTTGCCGAATCATTTTAACATGAAAACCGACAAGGCGATGTCCTCGCGCGGCTTGGAAGCGCGCGTTCCCTTTTTGGATCACCTGCTGGCCGAATTCGCCTACAGTCTGCCCGCTTCTTACAAGATACGGGGCCGCTGGTTTCATTTTTCTGAGGCGACTGAGAAGTATATTCTGCGAGCCTTGGCCGCCCAGTATCTTCCCCCTGAGACGGTCAGACGTAAAAAACGGGGATTTCTTGTGCCCGTTGCCGAAATTCTCAAGGCGAACCTGGACAAGGTCAGGGATCGCCTCTTGGATCCCACCAGCGTGGCACGGCAGTATTTTTCCCGCCGGCAATTGGAACGAATGGTGGAGTTTCGTTCGGTGCTCTACTCGCCGTTTGACAAGCAGAAAGAATTTTTGGTGTGGAAATTCTTTTTGTTGGAATCCTGGCTTAGGGGCTGGAAGGAGGGCGCTTGGACGTGAAAGGAACGATACCGTCCGCGCCACCCATTATTTCCGCCGTGGTGCCGGCCTTTAACCGACGGGAAGAAACGCTGGCCTGTGTGGATTCTCTTCTCTGTTCCCAACAGGTGCCGGTCGAGGTGATTGTGGTAGACAATGCCTCGCGCGATGGGACGGCTGATGCGGTGGCCGCGCGATTCGGGGAACGGGTACGGTTGTTGCGCAGCGCGGTCAATCTGTTTGCGGGCGGAGGAAGGAACCTGGGGGCCGCCCAAGCGCGCGGCCGCTATCTCCTGTTTGTGGACAGCGATAATGTTGTCGCGCCGGATATGGCGCGAATTCTTGTCGAGAGTATGCAGACGCATTCGGCCGAACGGATCGGTCTTGCCGGTCCCTTCATGTATCATTGGGATCATCCGGACCGACTGTGTTGGACGTGGGGCGATATTGGTCTCTGGAGCAGTCGGACTTATTGGAAAGGGCAGGGGGAACGGGATGGGGGACAATGGGCGGGGGTGCCCTATGTCGAGGTGGGACATATTCCCAACGTGATGATGATTGAGGGGAATCTTTTTCGCGACGTGGGAGGTTTCGACCCCCTCTTTCCCATGCATTATGAAGAGTCCGATCTCGCGGAACGGCTTCGCCGGCGGGGATATCGGTGTGCGCTGTTTCCGCGCGCAAAGACCTGGCACCGGATTCCGTTTCAAAAAACGAAAGGCGACCGCGCCTGCCGAGGCGAGAATCCCGACTTGCTTTACTACGCAGTCCGCAATCGAATTCTGTTCATGCGTCGCTATGCGGGTCCTTGGCGTCTGCCGCTGTTTTTTGCCTTCTGGTCCCCTCTCTTCCTTTGGTATCATTTGCTTCTTCTCATTCGCAACCGGCAGACGGAACTCATCCCATTGGCCGTTAAAGGTTGGAGGGACGGATGGCGGATGGCCTGTACGCCGTTCCCCTCCACGCTGCCGAGTGCCCGGAGAACAGCGCGTGAAGATTGACGTATTTATCCCGGCCTACCATCCCCCGGCCCTGGTAGATCAGTGCCTCCGATCGGTCGCCCGCCAGACGCTGCCCATCGAGTCGGTGACCGTGGTGGACGACGCCTCTCCTTACGATCTTTCGGACTTGGCGGCTCGTTATCCAACCGTCCGCTTTCTTCGCAATGACCGCAATCGGGGAATCGGTGGGAATCTGAACCGTTGTTTGGAACTTGCGACGGCTGAGGTCATCACGTTTCTGCACTCCGACGATCTGTTGGCGTCGGATTGGCATGCGGTGTGGCAACGGCGGTTGGCGGAAGCGCCTGCGACCGCCGATCTGTTCATGTCCGGTTCCGTCATCATGGACGCCAATGGGAGCCCCTGGATGGTGCATGCGTTTGACCGAAAACCGTGGTGTGCGGCGTTTCCCTTGAATGTCCGCCGGCTTTGGCGATGGAAGTGCTATGGAGTGACCTTCAGTGCCTCCTTGCTTTACCGCCGCCGATTTTTCGACCGGTTCGGCCCATTTCCCTGCGATCGCTTTCCCCACAATTCCGATGTGGAGTTGAATCTGCGCGGTCTGATCGAAGGGGAGCTGTTCTTTACGCCCGAACTTCTTTTTTATTTTCGTCGTCATGGGGGTCAATCGGTTTGCCAAAGCGATCTTCAGGCCGCGGAGACGGCGCGCGATATTTTTTGTTCAGTGGCGGCTCGCTACCAGGAGCGGCTTCAGGAGGTGGGAATGGACCTCCTTCGCGAACCGCTGGCGGTTTATCAGATTCTCGCGCTGGTTTGGAGGTTGAAAGGAGACCGCGGGCGATGGCGACGGTACCGGCAAATTGGGGCGGTTGGCAACCCGGCGGGCTGGTTATCCCCCTGGATGTGGGGATTTGCGGCGAGGCTGTTCCATGAATATCTCCGCCGATGGCTATTGGCGCGGCGCTTAGCGTTTGAGAAAGGATCGCTGCTTCCATGACGCTTCCATCGATTGCCGAATACTACGACCGCCACTGGAAAAGGCGAATGGAGAAGGAGCCCTGCCGTCCCGATGCGCATTGGCGCGATCAGGGGGCGTTGCGGATGTTGGTCGAAAACGGCTCATCACCCGCCGTCGTTTTGGATGTGGGATGCGGAATCGGGTTGACGCTTCAATATCTGGCTACCATTCCCGGTGTGAACCGTTTAATCGGCGTCGAGCCGAGTCCGATTGCGGCGGAAGAGGCCCGCCGGCGCTTTCCTCACGCGGAGATCCATGTGGGCTTTGCCGAGGACATGGCGATGGTTCCCTCTGGATCCTGTGATGCACTTGTTGCCCTGGCCGTTCTGGAACATCTTTACGATACCCACCGCGCGCTCAACGAATTCAACCGGGTTCTGAAGCCGGACGGTTTCGTGGCGGTGTACACCACCGACTTCAATCTCCTGAAGAAGGTTTTAGTCGCGCTATTCGCCTTCGAACGCTGTTTCGATGTGGGCGGCGGGCATATCCGCTTTTACACACGGAAGTCGCTTCGAAATGTTATGCGGGATCATGGGTTTGAGCCTGTTGCGATGGGGTGGGATCAGACCTACTATGGGATAATGCCCATGGGGCAGAACGCCCTTTTTCGGAAGGTGCGGGACGTCACGTTCCTTCAAGAAACCTGCTGAAAGGCCATGCGTTGCGCACTCTTGACCTTTGCTGATCCCTCGTACACATACGAACGGATGCCGCGTGGGACGTTTGCGTATCTTCACTTTCTTGAGCAATTCGGTCATGTCGTTCGTTTTTGGACCCGTTCCGATTGCCGACATCCTGGGCGATTTCTGGCCGATGTCCGGATGTGGAATCCGGACGTCATTCTCGCGCAACACGCCGGCGCCCTGTTGGCCGCCGTGTGGCGCCGGAGGAGGTGGTTGAAGTCCCCCGTTGTTCATGCCTGGGATGACTATTATGCCGAACAGAGTCGTATTCCCTTTTTGCTGGCGTGGCCCTTGGAGCGGCTCAGTGTTCAATGGGCCGACCGTGTGACCAGTGTGAGCGCATACAATGTATATCGGGCGCGTCGCTGGGGCGTTTCCGCTCATTATATTCCCCATGGCGTGCATGGGGAGGAGCGGGAAACGTCCCTTTGCCTTGACGCGCCTGGCGTGAAGGTGGTCTATCTCGGGGATCAATCCTGGTACAAGGGAATGGGACGACTCATGAGGGCCATGCGTCAATGTCCGGACGCAACACTTTTTCTTATCGGAGATGTCAACCGAGAATTAAAGAAACGAGCTCCTGGCAACGTGCGGTTTACGGGACGGGTGCCGCCGGAAGAAGTGCCTGCCGTGTTACGGCAAGCCGACATTCTCGTCAACCCGTCGGACCAAGACAGCAATTTTAAGCTTCAGGAGTATGTGCGGGCCGGTCGTTCCATTCTGGGGTTACGGGGAAGGATGGAGCATGTGTTTACGCATGGGATGGACGCCTGGCTGGTGAGGGATCTTGGGCAAGGACTTTGCGAATTGGCGCGGAATCCAACGCTTCGGGCAAGGCTCGCTGAGGGGGTGCGCCGCCGCTCCGTTCTTTCTTGGGAGGAGAGCGTCCGCCGCCTCGAACAGGTGCTGATGGAAGCCGTGTCGCGCGGGACTCCCTAAAAGAGCGTGGATCGAAATTCTCGGAATAGGGGCAACTCGGCATCGCGTGCCGAAAGGAGAGGTTCGGATACCGGCCAGGCAATCGCCAGGTCAGGGTCGTTCCATCGGATGCCTCCTTCGGCCTCCGGCCGATACTCGGCGGTGGTTCGATAAAGGACTTCGGCTTCGTCGCTCAACGTAACAAAGCCGTGCGCGAACCCTTCCGGCACATAGAGCAGACGGGGCGAATCACCGGAAAGGGTAATGCCGAACCACTTGCCGAACGTCGGCGAGCGGGGTCGAAGGTCGACAAACACGTCGTATATGGTTCCTTTTAGGACCCGGATCAACTTCGCCTGTGCGTAAGGAGGCCGCTGAAAATGGAGGCCGCGTAGAACGTGGCGGATCGATCGAGACTGGTTTTCCTGGCGAAAGGGGCCGTGAATTCCCTGGGCGAAGAACTCCGATTCCTTGAAGGTTTCGAAGAAAACGCCGCGTGCATCCGTGAACAGCCGAGGGATGATCAACCGGGCATCGGCAAGGGGAAGCGATTCAAATTGAAAGGGCATGCCGGGTCCTTTCAGAGATCAGGGTAGTGCCGAAGAAAACAGGCCAGTTCATCGCGCCAGTCCGGCATGGGCGGAAAGCCATGGAGACGTAGGCGCCGTTTTTCTAACCGGGAATTGGCGGGGCGGGGCGCGGGTCGGTGGAATTCGGCTGTTGTGCAAGGGAGAATTTCCCTTTGGATGCCGACAAAGGCGATCGCGGTGCGCGCGAATTCGAACCATGTGGCCTCTCCTTCACAGGAAGCGTGAAAAAGGCCGGCGACGGGCTGATCGAGAAGGCGGACCACGAGTTCTGCGACGGCACGGGTCGATGTGGGGTTACCCCACTGATCGTTGACCACACGGAGAGGGGGGCCGGGATGGCGGGCTTTGCCGAGAATCGTGTGGAGAAAGCTGGGACCTCCGGGACCGTACAGCCAAGCGATTCGCAAAATCACGTGATTGGGGCAATGGATGCGGATGGCTTCTTCTCCCGCGAGTTTACTGGCGCCATAGACGGTCCGGGGGGCCGGCGTGTCCCATTCATGGTAGGGGCGTGGGGCGGTTCCGTCGAAGACGTAATCCGTCGAAAAGGCGATCAGTCGCGCGCCGAGTCGTTCAGCCGCATGGGCGACGTTGGCGCTGCCGACGGCGTTCACGCGGAAGGCGCGGTCAGGTTCCGATTCGCAACCATCCACATCTGTTGCGGCGGCGGCATGAAGAATGACCTCCGGTCGAAAGTCTCGAATTTTGGCGAAGCAATCCGAGACCTGGGTGATGTCTGTTTCGGGAAGATCCGCTATGCGAAGGGTATGGGAGACCGCCAGCGCGCGAACGAGTTCGCGGCCGAGCATTCCGTTGCCACCCGTGATCAGGATCCGCATGGCGAAAGGGGCGAATCGTCATGGGGTTGTTCGATCAGTCGTTTGAGATAGCGGCCGTATTCGGAGGCGCGGTAACGCTCGGCTGCAACCGCCAGTTGGGCTTGGCTGATGAATCCCATTCGCCAGGCGATTTCTTCGAGGCAGGCGATTTTGAGACCGGTTCGGTCCTCGATGGCTTTGACATAGGCCGTGGCATCGGCCAATGCGTCATGGGTTCCGGTGTCCAACCAAGCGTACCCTCGGCCCAGAAGGCGAATCCGGAGACGGCCCTCCTGAAGGTACCGGGCATTCACATCGGTGATTTCGTATTCGCCGCGGGCGGAGGGACAAAGCGACGCGGCGATTTCCACCACGTCAGCGTCATAGAAGTAGAGGCCGACGACCGCATATCGCGACTTGGGTTGAGCCGGCTTTTCCTCGATCGCGCAAACCCGTCCCTGCGCATCGAAGGCCACGACGCCGTAACGCTGGGGGTCCTTTACCGGGTAGCCAAAAATGGTGGCGCCACGTTGTTCTGACGTTTCCTGTAGGAGGCGCGCCAATCCGTCGCCGTGAAAGATGTTGTCGCCGAGAATCAGGCAGACGGGATCGGCTCCGATGAATTCACGTCCGAGGATGAACGCCTGGGCGATTCCGTTCGGTTTTTCCTGGATGCAATAGGAAAAACGCACACCGAGGTGGCCGCCGTCCCCCAGAAGACGCTGAAACACCGGAGTCGCTTCCGGGGTGGAGATGATCAGGATGTTTCGGATCCCGGCAAGGAGGAGGGTCGAGAGGGGATAATAAATCATCGGCTTATCATAGACAGGCAGGAGTTGTTTGCAAACGACCTGAGTAGCGGGGTAAAGCCGAGTCCCCGCTCCGCCGGCCAAAATGATTCCCTTTCGCACCACGATCGAACCTTTTTTCTCTTCTATACCCGATTGCGGCGTCCGATTCAAGTCTGCGCCGCATGGATTGGTCGGATCAAACCGATGGAAGCGGTCCTTTTCCTTGATGGCACTAGGCGGGTGTGGTAGTTTTCAATCAATTCTTGTTTGCAAAGGGAAGGTCATGCTGAAAACT
This sequence comes from uncultured bacterium, assembly GCA_938038445.1. GTDB lineage: Bacteria > Verrucomicrobiota > Kiritimatiellia > CAIKKV01 > CAIKKV01 > CALHRZ01. The sequence goes on along the minus strand of CALHRZ010000011.1, from coordinate 11,446 downwards.
CGGAAACACGGCAGCACATTCACCGTCGAAACAGGCGCCGGACGACTGATCTGGGATGCAGCACGCGGTGGAGTTCTGACTGATTGTGCGGTCCATAATGCCCTTGAAACCAGACCTCTCGTGCCTGAACGGGGCGTTTTGGCGGACCTTGTTGCGGTCGTGGGCGGCCGTACGATCCGTCTTTCCGACGGCCGTGCGGAAATGCGCGTCGTCAAGCGTCTGGAGGACTATTTGGTCCTCTCAACCCGAGCGGTTCTTGCCGACGGCCGGCTCGAGGTCATTCAGGAGTATGAAATTCATGAAGAGGGGGCGGTTTTTGTTAATCTCGCCGTTTCGGTTCCTTCTGGTGTCTCGGTGGAGATTGAGCGGATCGGCCTTTTGGTCGAAGTCCATCCGGCCGGGGTATCCCGTGCGCGATGGGGCTATTACAGCCGAGAGCCGAAATACAAAAAGGATTTTTCGACCATTCATGCTTTTGTCGGTTTTTCCCTCTTTCGTGAATTGACAAACGGCGAAAACATTCGGGAACTGCTCCCCTATGTTTCGCTGGATCTTGGGTGGGAGAACACGCGCTTTTTCTCCAATCGGCTAGAGTTTATTTTGGAAGATTGGACTGAATATCGTGATGGTCCTTCCGCTGAAACCTGCACGACGGTCACGTCGGACGGCGGAAAATTCCAATTGGCCTGGCATTTCCACGAAGGCAATACGCTCCGCGTAACGGGGCCCCACCGCTATCGCAATCGTTGGGCCTTTCTCATGGGTCGCGCACGAACGGAAAGTGCTCCCGATGCCGACCCCACGGTGCGGAATACCTTGCTCGGCTGCCGCATTTGCCATTGCATGTATCCGTATGCGCGAACGGGAGACCGTTGGCCTTGGATTTCCATGCCGATCAAGCAAATCCCGGAACAACCGCCGCAACTTTTTCAGGGAAATCCGGAACTGAGCCGGGTGGATGAGGCTGCCGCGCTGGGCGCTAATACCATGATCATCCACCAATTCTGGATGAGGAATCCCGGATCCAACAACGAGCCGATCGCGGACTATATTCCCAACGACCGAAAATGGCTAAGGGCTTTTGTGGCCCGATGCCGCCGGCGCGGCATGCGGGTCCTCTTTTACGCCCGGGGAACCGAGATGTGGCAGATGTATTCGCCGTTCTTTGAAGAATTCCTTCGTCCCGACGTGGATGGACTTTATGTGGACTGGAACACCCCCTTTTGCATGGGCTATGTCAAGTGTTCGCCGCTCCATGTATCCGCCCATAATTATTTTCACTTTGCCAAAGCACTGCGGAATCGAGTGGGTCCAGGCGGCGCCTTGATCGGCCACACGGGCAACTCCAATTATTTGGGTTATGCCGCGTTCGATGCGGCGATCGGGGGCGAATTTTCCGTTCGGCACGATGAACTTCTGAGTCATCCGGAATCCACGGCCTATTTTGCAGGACTCGACTGCATGGGCGGGCATCTGATTTCAGGCAATTTGCCTGACCGGATTCTGTTCAGTAGTCCCAAAGCGGCGGCTATTTGCGCCGCTTTTGGCATGGCGAGCCATCCCTTTCTGGAACCGGGCGTGTCGTTTGCCGAGCGGGTGGCTTTCATCAAGCCGCTCTGGGATAGCCTGGCTTCCCTCAGGGGACGGATTGTTCGCCTTCATAATCCGGCCTATAGTCCCACGCGCGCCGTGTCCATGGGAACGGAGGTTCTTTACCCTTGCCTCTGGGAGAATGATCAAGGCCAGTCGCTATTGCTTGTGACCAATCTGGGCGGCGAAGCGGCGTCAGGGACGATCGAAGTTCAGGGCCGCGCCTTGGCGGTGAAACGGAACGCCCGAATGCGGCCGCTGCTCATCCCAGGGACCACTCCCGGGACGGCTTCAGGCTTTTCCGCAACAGTTACGAATCTTCCGAGCTGTTGTTTTGCGGTATTTCTCATCGAATAGCAAAGGAATGGGCCATGGCGAATCGCATGGGAATTGCGGCGGTTTTTCGGGGTCCCCAGCAACCGTTGGACATTCGATCATATCCTATCCTTGAGCCGTCCCCGGGCGAGGTGCGCTTATCGATGGTCGTGAGCGGCATTTGTGGAACGGACATTCATATTCTCAAGGGACGTATACCGGTTCCGGCGCCTCTCATTATTGGTCACGAGTTTGTTGGACGTGTCGAGGCATGGGGAGGGCGGCGACCGCCCTGCGATGGGTTAAGGCGAACGATTCGAAAGGGGGATCTGGCGGTCGCTTGTGTAGCGATTCCCTGCGGACGGTGTTTCAATTGTGTGCGGGGTGAGACTGCAAGTTGTCTCCGCTTTGGTGTCACGTATGTTAAGAATCCCGATTTTCCCCCTCATTTCTTTGGCGGGTATGCCGAGCATCTCTTTTCCCCAGCGGCAAACCTTGTTAAGGTCCCCCGCGGCGTTTCCGCGCTGGCAGCCGCCGCATTCCCTTGCGCGGGTCCTACGATCATTCGGGCCTGCGCTTATGGAGGGGGATTGGACAGAGGAGAACTCGTGGTGGTTCAGGGGACGGGCCCGGTGGGGTTGTTCGCCATCGCCTGGGCTGCTGCCGCCGGTTGCACGGTTGCCGCGATCGGATCGGGCCAGTCGCCCGTGCGGCTTCGGCTGGCGCGGGATTTTGGCGCTCGGCTGGTTTTGGATTATCGGGCCACCTCGGTGGAGGAGCGGGTCTCGGCAATCCGGTCTTTAGCAAAGCGGGTCAGGCGGGGAGACGGCGCGGATGTTGTGATCGAAGCGAGCGGTTCTCCCGCTGCAGTGCCGGAAGGGCTGGAACTGCTTCGAACCCGAGGACGTTATTTTATTCCTGGCCAATACTCAGCGAGTGGTCCGATTTCGATTCAACCGGAGAAAATCACATTCCGGGCCCTTCGTCTGATTGGCAGTGGGCAATACACATTGCGCGATGTGGATGCCTACTTACGTTTCTTGGCTCGCCGTACGGGTCTGCAACAGCGGTTTGCCGGCTGCCTTTCGGCGTACTTTCGCGTTTCGGACGCCAATGAAGCGGTTGCGTCTGCGGAGTCGGGGCGTGAGGGCAAGGTGGTGTTTTCCACATCGGAGAGCTAGCAATGGCGGACACAACTCACCGGTGGGAAGAGGTCCTAGCCCAGGTACGGTCCAACAACCAACGGTTGGTGGGAAACCGGTTGTTGCGCCCCGATGGGGAAGGGGGATCCCTATTTGACATGCGACCGGTCTGGCGCGCCATGGCCTATCGGGATGCGGCAGGCGCTTCCGAACCGATGGCGCGTGCTTTAGCGTTTTCGCGGGTTTTGGCGAGCGATTCGCTTTATATCTATTCCGGCGACCGTCTATTGGGCAGCCACATGGGTTGGTTTTTCGATCAGCCTCCGGACCCCTTTACGGGCGAAGAGATGGCCCGTCTGACCGAGGAAAGCAATCGGCGCGGGCGCCGTACGTTCTGGGCCGGATGGGATCATACGTTGGCCGACTACCCGGCACTGCTGGAAAAAGGCATCGGCGGATTGATACAGGATGCGCGGGATTCCCGGCTGCGAAGGATAGCCGAAAGGGACCGAAAGGGCGAGGAGACCCTCGATGGAATGATCACGGCGCTGGAAGGGTTTTCGGCGTATATCCGTCGGTGGGGAGATCGGGCAGTTTCCGCTGGGCTTCGCGAGGAAGCGGCGGTGGCGTATCGGGTGGCGTGGGCGCCGCCCTCCACATTTCGGGAAGCGGTTCAGCTCGTCGCGTTGACCCATCTCGCCTTTGAGAGCGAGCATCGCGCCCATATGGCCCTAGGACGAGTGGATCAATATTTGCGCCCGTTCTACGAAAAAGACCGAATGGCCGGACGACTGACTCGGGAGGAAGCGCTCGAATGGATTTGCCGCCTTTGGATCAAGCTGGCGGAAAATCAGGGGGTTCAGAACATCTGCATTGGCGGCTTGACGCCGGACGGACGCGACGGGACGAATGAGCTTTCCTATCTTTGTCTGGAAGCGACGGGACTGGTTCACTCACCTCATACCAATCTTTCCGCCCGATTTCATGACGGGACGCCGGACCGTTTTTACCACGCGTGTTTCGACCTGATTCGGACGGGTATTGGATTCCCGGCGGTTTTCAACGATCATGTCCTCATTCCAGGTTTGATCGAAATCGGAATTCCGGATGCCGTGGCCCGGGATTACTGTATGGTGGGGTGCATCGAGACAATGCTGGCTGGCCGTCAGCAAGCGTGGTCAGATGGCCGCTTTAACATGCCGTACTATCTCGAACGCGCGATCCATGCCCTTCGGGAGAAAACGAATCCGTCGTATGAGGGCTTGATACAAGATTTCCTGGAGCGCATGAAACAGGGACTGGATGAATACACGGCCCGTTATCATGCCCATCTCCGGGAATATCCGCCGGATCGTTTTCCCGATCCCTTCCTTTCCGCCCTGACGCGGGATTGTATTGCGCGAGGGCGAGATATCAACGATGGCGGCGCGCAATTCAATCGATTTCATGGGATTGCAGTTATGGGATTGGCCACTACCGCCGATTCTCTCGCCGCCTTGAAAAAGCTGGTGTTTGAGGAAAAGCGGGTTCCCCTAGTCGTATTGTTGGATGCTTTGCAACGGAATTTCGAAGGCGAGGAACCCTTGCGCCGGTTATTGGAATCCGGGGCGCCAAAATACGGCAATGATGTTCCGTATGTGGATGAGATTGCCGCGTTTCTTGTGGATTGGGTTTCCCGGGAGATTCTGAGCCGGGAGATCGAAGGGGGAGGGCGTTTTGTGGCGGCCATGGCGGCGAATGTTTCGAACATTCCGGCGGGGAAAGAGGTCGGTGCGACTCCTGACGGGCGCCAAGCCGGCACCCCTCTTTCCGATGCGGCCAGCCCCTATTTTGGGAGGGATGAAAAAGGGCCCACTGCCTTTTTGAATTCGGTTTCGCGTCCCGACTATCACCGGGTGCTCACGGGTAGCGTCATCAACATGAAATTCGAACCGGAATTATTCGGCGGGGCGGAGGGATGCCGTATCTTTACGACGTTATTGAAGGCTTTTGTCGCCAAGCGAATTCCCGAGCTCCAGTTCAATTTCACCGGCAATCGGGCGCTTCGGGAAGCACAAACCAATCCTGACCGCTACCGTAACTTGATCGTGCGCGTCAGCGGTTTTTCCGAGTATTTTGTCAACCTTTCCCCGGAAGTTCAAAACGACGTGATTCGTCGCCGCGCGCACGCGGGCTTGTAGTTTGGTGGGGATTCACACTTGAACGGGCACATGTTTTCGGCGGGGCAGAGAGCGGCGTGGCACGTGCTCTGTAACATACTGCTGCAGTGCGCGAATCAGGGGCTCGAGTTCATGACGTTCCGCCTTGCTTCCCAACAGACAGATCTGAATCCAGTTGCGTTCGCGCAAGTATCCGCTCTGGTAGCTTAGCAACCAACCGTCGCTTTCGAGCGCTTCGCCGAGATGGCCCGAGTTAACATCAGGGGGGAGCGGAATGGTGATGGCACCGGGAAACTGAATTGTGGGATTGGCCAGCGGGGGGAGTCCGATGGAGCGAAGTTGTTCGCAAAGCCACTCGGCGGTTTCCCGGACGGTCTGATAACGCTCTTCGGGGCGAAGGTGTTCGAGGGCGATATTGAGGGCAGCCACTAGATTGGAAGGAATGGTGAAAGGAACCGTGCGTCCCTCGAAAAGGCGCAAATCGAGATAGCGGGGGAGAGGACGATGTGGGGGAGGCAGTTGCCCGTTATCGAACACGAGCGCAAGACCGGCGATCGAAAGGAGTCCTTTTCCGCTCACGCCCGAGGCCAGATGGACCCCGGTGAGATCGACCGGCACGACCCCGATGGAACTGACGCAATCCAGCGCGAGGAAGAGGTTGTAATCTCGCGCCAGCCGCTTGAAAAGGTCCATGTCGTTCAAAACCCCTGTGGAGGTTTCGGCGTGCACTCCCCAGAGCCACCGCTTCGGGTTTCGCTGTTCCAGTGCGGTGCGAACATCGGCTTCCTGATAAGGATAGCCATAGGGGACTTCATGCGTTTCAAAATCGAGCCCCATCCGCGCCGCATGGTCAGCCAGCCGGCGACCGAACTCTCCGTTTACGAGGATGAGCCCGCTTCCCGGAATTTGGGCAAGTTGTGCGGCGACAAAGTCATTGGCCAAAGTACCCGAGCCGAGCGCGATCGAAACGCGAGGCGCTTGGACCAATCGGCAGAGGCGTCGTCGGGTTTGATCGAGGAGTTGAAGAAAGGTTTCGGAACGGTGGGAGGCCGGCTTAGCGGACAAGGCGTTCTTTACGGCCGGGCTCAAATATACAGGACCTGGAAGCAAATTGACTTCCCGCTTGACCAGGGCTTTGAAAACCGCAGCCGGCGCTTTTGCAGCCCGTTGGAGAAAGGAGTCCACATACTGATACATCGGTTGGAATGGCGCTTCTTGGGTCCCGACCATGGGACCGAAGGGAACAAAACCCAAGTGGTTATAGAGTTTGCTTTGTCGAAGCGTGCCCGAGATGAGCGCAATATCATGCCCCCGTTCCTGCATGTAGCGGACCACCATAATCCCGAGACCGAGCAGAATACGCCCATCCCGTTCGCCGGGTTCCACGGCGAGCAGGCGGATTTCGCACGGGGATCGGCAGGGCGGAAGCAATTCGTCGAGATTGGGAAGCTTCAGATCGAGCGAAAAGGGGCGTTGAGACCGTAAAGCGAGCATTCCAACCAGTTTAGTCCCCCTGAGGCAAATACAAAAGGCGCTTTCCTCTTCGAACCGGTCGCGCAGACGCCCCTCAGGATTTGGTGTGTGCTGTGGGATTTCCTGCACGAAGGTCCGATAGTTGAGAGCGCGAATCTGGTCGAACTCGTCAGGGTCCGTCGCGAATTTGAACCGGAGTTCCTCGGACATAGCGGTTTCCTCGCGTCAACTGCCGGGCCGTGGTTCAACGGCTGCAGAGCTTTTTAACAGTGCAGAAGGGAGATAAGCGCGATGCGCAAAGAGAACCAGCAGAGCGGTGAGGCCGGTGGCCTCCACCATCGCCTCAGACCGATGGAGAAACAGGGCGCCGAAAGGGATAGCCAGAAAAGCGATTGCCAACGATTGGGAAAAGCGGCGGGTTACCGCAGCCAGGATGAGGGCAGCAATCGCAGGGGCGATCAACAGAAGGGGGTCGAGATAGAGGAGGCCGCCGAGTGCTGGGGCGATTCCCCGGCCGCCCTTAAAGCCCAATTGAACGGGCCAGATATGACCGGCGACAACGGCGGGTAAAACCAGCTCGTGGAACTCCGATGACTTTAGGAGATGCATAACGACCCAGAGTGCAACGACTGCTTTGAGGGCATCGAGGAGAAAGACGGCGATAAACCCTGCAGGGCCGAGAATACGGCCTACATTTCGCGCTCCCGTGCTTCCGCTGCCCATTTTCCGAATGTCTGAGCCTTTGACGAGACGAGTAAGATAATAACCCGGTTGGAAAGACCCGAGCGCATACCCAATGAAAATAGGGAACCAGGGTGTCATACGTGTTGCCCGCTCTTTCCTTCGTTCACCCTCTTCATGATGCGGGAACTCAGATTGTTAGGCAAGCATGAAATCCAGTCGCAGAAAAGTCCTTCGGACCTGCCTTGCGCCGCCCTCGCTACCCCCTGCGTCACTGAGGTGACATGTTTCTCTAGTCGTCTATATTATAAGGCGACGTTCGACGTTTTCGAGTGGGTCAAGTCCGTTTTCTGCTGTAAAAGCGGTAGGGATGCAAGGCTCCTGATTTGACCATCTTTACGCTGCCAAGCCCTTCAGGTCGTGATCCTCCCAGGTGCTGTCCGGGTCCGTGCTCAGGACCTGCAGTCGAGCGCGTAGCGTGTCATTCATTCGCAGGCCATGCCATCCCTCTGAGGCATCAAGGAGCACGGCGAACATCAACGCCAGTCCGCTATCCTCGGAGGTGAAACGGGGATGATCTTGCTGCGCCGCATGCCCTCGCCGAAGAGCCGTTCCAGCAGGTTGGTGGTCCGGGTCTGCCGACGATGAGCGAACGGCAATTTCAAGGCCGTGAGGCACTCCTCGATGTCTTGGGCCAGACACTTCATGGCCGCCGGGAATCGCTACTGGTAATCCGCCACGATGGCCTGGGCTTGCTTGAGCCCGTCGGCATAGGTCTTGGCCGTGAAGGCGTTATCGTCTGGCGGGGTCGCATCTATAAATTATATTATTGCAACGATGGAGCGGATGGGTTATCCAAGGGGGTATGAGCAGACCCTTGCGCGTATTGGTGGCGGACGGATGGTATCATGTGACCGCTCGAGGAAACGAGCGTCGAGCGATATTCCGCGAGGACCGGGATCGCACGCGATTTGTCGAATGCCTCGGCGAGATGGCGCAACGCTATGCGGTTCGCATGGCCGCCTACGTTCTGATGGATAATCACTATCACCTTTTACTCCAGACGCCTCAGGCGAACCTGAGCGCGGCGATGAAATGGCTGAACGTGAGCTATACGGTCTGGTTCAACCGACGGCATGAGCGCGCGGGGCACCTGTTGCAGGGACGGTACCACGCGGCGCTGGTAGAAAGCGAAGGCGGATGGTTGAGAGTCGTGGCGGATTACCTACATTTGAATCCGGTGAGGATAGGCGCGCTGGGTCTGGGGAAGACAAAGCGCTCCGGCGCGTTGGAGGGGCCGACCCCAGAGCAGGTTGCCGAGCGATTGAGCGTTTTGCGGTCGCATCGCTGGAGTTCCTATCCGGCCTATGCGGGTTACACTCGACCCCCGGAGTGGCTGGCGATGCGGGAAATCTTCGAACGCACCCCCGGAGCAGCGGCGAACCCCCAGCGCCGTTACCGGGAGCATCTCGAAGGGGGACTGAGGCAGGGGATGCCGGAGCGCCCGTGGGCGCAACTTCGGGCGCAGCTGGTTTTGGGCTCGGAAAATTTTTGGCGGCAAATCCGAGGAGAGGGCGACCGGGCGGAGATGACGGCGTTGCGCAAGCTGGAGCGCCGGACGTCTTGGGAAGAGGTGGTGCGCGCGGTGGAGACGGTGAAGGGCGAAGAGTGGATGGCCTTTCGGGATCGGCATGGGGACTCGGGGCGGGACCTGGCGCTCTATGTTGCGCGCCGGCATTGCGGATTGACGCTCGCCGAGCTAGGGGCGAAGGTCGGCGGACTTCGATATAACGCCGTCGCACAGGCAATCCGGCTTTTCGAGCAAAAGCTCTCCCGCGCCCCCGTGCGAACCCTCACCCAAAAAGTCGAATCCCTTCTGCCAATACGCCCCTGACCTCTTTGCAATTCTTCGACTCAATAATTCATATTTATAGATGCGACCCCGCTGATGACGATCTTTCATTCTTCTGAAAAGTAATCGGAGTCCACCTTCTTGATTTCGTAAGTGCTGATGGTGGAAACGCCCACGTTGTGGTCGATCATCAACTGCGCCAACGTTTCACCGTCAATCAAGACGACTTTTGCATCAATCCGGGAGACGTAATCTTCGGCATCGGAGGTAAAGTCTGATGTGGTTATGAAAAGACCCTTCTTCGCTCGCTGTCCTGTGAGTGCCCCAACAAATTTTTGGATTTCAGGCCGACCGACTGTATTATCCCATCGTTTGGCCTGAATGTAAATGGCGTCAAGCCCAAGTTTGTCCTCCTTGATGATGCCGTCTATTCCGCCATCCCCTGACTTTCCAATGGCTTTTCCCGCATCTTTTCGCGTGCCGCCGTAGCCCATCTTGACGATCACTTCGACCACAAGGCGCTCAAAGAATGTGGGGGAACAGGTCTTCACTCGTTGGAGAAGGTCCGATGCGAGGTCTGATCGCAGTTTTTGGTAGGCACCTTCCAACGATTCTTCCGGTGTCTTGTTGTTCAGGTCCAGTTCTGGCTCTTCTTCAGGCTTTGCATGTCGCAAGGCCCTAAAATCCTTGAACTCTTGAAACTGAGCCAGAAATGAGACGTCAATCCTCTCGGGCTTCTGCTTTAAGACATCCAGGCCACGTTTGGTGATTCGATTTACTCCACGTTTGGGGGCTTCGATCAACCCTGCTTTCTTCAAATACGTCCGCGCCCATCCAACCCGGTTATCGAAAACTTCCCTTTGTCCACTCGGAAGCATCTCCCGACGCTCTGCGTCGGTCAGTTTGAATTCTCTGGCAAGGGCCTCGATGGCCTCTCGGAATGTATGCTCTTGGCCATCCGCATAGAACTTCAGTAGAGGCAACATACAGCTTTGATAGTCGGGTATGGCCATTGAGCTATCCTTTCTTCATCCGCCGAACGTCACGCCTCTCCGTTTGCTCACCCGCGTCCGCGCGGGTGAGCAATACGAGAGCAGGCGGTTGTTCGGCATCCATCGCTGTGGACCTACCTTCCCGATTCGCCCAGAGTCATAAGTTTCCGATCAGTGATCAGCCAGATCATGCCGTTCTCCATCGCCAGTTTCTTCGATAGCGCCTGACGCTTCGCGCTCTTCGAATACTCGATGAGCAGCACCGGCTTTTGCGCCTCGACCATCTTCTTCAGGTGACTCAGCACTTCCCGCGTGTGCGACGTAGGTTGGAGTTTGTTGCCGTTTGTGAATAGGTCCTCGATGCCGATGGCGCTGATCACCGAGAGAAAATCCGCATTCGCAAGCAGTTGCGAGCCGTTTTGCGGAATGACGATTGCGGCGGGATTGATCGCGCGAGCGCGTGCAGCGATCGCTTTCACCCAGTCCACCATGTCGCGGCGATAGCTCTGCTTCGTGTCCGGGTTCACGCGGTCGTCAATGAACTCGGCACCGTCCTGCTCGAACGTCTCGAAGCCGTCCACGATATCGAGATATACGCCGTCGAAGCCGCGTGCCATCGCGTCGTCTATCGCGGTGAGGATAAGTCTCTGCCATTCTGCGTTCCAGTACTTCACGCGGTAGTTGCCCTTCCACTCCGGGTTCTCCGCGCTAAGCCATGCGGGCGCAGCGGTGGAGAGCTTGCCGTGTCTGCCCCACTCCTTGCGCCAGTACGCCCGATAGTCCTCCGCCTCGCCGATGGAAATGTATGCGAGGACCTTGCGCCCCGCCCGCCCGTGGCGCACCGTGTCGAGATCGGCGCGATCCCACGGAGTCTCGCCGTCAAACGCGGCATCAAGGACGATCCAATCGCGTCCGCATGCCGCCAACCGCTCAACCGCCAGCGTCTTGGTCTTGGCGAAGACGTCGGCCTGGAGCACGTAGGCAAGAGATGCGGGAGCCGGTTCCGCATAGCCGACTCGGGAGACCAGAGAAATACTAAGTAATGCGATGAATAAGGTACTCTTCATGGTTTGTCGCTGCCGAACATATTTTCGGTTAACATTTCCCTTTTCCGGCGGGGAATGGCCCGCCGGACTCCAACATCGTCAAAAACAGATGGTTTGAACACATTTGTGAAGGTTTATATTTGTAATAAGTATCCTGGAAGTGGTTATACGAAGGTTTTCCTAATACGGCAATATT
>CALHRZ010000010.1 GCA_938038445.1 uncultured bacterium | reverse complement strand
AAGCCTGAGCCAGTACTTCGCGTTCTACAACACGCGGCGGCCCAATCAGGCCTTGGAGTATCAAACGTCGCAGGAGGTCTGTCAGGCTGAGGCGGCCTGACCACGGCGCCCACCCTCCCCACCCCTCAGGGGGCGGTGAGGTAGACGGAGCAGAGAGGAGACCATCAGGTCAAACCAACAACCGATGATCCAAAACCCTCTATCTTATCCCAAGCGCTTTTTGGTCCAGACAATGGGGTCCACCCCACTCCTTATCACACTTCTGGAAGTGTGATAAGAAGAGCGGAACGTTTGTTTCTCATTTCCATCAACCGATTGCTTCAAAAGGACCCCCCCACGCAATGAAAAGGGACGACGGGTCCGAACAGATATCCGACCGCCCTGTCTATCCAATCTCTCCCGCCGCTTATTCAATATTGCGCCAAGCCCCTTTATTGCGCATATCCCACTTTTATTCCTCGCAACAATAGGTGGTCCCCGACAAAAGACCGCCGAAACTATAGGAATTAACTGGTGCGAACGCATCAGAGAAAGTCCGATGCTTCTTCGACATTCGTTGAGACAACGGCCGCTCGGAAGAAATCTTAATCGCAAAGGCGATCCGAATTTGCATGCAGTCATTTCCTCGGTCTTGATATCGATTCGCAAACCGTTGGAGTGGATGCCTCGGATACAAAGCTTGCACGCCATCTCAACTTGTGTCATATTACCGAAGATCGTGAGAAATACGCCCTATGAAAATCAAACAAGGGATGCCACTGGATATCGCGTTCCTTAAATGGTCCGCACTTCTCTTTAGAATTGCGACTCGATGACCGGATCCATGGGGATGACCTGCAAGGAACGCTGGTTGGCGGCGCTAAAACGGAAGCCGGCAGACCGACTTCCCTTCTGGCCCAAACTGAGCAACGCCTACTCCCGCGCCCAATTGCTCCCTCATCGGGCGATGACCGTACCCGCTCTTCATGCCTGGATTGGGAGCGATCCGCATGTGTGGATTGCAGCAGGAATTCGAGAAAAACGAACGAACACAAGCCTGGAAATTATTCGGGACACCCCTCAAAGCACGCGAACCCTTTTTCATACGCCAGCCGGAACCCTGACGGCCGCTAGCGTGTTCGACGAAGCCTCGCAAGCCTGGCATCCAACCGAATTTCCCGTCAAAACGGCTGAAGATATCTCCCGCATGATTCTTTTCTACCGGGACATCTCCGTCGAACTCGATCCTGAAATTATGACCGCTGCACGCCGCCAGTATGAAGAAGTTGGTCCAGGTGCCGTGACCGCTTCGACAATCGGCGAATCGCCGTTTATGCATTGGCTCGAATTCCTTGCCGGAATCGAAAACGGCCACTTTTTGCTGGCTGATTGCACGGACGAGGTCGAAGAACTCTTCGATGCCATGCATCGTGTGCTCCTGCGCAAGGCAACATTACTAGCCGCCGAACATCCCGCCGATGTCTTCTATATGATGGAAAACACATCCACCACACTTCTGTCGCCGAACCAGTATCGCCGTTATTGTTTCCCCTTCCTCTGTACATACGCGGAAATCCTGTCGGATGCAGGACGCCCCATGATCCTTCATATGTGCGGCCACCTCAAGGATCTACTGCCCGATCTCGCACGCGTTCCCGCCATTGCGTTCGAAGCGTTCACATCCCCTCCCGTCGGCAATACCACTCTTGCGGACGGCAGGAAATTGTGTCCCCATCACGCCCTAATCGGCGGGACCAATGCGGTGTTGTGGACCCGCCCCGCCGCCGAAATCGAAGCCACGCTGCAACGCGATCTCGACGCCCTTCCCCACCATAGGGGAATCGTATTGAGTTCCGCCGGCGTCATGCCTCCCCTTTGTCCACCCGAAACGATCAAACGGATTGCCGAATGGGTTCACCGCTATCCCGCCCGCTTTTGCGAATGAGTCCTGTTTTTTGACAGTTTAGCGGCCATGTGATAGCATTGACCGGTTATGTCGGCGGCTCATTCGTTTACCTTCGTTCTAAACTCAGAACAGCAGAAAACGCTGCACCAAACCCTGAGCACGGGCAATTTTCGGCCCATAACAATCCCTCATGCCCTGTTCGCCGCGGAAGGCGATAAGGTCCGGATCTCACTTTTTAAAACCGGTAAGTGTCTCGTCCAAGGGAAACGAGCCGAAGAGTTTGTGCAATTCACGCTGGAACCGCTTGTTCTCAAGTCGGTCCGTTTCGGATATGAGGAAATTCTTGATCCGGCACGGTTTGAACCCCATATCGGAATCGATGAGAGCGGAAAGGGCGATTTTTTCGGCCCTCTCGTCATTGCCGCCGTGTACGTCGATGGCCCCATCGCCCGTTGCTTTTCGGAACTGGGTGTCCGCGACAGCAAGACCATCGCATCGGCTACCCGCATTCGAACCCTGGCCAAAGCCATCCATCAGCATGTCGGCGACCGATGGGCCGTTGTCGCCATCGGCCCGCAACGATACAACGAACTTTATGCCGACATCCGAAATGTCAACCGTCTGCTTGCCTGGGGTCACGCAAGGGCGCTCGAAAATGTACTGGAACGCGTTCCGCAGTGCCCTCGAGCGCTTTCGGATCAGTTCGGCCACCGGGCACTGATCGAAAAAGCTCTTCTCAAAAAGGGACGCTCGATTGTCCTCGAACAGCGTACAAAGGCCGAATCGGATCTTGCGGTCGCTGCCGCCTCCATCCTGGCCAGGGAACGCTTTCTCGACGCACTCCGTTCCCTCGGGGAGCGCTTTGGGACCTCCTTGCCCCGCGGAGTATCGTTACCCGTGCGCCAAACCGCTGTCCGACTTCTGAAGGAAAAGGGCCCCGCGATTCTTTGGGAAATCGCCAAATGTCATTTCAAAACGGCGGACGAGGTCCTCGCCGAAGCCGGTTTTAGCCGCTCGGACCTTCCGAAACCCGGTCCCAAGAGCCCATCTCCTGCCCCCCAGCACCCCAAATGAAACCTCTAACCCGTCTGACGATTCATGGACCGGCCGATGTGCTCGCGTATCTGGAAGAAGCGCTGCCGGCCGCCGGATATCCCTCGGCCGGCTGGGAGGATGCCGAAACAGCAGAGATCCGCTTGGATGTTTTTTTCGAACACCCCGAAGCGATCGAAGCCGCGATAATCGCCATTCGGGAAATTATTGCCCGATTCGATTCCGAAACGACATGCGTATTTCATTGCCAGGAACTCCCCCCCGAAGACTGGGCGGAAAGCTGGAAACGCTTTTTCAAGGCGGAACAGATCTCGCCCCGGCTGATAATTCGGCCGAGTTGGGACTCCTCCCAACCCCCGGAAGACGGCGCAATCGAAATCGTGCTCGATCCCGGCATGAGTTTCGGAACCGGGAGACATCCCACAACTCGTGCCTGCTTGGAATTTCTGGACGTATGGTCCCGCCGTCATCTTCCCGGTCAGCATTGCGCGTTTTTGGACGCCGGCTGTGGTTCGGGGATTCTGGCCATTGCTGCGGCGCTTCTGGGTTTCCAAAAGGTCGTCGGTGTGGATTGGGATCCCGAAGCGGTCGCATGCGCTAAAGAAAATGCTCGCCGCAACGGTGTTTCCGATCGAATCCTTTTTACCACCCACGATATTCGCGCTTTTCTCCCCCCTGCCCCCTTCCACGCCTTAGCGGCTAACCTGGAAACGAACCTCTTGATCGAAGAAGCCGATCGCATCAGCAAATTTCTTATCCCGTCTGCCGGGACTGCCCTTTTTCTTGCAGGGATCATGAGCCGTGACTGGGATGCGGTGGCCCGGATCTATCGGCACCGGGGATTTGCAGAGAAATGCCGTAAAACCGCGGACGGATGGACAAGCGGATGGCTTGAGCGCATTCCATGACGCTGCCGATCACGCACAAAATGCTTGTGAATTGGGCGGGCCCGGCGATTTTCCGGGATGGCCAGATCCTGTTCCAAAACCGCCTCGTGCAGGAGGCGGAATTCGATCCGCCGTTTCTCCATGGCGTCATTCTGCGAGCCGGCCGAGCGATGAAAACAAGCGCCCGCTTGCTCCCCAATGACGTGGTGGAAAACCTTTGCCCGTGCCGGGATAGCAAGGAACGCGGAATTGTCTGCGCGCACGTCATTGCCGTCGGACTAGCCCTCATCCATCGGTCACAGGACCCCATGGCCGAATTGCGCCGCCTGGAAGAACGCCGGCAGGCGGAACGATTGGCCCGCCTCTCCGAGGCGGCCTTCCTTCCCAGGGTGCCCGCCGGGGATCCTAGCGGCCGGCCTGCTTCCATCACGATTCGGCTCGGTAAGGAATGGCGAACGGGCTGGTCGCAAGGCGCTGTGCCGATCGAAATTACAGTGGAAGTTGGGGGCAAACGGATCCCTCCTTCCGTTGTGCCCTGCGATCAGCCGTTGGCTCTTTCCAAAACCGACGAAAATCTCCTCTTTGTTCTCGAAGACATCGCGGGTGGGGCACTCGGACCCGAAATCCGGGTCTCTCCCTCCGATTTTCTCGCGCTGCTTTCCCTTTCCACGGGCCGCCTCCTCGAAAGCGCGGATGATTCAATCGCGTTCCAAGTTTCTGCACAACGAATCAGAACCCGTCTTCTGGCATCTTGGATCATGGACAGCGGCGAAATCGAGCTGCGCATCGGCGTGAGCGAACCCGATCCAGGCACCGGACCTCCTGCCGAGTTTTTTGTTTCGGGTCTGAAAGGTTGGGTGCTCTGGAACGGCGGATTCCACCCTCTTGAGCACGTCCTTCCGATTCCGCTCCATGACGTGTACAGAAGTGCGGTGCGAATTTCCCATTCCGCTGTTCCCCGATTCCTTCAAACCGAGTGGCCCGTCTTGACCCGGCTCATGCCCGCCGAATGCGACGTGTCCCTCGACTGGTTCCGTTTCGAACCTGCGGAGCCGCGGTTTCGCCTCATAATTCGCGGAAGCCCCGGTTCCCTCGCCTTGACTCTGGAGGCGTTCTACAATGACCACGCCTTCGTCGCCGGACGGGAATCCTCGTCCCCCGAGGTCTTTCTTCCCGATCCCTCCGATTCCTTCCGTTTTCTGGTCCGCAACCTGCCTCAGGAAAAAAAGGCGCTGGTCATCCTCCATCACTACGGCATACGCGGCGAGACCGGCGACAATCTCTCGTCCGTCATCGGAGAACGGGATGTGCTGAACTTTCTCGGCGGACGACTTCCCGCCCTCCGCCGCCTCGGTTGGAAAGTGGAAATAGAAGGGCGGGTCGCACCCTTCTTTGAACGGCTTTCCTTCGTGCATCCCGTCGTCCATGTGCAGGAGTCTCCCGACCGCGCCTGGTTCGAGATCGGCTTTGAATACGAAACGGCTGAAGGCAAAATCCCTATGGCCGAAATCCATCGCGCTCTTCTCAAAGGGGAGTCTTTTCTGCGCCGGAACGACCGAACCCTCCTTCTGGATGCGGAGGCCATCGAGTCGTTGAACCGGGTTTTCCGGGATTGCGCCAGCCAGGAAGGCGGCCGTGCGGGGACCTTTCGGCTCCGTGGAGAGTATGCCGGCTATGTCAAAGCATCGCTCGATGCGCTGGACGGCGTGGATGTGGAAGCGCCACCCGCATGGCGGGAACGGGCGGAAAAATATTCCGGCCGCGTTCATGTTGAATCCGTCTCTGTTCCCCGACTTCGCGTCAGCCTCCGTCCTTACCAGGCCGAAGGCGTCAACTGGCTTCGGTTTCTCGAATCGTCCGGTTTCAACGGAATTTTGGCCGACGAGATGGGTCTTGGCAAGACGCTTCAAACGCTGGCATGGCTCTCCCTGCCGCGCCTCCGCTCCGACCTTCACGGACGTCCCGCTCTAGTGGTTTGCCCGACCAGTCTTGTCGAAAACTGGGCCGAGGAAGCGGCCCGATTTATCACCGGCATGCGGGTGTTGTGCATGACGGGAAACGACCGACACATTCATTGGGACCGCCTCGGGGATTACGAATTGGTGATCACGTCTTACGCGCTCGTACGCCGAGACGTGGATCGCTACCGCCCGATCCCCTTTTCCGTTGTCGTCCTCGATGAGGCTCAGCACATTAAAAACCGCGCCACGCAAAATGCCATCACCGCCAAGCTCTTGCAAGCGGGCCATCGGCTGGTGTTGACCGGAACTCCCATCGAAAACTCCGTTTCGGATCTTTGGTCCATTCTGGATTTTCTCATGCCGGGATATTTGGGTTCTCACGAGACCTTCCGGCGCCACTATGAGACCCCACTGGTCGCCGGCGGGTACGACGGCGAAGAGGCCCAAATCCGTCTCCGCCGCAAATTGGCCCCCTTCCTCCTGCGCCGGCGAAAAAAGGATGTGGCGCGCGAACTTCCACCCAAACTGGAACGAACCGCTTTTTGCACTCCAACGCCGCTGCAGAAACACATCTACAGAACCCTCGTCGAAACCTCGCGTCAACGTCTCGAGACTCTGATCGCCGAACGGGGATTCCGCGCCTGCGCCTTTGAAGTGCTTCGAACACTTCTCCAGCTTCGTCAGGCCAGTTGTCACTTGGATCTTCTCCATCTGCCCGACCTCCCCCCGGAAGGGCGTTCCGCCAAACTCGATCTCTTTTTCGAACTCCTCGACGAAGCGTTGGATAGCGGCCATCGCATCCTGGTGTTTTCCCAGTTCGTTTCGATGCTGTCTATTCTCCGACGCGAACTCGATGCCCGATCGATTCGATACTGCTACCTGGATGGATCCACGCGGGAACGGCAGACCGAAGTCCATCGGTTTAATGCCGACCGTTCCATCCCCCTCTTCCTCATCTCGCTCAAAGCAGGGGGATTCGGTCTGAATCTGACCGGTGCGGACATGGTCATTCACTTCGACCCGTGGTGGAATCCGGCCGTGGAACAGCAGGCCACCGACCGTGCCTACCGAATCGGCCAGACCCGAAACGTCTACAGCATTAAATTGCTCGCCCGCGGCACCGTCGAAGAAAAAGTCCTTGAAATGCAACAGCGCAAACAAGCCGTTATTGACGCTACCCTTGACGTGGATCAGGGCATGCTTCAATCCCTCACCTGGGAGGAAGTCCGGTTCTTGATGTCCCTGGACGAATAAGCTCGTAATGACACATGCGGGCTGCCCTGTCGACCCAAGCGCGTTTTTCTTTTCCCCAGGGATGTTCGGGCTCTGTTTCCGCCTGGCGAAGCGTTGCGGCACCGCGGTTATTGATCCGATTTTCCCCGCTTTTCTGTTTCCGAAACCACGCCACCTGTCGCCATTCTCCGTTTCCAGTACGTCGTTGTTTTCTTTGCCCTCCATCTCGGATGGACGCATTTGCCCGAGCGAGTCGTCCCTTTCCGGGCGGGTCGCCGGAAAGGGGCCGGCCGCCCCATAATCCGAACGGAAGCCCCCCTGCCCTTCAACCCATCCGCTCGGCACGATCAAGGGTTGATCGGCTTGCCTTGGATGGCCAAGTTCCATTAGGATAATAACAAACCTCGAGGTGCTTCCATGACCAGCCCCCGCCGTCTCAACCAAGAATTCGCCGTTCAGATCGAACGGGCCGGCGTCCCAAACGGTGCCGATCGGGGCAGCCGCATCGTGCTGGCCGTTATCGGAAAGGATCGCCCGGGCATCATGGCCGGCGTTACTACCATTCTGGCGAATCGTCGAGCGAATATTCTGGATGTCACCCAAACCATTCTCGGCGGTCTGTTCACCATGCTGATGGTCGTGGACATTGCGGAAATGAACGGTTCCTTTTCCGATCTGAAACGGGAACTCGAAGCCCATGGGAACGCGAATGCCCTCTCCATCCTCGTGCAACGCGAAGAAATCTTTCATGCGATGCATCGCCTCTAAGGCCCTCCCCCATGCCACTCGACTCCCGCGAATTGGTTGAAACTCTCAGCATGGTGCATTCCCAGCACCTGGATATTCGAACGGTCACGCTCGGTGTTGATCTGCGGGACTGCGCGGATCCGGATCCACGGAACTGCGCACGGAAAGCCGCAGAGAAAATCTGCCGAGTGGCCGGCCGCCTCGTTCCCACCGCCAGGCAAATCGAAGAAGAATACGGCATTCCGATCGTTAACACCCGCCTTAGCGTGACGCCCGTCTCCTGGTTCGGCGCTGCCTGCCAACCCCTCGACTTTCTGCCGATCGCACAGGCGCTCGATTCAGCGGCCGCTTCATTGGGTGTGGACTTCCTCGGCGGGTACTCCGCCCTTGTGGAAAAGGAGATGTCCGTCGCGGCTTCCGCCTTAATCAAAAGCATTCCGGATGCCCTGGCCGCTACCCACCGGCTGTGCGCCTCCGTGAACGTCGGAAGCACACAAGTCGGACTTAATATGGAAGCGATCGCCCTAATGGGCCGGATTATTGCGGCTTGCGCCGCGCGCACCGCTGCGTCCGACGGTTCGGCCTGTGCACGCCTGGTCGTTTTCTGCAACGCTGTGCCCGACAATCCCTTTATGGCCGGTGCTTTTTACGGAGCCGGAGAGGGTGAAACAGGACTGTCGGTCGGGATTTCGGGTCCGGGCGCGGTCCTCGCCGCTCTGCGGGACCTGGGTCCCGATCGAAACCTGTTGGATGTAGCGGAAACTATCAAGCGGATCGCCTTTAAAATCACCCGTGCCGGAGAGCTGATTGGCCGCCGCGTCGCCGAACGGATCGGTGTTCCCTTTAACATCGTGGACCTTTCTCTCGCCCCTACGCCGGCACCGGGGGACTCGATTGGCGATATTCTGGAAGCCATGGGGGTAGAAAAGGCCGGCGGTCCCGGAACCATCGCTGCGCTTGCACTTCTGAATGACGCGGTCAAACGGGGAGGTGCTATGGCCACGGGACGAGCCGGAGGTCTGAGCGGCGCGTTCATCCCGATCTGCGAGGATGCCACCCTTGCACGCCGAGCCTCCGAAGGCGTTCTCTCTCTCGAAACCCTTGAAGCATTGACCGCCGTCTGTTCAGTCGGCCTCGATATGATTGCGGTTCCCGGCGATACCCCGCCCGAAACGCTGGCCGCTTTGATCGCCGATGAAGCGGCTATCGGCCTCAGCCACCATAAAACAACTGCCGTTCGCATTATTCCCGCACCTGGGAAAAAAGCGGGCGACCGCGTCGAATTTGGAGGTCTGCTAGGCGGGGGGCCCGTGATGTCTGTCTCCTCGGTTCGCGCTGCCGATTTTGTACGCCGAGGGGGTCGCATTCCCCCGCCGGTGGGTGCTCTGCGTAATTGACTCCTTTTTTTTCTTTCATGGGCATTCGCTCTTTTCTATCATAGGCGCTTCGCCATCGCAAAAGCCTAGGAGAGGTGTGCAGAATGAAAGCCATGGTGCTGCAAGGAATCCGACAGATGGAAATGGTCGAGATTCCCGATCCCGTCTTGGAAAAGCCGGACGACGTCCTTCTGCGCCTTTTGGTCGTGGGTGTCTGTGGATCGGATATCCACTACTATACCCAAGGCCGAATCGGGAGCCAGGTGGTCCATTATCCCTTTCGGGTCGGGCACGAATGTGCCGCCGTGGTCGAAGCCGTCGGCTCCGCCGTTCGCCACCTCCAGCCAGGGGATACGGTGGCCGTGGACCCCGCGATGTGGTGCAACCGCTGCGATCAATGCCGGCTGCGCCGTTTCCATACCTGTCGCAACCTGCGATTTCTAGGATGCCCGGGGCAAGCGGAAGGATGCCTGGCCGAGCGAATCATCATGCCGTCCGCTTCCTGTTTCAAAACCCCTCCTACCCTTCCAGCGGAAACCGCGGCCTTGATTGAGCCTCTTGCGATCGGCGTCTACGCCGCCTCGTTGGCCGCCCCGTTGGCCGGAGGCCGGATCGCCATCCTGGGCGCAGGTCCTATCGGATTAAGCGTTCTGCTTGCTGCCCGCGAACAAGGAGCGGAACGAATCTATGTCTCCGAACCTCTCGCTTCACGTCGTCGAGCGGCTCAAACCGGTGGAGCCGATTGGACCGCTTCCCCTAACGAAACCGATATCGTCGCGGACATTGCCCAGCAGGAACCTCTCTTGCTCGACGCCGTCTTCGAATGCTGCGGCCAACAAGAGGCCCTCGACCAGGCCGTTCGTCTGATAAAACCCGGCGGGATGCTGTTGATCGTTGGCATTCCATCCGTTGCCCGGGTGTCCTTCGATATCGATACCCTACGCCGCCGAGAAATCACCATTCGCAACGTCCGCCGACAAAACGAAAAAACAGCCGAAACGATCAAAACAGTGGCGGCCGGACGCCTTCGCCCCAATTTCATGATCACTCACCGATTTCCGTTCGAGCAAACCCAACAAGCGTTCGATCTTGTCGCCGACTATGCCGATGGTGTCATCAAAGCCATGATCCTTTTCAACTTCTCATGACAACACACGACGACCTCCTCCAACGTCTCGATTCCTTTAGCCGCCGCGATCGGGAATCCGCGCTACGTGCCTTGGCGTCCCAGACACATTTTCCAGCCGAAACACAGAACGTCAATCTACATGCCCATTCCTTTTATTCCTTCAATGCGACGGGCGCATCGCCCTCCCGCATCGCTTACGAAAGCCGCTGTGCCGGCCTGTGGGCCGCCGGCCTGTGCGACTTCGATGTGTTGGACGGATTGGAGGAGTTTCTTCGGGCCGGACTTGTCCTTTCACTTCGAACGACTGTCCACCTTGAGACCCGCGCCTTTTTTGCCGAATTCGCCAAAGTGGAAATCAATTCGCCGGGCGAACCCGGTGTCACCTATATCATGGGCGGAGGTTTTCCGACGGTGCCCGCCTCCCACGAATCCACGGGAAAGTTCCTCGGCGAACTTCGGCGGCGTGCCACCGCACGAAACCGAGCCTTAATTGATCGGATCAACAGCCGACTTCCCCCAATTGCCGTTGATTACCGGGCCGATGTGCTTCCCTTGACGCCCGCTGGCAATCCGACGGAACGGCACATTATCCGAGCGTATTGCCGGAAGGCCGCCGTCGTTTTCCCCGATCATGGCGCCCGTTTCTGGGCCGATGTTCTCGCCATCAGCCCTTCGGCCTCCGAGAAACTGATCCGCGATCCCGTCGCACTGGAAGAAAAAGTCCGAGCGCGTCTCGTCAAAAAAGGAGGACTCGGCTATGAACCTCCTAATGAAAAATCGTTCCCACCCGTGGACCAATTTATTCGGTGGGTCCTCGACTGCAGCGCGATTCCTCTCGTGACCTGGCTGGATGGCACCAGTCCTGGCGAAATGGATGCGAACGCAATGCTGGATGTCCTTTGCGCCAAAGGCGCCGAAGGCGTGAACATCATTCCCGACCGCAACTGGAATATCCCGGATCCCCCAATGGCCGCCCTCAAACGCGCGAAATTACACCAAATGATTGCTGCCGCCGAAACCCGCCACCTTCCCATCAACATCGGCACCGAGTTGAATCGTGCCGGTCTTCCTTTTGTGGATGACTTAAACGGTCCCGTTCTGTCCGCCTACCGCGAACCGTTTCTTCGCGGGGCGGCCATCCTGATCGGCCACACCTGGCTCGCCCGCTACGCGTCGTTTCCCTATACAGGCGAAAAGGCACGTGCGGAATTCGGACAAGATCGCGCGCGAAAAAACCGTTTTTTCGAAGCCGTAGGCCGCCTGCCGCCTCTCTCCGAAAAACAGGCTGCGATGCTGCAAGAGATGGGGTCTGAGCGGGCGTTTTCGGCAATGGCTGATTCTGTTAAGGCCGGCGCGTGGAAACCATAACCCTTCCATCCAACCAGAAAGAAACTATGGAACCCATTCAATCGGAACTCACTCGTTTTGGAATCCGGATTGTGCAGGCCGGTTTGGTTGCAGGGGCTGGAGGAAACATCAGCGCGCGTGAGGAGGACCGGGTTTACATGAAACCCAGCGGTCTCGCCCTCGATGAAGTGGCTCCAGAGGATTGGTGTGTGCTGGATCTCGCGTCGGGCCGCCAAATGGCGGGTCCTCACAAGCCGACGAGCGAAGTCAATATGCACCTCGGCTGTTATCGCGTCCGCCCCGACATCCGCGCGGTGTTCCATACCCATTCGCCCTGGGCGTCCGGCATCCTCAGCAGCGGGGCGACCTTGCGCCCGATGTTTGCGGAATTCGTTTGCGATCTCGGTCGCATCGCCACCGTTCCCTATATCACCCCGACCACCCAGGCGTTGGCAGACGCGGTCGCGCAAGCCGTGGCAAATGCCGAGACCTTGTTCATGACCAATCATGGCGTTCTGGCCGTTGGCGCAACGATGAAGCAGGCCTTCTACCGCTGCGTTGTGGTGGAAGACGCCGCCAAATCTCAAATTGCCGCCACGATCGCCGGGACACCCATATTCCTCACGGAGGAACAATGCCGGGAGCTTTTGGCGTTGGACGCCCCCCGCCATCGCATTCGCATGATGCAAGAGAATCCGAAACCCGCGGGAGCTTGAACGGATGCAATTGAACAACCACATCGCGGTCATCACAGGCGCTGCCCAAGGGCTGGGCCGAGCCATCGCGCATCGCTTGGCCACCGAAGGATGCCATCTCGTTGCGGCAGACCTGAAACAGCCGGAATTGGAAGCCACGTGTGCGGAGATCCGAGCCGCAAGCGGCCGGGAAATCATTCCCATGGCCACGGATGTCACGCGAGAAAAGGATGTGGCGGCGTTGTTTGATGAAGCCGTTCGCCGGTTCGGCCGTGTGGACCTTGCGGTCGCCAACGCGGCGATTCTAATCGCCGAACCGGTTGACACGGCCGACGCCGAAAAATGGCGCGCCGTCATGACGGTCAACCTGTTCGGAAATTTTCTCACCTTCAAACATGCCGCGCGGGTGATGAAGCCTCAACGAAGGGGCGTCATTCTCCAGATCAATTCCAAATCCGGCAAACGGGGAAGCAAAAACAACTCGGCCTATGCCTCATCGAAATTTGGAGGAATCGGATTGGTCCAGAGCGTCGCGCTGGAACTGGCCGAGTATGGAATCCGCGTCAACGCCATTTGTCCCGGCAACCTTCTCGATTCTCCCCTCTGGACCGATCCGACAAACGGCCTGTTTGTTCAATATCTCCGGGCCGGCAAAGTACCGGGCGCAATGAGCGTGGAAGACGTGCGGCGCCATTACATCCGCCAGGTCCCGCTCGGCCGGGGATGTACGTATGACGACGTCTGCAACGTGCTCGTTTTCCTGGCCTCGGATCAGGCCGGTTATATGACCGGCCAAGCCATCAACGTGACGGGCGGCCAAGAAATGGGCTGAATCCATTCGGGAGGAGCAGGACATGAACCCTTCAACCATCCGTTTGTTCGCCATCGATTTCGGGGCCTCGGGCGGAAAATGTTTTGCCGGTCTGTTTGGTCCCGACGGCTTCGTCATGGAAGAAGTCCACCGCTTTTCCCACGAAGGGGTCGTCTTCGCGATCCCCGACGCCTCCGGCCGCCTCATCGAACGAATGGTTTGGGATGACACGTTGCTCTACCAGGAAATTCTGAACGGATTGACCGCCTTTCGAGCTCGGTTCGGCGAATCCATCGACGGCATCGGGCTGGATACCTGGGGGGCCGATGCCGGGCTTCTCTCGCCCGATGGCGAACTCCTTTCCAAGGTGTATGCCTACCGCGACCACCGACTCGACGGAATGATCGAGGAGGTCAAGCAGCGGCTCGACCCCACAACCCTTTATGGATGGACCGGCATCCATTTTCAACCCTTCAACCTGAGCAACCAACTCCTCTGGCTCATGACCCGACGGCGCGAATGGGTCCGGCCGGGCTGTTTTGTTCTGCCGATCCCTTCCCTCTTCAACTTTTATCTCTGTGGGGTTCGAGCCGTGGATTCCACATGGGCCAGCGTGACCCAGCTCATGGATGCGCGAACCCGCCAGTGGCATCCGGAAATCCTCAAAGCGCTCGGCATTCCTTCCGAACTCCTCCCGCCAATCGTTGAGCCGGGAACAACATTGGGACTTCTCCATCGGCCATTGGCGGAAAGGATCGGGATCTCACCCGCACCCGTCATCGCCGTCGCGTCCCACGACACAGCCAGCGCCTTTGCCGCTGCGCCAGTAAAAGATCCGGCCGAAGCGCTGATTATCAGTTCCGGCACGTGGTCCCTTGTGGGCCGTTTAATCCCATCGCCCATAACGAACGCCCACGCCTTGCGGTATAACTTTGCCAATGAAGGCGGAATCGGCAATATCCGGTTCCTCAAAAACTGCATGGGATCATGGCTGGCCCAAGAACTTCGCCGTGTCTGGCGTCGGCAAGATGGACGGGAAACACCCTGGAAAGAACTCGATGCGCTCACGATGTTGGCTCCGTCGTTCGCCACGCTCATTAACCCGGACGATCCTTGTTTCTATAACCCCGCCAATATGGAAGAGGCCATCGTGGGCTATTGCCGCAGAACGGGCCAACCGGTTCCCACTACGCGGGGGGCATTTCTTCGGTGTATCTATGAAAGTCTCGCGCTCCGCTACCGGTTCGTAAAGGAACAGATCGAAGAGGTAACGGGCACGCCTATCCGCGTCATTCATATTGTCGGAGGGGGTTCCCACAACATCATGCTGAACCAGTTCACGGCGGATGCCTGCCGTTTGCCCGTCGTCGCCGGCCCTTCGGAAGCCACGGCCGTTGGCAATCTGATGGTGCAAGCGTTGGGGCTGAAGCAAATCCGTTCCATGGCCGATGCGCAACCCTTGATTCGAAAGTCCATTCCGATTCGAGAATTTCACCCGGAAAACCCTAATCCCTGGGAGGCTGCCTATCGTCGGGCACTTTCCCATTTCACCTCCTAACCCCCAATACCACATGGCAAAAGCTCCCAATATTATCCTCATCAATTGTGACGATCTGGGTTACGGCGACCTGGGTTGCTATGGCTCAACCGTCCACCGAACCCCGGCGATCGATCGGCTGGCCGCGGAAGGCATGCGTTTTACCGACTTTTACATGGCCTCCTCCGTGTGCTCCCCAAGCCGGGGCGCTATGCTCACCGGCTGTTACCCACGGCGGATCGGTTTCGGTTCTTTCGAAAGCAAATGGGTGCTCTTCCCCGGTCAAGGGGTGGGTCTCCATCCCGCGGAACGCACCATCGCCGACATCCTCCGAGAGGCCGGTTATGCCACCGCTCATATCGGAAAATGGCACTGCGGCGACCAGCCGGAGTTTCTGCCCACTCGTCATGGCTTCGAGCAGTATTACGGGATTCCCTACAGCAACGACATGGGACGACAGCGGGGACGGCAAAATCAGTTTCCTCCCCTCCCCTTGCTCCGCAATGAGGAGGTCATTCAAGCACAACCCGACCAAGCAGGGATCACCGAGCGCTACACAGAAGAAGCCATAAGATTTATACGGGCCAACCGCGAGCGTCCCTTTTTTCTCTACTTTGCCCATCTCTATGTCCATCGCCCTCTCATTGTTCCCCGGCGGTTTGAATCGGCTTCTCGAAACGGCACCTATGGCGCGGCCGTCGAATGCATCGATTGGAGTGTGGCGGTCTTGATGCACGAACTCCGCCAACTGAAAATCGAGGATAACACTTTGGTCGTTTTCACATCCGACAACGGCTCGCGGGGACTCGACGGCGGCAGCAACGCCCCGCTCCGGGGCGGAAAAGGAACCACTTGGGAGGGTGGCTTCCGCGTCCCATGTATCGCCCGATGGAAAGGGCATGTTCCCGCCGAAACCGTCTGCCGGGAAATAGTGACCGCGATGGACTTCCTTCCAACGTTTGCACGTCTCGCGGGCCGGGAGCCACCCTCCGACCGTCAATTGGACGGCAAGGATATTCGTCCCCTCCTGTTCGGCGTGAAAGGTGCGGGTTCTCCGACCGAGGCCTTTTTCTACTACATGTCCGACCGACTGGAAGCCGTCCGATCCGGCCCTTGGAAACTCTTCATTGCCCGGTTCGACCGCTCTGCCCGCTCGTCCAATCCCATTCGAGAACTCTACCACCTGGCAGAGGATATCGGGGAAACAACCAACGTTGCGGACCGCCATCCGGAGGTCGTCGAACAACTCCTGCGCCACGTCGAAACATGCCGCCGGGATATCGGAGACGAAAACACGGGCGTGCCCGGTTTCAATTGCCGCCCGATCGGCCGCGTGTTTAATCCCCAACCGCTGACCTGCTTCGACCCGAACCACCCCTATATCGAAGCGATGTATGACACGACAGAGGCCGGCTAAACCCGTTCCAACCGGAACGCCCTCAAGGCCGTACGATAATCTCACGCGCCAGTACCAGCGCCTTTTGTCCAGGCTTTTCGCGGAATACGGGGCCCTTGACGACCATCCGGCGGCCGACAAGCTGCTCCATCTGACCCCGATCGCCGTGCACATAGCACAAAACGATGGGGCGCCCCCGAATACGATCCACCAGCGCATAATCGCTCAACCGCCGAATATCCAGCCATCCGGTCCTCTTAAGAACGCCCTCAAAGGATTCCGGTGCTTCCGCCACGACGGTTTCGGCCCTTTCGGCTTCCGATGGCGAAACGGATTGGAAAAGTGTTTCGTCCTGCTGCACAGTGTTGTCAATAAAACGCGCCGATAAGGCGGGCACCGCAGGCCGCTCGGCCTCATGTGCCTCCGGCCCAACCGCAGACAGACATTCGGACAGCGCCGTCGCCGGAACAATCGCTGAAGGACAAGGACGAATATAATCGCGATGAATCCAGACCGTCGCATTCGACAGAGGGGCGATTTCCGTCCATTCGCCGCAACTCCTCTTCACCTGGACGCTTTCCCCTCGTTGGACGACCCCCAGAGGAGGATATGCGAGGCTAGGACCTGCCCGGACATAAACCCGATCGCCGACGACAACGGCATTCGTGAGATACTCCGACGCCAGCCAGAGCGATGCGGAGTCAGGAAGCCGAATGGCAACCCACTCGCCCGTCGCTCCACGACCTTCCACAATCTTCCCGCGGTGAACCTGCCCGACTACCTCCGCGTCCCGTCGAGGACGAGCCCGCAGATTGACGCGATCACCCGTCACTTCAAACATCCCGCCTTCACTGATAGCCCATCCGCTCAGAGCAACCGCCAACCATCCGGCCATCCGGACACCCTTTCGTTTGCCGATCATTTCAATGCGTTCCTTCGGCTGAAGAAGTCGCGGATTTCAGCGCTTCCAGTTCATCGCGTGACAAGGGTCGGCACTCCCCTGGTTTCAAGCCCTTTAATCGAATGGGTCCAATAGCAAGCCGCACCAGTCGAACGACTTCGGCTCCCGCCGCGGCACACATCCGGCGAATCTGCCGCTTCCGTCCTTCGACAAGCATAAAGCGATACCGCCACCCCTGCCCATCACGCCCGTCGGGGATAATTCGAACGGCGCGAAGCCATTCGCCTTCCGAAACAATGCCTATTGTTTCCATTCGACGGCGAATAAACGGAGAAAGGAGGGTTTGGGTCCATACG
The DNA here is from genome assembly GCA_938038445.1 of uncultured bacterium. Lineage (GTDB taxonomy): Bacteria > Verrucomicrobiota > Kiritimatiellia > CAIKKV01 > CAIKKV01 > CALHRZ01. The sequence continues at coordinate 175,331 of CALHRZ010000010.1, read as the reverse complement.
CGATAAATCTTCACAAGATGGTGTCGCGGATGGGCAACTCGCTGGGCCAGAAAACCGTCGTTGGTTAAGAGCATCAATCCTTCACTGTCCTGGTCCAGGCGGCCGCAATAAAAGAGATGCCGTTCGGCAAGTTCAGCCGGAAGACACTCGCGGTAGGTGGAGCGTCCCCCGGGATCCTGATTCGTGCAGAGAATGCCTCGAGGCTTGTAAAACCGATAATAAACCGTTTGTTGAAGCGCAACCGGTCGGCCGTCCACCTTAACTCGCTGCGTGGCCGGATCGACGGAAAGCCCAACGGTTGTGACGGGACGACCGTCGACGGCAACGCGGCCCTCCCGGATTATTTGTTCGGCCATTCGGCGCGACGCAATTCCACACTGCGCCAGATAACGCTGAAGACGAACCTTATTCGGGCTTGGTTTTGGGAAGGCCGAGTCCACGATCGCCTTCCTTCCATTTGCCACGCGCCATTAGAAGATTGATGCGTTCGTAGCGTTTCAAAACGTTCCGTTTCGCAGCAATTTTCGAAAGGCGCAAACTCCGATGCTGGGCCATTTCTCTTCTCCTGTACATCAGCAAAACAGACCGGTATGATGGCAGGGAAACAGTAACTTGTCAATCACTCGCCGGAACTCCACCCCATGCATGAGTTGAAACTGACCCGCCCCCTGGCGGTCTTTGATATCGAAGCGACGGGAACGGACATTCAAAACGACCGTATCATCGAACTGGCGATCGTCAAACTATTGCCGGATTATTCGATTACGTCCCGTGTCTTTCTAATGAATCCCGGAATCCCCATTCCTGCAGAGGCTTCTGCCATCCATGGCTATCAGGACGAAGATGTCCGAGACAAGCCGCTGTTTCGCGCGATGGCCGGTCCCATTCTCCTGGAATTCGAAGGGTGCGACCTGGCCGGTTACAACATCCTCCGTTACGACATCCCCCTTCTCGAGGCGGAATTTCGGCGCGTCGGAGTGGCTTTCCCAATGGAAGGGCGCCGGGTCATTGATGCCCAACGGATCTTCCACCTAAAGGAACCGCGCGACCTGACGGCCGCGGTCGCCTTTTACTGCGGGCGGACCTTGGACGGCGCCCACGGCGCCGAGGTCGATGCCCGAGCTACCCTCGATGTGCTGATCGGTCAAATTCGACGATACCCGGATCTCCCCCGTGACATCGAAGGGCTGGATGCCTTTTGCGCCGGCCGCTCTTCCCAATGGGTAGACCGAGCCGGCCGCTTCAAATGGGTCAACGGCGAGGTCGTCGTCAACTTCAGCAAAAATCGAGGGCTGCCCCTTCGAAAACTGGTCGAGACCAATCCGGGGTTCCTTCGATGGATCCTGGACAGCAATTTTCCAGCCGACACCAAAGCCGTCGTTCGAAACGCATTGAAGGGCGTTTACCCCCCTTCCCCCACAGCGGCTGCCGGAGAGAACAACGGGGAGTGAGGAGACGGATTGGGATCCTCAGCCAGCATGTGGAGAAGTCGAATCACGACCCGGCCAACGATTTCCAACGATTCGGCGGAAAGCTTGTCGAACGTATCCTCAGGGGTATGCCAATAGTCATTCCGTCCCAGACGGCTGCCGTATTCGAAATCAATTAACAGAATGGCGGGAAAGCCCGCTTCCAGAAATGGAACGTGGTCATCAAGAATTGTTTGCCGGTGAAGACGAAAATAGGAACGAAATCCTTCCTTTTCCGCGGCCCGAAAAACCGATTGAATCAAAGCCGCATTCCCATTTCGTGGGATTGTCACGGTTAAGTCCCTGTCCCCGATCATGTCCACAACGATTACTGCCCGCACCTGGGAGGCAAGAGAGGATGTTTTCCATCGGGCCGCCGCATGGCGACTTCCGTGCAACCCGTCGCTCGGACCATATTCGACGAGACATTCCTCTCCGTCCACGAAAAGAAAATAAAGATCGGGGCCGCTCCACTGCCCTTCGGAAAGCGCTCGGGCCAATTCAATCAGAAACCCCGTGCTGGATCCCGAGTCGTTGGCTCCAACGAAATCCTCGGAAATACCGACTTTTGTATCCATATGCGAAACGAAAAGCACACACCCCTTCGCGTTTCCCGGCAACCGGGCTTCCACATTCTGAAACCATTTCCTCCCATACGGCGTTCCATCTTCAAAGATATCGGTTTTAACCGCGAGCCCCAACTCCCGAAGACGTCCTGCCACGTGCGCCGCGGCCCGTCCCATGCCCTCCGAGCCCGCCGGCCGAGGGCCGATGGCGACAAACGCGGCAACCTCCTCCAACGCCCGATGGCCTGAAAATTGGAGGGATTGTTCCGGAAAATCCGGGCCGCCCGACCAGTCGGGACTGCGCCCATCAAATCCCTCTCCATGCACCCATTCGCCCTTACGAAGAATAGACCCCCTGTGGGAAACGACAAGGGGTTGGGGAGAACCGATGGACCGGCAATGCCTGCGCAACATGGGCAGAACTTTAGTGACCTCTTGGCGCCCGACCAGCAGCACATTACTGCCCCGGTAGGCTTCAAACCGATCCCATCGCCGGTACTCCTGCCCATGCACCGCAGGAGGTGCCCACAGTAAAACGGTTGGATGGCCGGGTGTGTAAAAAGCGACTTGAGCCGCCATAGCATACGATTGGCAGAACAACACCGTTCCTTTCTCCGTTTTGCTTGAAAGACGCTGCTGCAGAGCGGTGATCTGCCGCCCCGCCTCTCGCCAGCCATATACCTGGTTCCAAAAGGTGGCAACCCATGCAGGAGACTGTAAGGGTCCGGCCGCATAAAGGAACCATGCCATCCCCGACCCAATCAGTAAGAACGCGAAGGAACCACGGGCCGCCAAACGCACCCAAAAGCGAATCGCGGGCGTATGGGAATCCGATCGGCTTCGGGGCACCCATTCGACCGCCGCAAGGATCAAAGCACTCAACCATCCGGCCGCTGGCCAATGAATCCCCACCCGACGCTTCCAGGACACCAAAAAGAATATGCCCAGCGGAATGAGGGCGGACACCCAGAGGAAGACGATGCCGACATTTGCGCGTCTGGAGAAGAGCCGGCGGCTGATACGCCCCAATGCAGAGATTCCCAGCAGTGCGGCAACCGGCAGCAGAACAATAAGCTGTCCGCCCACATATTCGCCGGCGTGTTGCAGCGAAAAGCGCTTCAGCGTTTCTGCTTGCCGAATCATGAAATTAAAACGAAAAGTCGCCCAATCGTTTTGCAGGTTCCAAATCAGCACAGGCATCATGAAAAGAACAGCCGCCGCCATCCCAAGCCAGGGACCAACAGTCTTAAGGCACCGCCGCCCCTCCGGCGTCAGAAGAAGTGTCACCCCAACGGCCGCAACCAGTAAGAAGGCCAAGAATTTGGAATTTAACGCAAGCCCCAAGGAACACCCAAGGCCAAGCCAATCAAAAACTCGGTTCCCACGAAACGCCCTATATCCGAAGTCCAGCGCCATCATCCAGAAAAGCAGCAGCGGAGGATCCGTACTGCAATACATGCTGAGCACCGCAAACACCGGCGCGGCGGCCACCATCAAGCCAGCCCATTCGCCCGCTCGGAAAGCATGCGCAGACCCAAGCCCCGCGTCAAGAGCAACGCGCCGCGTCAGCCGCCACATGAGCAACGAGACAATAATCAATGCGACCAAGGCGGGCAGGCGGATGCTCCATTCCGAATGAATTCCTGTCAGCCGGGTGCTCAGCGCAACCGCCCATGCAATGGCGCCCGGATGGTCGTAATAGGCCGGTGCCAGCCGACGTGACCACTCCCAGTGATACGCTTCATCTCCTGTCAAAGGGAAAAGCGCCATCGAAGGAATTTTGGTGAGTGTCACGATTGCCAGCAGAACGAAAAAACGAAAACGATCTTTCTGGGTTTCTTTCGCACTGGTTGGCAGATTCAGTCGCATGATGTTAAAGTGTGTGACCTTTAACATAAACAACACGGCAACAAAAGAAATAATTTCCCTGATTGCAACTTCTTCGATTTCACAAATTCAACCAGAAAGAACGCCGCCTTTTTATGATACGCAAACATCGTAGGGGTTCCTGCTTGCTGTTTTGCAATGCGCGAAAAGTGCCACGCGAGGGATAGGAGGGGAGGAGGGGACATGGTATCCCCCCGGGGGGAACAAGGGGGATCGGGCTTCGGGAGCAAGCGATTCGAGGAAGAGGGGCGGGAGGAAGCCGATCCGTAGACCGATCGCGGAATCGCGTTGGCGGATGATCGGGATAGGCGTCTGGTGGTTCTTGAAGGAGTTGGCGCGGGCGTAATGGAAGAAGACTTAATAGAAGGTGACTTGGGCATGGAAGCCGAAGCGACGGTGAAACGGCTCGATTATGAGGCGCTCGTGCTCGATGAGGCTGTGGAAGGTCCCCCATCGCTCGGGTCGGTGTGGGCCGCTTCCAAAAAAAATAAAAATATTTCGTGACAAAGCGTTTATTTTTTGCAAAGATCTATTGTTTGATCGGTATAAGACCGGTCGGGTCCGGATTCGCCTGGTGTCATGACGGAGTCGGATGAAGAAGCAATCATGACACAAGGAAGTTCGTCAGAAGACGAAGAGGCAGACAGTATGGACATCTATGTAGGCAACCTGTCCTACGCAACCACGGACCGACAGCTCCAACAGGCGTTCGAACAGTTCGGAAAAGTCACGTCCGCCCGTGTGGTGACCGATCGGGAAACCGGTCGTTCCAAGGGTTTCGGGTTCGTTCAGATGCCCGATCGAGGCGAGGCAACAAAGGCCATCGAAGGCATGAACGGATCGGAACTGGACGGCCGTTCCTTGCGCGTTAACGAGTCCCAACCCCGTCCCCGTTCCGGCGGCTCTAACCGTGGAGGACGTTGGTAGAAATTCCCAAAACGCATAAAAACAAGAGGAGGCGTTCGCGCCTCCTCTTTTTTTTAAGCCCATTGACGGCGATAAATCTGACGGCCCCATGGCTGATCTTCCCAAAACATTACTCCCCCACCCGCGCGCCAGCGGCCTCCTCCGCGAAGATGTTCCAATACGGCCCGTTGCATGGTGGTCAAGGACTTCGGCAGGGGGTCGAACGGCGGTCTACGATTGTCAAAGACCCGTTCGAATAACGCATGATCCGTGGCAGCCGGCAACGGATGAAGGTAAAACTCCCGTAAAAAAAGCACGGTATTGGAATCGGAAGGCAGCTGTTGTTCAAACTGAGGATCCAAAAGCCAGGAAGAGCAAGTCCAAACACAGCCCGGATGCTCTGGCGCGATGCGAGGCAGATAAAATATCGATCGGCCAAGGGATAGCCCGCATTCGGAAAAATCCATGGGGCGGCCGGCGGGGATATGGACACCCCAAACGGCATCGCCCCGCTTCAAGACCCGAATCCATTCGCCGATCTTCAGTCGAACCTTCTGGCGAAGCGCATGGCCGAGCGGATGAATCGGAAATCCCTCAACCTGCCGTTTGTCCTCCCGATGCCATGCAGACCAAGTGTCGGATTCCGCAGCGGTCTGTCCGTCCGCATCGGCGAATTGGCCATCGGTTCGAAAACGCATCCCCTCCCCGGCAAGCAATAGCACGCGGCCGGTGGATCGTTCCCGCCATGCGTGAAAATCATAGGGAAAGGTTTCCATCCGGAATTGGAGGCGGCCCAGAGCAAAAAGGCGGGCGCGCAAGTGATGCTGAAGCCAGCCGAGGTTGCTGAGCCCCCACTGCCCGCCATGATGCTCCCGAAAATGATCGACCCAACGCCGGAAATCTCCCAGCGTATCGCGGATCACGCCCTCCTCACAGCCTCTGCGGCGAAATCGCTCCCAGGCCAACGGAAAGAGATCGAGAAATACAAGGGCATACCCCATTCCCGCCGCATCCGAAACATTTGCCGCAATCGACGGAAAACCCGCCTCTTGGACGGGCCACTCCGCAGCAGGGTCAGACAACAGCCATCGACAATGCCAAAGGTATCGAAACAACCGGGGTTCGCGTCGGACTTCCCGGACAGCCGATCGGACGGCTTGAAGAAACGAATCCGGCATCTCCAAAGAGCGGGCGGCATCAAGCAAAACCGGAAGATTCAAAAAGTCTGAGCGTTCGGGGCGGTTCAAGGCCGCCTGACTCAAAAACCAAGAGTCCGCCATCCGGGGGGCGACGTTGGTCAGTCCCAGAAACGACTGGACTTCGTCGAAACGAATCGGGTTTTCCATGTGACGTGAACGAGTAAAGGGTTTCACGCTTTTCCCGCACAAAACCGGCGATACTCTATCCCGTTCATTATGTTACGGTCAACAGGTTCCATTGCCAGTGCCAGTCGCTCCCCCAGCATTCAAACGGCGAATCGCTTTGACACCCCCGACTTTATCCTTTATGATCAAGCTTGTTGGATAACTACGTGAATCAGGAGTTCCATGAAAAGGGTACCCCCTTTCCAAGCATGGATTATTGCGATGATCCTTCTCAGCGCGCGAGGAATAGCCCAAACCGAATTTCCGCTGAACCTCTTTGTCGAGACAACCAACGGACTTCTCTTCCGATCGGACGCAATGTCCATCGCAAGCGATCGGGAAAGAGGATGGGTTTCTCTGAAAGTCGGCCCCAATGAGTTCTGGCATACCGATGCTCACGCCGGGGCTCTGGTTTTTCAGAACGATTCACATTGGTTTTCGTATTTCCCTCTGTTGAGCGTTCTTTCCCACGATGACTGGGTGGGACGCGCCGGATCGGTGGCGGATGGCATTCGAATCATCAAAATCAGCCCCGATTGGCATCGTCCAGAGTTTGAACTCTATTTCGGCGCGAATGATCCGAACCCCGGCCGCGCGATCATGTTTTTTTCCGATGATGTGGTACTGCTCCGAACCGGTCACAGCCATAACCGCCCCTGGATGCAAACCGTCCTTCGACCCACTTCGACCGAACGGCGAAAAAGCTCCGAATTCCTCGCGGTCCACCGCAACGGAACCGCGCTTGTGATCCGATCAATCCCAAAGCAAACGGAGGAAAATGCCAAGGACCAACCCTCACCGGAACTGGAGGCAGGGCTTTTCCCCCACCCATCCGGGAAGTCTCGTTTGGCCATCGCTTTCTCTTGTCGGGGCTTCGCTCCCAACCGCTATCACCTCCTCCTCGATCCGGTTCCGCGCGAGGAGAATTTCGTCCTCCGCCCTCGTTTCGATGTCCGGATTCTTAACGAACCGGACGAACCGATAAACGGCCAAGGCGCCACACGCGGCGTCGGCCGGCCCATTTACGGTCCTAACACCCAACTGGATTTCGGACTTGTATTCGATTGGGTCGGACCTCACCCGTTCCAAGGCTACGCGGAACTCGAAATCGTCCATTCCCTTGGAAAACCTCACTTCTCCGAGCGAGTCTTGTTGGATTCCCGGACGCTTACGGGTACGGGTACGACGTATCGCGCCGTGTTTCATCCCGTGTTTCACCTTCCCGGCGTCAGTGAAGTGTGGGGACGACTGGTCGGCAGCGACAACCGCCTGATATGGATTGGCCGGTACCGGATGGGATATGATTTGGAACATTATCGCCCGAATCTTCTCATCTTGCCCGATTTCGATGCGTTTTGGAATCAAACACTTGCTGAACTACGGGCGATCCCGCTGGAATCGGAAACCGAACGAGTAGCCGATTTGATCGACCATCCTGCTTTTGAGATTTTTCACGTCCGTTACAATAGCTGGGGCGGACAGCGCATCCACGCGATGCTTTTCGTTCCCAAAACCGGGCACCCGCCCTATCCCGCCATGATCACGGCTCACCCCAACACGAGGGGATACGGTGTCCGAAAGCAGACCGACGGTACCTTCGGTTCCGAACTGCGCCATGACCCTCGCTTCGTAACGATCGTTCCCTTGATCCGTGGTCACGCGCCTGATGCGCCCGATATCCCCTTCAATCATCCCTGGTGGGGGCCCCTCGACAGTCGTGACGAGTATGTGGCCCGCCGATGGTATTGCGCAATGGTCCGCGCAATTGATTACCTGGCCAGCCGTCCCGACCTCGTGGATCTTCGCCGTCTCATGGCGAGGGGCGGAAGCCAAGGGGGAGCCTTGGCGTTGATTGCGGCCGCCCTTGATCCGCGTGTCACGGTCTGCATTGCCGATTGCCCCGCCCTTTGCCAGCCCCATGAAATCCTGGAAAACTATCCCAGTTTCGGCCCAACGATGGCCCAAGTCCCTCCCAGCCAAACGTTGGAAGACCTCAAACGCATGCTGAGCTACTACAATCCTGTCAATTTTTGCCCCCGCATCCGATGCCCGACCTACATCGGCAGCAATATCGGCGATCTGACGGTCCACAGCATGGGTCCCCTGGCGGCCTATCATAATCTGACAGGTTTACCCGCTGACCAGAAAGCCTTCTTCCCCGGTAACACGCACTTTCACGGATCCGGACCCGGCCTTGCAAAGACTCTTCGGGAGTGGAGCGATCGCCTGGCCGGATCATCTTCTTCCTCGCCATGAACACTACACACCCCGTTCTCCACGTCAATCACGTCGGGTTTCGCCCCGACGATCCCCTAAAACGCGCCCTCGTTCCCGTTGCTTCCGATCGGATAGGCTGGCTGGGAGGTGAAACCTTTCACGGGGTCGAAGTCTCATCTCTCATCCGCCACCCCTTCGGTTCTCCAGAATGGATGGCCGCCCATCATCCGATCCGAGGCACTCGCGAACGAACTCCCCTTGGGGAATATCTCGTCTGCGATCTATCCGCCCTTTCCACACGCGGCGGCTACCAAATTCATCATGAAGGTTCCCGCAGCGTCCCCTTCATGATCTATCGAGACGTATGGAAACGATGTTTTCGTCTCTTGCTGGAATGGTATCGGATCGCCGCGTGCGGCGAAGCCGTTCCCGGATGGCACGAAGCGTGTCACCTCGATGATGGCCGCATCGCCGATATCGGGAAAACGCAAGATTTCGTCGGCGGTTGGCATGATGCCGGCGATCTTCGGAAATGGACTTCCACGATGGCCTTCGTTACCCATTCGCTGGCCGATTTCGTGCGCGAATACCCCGATCCCTCTGCCGTCGGGGCCGACCCCGATCTCGTCCGTCATCAGTTGGAACGAGCGGCGGACTACTTGATCAAAACCCTCGACCCGGACACCGGCCTTCCCTGGCATTCGATCGCATCCGACGTTCGCGTTCCCAATGAGTCGGGGGTTTGGACCGACAACATTCCGAACAGTGGCGACGAACGGGAGGTCAAACGGGACACCTCGCCTGCAACCGCTGATCACTGCGTGCGCGCTTTCGCAGGTCTTGCCGATTGGTTTGAATCGCGGGATCCCGAACGCCGACGGGCCTTTCTTTCCGCGGCCCGCCGCATTCTGGATTCTTGGAAAAACCATTTGCAACGCGAAAATCAACCGGAGGATATGCTCGATGCCCTTCTCGCGCTGGCTCGCACCGATCCCTCCCCGGAATGGCGCATTCTCGCAGCAGAGGGACTGCGCCGCCTTCTCGACCGCCAGGTCCACGGCACTTGCTTTGGCCAAAAACAGTTCACAGGCTTTTTTGTCCGCAACGGAATGCCCGACGAAAACGAAAACTTCCAGGGCCGTGGCGGCCGGAATCTTTTCCGATACGCCCGCAGGGTACGCCAGTTGAGCCGCGCTCTCCTTCTCTGGCCCGCTCATCCCGAATCCGCCCGATGGAAAGACGGACTGACCCTTCTGCTGGAGGGATGTCTGGAACCGATGACCCGCATGAGTCCATTTCGAGCGCTTCCCGCCTGCCTCTGTCTTCAGAGCGATCCGGTTCCAGGTAAGCGTCCATTGAGTGGAGCACTCTGCTTCCGCTATTTCGGCATCCACGCAGAAGGCAATAATTGCGAGTTGGCCCAAACCGCCGAAGCCTTCGGACTGGCGGCGCGGGCGCTCGCCGATCCACGATGGGCTGCGCTCGGCCAAAAGCAGATCGAATGGATTTTCGGTTTCAACCCGTTCGATTGCTGCATGATGACCGGCTTGGGATACAGTACCGCCGCAGTCTTCTCACCCTTCGTCGGTCAGATACCCGGGGCCATCGTGGGTGGAATCTTGGGAACACCTCATGAGGATCAGCCCCTCCTCTGTATGAATCGTCAGCTCTCTCCCATGATGATGGAATACTGGTCCGCGCCGACTGCGGCCGTTCTGGCAGCTCTCGCCGTGTTGGAAAATCAACCCTTCTCTTAAGGATCCCCATTCCCCATGCACCCCGACGCTCTGTTTCTCCGATTTGTTGCTCTGTTCACGGCCGCGGTTTGCCTCGCCGGACCTGCCGACGTGCCCCAATATCGATTCGGCGAAATGTGGTGGGAGGAGTATGCGGCCGATCGGGATACCGACCTTCTGCTCCATTTCGGACCCCCCACCCCAACCTCTCGCCAACGGCTTGCCGCAGTCGTCCGCCAACGTCAGCAGGAAGAGGACCTGCTTGAAAGCGCCCTCGAAAAGAAAACGACTTCTGCAAGCCTTCCCATTCCCAGGCAGGAATTGACCGACCCCTTCGCAATTCCCCTCCCCGATGAGTCGGCGCTACCACCGGGAACGATCGCGGATTACAGTCCGAAACAGCGTGTCATTCCGCTTGCCCCAGGGTGGTCCGTGATCGACAACGGCCGGTTCGGCCACGGAGTGCAAACCAGCGGGGGAGCCCCTCTGCAGGTAGAGGTTTCCTCCCCAATGGCTGCCGAAACCTGGACACTGATCGAATCATTTCCCCAACAGGAAGCGTGTATCCTCTCGCTTGGTAGGGACGAATCCCGCCTCATCCTGCGTCCCGACGGACGGATCGAACTTCGGCTCCGAAAGCCCCGGGGAATTCCATCGCCCCAACGCATGACGCCCGAGGTCATCGCTTGGTACGATGCCAATCCACCGGAGCCCATGCTTTCGGACCCCATCCCGACCGGCACCTGGGTCCATATTTCGGTCTCGCTCGTGATTCATGCAGCGCCGGGAGGTAGCGGTACCTGGGAAACGATTCTTCGCATCAACGGCGCGCCGGTGGCGCGCTACCGAAGCGAAAGCGGTAACCGATATGAGCCATTCGGAGGAAGCCGTTCCGAAATCGCCATCGCCAATTCCACGGATCGGACGATGGGTTTCCACGGACGGCTTGACGAAATCCGCGTCAGCCGCACCACGCGCGATTATTACGAACGGATTCCCATTCCTTGGCGCGATTCCGAAGGGCGCCGCCCTCTCGCCTTCGACCGCCCCTGGTTCCGATCCGATTGCACGGTTCTTCACGCCTCCTTCGACCATGGATTGAATCTGGACCTCGATCGTGCCCAAGCCGGTCCCATTGCGCTCAATCTTAAGAATGAAACTCTGGACGGACTGAAAGTCGAAGGCATTCGAGGAACCGGCTGGGTGATGGATCCCGATATCGGCTTTGCGCGAATCCCCTTGAAGGGAATCACCGCCCGGGAGGGCACGTTGGAATTTTGGCTGCGCCCCCAAAACTGGGATGATTGCACGGGTTACTGGCACCATTCCCCTCCCCCGCGTAAAGACCTCAGTGTCACTCGAATCTATTCCGCCAACCCCGATGGATCCTCTTCCCTGTTGTTTTCCATCACACTCCCCCGAGCCTATAACCTCGAACGTTCGCGGATTCCCCTCGACCCTGGCCGTTGGCTCCACCTCTGCTTTACGTGGAATGAAAGCCACACGATCCTCGCCATCAACGGCAAGGAATATGAGCGACGACGACGGCCGGATTCACAAAATCGCTCGGCCGAATTAACCTTTGCAGAATTCGGCGTTCCAGACGACGTGTCGGTCATCCGGGGCGAACGTCCGAGAATCGAAATTGATGAGGCCGTCGCTTATCGGCGAATGCTGCGCGGTGATGAAATCGTCCAGGCTATGAAACGCTGGATGGGACCGCTGGAACCCATCCCCCTTTATGAAGCCCGTTATCAATATAAATGGTCCATCCGTCGGCTCGAGTTTAATCTCACCCCGCTTCTTCCCGAAGATCAGTCCCCCCTCGCGGCGGAAGTTGTCTTAAAACGAGTATCCGACGGACAGATTATGCGCGGCCCTTTTCGATCGGAGAGTTTGAAAGGAACTGCCTACCGTTTCATCCTCAACGACGGCGAACCCTTGCCCTATGAAAACTACCGGTTCGAATTTCATATCTTGGACACGAACAGCCAACGGGCCGCGGAAGGTGCGCAAAACTGGAGGTTTGAAACGGAACCGTGGCGCGAATGTCGGGCTGGCATCCTTCCCACCGTGCCTCCCCCCTGGACCCCTCTTCGGGTGGAGGGCAACCGAATCGAAAGCCGGATGAGCACATGGGTTCTGGGACCGGATGGTCTCCCCGCTGAAATCTGGGCGGATGGGGTCAATCTCCTTGCCGGCGCTGTCCGCTTCCTGGAAAACGGCACTCCCATGCAGGGGCTCATCACCGACCAACCCCACGGGAACGATAAGGCGGTGGAATGGACGGCCCGATTCGAGGGGCGAACGGCTGATTTGACCTTGCGCTGCCTAACGGAATATGACGGTATGGTGCGCCATGAAATCCGCCTTTTACCAAAAGCGTCGGAGGTGGCGCCAATCCAGATGGTCATCCCGGTCAAAAGCCTTCTGGCTACCCATTGGCTTGTCTATCCCGTGGGCCAACGCGGCCCCCAAACCGGACTCTTCCCAAAAGACCAGGGCTTGCTTCTAACGTCCCGGGCGGATCCAGCCTCTTATCAGGATTGGCGTCGTTTTCAAGAACAGCAAAAGAACTCTCCTGACCTAACATGGGAGGCATGGTGGCGTTCGGAACGGGAACAACGGGAACGGTGGGGATTTTACACCCATCTTGATCTGAACGACCGAAATCGGGGGCTCTGGTGGTTTTGCGACAACGCCGCCGGCTGGGTACAGTCGAAGAAAAAAGGCGCAATCGAAATGGTCCGAAACGGTGAAGCGGTGGAATTGCATCTCAACTTAATTGCGGAACCGGCGAAATATTCATGGGAAAGGCCGATCGTGTTCGGGTTCCTTCCCCACCCGGCACGGCCCATGCCCGATAAATATCGCCTGTTTGAAAAAGGCACTGTCCGCGACCCCGTGGTCGGGGACGTCTTCGACGCCTTTTTCCCATGGCCGGTTGCGTTGCGGGATAACAGCATGCATGTGTTTCCCGCCGCGGACCCCCGCCTCCCCGAGGCGGGACCCAGCTGGGAGTATGTCGAACGCATGGCTCCACTCCTGAAATCCTGCAAGCCCTTGGGACTCCGAACAATGTATCTCTCCAAAGCATGGCTCGGCTGCCGGACGGGTGCCTACGACAACTGGGAATGGCGAAGCGGCGAACATAGCGCCGTCTATCTAACCCCCTGGTTCGTCAACTACCTAAGCTGGGAGATGAATGAATGGGTCGGGCGAAAGATCTGGGACGCGATTTATCTCGACGAATGCTACGAACATCCCGCCCGAAACGTGGAAGCCGGCGCCTCCATCCTATTGCCCGATGGAATCGAGCAACCCGGAGTCAGCAATTTTGCTTTTCGCGAATTGATGAAGCGGTGGCGAAACATCTTCCATCAACACGGCCGGGATCCGTTTTTGATCGCCCACCTCACCTATTCCTGGCAATACCAGGGCGTCGTTTTCTGCGATGCCTACCTCGACGGCGAAAACCGCCCCATCGTCTCCCTCAACAGCCGAGATTGGATCGACAGCACGTCCAAAACCCAGTTCGAAGTCGTCCAGAATAGCCGGTTATGGGGGGTGGCCTCCTTCTACATGCCATATATCGCGGAAGGCGGATTCGAAGACAAATCCCTCAACCGTTATCCGCGATGGCAGTGGCGCATGGCCCGTCAGGCTCAAAGCCAGTTTGCGCATTACGAAACCGCCACCGTTTACGAAGGCCAAGGCAGCCGCGTGTATAAAGCATTCTGGAACGATCTGCTTGACTGGGGCGCCGGCGACGCCGCGAAGGTGTCCTTCCACCCCTACTGGGATAACCGCGAGGCGATTACGGTGGAGGGGCAGGGAGAAGACAGCCTGGTTTCCTTCTATCGAAAACCGGGTGGAATTCTGCTGGTCGCAAGCAACCGCCGCCGGGAACCCGTCACGATGACCATCCAACTCCACCTGGACCATTTGGGACTTCCCCCTCATCCTAAGGTCCGTTCCCTGGATTCAAGTTTCGAACCACCCCCCGGTGCGGACTATGTCCCGACCGAACTCAAAAAAGAATTGGCCCAGATCCAGGACGCCTTGGATGATCGGGTCCTTGGGAAGCCGGGGGAAACTGCTTCGCTCGATGTCCTTCTCGACGAGAAGGGCCAACTCCTTCTGGAAGACCCCGATCAGAAGAAAACTCAGGAACGGGCGGCATGGGAACCCCGGCTCGAAGCCGGAAACAAACTGATCCTGCCCGTACGGGCCAAAGACTTTCGAATGATCACTCTCGAATAATCCGCGACAATCCCCATGCACTCTGAAGTCTTGCCAATCCCCTTTGACTCCGTTCAGGAATTTCGCGACCGCGGCTTTGTGCCGCCCGAAATACCGGTGCGCTGCCTTCCCCTCTCTGAAAATGCGGACGCCTGGAACGCGATGTGCCCCGTTCCCCTCTGGCTTGAAATGCGTGGAAGACGGCTTCGAAAAAAACGCCCTGTGGTCCGTCTCGCCTGGACCCACGGCGGCGACCTTGTTCTTCGCGCGGAAAATTCTGCTCCTCCGCCTCCCGATCCGATACCCCCAGGCGATCCCGATTTTTGGCTCCAAGAACATCTGGAAATCCTTTTCATCCCTCGCGGTGCAACGGACGAGGCCGTCATTCAGATCCTGGTCACACCCTGGGGAACATGGTGGGATAACCGCGCGTTCTATCGAGAGATCAAGGGATCCAACAAAATCTCCGCAAGAACTGTGCAATGTCCCGGACGCCCGTCCTCCCTCGAACTCCGAATTGCGCTGTCTCTCGCCGGCTTGTCGGTGCCGCCCCCTCCCGCCATTCTTCGCGCCTTGGTGGCCCATATCGGCCCCCGATCGGATCGTGCCGATTACGCCGTCAGCAGTCCGGTGGACCTCGGTTTCACCCAGACCGAACGTTTCGGGCGCCTGGTATTTCTACCGCCCGGGAAGCGTTCGCTTCTATTGTCGGAGGTTTTAGACAACTCCCTGGAGCTCTACAATCCGGAACGCCAAAAGATTCAGGGGTATGTCCGTCTCGACATGGACGGCCCTTTCGGCCCAGTCTCCCATCGAATCCCGCTCGCGATCCCACCCCATCAACGCCGGCGCATCCCGATTTCCCTGGCGCTCTCTCCCCACCGATTCACGCATGTTGCATGCTGGTTCGAAAACACGACGGGCGTTGAGCACCTGGGCCGATTCTGCCGACGCACCCATTTGCCGTCCATAGGAACCCCCTCAACCGTTCTTCATCCATACCTCGTCTTCGACCGCACTGAACTGAAAGCCCTTCGCCAAAAAACACGATATTCCCTTATCCAGCGGTTCTTTCGCCTGTGTCCCCACCCCCGATGGAGCGTCAGGGATATTCCGAATCCGGAGGATCCATCCTCCTTCGCGTTCACTCCGGATTCTTACGAAATCAACTGGTTTCGTGTGGCACGCGAGACCATGATCCGCGATGGGGCGGGCAATCGCCGTCCTGCCGCCCGTCGGATATGGGAATTTCAATCCGAAACAGCGCAAAAAACTTGGCGGGAAGTGGTTCAATCCGTAACGCCGACTCGCAACCAGTTGAAGATTCTCTCTGCCGAATTGAACCGCCTTCTCGACTCCCCAGATCTTTATGACGAGACCGCATTTCGGAATGTCGAACTCCCCGCGGAGGGGCGGCGCCTTTTAAAACAGGGTCTCCACCGGCTTCCCCGCGAACAGTTGCGGATGTTCAATCGGATTCTGCTCCAGAGCGCTGTAGAATGTATCGGAAACTACCGGATGGACCTCGTGGATATTCCGGGACAGTGTTTCGACGAATGGCTTCGAACGGGTCGGCGCCATATCATTCAAACGGCCACCCATGCCGTCCGGGCTGCGCTCCGCCACACAATCCTGGACTATCAGATCCATCTCCACGAGGGAATGGCCGCTGCCGGCCTTGCCCTCGCCTACGATGCGTTTCACCCTCATCTTCAGCACTCCGACCGATTGGATTGGCGTTCCCTGATGCTTAAATTCCTGGATCTCTATGCGGCCACTGCGCGGCGAGCCAGCTGGACCGTGACGACCCTCGCAAATGCCAACGCGATTGGGAACAGCGGATGCGGTCTTTTGGCGTTGGCCCTTCTCGCCGAAGAGCCGGAACGAGCCCGTCAGACGCTCCATTGGGTTCGTGAATATCTTTGGAACTGGCTCGATTACGCCCACGGTCCTAACGGAGGCAACACCGAAGGGGCTCAATACTGGGCCTATGCGATGGAGCATTTTCTCCTGTTTGCTCAGGCGCTGGAACGGGTCACGGGATCGGACGATGGCTTTTTGAACCACCCCGCTGTGGTCCATTCCATGAATATGGTGCGCAATGGGCTGAGCAACGACGGCGCGATGTCGGGCGTCAACGACACAATTCCCTTTCCGGTCGGTGGTACGATCGGATGGTTCGTGGCCAATCGGTTCGCTGATCCCCTGGGGCTCTGGTACGGTGATCATGCCATGCGATGGCTGACCGCTCGGCAAACGGCTGGAAAACCTGTCGCGTACTCCCCCAGGTTGAACCGGCTGCTGCTCTGGCGACCCGAAGTTCCGGAAAACATCCACCCTCCTTCTCTTCCAACGGTTTCATGGCTTCCGGAAACCGAAACCGTCCTCCTGCGTTCCGCCCCTCGCCTTGACGCCGATTGGGTCGCCGGGCTCAAAGGCGCACGCCCTCCCTTCACCCACCATAATCAAGCCGATACAGGCGCCTTTTGGCTCGACTTTCAGGGCGATAGAATGATCCTCGATCCCGGTTATTACAAGCCTCGGCACGAGGACCATTCTCTTCCCATCATCGGGGGAATAGGGCCCACCGTCGCAAACCGCTGGGTAGGCCGAATCGTGCGCGCTGAAAGCCGTGGTACACTCCAGTATGCAGCGTGCGACTCAACCGCCGCCTACAACGGCAAGGTCCGACGGGTCATCCGTCACTTGGTCATCGCCGGAAGCGAAGGAATTGTACTTTTGGAAGATATTGAAGCGGACCAGGAGGTTCGTTCTCTTTTTCAGTGCGGCGGACCGGTTCACCGAATCTCCCCTGATGACCTGGAGATTCAAGGAAACAATGTGTGCCTCCGAATGCGAATCAAGCGGCAGGAATCTGGGCGGATCACGTTCCATCCCGAACGATCCGTGCACGACACCCATTGGGGCTATCATTTTGCGGACTGTCGCTGGTTTCCCATCGAAGTCGCGTACGTGCCTTCGTCGGAAGATCCCTTGCTCCTCGTGTTTACGGATGGCGGGCGACCCTCACGAACGGTTCATTTCGACCGCAGCGATCATCGTCTCATCATCGTATTGGATGATGTCGTTCGGGTTTCCTTTTCGCGGCTTTCCTCGGGTTGGATACTCGAATAAGGGGTTTTGGACCCCCTGAAGGGATCGCAAATTCTACCCCTCTACTCCGGCTATCCTCTTTCGATTCTCCATTCAGCGTACGAGGATCAGTGTTCCAGACCCCCGACCCAGCCAAACGATATTGTGGTAATCGTCCACCATGAACGTCGGACCCTGGCCGCGTTTCGAAGGATTATCCAGATGATGCTCCGCCGCCGACACGTAAAGCTTGTATCCCTGAGTCTCGAGATAGCCGTTCGTGGCAATCTGAAGGTCGGCCACCCTCCAATCGGCCGAAAGGCGAACCCGGCCTCCCCCTTCAATGTCGAGCGTCACGCGGGAAAGATCATCGGTAAAGGCTTCATAGACGGGGGGAATGTCGGACGCTAACGCGCCACCCGTCGGAGGAAGAGGCGTCACAGCTCGAGCCGTCGAGATTCGCCCCCTGTTCGCCACGATCAGGCGCCCCCTACCTCCCCACTGGTTGGCGTTCTCCATATAGATCGTTCCAGCGGCGCCATCATTGGTCCCATGAAATCCCCCACGCGCGTCCAGCGTAACGTTCCCAAACTCTTTCCCCTCCGTCAGATAGACCGCAATCCGGCCGCCGCCACCACCCGGATTCCCATCGCGGCCGCAGGCCAACACCTGACCTGTCCCTGTCAACGTTCCAGCCGTCAGCCAGATGGAACCTCCCGAGGATTTGTCCTGATAGCCCATTTCAGGCCGAGCATCCAGAACCCCGTCGAGTTGCAACGCCCCGGTCACGGTCAGTCTCATCCGGCCGCCCCCCGGCGAGAAGTTTTGCCCTCCCCATGACCCCCCACTACCTGCCGTATTCGGATAAAGGACCGACCCATAGGTCACATTGCTGCCGGTCCCATCCGTGCTGCCTCCCTCTCCCCCGTGGCTGGAGGACCGATTGCCGGTTGTACGCCCCGGACCGCACTGACTGTAATACCCCATCCGCTGAACCGTGATTTCTCCTCCGCTCTGGACGGACAGGTTTCCATTCACCGTCAGCGAAAGAGCCGGCACAAGAGGATACCCGAGATTCGTATTCCCAGCTCCAGTGAATGCATAACGGCTGTAGCATGCCGATATCCTCCCCCCGCTCCCCACTGTCCAGTTCCCGGTCACGACCAGGTTGGTGTCGAGGAGCAGCGTAAACCCATCCACCGTGAAGTTCGAAGGCCAAACAACCGCTGAGCCGCCGCGCAGTGCCACGAACGAACGATCCCGGTTGTGAAATCGAAAATTGACGTTCGTCCAGTCGAGCGTCGTGTCATGGTTGATGCCAAGAATTGCACGGTTAGTAACAACCACTTCCGAAAACTGTCGGAGATCCACCGGCCCCCCATTCGCAGCGTCCGGCATCAGGGTCACCCCATACGTATAATAAGGCTGAGGATAGTAATACGTGATCTGATTATTGTTATCAATGATCAAAATCCCTCCTCCCGACGCATGGCCGGCGTGTTCCTTATATACAGTTCCCGCCGCACCCGGACCACTGCCCCCACCATAGGCCCGCAAAATCACGGAGGCATGATCCGTCTGAGCCGTCACCACAAGTGCCACCCGTCCCCCACCTCCATAAGCGCCCGGATCGTTGTTGGAGGCATCCAGAAGGCCACTCCCCGCCAAACGGCCGGTCCGTACGTATATCGAGCCGCCCGAACCATGGCGTGGGGTTACATCGGTCTGCTGCGCAGTACCGGGATTTGCCAGGACCTGGCCATCAATCCTCGCCTCACCTGTCACTTCCAACCAGATCGCACCACCACCCATCCGAATATTGCCTCCCCCCCAATCCCCTCCGCGGCCCAGACTCTCAGGGGCCGTGATGGAGCCATACGTCGAACGGTTGGGAACCGGAATAATCGTTCCGGAAGTTTCTGCCCGCTGCCCTCCTAGGGTCCCTCGAATCTGTTCGCTGATCCCGTTGTTGCCCAGCCCGCGTCCATACCCATCCATACGTGCCAAAGCCCCCAATCGCAAATCGCCATCTACCCGTACGCAGAGCCGATGACGCTGCTGCGCGTCGCTCGAATGAACACCTTGATGGGTTCCATGCGTCCACACCCCTCCATTAAGAATGCAGTCGCCGTTCACAACCAACTGCGTAAAGACCGTGCTGTAGGAAGCGTAGGTCGTCATGACGGTCACCGTGCCGCGGTAGCTCTCCGTCTGCGTCCATCGGGCCACCGTCGTGGGCAGACCCCCTATCCCCCCATTCCACGTCATGTTTGAACTCACACTATCGAGAAGAATATAATCGCTCGCCGACGGAATCGTCCCCCCCGCCCAGTTAGTCGGATTGCTTGCCAACTCATTGCCCCCCGCCCCCGTCCACAACCGCGTCACCCCCCCTGCCGAGGGCGTCCGAAAGGTCGCGGGCGGCCCAAACAATACATCATACCCGTTGCTTGCTACGCATCGGTACGTATATTCCGTTTCCGGATATAACCCCGTTACGGAAGCGCCAAAGATCAACCCTTGCGTTGGAATCCCAGCCGTTACAACCTGCCACCAGTCCTCAAGGCTTCCTGAGCCGCGATCCTCAGTATCCAGCACAAAGAACGCCCACGTGACGATTCCCGTGCTCTCATACACGAACTCCGCCCGCGCTTCCACCTGAGTGGAGTCCACAATCGGCGCTCGATTGGTGAGAATCGGAATCTGCCACTCCTCGTAACACCCCATCTCAACCCCCGAACGAGTCGGCCGGGGAACGCCATCCAAATCGTTCGTCACCCCAATATTCAGGGCTGCGTCAATAGCGGGGCTCGGTTTTTCCAATCGGTAATCCTCGCGACCCACAAATACCGGATCCACAGACAGATCGTTCGGTCCTGCGGCCGCCGTTCCGCTGTAGTTCGTTTCGTGCCCATACACCACGTTGTAATTGATACTCGGATTGGAAAACGTCGTGCGAATTCCTGTATGACCGTTATGAGCGATGATCGAATTGGAAACAATCAATCCATGGCTTGAAAGCACACCGCCGCCAAAATTATCCGCCATGGTGCAATGGCGCAAAATCACGCTACCGGTCTGGTTTCCCGACAATCGGATCGTATAGTCGCCGCTATTTCCAACAAACAGGCAGTTTTCCCCCGTAAAGGATCCCGGACTAAAGGTGCCCGACGGGCCATGAGCCCCGCCCGGGCCCGTTCCAGTAGCGCCGGCTGTGTTGTTCCGAAAAAGGCAACGGGTTGCCACCACCCAAACGCCGTTCGCTGCATTATAGGTCGCTCCTCCTGCTCCCGAAGCAGCCGTGGCGGCATTGCCCTCAAACCGGCACCGAAGAAAATAGGCGGAGTGGGCGACCGACACCGCGCCTCCGCCTCCTCCGACCGCCGCGTTGTTCAAAAAAACACAGTCATTGAAGTCATAAGTCTTCGAGTAATTACTGACATACACCGCTCCGCCTTCCGCGGCTTGGTTCGTCACGAAAACACAGTTGGTCACTTCTGCAATATTGTTGTTGTTGTTGCCGCTGATGTACACCGCACCGCCTTGGCCCGTCGCGGTGTTGTTGCTGAACACGCAGTTGAAAATCCGTCCTCCGACACCAAATCCTCCCCCATAAACGATCGCACCCCCATTTCCGGTCACGCTGCCGTTCCGAATTGTAAAACCGTCGATAGTCGGACGCTTGCTCGACGTATTCAAATAGAAGGCTCTCGTCCCGGCGTCGGTAAGATCGATGACCGTCGAAGCGGGAACACGGCTTTCCTCCGACCAATCAAAAGACGCCCCCGAAAGTTGCCCGAGATATCCTCCTCGGATAACGGTGTTTTTGGTTATCGTCAAACCATTCGCGCCGAAGTTTTCAAATCCTCCCGCGTTCAGCGAACGGTAGAGACCATCCGCAACCATCACAATGTTTCCATCGGCCCCGTTCGCCGCCGTGACGGCTGCGCCGATATTGGTGTAGGGTCGGGTGACCGAACCGTCGGATGTCCCGTTCGAAAGATCGTAGTTCACATCCACGTAATAGGTGGCCGCATGAACCCCTGCCATTGCAATCAAACCAGCAACCCAAAATTGGAATGCTCCACGTTTCATAACCGCCTCCTTATCACAACGTTACCTCCATGCCTTTAAATCATCAAGGGCGGAAAGACAACTGCGCGGGCCACCGAATACGAAGCGCGCCATTGTCACAATCTCGGGTCCGCTCGCAGGATGGAGATTCAATCGAATGCCGGCAATGGAAAGAACGTTTTGGCCGTCCACGTCCGCATCCAACGTTCCTTCCTTCCACCGCAGTTCAAATTCATGCCATCCCGCAGTCAGGGGCAACGCGACCGTCTCGGAAGGAGGCGGGGTTCCATCCTCCGCGGGTTTCTGGTCCACCCGAAGCACCAGTTGATCCGGCGTGTTTCCTCCCCCTTTTCGCCGTTCGAAGAGGATCGGCGCCCCCCGCGGAGGAATTCCTCGAACCGATGGAATGACCGTCCGAAAGATAGTCCCATACCGTCGCTCCTCGACCAATCCACGGAATCGAATTCGCCCCTCCCTCTCCTGAAGATTCAAATGTCCCCAGAGTTGGACTTCCCGTTCTCCAACCGCAAGCGCCTGTCCTCCCCGGTCATCTGAAACCCGATCGCGCGCCCATGGCAAAAGTTCACATCCAATCGCCTCCTCCGCCTCGATTCCCCCGTCAAAAGTCGCCCGAAACGTTTCCCGCGGCTCCAGAATCCGTGGCTGAACCAACAGAATTCCAGCAAAATCGCGCGCGGGGACCTGGACCTCGAACCCATCCTCGTTCAAAGCAACCTCCCTGCCGGTTTCCACGTCAAAGGCGCGAGTCTCGGGCCGACTCAAGCCCAGCCGTTTCCAGTCAACTGCCACGGCGACTGTTCGATCCTGTCGGCTCGTATTGACGACCCAGCAGACTGCGCGCCGATCCGTCCGATGGACAGACACAAGCCCCTCTTCCGTTCGACTCTGCACAGGGGTGTCCTTTTTCCAATAACCGTGAAAACGAACGTCTTCCGCATGAAAACGTCCTGCCTGGGCCAGAGGACCGAACCATCGGACCTGCTCGGGCATGATGTCATGGGCCAGAACCCAGCCCATGAACTGATGAATGTGTTTGGCCGCTAAAGGGGTGCTGTGGCGCTGGGCCTGACACATCATGATGGTCAGCGCGCCGTTGCAAGTCGGCGAGCCGATCGCGATCATCCGCCCGGCCGGCAATACTTCGAGATAATCCCACTCTTGATCCGACGGCTCCACATTTTCTCCCTCCATGAAGATATCCCCGAGCCAAGCGTGAAAGGCCGCGCCGCCCGTCGTATGCAGCCAAATGTTGGGTCGCGGCACGCCCTCTTGATGAAACATCGTCATCATGCGCTTGTAATATTCCCGAAGGCCCAGATAGGTGTAGCCATGCTGAAGCACACCGTCCGGTCGGACATACGCGCCGCCCGTCAAAGGATTCCGGTCCAGTCCAATGTAGTTTTCATCTACGTATAATCCCCGAAATCCGGCTTCGCGAACCCAACGACGGTAATGGTAAACCCGGAAATCAATAGGACCCCGGCTTTGCGTCACATCGCTGTTGCCGATGACGCCAGGCTGTTCGCCCCAGTCCACGGAAAATTCGGGAAACGGCCGCCCCTCATAGTCCTGGTAACGTCCGATCGAATGGGCGATCGAGCCGACACAGGGATGATGGGTCGGCCCCGTGCGCCGCATCACCTCCTCAAACAAACTCTTCGATTTCTCCATGTTCCAGGGAAATGGGCTGCAATAGTAGGGCCAAAGGACCGCCCAATCCCCTTCAAACCAGAAATGGGTAGCCCGCGCCCCCGGATAGTCATCCCGGCTCGTCGCGCAGAAGATCGAACGGAATCCGGGCGGAAGCGGTCGCGAAGGGAAAACCATCCAACCCTGCCGTAAGGTCCGGGATTCATTGAGTTCGACCGGTATTTCCACGAGCCGAACCGTCAAGACGACCCGATCGCCTTTTCGTACGATTTCCTGGGTCGGAATGGCACGGTCCTGTTCGGTAACCCATCCCTTGTCATTGTCCGCAAACCACAGAAAAGCACGGTCGCCATTGTTGATCCAAATGTAAGGCACAAAATCCCCCATCAACATGCCGGAACCCGTCTGTTGACTGGTCCACCGCGCCTGAAGAACATCATGAACAGCGGTCCACCCTCCCGCCGAAGCGCAAAAGTGAGTCGCCTCCTCGGCGGGCAGTTCCACTTCCCACCTCAGCCCTTCCAACCGGATGGGACGCGCAGGATCGGCGGGCCCATACGTCAGATCCTGAATTAAACAGCCGTCGAATTCCACACGAGTGTGTGACTGAAAACGAATTCCCTCCACCTCGCGGTTCCCCACAAGGTCCACCCATGCCTCAGTTTGACGCGTTACCTCGGGTCGTGATCCTCCTACAATCCGATCGTTTCCATTTACCGTTGCAATCAGACGCATGGACTGAATTTGCGAAATGCCCCCGTTTCGAATGCCCTGGGCGATCCCCAATCCGTCCAACTCATACTCCCGATTCCATACGCGGATTCGGGTCCCTTCAACCTGAACCGGAGTCCAAGGCGGAATAACCTTATCGCTTACCCCCGCATCCGTACCCTGCCAGGCAAATCGGTGGCGGAGAAGCTTGACCTCTTGCCGATCCGAAGCCAAAATGCCCCCTTCCGCATCCAAAACCTCGACTTCCACACTCACAAGGCGCGGTTCGGGTCCCTTGGGAAGCTCGGGAACCTCTTGAAGAACCGGATCAGGAGGGGGCTGGGGTTCGGGAGGAGCAGCATCCGGTTTCTGCGTGCGCAAGGATTCCCAACGCTTGCGGTCCTGCACATACCGCTCCTGAGCGCGTTGGTGTTCTTCTTTCGCCAATTGATTGGCATTCAGAATCGCCTTCCGTTTTGCGGCAATGTCATCCTCTTGCCGATGATCCCAGACAGGGGTCTCGATTCCCTCGAGCGGTACAAGATTCTGAGAGTAAGACTCACGAAACGGCGAAAGGGGCGCCGTCTTCAGCACGCGTCCCTCGGCGCGGGGATCCCGAATCCGAATTTGACCGGCCGACACTTTCTCCCGTCCCGAAAGCTCAAGGACATCGACCAGGACAAGAAGGGTATGGTTTTCCGGTCCATACTGAACACGCGCTGCGAGCGGCTTATCCTCCTGCGCTGGGGTCGGCCGCTGGGGCCGAGTCCACTCCCAGCCAGTCACTTCATAGCCATAACTCTGCCGAAACACGGGTTCTTCTTCATCCTTTGCTGCAACCGTAATCGTGAAATAGCCCGCTTTTCGCTCGACGGGAATCGATTCCGTTTTTCCCTCCTTCTGAATCCGTTCGGTTACCGTTTTCTTGAATCGGTCGGGCACATCGCCTTCCCACTGCAAAGTCTGTCGCTCGCCGGCGGAAAGCCGAACCGTTCGGCGTTCGACGATGTCCTGTTCCCCGCCAATATCCCGTGTCCCATGCCAGCGGATTTCGGCAGTCAGAACGGCCGCGCGAGACCCCGGAGCTTTAAGGGTCATCGGAATCCGGTAGCGGCCCGACAGCACCGTATGCACATTCTCCACCCGAACCACCGGCGGGTCTTCGCGAAACACGACCGGCGGATGCTGGGCGATTTCCCCGAAGGCTTGGGTAATGGACCACGAGCCTTGCGGATGCGGTTTGGCGCCATGGCAGGTCCGCGCCATTAGAAGCCTCCACACGTCGCCGTCCCGGATCGTTTCGAAGCCGAAATCGGCGATCGGAATGGAGGCTTCAATCCAATATTGGTCGGGATCTTCCCCCACCCCAATCGTCCAGTTGCCTTTCCATCCGGCGGCATGATACCCGCGACTAGGAATCTGATGATTGTCCAAAACGGCTGGATAGGTATTGATCACGCTTTGATAAGTTTCCGATATCCGGGCGGGAGGAGAGATCCATATCTCGATCGAAGGATCGCCCCAGTTGTAATCATCGTTGAAACGCATCTGCTTGCGGAGCTTCCACTCCGAAGGACCACGCCGGCAGCGCGCAAGAAAATACAGCCGATCCCCATGCCACCCGATGCCAAACCCCGTATCGGAGGTCATCAATTGATCGGTAAAGGCGGACATGATTCCGCTCGCGAAAACGGCGTCGTCCCATTCCCCTTCCGCGAGACGGCCATCAACGACCGGTGCCTGTCCCAACCGCGGGATCGTAAATCGCCCGATCGGAAGCCGATCGGGTTCGCTCTGACTCTGAAGAGATCCGTCCACGCAAAGGGCCACTGCCAAGGCAATCCCCCGAACCGTGGTCGTGTATTTGGTCATTGTGCTCCCCCTATTCGATCACCAGCAAAACAAAATCCCGCGGAGGAACTTGGATCCGAACCTCCGGCCCTTCGGTACGCACCGGAAAACGCGTCACGTCGTATGCCGGCTCAAACCGGCTTTTCTGCCGAAGGTCAATCCGCCGGTTCCGTTCCTCGAGCAGCCGCTTCCGATCGTTGGAAAACTCCCGCTCCAAACTCCGAAGTTCTTCCTCCCATACGGCCAACTCAGGTTCCGCTGTCATTTCATAGACCTTAAAACCGGGTGAGAGCCCAAGCGTTTTCGGATTGAGCGTCAAGGTCGCCTCATTCTTCCCCTCCCCCATCCGATTGAGATTCAGGAGAAGAAGCTGGACACGGCCGTCAGGCCGTACCCAGGCACTGGCCAAAACGCGATCGTTGTCTACTGCGTAATAACCGGCCGAATCCCAGTAGGGAATGAATGTGACGTCGTCTTCATCAATGCCCCACCCTTTTCGCAGAGAGAGGAGAGGACGCGCCCGAAAGGTATTACCGTTCTCCGGCACCACATCGTGGAGCCAGCACCAACCATGAAACTGCCGGGCCAGCCAATCCCATTGATCGCCCCCCCGTCCCACCTGATTCATCCATACCGGCACAAATCCGAACTTTTGGCTCCGTCCAAGGGTTCGAATCAGCAACGACGGAATGGCGTCGATGCAATCCGCCATGGGCGTAGGGGCACGATCTTCGCCGAACATGGCGATCACTGCCGGTGCGATCGCCGCGGGCATCATGTAGTTGGAGGTATGCACCCAAATAAAAGGGTCCCGCTTGTATTGGACAAAGAGCTGAGCCATCCGGCGGAAAAAACGCCGCTGTTGCATCAGGGGAATCGAAGGCCGGATCTTTCCATCTTCCATCCATCGGCCGTTTCCATTGAAGACGTTGTAATCGGGCGCAAGGTAAACCTCGTCAAAATAAAGTCCCGGCATGAACCAGTGCTTGTGCCAAAGATCCATATGGAAGCTGAAAAAGTCCTGATAATCCTCGGTCGGCGTCAAATGAAACCAGCCCGATGGCGGATCGAGCTGCCATTCGCCCGGGAAAAAGGTCCGAAATGCGGCGGACCGATTGCCTTCGAAATACATCTTCGCGTTGAAAAACCAACAGGATCGAACCGTTGCCGGGTCATTTTCAAGCTCCTGGCGTTTCTTCTGAAAATTCGAAACGGTTTCCCACATTTTTTTGCCAAACTTTTTGGTGAGATAGTCCTTGTAATCGGCGTCCGATGCCGGGCGATAAAATGCATCCTTCGGAGCTTCGGCCAAAACCGCATCCGGCGATCGTTCGCCCGGATCCACGCCTAATACCTCACAGAGCTTTTTCGTGTCGTGCGGGTCGATCGGACATCCGCCATGACCGGGGCCGAAAAAGAAATTGATCTTGCTGCCGGCCAGTGCGGCATAGTGCAATGTGGTGTTCCGCCATCCGGAGGGAAGAGGACGAACCGGCGATGCGATAAACCCAAACTGAGCACGGAACGGTTCCGGTTTCCCTTTTTTCTGCACAAGGTTAACTTGCAACTCTGCGGCATCCGGTCTTCGAACAACCTGGGCAAACGGCCATTCCTCCCCTAATATCCATTCGTGCGCATGGTCCGCAAACCAGTGAATTCCGCGATCGTCGTCACTGAAGCAGAAATACGGAAGCAAATCGGCAAACCCCTTAGATGTCCAAAAAGGTCCATCCTGGGCATCCTGAGGAACCTCGCCGTATGCCGGACTCCATCCCCCCGCCGTGGTGAACCAATACCGCGCATGTTCGGGCTTGACCGCCAGACTCAAATAGACGCGATCCAGGAGTGAGGGAGTGGCGGATGCCCCATCGTCCACCGGCTCGGCCTCCAACGCGTAGAGAAGCGTTCCGTCAAAATCCAATGTTCCTGTCAGTTGAAACCGATATCCCATCGCGTGGTAACTTCCACGAAAGGAGACCTGTTCATTGGAGCTCGCATTCCGTTGGAAAGGTTGTTCGATTTCCGCGGCTACCGCTCGCCCCTCCCGTTCGACCATCAGCTGAATGGGGCTCGACAACAACGGCCGTCCCTGGCTACGGATCTGACGAGGAAAAGCCCCCTCGAATTCCATTTCCCTGCCCCAAACCGCAAGGGTGTTCTCTTGAACGGCGATCGGTTGAAACGGAGGATACACGGTAAAATGCTCCCCATAATCGCCGTCGAGCCAGATAAATTCCTTTTTCAGATCCTTATGAACAAATGAATCGCTTTTGCGATCCAACACATTCCCTTTGGCGTCCAGAAACTCTGTGACGGCGCAATACTCCCCCAAAGGAATTCCCTTGGGCAGCCACAGGTACGTTTCCGCAGAATCATAGACAAACCGTGTGACCGTTTGTTCGACCAGCGGCATGCCCTCCGGAGTTGGTTGGGCAGAGAACCGAACCGCGGCCAGTTCGGAACGTCGCGGATAATCCAGAAGATCCGCCCATAGCTTTAGACCCATCGCACGAGGCGCAAACTGAATTCGAGTGTCCATCTTCCATGGCTCAGGGGACGATTGCGGCGCCCCAACCCTTTCGTCATCACGAACCCGCGGCGCGAAATACCAGTCGCCCGCAAGAAGCGGCCGATCGCCGGCGGCTATTTCTAACCGGAAGGTCTCTTTCGGTTTCTTTTCCGGCCAGGGGGGAAGTTCTCGATCCAACACAACCGTTTCCCGACTTCTTGACGCCACGGCCACGGTCTTTTCCTCGCGAACATCGCCCACCGCTCCGCGAACGGTGAAGAAGGTCGCCTGGTCGCTCCCGTTGATCAGCGTCAATGCAGCGCCCAACCGATTTTCAAATAACGGATCGAGGTTATCAACCCGAACCGCAGTCCCATCCTCACCCATAACGAGTTGCGCATGCGTCTCCACATTCTTGTACCAACCGAACGTGTACGGCCAACTCCGCTGCGGCCAGGCGATTCCAACCATCCCCCCCCAGGGCTCGTCCGACCGCAACGCCGCCTCTCCGAAATCCGAGATGGGAATGGTCATCTCGGCGGTCCAGAACTCGCCAATGCGATAATGGTTCTTAAAGGCTGCGGTAGTATTCCAAGAGACAAATACCGCGCCAAGGGATGGGATGTGACGCGCGTCGTAGATCGCCCCATACGCGTTCCCAATGATCTGATAGGCCGTGAGATGACCACGGACCGGCGGCGTAAGCCACACTTCCATCTGGTAACGGTCCATATAGACCGGCTCGTCCCGTCTCCGATACTTCATCGTGGGTTTGACACCGGGCGGCAACGCGCAAAAGACTCCAAGATAAATGTTCGAACCGTCGTGCCCGATCTGAATTTGAGACCGAAGAGGAACCATTCGTCCCCCCTCCGAACCGGTAGCCGCAATGAAACCGGAGATCGCCGCCGCACCTTCCCATTCTCCGGCCTGCAAAACCCCATCCACGACCGGGGCACGCGCCAGGCGGGGAATCCGTAAAATCGGTCGCGACGAAGCGTCTCCCCGCGCCCATACCGCGCCCGAAAAAATCCACACGCTCACCATTACATACACAACGTTACGTATCGGTCCCATCATCGATCGCATCGTCACTCCCTGTCCCTCAACTCGATCACGAAAACGAAACCCGTACCCCCTCACACGTGATATTCACAGCAGTTCGACCTTCACCGATCGTTCGTGAATCCCTCCCCCTTACCGTACGAACAATACAGTCCCCTTGGCCTTAGATCGGGTCAGCGTAACGCGAACAGTCTTTTCGATATCATCATACGACAGCGTGCCTTTGATCCCTGGTGGACATTCCACGGTGCTGTCAAACGTTCCCGTTCTGCTTCCGAACTCGACGAGGGTGAACGTCTTCTCAAAATCCCCAGGGGGAACATTGCGCACCGTTTCAATACGCACCTTGGGTGAAACGCTGATATTGACCGCGGCGGCCTTTGCCCTCAGACGGGGTTCGAACGGCGCTTCAGTTTCATAATCCAACTCAAAAACTGCCGCCGCCGAATCGCTCAAACGAAGGGTTCCGGTGCCTGTAATATCGAGGGTGTCTCGATCGTCCCCACACCCTAGCCGATTGGTAACCACCAGCGTTTTTCCGGCGGCAATGTTGATCGTTCCCAATCCTTCAACGATCGCATTGGTTTCCTCGTTTCCAAGGGGAGCCGAAATGTCATACGTTGCACCTCGTTGCACATAAACAGTGGCGCCCGGCTCCAATCCGTTGCCGTTGTTCGCGACGCGAAGCGTTCCCTGCCAGACAACAACAGAACCCTCAATTCGGTTTGTGGCATTGTTCAGAACCAGGATTCCCGTTCCGATCTTGGTCAAGCCGTTTGCAAACACCGCTCCCGTGAGAGTCAGAGTGCGTGTAGATCCCTGGGGATAGTTCACAATTATCTCCGCATTACCAGCATCGAATGCAGGCGACAATGAAATATTGTCCTTAGTCCCGATCAGTCCCACCCGATCGGCGCGAGAGCTGTCGGGAAGAACACCCGCCGTCAATTTAAACGACCCACCGATGGTATCACTCATAATCATCGAGTCCAGCGTGGCATGGCTGGAAAGCGTCCCGC
This sequence comes from uncultured bacterium, assembly GCA_938038445.1. Lineage (GTDB taxonomy): Bacteria > Verrucomicrobiota > Kiritimatiellia > CAIKKV01 > CAIKKV01 > CALHRZ01. The sequence goes on along the minus strand of CALHRZ010000010.1, from coordinate 144,951 downwards.
TTCCTTTGAACACAACACCATCGCCCAGCAAGGCCAGCGATGTGACATAAGAAGGATAAACTGCGAACCCGTTCGCGCCATACGTGAGAAATTCGCTGCTTCCATGGATCCAAGGATCCACGATGTTGCCACGCATCAGACCGTTCGTATCCGTAATCTGAATGCGCTCATCGGCGCCGAGTTGCCCCCCGGTATAATTTAGAATCCGTAACACGCCCTGATTGGCCCGAATCAAACTTGCCGCCGTCAAGGTGTCGGGAGTTCCGGCAGTTTTTCGCGTCACACTGAGGTCTGCTTGTCCCATCACGGTCACAGCTCCCAGCGTGGCACTGCTGCCCGCTGCGGCGGGAACAAAAGTGATGCGCGATCCATTTTCGAGGGCCGCCGGCTTGGTCGCTGCGGCTCCTGCCCTCAATAGCAAAAGCTGAGCGCCTCGGGCCAACCAGAATTGGGCTAAGCCGGGGAAATCAGGAACCGACGTGTCAATCTTGACATTCCGCACGATGCGGGCGATGCAGGGGTCTCCAACAGCGGCAAATGTGGGCGTCTTTGTTCCGTTCCCGAGAATCAGCGCGCAAGGGTTGTAATTGTAGTCCACACCAAAGCCTTGAAGAGTGATGGATTCGGTTCCCGCCGCGATAGAAATCATTCCAGCTTCCAGCCGTATCTCACGCCCGCCTGTTCCCGTATCGTTGATGGTCGTGTTGGAAAGTCCGCGCCAAGGCGTTCCCTTTCCGACCGTCAGGGAAAAACCGGTTGCCGTAAAATTGGCATCCAGTCCAAATAAAAGATCGGCAGCTGTCCCAAGCCCACTCACGGATACACTGCTATTGGCCGTTTGATGAAGAATAACGGCGTTAGGGGATAAAATGACCTCGGGACTGCTGGGCGATGTGCTGAATGATGCTACGCGAGTCACCGAAGGAAGTGCGACAGAATTCCCCGCTAAAGCGGCATTGGGACCGACCACAAATCGGTCCGGCGTGCCGCTGGCGGCGGTCGAAGGCAAACGGATGGTTGCATTGCTCACCGCAAAGATACCGGCGGGCACTCCCCCGACAGGCATCTGCGCCCCCCAGACGTTGAGCGCGATGGTTCCGTATCCTTCGGCGCGGGCCGCGCCGGTTCCCAGGGCGTTGGTCACCATGGCGTGAAGGGTCACATTGCGCCGAGTCGCTTTCGCCACTTGGAAGCCGCCACTGAAGTTTTCCTGAGGAGCATTGATATCCAGTTGCGCCCCATATTGACTGCTTCCCATATTCATGCGGATGGGGCCTGAACCCACAATCTGATTTGTCCCACCGAACGTGTAGGCCCCGCTGCCCACTCCCGTCTGTTCCATTGTTAGCCCCGCCGTGCCGACCTCTACACGATTTCGAAAATTGATAGCCGTAGTACTAGCCGATTGAGAAACCTGTGGGTTTGCTCCTGAAAACACGAGAAGCGAATTGGCGTTTCCGTCGGCAATCACAAACCGGCCGGAAAGTGCCAAACGAAGATCATTCACGTAGATCGTGGTATCCGACGCAATCGTCAACGTGCCGGTTGTTCCGGAAAGAACGGCCTGATCGCTATTCGGAGAGGTGTTCGGCCAGGTGCTCAACGCCCCGGTCGCCGAACTCGCCCTCCAGAGAGCGCTGGCCGTATTCCACACTCCGTTGCCCCCGACCGCCGTGGTGTCGTCTCCATCGGCATCCCAATAAAACGAGGCAGCGTGCAAATCGGCTTCTTGCCAAAAGGCACTAACGAAACACACTGCAATGAGAATACGGACCGTTCGGGTTTTCATGCGGTTTATCCTCCTCCTGTTGTGTTGATTTCTACGCGCGTTCGAGAAGGGCTGAAAGGGGCGAGAAAATGCTGGGAATCCGGCTCGACCCGCTCGAGACGAAGGATGGTCTCCTCATGGGTTCCCGCGTCCGCCCTCATCAGGCGAAGGGTCATGTCCGCCATGATTCGCCCGACTTCTTCCACATTGACTTCATAGCGCACTGCCGGAATGAGCGGTCGGCGCCAGGCGCCGCGGTTGGCATGCGTAATCACATAAAGATCGTGCGGAACCGCGATGTGTTGGGAAAGAATGGCCGAAGCCGTATCATTAAAAAACATATCGTCCGCGATCAGAAGACCATCCGGACGCTCCGCCGCGGCGTTCCATGCCGTCAAAAAGCTTTCCCAGCCTGCCCCCGGCAGGCTGGGATGTAACGCATGCTGCAGCCATCCCGGATGGAATTGAAAACCCCGTTCTTTCACGAAACGTTCCATCTCCTTGGGCGAAACACCGGCGGTACCCAAAATCGCAATTTTTCTTCTTCCCACCGCAGCCAGTTCGTCCAGCGCCCGTCGAATGAAATCCGCATGATCGAGCATCACGCAGCCATCCGAACCGGAGGAAGCGGAAACAACCGGAACAGCCGCCTGACGGGTCATTTCACGAAGTTCACGGGGGACCGTGAGCGCCACCGCTACCAGGGCGCTCAACTGCCCGTGTTCGAGATCGTCGGCCAGATCGTCGCAACTCAACGTTTGGGCCGACGTTCCCGGTTGCGTATAACCGATATAGAGCCGAACACGAACCCCGCGCCCATGCAACAGCAACCGAAGCATCTGGGTCAGCCGACGGTAAAAAAAGGAGACCCCGCCGTCAAATAGGTCCAACTCGCTGACGATCCCGACGTGCGGCGCGGGAATTCTAGCACTCACAAAGGTACCCCGCCCCTTATACCGCTCGATGAAACCCTGACGAACCAATACGCTCAACGCCTCCCGCAACGTCAATGCGCTCACCCCGAAGCGCTGTTGCAATTCGGAAACATCCAGTTCCATTCCAGGCCCATAACGACGCGGAATCTCCCGTTGCAACGTCTGAGCAATCTGGAGATAGAGAGGTTGTTTGGAAACCTTCATTTTCTTTCGCCTAATTCATCGATAATCAAAGTTAGCATCTTTATGAACATGATGCAATAATTTTCATATTTTTCCCAATGAAGTGTTGTGATTTTAATATCTGATATCTGATACTTTTGTTCACGAAGGGCACAATCTTGATTCGAAACCAAACGGCTAAACACAGAAAGAGATCCCATGCATAGCCCAAAAATGTTTAATATGAAAGTCAAGATGGACCCGGCAAAGATCCAACTGCGCGACCGGCATTTTTGGGGATTCCGGAGCGCAGCCCTTCGGCATCAGCTGGACCCTGCGATTCGCATCAAGGGGCGTGGAACGCCAGAAGGAGTTCGGTTCGGTCTGCCTGTGTCCGGTCCGTACCGTTTTGTCGCCTGACCATCGCCGGGCGCGGCGGAAATCTATTTGTCAACCGTCCGCCTTCTTTGCCATTATATGCACTTCGTTCAGAGATACTCTTCCGTCATGAATGCGTCTTCCCTCCTCCCTTTGCGGACCGTCGTTCTGGCCGCCGCCGCCCACCCAGACGATATCGAATTTATGATGGCCGGCACCCTCCTCCTGCTCAAACAGGCCGGCGCCGAAATCCATATGTGGAATCTGGCCAACGGTTCCTGCGGAACAGCCACACAGAGCCGCGAGGAGATCGTTCGCATCCGCCGCACCGAAGCGGAGAATTCCGCCCGACTCGCCGGCGCTTCCTACCATCCCCCCCTGTTCGATGATCTTCATATCTTTTTCGACGCCCCATCCCTGGAACAAGTCGCGGCCATCATCCGGACAATCCGCCCGACCCTCATTCTGACCCACTCTCCTCAAGACTATATGGAAGACCACCAAAATACATGCCGCTTGATTGTCACAGCTGCCTTTGCACGGGGAATGATCAACTTTCCGACTCGCCCTCCCCACCCTCCGTACGATGCTCCTGTCGCACTCTACCATGCCCTCCCGCACGGACTGTGCGACCCGTTCGGCAAACCGGTCCGCCCCGATCTCTTCTTAAACATCGAATCCGTCCTTCCCCTCAAACGCGCCATGCTGGCTTGCCACAAAAGCCAGAAAGAATGGCTCGACGTCAGCCAGGGAATGGATGCGTACCTTGCCGAAATGGAACGAATGAGCGCCTCGTTGGGCCACCATTCCGGGCGTTTCTCCTATGCAGAGGGCTGGCGCTTCCACAATCCCCTGGGATTCTGTTCCCAAACCTACCAACCGCTCCAACATCTGCTTCAGGAGTTCTGTTATGCCCCGACCGTTGAGTAAACTTGCCACGGACTGGTGGGACTATACCACCCTTGACCCTGAAATCCTCGCCGATGCCGCCCGCCTCACTCCGAGCGACCTCCTTCAACTATCCCGCCCAGGTTTTACAGTCCGAATCTATGACACAGTGGAGGAATTCTATTGCGCTGAGGCATTGGAATACATCGAAGCGTGGAAACAAGCAACCCCGGATAATCCCGTCGGTATCTGCGGCCCGATCGGACCCACGGAACAACTCCCCCTTGTGGCCCGCATGGTCAATTCAATCGGTCTCAAGTTGACCCACGCCCACTTTTGGGGAATGGATGAGTGGGTGCTCGACGGTAAGCCGGTCGGAGAAGACCATCCGCTCTCCTTCACACGATGCGATAAAGAACTGTGCTTCCATCGAATCAATCGCCATCTCCGAATGCCTCCGGAAAACCTCCATTTCCCCACCGGCGATCTCCAGGCGTACTCGGACAGTTTCAACGCCATCTCCTGCGCCATCATGCAGGGCGGACAAGGCGAAATCAAACACTGGGCCTTTAACGATCCCCTCCCGCGCTCCGGCCCTTATAAAGACAACCCCCCTACACCCGAGGAATACCGAAAACTGGGCGCGCGCCGCGTTCAGCTTCATCCCGTCACGATCATACAGAATGCGCGAACCTCCGGAGGCGGCAACGTCGCACTGGTGCCGACGGAAGCGTTGACCGTCGGCCCCCTTGAAACTTGGAAAGCCCAAAAAGTATCCATCTGGCATCCGGGGCATCATGACAACCCGTTTGGCATCCGTCTAACCGCCTTGATGATTTCAAAACGAATCCCCGATTCGTCGGTTCCCATGTCCCTTCTCGCCGATCACCCCAACGTCCAGTTCAATTACCTGCGATCGGGGATCGGCTCTGTCACGGTCGAAATGCACTAACGCGAATGGCCGGGCGATCCTATCTGAAAGACCGTCACGGCATCCGGCTTGGCGCGATCATCCACGAAGATTTCAACCCGATATTCTCCTTCGGGCCATAATCCTCCTTGATTCGAAAGACGACAAAAGACCGGCGCATCGGATTGCCCTTCGGTCGTCGTCATCTCCACGGTCGCGATCTCTTGATGGTCCTGCGTGTAGATCCACTTGAAACGCAAGCGCGTCCCCGCCGGCGCCTGGCGAAGATCGGCGCTGACATACAGCTCGGAAATGTCGGATGGAAAAATCGTTGCCGTCTGAAGCGCCCGCCCCGACTCGTCCAGTGCACTGGCCACCACCGCCTTTTCCACCCGCGCTGAACTCCACTCCGTCCGCGTGGCGGACAAGGACAACGCAAAGAACGATAAAACGACCGTCGCAATCCCGAGTCCAAGATGAGCCATACAGCCCGCATGCTTCCACAGTGCCTGAAGGGCAAAGCCCACCCCCACGATCAAAAGACAGGCCACCCATCCCCACCCGTTGGAACGAAAGGCAAGCAGCAGGAGAATAAGCAAAACCGTCCACACGCCAAGCCCTATCCGTGCAGCCATCCCTGCGCCGAACGTCCGCTCCACCGTCATCTTCTGCGCCTCCTTCGGAGGCATGGGGGGCGGAAGGATGCCACTGCCCGAGGGACTCGTTGATTCCGGGAGTGGCGCAGGTGGCGATGTCGTTCCATGGGGTGAATATCCCTTGGGCCACAACGCGCTGGAGCGTCGAAGAACCGTTTGAAATTTCCAACCGGCTTCTGCCGCCGCTGCTGCGACCGTCTTCGGAATGGCCCCCAGATCAAACTCGTATTCAAACACCTTTCCGTCGGTCCCATACTGGATACTTTTGACCTTCCGCATGAGGGTCCGTCCAATCTGGGTACTGGATTCTCCCTGGAAACCGAACGAAAAGCCGCCGCCGCTTTCCCGAGTCTGTTCGTGCATGAACACAGCCCGCCGCGCTTCGTCAAAATAAATCGCCGCCCTGTAGTGAATCGTCCGCTTGCCCGTGGACCAGCGCGCATCCATCAGTTCGACATCCAACACAAGATCCGTCCCCTCGTTTCGAACGGGGTTGAGCCCCATCGTTTTTAAAGCCTCAGCAACCGTTTCAATTAATGGGGTTTGATTCACCGGATTTTCTCCTTTGTGTAAACGTTAATCGAGGCGTTCGCAACCGTATCGCCCTTTCGACGCGAAGGCAATCACAATCTCTGCCGATATCCCATCACCCTTGCCGGCCGCTTTGTCGTTTGTTATTAACGCGTTTAGGAGAAGTCGCATGCCATCCATTCGTTTTCTCACACCCGGTTTCAGTTTTCCCTTCTGCGCACTGCCTGTTCTTTGCTTTCTCGGACAAAGCCAACCGCTTTCTCCTTCCCCTCCCTACCCGACTCCAGAAGACTACCCATACAAACAACTTAATAACCACTCGTTGCGCCTCCGCGTTTACCGCGCTGCACCGTCAGGTGAAGAGACCGCCGCCCACCCGGCGCTTCTTCTTGTGCCAGGAGGGGGATGGAGTTCGCCCAGCCCATCGCTTTTTGAACCTTTTGCGCGGTATTTTCCACCTAAAGGGGTAACCGTCGTTCTCCTGGAATACCGTCCTGTCGAGGACGATCCGCTCATCCGTCTCCCAGACTGTATCGCCGATGTCCGAGAGGCGCTTTCGTATCTCCGGAGCCAAGCGAAAGCCCTCGGAATCCACCCTGAACAGATCGCAATTCTCGGGGAGTCCGCTGGTGGTCATCTCGCTGCCGCCGCCCTCCTGATCGCCCCGGAAAAAGAAAAACTTCCCCCGCCGTCGTCTGCTGCGGGCGCTTGTATTTTATTGAATGCTCCGCTCGACCTCGAATCGCTTCCCTGGATGCATTCGCACAAGTCCCTGGCGCCCCCGCCCGGCCAGCCGGCGAACGCAGAGACTCGGAGACAACACAGCCGATTGTTTTCTCCCATTCTTCATGTCAAGCCCGGCTTTCCCCCCACCCTCCTGATCCATGGAGAGGCCGATTCCGTCGTTCCCCCAACCCAATCCGAACAGTTTCACCGGGAACTTCTCCGCCTGGGCAATCGTTCGATTTTTCACCGAATGCCCGCCTGGCCGCATGCCTTCGCTCTTCAAGGCTACGGATCGGAGAACCAGATTGCCGAAACCCTTGCCATGGTTCATCGTTTCCTTGCCCAACTGGGCTGGTGCGAGGAGCCGTTACCGCACCCTCAGCCAGACGGGCATGCCGCTTTCCCCAATGCCATACTCGGGGATTGGGGACACTTTCTGAGTTATGAACCGCGCCTGCATCTTCTCAATCCCGACGGCCGCTCTTTCTCCTTGACGCTCTACCCCATGCAGTGGGCATGCACAAACTGGAACTCGGATTCCATCGTCGTCCGGATCACGGATCCCAAAGGCCACGTGCTCCTCCAAGGGCCGCAACCCCTCAGGAAAGGTCGCTTCACCGTGACATTTTCCAATGGGCATAAAGGCGTCTATACGGTTGAACCAAAAGGCAATTTCTGGCTTTCGACCACCTTGGAAAGGGCGGTTCTCTGGACGGGAAACACGCAAGGCCATATGATTGAGGATCGCCGCGCCGTCTTTCTCCCTGTCGCCCCCCGCCGTTGGTGGTTCTGGGTCCCTCACGACGTCCTTCGCTTCAAGGCCAAAGCCCAACGCGCCGACCGCTACATGTCCCAGCGCGAAGATTGGGGCTTCTTCATCGTTTCCCCACGGGGACAGCGCATCGCCGCCCTTTGGGGACAGCCCCCCGCTGATCGCACACCTTACCTTCAGGACCAGGAAGCCGACGTATATGTGGAACCGGGCGCGGGCGGCCGATTCTGGTCTCTCGAAGTTTCCCTCGGCGACTCCCATAACTATGCGAATGTCAACATATGCCTGGAAGGGGTGCCACCTTACCTCGCCGCTTCCCCCGAAAATTGGTTCAATCCCGAATCCGAACAACTCGCGCCCGTCACGCTCTATGAGGTGTCCCCCTTCATTCAATCGGCTCGGCTCCCGGGGATGGAACAACGCTGGCCCGGTCTGAAGCATTTTTCGCCCTGCCCCTCCCTCGGCGATCCAGACGGCGTGGAAGTGCTGGGCAATGCCCGTTTCGCCGTCTGGAACCCGGAGGGCAGGTCTCTCGGCTTCCGGGTCGGCTCCTACCTTCCCCGCCGGACGAAAGAGGATCCAGCGAACGCATCCGTTCAAGTCCGCCGGACGGACGGACGGGTTCTCTTCGATGCGGTACGGCCTGTTCTTCACCTCCATGAAGCAAATGGCCAGCCCTCCGATTTTCTTGAGACCGGTTCGGGTGTGTTTTTTTTCTCGATCGTAGGCCCTGAACGCTGGATGGCGTTTACCTATCCGGCCACCCCCCTCATTCTGCTGGGAGAGGAAGACGACAACGGCTGGCGTCGTTACCGCTTCACCGTCTGCGCACCCCGAAACTGGTATTTCTTTGTCCCCCCGCGCACGACTTCCTTTGCGGTGCGATTCGAGACCGCCCTTGCCGACGACGTCATTCGGCTTGATATCAACGCACCGGATCGAACGATGGCGATTCTGTACGATCGAAAGGGGGAACTGGAAATTCCTGTGCCGGAAGGATTGGACGGCCGCATCTGGCATCTTCGCCCTTCCGTCGCAAGCGCCGCCCGGCTCGTCACCCTTCCGGAGCCCAACCCCCGCTATCAAGATATCGCCGTCACGCTGGATTTGCGTGGTGTTGCCGACGGTCTTTCGCCCACGTGGGAGCAATGGTTTGATCCCGAGCAGCCTGTCGTCCCTCACAACCGCCCACGTGCAGCAAGGCCGATCGGTTCCCGCCAATAAATAAGTCTTCCGGCCGCAAATTCAAATTGCTCGAGTCGCAAAAATAAGTTATCCAATAACAGATTCTCCATACCAGATAGGAATGCGCAATGAACCGACGATCCAAATGCCCGCGAGGAAAATACGGATTCGGAATCCTGGTCGCCTTGGCAGCAGCCGGAGGAACGGTTAGGGCTCAAACCGGCTCGTTATCGGCTGCATGGAATACAAACGGCCTTGCGGCACTCACGTGGGGAGAACATGCGCTGCTCAAAAACGGAACCCCCGCGATACGGAATGTGATTCTGGAAAGCCGGACCCTCGAAAACGGCCTCTGGAAAGAGAGCTTCCAAAAACCGGAAATCGGCGCGGCGGAGACGGCATTCGATGCCGGACAAAATCGATTGTCCCTTTTCTATCCCTGGGCCGGCCTCGTTGTGAATTATTCGGCAGGAGTCGACCGACTGGATATGGCCTTCGTACTCTCCAATCGTTCGGATCGCATCCTCGCCCATTTTGAGTTGATTCCTCTGCAACTTATACTTCCCGAAGCCGTCGAACAGCCGAAACAATGGACTCCGATGGTGGCCATGCCCGGGGAACCCGGTGTCGTCGAGGCGCGCGTCGGTTCCAACCGGCTGCTTCTGTGCAGCGATACCGTTCAGCCCTTGAGTTTGGGGTTCGGAAAACCGGAAAACGGCGGGTCGAATCTCCCCGTGGTCGTCAAAGGCGGAGTCCGAATGATGGATCCCGGCGGTGTCCAATTTTTCGCCTATGGACTTCCAAGAATCGCGCCAGGTCAGACGATATCGTTCCGTCTCTCCCTGGTTTTTGCAACGCGGGAATCGAGCCCGCCCGCGCCTATGGAAGCCGCTCTCGAAGCCTTTCAGCGCTATCACTCCCCGCGTCTTTACTGGCCGGATCGCCGCCCAATTGCCGCCATCTTTCTGCCGACGTCCAAAGGGCCGGAAAATAATCCTCGCAACTGGTTCAATAAAAAAGACCTCGATGTCCGCACGGAAGAAGGACGGACGGAACTTCGACGGCTCATGATGAAGTTTGCGGACGGTTGCATTGCTCAACTGAACGCGATGAACGCCCAAGGGATGATCGTCTGGAATCCCGAAGGAGGCGAAAATCCTCATCCCATCACCTACATCGGCGATCCGCGAATGGTCCGGCTTCTGGCACCGGAGATGGAGGACATTTTACCGGACTTTTTCGCAAGAATCCGCGAAGCCGGCTTTCGAGTCGGATGCTGCCTGCGCCCCACCCAGGTCTATTTCGACGAAAAAAAAGGAGCGTGGGCGCACGGAACGGGAAGTCACGGCCCCGACCGCAATCCGCTCGGCGATGATTTCTCCGCCGTCTGGCCTGCAGGACTTCCCTGGTGGCGGTTCTATCCGGTCGTAGAACGAATGTCCCGAAAAATCGAATTTGCACGAACGCGTTGGGGGGCAACCCTCTTTTATGTGGATACCAACGGTCTCTTCGCGAATGAAGGCGAAGAGGGCAAGATGTCCTGGACCCTGCTCGATAGCCAGATCTGGCGTGAACTTAACCGACGCCATCCTGACGTATTGCTGGTCCCCGAACTGCGCCGCAGCTCGGCGCAATATGCCTATACTGCCCAGTATCTCCAGCCGCCGTACAGCCCTGCCGTTACCCCCCCCCGCATTCGGTCGCTCTTTCCCGGCGCCTTCAGCGTCAGTTATACAGTCAACCTCAAAGCCGATGAGTGGGACAATCTTCGTGAGACGCTGATCGAAGGCGTGCGACAAGGAGACAGCTTCTTCTTCCGCGGCTGGTTTTCGTGCGGATATACCCCCAAAATCAAAACGCTTTACGATGCCGTGTATCCACCGAAGGCGATCAATCCCGGCCTTCCCGCCGCTTACTCCCCTTGACCCTTAGGCCGATCACTCCTCAGAAAAGGGGATTAAATCGAGCGCCTCGGCGGGTCCTATCCCCTCGTGTTTATCCTTATCCCCTTTCCAAACCGTCATGCCGTCGAGAGGGATCAGTCGGCCCGAAAGTGCGGGATCCTCGGTCGCCTTCATCCATCGGCGCAACCGGAGGCGCAGATCGCATAGAACGGAGGCATATGCGGGATCGCCTGCCAGATTGGCCGATTCGGTCGGATCGAAAAACAGATCATAGAGCGCTTCGACCGGCACCGGCCGATCGTCCCAGCCGTACAGCCGGAACAGAGTGCGACTCACGCTGGGGTCGCAATTGTCCGAGGGTTTCCGAAGCAAAAACCTCCGAACGTAGCGGTATCGCTCTGTTCGTACGGAACGCAGAGGCTCCGGATAACCATGCCAGTTGACTTCCGAAAAGACTTCCTGGCGAACGGAGGGCGCGCCTTCCAGGAGTGGCGAAAGCGCGCACCCTTGAAGCCAGTTGGGAAGCGATATTCCCGCCCCCTCGCAGATCGTTGGAAAGACATCCACGTGGCTGACCAGCGCATCGAACACACGTCCCCCTTCCCATCGCAACGGCAAATCGTTCGTCCCGATTCGGGCCGGACCGCGCATGATCAAGAGGACGCCTGTGCCCGCATCGTTCAAATTGCATTTCATGCGAGGATAGGCGATGCCATGATCGGTTGTTATGACCACAAGGGTCTGATCGGAAAGACCGGCCTCGTCGAGCGCTGCTAACACTTTTCCCATGCAGTGATCCAAGTGACGTACTGCAACCCGGAAATCGGCGAAATCGCGGCGCGTCTCCGGGGTGTCCGGCAACGGGAGCGGCGGGCGCACATAACGGGGATCGCCTTGAGGTTCGGCTGCCTTTTCGGAGGTATGCCATTGCTCGCCGGGTCCCATCCGATGGGTCAAACTGAAGCCGCACGAAAGAAAAAACGGCCGTTTTCGATCGGCCCGCAAGATGAACTCGGCCGCGCGGCTGGCGTAAAACGCGTTCCATTTAAGAAAAGAGTCCGCCCACGGGGCCCAAGGCTCGTCCAAATAATGGTCATACCCGAGAAGCGTTCTCATCTCTTCTTTGGGGGCCTCATGCTGCACACCCGACAATGCCGTGACATAACCCTGTCCGCGAAGATAGTGACTGAGATGGCGCGTATAATCGTTAAGCCGGGCGCCCCGCTTGCCGGAAAGTCCCAGCATTCCACAAGAATGCGGATACTGGCCCGTTAACAGCGCAGCCCGGCTGGGAGAACACGTCGGTCCCGCGCAAAACGCATTGCGAAAGAGGACGCCCTGCTCGGCAAACCGCTGAAGATTGGGCGTATCAACCGCATACCCGTAAGGCTGAATGATGCGCCCTGTGTCGTGCGAATGCAAATAGAGAATGTTTGTTTTCATGATGCTTTTCGTGAAAGGTTCATAGCGCTTTCGAAACACCGCGATAACACGCCGAAACCCAACTCCGGCGGTTCTGATCCTCGCGCACGGCTTGATCCACCGCTTCAGGATCCCACCGCTGCGTCAGGTAATTCCAAAGTCGGTTCCGAACATCCCGATACTCAGGATGTTCGGCCAGATTGTTTTCTTCGTGAGGATCTTCCGCGAGTTGGAACAACTCCATGCCTTGATGATGGTAGTAATTCAACTTCCATTTTTGGAAGCGAACCATCCGTTCAGGACCCTTTGTGTCCGGCCCGTAATACTCGCTAAAAACGGGCACATCGGGAAGCGCCATTTCCCCCTGCAATACCGGCGCCAAGCTTCGCCCATCCAGCGGCACGTTCCAATCGGTTGTTCCCGTGAGTTCCCGAATCGTGGGATAGAGATCCAGGAGGGAAACGGGTGTGCCCACTTCGATCCCCTGCCGAATGCCCAATGCCGGCCCGCTGAGAAGAAGCGGAACGCGCGCCGATTCCTCGAAAAAGACCTGTTTGCCCCACAATCCATGCTCGCCCCACATCTCTCCATGGTCCGATGTGTAAACGATCAGCGTATGGTCCGCCTGTCCACTGCGTTCCAGCGAATCGAGAACCTCTCCGATCCAGGCATCGATCTGGGTGATCATGGCTAAATAGGCGCAGCGACTTGCACGCACTTGCTCCGGCGACAGCCGTTCGAACCCCCAGCATTTCCGCCAATACTGATGCCGGGGATGGAGACGCGCGGGACCCAGCGGTTCCGGAATTGTAGCCGCGGCATAACGCGCAAACTGCTCGCGCGTGCAGCATTGAGGATAGTGGGGTCCTGCAAAACCCAACACATGACACCACGGACGATCCGCCGGAGGATTCCCAAGAAATTCGACCGCATATCGGACGCGCGCCCTCTCCTCCCGCATCCGCCGCTCATAAACCGGATCCCCTTCGAAATGAAGATCGGCCCAATAGCGTTTGCCGGTGGTCGGGTCGGGTTTCTCCTCGCCCCACCGGAAGCCGCCGATCGCCGTCCGTCGCTCGTTGACATGCTCGTGAAAACCATGCCAAAAATCTTCTCCGACGAAATGCATTTTACCGTTCAGGACTGTGTAATAGCCCGCATGCCGAAGCATGTGCGCCCATGTCGGCAGATCGCTCCGAAAAGTCGAGCCGTTGTCATAGCAGGGAATCCGGTGCGTCTGCAGCCCGGTCATCAACGCGGCCCGCGACGGCACGCAATGCGGATACGCGCAATAGGCCGCGGAGAACCGCACGCCGCGTGCCGCCAAACGATCCAGGTTGGGCGTTTCGACAAAGCGACTCCCGGCGCAGCCCATCAGAGCAGCCGTGTGTTGATCGCTGATCAGGAACAAGAGATTGGGAGGCGTATGCTTCATGCGTTCAGTTGATTCCAGTCTGTTGCCGTTTCCAAATGCCATTGCAGGAGCCGTTCGCGCAGATGCCGAATGATTGCGTCCGTTTGGGTATGGCCCGCGAGATTCCGCGTCTCCTGCGGGTCCTTTACCATGTCGTACAGTTTGAGTACCGCTCCCCGGTCGTTCACGACCATCTTGTATCGGTTGTCCCGAATCATCGTTCGGAAGTGAATCTCGCTGCACACCACCTCGTGATGCGCCGCTTCCGGGTCGGCAACCAGCGGCAGCAACGACCTGCCGAACTCCCGTTTTCGAAGCTCGGCACCCCCGATCTCCAACAGCGTCGGGACCAGATCCACCAGACTGACCAATCGGGAGCTAACCCCGCCCGCCCCTTTTCGATCGGGCAACCGGAGAATCAGCGGCACCCGCACGGACGCTTCATAAAACAGCGACTTGTGGTAAAGATTACGGTCCCCCAGCATTTCCCCGTGATCGCTCCAAAACACCACGGCGGTTTGATCCGCCCACCCGCGCTGTTCAATCACGCGCCAGATGCGGCCTATCCAATCATCAATGTGACTGATTTTGGCATAGTATAACGCTCGAATCTTCGCCACCGTCTCCTTCGGCAACGGGTGCTCCCGACGCGCGATCTCGGCGCGATGCGCCGCCGCTTCCGGCGTCAACCATTCCTCCGCCGGCGGCGGCGGTTGTGCGGGATTCATGGCCCTCCCGTCGTACCGGGCGGCCCATTCCGCCGGAGGATCCCATGGCGAGTGCGGACCGCCGAAACCAACAAAGACCAACCAGGGATCCGCATGGGAATAGGACGCGAGATAGTCGCACGCCGTTCGGCCGACAAAATCATCCATGGTCTCTCCGGGCGGTAAAGGGCTGGGCCAAACCGCCGCCACACCCCCTTCTTTTCCCCGCCGAATGTAATCGTTCAGGAACGTTTGAAAAAGTCCTTGCCGTTCCCAATGATCCGTCAGAATGGACTTCGTCATGCAGGTCGCATAAGGCCCGGTCGTCTCCAAAACGTCCTTCCAGCCGAGGGCATGCATGAACGGTTCGTCTTCTCGTAAAGAATGGCCCCGCCGATGGGGATATAAATGGGATTTTCCGATATGACAGGTGTGATAACCCGCAGACTGAAGCCGCCGTGCATACGTGTCCGCCCGCTCCGGCAGGCTCCCATGGTTTGACCACTGCCCGTGATTATGACAGAACAAACCGGACAAAAAGGAACTCCGCGCCGGCATGCACACGGGGCAGGTTGTGTACGTCTGCGGGAACCGGACCCCATCGGCGGCCAACCGATCCAGATTCGGAGTTTGAATCACCGGATGGCCGGCGCAGGAAAGACAATCCGCCCGCATTTGATCGGGCATCAGAATGAGAATATTTGGTCGTTTCATTCTTCGTTGCTCCGTGTGGATCTCATTTTCGGATGGGAGGGAACCATTCGTCCCTGCGACGTTCCACCCATGCCTTCAAGCGCTCAAATACTTCCGGCTGTTCGGCGGAAACATCGGTCGTCTCAAACGGGTCCTCCTGCATGTCGAAAAGGGAAAGGGCGATCCGCTCCATCCTATAGCGTCCCGGCCTCCCGTCTTGGCCCGCGAAATCCAGCGTTCGATAGGCATGCGGCAAATGAAGCTTCCATCGGCCATCGCTGGTAACCACCGCCTGAAACTCATCGCCCGTCGTAATGGAGTAATAGGCATGAGGGTTGACCGCATCCGAGGCGCCGCAAATCCAGGACCACACGTCTTTCCCGTCCATCGGATTGCGGGGAAGCGGTGCGCCGGCCAGCCGCGCAAAAGTGGGCAGAATATCCACGCTGCAAAAGGGACGGCCCGACGTCGAGCCGGGTCTCAAGTGACCCGGCGCGCTCATCACAAGGGCGCTCCGAACACCCCCATCGAAGGCGGTCGCTTTCCCCTCCCGATACGGCGTGCGGCCCGCGTGATTTCCATAGGATAGCCAAGGCCCATTGTCGGAAGTGAACAGAACAATGGTTTGCTCCCGAACCTGGGTCTCTTCAAGGGCATCCAGGATGCAACCGAGCGACCAGTCAATTTCCATCATCACATCGGCATAGAGTCCCTGGCCCGACTTGCCAAGAAATTTCTCGCTGCAGGCCAGAGGAACGTGGGGCATGTTGTGGGGCACATAAAGAAAAAAGGGTCCTTTCCGCGCATGGCGGCGGATGAAATCCACGGCATCTTCCGTGTACCACGTCGTGAGATAATTCTGCTGCTGCGGAGAAAGGTCCCGAATAGCGATCGCATCGTTTTTCCAATACTGAAGCTCGAACGAATCATAAAAACGACTTTCGGGATGGTAACGCCACATATCGTTCGAGTACATGAGGCCAGAGGACTCGTCAAAGCCGCGCGCCGGGGGGCGCGTGTCCGTATGATCGCCGATATGCCACTTTCCAAAACAGCCGGTAGCATACCCAGCCGTCTTCAACACCTCCGCCACGGTCGCAAAGGCGGGATCAAGACCCCGTTCCCTCGGGGCAATGGCTCCGAACACACGATGGCGTTCAGGATAACATCCCGTCAACAACGACGCGCGGGAGGCGGAACAGATGGCCTGAGGAACATAAAATTGAGTAAACAAGCATCCCGATTGCGCCAACCGTTCAACGTGGGGAGTTGGATAATCCGTCCGCGCAAACGGTCGGAAATCCGCCCAGCCCGAATCGTCCAGAAACATGATGACAAAATTGGGTGGTCGCTCTGTTTTCATTTGGAGTCTCCTCTTTGTTCGAAGTATCCGGGAATTCTCTGATCGGCCCAACTGTGATCCTGATACAGGAGCCAAGCGTCGGGATTAACCGGCATCTGCCGCGGCGACGACTTCCGCCAACGGTCGCCTTCCAGCGCGGAGGTTTCCCCTTGCGATTGAAGTTCCGTGATGAGAGTTTTGCACAGGGTCGCCTGCGCGCGAAACGTCGGCCACTCCGGATCATGCACAAGACCGGCAAGGTCATGCGTTTCCATCGGGTCACGGAGGCGGTCGAACAACAATTCCCTCTGATCCGCCGCGCTATAGACGTATTTCCAAGATCGGCTGATGGCCATATATATGCCATTCGCCCCCCTGTTCCACTGAGAAAAGATCGTCCGATCCGAGTCGCCATCCTCTGCAACCGCAAGGAGGTCCTCCCCATCCGGCGCATGGGTTCGAAAGGCCGCCCCGCCCCGATTCAATAAAGTGGCCGTGACATCCAAGAGGGTGACGGGACGGTCGCATCGCCATCCGGCGGTCACACCAGGTCCGCGAAGGAGCAACGGTATCCGCGAAGCCGCATCGTGATAACTGCGCTTGCCGAAACTTCTGTAATCCCCCAACAGTTCCCCATGATCGCTCGTGAACAGAATCAATGTCTGGTCCAGTTGTCCGGTCGTCTCGAGCGCCTGCAATATCCGGCCAATCTGATAATCAACAAACGAAATGCAGGCGTAGTAGTAGGCGCGGATCACACGCAGGAGTTGAAGATCGCTGCCGCGATCCCGCCGTTTGTACCGGTTCTGAACCCGATTGATGAAAAGGAGAAGCCGATCGCTGTCCGGCGGACAATGCGGGAACGGCATTTCGACATCCCGATAGAGCTTGTGCCAGGGCGCGGGAGGTGCAAAAGGCGGATGGGGATGAATGAAGGAAACAAAGAGAAACCAGGGCTGTGAAACGCGTGCCGAATCGTTCAGAAACGCAACGGCCCTATCCCCCACCCATTGGGTAGGATGCAGGGCCGCCGTCATCTGCGCAGGCTGGGGAATGTAATACATCTCACCCCGAACACCATGCGGATCGGTCACATGCGCGAATCCCTTTGCACGGAGAAGCCGCAGATAATCGTCTCGCTCCGGATCCGATACCAGTTCTTCTTGAATCTCACGCCCCGCAAAGCCGTTGTCGTCATACGCACGGGCCGCCGGAGTAAAATGGCATTTACCGATCCCATAGGTGTAATAACCCGCCCGTCCAAGAGCACTCATCAGGTTGTCGTGGGAGTCCCACGGCATCGCCATCCCATTGCTGAAGCATCCCGTCCTCCCCGGATATTGCCCGAACGTCAAGCAGGCGCGGGCCGGCACACATTCGGCGGAGGGCGTATAGGCCGACGTGAACGCGATTCCCTCACGGACGATCCGATCCAGCGCCGGCGTTCGAATGACGGGGTTCCCCAGCGCCCCGATGGTATCGGCCCGCTGCTGGTCGGTCATGAGAAGCAGAAGATTCGGACGGTTCACGATGTCGCCCCCTTTCCGGATGACGACACGGCCCCATCGAAGCCGATGGCCGCAAGGGGTTCGCCATAACGGAACGGCATGACATGGAGAGTGCCGTTTCGCTTCACGGCCGTAGAGGCCATCCCGGAAAGCCATACCCACAACGGCACGTTTCCACGTTCCGGAATCGTTCCCTTTACTCCCTGGGAACGGCCATCCGGAGCGGCAGTGTATGTGACCGTCATGCGCATCCGAACCTCGCGCATCGCTCGGTTGTTCCGAGCCCATATACCCCCCCCCGGCCCGGCGGATTTCCGAAATGTTCCCGGATCGCTTTCTCGGCTTCCAAGCCGATCGTCCCGCCCTTTCCGGCCATCCCCGCTGTGGAACCCCAACGCCTCATGAGGAGGCCCCCAACGCCACAACCCGCAAATGAGCATACTCGGCAATCAGCGGAGCCATTTGGCGAAAGCCGATTCGGCCTCCGCCCAACACCGGCCCATACGTGTGTCCATCATCCCTCCAGTTCAACACCTCGATGACCGGATGATGAGATGCCGGTCCCTGAATTCGGAAACATACTTTCGGACCTCGCTTAAGCACGGTCAACCGGTAGTTTCCCCCCGCATCCTTGACGCTGGGAATCGGATCGGCCCCGGTTGCAACGAGATGAAACCCATAGCTTTTTCGTAGATTGCATAGGCAGAGAGAGCGCTCGTGGGCATACCGGCGGCGGAAATACGAAACATGAAGCGCATCAATGTCGCCATGATGATACTGCTGGTAAGGTCCCGATCTCGGGGCCAAGGAAGGGTCGAACAAATCCTTGCCATCCTTCCCCACCGCGGCAAAGAAAAGGATGGCGAGCCCGGGCTCATAGAGGGGGCGGAATTCCCACGTAATCGCGATGGAATCCGGAAAAACCTCCGGGCACCAAAAAACCAGATTGGCCCGTTGGTTAGACTCCTGGTCATGATCCGGTCCGGGATCAGCCGAACTCTCCAACCGCATGCGACCCCGCGGAAAACTCACCACACCAGGCCCTTCCATACGCCAGCCTTCGACGTCGCGGGGGGAAGACAACGGATTCTCATAGAGGATCGTTTCATCCATGACGTTTCGCCTTTCATAGGTAATTCCGGTGAATGCCGCACGTCCGAATTTCTGTTGGCCCGATTTTTCCATCGGGCAGCGTCCAGACCTGATAGCGGACACAGGTCGCACGATCAGGCGGGGGAGGCCGTTGATAATTGACCCCTAACACGGAGATCGGTCGTGTCGTGGTCAGCAGCCAGTCCAACAAATCCGCCCTCAACGCCTCCACGATCGCGCGGGACTCCGAATCGAAATACCGATTTCGGCGTTCCCAAGGGTCCTCGCCCAGGTTGTACAACTCCCCAAAGCCTTCCGGATATTGGTGCGGAAACATTTCTCTGGAATAGAGCACCAGCCGCCACTCCCCTTTCCGAACACTGCGGCTCCAGGGAAACTCCGTCACGGCAATGGGCTTTCCCTGTTGCGAGCAGCCCATCAATAACGCCGTCAAATCCTGGCCGTCCGCCGTCGCCATAGCAGGCAGCCCTGCGAGGGCGCACAACGTGGGTGCGATATCCACTGCCTCGACGAGTCCGGAAACGACTCGACCGCTTGGAAGTCGTCCCGGCGCCCACCAAATCATCGGAACGCGGGTAATCGCATCATGGCAAATGCCCGGCGCCTTTTCCATGATGCCATGTTCACAGGCATAGTCCCCATGGTCCGAGGAATACACGACGATGGTGTCCGCGGCTAAACCGCTCTCCCGAAGAAAGTCCAGCATTTGGCCGACGGCATAATCCACCTGGCTCACCGCGCCCAGGTAGCCACGCCACTTTCGAATCCGCGCAGCCTCGAAGGTCCGGGGCTCGAATAATGCCCACTCCCCTCTCCGCCAATGATCCGCCGCTTGGATCAAATGGGGCGCCTTCCGTGCCGCCCGTAAATCATAATCGGCATTGGGCGGAAGGGTCAGCAATCGGCCTTCATACAAGGACCAGAACGGTTCGCTGGGAGACGTGCACTGATGAGGACGCGGAAGGCTCGCATGGACAAAGAAGGGCACCTGTTGTACGGCGCATTCCCTCATAAACGCAATCGCTTGCGCGGCAATCCAGCCTTCCTGCGATTCGTCGAACGTCAGAGGAGAAGGACGCCCTTCCATGCTCTGATGGCCCCGAGAGCCGAATTCCGGAAGGAGAATGTGATCCTCCAACGCGAGTTTCCCACAGGCGTGGAGAAACTGCTCGTATGCTTTGGATCGTCCTCCCACGCTCGTCCCGCACGTGTCATGGAAGTACTCCGTGTCATCCTCAATCCAATACTCGGGACAATGAATTTTGCCGATCGCTGCGGTCCGATAGCCGGCCCGGCGAAAATGGCCCAGCACGGAAGGTAAACCGCCCGGATGGGGCCCTCCGAGGCCGTAATACCCGTGATTATGGCAATACTGGCCGGATAGAAACGAAATCCGGCTCGGCGTGCATATAGGGTTCTGGGTAATCGCATTCTCAAAACGAACCCCTTCCCCCGCCATCCGATCGAGATGGGGCGTTTGGACATGCGGGTGCCCGCAATGACCCAGCACTTTGGCGTTGTGCTGATCGGATAGAACAAACAGGATGTTGGGCCGCCGATTTCCCGCCATGGTTTGGCCTTGCATTACGGCGTCCAGCCCGCCACAATAGCAGGTGTAGTCGGCAGCCACTTGAAAACAGGTTCCCGCTCGAATTCAAGGCGAAAAATGGCCACCCCGCAGTCCGGGTCGGGACATTGTTGCGGAAGGTCCAGAAGCCGGATCCGATACCCCTCCTGAACAAAACGGACGGGTTGGCCGTTCGTTAGACAGGTGACCGATTTGAGTGGGGTTTCGTATCCGCCAAGCCCCTGCTCCGTCCCACACCAAACCGTCCGCCAGAAATACACGACGTTCGCTTTGCGAGTCGTCTTTCCGCAAAACGTTGGAAAACCGCCACCGCTTTCCTCGACTAGACCATACACCGCCTCTCCATGGCGCTCCAACCACCGCCCAACGGTTTTCAAGGGCTGCACCGCATCCGGTGGAACGCTGCCGTCGGGTAGCGGCCCGATGTTCAGAAGCAGATTTCCGCCTCGGGCCCCGGCTTTCCCGAGCATTTTGACAATGTCCCGCGGTCGCCATGCGTCCGCTTCGCCACCGATCAAATAACCCCATGAAGAACCATTGAAGGTCATACAGGCCTCCCATCCGCGCCCGCGATCGCCCGGCTGTGGCTTGACTTCCCCTTCCGGCGTTGCAAAGTCTTCCGGAAGCGCCGAGCGATTGTTGATCAGGATGTGGGGTTGAAGAGTGCGCACCATCTGGTTCATGGCATCCGATTCCCAACCCTCGGCATTGTCGAGGGGACGCTTGACGTCATACCACAGAATGTCGATACGTCCATATTGGGTCATCAATTCCCGAACGCAGCCGTGGGTGAATTCGATAAACCGCCGACGGGCCGCAGGATCATAATGGCATCGCCCTCCATCGGGGTGATGCCAATCCATCAGAGAATAATAAAAACCCACCGAAAGCCCTTCGGCACGGCAGGCGTCGACATATTCAGCAACGATATCGCGTCGGGGGCCGGTCTTCACGCTATTGTAATCGGTTTGATTCGTATTCCACAGGCAATAGCCTTCGTGATGCTTGGTCGTCAGCACCATGTATTTCATTCCCGCCTGCTTTGCGAGCCGAGCCCATTCGCGCGGTGCGCCGGGTTTCGGATGGAAACGATTCGCAAGTTTTTCATATTCCTCGCGGGGAATGCATTCGGTGGCCATCGCCCATTCCTGGCGTCCGAGCAACGCATAAAGGCCGAAATGAATAAACATGCCAAAGCGGGACTCCCGCCACCAGCGCATTCGCTCCGGCCGCGTCGCGGCCGTCTGTTGCTCATATTGCCATCGCGGAACATACTCGACCATGGGTATTCCTTGACTCGAACTTGCATCGTTTTTCATACTTCGACAAATCCCCTTTGTCCAATCAATTCCATCTCCCTGTTTCGTTCGCGGCTTTCGCTTAGAAGTTCACTCGCCGTGAGACCTGTGACCCGACCCTCGTTTCATGCCGGCATCGAATAATCTACCGTAATTCGTCTGCCGCCCTCGCGAACGGATTGTTCGGCCGCAAAGGTTACCCGATGCGTTCGCCACGCATCCACAGGATCCTGAATGGGCGGAAGCCCTTCCACACAGCGCCGAAGAAATTCCTGCCGCATCAGCGAGCAATCGTGAAAAAAACCCATCAAGCCAAGCGATGAATAGTCTTCCACGCGCTCCTGAATCACGCGGACACCCCCCGAGCCCCGGGGCCACTCCTCAAACCGATGCACCTGAATGGACGGCGTGAGAAAATCGACCGCAATCGATCCCTTCGTGAGGGTAAAGATCATGCACATATCATGTCCCAAAGAATGCATAAACGCCGCCGTGTTTTGCCACTGGCGGCTATCGCGGGGCACCGCGCTGTGCGTATGAGTATTCAACATCGTAGCCAAAACGCCGTTCTCAAAAAAGAAATGAGAACAGACGTTGTCGGGAATTCCATAGTGGGGCAACACGTTCGGACCCGCGATGCTCTGAACTGCCCGCACCTCGCCCGCAAACAGACGGAAAACGTCGATGTAATGAATGGGACACTCGGGATGGAGCCCTCCGCTGGTTTCCGGCCGGATGCGCCAAAGGCCGTTGCCTTCCGCAAGCCAGGCCCCCTGCTGATGAAGATATTCCACGCGACGGAGTTCCCCATACTCCCCACTGCCGATCAGCGTTTGGACTCTCCGGGCGAAAGGGGAAATGCGCACTTCGAAGTCAATCCCGAGATTGCGGCCACTCCGTCGCCAGGAAGCCAGAATTCGGTCGCATTCCGTCACGGATATCCCCATCGGTTTTTCCAAAAACACATGAACCCCGGCATTGAGAAACGCCGTCGCCTGTTCGGCATGACAAGCGTTCGGAGAAGCGATCATCACCACATCGAGCTTCGCTTTCGAAAGCATGTCTCTGTAATCCGTATAGGTTTCAATTCCCGGGTGATGCAGCGCATTTGCTTGAAGTTTTTGCGCGTTGATGTCGCACCACGCCACGGTTTTATAACCCGGCCCTTCTTCCGCGGCTAACCATCCGATATGCCCAACCCTTAACATGATATCCCTTTCGTTGTTTCGTCTCTTTCGTCCGACGAGTCCCGGCGAAGGGGCCCTTCGTCAATCTCCACCAATCGCCGAAGGGCCGCTTCCTCGCACCAACCCTCGGCCATGGCAAACCAAAAACGGGTCCGCAAGCCCCCCTGCCGCAATAAAGACTCGGCAAAGGCTGGATAATCCGGATAATCTTTGCACTCGCCAAAAAGATACGGAATGTAAACAATATCATCGCCGAAGATCCGGTAGAGTTCCGCAAATGTCGTAAAAGGATGATGGAACTCGAGTCCCCGAATCCGGATGCCGGATTCCTTCAGTGCCGGTAAATGATGGGCATAGCGTCCACAACAGTGGATTTGAACACCCCCAAACGCCTCCGCGATCTTCCGCAGGCAGGGTATTCCAAACTCCGCGTAAAGATCAGCCCCCAGCAGCGGCCAGAGGTCTTCCGTCAAAGAAGCCCCTAAATCCTCCGGCAAGGTCGTGTAGGGCCAGATGTTGCCGATAACCCGTCCTCCTCCCAGTTCGGCTCGCAGTCGCTGATGATACTCGATCAACGTCGCTGTAATCGAAAAGAGCGCATGCCGCAGAAGCTCGGGCGCATCGTAAAAACCGGCCAGCATCGTTTCCTGATCCATCACCAGCGCCAGGGTATTGAGAGGCCCCTGAAAATCCGGCGTCCGGAGAAAGATGCGGTCCGTTCCCACCCGGTCGCATACACGTCGCCAAAGCGTGATGGCGTGTTGAAAATCGGACTCTTCGAAGGGGCATGGGGTGAGCCGTTCCAGATCACCGAGATTCCGAATCGCGGGCTCAATGTGCACCTTGCCCCCCTCGCGGGCCGGCAGGATGCGCCCCCCATAGAGCCGTGCCGTGCTGATGGTACCGAAGTCGGCACATACCGCAGGCGGCACGTACGGATCGCGGGCATGAAGGTCCGTACGCAAACACTCGGCTGCCGCTCCCGCCATTGCGTCAAGATCGAGCGTTACGCCGTCGCCCATTTGCCGATAGGTCGGCGCAGTGATAAATGTTACGATCGGCCCTGTCCGTACCCCATCCCAATACTCTCGACAGTCCGTCAAAACACTTTCGACCGGTTCTATTAACTCTGCCATGGTTCCATCTCCGGGTTTAATTTCGATTCTGAGGGAAAATGAAGTTTGATCGTAGCCAAAGACCGTGCGCCGACAGTCACCGTGACCCCCTCGGCATTAACAGGCAAGGACTGCTGCGGGACCTCGTTCAAGTCGCACCGCATTGCGTCCTCCGGTCCACGCGCGAACCGAAGGATCGCGCTTCGTTCCTGGGACTCGGTATTCCACAGCCGAACAACAACCCCCCGATTGTCCTCGGCTGGTTTGAATGCCGTTAGCAAAACCCCCTCGCACCTCTCCAGGCGGAAAAAGGGCTTCCGCTCCATCGGACGGGAGGTTAAATGAGTGCGAATCCCCGCCTGATGGGTTACGACCTCCCGGAGCAGAAGCGCGCGAGGCAATGGCCCCGCGAATGGGCGCAGCCAATACCGAAATTCCATTCGCCCTAGTACCTGTGCGCCCAGCTCCCCATCGGTAGTCGGCGTCCGGTGCACCGCCCGAAACAGAGTCAATGCCAACGTTCGGCGGGCATCCTCCGCAACGCCATGCTCGTGCAGCCCCTCGGGACAAATCACGGCCAGCCCACCGCTGGTGTCGGCAATGGCAAAAACCGTGTGGTGAGGACGTTCCTCGGGGTCAGGCTCTTTGTATTCCGAAGAACGCGGATCGGTCGCCACAGGCCGCGTCACCCAGCCGAACGGCTGATCAGACTCATACACATCCGCCCGGATATCCGATGGAAACAATACCCGAAGCCGGTGATCGCGGGCCGTATTTTCCACCACTGTCCGAACCTGCAGTGAGGGATCTCCTTTCCTGAGCGTAAGATCGTCGCATAGGCTCATTTCAGCCACTGCAGAATGCCGGGTTTCTCGGTGCGCCGGCTCGAGCGCCAACGGAATCCTCAAGATCCGCTCGATGCGAAACGTGACCTGGAGAGGACCCTCCTCTACGACTCCCGTCGAGACGATCTGTCCAGGCGTGATTGCGATCCAGTTCCGAACCGGAGGCACATAATTCCAGCCGTCGCCTGCATCCCCGCTATCCTCATAGTGGAAAAGATCGCGAAAGACCCGCCCGCTCTGCCGGTGTTCGAGGGAAACGGTTCCGTCAGGCAAAACAGTCAGGGAGAGGAATTCATTCGTGGCCGTCAAGGGAGCGGTGCGAAGGGATCCCGCCACGCGACGGATGCGTCCCACTCCCTCCAACGGAGACACCGTAATTCCCGTGCACCCACAGGCCGGAAGATCCATCCAAACAGCCACGCGGTAAACATCTTGTTTGCCATCCACCCTTCGGATCCGGCCCTGATCATCGGGCTGTTTAACGGTGCGGGAAGGGAGAACCTCGAGGATCTGATACGGCAATGCGCGCCCTTCGGCATCTCGGAGTTCAAACTGGTTGAGCACGGGAAAGCCGTGCCCGCTGCGCATGGCTTTGGCGGGATAATCCGGCGGGAACAACAGTTCGAGTTCCACCACTCCCGAACGCTCCCAGGGTAGCGAATTCCAAACCACGAGATTACGGACGGCCCCCGGGGACGCGGTCGGGGTTGAGAGATGGGCCATTCCTTGCCGACATACAGCCTCCCCCAATCGCGCCGCCTGGTTGAACCGATACGGCATATCCTCATGCGTGGCATCCACCGAACAGCCGCAGATCGAGTCATGTGGTTGATTCTGCAACAAGGACTTCCAAGCCTGGTCAAGGAAACCAGAGGGAATCGGCCGGCCCGCCATGAGTGAAAGAGCCGCCATCGGTTCAGCCCATAACGTCAAAAGATTCTGGCACCGATCGTTCGCCAGCTTCAGGGGATATCGGGACGAAAGACAATGAGGAATCAGCGCATGCCAAGGGGTTCCAGTCTGACGGGAAGGAAAGCGAAGTTCGCCCGCAAACCGCTTTAAAGATCCTTGATACGTGGCCAATGCCTCAAAATAGCGGGGAAGCGCTTCCATCGCGATCTCAGCGTCGGGAAATGCCGCGCGCAACGTGTCGAGCATTTCCGGAATGCGCTCGGGAAGATCCTGATGATCCCCGGTGTCGCTGAGATAAAAAAGCGGAACCGCGCTGCGCTTTTCCTCCTCCCTCAAAACGCAACGGGCCTTTTCAATCAACACATTCGGATCGTACTGGGCATTCGCCCATGGCCATCGGACCCTGTGAGCGAACCAGGGATATCCCGCGTTGTCGGGCAGTTTATGGGTCGGAATTTGAGACCCATCCGCTCCCTCCCACAGAAACTGGGACTGAACCTGGTCGTCGTTCAATCCACGCCAGACGACCGCCCCGATAAAGCCGAAACCTCGATAAATCATCGGCATGGCGGCGATGTGCCCAAAAAGGTCAGGGGCATAGCCGATGGGCGCCGGGTGGCCACCCAGTTCCCGCACCACCCGGATTCCACGGGACAGATTCCGAATCAACGCTTCTCCCGAGACAAGCCACAAATCAGGCATTGCATACCATGGACCTGCCACAAGCCGGCCTTGGTGGAGAAATTCGCGTAACGTGGACGCCCGTTCGGGGCGGATTTCGAGATAGTCCTCCAGCAATACGGCCTGGCAATCCAAATGATAGACGGCCAGCCGTGCGTCCGCATTCATCCGGTCGAGCAAAGTGTCCAAGGTTTGAACCAGCCAAAACCGGTACTCCTGGAATGGCTCATACCATTCCCGATCCCAGTGCGTCCCGCAGATGTAAAAGACCTTTTTCATGCCTATTGCTTCTTCGTTCCGGCTCAAAAACGTTGCCCGTTGCAAGTTATCAACCGCAAAACGAAACAATCGGCGGACCGCATGCGGAGAACCGATGGGTTCGTTTCTCGATCCCACCCGGGGCGGACACCCGCCGAATGGAAACAAGTCCGAAGCAGGATCGGGTTCGCAAACGGTTCCGTGGCGGGATTCACCGGACAACCCATACAGTCCCCCGCCCGACCAATGTGACGGAAACCGTCGTCTGCGGGCTGAGGGGAACACCGCGGATGGCTAGTGTCCCATTTTCGTCGCCGGTCGTCAATTCGTCCTGGACCTCACCGTTCACCGTCACCGTCACCTTTTGGTTCGGCGACAGACCGGTCAGAGTGTAATTCGCTGTGTTGGTGCTGTCCAGACCGCTGACCTCCATCGCGCGATCGGTCCAAGCCAAAACGCGCCCCCATGAGGCAACCTGTCGGTCCAACCTCCCGGTTCCATAAGGGCTGCTTTCCGTTCCTCCCGAATCTTCGTTGACCACCGAAGGGTCGCCCGTGCATTTTACGATGGCGCCACTTTGCACTTCAAAGGAATCAAACCGGCCGGAGGCTGGATACCGTCCCGCCGGCATGGTCGGTTTGGTCGTCGTATTCGGAATGATTACCGCATAGCCCTCGTCCGGTACGCCGTTATCCCAGTTTCCGGCTGTGAACCAATTCGTGCTGACACTCCCTGCCCAACGAGTGGTTGTTTGCGCGTGAATACCGCAAGCAACAAGCAGTCCTAAGGCCGGCGTCGCTGTTTTCACGAACGATTTGAGTAATCGTCTCATGGTAGTTTCTCCGTGGGTCACGGCGCCTCCGCCACCTCTTTCTTTTGGTTTGCCTCCTCAGCGCCCCCATGCCCGAGACCTCCCGAATCATGGCTAAAACGAAAATCGGCCAAACGCCCTCGAAACTTGAATACCTTCTTCCCATCGGTCTCGCCGTCATGAAATCGCGTCAGAAGTTCGTTGCCAATGGGTCCTGTCCCTAGGCGTGCTACGCCATAGTGCCGCGGGATTCGCACCCCCTCCCCGCTCGCAACCCGTTTGCCGTCTAAATACAAATGCATGACATTATCCCGCACCTCGGTGGTCGCCTCGCGAAGCACCAACGCGACATGATGCCAAACGCCGGTCCCGATTCCATCCGCGCTCAACCAGTGCCCGGGAAAGTTCCGTCCATAGATCGGAAACCAATCCGAAACTTTTCCATCCACTGGAGCCCAGCTTCCCGCATACAGCCGCCCCTCATGGAGATAGATGTTGAACCCTGCCATGTGAAACCCCTGCGCATAAAGAACCTGCCGCTTCTGATTGTCCCACGCCTTGAACCAAAAGGAAATTGTCTGGTTCGGATGCCCCTCTTGATCCATCACCGTATCGCGATTCCGGATCAACCAGACAGCGTCTTCCTTCCCCTCGAGTTCAAGAACCGACCCGCGTTCAGGATCTTCGACAAAACGTCCTCCAACCAGCACCGGTGCGGGAGCGTGGCCGCGATTGGGAAGATGGCGATACGAGATCAGCCGCGTCGGATCGTCGTCGGCTGCATCCCATGGCCCCTCCCATTCAAAAGAGGCGCACAGCGGGAGATCATAAATCACGGTCGAAGGAGGAGGTTCGCCCACCCATACCACCGCCTGCTCGCGCAATACGCCGCCTCTCTCCAGCCGTCCTTCAACGGTCACCCGATAGGTGCCGTTGGAGGAATAGACATGGCGAACGGGCGCAAGGCGATCCTGTTCGAGAACGGTCTCGTCGCCAAGCTGCCACCGAAACTCGGTAAACCGCTGTCCCGGCGCATGAGCAACCCGTGCTTCGAACGACACCGTTTCACCCGCCTTTGCCCATTGCCGCTCGGGCGATACCATCAGTTCGTCAGGTCCGCCGGCGATCAGCCGTGTGGGCGTTCGCGTTCCCTCCTCCAACAAAAAAAACGTGCCGCTCTTGGGCACCGACTCAAGACGAATAGGGCCGACTTCGGGAACGGTCACGGTGACGTCGGGAACCGCACCGAGGGGCGCATGGGCATAGAGAAGCCACCGCCGATTCGGTTTCTCACCCATTCGCAACGCGAGCGCAAATACCCGAAGAACCGTCGTTTCGGTCCAGTTGGTCCGGGGGGGATTGACGTCGGCCGTCAGCAGATACCACCGGTCCATATCGCGGACCCATTTCGGATGGAACTCGGTCAAACTGTCAAACCAAGGGCGTTCGTCGCGGTTGGGAACCAGTTCCCCAAACCGCCAGAAGTCGCGCAAAACAGGGTTCGTCCATGGCCGATCCACCGCTTCCAGGACGGCTTGGAAGGTCCCTTCCACGTGGGCGTGGCGTTCCGGCGTGTTGCCGCGGAACTCGCGAAATTCACGGGGTCGCGTGACCCAAAGTGTGAATTGAAGCCAACCCTGATAGCGGTCAAAATCCCAACGTTGACCGCGGGTGACGTAGGTATAAGTTTTCGAGGCGCTTCGGCGCCCGCGCCAAGCGTTCGACGGACGTTCGCCATCCCAGGCGATCACGCTCCAGTAAAAGTCCGGATTGCGAGAAAATACCCAGGACTGCGCGGCAAAGTAGTTCATCGCTTCGGTCTGAGGACTCCAAGGTCTGAAGTCGGTCTTTTCGGGTTGCCAGTCGTTGTCGTAAAGTTCCGGCATGCTGCCATCGAACATCCAACAAGCCGTCCAGCCCCTATCCGGATCGAATCCGATCCCGGTCTGCGGCCGCCCGCCCTGCCCGATGTAGCCGGTGTCCCAGAGGGTGTTATAGGCCACGAAACGGACATTCCGACGCCAAGCCGGTTCAATCATCGCCGCACGGGCGGCTTCGAACATCGCACGGTAACGTTCCGCGTATCCTTCCTGGATCGCCCGCTCGATGGCGCGACGATCGGCGGGCGGCTTGCCGCCAAGAAAAGCGATTAGACGGGGGTAGTCAGCGGGGATCTCGTCCGCACTGCGGACCTTCGGTCCCTCGTTGTTGTCGAGCAGAATGACGAGCGGCGGATTCGGGTAGATACGCTGAATCGCGCGCATGAAATCGTTGCCGAACCAAAAGGCGCCCCATTCCCGCCAGGCTTCGACCGGCCCAAAGGGATCAGGCGCTTTTCCCGGCTCACCTCCGGCAATGACGCGCACATCCTGCTCCAAGGGAATCGCGCGTTTTTCAAAGTGGGCGGTCATCTCCTGGTACTGGCCTGGCATGGACGACCAGTTCCATTCGCGGATGGCAATGGGAAGGTTGTGTTCTCGAGCGAACTCAAGCGCAGGCCGATACGCCTCGATCCGTGCCGTGATTTTCTGCCGCTGCCGCGGGTCCTCGCCCTTGAAACCCCGAATGACTTGACCGCTGACGCCCAGAAAAGTCAACATCACATGATGGCCTTGTTGGATCAACTGGACAAAACGGTCAGGACCGAATAGACCCTCCGCCATCCAGCACCCCGTTACCGGCAACGGTCGCCCCTCCGGACCGAACTGCGGTTGTTTGGCCCATGCGGCCAAATCGGGGGCAGCGCCCAGGTTTTTTGAGCCCATTTGCGGCTCATACAACACTTCCGGCATCCAGCCTTCTCCGCCCCTTTGCGCTCGCACCTCCTGCAACATTTCCAGCCCCGCGATTCCAAAGATCAGGGTCCTCACCAACCAACACTTCATTTCGGTCTTTCGTCTGTTTCTCATGCGTTTCCTAACTCCACTTCCGACACTCTTCCCGTACTACCGGATCTGAATGAGAGTACCGGCGGATGGAGCCGGCAGTCCGGTCAAGCGGATGGACGTTCCCGTATCCTCCACGGCAAGATTCCCGAACCCCTGAGCGCCAGACGGTGGCGTCAATGTCCACTTCGAGGGGTCACCGGTGAACCCGCCGGTATAGGTGATGATGTCAATGGCCGACCGGCCGTCCGCCGCCTGTTGAACCACTTGTATTTCAAAATCATCGTTGATCGTCAGATCCCCCTGCACCACGAGAAGGTCCGTTTGGCTGCCATTGCGTTCCCAACGATACTTGGCGCCCGCCTCAAACGTCACATTGCTGTTAATCGTCAAGGTGCCCGCGCCGCCGTTTCCGGGGTCCAGTATCCCACCCCCTCCAATAATCAATGCACTGTCTGTCGAACCGGTGCCGCCAAGATAAACCTGAGTGCTCGAGATATGATTCTTGCGTCCGACCACGAGGGTGTTGTTGGAGGCGGTCGCCGAGCCGATGGCGTTGTTCAGGAGAAGGGTGCCGGTTCCGTCGATCACCAGATCGGCCCCGACCTGATAATTGGTGGCCAAGTTCGCCAACTCAAGGGCCCCATCGTTGATCAATCGGATCGGATGGCGATGAAAATCGCGATCGCCGACCGACGCGGCGGCAAACCCGAAACGTCCCCCAATTGTGAGCCGCGATGAACTGACCAGAAGGCACGGCGTCCCGCTTCCAGTTCCGGCCGGTGTGCTGATGAAGGCATCGCCGCTTGTTTCCAAATTGTACCCGGTCGAACCATCGAAAAGAAGATTTCGGATCCCTATCATTGTCAGGGAACGGTCGATGCGACGATGTCCACCGATCGGCGCAAATTCTGTAGATGGACCGAAATTAATCCCCTGTGGAACGTTGGAGAAATCATCCCGACCGATTTCCAGTCTCGTTCCAGCATCGGACAAGGAGAGCATGCTCGAATTGGCGTTAATTTTTCCCCATACGCGTAATGTCAGATTGCTATAAAGCCGCCACCGGTTCGGGGAATGAAAGGTGCTGTTGGTATTAATGATTAGGACACCCCCGGGACTCGATCCATATAGGTTCGGAAGGGTTCCGCTGATGACGGTTACGTTGATATCGAATCGCACGGTTCCTGCATTAGCAATATACCAGTGCATGGTCGAAGACCGCTGTAAGGTACCGGTTCCGGAAAAAACAATAAGATGGCTCGGATCGCCCACTCTTAATTCGCCAACCGAATAGGTCCCCGGAACACGGATCGTTAGGGCACTAGATAGTGCGTTGGTAATGTGAGCCGTGTCCGATGTGTCGTTCGGAAAAGTACGAGCGGAGCTACCGGAGAGTTTGATCCAGTTCGCCGAATCGTTCCAGTCGCCGTTCCCATCCGTCACC
Organism: uncultured bacterium; assembly: GCA_938038445.1. GTDB lineage: Bacteria > Verrucomicrobiota > Kiritimatiellia > CAIKKV01 > CAIKKV01 > CALHRZ01. The sequence continues at coordinate 112,910 of CALHRZ010000010.1, read as the reverse complement.
CACACAAAGGTGTCTGACGCGGCCCGGCCGGTCATCAGTATTCCCAACATCACAATATGGCATACCAGCAGTTTCACGGGTTTTCTCCTTTTAACGCTTTTCGACTCAACAGTTGCTTTTGACGATACGGACTTTCCCTCACGCATCTAGCACCTCCTTTGTAGCGCATTTTCCTGTGTTTTCATCTCCTGTTATGGCGTGGCGACACTGGGTTCCGGACCTGCGACCACGCACCGGAAGCCGGCCGGGGTCCAGTCGCGAACATGGGGGGGCATGGCCATGCGCGCCGTTGTGCGGCTGAACCGCTCGTCGAACAAACTGCATCCGCCGCGCAATACTTTGTGGCTGCCCTTCGCCGGTCCGGTCGGGTTCTTCTCCGGCGCGGTTTGGTAATATTCGTGGTCGTACCAGTCCGCAGCCCATTCCCAAACGTTGCCGGCCATGTCGAGCACACCGTACGGGCTAGCACCATCAGGGCGACTTCCAACAGGCCGGAATCCGGGTGAGAAGCGATAAATCGTATGGTCCATGCTCACACATTTCGCGGGGTTCCATTCGTTGCCCCACGGATATTCCCGGCCATCCGTGCCGCGCGCTGCCTTTTCCCATTGCGCCTCGGTTGGCAGCAGGGCGCCAACCCATTTCGCGTACGCTTCGGCCTCATACCAGTTGCATTGAACCGGATAGGTGCCGTCCTCCGCCTTAGGATCGGTCTGCATGCCCTGCCCCCACGTCGGCTTGAATTCCCGGCCGGTTTCCGCACAAAACTTCTTGTACTGCGCCACGGTCACCGGTGTCTTGTAGATCCAATAACCATCCACGTAAATCTTCCGCTGCGGCCGTTCATCGGAATATCGTTCCGATCCCCGCACAAACTCGCCGGCAGGAATCCACACCAGTTCTGCCCCATCCCGGTCATTAATCGCGGTGCGCAGACCCGTCTGCCGAATCGCAGCAGGAGGGCTTCTCTGAGGAGGCGGCTCGGACAAGTCGGACCTGTCGGACAGACGGGAGCCCCCCGGCACCGTTCGCTCCATCAACGTCTGCACAGGCAAAACCAAATCACGCGCCTCGCCCGATTCCGTTCGAACCGGCGCGCCCACCAGGGTAATCTCCAAGTATCCCTGGTCCACCACAGGCTTGATTTCCACCGCTTCCCAGCCATCGGCCGGGGTAGCCACTGTCACCGCCAGTCCGTCGCCGCGATCGAGCGTCACCGTTAACTCTCCCGCCGCCGCATCGGCCTTGAGTGTACGACGGACAGTTTCGGCATCGGAAACGGCAATCACTGTGTCGAATCGTTCGTCCATGGCATCCAAGCCGGGCAGCCTCTCGCCCGCTTTCACCCCCTCTATCCCACCCGGGACCGCATACCGAAGATCCAGCAATTCTTCAAATCCCGGGCCCTTGATGGCGACACGAGCCGCTTTCGGCTCAGGAAGGGCCAGCCGCCACCGTGTGGTAAACCGGTCCGGATTGTCCAGCTTTCCCGTGTAGCGGCGTTCGACTTCCATTCCTTTTTCCGTCAAGTGGACCGTTCGATGAAGCCGCCGACTCGGATCAAAGCCATAAAACGGGGGGGAAAGAACCAGGCACGTTTCCAAGGCTTCCTGTCGCTCATTCCGAAAATCGCTCCACAAACGAGACCAGTCGTCGTTCATGCGCCGAACAATTTCATCGGCCCGTTTGGGCGGAAGCCAGAGCAGAGCGTTGATTCGAGGAAACAGGTCCCGATACCCCGCTTCTGCCCCTTGCTTGGCAAGAAGTTCTTTTCCGCTCCCCCGCTCCGTCAAACCGACAATCTGGCCTTTAAGATCCGGACAAACAAGAGCAGTCAACGTGTTTCCGCTGAGCTGCACAAGGGGCCCCCCATTCTGTCCAACATAATTGGCAATCGCCCGCATGACGCCATGTTCCCCGCCCCCGTCCGCTACGATCCCTTGCTTCGCGCGCATCAGCGCGGGGGGCACTCTCGGATCCGCACCCGCCACGAACCATTCCTTGTTGTCACCCTCAAAACGAACGGGTCCCCACGGCTTGCCGCTGAGCGCCGCTTCATTGAGCACGACCACATCCAACGACTGCCCCCTCGCCGCAAGAAGGTTCGCCAGCCGTGCCGGATCGCCCGCCTTCTCCGCCGCAGCCACGGCCCGGTCCATCCGTTCCGTCATCCGCGCAAGGCGAGAAGGCGGGAAATATTTTAAGCGCAACATCGGTGTCCACCCGCTCCAACGCACCGCGCTCGGCACGTGAAGGCTCTGGACATACGCCTCGTGAATCAGCTGGAGGTATTCCACCACATACTCGCCGGCTTCCTTACCGTAATTATCCTCGCAAAACTGGCGGACCAAAGCCTGATCGTCCGCATCGGGATTCCACAACAGTTTGAGGTAGAGCCACGCCAGCAAATTTACCCAAGGTCCGCCACAAAACTGAGGATTGACCCCATAGATGCCGCACTGTCTCCAGTATTGGATGTTGGGCTTGACAAAGAACACCGACGGCCATTCCGCCCGATAACTGTCCCAATGCCACACCGTGACGCGATCCGGCGCGATTTTAGGCCATTCGCTCAACGCACGTGCATAATCCCGATTGGCCGGATTGCCGGCAATGGGTCCGACTTGGTCCCCTGCCATGTTCTGACTGCGGCTGCTGGAAACCACATTGATCCAGAGGTTCGAATGCGGACGAATCGTCTTGGGAGCGTCAAGCGTTTCGAAATAGGCAAACGTGATCAAACGAGCCTGTGGATACTCTGTTTCCGCAATCTCCAACGCTCGATTGAGCATCAGAATCAAAGGAGCGGCTTCCGACGCCTCGGCCTGAACGAGTTTGCGGCAGGTGGGACATTGGCAACCGGTAAAACCGTCGCCTTGGGCCGAAGGAAACGGAAGGGTCCAGTCAATGGCTCCGCCCCGCGCCTGCTCGATGCGGCGGCGAATGGCGTTCTGGATCCCTTCCGCAAGGAATCGGGACAAATCGGGATTCGTCCCGCATAGACCCATTGCCCACGTGGGCTCGCGCCGTCCTTCCCGGTTCATGGGATAAAACTCGGGATGGTCGGTGAAAAGTCCCTTTTGAAGAATCTCCTGCCCCCGCTTCTTATCCTGGGGCGGGACCAAATCATAGAAATTGTGATGCGCGCTCAAGGAACCGCTGGTGCTGTCAGCCGGCAGCCCGATCCCGCGGTTCTGTAGAATCCAGGGATAACTTCCCACCCAATAGATCACCCCTCGATTGGCAAATGCCGGTTCCTGAACATCGTCGATTGCCGGCAAGGTAAGGGTGGGCCGTGGCGGAATAATTTCAAACCCACGCCCGGCGTAACCCAACCCCTTGCGTTTGAAGGTGTAGAAGCGGCATCCTAAGTGGTCTTCCAGAAGTCCATACACGGCCAGATGGAGACCGAGCGGTGTGGCGGCCAGAATCGTGAGTTTCTTCCCCTCGGTCCTCAATCGGTATGCCTGTTGCGCCGTGATTCGGCTGCTCGCGCCCGGCACTTTGTCGGCAACCTGCAGCACGATCGCCGGTCGGTCGCCGGCCTCTTCGGCCCGAGCCACAAGCGGAATCTCCACCCCCGTCATCTCCTTCAGGTAGAGTTGAAGCGTATGAGCAGGAGACAGAATATGACCTTGTCGGACGTGCGGAGCGGAAAGGTTGGGCGCCGGGTTGGTGAAGCCGTTATGCACGATGACCCCCACGGCAATGCCATCGCGGGCTAGATATTCTTGCCCTTGACTGATCCATGGGATGATGCTCATGACGATAAGCGCAAGCGGTTTGTTTCGCATGACCCTATCCTTATTCCTTTTGTTTGTTGAGGGTGGGCGCACGGCGCCAATTCGATTTCCCGCGTCTCTCCATAACGGCAAACCAGAACAAGATGCGTCCTTTGATTCGACCGGTCACCCGAGACCTCAACCAAGGCATCTGGTGCCCCCTTATTCTTCGAACATCCGATATCTTCGCTTGGACGGCACGCGGTGTCGTGAACCGCCCGCCACGCCCCACGCAATTCCACCCGGACCGATGATGCCCGCGCCTGCGTCCGCAACGCCTCGTCATCCAAGTAAGCCATGTTGCGACGCTTCGGCAGCCGCAAATCGGGATCGGCCACGCTCAGGAGAATGCGGCCCTCCTCCAACTCGCGAATCATGGCAAGGATGGGTGTATCGGTCCGGCATAATGCAAAACATCCGCCAACCGGTAAACCCAAACGAAACCGAAAGCGGTAGTGCGCTCGGCCATTGGCAAATTCAACGGCCGTTCCTAAACGGAACTCCAGCGCTCCCTCTCGATTTATTCCGCTGTAAATCCACCCCTCCATGCCGGCGCGAGGAGCACTGTCCGGTCGCACAGAAAAACCGCGCGCGATGAGAACAGACCCCGGTTGCCATCGCCAGTGGAGGGAAGCTGGACCGGACTTGAAGCGTCGGGAATCCGCTTCATGTTGGCCGCCACCCCGAAGCATCCATCGGAGAGTTTCCGCCGTGTCTTTGTAATAGTTGTTCTTGTTTTTCACTATCGAATATAAATCAACGTTCCTCTTGCCGGCAGCCAGCCCCAGACAACCGTGCCAGCCTCGCCGTCATATGCTGGCTCATCAGCGTTCAGATAGCGCCCTCGGCCCCCGGAGACGTCCGTGATAACTGTCCCAATCGAGGTGTCTATGACTCGCCAGACTGCAATGAGTCCGCCACCGCCCCCACCACCCGTATTCAATGCCGCCATGCCTCCCCGCGCCGAGAAATGCACGTTGTCATCTGCTTCAAACTTCCTGCAGCGGAGATAGATACCTCCTCCTGCCCCTCCGCCGCCTACTCGATCGAGGTTGGTAAAATATCGACCGTTGCCGCCGTCGGCTTCAATCTTAGCTCCGGCTCTGAATCGAGCTGTTTCGTTGACCACAACCCGTATCAATCCTCCGCCAATTCCTCCACCACCCCATGACTGATTGCCGCATCCGCCGCCGCTACCGGGCCAGAAGGGCGCATCCGCCGAGTCGTTGGTGAGCCCGCCCTGACCGTTATACGGATATCCCGCTCCCCCGTGCCCTGCACCACCGCCGGCATATCCGCCTCCTGGTCCCCACCCCCATCTCCTATTTCCGGACCCGGCATAGGAAACACTGCCCCATGCAGCTGCGAAGCCACCAGCCGTGATCGTCCATTCCCCCCCCCGCAATGGACCACGGACCTGCCGTAAAACCGGCATTTGAATAAATGGTCAGATAACCACACCAGAACGCAGGAGAAGCGCCATTCGTTGGATCGCTGTGGACTTCAACCCAGCATCCCGTTCCCACGTCAAAACGGCCGGCAACTGAAACCAGCGTGCCTGTCCCCCCTTCAGGCTGCGCCAACGGCCCGCTCCCGACCACCATCCGCGCGCCATTGGTCAGGGTCAAAGTCCCCCCCACAGAAAAGCGCAATCCCCCAATCGGCGCTGTACGATAACACGGAAATCCAATATAACTCACATCGGAAACTGCCAACTCGAGCCGCGCCCAGGCTCCCGAAACAACAACGTTGTTCGACACAATGACATCCACATCCCTTCCAAACCCGAAACGCCGATCAATCACGTCCATGTGATCAGCATGAATAGTAGACGGCCCCTCAATCCTACCCCACACGTTCGAAAGCGTTCCGGCCAGAAATCGGGAATCCGAGAGATAAATGGAGCCGATTCCACCACGACATTGGGGGTTGGAAACCCGAAGTCCTTCAGTAGCCAGAAACGTGAGGGAAGGCTTCGCTTCGTAGGCTTGAGCGGAAGAATCGTTGACAACCGCAATTCGCCCTCCGCCACCGCTTCCCGCTTCGGTTCCCGTGTAGGTTGCCCGACCACCGCTGGCGCTGATTCGGCCGGAACCTACAAGAGTCCGACAAGTAATGTAGATACTCCCTCCGCTCCCAGTTCCCGCCCTCACTTTATTATCCGGTATCCCGTCCGCTATCATATCACCCCCTACGGTAACACGGCCGGAGGCGGCGATCCTGACTGCTCCCCCTCCTGCGGTTCCCGGTGCCTGTGTCGATCCTCCGCCTCCGCTGCCGGGGGTCTCAGGCGACAGGGGATTTCCATAGGTAACACCGCCGAATTGCCAATCAAAACCGTTCATCCTACCGCCATATCCCCCATGACCAGCCCCGTGAGGCACCCACGTCGACCCCGTCCCGCCGCCCGGGCCGTACCCATTCTTGCTGGTGTCGCCCCCTTTATATCCCCGTCCTGATACGTTGATCTGGCCACCGGGTAGGATTGTCAGATTGGAGCAGACGACATACACACGATTTGACATGTCAGGCTCATTGGTAAATGGCCCCGCGCATGTCATGATTGAATTCGAAGCGATAAGAATTTCATCGGCTGTTACGCTGGTCGTCCAGTTGGAAAAAATCAATACCGACCCGTTGGTAAGGGTCACCGATGCTAGTGCCGGAGTCGAACTTGTAAGAAGGACACCACTTCCGTTGGCGATCAGAACGTCATCGCCGTCTGCGGGGAGGGTTTCGTCACTCCAATTTCCTGCCACCCACCAATCGTTGGTCTGTGCCGCCAACCACACGCGAACCGCGCAATGCCCGACAAGCGGAGACAAAACGGCGAAACTGCTTGCCATCATCAGATGCATAATCCAAGTTACGTTTCGAGAATGGATTTTCATGGCCTTTCCCATCCTCCTTTTTGGTCTCTTTCTTTTATCGGATCCAGATCACCGTTCCTTTTTCGGGAAAGGTTAAAAGAACTCGGCCGTCACCCGGACAAACGACTTGCATTCCTTCGGGCTTGACCAGACCCACCCCACTCCACTATGCGTTCCAGAAGAGATTAGCGAGTCAAGAGGTGTATCATTGCCTGTTGTCTGAACCTGAAGCGTTTTGTTCAGAACCGGGTCTTTTTCAGGGATATAAACGAAATTGCTGCGGTGATCGTAGTCGATGGCGGGCGTGGTTCCGTCAAATGTTATAGCGTCCCCCCGCACAACATTCGTCGCCCATCCGCTGGAGGGGCCCGTCCCACGCGGAATCAAACGATTGAGCGTCAGCGGACCCCCATCATTGAGGCTAATCTGCAGAAATCCTGCGGACAGATATGCGGAATTGGAAAGAACCGCTACCACCGTGTCCGTCGCACTGCTCGGTCGGTTTCCGCCTTCCCAATTGTCTCCATCGCTCCAGCGGTATTCCCCCGATGCGCCCTGGATCCACTGATTCGAAGCCGCTTTTAACGCAAGAGGCATCAAAAGCAAGCACGCGATTTGAATCCCATCTTTCCATATCATGGCAGAGTACCTCCTATATTTCCAGGTGGACGCGCCAGGAGGCCGCAGCGCTGCAGCCTCCCCCTTCGAACCGATAGCGCCCCGGAGTCGCAAGCGATTTCCACGGAAGGTTCCTACCGCTTTCATCTCGAACAGCCGCCGGCGGACGAGGAAGCGAGATCTCCACGGCCACATTCCGCTGCGGCTCTAGCGGTTCGCCTTCCACGACCTCGCCCGCGATCTCGATCTCCTCCTCGCGATGCGTCAGACAAAACCGCGTCCGGCAAAAGCGGCCGTCGCGGTATTGCACCGACCAACTGTCATCCTCGTACAAAAAAGATTCTCCCGACGCCCCGGGATATACATCCAGGATAAGTTGACGCACATGCCCTGAGTGAATGTCTCCATCCGGATCCTGCCGCGGAATCACCGAGCCCGGGCGAACAAACACCGGAACGTCTTCCAGCGCCACCGGTGTCACGATCGTCAGACCGCCTTTCTGGCGTTCCGCGCTTTCGAATCGCCACCACCCGCCGTTGGGTCCGGCGGTCCCAGGCGCTTCGGGAAGAAATATCTCCCGTTCGCAGGCGCCCCCGGAAAGGACCGGCGCCACAATCAATGCCGGCCCGAAATAGAACTGATCATAGCGATACGCGTGCTCATCCTCCGGATGCTCAAGGAACAAACCCCGCACGATCGGAATGCCGGTGTCCGTGTGCTCCCGCGCCGCCGTGTAAATGTACGGTAAAAGGCTATGCCGCATCCGAAGCCACCGTCGGCACGCACCTCCCAGTTCGGCGTCATAAACATCGGGACGCCGGCTCCCGCACCCGGGCGCCGAATGGAAGCGAAGGATCGGACTGAATACGCCCAACTGAAGCCAGCGGAGATAACGGGCGGGATCGAGAATCTCGATTCCTTCCCGGTTCTTTCGGACCTGATTTTTCGGCGCCATGAATCCGCCGATGTCATGGCTCACAAGGGATACCCCCACTCCGCCCATGCGAATCGTGTATTCGCATTCCAGCCTCAACACCTCATCGTCGGAGTTGGCATCTCCCGTAAACACGGCGCCATAACGGTGCGATCCCAAACCGCCATACCGCGCCAACAGCATTCCGCGGCGCCCGTTGCGCTCGCTTTCTTCATAAAAGGTCTTGTTAGCCACCAGTTGACCGCACGTTGCCGCCATCTGCCCCCGCGAGCCATCGTTCCACCAATAGTCCAACCCCATGTTCAAAATCGGTTGATGGCACACTTGGCAAAACGAACGATTCTGTTGCTTGTCGCAAATGTCCACCTTTGCCATCCGCACGCGTTTACCGTTGTATTCGCGTTCCCGTATCTCCACCTCCGAACCAGCCAGTTCCACGTACCGCTCAAAATGAACATCGTCTTCCCGCACATCGAGCGGATGATCGTTGAAGACAACATCGAGACCAAACGCATGGCACTTTTGGAAGAAGCGGACCGGATCAGAAATCAGATCCGGATTGAACTCCCAATGGCCCCACCCTTTTTTGTGCCATTCCATATCCAGAATGATCGTGGACAGGGGATAGCCGTTGGCCGCAAAGGAACGGACCAATTCCTCGATTTCGGCCTCCGTAAACGCTGGCCACCGCGAAAATTGAATGCCGAGACTCTTTCGAGGAGGCAAGGCGCCGGCGCCGCTCAACAGCCGAAAATCGGCCAACGCCTGCCGATAGTTTTTTCCATACGCGAAGAAATACCAATCCTGAGTGCCCGGCCTGTTCCGCTCGATTGGAAAACCCTCATCGTCCAACACCGCGGTGTCCGAATCGTTGAGGAAGAAATACCCGGATGCGGAAAGGATCCCAGGCGCGAATTTCCGCGCATCCTTGTACCAATTGAAGGTCCGTTCCAGAAACCGCCCGTCGTTTCGTTCGTTACGCGCCCATGCGAGCCAATGCCCGCGGTTGAATGTTGCCGGAGGACTGGGATGAAGATTCTCGTAGGGCGGATCCACCTCGCATTGAATCCAGGCAGGCCAGTTGGTCGCGCTGAAATCGGGGGACTCCATTCCCGCCGGATGTACCCCATCAAGCCGAGCCGCTTCCCCGCCATACCGATCGAGGGAACGAAGGGCACCCCCAAGGTTTTGGTAATCCCGATCGCCAGGACGCCAGAACTGGATAAGCCGCCCGTCGTTCCATCGGATTTCCAGGTTGAGCCGGTTGAAAGGGTGATCATGATCGGTTGCCCGAATCTCCATCCCTCCCGTCTCGAGTATGGTCCAACGTCCATCCCGTACCACCGCCCGGAATGGAATGGGCCGGCGCGGCGAATAGGCGACCATACTGCGCCGGTCCTCGAAACGTCCGTCGGGCGAAAACTCGATCCGAACTAAGGTTGGCGAAAGGCAGATAAAACGCCGTTTGTGAAGAAGAATCTCCGGGCCAACGCCCACAAACTCCGCGGCCGCAGAAAATCGAACTCCTTCGGTCATTACAGTTTCTCCGTTTGCGACCCGTTAAAAACCATACGGACCATTCCCTGAGCCCGAATCCAGGTCACGACTCCAGCGTCGGTTTCCCGTACCGCAAACCCCGGCTCCTCCCTTTCAAGAAGCCAGGAAAACAACCGGTTCTCCGGTACCAAAGGAAGCGGCTCCCCATCCGGACCGTAGGGCGTGATCCGAGACTCCGTGACCACACGTAAAAGACCGTTCGCTCGCCCCACGGCTTCGCCGACATTCACCCTCCATTGGCCCTCCTCCAGAGGGAACTCCGATATCAAGGACCATCCGTTGGTCACAACCAAATGCTGACCACGAAACGATTCGATTGTGAGAGCGCCGGTTCGATTGCGGGGAAGCATCGGATTTCGCCGGCCGGTCATCGGGTCCAGCCCCTCCAAAACGGCTTCCTCGACCGCCGCACGCCGGCAAGACACCATCGCCTTCACTCCATTCCAGGAGACGGCTTCGACACCGATCGGGCCGGAGAACCGCCACCCGATCGCCCGCGATGAAACCAGGCGATTCAGATGGTCGCGAAGCGATGCGAAGGAGATGGCGCCTCCGTCAAAAACAACGCCTCCCCTGTACCCCGCTCCCTGCCAAAAGACCAGCGAAGCGCGCGCGCTCTCTCCTTCAAGGGGTTCCGCAACCGTCGAAATGATCTCATAACTGTTTTCGCGAAACCGAAGATCCGAAGCCCATGGCCATTTCTCCTGATGATCTTCGGAATCCAACCGCCCATGCACATAAAGAATTCCTGGCGTTGCCTGCAGCCACTGCAAGAGGTTGGTTCGGACCGATAGCGCCACAGGCTCCTTTTCGCCATTGGCAATTGCGATGAACCGATAGCGGCCAAGCGGACGGCCGGCGATCGCATTGACCTGATGAAGCGCATCGTAGGAGTTGGGCAGACGGAGCCCCCCGGTCTCCGCCCGGAGATCGCCGACCAGAAGAACGGGGTCCGGAGAAGGAGGCGGCGGAAGATCCGCCAGAAGACGCGCCCATTCCCAGGCAAACGATCGTTCAAGCAGGAGACCCCACCTCATCGCTTCCTTTTCCTTTTCCACGCGCTTCCGAATCGGATCCTCCTCGACTTTTTCATCGATGAGGTGATCCAGAACTCCGTCCTTCGTCCCGCTGGCCATGTGGGAAAGTGCCGCATCCGGCGCCCCCTTCAGCGCCTTCAGCCCCTCCAATGTCCGATAGTGATCCTCGACTCCACGGAATATGTGATCCACAATCTCCTGGAGCAACGGGCTGCGCGGCGAAAGGTCTTCGAGAAATACCCATTTACCTGAGGCGTTCGGCCCGGGCTTCATGTCTTTTGAGAGCGCAAGCCGCGCATAGAAATACCCGGGGTGAGCCCCCGCCATCCAGGCGCAGAGGGCATCGGCCAAAAGAGGACTGCCGGGATCGGGAACGGTATTCGAACCGGGGGTGAACTGATAGTTGAGAGGCTGGTGGAGGCTTCGGGCCGTTGCGTCCACCAACCAGATCACCGGCCGATCCGGCCAGACGGTTTTGAAACGCCGAATTTGGGTATAACGGTGGCGGTTGTTCGTTTCGTAGTAGTAACCGGCGCCGATATCGAATCGCCAATCCTGGTCGAATTCGCAAGGGCCATTTTGGTCGGGCATGAATGTGCAAACTTGAAAACCGGGCCGTAGGACGCCAAAGCGTGTCTTGATGTATTCATAGATCAGGTTAAATCCTTCGATGGAGACCCGCTGCTCCCATCGCCACCAGGCCGCTTTTTCCATCTCCGTCAGTTGTTCCCGATCCCCGTGAATCCGATCCGGATCGATACCCTCCTCACGGCAGAATAACCGCCACCCCATTTCCCACAGTTGAAAAGGTCGGAAAGACATGCTTTCCTCGCCGACCACAATACCGTCAAGCGCCGTGAGATCCCCAAACTCCTCTTCCAAACCCAGCCAAAAACCGTCTCCCCATCGGTCATGGAAAAACACAAAACCGGGATGCCGCGCCGTCTGGTTCGCACGGGCCAAAATGATTTTCCCTGCCGCATGGGCGGCGCGTGCCGCTTCGTCTGGCTTGTACGCGAGTTGATAGTACCCGTGAATCGGCGAACGGGGCGCCTCTTCCCCATGCCCGCAGAGAAACACCACGGTCCGATTGGTCGGAATCCCATGAACGGGAATCAGGGTGGGCTCAGGGGAACGGAACTCCGCACGGGCGAGCGCTATTTCCAAATGACGCCGAACGGCGGGTTCGGTCTCCGCCCGGATCGCCACGCGGAGCCGCCCGGCATCGCACGGGCGGGCGATGTCCGCAAGCACCGCCGCCGCATAAAGAACCACCCAGCGGTGCTCATCCGTCAGCCGATCGAGGGCGATTTCCGCAGCGCCATCCGCCTCTCGTCGGGCCAGACCTTGCAATGCCGCGGCCCGGGTATGGGGATCAGAATTTCGGCATGCCTCGCGAAGAAGTTTCAGAGCGCTCTCAGTGGAGTCTTCGCTCAGTTCCAAAACAATCCGACGGCGGACATACGGATGCTCCACATCGAGCTCAAATCGGCGCCGCGCCATGGGTTCATCGGGGGCCAAGGAAGCCAGCCGACGGCGAGCCGCCTCGGCTAAGGAGCCGTGGGTATGATTCGCGAGAACTTTCAGGCGATCGAACACGTCGGGAAGGACGGCCGCAGGAAGATGATCCAGAACCGTTTGAAGAGCACGCGCATCGGGATCGCAAAGCAGCGCGTCAATCACCTCCCGATCCATTGCCTGAAGGCGGATCAGTCCGCGCACCGCCCACTGACGGCACTCCACGCGGTTTGATCGCAAAACCTGTTTCAAACGATTCGCCACTTCCGCCCCCCCCTCCACCGCCAGAATTTCCACCGCCGCGCTGTCACAGGTTGTTTGACTCAGCCGCTGCATCGCCCGCGTAACCAGAACAGTCGGCTGTTTCAATTCTCCCCGTTTCCACAAGGAATAAAGAGCTTCCGTGGAAACGGAAATGTCGGCATCCGTTGCCAGCCGCTCCAATTCCATCCGGCCGGCAGGCGGCTCGAATTCTCTCAGCGCGTTCGCCACCGCCTGCCGCCATAGCGGGCGTTCGGATCGGAATAACGCTTCGAACAAGGGCAACGCCGCTCGGGAACGGAGGGTCCCCAGACATCGAATTGCGCCAGCCGTTTGCTCCGGGGTGCGTGGGCCGCCCAGCGCGTTCACGACCTCGTCTTGCACATCGGCCAGAAGATTTGCGGAAGACGCTGAAGTCGTATCCAACGGATCGCGCGCGGATGGCCGGATCATGTCCAACATCGCCCTTTCCAGAATCTGGGTTTGAAAACGGTTTAGACGGAAGAATTGATGCGCCTCGTTTTCAAAGGGAGTGCCAAGTACAGCCGGAAGCGCCATCTGAGCCATCAGAATCCCCGATTCGGGATGCTGCGGATTCCGTTTGTCAGAAGAAAGCGTTGCGGCGGCATTCAGAATAGCCGCCGCAATCCAGGGCGTTAGTCGTTTGTTGTAGGGCTGCAGCAATTCGAGCCGGGCCTCGCCGGAGTTGTTAACCCAGTCGGCCCGGAAACGGCGGGCCATATAAACGGTTTCCAGTAACGCGCCATCGTCCTCGGGAATCGTTCGCCCGAGCGGACAATTCGTGAACGGAACAGAAAGAGCACGCGCAAGGACGCTGGTGATGCCTGCAAGAGCAGAAGGAGCCGAGGCGGCGGACGGCCAACGGAACTCAAAACGGGAGACGCCCTTCTGGCGATGCAATGTTAAAGAGAGAACGCCTTCACGCCATCGCCACGTGGCAAGGGCATCCACTGCCGCACAGGGACGAATCAGGGGCAGCAGATTGTCTTCCGGTTTCCGCCGCCAGGCAGGACTCTGAAGGGTTCGGAACAGGGCGACGCTCTGCGACTCGTCGACCAGACGGACAGCCGGTTCCTGCTCCAACCACTCTCGGAGAAAAAGCGCAACCGTTTGTTCCGCCCGAATGCCCGCGTCTCGAACATCTGAACGGCCAACGGAGGGCAGAGGCGGTTGGAGCAGGAGAACGCATGAGTCGGCTTTCAAAATCGGAGAACAGAACAGAAAGCTGAGCGCGATAAGGGATCGCTCGCGCTTCAAGACGCTGCAGAAAGAGATGAATCCGGTAAAAACGCCCTCACCCATCGCGTTCACCTGTGGTTCGAACCGTTCGCCCAGGCAGAATCTCCCCGACAAATTTAAGATGCCGCACAGGGGAGCGTACGGCACGGCGAGAATCCAAAAGATCAAGCGCGGTTCGAATCATCTGCTCGAATGGAGTGCGCAAGGTGGTGAGGAAAGGCGGTTGGCGCGTGGCATTATCGAGGCCGTCATATCCCATCACACCGATATCCTCCGGCACACGAATCCCGCGCTCGCGAAAGCCCTCGATCAACCCGACGGCGCGCATGTCGGAATCGGTGAGAACTGCATCGCAACGGACTCCCCGTTCGCAAATCAAACCGGCAGCACGATGGCCGCTTTCCTGGGTCTGGTCGGTAGGAAGAAGAAGAAGAAAAGATTCGTCATGCGGAAGGCCCAATACTTCTGCGCCGCGTAGAAACCCATTGATCCACGGTTTCCCCCACGCCAGGCTTGAACCCGCAAAAAGAATACGACGATAACCCAGACTGTAGAGATAGTGAAGTGCCTTGGGAATGCCGTTTTCGGGATCGTGGTCAATCGTCAGACAACGCAAACCGGGTTCAGGAAGACCGAACGAGACCACCGGCGTTTTGCCCTCGCGAATCATCTGATCGAGAACGGCGCGGGGTTGCTTGGTATGGTGGAAAAACACCACATCCTCACGCCCCAACTCATGAAGAGAAGAAGGAAAGGGTTGGCCGGTCTCGGAGGCTATAGTCGCAAATCGCCAGTCGGTTCCGGAAACAAAAATAAAAGCATGAAGAAGATGCCGCACATGAGGCCAAAACAGCGGGTTCACACTCGGCTCGTCGAGATGTTCACCCGGCAGAACGAGGCAAAGGTTTCGAGTGCGAGGGATAGGTCGAGGCCCGACAAACGTTCCACTGCCGTTGATTCGATGAATCTTCCGTTCCGCTTCCAATTCCGCAAGGGCTCGATGAATGGTCACAACGGTCGTCTGAAATCGGGCAGCCAACTCATTTTGCCCCGGAAGGCGATCACCCGGATGAAAACCATTTTCGGCTATCAACCGGAGGATCGCCGATTTAATCATCACCCTTTTAGGTCCACCTGCCCCAGTGAGGACCGCTCGTTCCATTATTTCAACCTCCCGAAGGAGTCATGCATACTTTTACATCAACCTATATACCACCTATACACTTCGAAGACAAGTGGGATATTCTTTTTTAAGTTTTTTTGAGATTGACGCACCTACTCTTTCTCGAAAGACCCCTCAGGAATTCCGACCACCCCAAAGCCAATGAACACATTCTGGATGTAGGCAAAACTCCCGTGGCAAGCGGCGTTCCGGTATGCCCTCGCGTCCAAAATCCAACAACCGCCACGCACAACCCGCAACGCCCCTGATCGCGGACCCTTCGGATCCGTCAGCTCGCCCGCTACCAGCGGCTGGCGCCACGACGCGCCCTCGTCGCTGGACCGCATGGCAACCATTCCCATCCGCTTCCGAGGATTCGGGCTGTTGATCAGCAGCCACTCACCATCGGGCCGCCGCCGAATATGGAAACGGGAACCAGGATCCGGCCACATGGTCGCCTGCCCCTTCGACCAAGTGCGTCCTCGATCGTGCGACCCACACTAACTATACCAGATCACCCCCACCGTACAACGGATGTACATGACCAAAGCCAAAGACTCGTCCTTTCGTTCAACGATCATGTTCTCCAACGAATGTCCGGGCGCTGCGACGTCTCCATGCAGCTTCCAACTCTTTCCCTCATCCGTCGAAATGCCCACGGCATGAAAGCGGACTGTGCCTGGCCACATTTCCTCCAGGGGCAGAACCATCGCCGGCATGATCCATTCGCCCGTCGAAAGGACAATCGGCTTGTTGAGTCGAGTACGGTGGACCTCCTCAAACCCTACGTGAACCTCTTCGCTCCTGTCGAGCTGCGGCACATCGGGATCGGAACAGATTCGCGCAAAAATCCCTTGAAACCCCGTCGCAGGGTTGCCGCGATTAAAGATCAGCCATTACGCACCGTTCGGCGCCATCCACAGCGTAGGATCGTAGGACCGTGCACCCTCCCGAACGTCCACAGTCTTCTCCGCCTTCGCGAACGGGACGCCTCCCCCGTCGCTGCGCGTCAGAAAGATCACGTTCTCGGGCGCGGGTTCGGTTTCACCGCCCGAAAAGAATGTCACCAACGCGCTCGATGACCCGGTCATAGCCATTGCTCACCGTGACGTCATAATCGAGCCGGTCACGGTTAGCTCAACGGGCGCGGACTGCCCTTCGCCGTAAGCATCGATGGCCACTCCCGCCTAGAGCCCAAGGGTCGCTCACAGCTCGGCAAACACCTGCCTGCTCGTTTTCATCGGTTTCATCTTCTGCTCCTGGTTCCGCGTGTCTTGTATGAATGGCCAAAGTCCCAGCCGGTCATATCGGTGCCTGCGTGTATAAAATTCTCCGCATGGTTCTCCCCCCTGCCTTTTATCGAAGCAGAGCGTAAAAACGGCTGCGTTTCGAAAAACAATCTCCACGGCAACGCCCCCCTTTTGGACTTCTATTGATACTCCTTTTTCACTCATACAACTGTTTTTAATACTCTCCGCGCGCAGGGCGCCCCTTTGCCAATAAACGGCAGACCTTGTGACCCATGTGGTCCTGCGCCTCTTTGGGAGCCGGACTAACCCGAAAAAACCTGCTGCCCGAACGATGCGGAGACGGATATCAATAGAAAGACCAGGAACCGGAAAGGATTTGCCCGTTGGAATCCACGACAAAACGGCGCACCTCCACGGTAGAAACCTTCCGCGATCGCGGTGGCGTCCAATGCGTTACGCCACTCCCATCGGTCCACATGCGTCCCTCCTCTTCTTCCCACCGTTCGGTTTCCCACTGATAAATCAGCACACGCCGACCCTGTCGATCCCGTTCCGTCCGCGCAGGCGGTCCCCATTCCGCGATCAATTCCGACTCCGAACGTCCGACCCACTGGCGAATTTGCGCCTGCCGGGAGGTAATACCGCAGCCGCCGAAAACAAAACCACCCAGGATCATGATAACCATTCCGAGATATCGAAAATTGAAAAGGCGTTGGGAAGGAATGGAGGTCAGTCTCATCGTGAAACTCCCGCCATGGGTGCTACCCCTGTACGCTGAGGGGCCAACGAGGCCAATCCGGCCGGAGACAAGCGGTTCGCAGATCGCCGCCAGGCACCACTCGCCGGAGAAAAGGAACTGCATGTTCGATCCGCTGAAGACTTTCACGATAAAGCGCCGCGCAATTCGTGAAATGGGATCCATGCCCTCCCGCATTCAGCGCAACGTCATCAGCCAATAAGCGCCGATAGGCTTTTTGCGGACCGGCGGAATCGTCAGGAACCGTATGATTGGCAGGAAGGAAGGAAAGGCTCGCCGATTCGCCTCGGTTTTGAACCGTATCGCCTGTCACAGCGATTCGAAGCCCGTTAAACGTGAGAAGAAATCCCCCATGACAGTAGCAATGCCCCGGGAGATGAATCGGACAGAGGGATATTCCATGCCATTCGAACGGAACCTCTTCTTCGAAAGCCACGTCAATCGGCAGATGATCGAAGCCGAGATTGTACCACGGCAACAAGGCCGGATAGGGATAGTCCCACGGAGATTCAATCACTCGCGCCACCAAGTCCAACGCACCCACTCGACATTGAGGATAACGCGTCAGCACGAGAGGGGCTAAATCGTAGTGGTCGCCATGAGGGTGCGTAATCAGAATCCAGTCCATCGTTTTCAGCCCACAGCGCCGCTCGAAAAAAGCAAGGTCCTCAACAAATCGCTCGCTGCGGCCCGAGACTTCATACTCGCAAGGGCCCGGATCCACCATCAACCCGTGGCCGTTATCCTGAACAAAGAGAATAACGTTCCCGAAGCCGTCGATTTGGTAAACCCCCCGATGCAGTTCCCAATAGCGGCCCACACGAAGATAATTCCGCGGGGGGGGCGGTTGATACTGGCCGCTGCGCCAGCCAAGGGCGGCGCAATAGGCATCAATGGCTCCCGCCAAATGCGCCGCGGCGGCCGGTCCATCCCTCAAAGGATTTCCGGTGGCGGGCAACCAAAGGAGGGGCGCTTCATTCGCAAGGCGGCGCAGCTCAGACGATAACGACGACAGCATGACACCGCCATAATTCTCTTCGAGATCGTATAGATTGACGAGATGATGAGGCGCGCAGATCAGGTCGCCGGAAAAAAAAGCCAACCGTCGTCCCCTGTGTTCCAGAAAAAAACCCACGGATTCACGGCCATGACCAGGAAGGGCAACAACCTCGAAGATCAGGTCCTGCCATTCCAGACGATCCCCCGCCCGAAAGGTCTCGGAAACCGGCAACGGTTCGTCGGGCGGCCGAATCGTAATACTGCCTGCAATTCCGTAGGGTTCCCGTCCCAGGGTAATCCCCCACTCTTCCGGATGATCCCACGTCGTATGGGCACGCCGTTCCCACGACGCCCGATCGACCGCCAATTCGAGGAGTGGCTCATGGACAAAAATCGCCGCCCCCGGAAACCGTCCTCCTTCCCGGCAATGTTCCGGCTGAACCTGAGTATGAAGAATGAGATCCGGCTTCGGAAGCCGATGACGATTGATCCACCGCTCCAGATGGGCGGAATGACAATCCACCAAAACACTCCGCTCCTTTCGCAAGATTAAATGGCTGGTCGCTTCACCCACTAGCGAAACGACGGCAAGGTCAGGTCCGAGTTCGTTCTTCCAGATCATTGCAACCACGTTCTGTTTGGATAACGAGGAAAATTATAATAGCTCTTCATCCCCCCGTGCAAAAGTATTTCCTGAATGCCGAATTGCGATATCCGGGTAATCCATGTTAAACGCGAACCGGCCTTCTGTGACGACGAAACGTAGCGGATTGTTGCTCCAACCGGCAAGGGGGACACGACCGACTCGATCTGTGGTCGGCGCGACAAGTGTAGACCATCGGCGAGAAAAAGGTTCCTAACTCTCCGCCCGGAAGATCGCCGCCGCCTTGCGATCCACATCAACCACTGCCGTCCTGTTTTGAATTGGAATCACGGTACCGGTGTCGAAATCGGTCAGCCGCCGAAAACGAAACCGGGAATGAAAACGAAGACGAAAACGCACGGCTTCCGGATAGTGGTTGAGAACAAAGAGAATCGTTTCCGTTTTGCCCTCGTGCACAATCGCCGAACCCAAATTGCGCGGTTGGGCATATTCGGTCGCGCCGTTCTTTCCCCAGTCCACCCAACGGACCGGAATCGCCTCAGGCTCGATATGAACGGCCGGATGGCCGGCAAAACGAGACAACCATTCGCTAGCCAGGCGGATGGATTCCAGCCGTTCCTCCTCCGGTTTCTCCTGCGCGATCCAGTCTCTCGACCATAGAAGTCGGCCGTGTCCCATCCGCTTTTCCCATACGCCGGCGGACTGTCTGCTGGGGCGGGGGCCACCCAGAAAACGCAAGGGGCGGCCGTTTTCATCCCGTTCAGGCCAGGCACCGGTCAAAACCAACGTGCCGCCCCGCCGGATCCAGGCGGAAAGACGGCGATGGGTTGCGCGATCCAAAACCGGCGAACCCGGAAGAAAGGCCAAGCGGTATTGCTTGAGGAGTGCCGGACGCGCTTCAAGGTCCACAACGCCCGGCTGCCATCCGGCCTCTTCCACAAGACGGAAAAGTCCATAATATTCCTGAGAAGCTAACCCTGCAGGTACGCCCGCAATAGCGGGAGCACCAATGTAACTGTCGTTGTCGGCGCAGGGCATGGGATCGCCAATGGCCGTATGCATGTGGTGGATCGGCACGTAGAGAATAGCGCAATCCGTCTGGGGGACAAGGCAATCCCAGTTTTGGATCCGGTCGAAGAGAAGATGGACGGTTTCCTGCAAAACCGGCAGACTGGGGCGGGCATGGCCATGCGAGCTGACCGGCGCATCGCCCCAACAATCGCGATCGTGAAACATAAACCAAGCGATGGCTTTGCACCCTTGGGAAAGCGCACAACGGGCCATGAACCGCATGTGATCATCCGAAACACGGGAGGAAAGCACCTTGTTCCACGTGCCCGCCATGAATTCCGCCGCCCAGGTGTATCCGAGGCTGGCGTTCATCAACTTGAGAACCCGCGCCATGGAGTGGTAGCCGGAATAACTCATAAAAGTCCCGCGGTAGAAGTCGTAACCGATTAGCCCCCTCTCCCCCAAGACCGCCTCAAAGGCCGGCATCCGGGTGGGAACTCCTTCCGGTAGGTGCGGATTGAGATTGGTCATGAACGAAACATCCCGAACGCCCTCTTCCTCGTAAAACGTTCGGAGCGTCCGAAGGTACCGAGTCATGCACCAGGTCTTGAACTCGATCCAGTCCAGATACCACGCAAGGTCCTCTCCCATTGTGGCTGGCACCTGGCGCGGGGGTTGAACCGCCTCAAACGTGCCAGAACGTGGGCCATACGGCACACGGTCCGGCGCGCCGTATTTTTCCTTGAGAAATTGATGGTAAAAACCGCCGGGGCGGACATTGACCGGATTGTAATCGCAATCCAAAAAAGAATCCCGCACAACATAGCTGATTTCATTGTCCAGATTGAGGAGCGCCACGCAACCGCCTCGGCTCTGCCGATGTTCACGCACGATGGCCGCCACCGCCGCAATCCAGTGCCGGACAAGTTCCAGATAACGAGGATGAAGATAAGAAGGCTGGGACCCCGCCTTCCGCGCGACCCAATAGCCCTGCGTGGGGCGGTTTTGCCAGTCCCAAACCATCATCTCCGGATCGCCAAGAACGAGCCACTCCGGCAGCCCGCCGCAACGCATTTCATTGCAGCAAAAGGGCCCGGCTCGAAAATTCATCAAAAGGCCATGCTTTTCGATCAAGTCGAGAAACGCGAGCAGGTTATGACGGGGATCAGTCTTGCCAGTAAAATCTAGAATCCCAGCCGGATGTTTCCGATCCGGGGGAGCCACCGCATGCACCTCCCACGGCACATAACTGGTCACGCATCGAAGTCCGCTTTCTTTGAGTCGAATCAGGATCGGCTCCCAGTAACGGGGCTCGAGGCGGAAGTACTGCACTTCCGCCGAAAACAAATCGCGGGAACAAAAGAATCTCTTCATGGGCCCCATGGTGGCTTAACAATCGCCCTATGTCGAGCAGGTTTCCATCGGAAGGTCTCTTGTTCGTGCCGTCCTCTGTTGCAGTTCGAGGTCTCAAGATTGCCCATTTTTCTCCCAGGCGGGGAACCCAGATTCGCCGCGTTTCCCCTTTTTGTATGCATCTCATAATAATCGCAGTCTCTCGCAGTTTGATTCGCCCAGATGGCCTTTCTCCCTCCCCCCACCGCATGGATAACCAGGCGAGCAACTTATCCGGTGACGATCCGAACCTCATTGTGTCTCCCTTTTCGGCATCCGATTCCGCTTCGCTCCTTCCCCTCCTTTCTCCCCTTGCCATGGGTACTTCCCTCTTGCGAATAACGAAACGGGATGCTAAGGTGTCGACATGGCAAGCGAAGAGAGAAGGCCCCACCTCCCAACAAACATCTCCGATCGACCCTTTTTAAACCGGTTCGACTGGGGCGCCTTTTGGACCGCCTTTTTGATTTCATTCGGGGTCTATTTTTTTACCCTTGCCCCGACGGTCACCCTGGAAGATTCCGGAGAACTGGCAGTTGCCGCAGACTATTTAGGGGTCCCGCACCCCCCCGGTTACCCAATTTGGACGGTCCTCTCATGGCTATTCACCCGCATCTTCCGATTCGTCACCTTCTTGGGTCAACCCAATCCCGCCTGGAGCGTCGGGCTGGGCTCTGCCTTCTTCGGCGCGCTGGCCACCGGTCTCTCCGCGATGCTCATTTCACGCTCAGGCGCCGACATGCTCCACTCCATCCAAAAGAGCGCCGAACGCCTTGGCGCTCGCACCGAACAGTGGATCGCATGGACCGGCGGCGTGGTGGGCAGCATCCTCTTTGCATTCAGCCCCGTGATGTGGTCCCAATCGGTCATCGTGGAAGTCTATGCGCTGAACGCCTTTTTCCTGATGCTCGTGATGCTCTTGGTTTATGTGTGGGTCCGGCGCCCATCCGATAAACTGCTGTACATCACGGCCTTCGTCTTTGGACTCGGCCTGACAAACTATCAGGTACTGCTCCTCCTTATTGCCTGCCTCGTGCTCGTAATATTGTTTAAGGATCTCGCCCTGTTCCGCGATTTCCTCCTCACGGGCATCCCGTATGGGTTGGTCATCTTGCTCATTTTCCGCTGGAAGCCCCTCAATGCCGATATTCCCAACGCCTCTCCTGTTTACCCGCCGTTGAACGGACCGCTCGACATGGTTCGGTGCCTCTTGGACTACAGAATGCTTCCTCCTATCCTCCACCCCACCCACTTCACCTTTGCCGTCTATCTCTTTCTCAACCTGCTCGGTTTTTTGCTCGCGTATTTCTGGCTTCCCCGCGGGCGCGCCGTTGCACTTACCGCCCTCTGCCTTCAATTGGGAGTGGCATTTTACGGCTTCATGCCCATCGCCTCGGAATTCAATCCCCCCATGAATTGGGGCTACCCCCGCACGTGGGAGGGGTTTAAGCACGCCCTTACGCGCGGTCAATACGAAAAAATCATTCCCACTTCCATTTTCTCCCGCAACTTCATCGTCCAAGTCGGCGAATATCTTGCCGACCTTCGCAATCAGTTTACTCTTCCCCTGGCCGTTCTCGGTTTTCTCCCATTCACCGCCTTCGGCCTCCGGCTGGGAAAAATCCGTTTCCGATTGCTCAACGCGACCCTCCTTTTGGCCGCTCTCATCACCGTGCTGGTTTTGGCGGAAGAATATATCCCTCCCCTCGTTGCCAAAGCCCTGTTTCTTTCCCCACTCTATTACCTCTCAACGGGACTCATCCTCACTCTGCTGGTCATCGGCGGCTTCATGCTCGGCATCGGCGAAATTCATGAACTGCTCGAACGCCTCCGGGGCCGCAGAACGGCAGCCCTATCGGAACGGGCCGTCGTCTTTGTGGTACTGGTTGGACTGGTGGTGATGCTCGCCCTTTATGCCCGCGGATTGTTCGATCTTGCGTTCCCGGAACCCTCCTCCCTCACCGCCCCTCCGCCTTCATTCCTAAGCCGCGAACGGGCCGGTGTTCTCGCGTTGTTCCTCGCCGCTCCCCTGATCGGTGCCGGTTTCCTCTACTGGATCATGTTCCGGCGTCATTGGATGGAAATGGATGTGGACGATGATTCTCGCAAATGGATCATTACCACCCTCGCCGGTTTTCTCGTCATGAGTGTCGTCCTCATTGTGCTGGCCAATCCCAAAGGCGACATCCAGGATATGTTCATCCAACGGGTAAAGTTCATCTCTTCCCACGGCCTCTATGCCCTCTGGATCGGCTACGGTCTCATTCTGACTCTCGGGTTAATCGAATCCGCCTTGCCCAGGGAAAATCGCCTCGTCCTCCTCGCCCAAGGCGCCGCCCTCCTGACCATTGTGACCCCCATCTACCTGAATTACTACGACCCCGAAATCGAACGGATCGTCGGAGGGGCGGAACAGAACGGACACGACTTCGGCTGGCAGTTCGGAAACTACCAACTCCGCGGCGCAAGCGCCATCCTCGAAGAACTCTCCCCCGACGAAGAACCGCTGCCCAATCCCGCTTACCCTCCCGAAATGGGTACCAACGCCGTCTTTTTCGGCGGAACGGACCCGGGACGGTTCGTGCCCACCTACATGATCTACTCGGCGCGCGTTCGCTCTGATGTGTTCCTCATCACCCAGAACGCACTGGCGGACAACACCTACATGAGCGTCATGCGGGATCTCTACGGCGACGCCATCTATATTCCCTCCGTTTCGGACGGCAACCAAGCCTTCCATAAGTACGTGGAAGATGTTCAGGCTGGCCGCGTTCCTGCCAACGCCGCCATCACCTTTGAAGGGGGGCGAGTCAGTGTCCAGGGCGTTGCCGGTGTCATGTTGATCAACGGCATCCTCGCCAAAATGATCTTTGACTACAATAAATGGCGCCACGATTTCTACGTCGAGGAGAGCTATGTCATCCAATGGATGTATCCCTACCTCACGCCCCACGGTCTCATTATGAAAATCAACCGTGACCCGCTGCCGGCTCTTACCCCCCAGCAGATTCGCGACGATATGGATTTCTGGGATTGGTATGTCCGGCGGTTAACGAGCAACCGTCGTTTCCAGCGCGATGTCGTGGCCCGAAAATCCTTTTCCAAGCTCCGATCGGCCATTGGAGGACTCTATGTCTTCCGCGGCCTTTTTCCCGAAGCGGAACGAGCCTTCTCAGAATCCTACGCCCTTTATCCCCTCAGCCCGGAAGCCAACTTCCGGCTGGCCGACCTCTACCTCCGTTGGGGCCGGGCTACGGACGGCATTCGCCTCATGGAAGCCTTCGCCAAAGAAGACCCGAACAATGTCCGGGCCGCCGAATTCATCAACGAAATCCGCCAACGCGAAGAACGCATCGCCCGTGCCCGCGCATTGGAAAATGCCCTCGCCTCCAACAAAGGAACCGTTCAGGATGCGCTCCAATTGGCCCAACTCTACCACCTCCTCGGTCAAGACGCCGCCTTCCTCAACCTCTGCCAAACGATCCTTTCCAACACGTCCCTGCCTGCGGAAGTCTATCGCCGAGTCGCCCTTCTCCTCCTCAACGCCCGCCGCTTCTCTGAAGCCGCTGCCGCCATGCGGCAATATCTGGACCGTACGCCGGCCGACAGTCAAGGGTGGATTGATCTGGCCGCCATACAACTCGCCATGAACGACGGCGAAGGCTGCCTCCAAGCCATGTCGCAAGCCATTCGCATCGGCGGCGAAGAAGCGAAGTACCGCCTGCGGCAGGACGCCCGATTCAACCCCATCAAAAACACCCCCGTCTTTCAATCCCTTACACGCGAAGATCGAAGCGGCGGATTTCGGCTCCCGCTGTAAAAAGGGCCCGCAACACGCTCAAACCATAACAGGCCGCCGTATCCGCACGGAGAATGTTCTCCCCAAACGTGACAGGCCGAGCGCCTGCACGCACCAGTCGCTCGTGCTCCGCTTCCGTCCAATCCCCTTCCGGCCCAATAAAAAGCCCAACCCCTGCGCGACCCCGCCGTGCCACGACTTCCAAAAGCGGCAGCGCATCGCTCAACAAAGGGCGGCTTCCCGCCATGAGCGATCCTACAAAAACACAATCCAACCCTGGCAGATCCTCAAGCACCGTCTCCAGCCGAACCACCGGATGAATCGCAGGAAGCCGAACGATCTGGCATTGACGCGCCGCATCCAGGGCAATCGTGCGCCACCGCTCCCCGCGCGCCGCCGCCCGTTCACCCAGGATGCGGGGAATGGAACGATCGGCTTCCACGGGCCAAAAATCCGATACGCCCAGCTCTACCGCCTTGCGGATCACACAGTCCATCGCCTCTTGCTTTAGCACCGCCTGATAAAGCACCAACGAAACCGATCCCGCCTCCCGCCGCCATAAGCGAATCACACGAACCCGGCGGCTTGCCCGCCCTTCTATAATGCCTTCGGCCTCACGTCCGGTTCCATCAAAGAGAATCAGGCGATCGCCTTCGCCGAGTCGAAGCACTTTCACCAAGTGGTGCCATTCGGACGTCGGAAGCAAGACGGATTCTGAATTTGCCCATCCTTCCGAGGGGACATATGCGCGAGGAAGTGAATTCATGACCCGTGCAACGCCCTCCCGCTCCTCTAGCCGGCTAATTCCCGCTGACGCTGGTAAAAGGTGTCGACTTTCTGACGATAATCCAAAAGAGCCGGATACTGGGCATCGGTACTCTGCTGTTGCAACTCGCGCAGCAGGCGTCTCTGAACAGCCGTCAAATGGACCGGCACCTGAACCACCATCCGGACCAGCAAATCTCCGCGGGCATGCCTCCCGGAATGGACCATTCCCTTTCCCTTAAGGCGATAAACACGCCCCGTTTGTGTCCCAGGCTCGATTTTGATTTCCGCCATACCGTCCGGCGTCGGCACCTCGATTGTCCCGCCAAGCGCCGCCGTTTCAAGCGGCAACGGAACCTCGCAATACAAATCCGCATCCTCCCATTGGAAAAGAGGGTGCGGCCGGACACGCAAAACAATGTACAGATTGCCGGGAGGTCCGCCGCGAGTCCCCGGTTCCCCCTTGCCCGCAAGACGAAGGCGTGCCCCGTTGAACACCCCCTTGGGGATCGTAATCGTAAGCGTTCGCCGAGTTTTCCGGCGTCCGGATCCGCGACAGTCCCGACAAACCGTACCGGCGGTCTGACCCTGCCCCTGACATTCGGGGCAAGTCTGACGGATTTGGAAAAAGCCTCCGCCCGATACAATCACGCCATTTCCTCGACAGCGACGGCAAATCTCCACTTTACTCCCAGGCTCCACCCCCGTCCCCCCACACCGGGAACAGTCCTCCTCCATCGGAAGGGTGACTTCTCGTTTCGACCCAAATAGGGCCTCTTCGAGATCTATGTCCATTTCAAATTGCAAGTCGGAACCCGGCTGCGGACCGTTCCGCGTGGTGCGTCGCCGCCCCGCACTCTGAAACATCTCCTCGAATAGGCCCCCGCCACCGCCGAAGAGACTGCCCAGAATCTCCTGCAGGTCGTCAAAGTGAGAAAAATCGCGTTGAAAATCAAAACCGCCGGGGCCGAAGGAGGAACGAACGCCCTCATGGCCAAACTGGTCGTAGCGGCGCCGCTTCTCAGGGTCGCTTAATACTTCATACGCTTCGCTGATCTCCTTGAACTTTGCCTCCGCTTCCTTGTTGCCGGGGTTGCGATCCGGATGATATTGAAGGGCAAGTTTGCGATAGGCCTTCTTGATCTCTTCCGGTGTCGCGCTCCGTTCTACCCCTAACAACTCATAATAATCCCGATCCGCCATGACACATCATCCCGTTCGTGTTTGATCGGTCGAGGCCGGCACCGAAGGACCGCTGGAGACCACGACCTGCGCCGGACGCAAAAGACGTCCGCCCATCCGATAGCCTGGAACCATCTGAGACACGTTGACCCCCTCCGCCTGCTCGGAAGGAACATGCGCAACCGCCTCGTGCATTGCCGGATCGAAGGGGTGCCCCACCGCATGGAAGATTTCCACACCATGGCGCCGCAGACATTCCTGAAATTCCGTCAGAATCAACCGCATGCCTTCCGCATACCGCTTGGCTTCCGCTTCCGCTTCCGCCTGACGGATCCCATATTCAAAATGATCGAGCACGGGAATCAGATCCCTCACCAAGGCTTCCTCGGCCATCTGAATCCATTGCTCCCGCTCCCGCAGGTGCCGTTTGCGGACATTCTCAAAATCCGCCTGGAGACGAATCAGGCAATCCCGAAGTCGGATGACCTCCTGCGCCTCCGGCGACGGTTCCGGTCGAGGCGGCGGGGGAGGCGGTAACTCCTCCTGCTCCGATCCGAAACCCTCCGGCGCTTCGATAACGGGTTCCGGCTCTTTCTCATTCACCCCAGACTCCTGGGATGCCGCCGAGCCGGACGGATCAAATGACGTATTCCGTTCCTCCGTTTGTTTTTTCATCGTCGGATTTTCTTTCCTCCAATCCCAATGTCATTCGAATCACGACGAGCGTCATGTCGTCATACAACGGCGTGGCACCGATAAATTGCATCATCCGTTTTTTCACCTCTTCCAGAATCAGCCCGGCCGACGCCGTAGGCGCCTCGACCAGGGCGGATTGAACGGCCATTCCCAGGCTCACCTCTCCCCATTCACTCCCCGCCTTGTCCATCGCTTCCGTCACCCCATCCGTATAGCCAACCACCACATCCCCCGGCGACAGGGCAAGGGTCTGCTCCTGCAGCGCATCGGCAAACGCCTCCGGGTCCAGGAGCCCAACGCCGATCCCCTGCGCCTGGACAGCGGTGATCCGACCGGTCGCCGCTTGATAAACCAACGGAGGAACATGGCCGGCCCGCGCCACCTGCATCACCCGGGTCCGCCGGTTCACAACCAAATACAGAAATGTCACAAACATGTCTTCCGGCAGGTCTGCCGAAATCATTCGGTTCAACCGAATCAGGGTCTCGCGCGGACTCCGGCAATTGCGAGCGATCAAGCGAAGCAGACTACGGCAAACCGCCATCAGAATCGCCCCGGAAATGCTTTTACCGGAAACATCGGCAATGGCAATCCCCAAATGGTCCGCATCCACATCCACCACATCGTAATAGTCTCCTCCAACCTGTCGCGCCGATGCGCTGTATCCCGCAAGCTCCAGACCCGGCATCTGAGGAATCTCCTTCGGCAGAAGCGCCCATTGTATGCGTTTGGCGGCCATCAGATCGCGGTCCATCGCATCCTTTTCGTGAAGTGCCGCATGAAGTTGGGCATAATGAAGGCTCACCGAGGCCTGATCAGCCAAGGCTTGCAATACGTTGCGATCTCCCTCGGTAAATCCTTCCCCATCCACCCGGTTCACAACCGCCAACACCCCCATGACTTCCCGACGAAATCGCATCGGGACCAGGAGAATGGAATGAATGGTTAAAAACTCATCGTGAAAACGAGGAACACGGGGATCCGTCTCCGCCACGGGAATCAAAATAGCCCGATTCAGTTTGGCAACTTCCCCAACCAGACCCTCACCCAACCGCGCGGCCTGTTGCCGGGCCAGTTGTTCCACATGGCGAGTTTTGCTGAAGGCCCGTTCGTACCCATTGTCCAACCCCCCAACGATCGGAGGAAATACCCCCGTGGTGGCCATCGGAAGCAGCCACTCCTGATCCCGATCGAGCAAATAAGCCGCTCCTGCGGCCGCTCGGGTGGTCCGAAGTGCGTAAAAAAGAACCCGCTGAAGAAGACCGGCCATGTCCACCTCGTCCACGTCGGCAAACACATCTCCCACGTCGTGGACGAATCCCATGGCAACCTCCTGCTCCCGCTTCAAGGCAATAAGCCGTTTCTGCAGAACGGTGACCCGATGAAACAAAATCACTACGGCGGCCGAAAGCACCAGAAAGAGGCCGGCCAGAATGCTCACGTCCCACAAGGTGTAATGGAAAAGCGCCCCCGTCATCCCTTCGAATCCGGTACCCCCGAATCCCGTTTGGCATCCTCTTCCAGATAAGCGAGCACATCCTTGAATTTTTCGCGGTTCTGTGGCGAAATGTCGGCAAGCATTTGGTGGGCGGCCAGCATCGTCTGCGTCAACGCCGCGTGGTCCGCAGGAGTAGGCACCGCCGGCTGAAGGGAAATGGAAACATCCCGAAGATCCGCCGCATTCTCTTCCAATCGAATCGATCGGTCCAGTCCCAACGTCTGAAGAAGCGCTCGATTCTTCCCGCTGAGCCGAACCATCGCCACTTCGCCGTTTTTCTCTTTTCGGTACCGCATGGCCAACCCTCCCACCACACCCATGAAGGTACTGTCCATGCCCGTACATCGTCCCATATCGATTATCAACCGCAGGCAACCCCCGCCGAGAGCGGAAAGGCCAAATTGCTTGAGGGCCGGCGCCAGCTTAAACGTCCCGCGCCCAACTACGGCCGCCACCGCCAACGGCAGCTGAACTCCGACCAATAGACTGTCGCTCTCGCCGTTCATTCATCGTCCTTGTATTCAATCTCTCCATCCTACCCCCCTTTGCCACAGGAGTCAATCCACCGGCGCTAAAACAATGACAAACTCTCCCCGAGGGGGATGCAACACAAAATGTTGCCGTAACTCGGCCGAGGTCCCTTCGATTCCCTCTTCAAACGCTTTGGTCAGTTCTCGCGCGACAAAGAGCCGCCGTGTCTCTAATACCCCCGCGGCGTCTTCCAAAAAATCCATCAAACGATAAGGAGACTCGAACAGAACGGCCGGAACCTCCAGATTTTTTAGAAAGTCCAAACGCCGGCGCCTCGCGGCCGACCGTCGTGGAAGAAATCCTTCAAACCAAAACCCTTCTCCTCGTCCATAACCCGAAAGCGCCAAGGCCGCGGTCACCGCTGAAGGACCCGGAACGACCACCACCCTCTGCCCCGCCCCCCGCACGGCCCGCACAATACGGGCCCCAGGATCCGACACCCCAGGCATCCCGGCATTCGTCACAAGCGCCACGATTTTCCCTCGCTCGACCCATTCCACCACCTCGGCCGCCCTTGCGGCTTCATTGAAACGATGGCAACTTCGAAGCGGGGCAATCGGAAGACCATGCCGCTCCAGCAGCCGAGCCGTGTGCCGCGTATCCTCCGCAAAAATCACATCCGCATGCCGCAGCGTCTTCAAAGCACGAAGGGTGATGTCTTCCATGTTGCCCATCGGCGTCCCAACCAGATAGAGACCCGCGGGTAGCTTCTCCTCGGCAGCCAAATGATTCCCTTTCGCCGGGTCGGCACCATCAACCGATCCCCTTTCCTTCACACGCATCCGAACTTCCCTATCCAAGGGGAGATTTCCTTTCGACTTGTACTCTAGCGAACCTCAGGGATAATAGCAATCGGCCTATGAAAGTCTGCCTGGATATCCAACCGGCGTGCGGCCCCTTGGCCGGCATCGGCCGCTATACGCGGATGTTAGCACAACACCTCCCTGCCGAGGCCGGGCCGGATGATGCGTTGCTTTATGCCTGGTTCGACTGGCGCCGAAGAGGTCCTCCTCTCCGCATCGCCGGAGTCCGCTTTCTCCCCATCCGCTTTCCAGGCCGCGTCGCGATGGCGCTCTGGAAAACGTTCGGTGTTCCATCGTACAATCGCTTTGTGGGACTTTCCGATCTCTATCACTTTCCCAACTTCTATCTGCCTCCCCTCAAATCCGGACGATCGGTTGTCTCTCTGCACGACCTCGCTTTTTTGCGATACCCGGAATTCATCGAAAGCCGCAACCTCCGCCACTTGGAACAAACCATTCCCCGTACCGTTCAAAGATGCAATGCCATCATCACCATCTCCCGTTTCAGCGCATCCGAAATATCGGCGCTGCTCCACGTGGATCCATCCCGAATTTTCTGCACCCCCTTGGGCGTCTCCCCCGAATTCCATCCCTTGTCCCCCGAAGAAAAGTCCGCCGCCCGCTCCCGTCTTTCTCTCCCCCCCGCCTTTCTCCTTCACGTCGGAACCATCGAACCGCGTAAAAACATCCCCTTCCTCGTGGAGGTATTCGAAGCCCTCAAGGATTACCCAGGCCATCTTCTCCTTGCCGGTGGACCGGGATGGAAAATGGAGGCGATTTGGGATCGCATCCGCCGTTCCCCGTGCCGCTCCCGCATTCGGTGGGTGCGCAACGTCCCCGACACGGATCTTCCTTCCCTCTACGCCTGCGCCGATGCGCTGCTGATCCCCTCCCATTACGAAGGATTCGGCCTTCCGCCTCTAGAAGCCATGGCCTGCGGAACGCCCGTCTTCGCCTCAAACTGCGGCTCCTTCCCCGAAGTGCTCGCGGGCGGAGCGGCCGCCCTCCTCCCGATCACCGATCCGTCCGTGTGGGCGTTTGAAATTCTCGAACTCCTTTCCTCTTCCACTCAACGCGATGCGGTCATACAACGCGGACTCGCCCACGCCGCCCGTTTCCGCTGGGAAGAGACCGCCCGTCTCACCTGGTTGGCCTATCGCACGATCGCCACCACATGAAAATTGTCTTCGATGCCCGATGGATCTTTCCCCAGCTCAGTGGGATCGGCACGTACTGCCGTGAATTGCTCGCCGCCTACGGACGCTTGAATCCCCCCCATCGCTTCCTCGTCCTCTTCGGAAGCGCCGATATCCGTGACCGTACCCTCGCGCATTCTCACCTTCAGCACAATCCGCACATCGAAACCCAGATTGTTCCCTGGCCCCTGTTCAGCCTCCAGAACCAACTCTTCTTCGGCTCCCTGCTGAAAAAGGCGGCCGCCGACCTCTACCATGCCCCCAACTATCTGATCCCTCTTCCCGCCTTCTCCCGCAAACGGGAAGGCCCCTGCCGCCTCGTCGTCACCATTCATGATGTGATCCCCCTTCTATTCCCCGACCACGCCCCTCGTTCCCGAAAATCCCGCCTTTTCCCACTCTACCGATGGCTGATGCATGAAACAGCCCGTCGGGCGGATATCATCCTCTGTGTTAGCCGCACCGCCCGAACCGATTGTATTCGCACCCTGAACATCCCGGACGCTGAACACGGCCGGGTTCGGGCGATATGGAACGGCGTTTCCCCCCTCTTTCGGCCGCCCGCCGGCGGCCGAATCGCCCGCTCACCCACGGATAGCCGCGAGATTCTTTACGTCGGTCGCTCAGACCCTTACAAAAATCTTCCCGCTCTGATCGCCGCCTTTGCACGCGCGCAAAAAGAAGCCCCGTTCCCCCTCCTCCTTCGCATCGCCGGACCACCCGATCCCCGATATCCGGAGGCCCACCTCCTCGCCGCGTCCCTCGGACTCGGTCATTCGGTGCACTGGGCAGGATACCTCACCGACGAAGAGTTGCTTGACGCCTACCAACGCGCCGATTTGGTCGTACTCCCCTCCCGTTACGAAGGATTCGGCCTTCCCGTGGCCGAAGCCATGGCCTGCGGTACACCGGTCCTCTGTGGCCCAGCTCCCGCACTCCGGGAAATTGCCGGAAATGCCGCTCTCTACGGCGATCCGTCGGATACCGCCGATTTTGCCAGGCTCCTGCTCAAACCGTTGCTCGATCCCCAACTCGCCGAACGCATGTCTTCCGCAGGTCTTCGACAAGCGGCGGCTTTCCATTGGGATCGAACCGCTTCCGCCACACTCGAAGCATACGAATCGGCGTGTTCCGCGCAGGAAAATCCCGAATGATGGAGCCATTTTCCCTTACTTTTCCCACCGATTGGCCCCGCGGGCTGCGCGTCACGCTCGGCCACGATTGGCTGACCGGCATGCGCGGCGGCGAACGGGTCCTGGAATTGCTGGCCGATGGCTTTCCCGGCGCGCCGATTCTCACCCTTTTCTGTAACCCCTCCGCAATCTCGGATCGCCTCCGTCAACACCCCATTCGCACCTCCTGGCTGCAACGGTGGCCCAACGTCGCAACCCAGTACCGTCACCTTCTTCCGCTTTTCCCCTCCGCCGTTCGAACACTGCCACGCCCAACCGGAGACCTCCTGATCACCACAAGCCATTGCGTGATCAAGGGACTTCCCCGCCCTTCCGGAGGCCGACACCTCTGCTACTGTTTCACCCCCATGCGATACGCCTGGCTTTTCCGGGAGGAATATTTCGGAAGGTCACCCCTTCGACGATTGCTCGCCTCCCCCGCTATCGCGCTTCTACGCCACTGGGACCGCCAGACCAATGCCTCGGTGGATACCTTCGTCGCCATCAGCCGCCACGTCCAGGACCGTATTCGCCGTTTCTACGGGCAGAACTCACTCTGCGTCTATCCGCCCGCCGATACCGCCTACTGGCACCCCTCAAATGAAGCACCCGCCGAGTACTATCTCGCGGCATCCGCCCTTGTACCCTATAAGAAAATCGATCTCGCCGTCCGCACCTGCACGCGGTTCCATCTGCCGCTCCGTGTCGTCGGAGAGGGCAGCGAACGTCCCCGCCTGGAACAGATGGCCGGACCCACAATCCAATTTCTCGGCCGGGTATCCGACGCCGAACTGCGCCGTCTCTACCAACGGTGCCGGGCCCTCCTCTTTCCCGGCGAGGAAGATTTTGGAATCATCCCGCTGGAAGTCATGGCCTGCGGACGCCCCGTCATCGCCTTCGGCCGGGGCGGTGCGACCGAAACCGTCCTTCCAGGCGTCTCCGGGCTGCTGTTCGAATACCAAACGGAAGAATGCCTCCGCGAAGCGATTGAAAAAGCCGAAACAATCCCTTGGGACCCCGCCGCAATCCGCCGCCGAGCGGAACAGTTCTCCATCCCCCGCTTTCTGGCCGATTTCTCCGCCGCACTTCGCGTCTGTCTGGCCTCTTCGGACGCCCCCTCACTTAAAAACTAAGCGCAATAGCGCGCGACGCGCGGATCTCTTCGCCGATCTGACGAATCATCGCAGGCGAAACGGGTTTGTTGACCCGCATCATGACCAGCGATTGCCCGCTCCGTTCGCTGTGCGAATGGCGAACATCCTCGATGTTGATCTCCGCCGCCGCCAACGCCATTCCGATCGCACCCACCACCCCTGGCCGATCATCGTATTGAAAATAAACCGTGAACCCCTTCGGCTCGAAATACAGCCGATCAAATTCGTCAATCCGCGAGATCATCAGCGCGCTTTCCGCCACGGTTCCCCGCACACTCACCGCCGTAAGGGATTGTCCCCCCATGCTCGCCGTCATGTCCACCGTAATCGAATTGGCAAAGCCTTTCTTTGGATCCCCTTTGCGATTTTGGTACTCAATTCCCCGCTCCTTCAGGAAATGGCGCGCGGCACCCGCATCCATCGAGCGGTCAAACTCGTTCCAGATCGCCGAAACCAGCGGAACCAATAACCAGTCCGCAAACGGTTCGAGCGTTCCATAAAAACTCGTCTCGATCCGCGTCAGCTTGCTCTCCCGGCCCACCAGGGCCCGCGCAAGTTTTGACAGCATAAACGTCAATTCTCCATAAGCTGGATCGAGCCCCTCCGGAATGTCCCGATTGACCACATAGGAAGTAATCCCCTTTTCCTCGTATTCGATCAACTGCTCGGCCGCACGACGAGCGGCATTCCAATTGGCCTCGTGCGTGTTGGCGCCCAAATGGGGAAGCATCAGATCCATCAAATCGGCGTCCGGTTTCGGCCCGGGTTCGTCCCTTTCGTAAACGTCATTCAAAAAACGAAGTCCCTTCTGCGGTTTCACCTTCCGCAACGCCGCCATGTCCACAATCCCATGCCGAGCACAGTTGATCAGCGTCGCGCCACGCTTCATCCGCATGAGCAGAGTTTCATTCACCATTGCCCGGGTCTCCGGACTCAGGGGAACGTGGAGCGTAACATAATCCGACTCCGAAAACAGCACTTCCAACGTCGTCAGCGTCACGCCATACTCTTCTGCACGCTGAGGCGCGATCAGCGGATCGTAGCCCAAAAAACGACAATCGAATCCGGATAGGCGTTTCGCCACCAGCCTGCCAATATTGCCCAGCCCGACAATCCCAATCGTCTTGCCCGCAATTTCCCGCCCCATAAAGGCTTTCTTTTCCCATCCGCCTGCCCGCGTGTCCGTATCCGCCCTCACAATGTGCCGGGCATCGGACAACATCATCGCAATCACCTCTTCCGCGACGGCGTTGGAGTTTGCTCCCGGCGTATTCATGACGTCCACCCCTCGCCGCCGGGCATGGCGAATGTCAATCGTATCGTAACCAGCGCCGGCACGAATCACCACTTTGAGCGATGGGAGAGCGTCGAGAACAACGGCCGTCACTTTCTCGCTTCGCACGATCAGCGCATGCGCATCCGGATGAAGACAAGCCAGCGCGTGCAACTCCGTCTTGTCGTCTTGGACGACCTCATACCCTCCATGCCCCTCCAAAATCTCTGCTGCGATTTTGTCCAGCTTGGTCGGAATCAACACTTTCTTTTTCGCCATGTCCGCTCCTCAAAAGGGGCCCCTGCATCAAAAACGCCTTTTACTCTAGCCCAAAACCGAGCCACCGACAAGCCCATCCCATTTTCACCAGTCAACGTCCAACCAAGATTACCCCAAAACTCCACTCGTTGATGTTCCGAAACGCTCTCAACGAAACATCGTGTTTCTGTTTCATCACCGAGGAGCGAAGCCAAAGCCCACCCTCACCTTCCCATCTTGAGCGCCGCGAACATTTAGCGAATCTGTATGACCGTTCCAGGAGCAACCGGCGATCGAAGCCCAGATATTAC
This sequence comes from uncultured bacterium, assembly GCA_938038445.1. Classification (GTDB taxonomy): domain Bacteria; phylum Verrucomicrobiota; class Kiritimatiellia; order CAIKKV01; family CAIKKV01; genus CALHRZ01. Next base: position 77,260 of record CALHRZ010000010.1, on the reverse strand, counting down.
AATCGCAGCACCTGTATTCTCGATTTGCGCCGACCGAACGGAAATCGGAATGGGCGACTCGGAAGTATCCAACGTCCATTGTCCCGGTTCGAACCCCGTGAGCGAACCGGTGTAGGGAACAACTTCGAAAGTGTCTTCCGGTTGAATCGCACGTCCGTAATTACGCAAATAAAGGGTCACGGCCCCTTGCTGAACGAGATCGGAAACCGCAATCCGATCCTGACTATCGGCCGCGACTGTCCAAACCAGGGCCGCCTCGTCCTCCAGCGTCACCGTGCGTGGAATTCTCAGCATTCCTCCTTCCGGCACCGTCACCCCATGGGCGCCCAACCGTCCGCCGCCATAAACTCGTACAGGACGGTTGACGAGACCGGTCCCCCCCAGACAGCCGCCCACAACTTCCACAAGACTGATTTGAGACGTCAAACCATCGTCCAACCGAAGAATACCGCCTTCAATGCGCGTCCATCCGGTATAGCTCTGAAGATTGGTCCATGCCAACCGCTGCACGCCCGACCCGACCTTAAGCAGCCGTCCCCCTGCGCCCATGATTCTTCCTTCATACGACGCGGTTCCGTCGCCCCCAAGGGTCAAAAGCCCTCCCCCCGTATCCACCGCTCCATTGCCTTGCAGGCTTCCGATCGTGGTCGCATTACCCAGCATTTGGACCGTGCTGAAAACCGACAGTGCCGTATTCGTGGGAAGCGCATTCTCGGCTTCAACCCGAACAATCAGGTCGGTGACAATGGTCGGTCCCGTATAGGTGCTGGTGCCGGCCAACCGGATGTATCGCGACGGACTGCCTTTCCATGTGATCCCAAACGACCCGTTGGTCTCCTGAAAGCCCCGATGGAATTTAGGGGATGTTGCCGGATCGGAGGAGGTCCCTCGATGATCAAACACCATATGATCCGTCAGAATCGCAGCCCCTCCGTCGAGATTAAAGTCAATGTGGGACCCGCCATTGACCATAATGCCATGAGTCCCGCTCCAAAACGCGTCGTTGTCCAATTGCCATCGCGTCCCCGCAGATGAAAACCGCCCGCCCGCCAAAAATAACGTTCCCGTGCCCAGCGGATTATGCGCAGCAATCTCAATGGTTCCACCGCTTTGCTGGACCGAAGAGGCCATCAACGTGCCGCCAAAACGTAGGGTGCCGGATTGAAGAATAACCGGTCCGGTAAAGGTGCTCGTGCCATAAAGCCACATGGTTCGATTATGGTTATGGGTCATGGAACAACCGGGAATATCTTCCCGAATGCCGTTCATAAATCGCAATTCAGATCCGGCGCCTGTCGCCTGGGTTAACTTGAATTCTACATTGGTCTTCAGCGAGACAATGCCGGGGGCTGTAAAATACATCCCAGAGCCCCCATTATTTCCAAAATTGAATGGAGTGGCTTCGATATCCAAGCTGTTGGTCACTGTGCGGTTCCCGCTCGCGAAAAGGGCACCGCCTCTGTAGATCAATGTCCCATGCCCGAGGGCAAAATCGTCCGCCACATAGAGAACGCCTGCCATCAAGAGGACAGGTCCCCGAAAATCGTTGCTGGCACTGAGCGTTGTATTTCGCAATCCCGCCACGCTCAGCCCGTACCCCTCCCCTTCATCCAAAATGGGCCCCTGAAATCGAATAAATGCTCCGGAGGCGCCGGCGTTTGTGACGGCAACGTTTCCCAAAAGTAAAATCGGACAATCAAAAGCATGCCTTCGGGTGTTAGCGGAAAGAGAGATGCTGCCCCCCTGGATTTCCAACCGACTTCCCGACGGCGTGCCCGACCTAATGGAAATGTCGTTTCCGGTTGGAAGGGTAATGGAACGAATCCGCCGGTCGCCGTCCAGCGTCAAGTTGGTCCCGCTTGACAATCCGGAAAACGTAATGGTTTCCGTGCCATCAAAAGCCGGCAACGTATCAGAATTCCAGTTCTCCGGCGTCCCCCAAGAAGCATCAGCCCCTCCTCCGTCCCAGACCGATCCCCCCACGCAGATTTCAATCAGACCCGAAAAAAGCAGAATGACGAACACCTTCTTTTTCATGTGGATCCCTCCTAGTTATAATGAAATGATAATAATCGAATCGGAAAAAAGCAAGAAACTTTTGCCTCGTGTTTTTAGGACAGATCGGCGGCCGACAGAAATTCTTCATAGGCCCACTGGTCCCATTCGGGTTGAACCCCGATTCCCTTCAGATCAGGGTAGTTCTTGAGGATCAATCCGCCGCGAAATAGTTCGACCATGCGCCGGGCCTCGCGTACGATCAGCGCCCGGTCGCCCGTAGGGAGAAACCGTTGAATATCCAGCGGGGCATGAAGTCCGATCTTCCGTTTTCGCATCCAAGCCGCCAGAGCGGGCATATCATAAACCGCCGGCTGATCAAATTGAAAACAGTCCAAACCAGTATCGGCAAAATCCTCCAGCAGCTGGGTATTGTTCCCACACGAATGCATGAACACGAGAAGCCCGCGATCATGAGCCGCGGCCGTCAGCCGCCGGTAATGCGGTGCGAACCGTTCTCGAAACATGGCCGGCGATACCAACGGCCGATCCTGAACTCCCCAATCCTCGCAGAAAAACACCCCATGCGCTCCCGCCTCCGCACATTGCCGGATTACCCGTTCGGCCAAATCGGCCACTTTCCCGTGTAAGGCGTCAATCTCCTCCGGATACTCGATCAAATCGGTGAGATAAATTTCCATCTTCCTCAAATAACGGCTGACGGCAAATATCCACATCGGCAAAAAGGCCATGTGAAACCGGTCGTCCGGATCTGTTCGGAATGCCTTGGCCATATCCTCATATCGTTCTGAATGATCGAAATCGGGCAGAACGAGCGCATCCAGCTTTCCCCAATCCTCCAACACCGGTTTCCAAACCTCCCCCGTCGCAGACATATCCGGTTTCCGATGCCAGATGTTTCCCCAGGCATCGTCATAATACTCGAACCCTCCTTCTCTCCATCGCCGCTCTTTCCAACGCCGAGAGGGTGACAGCCCCGCCCACAGAATGTCTCGGCGCCGCCCGCCATCAAAGTCGAACCCCGGCCGGTCCGCGCCGTCAGATTTCGCATTCGCCAAAATGATCTCTCGCGCTGTCATCATCGAAACGCCCGTCCTTTCATAGCCGATTCGCCAGTTCCAATAACCGTGCCGGCATCTCTTCCAACCGACGGATCCGGAGCAGTTGCCCTTGTCCCCCGCTTGCCATCTTCCGGCATAGAACTTCGTTCGTTTTCCCATCTTCCGTCATCAAGACATGAAGCCGCGGAAAACGCCTTGTCTCCGACAGAGGATCTTCCCCAACCGTCGCAACCCCATCGGTCACCAACACGCCGACACGCTTTCCGCTCCGGGCACGGCTCAATTCTTTTCCTCCGGTCTGTAACGCATCCTTAAGATTCGTATAACCACGAGCCGGCAACCGCAATATTCGCCGAATCACTTCCTCTGCCGAAACCTTTTCCCCCAACGCCACCAACCGACGCGCCACGCTGTCAAAGGCCACCAACGCCAGGTCGCCCGGGGGAATCTTGAGCGCCAGTACGGCGCACGCCAATGCCGCCAATGCGAGATTACGTCCCGACATGCTGAGGGACACATCCATCATCAGACAGACCGCCCGTGCATGCTCCTCCGGCAATACGGCCATCCAATCGTGAGGTTCAGGCATCTCTTTACCCAATATATTGTCCAACGTCAACTCGACTTCAAGCTCCCCCCGAAACGATTCCCGCATCACCTCCCGCCGCTTGCGTCGGCTGAGCCTTAACGGCCCGACCAAACGGCATGCCCGGCGTAGCACCGCCCAGGCCGCCAGCCGAACCGCTTCCTCCCGGATGGCTGGATTTGTCGTTTCATACCCGAGTTCGGAAACGGTCTCCGCCAGTTTCCAGCCGTCCAATCGCGTTTCGTTCTGGCCATAATGCTGACAGACCCTCCGGCGACGTTCCTCCGGCTTGCATGGAAGTTGCGGGAAGGATTGGGAGGTCGAAAAACTCAGATCAGGGACGGGGCGTAATTCGAACAGCTCTTTTTTTTTTCAGCCAGAATCGCCTGAATAACGCCGCTTAACCCCGATCCGTCCGTCTCGTTCACCTCCACCCGAGTCGTCAGAGCAGCTTCCGCCGCCTGCGACAAGGCGGAAGGGCCCCCAATTGCCATCGCGATCTGCGCGATGGCAATGGCCGCCCGCACCGAAGCGCCCCGTCGAAAGGCCGTATGCTGCCGTGTCGCGCGCGTCAAGCGAACCGCCTCCTCTGCAAGCTCGAGCGGCGCATCCGGAACATGGCGCCGAACAATCGCAATCTCCTCTTCCTCGCTCTGATAGGATAACCCCACATGCTCAAATCGATCCCGCAACGCTTCGGAAAGATGTCCGGTGGCCACATATTCAATCGGATTCTGAGTTGCCACGACCTGAAAGCCGGGGCGCGCTCGGCGCTCTCCGAGGTGAGGAATCTGAAGAACCCCTTCATCCAACGCGGGGAGAAGAACGTTCTGAACTGACTCCGGCATCCGGTTCAACTCATTGATGAACAAAACGCCCCCGACCTCCATCGCTTCGAGCAGAGGTCCCGGCGTAAAGGATTCATCCCCATACCCCGCCTTGAGCACCAAGGGCGGATCAAACCACCCGGTCAGTTTTTGCTCCGTGAACCGGTCGTCCCCATCCACCCGCCAAACGCGCCGACCCAGATGGGCACATACCGCCAGCGCAACCGTCGTTTTACCCACCCCCACAGGACCCTCGAGCAACAGATGCCGCCCACATTGCAGAATCGCCAACGCAAGACGCATCTCCCGTTCCCGGCCCACAATGCCATGTTGCTTCTGAATCTGTGCGATCTCGCTCATGATCGGATATTAGAATCGCCGGGTGTCAATCACCCGTTTCGCTTTTCCGATAAATCGCTCCAGGGAACCAGGCTCAACCAGCGTCAGCTTAACCCGTATGCCCAGAGCACTGTCGAGTCGATGTTGAAGTGCTTCCTTGACCTCCGTCAGCTTTTTCATTTCGTCCGTGAAAAGAGCTTCGGACATCTCCACCTTGACTTCGAGACGGTCCAGCGCCCCCTCACGCGAGGCCACCAGTAAATAGTGGGGCGCCGTCCCTTGAAACCGCAGTAAAACCTCCTCCACTTGCGAGGGAAAAATGTTGACCCCCCGAATGATCAGCATGTCGTCCGTCCGCCCCGTCACTTTCTCCATCCGGCGGGTCGTCCGCCCACAAGGACACGGCTCGGGAATGACGCGGGTGATATCGCGCGTCCGATACCGTATGACCGGCATCCCCTCCTTGGTGAGGGTCGTGAGAACCACCTCTCCTGTTTCGCCGTCCGGAACAGGCTCCAATGTCCCTGGATGTACAATCTCAAACAAAAAATGATCCTCTTGCACATGCATGCCCCGCTGCTCCACGCACTCCCCGCTGACCCCAGGCCCCATGACCTCTGAAAGACCATAGTTGTCGGTCGCGAAGATACCGAGCAATGCTTGGATCTTTTCCCTGATTTCATTTGTCCAGAACTCCCCGCCAAAAAAACCCAACCGAAGGCGCAAACGGGATAACTCTTCTCCCGTCTTCTGAAGCTCCTCACCCAGGTGGACGGCATAAGTCGGGGTGCACACCAAAGCGGTGGTGCCGAAATCGCGCAGCAAGAGAATCTGCCGTTCCGTGTTGCCGGAAGAGGCGGGAATGACGGCCGCACCGATTTTTTCCACTCCATAGTGAAGGCCAAACCCGCCCGTGAAAAGCCCATACCCAAATGCGATCTGCACAATGTCGTCTTCCGTCAACCCGCCGGAAATGAGAAACCGCGCGACCACTTCCATCCACGTCTCCATGTCCCGCCGCGTATAACCGACGACTGTCGGTTTACCCGTGGTGCCGGTCGACGCATGGATGCGAACGATTTCGCGCATCGGCACGGCAAATGCCCCATACGGATAGCTCTTCCGTAAATCGTCCTTCGTCGTGAAAGGAAGTCGTCGAACATCCTCAAGCGAGCGGATCGAAGCGGGACGGATCCCCGCCGACCGCATCTTTTCCGCATACCAGGGTACCGAACGGCAGACGCGCTCAAGCCGGTCCCGCAGCCGTTCGACTTGAAGCGCGTCAAGTGCAGGGCGCGGCATGCATTCGTATGTCGGATTCCAAATTCGATTGGCCGGTTTAAAAACAGCCACAACAACCTCGTGCAAAATGGTTATGCTGCCTCTTTTGGTTCAGAACGTCAAGATCCATTGGGGGGCCAATCCGGTTTCACGAGAAAATTATTATCGGCCGTGCCGCGCTTCCTTCGCGGAATTCAGGGCAACTCCCACACGCTCAGTGGGCCTCTAACCAATTGCACCCCACACCCAGTTCAACCGCCAGCGGAACCCCAAGATCCATCGCCTCAAGCATGCATTTCCGGACCACATCCCGCACCTCCTCCACTTCCTCCCTCGGAACATCAAACAGCAACTCGTCGTGAATCTGCAACACCATTCGGGCCTTCCACCCCTTCTCCAGAAACAACCGATGAATGCGAATCATCGCCAGCTTGATCAAATCGGCCGCCGTACCCTGAATTGGGGTGTTGATCGCATTCCGCTCCGCCGCCTGCCTCACCGTGGCGTTGCGCGACTGAATGTCCCTTAGATAACGCCGACGGCCCAAGACGGTTTGCACATACCCCAGCCGCCGCGCCTCGGCAATGGTTTTCTCCATATATGCTTTCACTCCAGGATATTGGGTAAAATAGGCGTCGATCAGCTCCTGCGCCTGCTTGCGGGAAATGCCCAGCCGCTGGGAAAGTCCAAAGGCCGAGATCCCATAAATGATTCCGAAATTCACCATCTTGCAGCGGTTTCGCATCTCAGGCGTCACCAGGGACGGCATCACGCCATAGACCCGCGCCGCCGTCTCCACATGAATATCCGCCCCGCGCGCAAACGCCTCCCGCATCGCCGGATCGCCACTGAGGGCCGCCATCACCCGAAGCTCGATCTGGGAATAGTCGGCCGAAAGCAACACGTGACGGTCGTCGCGCGCCACAAAGGCTTGCCGAATGCGCTTGCCTCGTTCCGTCCGCACAGGAATATTTTGGAGGTTGGGATCGGAAGAGGAAAGCCGGCCGGTCTCCGTCAGCGTCTGGCTGAACCGTGTATGGACACGCCCCGTGGCGGAATCAATGCATTCCGGCAGTTTGTCCACATAGGTAGACTTAAGCTTGCTGCAGGTCCGGTGTTCGAGGATAAGGGGGACAATGGGATGACGGTCCACGAGTTTCTGCAACACCTCTTCACTCGTCGCATACTGCTGCCCAGTCGCCGTAAGTCCCGCATGAGGATCCAGCTTCAGCCGATCAAAAAGCACTTCACCGAGTTGCTTGGGGGAATTGACGTTAAAGGCCGTTCCAGCGGCTTCGACGATTTTCTGCTCCAATTCGAGCAGTTCGCGGTTCAACTCGCGGCCGTATGCCCGAAGAACCCCGGGATCAATCCGTACCCCCGTCTCCTCCATCGCGATCAGAACCTCGACCAACGGCTCCTCGCACTCTTCCAAGGCCGGCAGCGCGCCTTTCTGCAATACTTCGGGGCGCAGGATTTCATGCAGCCGGAGAGTCAGATCGGCATCCTCCGCCGCATAATCCACAATCTGGCGCGGATCGAGATCCCCCATGTTTCCTTGCTCCGCCCCACGCTCTCCGATCAAAACCCGAATCGGGATGGGTTCATAATTCAAGTACGTCTGCGCAAGATGGTCCAACGAATGACGATCGCCCATGTCGAGCACATAATGCGCAAGCATCGTGTCGTGCACACGCCCCTTCAGCAGGAGCCCATAGCGGCGAAGAATGGTGAGATCGAATTTTGCATTATGCGCAACGCGCACGCGGGTGGAATCGCCGAAGAGCGGTTGAAAGGGTGCCAACCAGCGAAGGGACTCCTCTTTCCCCGATGGAACCGGGAGATACCAGGCACGCCCCGGCGCTACGGCAAACGATACTCCAACCAGCCTCGCCTTCCAAGGGTCGAGTCCCGTGGTTTCGGTGTCGAACGACCACACCGGCGCCTGCCGTAGCGCTTCCAAAAGGCGATGGCGTTCCTCCTCCGTATCCGCCAGCCGATACTCGTGGGGAACGCTTTGAAGCGATTCCCGCCTTGCCGCAGGCTTGATCTCAAACAGTTCCCCCAACAACCGCCGCCCAACCTGTTGCAACTCATATTTACTGAGAACCTGTTGCAAGGCATTCCGGTCCGGCTCCCTCCGCCTCAGGTCGTCCAACGCAACGGCCAGGGGCACATCGGCCCGAATGGTGGCCAGTCTTCGGCTAAGGAGCGCCGATTCGCGTCCTTCCCGCACACGCTCCGCCAGTCGGCCGGTGATCTCTCCTGCATGAGCTAAAATGTTATCCAGCGAGCCATATTTTTCCAAAAGGATTCTGGCCGTCTTTTCGCCTACGCCCGGTATTCCAGGCAGATTGTCGGACGTATCGCCCGCTAACGCCAAATAGTCTACCATTTGCCTGGGATGCTTAAGCCCCCAACGAGAAGCCACCTCTTCCGGACCCAAAATCTCCAACGCATCTCCTTTTTTGCCCGGACGAACGAGAAAAACCCCTTCCTCCACCAATTGAGCCGCGTCCTTGTCCGGTGTGACCAAATACACCCTCCACCCCGCGTCCCGTCCTTTGCGAGCTAACATCCCCATCAGATCGTCCGCCTCATAACCCTCAACCTGCAAAATAGGAATCCGTAGCGCCCGGGCCAACTCAATTGCCATGGGAATGGCCGCCTTGAGATCCTCCGGCGCCTTCTGTCGTTGGGCTTTATACGGCGCATACACCTGATGCCGGAATGAGGGTCCTTCCGAATCAAGCGCCAAGGCTACATGGGTGGGTTTCTGGTCCTCGAGGATCGAGACCAGACTCGAGGCAAATCCATACAACGCAGAAGTGTTCAGTCCGGTCGAGGTAATCCGGGGGTTTCGCAGAAAGACAAAGTACCCCCGATACAGAAAAGGCATCACATCCACCACAAAAAGCCGGGGCGTCTCATCCATGTAGACAGATTGCCCGATTCCGTACCGGCTTTCAACCCGCTTTTTGACGCGTCAAAAAAGGTTGAAGCGCGCTGGGCGATCTCTCACAATGCGCGCATGAGCACGACGACCTACAAACTGGTGATGCCGGAACACCTGAACCATTTCGGCTTTCTTTTCGGCGGAAACTTGCTCCGCTGGGTCGATGAAACAGCGTGGATTGCCGCAACCCGGGAGTTCCCCGACTGCGCGTTCGTCACCGTCGCCCTGGATCACGTCGTATTCAAAAAACGATCCGGCAATGGAGATATCCTGCGCTTCGAATGCGTCCAGAAGACCAAAGGCAATACGTCCGTTCAGTACGACGTGACGGTATTTCGAAGAGCACCGGGACGCGCGGCCGATGAACCCATGTTTTCCACCACCGTCACCCTCGTGCGGGTGGATGCGGAAGGGAACAAGATTCCCCTCCCCTAAGGGTTTCCGCCTATTTCAATTCGTCCACATTCCCCACCAACCGCTGCACGTTCAACGGCATCTGGGTGAGGGTTTTGATCGTCGAATCGTATTTCCCCAACGTGTTTTCAATGACGATGTAGTCAAAACCCGGAATGACCACCTCATGCCACTTGCTTCCAAACCCCCGAAGTGCGACATCCAACATGGTGACAATCTGACGGCCAAGCGGCTCTTCGGACTCCAAGGTGATGGCGCCAAAAAACTCCTGGCATTCCGTATACCCCGCATTGTGGGTTCCCGTATACGGCTTCAGTTGCGCGAGGGGAATAGGTTTTCCCACCCGCCGGGAAACTTCCTCCGCTTTCGACGCAAAAAAATCCACCAGCGCTTGCTCTTGAAGCCTGGCCGGTAGATTGTTTTTTGCCACTTCCACATATTTTCGATGCCCCACGCGATAGGCTTGCTCGATGAACCGGAACCAATATCGTTGATCCGATGTGACCTCTTCCGGCGATTCGACCGCAATAACCGACCGGCGAATGCACGAGTTGAGCCCGTCTCTCGTCGGCGCCACGCCCAAATGGACCCAATCCCCTTTCTGAATCGGGCGATTAAGGGCCTTCCCAATCAGAGTCCGGTTCGCTTCATTGGCCCCCACCATGACCTTAAAGCCGCAATCCTCACAGCCCAATGCTTTCCCTAGGAATGACGCCCAGGCCGCGACCTCCGTTTCCAACATGCCCGGCCTCAAAACCGCCAACATTCCCCGCATCATGGCATCGGCCACCTTGCAGGCATCGGCGATCAATCGCATCTCAACATCCGATTTTTCGTATTTGATCCGAAAATACCGCTCCTGCGCATCCTCGACACGCTCCGGCCCGAGGAGATGATGCAAATGCTCGATGAGACTGGACGGAATCACCTGCCGGGGCGATAGCAACCCAATCTTCCGTATCGCTGGCAACGGTTTTCCGGCCGCCGCTTGCAAAATATCGCCCAACTTTTCCGCTGCAACGGGATATTTTTCGTCGGCAAGTTGCAACAGCTCGGCCTTATGAACCGTGCAACCGGAACGGTAGGCAAGCTGTTCGGCGACATATCCCCCTTCCAAACCGGCAATCAAATGAAAACCCGTCGACCCGATCAGCCCCGCTACTTGCTCAATGGAAATATTGGTATTGCCTCCCAGATACGGCACGTCGCCGCAGTAATGTTCGTCCGAAAAGACAAACCCGGCGTCGTATCCCCCTTGCTCCAATGATTTCCAAACAGCCGTCTGCCGGCGTTTAAATTCCTCCGTAGGGGTCATGAAAAGAGGGTCGATCGCCCCTTCCCATGCCTGAATAACTTTGGAGATTTTTTTCCATTCCTGATTGAGCCGTGCGATTTTTCTCATGATTTACCGAACAATGATGAGTGTTCCTCCCGGCCGTGCCGTCTTGCTGGCGGTCTCCGTGTTGCCATATGCGCCGAGATTGATCCGCTTCCCGTTGGGTTCCGGTTCATGTTCATACGCGTCATTGGGATCCCCCGCATCAATGCAAGAGCTTGTTTCCCCGCCCAGGAGCCATTCCCCACCTGTCCAGAAGCCCCCGCTGTAATAGCCTTTCCGGGATAGCTCATGATAATGAATACGGTCCGCAAACAACGGATCAGCCTGGAAGCATCCTTGCACGCCGTTGTTTTGGCCGTCTCCGATGCACGTGTAGTAAACATTAATCAACTCGCCCACCTCATTCGTGGTGAATCCCGCCAAATCGTTCGTCTGATTTCCATACACAATGCTGTTGCGCACTTCAAAGTATCCCGTTCCGACTTGCCTCAATCCATCGCGAAAATAGCCCGCAGGTTTCGTCGGATGCCACCCATTGTCCGCAACCGTGCAGTTTACCACGCGGGTGGTCGCGTTCTGGGAATACACGCCATCCCCTCCATAACCCCGGGATTCGAGACTGTTGGAGACGATCAAGGAATTGCGAAACTCATGGGTTCCCCCCAAGATGGCCACCGCGCCTCCCAAGGCACCTTCATTATTGTACCCACGGGCCAGATTGCCCGAAAAGACACACCGCTCGAAGGTCCAGCTTCCCCGCAACAAGTATAATCCCCCACCATGCCCAAGACCAGACCATAGTCCGGCACTCGCAAACACGGTGTTGCTGACAAAACGAGTGTTGATCGCCCGAGCAAACGCCGCATTTTCTGCATAGATACCGCCCCCATAACGATTCTCGTTGACTGCGCCCTGATTGAGATTGTTGACGACCCCGCAGCGATCCAACAGCAGATCAGTCGAATGACGAATCCACAACCCACCGCCCTGCTGATAGTACCGATAAGTCGTCTGAACGCCATCCCTTATGGTCATTCCCCTCAACACAACCCACGGAGCCTCAAAGACGTGAAATACCCGGCTCGTGGCATTCAAAGCGGAAACAATTGTGGTTTCGAAATTCGTACCGAGAAGTTGAATTCCCGCCTTGTCCACAATCAGTGGGAATGTTTCCACCGTTTTGTCATAGAGCCCCTCGGCAACAAGGACGCGCGTCCCCATCAGCGCCTTTTCAAGAGCCCTTGTCAGCGATCGCAAGGGGGCCGCAGAATTCGTTCCGGCATTTGCGTCATTGCCGTCCGTCGCCACATAGAGAGTGTGCCAAGGCCCAATCCCACGCGCCGCATGATACCCAAGATCCGCCATACCCTCATCCAAAGCCCCATCCGCTCGGGTCGACATCCCGCCCAACCCAGCCGCTGCAGCGGTCTCCGAAGCCGCATCCCGACACCCACTCCCATCACCAAGATAGAACCCATATTCAAACCGAGGATCCGTCACCACGTTTCCATTGGTCCCCACCCCATCCCCGTCACTGATGGAGTTGTATGCCAATACGCCCGGCGTTCCGACAAGGTCTTTCCCATTGTGCCACAGGATCGAATGCCGGATTTCGGCAAATTGTGCGCCATGAATTCCCTCATGCACATTGCCGGCCACCGTCACGTAATCGAACGCAACAACGGTATTGGTCAAGTAGGCTGCCCCGCCTTGCGCCATCGTCGCTTGATCCACCGCTCCGGCAGGATAGTTCTGGGTAAAGAGGCAGTTTCGGATCGCATGCTGGCCGCCATGAATATATACGCCCGCACCACGCCCACGCGAGCCGCTTCCGCTGGCATTCACCGTATTGTAGATAAACTGACTGTCGCGGATCGTCCACTGCCCATTCGAAATCATCAATCCGCCGCCCAACGCAAACCCGCCTCCAGCCGTGTTGGTCACCGCGTTACGCTCAAACAAACAGTTCGTAATCACCCCGAACGAATCGACCGCATACACCCCGCCACCCCCCGTCGTTCCTCCCGTCGCATTCTCTCCCTTGTTCCGCTCGATCCGGCAGTTTGCAATCGTTAGATTCGTCGAATTCACAATCCGAATCCCACCCCCGAAATCGGCCAGATTGCCATGGCGTATGGTCACGCCATCCAGTAAGCCGTTCGTAACACCCTGTATCGAAAGGATCCGAATGAAGTTGGCAGGGCGACGAGTCAAAACGGTCGGCCAAACCTCCGGATCACGATTCCCAGGCCAGCCTACCCCTTCATAACCGCCCAGAATCCGCACGTTGGACCGATTCCACCCGACTTCCGCAGCCGCTTGCAGCTCCTTGCCGCCGCCTCCTTTGATATAGATTTCCGTGGGTTTGTCCGAGAGCACCGCATTGAGCGCATCTTGCAGGTTGCTGAAAGCATTGACCCACCCCTGACCTGTGCCTTCTCCCACCGCATCGGCTGACACATAGAATAAGTTGGAGACTCCAAAATGAATGGGAGGCCACGCCCAATCCTCTCCCCCACTGTTCGTCGCATAACAGGTGTAATAATAGCTGCGTCCCGGTGCCGTCGCGACCTCGACGCTGAACGTTCCTCCCTGAAAACCGGCATAAACCACGTTTTCCCAGCTCCCAGTTGCCTTTCCACCAGGAACCTCACCCCATACGACGTAAACCCCAGGGTCTTCCCCACCTGTCAATACCACCTCGCCTTTCAAAACCACGGTGGGGCCCGCTTCGTTTTCCACCCCTCGATTTGCCACTTCAGGTTTCGAAAGAACGGTTTCAAAGCTTTCGGACGGTTCGGCAAGAGCATACCCACCGGCCGAATTCGTGGCCATCAAGCGATAATAATAAACCGTCTCCGGTGTTAGCCCCGTCAAGAACAACGTCACTGGACCCGCCGCATCATAGGTGGAAACAAAGGTACGATTCGACCACGCCCCCACATCGCCACCTCGATCCTCTGTATCCCACAGAAACCATGCTTCCGTCCCGTAGCCTCCCACCGACACAATTCGCCCATTCAACCGAGCCATCGTCGGCGACACCCCCGAAGCCGGTTCATTGCTGACGGCAATCGGAGGCGATTTGGAGGCTACCATCGTTCCGCCATATGCGCCCAAGTTTAACCGCCCCCCGTTCGGGAACGGCTCCAAGTCGGCCCGGAATAAAGGATCGCCCGCATCAATCGCCGGGCTGTTCGCATCGGCATTCTCCCACGTGCCTCCGCTGAACCAACCCCCCGTATAGGTCCCATAGGCGGATTTCAGATGGAAGGTGTTGGTATCGGCAAACAACGGATTCGCTGAAAAACATCCATTAACTCCATCGTAAAAGCCCTGCTGGGTCAGCGTGTAGAAGGGAATGACGTTTCCGGCCACATTTTCGTATATATCCAAGAAGTTGTTGTTCCAGAATATGCTATTGGAAATAACAACCGACCCCCCGATTCGATAGAGACCCGCCTGCTTGTGATCGGTTACCGTGCACCGATCCATCGTCAGATACCCGCCGGCCACATATACCGCAAAGTTCGATGTTCCCGATGTGCCCGGAGCGAATTGCCCATTCCTGAAGAAAAGCCCATTCTCAATCTTCCCTGCACCCCAGAGGTAAATTCCATCCCCGAATTGGCGTGCATCATTCGACGGTTCTCCGACATCGTTTCGCGCCACGACAACACGCCGAGCTGTAAAAAGTCCCCGAATCGAAAGCCCTCCCCCATCCACATAACCATGCAGGTAATCCCCAGCCACCCAGTTGTCAAGAATTTCAGAATCCTCGATGGTCAATTCGCCATCCACAACGGCAATGCCGCCGCCAGAACCATTCTGGATATTTGCCGAGCTCAAACTGGTGACGCGGTTCGAAACAAACCGACTCGCAACGATTTCCAACCGGGAGGTCACGGCGCAAATTCCACCGCCATAGACATAGCCGCCGTTCACAAACGGACCGTAGCCCCAATTCTGTTGAAAGACGCATCGTTCGATCCGGATTCCGTTCGCATTTCGGATAAAGAGACCCGCCCCACTCGAATCAGGATGAACAGGGTTGGCACGTGCACGGGGTAACCCATTGGTAAACATCAGTCCATACAGCTCCACATTGTCGGCACCATCAATGAGCATCAACCGGTTGGTTCCCGCACTGCGCGTGATAATGGTGACCCATACGGAAGGATCATTCGCCCCGGGCGTCCCCACCCCCTCGTACCCACCGCGAATCCGGAGATTGGGCGTGGTGACAAGGAGCTGGTTGTTTTCTGTCGGATCACTGCATATATTGAACCGCTCCCCTTTGAGAAAGATTTCATCTCCCGGTTGCGCCGCATCCAGCGCCTGCTGAATATTCGTATAGGCCGTGGCCCAACTCTGTCCGTCGCTCCCATCACCCGTCGTGGCCACATACCACCCCCGAGGCACCACAAACCATTCGGCCGGAGACGCCCACGCCTCACCCGCTGCGTTGGTGGCAAAAAACCGATACGCATAACTTTGACCCGGCGTCAACCCGTCAACTTCAAAGGATACCCATGACGCAGGCTCAATCCCCGTCCCCAGCGAAGCGGCATATTCCCAATCCCCCGTCGCCCCCGTACCCCCATCGGCCGTCCCCCAGCAAACCATCAAACCCGCCGTCGCTTCCCCGCCTGTTCCAACCAAGATTCCATTCAGTGTCGCCTTACCGTCGCGTACGCCGGTGGCCGCACGGTTGCCCACGGCTAACACCCCCTCCGCAAGCGCACCCCCCCGAGCCGTGAAGACATTCCCTTTACGGGCAAATTCATCCGGTCGGCTCTGGGTCTGACTGTTCGCCCGTATCCAATCGGCGGAACGCGCACGATCCGAAATGCGAAATTCATCCATCTGCCCATCATAATGCTGGGTTGCCGGCGCATTGTATTGGGACCCAATCCTCGCCTGTCCACCCAGCACGCGGGGATTATAGGTATTCGTGCCCACAAATTCGCCGTTGAGATATACAGCAGAACGGCCGGCGTCACGATCAACCACCACGACCACGTGGTTCCACTCGCCATTGTTCAACCCCTGAGCCCCTGGGAAATACCGCCATGTGCCATCATAATATGCAATCGTTCCCACGGTGGGATAGTTAATGGCAATCAGATGGCGGCCGTTCAATGCATCAAATAAATAACGGTTCAAAACTAAACTGGGAGTGCGAACCCACATCTCGAACGTGAAGCTTTGTTCAGAGGACGCCACTCCGGTCATGTTGACGTTGTTGGTCGGCCCATTGAGATCCAAACCGACCCCGATTGCACCGGATGCCATCCGGCCTCCTTCATTGACGCCATGGAAATTTCTTGGCCCCGAATCCCGATAAAGCCCTCCAACGGGGGGTGTGAAATGATGGACCGTCACAAACCCTTCGGACCATACTGTTCCATTCGTGCTATACACCGGCGGTTCGGTCACCGTCGCATCACCCCATACCGCCCAGATCAGGGTGTTCGTGCCGCTCAATCGGGGAATCCGAACCCAAACATACGAGGTTCCGGCCCGATTCCACTGCTCGATTTCGTATGCCAACTCCTCGGTCTCTTCCGCATTGAGAAACCGCAAGTCCCACCCGTTTGTGTGCCCCATTTGCCCGTAACTGAAACCCCCATCCCCCTCACGGAACGTAACAAGGGCCGGAAAGTTGATCAAGGTCTCTGTTCCGGTGTAACCGCTCAACACGATCGGCATCTTGTAGCGCGCGCTTCCATCATCATCCGCAATTTTCCCAACCGCCGTCGAACGCACCAACCGCGCGTTTCCCCCGGTCACGGCGAGACTCAACAGGAAATATTCGCTCGGCCATTCCGGAACCGTGTCCCCCTGAACTTTTACAACGATCGTTGTGCTCGGCCAATCCATCGTCAGGGTCACCACCCCGGACGTCGCCGTGTAATCACTGCCGGCCTCCGCTGTCCCATCGGCTGTCGCAAAGTAAAGGTCCACATCTCCCATAAACCCATCAAAAAGCGTCACATCAAAGACCAACTCCACTTCGCCCGAATCCGTCTCGGCAACGGTTGCATCCGATACCAGCACCCGCGGTCCCGTGTATCCCAATCCCGTGATCCCGACCTGCTTGTTGGTCGGATCGTAATAAACGCGCGCCTCCGAAACATCCCATACCTCCTCATCCAAGAGCGAAAAATCCAATACCGTTGTGGTGTTGCTGGCCAGAAAACCGCCAAACGTCACCACCGGATACCGATCCTCCTTCGTCGGACAGCCTCCACCATCCCGAACCCGAAGAACCCATTCCGCATTAAAGGTGACGTTCGATATGATATGGATTCGATCAGACTGTTGGTCCAACCCAATCTCCCACTCCAAGGCCGCACCGCGTTGAATTGTCGCATTTCCGTTCACCGTCAGGGTGCCGACACCCCCCGCCCCCGGCGCCACAATGCCATTGGCCTGCACGGTGAGGTTACCCACGCGTCCTATACCCGAAAGGATCGTACGAGGCCCATTCGTGTGGTTTACGGCCACTACCACCGGTCCCGAAATAACTCCCATCACGCGGGTATCACCGTCATAGAGAGAAGTCTGCCCCGTGTAACTATTGGTCGCCGTCAGTTCCAGCAACCCATCACCGTACCGAAGAAATTGCGAACCGGCTGTAGGACCGTTCGAAATCGTTCCGGAAATGCGGGCATAATCGCTGGTGGAGAATGGATTGTCCCACACATAAATGGTTCGGTGCCCATTGAGCGCGATGTCGTTTTTAAGATCCACTCGTCCGTTCGCCGTTCGCGATCCCAAATGCAAAACTTGGCCGTTGAATCCGCCCGAAAGCGCGGACCAGACAATATTCGAACCGCCATGGAACACCAAGTCGAGATCCCCGCCCCATGCCGCAAAACCGCCGCTCCCTCCCCAGTGGATCTGCCCGGCTTCGGTGCCCAGGTTCCGCGTCAGTGTTCCACTCGTCTCAAACACACAGGGCGTGATATTGCCGCCGCTTAGCCGCATCGATGCGGAGGCGGAAATCCCAATGCCGTCCCCAAAACGGACAACGCCGTTGAAGTTCGTGATCCCTCCGGTAAAGGTGTTGGTTCCCGTCACCCAAAGGACACCATCCCCATATTTCCAAATCCCAAAATGGCCTGCACCCCCGTTGGCAAGGGTTCCCGCCATCTTGAACGCATCAGACGGTGAGTTCGTATTGTCCCAGACATAGATGGAACGATTTGCCCCCAAATCGACCGGATTGACTAGCGTCACGACTTCATCGGCGGTCGGACCGCCCGAGACAAGGATCTTGGAATTAAATCCATTGGCTGCGCCCCAGCTGATGGTTGCGCCACCGTTCAGAAGGACCTCCAACGGCCCACCAAAAGCCGAAAAACCTCCGGCATTATTCCAATAGACTTGACCTGCGCCTGTCCCAATATTACGGGCAAACACCCCGCTGCTCTCCAACACGCCACACGCGCGAGTCCCTGGCAGTGATCCGTTCAGATAGAGAGTGGCGGAAGCGGGAAGTCCTGCCCCGTCGATCGCTCGCACAACCCCATCATCAATTTGCAATCGGCCCCCAAACGTGTTCGTTCCCGTCAGCCAGACCATGCCCGGTTCGGCTTTTTGTAAGATCCGCCCCGCTGTATCCATGGAAATCGTACCGGTAATTCGCGCATAATCGGAGTTGGTGAACGGATTGTCAAAAACCCGCAAAATATGTGTGCCATTGACCAATAGGGGATTGTGAAGCGTTACGACATGCGTAGCGGACGTGCTGCTCAAATAAAGGTTGAAACCGCGAAATCCATTCGTGGCTCCCCATGTGATCAAATCTCCACCCCTTAGCGTCACATCCAAATCTCCCCCCCAGGCCGCAAACCCCCCATGTCCACTCCAAAACACATCGCCGCTCCCCTCACCAATGGAACGGGCAAAAACCCCGTTGCCTTCCAAGAGAGCATGCCATCCGGCAGTATCGGCGGAAAAATCAAATGCCCCAGCACCTGGATCATCAGGCAACCCGATTCCCGGAATGGCTCTCAAAGTACCCCGCTCAATCTGAACTTTACCCCGAAATGAGTTGGAGGCGGCCAACCAAACAAGTTGATCCCGTGTGCGCCCTTCACCCACCAGAACCATCGTGTCTCCTGTGATCGGATTGGTGATCGTCACATCTTCCAGGGACAGCACGTTGCTGATCGAAACCATTCCTCCCACACGGAGCATAGGACCGACCATTCGGAGCGAAGCCGCATTTAAATCCCCGGTCGTACTCAGCCAATACCCATTCGTCGCCACAATGGCAGCCTCTGATGTGTCCAGCTTCAACCCATCCAAATCCAAATTAACCCCCTGTACAATCAACGGACCTGCCACTTGCAACGGATCCGTTGCCCCATCCCGGATCAAAACACCACCCAAGGTAAAATCCAATCCGCCCACCCTGGTCGCTTCCGAAGCGCGCAACGTGCCCCCATCCATCACTATAACAGCACCCGATGCCGCCTCCCCGTGAATGGTCATATCCCCATCCGTAGCCAGCCGAACTTGCCCCGCCACCTGCGCGCTCGCTGCCACATCCACATTCCCCTTTACACTCCACGTCCCCGCACTGAGCACACTGCCCGATTCCAAAAACAGAGCAGGCGGAACGCTTACACGATCGGCGGCGATGGACACATTGCTTCCCAGCGTCTGATCCGCCCCAAACACCCATTGCCTCACCCGTAGGTCTGCGCCCGATTCCAATACATTCGTCCCTTCGATGATCAAATCGGCCCCTTGCAGCGTACCCGAAATTCGCAAGGAACCCGCCGGAGCCACCCGAACCCGCTCAAACCCTTTGAGCACTCCCTCCACATTCAGTTCCCCACCCCCTATCTCCACATAATAGCTTTCCAACTCACCACCCGATTCAATTTGCACCACCCCATTGGAAAGCGTCAGCGTATGGGCTTCTTGCTCCCCCGTGACCTGAATATCGGAATCGGAGGAAAGCACCAAAGCCTCCGTCTCGATGGTCGGAACCGGCTCAGGGCCATCCCAGTTCCAGTCCGTCCAATTTCCCGCCCCTCCATTCCAAGTCACCCATGTGCTCGGAGTCTGCGGATCCACCCGCAAACCGGTCACATAAACCCGCTTGCCCGCCGGATCGTGCACCAACACCGCATTCGTCCAATTCCACCGCCCTGAATGTTGCACCAGCGAGGCGTCGAAAGACCAGCTGTTCGTCGGAAATGACATGCAATTGGTCCCATACGTCAAAACCGTTAACTCATCCTCTGCTTTGCATGAACCCCCAAAATCCCGAAACCGCACGATAAAGTTGGTTTGAATCGTCACGTTCCCACTGATCTCCAATCGCCCCACCTGGGTCCCAGGTCCCAGCACCACCTCCAAACGAGAGTTGGTATAGAGCGTCCCATGCCCCGTGTACCGTAAAACGCCCGCCGCTGTCCCATCCTGGGGCGATACGGTCCCATAATTCAAAAGACCATTCGCAGCGACACTGATCACTCGACCCGTCCCGCTCAGCATGGCCGGAACATTCACCTGAATATAGTTGTTGCTCGCAATTGTCCCATTAACCCGCAGTGTTCCCTCCCCAACAAATGTATTGCCACGATAAGAATTAAACCCACTCAACTCCAAGATCCCTGGCCCGCTTTTAGTAAGGTTATAGCCTGTATTATTTCCCCGAAGTTCACCACGGATCTCGGCGGCATCATTCTCAGAAAAAGGATTGTCATAAACATAAATGGTGCGAGCCGCCCCAAGTTCGATCGAATTTTCAAGGATGACTCGGTCGTTCGCGGTAAAACTGTTCAACACCAGAACCCGCCCATTAAAACCATCCGTGCCGCTCGCCCAATTGATGACCCCACCCCCGTTAAGACTCACATTCAACGGCCCTCCCCACGCTGCAAATCCTCCTCCGACACTCGACGATTGCCATGAAATTTGCCCCGCCCCACTCCCAATCGTTCGAGTAAATGAGCCGGAGGATTCCAGTATCCCATGCGTAGCCGTATTGTTGAATGTCACCAGTGCCGTCGTTGGAAGCCCCACGCCATCCACTGCGCGCACTGTCCCCCCGCCAAAAGTGAGCGCACCCGTAAATGTATTGGTGTTACGCAACCACAAGGTGCCACGACCATTTACGGTCAGTCCGAACGCGCTTGCAGCACCATTGCTGATCACACCCGAAAGAACCGCTAAATTGTTCGCATTATTCGTATTCAGCTCGATGAAAACAGCCCGGTTTGCCCCCAATCCGATGTCATTCCGAATCTCGACCGCTCCGTCCGCGGTCAGGCTGCTCAAGGAAAGACTTTTCGCATTAAAGCCGTTGGCTGCGCCCCAAAGCAACGGAGCCCCACCGTTCAGAGTCACAATAAGATCACCCCCACGTGCGGCAAATCCGCCATAAGTCCCGTTCCAATAAACTTGCCCTGCCGCGGTTCCCACATCCCGGGAAAACGTTCCACGGGTTTCCAAAACCCCTGTTGACCGAGTTGCAACATTCTGACCGTTGAGATATAAGGTGGACGCAAACGGCAAGCCTCGCCCCTCGTCGGCCCTCAGAACCCCATCCAAAACATAGGTCGGTCCCGTATAGACGTTGGTGGCCCCTGTCGGAATCAGCCAGAGGGTTCCAATCCCCGTTTTACTGACCACACCGGCACCCGTCAACCAATTCGTGCCGGTTTCCACTACCCGTTCGGGCACATTGAACGTCCACGTCTGCCCCCATCCCACTTCAGAAAGAAAAAAACTGCAAAGAACGCCCAAAAGCTGGAACAACCTACCCGAACAGCATCGAAATGTCATGGCACCCTCCGTATCTGCGTGTTTGTCTAAATAGTATTCACACGCAAACCAAAAACATAGTTACATTATAATAGGCTAGGATCGCGGCTGTCAATTTTTATGATTTTTTTCATGGAAGCGTTGGGAAACAGATGAAGAGGCTTCTGGTCAGGAATGTACAAAACAGCAGCATTTCTTCCCGTCTGTCGCAGAAATGCCTCTCCTTCCTCACGCCCCATCACAAAAAGCGTGGTTGAGAGACCATCGGCATCCTCCGCACTGTCGGCCACTACCGTCACAGAAGCCATCCCCCGCACCGGCATACCCGTCCGGGGATCCATAATGTGTGCCCAGCGCTCTCCGTCCAGCACCACAAACCGTTCGTAGTGACCCGAGGTCGCCACCGCTTTTCCATCTTCCAACGAAATCGTGGCGACAATCCGGCCAGGATCGAACGGATCCCGGATGCCGATGGACCACTCCCGCCCCGTCGGCAAACGTCCCGACGCGCGAATGTTGCCTCCCAGATTGACCAGAAACGGCCGCCCTTTGGCTTCCCTTCGTAACTCTTCCCAGCAGCGGTCCACCGCAACCCCTTTGCCAATCCCCCCTAAATCCAATGCCATCCCCTCCCGTTCCAACCCACAGCCTTCCGTTGAAATCACAAGCTTGTGATAACCCACCCGTTCACGTGACGCCGCAATCTCATCCAACATGGGTTTGCGTGCCAAACCCTGGCGACGGAATCCCCACAAATCCATTAAAGGACCCACCGTGGGATCGAAAGCACCTCCGCTCTCTCGGGCAAGACGAATCGCATGTTCCAGTACCCAGCGTGTCTCGGGAGAAATTGCCACCACTCCTTTGCCGGCGGCAGCATTGATCCGCGCCAAGTCGGAATTCGGAAGAAAAACACTGAGCCGCTCTTCCCATTCCCGCGTGATCTGAGCGCACCGGGCTGCCCACGAAAAAGCCTCCTCGTCCGACAACGCCGTCACACTGCCCAAGGTCCCCATGCCCGGATATTCGCGAACCACAAGCCGAGGTCGAGAAGGCAAACAGCCGGTCATAAGCCCAACCGCCGATAAAATCCAAACAAAGAAAAAGCGCCTCTTCACGGATCCTCCCCCTCCCCCTCGCCGTTCTTCTCCAGACAGGCCAGTCGTTCTCCTTCCATTCGCAAGGCATCGGCCGACGGAAGCGAATCCACTCCCATCACAACCAGCCGAGCCCTGACCCCTTCGTAAAAACGACGCCCCATTTCGGCACAGCGCGCCCCTCCCTTTTCGTCTCCCCCCAAACGCCGTCGCGCCGCTTCATAAAAAAGCGCCATCGTCTGGTCCCAGTAATCCGCACCCGCCATTGTGGCTTCCTCCGCTGCGCGAACAGCCATCTCGTAGAGCGTTGCTTCGGTCGCCGCCCCCGCCCTTCGGGCCCGTTCAAAATAAAGCTCCGCCAACTCGTCATGGCCGTAACAATACAGATAAAACGCGGCACGTTTGTTGAAATAGGCGATGATCTCCCCCCATCGGTATGCCGGGTCTGGATGGCGAAGAGCGATTTCTTCCAAAGCCTCCAAAACGGCCCCAGCCAGTTCCGGTCGAAGCCCCCGTATCGGCGATTGGCCTGGCCGGGGTAGCGCAATCCGCCCCCGGAAAAAGCAAGCCATCAAGGTCAAGTAAAGAAGGCGGTCCGCGCGAATGTCCGGCGCCTCGCCAGCCGCCTGTGTGCCTTCCAACGCCCAATACAGCGCATGAGTTTCCGGTAACCGCCAATCCATTTCCCCCCAACGATCCGTCATCAATCGAGCGGTCTCCCCCCCTATCCGAAAGACTTCCAAGAATCGGGAAAGGTGCGCAGGCGGGATCCCTTCCATCCTGCCCCCCGGTAACACCTCTTCGACTTCCTGAAAAAAAAACGCCAGATAATGATCAGACGCCGGATCGGAATACCCGCCGATTTTATGATAGTAAAGCCAACTTAATTCTGCATAAAGCCGGGGCGAGGCGGGATTGAACCGAATGGCGTCCTCCTGAAGAATCCGGCGGCCGTTGCAAATCCACCGCCAGCGGTCCAAAGGGTTCGGAAAAAGAACACTGATATTATAGGCCATATTCCATGCGTGATAGGACCAAACCTCCGGAAGGGTCGGCTCGAGTCGCGTAATCCAGTCGGCCAACTGCGCAATTTCCAGAAAACGCCCCTCGTCTTGAAGCGACGTGGCGCGGAACCAAAGAAGATCGGCCGCCAAACCCCGGAACCCACCCAATAGGACGGTCACCAGAGCGACCGAAGGAGGCACCCGACTCAAGTCCGGCTCATGGGGTGGCCGCAAGGCAGCCCGCCGCAAGGACACGGGGCGGGTCATACTATACGCAACCGCGAAAGCCAGTAAGGCCACACCCCAGGCTGGACGAATCTTCCGCATCCCTAAGATCTGTTTTTTAGCAAAACCCCTCGTCCTTCTCAATCCAAACCTGGACAAAACACGAAAAAGGTTGGATTACCCCGCGATAAGCCGTTAACCCGTTGGGAATATCGCGCCTCTTGCCACAAGGGGGGCCATCTTGCGTGAAATATGAGAACATGATATGTTTCGGTTAACGGTTTACCGAAAGCGACGACTTGCCGCGTGCCTTCCCATCCGTCAAAGGACTTTCACCGCCCCCCATTGAACGACCTCACACGAATCGTCGGGGTGACATCCGACATTCCCATCATGCGTCCTCTGCGCGAGTTGGGGGTCCGGATGATGGGAATGGATAAACGACCCCCGCGGCAAAGCTGGGGCGAAACCTCCCTCTACCTGATCTTTATCGTGGCAGCAGGCCGTATCTACTACCCACGCGATAAGGCGCCCCCAATACTAGTCAAACGAGGGGAAGCCCTGCTACTGCCCGAAAATTCTCCGAAGCGAGTGGAAACCCATCGCTGTTCTGCGACCGTCCTTTGGATTCACCTTCTACCGGACGGAACTCTGCGCAAAAACCTCGCGCTCCCCCAACAGGTGGAAGTCCATCCGTTTCCCCATTCGGAACTGCTTCGGGTCGCGACAGAGGTCCTAATCCGCGAGCCCCTGCAACAACACCCGGACTCCGGGGAAGCATGCGCCGCCCTCTGCAACGCTATTTTCCACTTTCTTCGGCGGCATCTTGGTGCTCACGAATCCTTTTTCGATCGGAACTTCCGCAAAAAGATGGCATGCGTGTTGGATAACATCGCCGCGCAGCCCGAACAACCATGGTCCGTTCCCATGCTAGCGCACACGCTCAACATGTCCGTCGGACATCTCCACCGAACCGTCCGCCGATTGTATGGTCAGCCTCCCGCCTGCCTCATCCGCAGCGTTCGAATGGCAAAAGCTGCCGAGCTGCTGAGAACCTCCCATGAGAAGCTGGATACGATTGCGGTGCTCGTGGGCTACAGCAACGCATACAATTTTTCGCAGGCGTTCCTTCGACAAACCGGATGGCGGCCTGGCTTGTACCGCAAAAGCATCCATCGCTAACGCCTTGATATGGGGGGAACCCATGTCCCCGAGCCCATGATGCGCGGGAGGCACTATCGGACAAAAATTAAGGTTCCTGTCGGTCCGGACGAACGAGAAGCCTCCCCTGTGTTTCCGTACCGCCCCAAGTTGATCCGTTCGCCGTTTCGTCGGGTCGGTTCGTTCGACCAGTCGCTGGCCGGATCTCCGGCATCTATACAGGGACTGTGCTCCGCGTCGTTCACCCAGCCGTGAGTGACCGGATCCCATCGACCGTATCGCGACTTGAGATGCACGTCATAAGGGGCGCTCGCACTCGCCAACAAGGGATCCACGTGCATCAAACCGACTCCCAAGTTCTTTGTCCCTCCGTTCACAGCACCCTCGCCGACGTCCAAATCGCTGTAGGTGATCTTGACCGTCCCCGCATTTTGAATGTTCGTGCCGGTGTATGACCCGGGAATGATATTCCCCCAAAAAATGCTGTTGATGATCGTCAGGGTGGCCAATCCCGAGTTCCATCGAATGGCCCCGCCCCAACACTCCGACTGGTTACCAACAAAGGTGCAGTTTTCCACGGTCGTTGTCATCGTAAAGTCACTATGAGCATAAATCGCTCCCCCGCCGAGATAGGCGGCCGTTCTGTTGCCGGTAAACGCACAGTTCTGAAAACGGCACTCTTGCCCAGCGGTATTGCGCAAAATCACCGCGCCGCCGGCGTACTCCGCCTCATTGTGGTCGAAATCCACGCGCACGCACTCGAGCCCGCCCCAGGACTCGATCGCGCCGCCCTCGGCAATCGCTGCCACGTTGTTAGCAAACAGACAGTCCTTTAAGCGATAGAGCCCCCCTGATTCCATCTGCCCAAGCCTTAACGCGCCTCCCCCGCGCCCCGAACGATTGGCCGTGAACGAACAATGCTCGAAGCGGCTGGTGCCGGCATATTGGATCATGATGGCGCCACCTTGGCCGTCCCCAACATGGGTGGTGCGATTGTTGTCGAATATGCAGTTGACAAATGCGTTGCTGTGGCCGCTGTACGAGCTGCAGACGGCGCCGCCGTAATAAGTTGCAACGTTGTGCACGAACGCATTCGTCCCTTGCGAACATTCGAGATGGCTCCTTGCCCATATCCCGCCGCCCAACGTTCCGGCGACATTGTTGGAAAAGACGCAGTCGGTCATCGACAACTGTCCGCCGACTTCCGACAGCCCCGCGGCAATGGCCCCGCCGTTGTAACCGGCGCTGTTCGTCGTGAACGTGCAGCGCTCGAAGCGGCTCGTGCCGGCATATCGGAACGCAACGGCACCGCCATATCCGTTCCAGGCATCGGTGGCGCGATTGTCAAGGAATCGGCAGGTGGAGAAAATGTTTTCAACGCCCGCTGCCTCCGTGTAGATCGCGCCGCCGTGATAAGTTGCAACGTTGTTGCTGAAGACGCAGTTGGCGATCGTCAGCGGACCCTCTATCGCGTATATGGCGCCACCCTTTTGATCGCCGATGGCCACCCCATTGATCACGCGGAACCCGTCCAGCGTGAAGCGCTCCGCTGCGCCGGTCTTATAGAATGCCCGCCGTGCGGACTGGCAATCGAGAATAGTCGGGTTCGCCTCAGGATCGCGCAGTCCTCCGCCCGTCGGATATCCTCCCACCAGCGTATGATGGCTCACCGAAAGCCCGCTCTCATTGGTCCAAAAATAGGTGCCTTGTGCCACCCAGATCTCATCGCCATTCGAAGCCTGCGCGATCGCATTCGTCAGGCTCTGAAACGCCGTCGCCCAACTCGTGCCGTCCCCCTCGGAGGAGGCTTGCGCATCGACATGCCAAGTCGCACTCCATACGCTGCTCCGCATGCCCAGAATGCCCACAGCTATCGCCGCCACCAAAACTCGGATATCAAAGCAGCCGTTCATAGGACACCTCCCCTACTAATACGAACCTGACGGAAACATCGCGCAGAAAGTACAACCAAACAATCCCTCCCTATCACATCATAATATGATTTTCTCACTTTGCCTAAATTGAACATCTCGGGCATCCCCCCAAGATTTCCAGCGTAATGGCTAATCGCATAAAAGCGACCCCAAAGAGGAAAACGCCCCCCGTTGGAGGGAGGACCATTCTGTGCCGCCCTTCATGGCGGCTCAGGCGAAAACCGAATTTTAATTTCCAAGGCATTCATTCGCCAACGGCAAACGGTTCTCACCGATCCACTTCTCCCAATCGCTCCAACGCTTCCAACACCCGTAACCGCCCTCGGTCGCACGCTTCGATATCGTAAAGCCCTCGACCCAACCGGCGCATCTCCGCATAAACGTCGGTTCGCTCGAAGTCCATTCGTTCTGCCGTCTCCCGGCCAAAATATACCGCCGCAATGGTCTCGTCAGCCACCGTCTCCAGCAGTCGACGCGCAGATGCCACCGAGGGATGCGCCTTCGATTTCTCCAGCAATTCAACCTTATTTTTGAGAGTCAGCAGATACTCGTAGTCCTGTTGTCCTTCAAAAATGGCCAACCAGTGCTTGCTGTCGGTCACCGACTTCGAATCAATGTAAACTGGAGACCAGTTTTTGTCGCGTCCGCTGTCGAGAGGGTTCCATGACGAATTGCCCCGCACGTCCGCGTACGCCCAAAAGCCGGCCCAACTGTTCGAACCGCCACCGTTGATCTTCCAACAATGCCATTGCTGCATCCGATAGTAGCCGATGGCGTCGGCTTCGGAGGGATTCTGCGCACACGAGTAGTACCCCATGATTTTCCCCTTGCGGCGCCATTGATCGTAAAAAGCATGTGTCGCCTCCCCCCACGGCTGGCCCCAAACAAACGGACACCCCGGTGTAATGATGTCCATATGTTCAAACATCTTCCGCGTCACCGGGTCCTCATACTGGGCAGCTCCATGAACGGGATCAATGTACAAGAGGAATTCGGGAGTCTCGGTCTTGATCACGGCGGCCCCTGCCAAAGTCAGGGCATCGGCATCCCCACCTCCCGGCTCATCCACCAACAGAAGCGCCACGCGGGAAGGATTGATCCTGCGGTTCCGAAGATGTTCGGCCCATGCCTTCATCCGCTCCCCAAACTGGCGCTGAATTTCCGGATCGGTTTGCCCCCACTCCTTGCCGATCAGCCCCCAGTGAAAGCCGCTGTAGATCATGTAGTATTTCGCGTCCGGCCATTGATCCACCCACTGGTCAAACGCGCTGAAATCCATCCGTCCCTCCGAATCCAACGCTCCATGAGGAGGAAACACGTTCGGAGAAGCCCAGTCGTTCATCGCCCATGGCGCGTTCACACCGCTGCCCTTCATGTGAGCAATCGCCGCCTGAACATTGCCGGGGTGAAGCCCATATCCGGCCGCGCCTCCTTTGGCCGTGTAGTCCCATACGCCGATCGCAATGGCGCGTTCGCGAGGCGGGGGCATCCGGATCGAACTGACCTTCAATTCAAGGGGAATGCGGAACGTCCCCCCTTCTTCGATCGCCACAACAACTTCACCCTTGTAAAGGCCAGGCGGGCACGTTGGCCGGCGGGGCCATACGTCCAACCATACCTGCCGGGAAATTCCGACCGGCAGGGTTATGCGCCAACCCCCGTCTGTCTTCTCCGCCGCCGGCAACGCATTGGCGTCCCAGTAGCGCGACTGCTGCGCGACGAATTCCGCCTGCAATACCCGGATACATTCTGGAACTGCCCCGCCGGGTAATCCATGGAACCGAACCGTCGCCGTTTTCGGGATCGGACTGAAATTGGCTATGCTGAACACTTCCCCCCGCCTTTCCTCCTGCATCTGGTGCATCCGTAACGCCGGCCCACCGCCCCCCTTCGGCGGGGGCGGGATGTCCCAATGCGAAAGGCGCAACCAGCGGTTCGTATGCCACACCCAATGCTCGGGATATCCCGCCGCGCGATACCCCTCCGCCATTACCGAAAGCACGTCGGCCTGCAACGAATGAATCGGTACGATCGCGCGAAATTCGGGATCCGCTAACTCCGGCATCATCTGGACCGACTTTCGATGGATGTCATCCAAACGTTTGAACAACCGGTTCCGAAGCGTAGGCGATATGCCGAGCGCCGCCAGCCGTTCGCGAGCCCGAGCCGCATCAATCGCCGACCAGGCCGCAGCGGCATAACCGGTCACATGCGTCTCCAAATGCTGGACCGGATGATCAATAATCGGGCCCTGAGGCTCCTGATCGAGAAAAGCCGCCGAACCTTCGTACACCTCAACCTCATCCACAAAGATGTGAAGGCTGGACTGGATTACGAGTTGAAGAAACCGCCCCCGGCAGTTCAAACCGTCAGTCCGCAACGTATATCGCCCCCGTTCCGGGGGGGCACCATATCGGGCCGCAAGGGCAATCAGTTCCCCTACCCTTCGGTACGCCTTGCCGTCGTCGCTCACCAAAATCAGGATTGCGCGAGGCAAACCAACGCCCGCTTCAGGACTCGTCTCAGAACTGAAACTGAGCCCTCCAATCGAACAGATCTCACCTAAATCAACAATCAACGGGATCGTGGCACACGACCAACCGACCGTCTCCTTGAAATGCCACATCCCTGGCCCGCCCGGCGCATAAGCACCGTCTGTTAGCTGGGTTTTATCCCCAGGATCCGCACAGAGGGGATATCCGGATTGATCAGGAGTGTAGGGCTTCCCTAACGCCAGATTGCGTCCGAAAGGTGTCCACCGTGGAAACAACACTTCCTGGCCGGCAACCAGCCCCCCGCACATCACTCCTCCGGCGCTTATCACGGTCATCACAAGCAAGCCGACTCGTTTCACTGATCCTTTTCCTCTGTTTTGCTGTTCTGTCCGCAGATTTGTAATTCAACCGCAACCAGAACCATGAAGACCCGGCAGACAGCCAAATCCAAAAAGCGAAGCCCCTTCCCTTGGCCGCGGCCGTGTTCCGAAGCATGGAGTCTCATGTGCTGTTCAACCATAAGCGCTATTTTTGCGACATTCGCAATCGTTACTCCTCCCTTCAGAATATGAGTTTCTTGCATGCCCTGCCTACGGGGCCAGACATGCCCCGTACACTTTCTTCACGGCGGCAACTTGCTGTCCGACCTGCTCAATGATCCATCGGGGTCGGATCAACACTCTTCCTGCCCATACCCGATCACCGCCATCAAGGTTCTGCCTTATCTCGATCGTTTCATCCTCGATGGTTTCATCCTGGGGCTCAAATCGCTTGCATCTCATGATAACGGCTTTTGCGCTTACCCTGCCATGCAGAGCCCAATTACGCGAAGGCTCGCCCCGGTCCGTCCATCGCCATCGTCCCCCTGGAAGCCGGCTCCCCTCAATCATAACATGCCACGGCTGTCCGCGTTATGCCGATAATACTGCATCGGTCGTGTTGAGGCGCTGCTAGAAGCGATTGAATTTCCCACGCAGTGTCCGCGCGAAATAATGATTGTCCATCCGCACGCCTCGCATAGACCCCCATTCCAAGGGCTGAGACCCGTTCCCCATGCTGCTTCAGAAACGCTCATGGCCCTCCTCAAGGTGAAAAATCACCTGCCAGGCGTTTCCCCCGCTTGTCACAAAACACAGCGCACGCTCACACAACAATCGTAGCTTTCCCAGCATAACGCGATATTATCCCACCTCTCACGGCCTCCCTTTGCGGTGAAGGGCTCCCCCCGGCCACGACGCGAACCACAACTTGAACCAAACATCCCCCTAGTTTATCATTCCCTCCATGAATTCCATGAATTGCTATTTCCAGGTTCTCATGATGGCAATGGGGGGGCTCGGCATTTTTCTCCTCGGCATGAAGTACATGTCCGAAGGCATGCAGGCGGTCGCAGGTCCCCGGCTTCGCCGCATGATCAGTAGCGTCACGGATAACCGTATTTTCGCGGTCGCAATCGGAACCTTCGTCACCACCCTGATTCAATCAAGCTCCATTACCACCGTCATGGTTGTCGGGTTTGTGAATAGCGGCTTTATGACGCTCCTTCAAGCCCTGGGTGTGATTTTTGGAGCCAATATCGGCACAACAATCACCGGATGGGTTCTCTCGCTCAAAATTTCTCACTACGGCCTCCCTTTGCTTGGGGCTTCCTCCCTTGTGTTCCTTTTCGCCGGGCGGGAACGATACCGCTATTGGGGAATGTTCCTTATGGGCATCGGAATGGTCTTCTTCGGCCTCGAACTGATGAGCGACGGGTTCAAGCCTTTGCGCTCGGAACCTGCCGTCCTCCGCCTGTTTCACACACTCCGAGCCGAAACGTTTACGGGAGTCATCCGGGCGGCGTTTGTCGGTTTGATTGTCACGGCAATCATTCAATCCTCTTCGGCCACCTTGGGAATCGTGATCGGGCTTTTGAAGACCGACCTGCTCGATTTCCCAACCGCCGCATCCATCGTATTAGGACTCAATATCGGCACAACCATCACCGCCTGGATCGCGTCCATCGGAGGAAACGCCCACGCCCGGCGGGCTGCCCTCGGCCACATTCTCTTCAACGTCATCGGCGTCCTTTGGCTTCTTCCCATCTTTCCCCATTACCGTCGATTCATCGAAGGTCTGGTTCCGAACCATGGAAGTGAAGCCTCGCTCCTGCTCCAGACTAATTTGACGCGGCTCGCGTTGGTTCATACGATGTTTAACGTCATCAACACGTTGGTCTTTTTGCCCTTCCTTAAACCGTTCGCCCGCTTGGTCAGTTGGTTGATTCCGGACCGTCAGGCCGGCGAAGCCTATCGCCTCGAATATCTCAACGTCCGTTTTCTCGCCCATCCTGCTCTCGGCGTCGAACAGTCCCATAAGGAGATCGTCGCCATGTCCGAGCATGTCCTCCAAATGGTTTCTGCCCTGGATACAATCCTCAGCCTTCCCTATCCGGAACGGGATACACGGTCGGAAGATGAGATCTTCCGACGGGAGAAGATTCTGGACAATATCCAACGCGAGGTAACGGTCTTTTTGTCCCGCCTTCTGTCCGATTCGGTCCCAGGGGAAGTGATGGATGTCGGGCGCCGCCAGCTCCGCCTCGCCCACGAATACGAATCCGTCGGGGACTACTTCATGAACCTCGTCAAACTGAACATCAAACTCGTCCAGAACCGCTTGGAGCTTCCTATGGAAGAACGCCGCCACCTGCGAGAACTCCATGGGCTCGTTGCCGGCTTGCTCAAACGGCTGCACCAACCTCTCCAGGAGGAAACGATTCCCAATCCCACGTTGATGGTGGACTTCCAACCGGAAGCCGCCAAGGTCCTCAAGGTCATGAAAGAGTTCCGTCACGAACATCTCGAAACCTTCGCTCGTCAGGAACACAATCCGCTGATGAGCCTGGTCTATACCGATATGCTCACCGCCTTCCGGCGCGTGCGGGACCACGCCTACAACATTGCAGAAGTCGTCACGGGCGAAAAATAAACGCGCTCAGCCCAAATCATACAGCGTCGGATCGCGGGAAGGAGGCGTTCTCCGACGGCGAATTTCTTGCCGCCGAGGTGTTTCAAAGGGATCTTCCCGCTCGATTTGATCGCCCAATTCCTCTTCAACCGCCTCGGGATCCTCCCCCGCCTCGAGCCTGCGCATCGCTTCCTCCATCCCTTCCCCCAGCGGCATGCCCGTCATCTCGGAAAAACGGCGCATCAACCGCGCCGCCTGCCGGGGATCCTCGTTCTCCCCCATGGAGGCCGCCTCGGCCGCCAGCGTATCCAACGCCCGCTCGACCCGCTCCTCCTCTACCGGCACCTCCTCCTCACCGCCTGGCTCGCCGCCCTCCTCTGCCCCCCGCGTTTCACCGCTTTTTCTCGGAGCCGCAAAGGGCGAAACCTCGCGGCGCATCTGATGCCCTTTGCACTTCGGGCAAGCAGGCGTCCGAGATACGCCCACCCGACGGGATAAAAAGGAAAATAAACGATGACAACTCGGACAGTAGAATTCGTAGATCGGCATCTTATCACCTCCGAAACGGGCGGGCATGACGCCTCCCCAGTGGACGCCGGGCAGCCCCGCGTCCACCCGGTTTTCGCCACTCGCGCGGCGGCGTCATCCCCGCCGCTTTCATAAGTTCCATCAGTTCATCTCTCAACCGCCCCGCCCGCTCAAACTCCAGCGCCTCTGCAGCCTCCCACATCTCTTTCTTGAGCGTCTCTATCAAATCGCGCGTTTCATACGCCGTTCCCGCTTCCCGAACTACTGATTCCTCAATCGCCCGAGCCGTCGCTCCCGCCGCCCACTCCCAGTCCCGCTCCCGTTGAATGCTCTTGGGCGTAATCCCATGGCGGCGATTGAACTCCATCTGAACAGCCCGGCGTTCCTCCGTCACCTCGATCAACCGGCGCATCGAATCCGTCACCTCATCCGCATACAGAATCACCTTGCCGTTCACATGCCGGGCCGCACGACCCGCCGTCTGAATCAGCGAGGTGTCCGACCGTAGAAACCCCTCCTTATCCGCATCCAGAATCGCTACAAGCGACACTTCGGGCAAATCAAGCCCCTCCCGCAGCAAATTGACACCCACCAAGCAGTCAAATTCGTTTCGGCGCAACCGTCGCAAAATGTCCACCCGTTCCAGCGCCGTGATGTCGGAATGAAGATACTGCACGCGCAACCCGGCTTCCCGCAGATAACGCGCAAGATCCTCCGCCGTCTTTTTCGTCAACGTCGTGGCCAACACACGCTCCCCACGCGCAGCATGGGCCCGCACCTCCGCCATTAGATCATCCACCTGCCCCCGCAAAGGCCGCACATCCACCGGAGGATCCAAGAGCCCCGTCGGTCGAATGAGCTGCCGAACGGGATCCGACAAACTCCTCTCGAAGGGTCCCGGCGTCGCCGACACAAATAAAATCGGACCGGCCCGTTCCAGAAATTCATCAAAATTAAGCGGCCGGTTGTCCTTCGCCGAGGGAAGCCGAAACCCATGCTCCACCAGCACCGTCTTGCGCGCTTGGTCGCCGTTGTACATCGCCCGTAGCTGAGGCACCGTCACGTGAGACTCATCCACGATCGTGAGAAAATCGGCCGGAAAATAATCCATCAGCGTTGCGGGGGGGGCTCCCGCCCTCCGACCGGTCAAGTGCCGCGAATAATTCTCAATCCCCGGACAATAACCCGCCGTCCGGAGCATCTCCACATCATACAACGTGCGCTGCCGCAACCGCTGCGCTTCCACCAGCTTGCGGGCTTTCTCCAACTCGGCCACCCGCTCCTCCAGCTCTTCCAAAATGGCCGCAATGGCCCATTCCAGCTTGTCCCGCGGGGTCACAAAATGATTGGCCGGGGATAATACGACGGCCTCACACTCCTCCTGGGTCCGGCCCGTCAAGGGATCGAATCGCTCGATCCGCTCTACCCGGTCCCCAAAAAACAACAGCCGAATTCCCGTTTCCTCCCACGCAGGTACCACTTCGACAACGTCCCCCCGTACCCGAAAGACGCCCGGTTCCAATTCCCCGTCATTTCGATCGTATTGAATCTCCACGAATTTCGCCAACAGTTCGTCCCGGTCCATCGGCGCGTCCCGCCGGACCGAAACCACCATCTCCCGATAGTCCTCCGGCGACCCCAACCCGTAGATGCACGACACAGAGGCCACCACAATCACATCCCGCCGCCCGAGAAGCGCGTTTGTGGCGGATAGACGAAACCGCTCGATCTGCCGATTGATCGAGGCATCTTTCTCGATATAAGTGTCCGTCTGAGGAATGTAGGCTTCCGGCTGGTAATAATCGTAGTAACTGATGAAATACTCCACCGCGTTTCCGGGAAAAAAGCTCTTCAACTCCGCATACAACTGCGCCGCCAACGTCTTGTTGTGGGAGATCACAAGAGCCGGACGGCCCAGTCGGGCAATCACATTCGCCATTGTAAACGTTTTACCGGAACCGGTCACCCCTTCCAATACCTGATAGCGCCGCCCCGCCCGGAACGCTTCCTCAATCGCCGCAATCGCGGCCGGTTGATCGCCGGTGGGTTCAAAAGGGGACTCAAGGCGGAACAACAGAGACATAGACAAGGATCGCTTGCTTTTCCTAAACGCTTATTTTATAGTACAGGGCAATGGATATGCAACGCGTACCTGTAGCTCAATTGGACAGAGCATCAGACTACGGATCTGAGGGTTGCAGGTTCGACTCCTGCCAGGTACGCCAGCACCTTGACCTCACCCTTCCCTGTACCTGTAGCTCAATTGGACAGAGCATCAGACTTCGGATCTGAGGGTTGCAGGTTCGACTCCTGCCAGGTACGCCAGAAGATCAAACGCCGAGTTCCACCTCGAGCGCCCGCAAATAATTTACCGCCGCCCGAGTTGCTTCATAAGGATCCTTCGGCCCCTCATATTCAATATTAATGCACCCGCAATATCCCGATTGCCCCATCGCCCCAAGCACGGCCTTGTGATTGAGAATCCCTTCGCCGATCAGCGCCGGTTCATACCGAAGACCATTCAACATTTCCCGCCCGCCCGCTTGCCGCGCGGTCAGAACCACCCAATCCTTGAAATGGGCATGTGCGACGCGACCCGCAACCCGCCGAAACGAATCCGCAGGATCCTCGCCGCCCGCCGTATTCCCACTGTCAAACGTCAAGCCCAAATCCGGTAATTGCACGGCAGCCGCCAAGAAATCCTCCGCCGTGACAAACGGACTGCTCTTACCCGGAAAATTCTCTACCGTTACCCGAATGTTCATGGGCTTCGCCACTTCGATGCATCGCGCAATCCCCTCAATGTAGCGCCGACGCGCTTCGTCGCGCGGCACGTCATCCCGCCCCGGCGTAACGACCATTATGACGGGAGCGCCAAGTGCCGCCGCATCCTCCACCCCGCGCATCAACGTTTCCTTTGCCCGCTCCACTTCCTCCCGCCTATCGCTGGTCAGCCCCCCCGCCGGAATGGTATAGCACACAACTGCAAGTCCATATCCCTCGCATCGCTTCTTCAATTCGGCAGCCGAAAAACCGTGCAATGTCACAAAATCCACACCCGCCATCTTCAATTCGACCGCCAGCCGCAGCATCCGGTCGAGATCGAAAACTTTCGGCCCATGGCGAGCGATCGTGTAACTCATCATCGAATACCGCATTCCCTTTTCTCCTCTTCGCTTCTTCTCATCGTTCCTCTATCCTCATCCCGTTGCCCTGGACTAAAGAAATGTTGCATAATAGGTCACTATAAACAAGAAAGAATGCCGATGACCTCGCTGAACTCTCGCGAACGCGTTCGAATCGCCTTGGCACGGCACGAACCCGACCGTGTCCCCGTCAATTACAGCGCGAATGCCGGGATTGACGCGCGCCTCAAAGAACATTTCGGCCTTGCCCCTGATGACAACGAAGGTCTCCTGCGGGCCCTGGAGGTGGATTTCCGCTCCTTTTGGCCGCCCTACCGCGGACCCCAACTCCATGCCGACATTCCAGAACGAGGGATCAAAACGGATTGCTGGGGCGTCCGACGACGCTGGATCGAACACCCATCCGGCGGTTATTGGGATTACTGCGACTTCCCCCTTCTGAACGCGACGGAAGAGGAGGTGGCGCGGTGGCCAATGCCCAACCCAGATCATTTCGATTACGCCACCGCCAGACAGGCGCGTCAACAATGGCCCAATCTTTTCCTCACCGTCGGCGGCCCAGGCGTCCCCGACATCATCAACGGCAATGGAATGCTTCGCTCCATGGAACAGACCCTCGTGGACCTGGCCACGGATGACCCGGCCGGCCTCCTCCTCGCCCGCCGAAGAGCCGACATCCTGTTTGCCCTCGCCGAACGGACCCTCGACGCGCTCGACGGAAAAGCCGACGGCCTCTGGCTCGGGGAAGATCTCGGAACCCAGATCGGTCCCATGATCAGCCTCGACCTCTACCGCCGAGTCCTCCGCCCCATCCATCAGCGGTTCGTAGACCTGGGGCGCGCGTATGGAATCCCCGTCATCATCCACTCCTGCGGTTCCAGCAGCTGGGCCTTCGAAGACTTCATCGAAATGGGTATCGCCGCCGTGGATACGCTTCAACCCGAAGCCGCCCAGATGGCCCCCGCATACCTCAAATCAAGATTCGGCAACCGCCTGGCCTTTCATGGCGCCATCTCCACCGCCGGCCCGCTCGCCACCGGGACACCCGACGACGTCCGGAAAGTCTGCCGCCAAACCCTGGAAGTCATGATGCCCGGCGGAGGGTACTGCCTCGCCCCCACCCATGCGATTCAGGATAATACTCCAACGGAAAACGTCCTCGCCATGTATGAGGCCGCCCGCCGATTCGGACGTTATCGCTGATCCTTTTGCCGCGCCAACCGAAACGCCTGCGCTTCGGCTTCATCCCGAATCGCTTCCCATGGTCCATCGAAAGGACGGCGAAAGAGCCTACCGGCCATGAGGGTACAAACAACGGGAATGGAACGAAAGGTCGGGTTCGCCCACGTCGTGGCACACATGCCGGCAAGCTTTTGCTCGGCCCCAAACCGCGTGAAATCGGCCACCGCTTTCGGAATATGCCAGGTCACTCCCACAACCGAAAATCCTTCGCCCTTCAAATAGATCGATGTGTCATACCCCTTCACAGGCCAATAACACCAATCGAACATCACGATATCACGGGGAAGCCGCTCAATCGCCCGCCACGACCCAGTCCTTAATCCGTTCTGTGTGTGATGCTCCGGACGGTAGAGCAACATATCCGCCCACATCATCGCCCGCACTTTGCGGTCAGCCAGGAACGCATGAAGCCCTAACACATGCTCCGCCAGCAACAACCCCCCATCCCGTGGCCTCCCATTTCGCGGGCAGGCAAACGTCTGGGGCCGACTCGGAATGTCCGCTTCATCCAACCCCACATGGAAGGCTTCCGGCGCAAAGAAATCGCACAACTCACCAATCAGATCCCTCAAAAAAGGCTGCGTCTGGGGATGTTCGACGTCCAAACACCAGCATCCCGAATCCTCGCACATCTCGGGAAACGCCGCCCCAAGCCCCGACTCCCGTTGATGCCCCAATGCATTGTATTCCGGAATGAAATTCAAACCGACCGCCCGAACCGCCTCGACAATCCGTTTCCACTCCGCCCGCGAATAGGCCCATCGGGCACCGACGGAAGGATGTGAGGCATAGGGAAAGGCCCGGCCAATTTCGGCGATCAGATCCGTAAACCCCAGAGGGGCCACCACACGATCCAACAACATTAAAATTTCATCCACCGGAACAGGCGCATACTGGAAGGTCAAATGCAAATACCGCCGGGGAAGCGCCATAGGTTCCAGAGTTCCGGCAAAACTCCGAAGATCCGGATGCCGGCCGGCAACCCGCATCGTTTGCTGCTCCCACACCTTGACCTCTTCCGCCAAACAGGACGGATGAGGAACTTTTGCGGCCTCCTGCGCCTTCCCATAAGGCCACAGTTCAAATCGCGAGATCGTCCGCATGCCGGGGGATAACGCCTTCGCCACGCTCAGCAAGCCCAGGACAAAACTGCCGGATTGATTTCCGGCAAAATACCGCGCAATCCCCTCCCCGGCTTGCAATGCCGCCCCCTTCAACGATCCGAGACGACAAAAAAAGGCCGCCGAGTTCACACCCTCCGATGGACCAAAACGGATATCGCCAAAGGGCGGAAGCACGTTCAATCCTTTTCCAGGCATCCAGGAAACCGTCCAGCCCCATTCTTCCGGCGGGATATGCCATGCAAAGAAAAATTCAATCTGATACGGGGCCGGTGCCCCGTTGATGTTTTCCAAAACCGTTTCCACCTCCAGCGGCGATTGGCCCGGCTTCAAGGTCCATGTCTGTTGAAACCGAATGCCGTCCAATTCCGATTCAAATCGGATGCCGTTCTCCACCAAAACCGCCTGCCGCGGAATAACGTGCAAGGGAGCAAAGGCCATAAGCACTCCCGTATTGGGGTCCGGTTGATCCCCCGTCTTAATCCAGGTGGACAACCCACGATAGGGTTCCGCACCCCCCTCTTTCATGTCGGTCCCATCCTCCGTCACCGCGTCCGTCAGCGGAATCCCGCCCTCCGCCTCCTCCAACCAAACCAACTTGCCCGTCCGTTCGTCAAACCGAGCCTTCCACCAGCCATTTTGAATCATTTTCATTGTTATTTCCTCCGTTTTATTCAACGCACCGTTTCAGGAAAGCCGAAACAGCCGGTCTGTCTCAGTGGTTGGGTCCACTCCAATCCGTTTCAGAACCTCCAAATGAGGAAACAGTTCGCCGACCTCCGACAGATCATGGGAATCTGTGCCCAATGCCAACCGCACCCCCTGAACCAGGCATTCGCGATAAAACCGATCGCTCGTGGGATGATCGTGAAAATTGATTTCCGCAGCCGTGTCCGCCGCCTTCAGCATTTCGACCAGTCGGTCATGAAGTGCCGTGGGTTCTTCCAACCCCCAGCGGATGAAAATGCGAAACGGATGGGCCAAAACCGAAATCCCCTTCGAGAGCAAATCTTCGACTTGCCGTATAAAAAGCCGCTCCAACTCCGCCCGCTTCGCCTTCCGAACCGTCTCGCGAGTATAGCCCGGTAACAAATGCACGCCTCCCACCAACAAATCCCAACCGTCCGCATCGCCCGGCCGCAGGAGCCAGCCTTCCCCTTCCCGCCAGTCCACTTCCAATCCGATTCGAACGCTCGCGTCACCCCGCCAAACGCCGGCTAACGCCCGATACGCCTCCATGCGAGTCGGCCCCGCCAAACAACGCTCCGCCATCGGCCTGTCCGTCTGCCAACGAAAACTCCACGCCTCCTCCTCCGGCATGTAAAGCTGAAAGGCATGCTCGGTCAAACAGATCTGGGAAACACCCATGGCACGGGAAATCGCCACGTTCTCTTCGGCCCGAACCGTCGTGGCACAGTACGCAAGTTCGGTATGACAGTGCACGTCGGTGAGTCCTGGCACCTCCAGACGGAGCGCATGAGTCTCCACCTCGACCCGCCGACCGCGCAGCCGCACATAGTCGAATCGAAAAGGCGATTCGCATAATGCAGGCGTGGTGCGGTACAGAGTCGGCCCCCGCTGAATCGGCCCATTTCCGCAGTGATAATGCCCGCTGAGCGAAAGAATTACCCCCGCCTCCTCATAACATTCGGCAATCGCTTCCGCATTCGTCGGCAAAAAGGGATAGGAACTTTCAATGGGAGGGAAGATCGGATTGTGCTGAACCGCAACCAGGGGAAGATCCGGATGAGCACGCGCCGCCTGGACGGGCAAGACGAGATCGCCGGGGGGGCGCGCGGCAAAATCCCCCGGCCCCACCTCGTCGCGGATCAGAAGAAATCCATAGCCTCCAAATTCTCGAAAGCCGGTCGGAGAGTCGAAAACTCGAGCAACCGAATCGTCCGTTGGATCATGATTGCCCGCAACCGCCAGGACGAAAAGTCCCGCTTCTTCCGCTTCCGCGGCCAATCCCTTGAGAAGGGATTCCGCATCCGCCGCTCCTCCATCTTCTACCAGATCGCCCAGCAAAACCAGAGCATCCGGCCATCGCCCCATGTGTCGAACGCGGCGCAACACCTTGCGAAAAAGTAAACGCCCCCACGCCATCTTTCGAAGAGGTTCCGCCGCAGCTTCCGGCCGATTCGGCAACGCATAGTGAAGATCCGCCAGTACAAGCAAATCCAATCTGGGTTCGCGCATTCGATCCGCTCCCATTCCGCTCTTCCGCGATCTGGAAAGCGGAAAAGGATATCAGAAGCGACCAGCCGCGTCACTCAATTTCCAAATGTCCAGCCACGAGATTCCAACGCCGTGATGTCACACCCTCCAAAAATTCCCGATCGTGTGACGCAACGACCAGGCTACCCGGAAAAGACGCCACAATCGCCTTCACCCGTTGGCGGGCACTGTCGTCCAAACCGGCCGTCGGCTCATCCAGCAACAACGCCTCCGGTTCCATTACCCATAGAGAGGCAAGCGCCACCAGACGTTTCTCCCCGGCTGAAAGCCGATGCGTGAACCGAGACGCCTGGTTTTCAATTCCAAACAACACCAACGTTTCCTTCGCCTTCGCCTCGGCCCGCGAAAAAGACCACCCCAAATTGAGCGGACCAAACATCATCTCGTCCCAGACAGTCGGGTTGAACAATTGATCGTCGCTGTCCTGGAACAGAAGACCGATCCGACCCCGCACCTCATCAAAATCCTGTTCCAACCGACACCGTCGCCCCAATATCTCCAATCCGCCAGTCGGAGACTTCAACAACCCCATGAGGAGAAGCAACAGCGTACTTTTTCCCGCTCCGTTCGGACCGATCAGCGCAATCCGTTCGCCGCGTTCGATCCGACCGGAAACCTCCCGCAGCACCGCTCGCCCCTCTTCGTACGCATAAGACAAGTTCCAAAAACGAAGGAAAGATGCGTTCATCGGATCCATGCTAAGGCAAATATTAAAACAGCCGCAAGACAACTCCCCACCGCGAACAAGATCGAGTCCGTCGTCCACCGTCCCCGGGAAGACAAAGGATAATGCCCCTTGAAACCCCGGCATTTCATAGCCCAAACAATCCGTTCCGCCCGTTCGAGAGACCGCAGGAACAGTCGGCCCAGAGCGTGGCCATACAGGCGAAAGGTACGGCGATCCGCTCGGGCACGGAATCCCCGAACCCCCATCGCACGGCGGATGCGCTCCCACTCGTGATGCAAGAGATCGACATACCGAACCGTCAACAGATACAGGAGAGCGAGCCGGGAAGGAAGACGGAGAGCGCGCATCGCCAGCCCCAACGCCATGGGGTCCATCGTAGCCAAAAGGGCCAAATAGAGCATCACCATCGCATTGCCTTTCCAAACCATCCGCCCCAAAAGCGAAAACCCGTTCCCAGAAGGTCGTACCGCGGGAGACTCGACGAGGGAACTACCGCACAGTGCCGGAAGAAGGAGTAACGCCATAAACCCCAATACAAGGTTCAGCCGAATCAACACATGCCCCAACAGCCGCAGCGGCAACCGAGCCAGCCCAACGAGAACCACCGCCAGAACTCCTCCGCCCATCGCCGCCCAAGGACCCTCCGCAATGGTCAGCGCGACCATCAGCACAAGCGCCGAAAAAAGACGTGCTTCCGGCGTCACGCGGTGAATCCAGGAGCGCCCCGGAATCCAAGTCAGACAACTCACCGGATCCCTCCGCGTTTCGCCAGACCCGGCCGAAGTTCCTCCAAAAACGTGACGGTGAATGCCGTAATGAGTCCTTCCACTGGACCCGATACAGCATGAATCGCCGCCAACGTCATGCCCGCAACCCGAAACGTGGGGTCAGACGCCAGGAGCGCGCCGGCTTGCATCAAGGCGGAAAGCCAGACCGAACCCATTCCTGCCATAAACGCAAACCCCCACAGCCGACCGCGTCCCCCGCTCCGCCGACGCATTCCCCCCTGAAAAAGGAATCCGAATACGACAGCCGGAACCGCCATAATGAGGAGATTGACTCCCAGGGAGCTCAGCCCGCCGAATTGAAACAGTAACGCCTGGAGAAACAAAGCGACCGCCAGAGACGGAAATGTGGCCGGCCCCAGCAGGATTCCCGCCAGGCCACTCAGAACGAGGTGGGTATGGCCAGGGCCGATCGGCACTTGAATCAGGGAGGCCGTAAAAAAAGCCGCCGTCATCATCGCCGTTCGGGGAATCGCTTCGGGCTCCATACAACGCAATCCCCAGTAAATCCCCGCCGCGCTTGCCAGCCACCCGCTCGCAGCCACTGCCGGACTCAACACCCCTTCTGCAATATGCACGCCCTGCCTCCTGTTGTCGGTCTAATGCCGCGGTTGGCCAACCGGCCGCGACACCAGGACATAGACCCCTGCCAATCCAAAGATAACCCCAATCCCCGCCAGCCATCGTGCCCACCGATCCGGTCGCCCTACCCTCGCGCACTGACCCCCTTCGGTCCCCGCCGTAAACGTTGTCTCCGTTGCATGGCCAAGCCCGTCATCAACCCGAATGCGCCAACTCCCCACGGTGGAAACGGAAAACGCAAACGCACCGCGGACGTCCGTAGTCCCCTGAAGACCCGGGGTCTCCCCATCCCCCGGCCCCCATACACGAATATC
Source organism: uncultured bacterium (assembly GCA_938038445.1). GTDB lineage: Bacteria > Verrucomicrobiota > Kiritimatiellia > CAIKKV01 > CAIKKV01 > CALHRZ01. Next base: position 34,141 of record CALHRZ010000010.1, on the reverse strand, counting down.
GGCAAACGCAACCGGTGAACCGTCATCATACCGAAACACAAACCCTGCAGCATCGGTTCGCTCTGCATGCATCCCATGGCCCAGAGCGAAGGACACCGCGCCGGTAAAGAACAATACAACTCCATTCCGCCAGACACCGAACCTCATGGCCGGCCTCCACCGATCGAAAAGGTCAGAGTCGCCGTTCGCCCGAGATAGGACACCGTCAGCAGATAGACGCCCGATTCAAGGTGCGTCAGAACCGCTGGGCGCTCTGGGGTCGTGCTCAGTACGAGTTCCCGCCCGCTTTTCGGCAGTCGGATCGTCAGCCGGTTTTCAATCCGTTCGCCTTTCCAATATGCCGCCACGGGAAGGGATTCTCCCTCCGTGAGCCGGGACACCGCGCGCTCCGGAACGATTTCCAAACCATCCCCCGTTCGATACCAGTCTGGCTCATCCCGTTCGCCTGAAACCATGATCGCACGAACCCATGCCCTCGGCTCCGACATGGAAGCCCGCTGAAGCTCTAACACGAAGAGAAACACCCCTCCGCGTTCCACCGTCATGGCCGCCGTATATTCATTCCCGTCCGGTTGAAGCAATAGATCGGCGCGCGGGATCCCGTTCTCGACAACATGAAGGCGACGAAGCCAGTCCGGAGCGATGCGCATATCGCTCTTGGGAAAGGCATGGCCGTTCCCCGCGCAAACCGTAACTCGTTCTTCTGGAGACGGCCGATAAGAAGATACCCACAGCCACGTTTCGTGCGCGAGAACACGCGATCCTCCGCATGCCGAAAGGGTCAACACCAACGGGATCAGCATTCGCGGCATTGCATGCACCCCCTTAAAAGCTGTACATCAACGAGGTGTGTAGCCGAAGCGTACCAACCCATTCCTCTTCCGCCCTCTGGCGTCCCAACTGAAGCCCCGTTTTGAACACCGTTCCCTCCCGGATCGGAAGATAGACGCCAGGCAGTACGGCCCATGAATTGCCTTCAAAGTCGCCTGAGATTTCGACGCCTCCGGCAATCCCATGGGGATCCATGGAAAGCGGCGATCTCACCCCCAACGCCCAGCTCCAATCTTCTTCGCCCCCCTCATTCTCATAGTTCACGTTGAGGGTGACCGCGCCGTGCGATCCGAATTCTCGATTCAAGATCAACGTGCCGCCGAACACATGATCTTCGCTTCCAAGGAGACGGCGGGCCCTGCGAAACGGGACCTCAAGCTTCCCAGCGAGCCCCGCCTGGATCGGCCATTGATCCGGCAAACGATACTGAAGGGAAAAGGCCACGGCTTCCAAAAACGGCGAAGGACCGCTCTCGCCGTATTCCTCGCGCCGTGCCTCCACGACATGTTCCCGGCCAAACTTCGCAAAATGGGTGTGCACATCGAACATGAGACAATCGGTGAGACCGTAGGAAAACCCCGGCGTAAATTCCCAGTGGTCGGCATCGGGATTGTCGGCATCCTCGACATAGTAGTCGTAATGAACATGAAAGAGCGCCCCCCCGCGGCGAGGGGTGAAATAACTTTCCATTTCGATATACTCCAATGCGTGATGGGCGCGAAGAGCCAGCGGAAGCAATAGCCCCACGGCAACAACCAGGATGTGACGGTTCATGCATTTCTCCCTTCAATGTTTGGGGGGGTCCTGTTCATGCAAATTAGAGTGGCGCGATACATGCCCAAAACCGTGTCGAAACTCCCGCCCGGCGGTGGTGACCGAAAGACGGGCGTGTTTGATCCCCTTGACAGCCCCCACGGCATCGGCCAGGCGATAAATCGGTTGAGCGGCACCGCGCAAGGCAATAATTTCCAGGCAGTTACAGGAATCCAGATGGGCGTGCAAAACGCTCAGGATGACACCCGCATAGCGGTGCTGGAGCGCCGTCAAGCGGGACTGGAGCCCGGGTTTGTGATGATCGTAGACCAACGTAATCGAACCGGCGATCGTTCCTTTTCCCGTCCGTGCCCGCTCGTCTACCACCCATTGGCGGACGAGTTCGGCAAACGCTTGAGAACGGTTTTCGAATCCCTTCCGCTGCCGTAGAGCGTCAAAAAGTCTGGCCAGTTCTTCGGGCATACAGATGGTAAAGCGGCAAAGCCCGGAAGAACTCGTATTACTTTTTTCTTTATTATTCATATCGCTCGTAAGTATAAGTATGCTGGATTATTCCGTCAAGTCTGTCCAGCGTCCGCAGGGCGCCCGGCCTGGCCCTTTGAAAAGCCGCCGCGCCGGAAACCTTTTACGGGAGCGCCATGCTCCTTCCCCGCTGGAATCTCCCCCATATCCCATTGACGGAAACAAAAAGAATTCCGTCACCCCTCTCACGCTGCGTCGGAGGAAGGGGCCAACGGACCGGAAGCCCTAAATGACTTCCAGGGCGTCACGATCGCCCAAAGGCGGAAAGGGAACGTGGGGCTCGGTTTGGTACCAATAAGCGACCGACGCGATATCGTCCTGCAAAGGAAGATACCTCCCTTCGCTCCGCCATCCGATGGCCTGCATGGTCACCCGGATGTCCTGCTCAAAACGGATCGGATCCAAGATATGGAACCGGTACATCCCGTGCCGATTACCGGGCCGACCGTCGCAGGATCCCAAAGGATACCCAAGAAACGGCGCCGTGTAATTTTGCCCAAAGCACCAGGCGCCCCCGAAATAATCTTCCGTCCCCGTTCCACATATCGTGGGAAACTCCTCATCGCCATCCAAAAACACCTTAAACTCCCCTTCCCCCCACCAGCCGCTGTTATTTTGCTGCCACGCCAGATAGGTGCCGACATAATGGCCCTGGCCTCTCACGCCGTCCAGAATCACGTAGTCCTGTTTGTAGGGTAATGGATTGGTCCTTCGAAATTGGGCGTGGAAGTAGACCTCCTCGTGCCCCACCGAACCTTGGGCATAATTCACCGCGTAGAAGAATCCCCCAACAGAGCTAGGACTTCTGTTCTCTATCGTTATCCGCGCATGCGTTCGAAACGGCATGGGAAAATAGCAATTGAACCCGCCCGAAGGATTCGCGTTGATCGGAATGGCCATAATGTTCACCCGCGTCTTCCATCCGTTGCAGAAAAAATCCCCCAAGGGCGTCTCGACGCTCGGATCGGCTTCCCCGTCCCAATAGATTCGCAAAATAAGGTCGCGATAGAATTTGGCATCCACTGTGATCCAAATGTGCTGAATTCGGCCAGGTCCCGCAACATCCATCAAGGGAGTGACTTTTCCCGCCGGCAGAGTGATACAAGGCCGAACCTTCCATTTCCGCCCGAGATCTCGCGCGCATGCATTGGGACCGTCCCAATGCTGCCCAATCTTGACGACCTCTTCTTGTGGCGTTTGAGATACTTCCGCCATCCCCCCTCTTCCCTTTTCGCCATACACATTTTCTGCTGTAACGGACCGAGTCTTTTCGTTGGTCAACCGCGTCAACGCGTTCATCCCTATGCCGAGAAGTTCACCCGTCATGCAAGTGCTCCCTATTGAGTTCCAAAAACCTCCAACACCGCACGGAACATCGGGGTCAGACATACACGACACATTGTCTTCACAGCTGCCGATTCACTGTCTGGCCTGATCCATGTTCCATCAGGATAAACACTATCCCGTTACTACCCTACCACCACCATCGAGGTTCTGTCTAATTTTATGGTGGTTTCATCCTCCGGGGCGCATATCACGTCCGAGGCTCGTTTTGTTGCATGAGTATATGCCAGGAGCCTCGTCTCGCATGAAAAAAGGCGGAGCCATGCCGAGGAGTCCAAAACGCATGGAGCCGCAGAACCTGCAGGTCCTCAAGTCCCGGCTCCGCGAACTCCAGCGGAAGATGAGCGGACTTGACGTAGTCATGCGCGGCAGCGTGGTGGTGATTGGCGGGCGCAACAAGCAGCCGTACTTCTCCTTGAACAAGGGCGGCAAGACGCACCTGATCGACCTGGGCAAAATGCGCGGCGGGTCAACGGGAAGCACAGTTGGGCCAAGCGACGATCCATCGGGAAGCGCGCCGCCAGGGGACCGACTCGACGACTACTACGGCAGAAAGGGGAAGCGTTCTCCCTCTGGCATTGGGCGAGGCGCAGCTTTAATACCGAGGCGATCCTCCGCGGCCTGCTGCAGGCGCAGACGGTTCTGCTCCTGGCCGATGGGGCCATCTGGATGTGGAAACTGGCGCAGAACCGCTTCAAGGGCGCCATGCACCGCCTGGACGACTGGCCCACCCAGCAACACCTCTGGACCATCGCCCTTGCGATCTATGGCGATGATGCCGCGCAAGCCAGACGATGGCTCCGGCCCCTGCTACGCTGGCTGGAGCGCCAACAGAACGGCGCGATCGACGTCATCGAGCCCATCGAACTGATGCGCGACAGCCTCGCGCGCCCGACCGCCAAGCAGAAGAAAACCCCGCAGGACGAAACCAACCACCTCGCCGACAACAAGAAGCGCATGGACAACAAAAGAGGCAAGCGTCTCGGCCAGCCCAATGGCCCCGGCGCCGTGAAATCAACTTGCGGCCAATTCCAACTGCGCTTCAAACGCACCGGCCAGTTCTGAAGCCTCGAAGCCGATGAGGACTTCCTCGCTTTGGCCACCTTCCATCGCAATCGCCGCTGGCATCCGCTCTTCCCTCACGCCGCCCCCTCAACCCCTCCAGCCCTCAACACTCCAACTGATCTGCTCCCGCCCTTCAAAGAAATCCCCTCGGAGGTGTTAGACGCCAGCGCAAGTCTTACTCCGACGTTTTTCTTCCGTTCTCTGCCCCCTTTTTGGCAGAATACGTTCATGCCACATGTTGCATTTCGTCGCCCGCATATCCTCTTCGTCTTCTCCGACCAATGGCGCGCCCAAGCCTTCGGATACGCCGGAGATCCAAATGCGAAAACGCCCCGCACCGATGCCTTCGCCGCACAAGCAATCGCTTTTCCCAACGCGGTGAGCGGTTGTCCGGTCTGCAGCCCATACCGCGCCTCTCTCCTCACCGGCCGATACCCCCTTGCCCACGGGATCATCGTCAACGATCAGCCTCTCCGACATGTGCCCGGCGGCTCGCTGGCCGACCATCTCAACGCCGCGGATTACGATACGCTTTGGATCGGCAAATGGCATCTCCACGGCGGCGGAAGAACCCGTTACGTCCCTCCCGAAGATCGCCTCGGCTTCCGGATCTGGCGCGGCTTCGAATGCACCCACGACTACAACCATTCCCTGTACTATGCCGATGCCCCTGAACCCCTTCTCTGGAAAGGATATGACGCCAAGGCTCAAACCGACCTGGCCTGCGCCGAAATCGCCTCCCGCGCGCATGCTCCCCGCCCTTTTGCCCTCTTTCTTTCCTGGGGTCCCCCTCATAACCCCTACCACACCGCCCCCGAACAATATCAATCGCTTTTTTCTCCCGAAAAAATCCAACTCTCCCCCAACGTGCCTCTGGAAACGGCCGAAATAGCCCGCAACGACCTCGCGGGCTACTACGCCCACGGCGCGGCGCTCGATGCATGCTTCGGCCGCCTTCTCGATACCCTGGAGGAACAAGGGATCGCTGATCACACCCTCGTCGTCTTTACCTCCGATCACGGCGATATGCTCGGCGCCCAGGGGCTCTTAAGAAAACAGTGGCCTTTCGAAGAGTCCATCCGCGTTCCCTTCCTCCTGCGCTGGACGGAAAAACTCGGTGCCAAACCCCGTACCGTTCAGTTCCCAATTGACGCCCCGGATATCATGCCGACCCTTCTCGGTCTCTTGGCCCTCCCTATCCCGCCCCAAACCGAAGGCCGTAACCTCGCCCCCCTCCTTACTGGCACCACCCCCGACGAACCGAATACACCCGCCCTCCTCTCCTGTTACTGCCCCTTCCACGAGCTCCGCCGGAGCCCCCCCCGCGTGCTCGAATTCCGTGGCTTGCGAACCGCCCGCTACGCCTATGCCGAACGTCCGGATGGCCCGTGGTTCCTCTACGATGTGCAACACGACCCCTTTCAACTCCATAACCTCCTCCCCACTGCCCCGCCAGAGCAAATCGCCGAATTGCACCACCTGCTTCATACCCGTCTCGTCCGACTCCGCGATCCCTTCGAACCCGGTCCCGATCTTCTGCGACGTTACCACGTCCGCCTCAATGAGCAAGGGGATGTGTTTTATGAATAATTGTTCCTGACTTCCGCCGCCTCTTTCGGTAGACTGATAAATAAAAGCCCCTCTGTGCAAGGAATCCTCTCGATGAAGCGAATCGTCCTTCTCGTACTCTTCCTCCCCCTCGCGAACGTTCAGTCCCACCTCTGCAACGATGTTTTCGAACAAGCCCGCGACAATCTGGCCGTCAAGGTCGATATCCGCGACGGACAACTCCGGATCCATCAGGAAGCTTCCTTCCGAGTTCATCTCCTCAATACCATGGACCGGGCGATCGCCGATATCCGGCTCGAAGTGATTAGCCCCGACTTCGAAAGCACCGTCACTCCCTCTCCCGAATGGCGGTCCTTCCCCCAACTCCAAACCACCCGCCACGGCGGTAAAAAAGAGTATTTCACGGTCACCCTCAAACGAAAACCCGGAGTGCCTGATGGCCGCTACGAAATCGCTTTACGCCTCTTCAACGGCCGCCAACCTCGCATGGAATTCAAAACCGTCGAACTCGATCGCGCCATAAACGTCTCCACGCTTCCCCGCAAAGTCCCTTCGCTTCGAATTGACGGCTCCATCACCCGCGACGAATGGGCCGATGCCTGGCTCTGCACCAGCTTTTCCCAAGATTCCAAAAGCCGCCGCTACGTGGAGGTGCAACCCTCCAATTGCGGCACCCGACTCCGCCTCGCCGCAGACGCCGAAACGCTCTACGCCATGATCCCCACACCCGAAACCGCCAGTGCGGAATCGGATGTCCTGACCCTCTTGCTTAGCTCCGACATGGACCTTCCCCCGACTTCGATCCTACTTAACCTGGCCAACGCCGATCTTCAGAACGCACCCGCCGGAGCCCGGGCCGTCAAAGGACCCGACGGCATCGAGCTGACCCTTCCCCTTCAGCCCCTCGGTATCCAAAAGTCCTTCCTCCTCAATGTGGCCCGTCAACGCGACGCACACCTCTCCTACTGGCTCGGAAACGGAGCCTCCTACCAAAACCCGCTGGTGTTCGCCCGCCTGCTTCTTCCGGATTGACGCCGTATGCCCATGCCCCGTCTTGCCCTCCTGTGCGCTCTCCCGTTCCTTTTCTTCTTTTCCTGCCCATCTTGTCCCGCCGACACATCGGCTACGTCAATCTCGATCCACCTCTTGGAACTTGACCCGCCCCCCTCCGAACCTCCCGAAGAAATCCCTCTGTCGGAGACCCCCTCGTTCGTTCCTCATAACCCTCAGGGTTGGATCGTGTACGGCCGCTTCCAACCTCCCCATCTATCTGTCGGATCCCTCGATCGGATCGGTGCAACGGATGGACTCGGCCGCCCTCTGCCCCTCGTAATTGAAACCAATACCCTCACCCGCGAATTCGGGGAAATCGTCGGCCTGACGTTCGCCCTTGAATTGCCACCGGAATCTCTCGACGCGGGACCCCTCCGCATTGAATGGGGGAACGCTCTTCAACGCTCCAATCCGACCGTTGCTCGATTGTCCTTCTCGCCGGTTTCCGCTCAAAAAGTCCGCCGTTTCTCATTGACCCGTTCGGAACCATCGGGCGAGGAAACCCGGCTCGGCACCATTTCCATCATCGCGGACAGCCGCGCCGATTATTATTTCTGGTGGTATCTCCTCCCCATGGCCGTTGTGTTTGCACTCCTTGCGATCAATAAGATATGGACCCGCTGAATGCCATTCTTCAAAGCGGTGCATTTTGGTTCCGCCCCCTGGAATCTCTCCTGGTAGCCCTCGCAACTTCCCTTGCGCTCAAGGCGTCCTCCCGTTCTTCCTCACCCCTTCTTCGATGGATGGTGCCTGTCTGGGTTTTCCTCTTGTCCGTTATGGTCCATGGGTTCGCCCAAACTCACCCCGGGTGGTCCCGCTGGCTTTATCGCCTTCAGCATCCTCTCGTCCCTGCCTTCTTTCTTCTCATCCTGCCTGCGCTTCTTCTGCACGGTCGCCCGGCATACCGCATTTTTCTCGTTTGGCCCTGCTTCCTTCTCCTCGGTTTCATTCTCCACGTCGGAACGCAGCAACAGAGCCGTCCTCCCGATGGAGGCTTCGTGGGAGCGCCTTCCGCTCCTATCCCTCTGTTCCTCGGCCTCGTCTCCATTCTCATTCTCCTCCACCCCTTCGTTCCCCTCCGTGCCTTCCGCACCTCTGTCCGTTTGACCGCACTAATTCTTCTCCTCGGCGGAGGCTTTCTTTTCCGCCGTTCTCCTTCGGATTGGCAACACGCCATGGCCCGCCGGGCTCAATTACGCAACGACGTCGTGGCCTTCTCTGAAACGATTCCCGCGCTTCACGATCCCGATCGCCTCACGTACATCCCGTCCGCGCCTTGCCGATTCAGCGCAGACGGCGGCTACGTCCAAGGCTGCCCCATGGAACTTCTCCAACGTCTCTTCCAATTCGATTTTCGGACGATCGTCCGCAACGCACGGAATGAAACCGGCCTCCTCGCCATCATTCTGGGAGCAATCGCCTCGGTGACCATCGCCCTCTTCCTTGCCGGCCGCTGGTGGTGTGGATGGATTTGCCCCCTTGCAACCTTGGGCGATGGATTCGACCTCGTCCGCCGTCTTCTCCGACTCCCCCATTGGAAACCCTCACCCCGAAGTCAAAGGATCGCCTGGGGCGCCGGCCTCTCCTTCGGTTCTTTCAGCCTCCTTCTCGCCGCCGCAATCCCACGATTGGACGCCGATGGCCGCTTCCTCGGATGTAAAATTCCTCTCTACCCCTTCTGCAAAATCTGCCCAGCCCAACAACTATGCCCCGTCGCAACCCGCGGACTCACCGCATACCCTCCCCTGCCAGGACGGGAATGGCTCGGAGGCTTCTTCCTCATCGTCGCCCCTCTTCTCACGCTTTTTTTCCTCGTTTCCTTCGCTGCCTCGCGCCGCTTTTTCTGCCGTTTTTGCCCGATGGGATTGCTCGCTACCCCCTTCAACCGAGGGGGACTCTTCTCCCTCCGCAAACAACCTCGTCGCTGCAATCGCTGCGGAATTTGTCGCGAAGTCTGCCCCATGGATATCTCAACCGTCGCTTCCGAAATGAAAACAGAAGATGTCGCCCAACCCGCCTGCCTCTACTGTCTCAAATGCGTGGAATGGTGCCCCCAAAACGATTGCTTGCGCGCCGAGTTTGCCGGCCGCCCCATCGCTCGGAGCCAGTGGCCATGACGTCCCCACCCGACCATCCCTATCAACTTCCCCCAATCTGGTCCGACCGGCTTTCCCTCCGCCGTAAACAACACGCGGTTCTGGAAGAACAACGCCGCCGACTCCACGAGATCCCTCGGCGCCCACCCAACATCGCCTGGTTCGAACAACAACTCCTCAACCCCTCCCTTTCTCCCCCTCAAACTCGCCGGTTCGGCCTCCTCTGTAATTTCGCCCCTCCGGAACTTTTCTGGGCCGTCAACGCCGAAACCCTCCGCTTCGATTGTGGCAGCAGCGCCGCACTCCTGGCCGGTGAAGAACTCGTCGTCGGCGATATCTGCCCACTCGCCAAGGCAACGCTCGGCCTCGTGTCCAGCCGAAACCCTCTCCCCAATTCCTGCAACGCCTGGGTCGTACCCGCCTCCTGTGACCCCAAACGAAAACTCATCGAATGGTTGGCCGATTTCAAGACGGTCTTCAGTCTGTCGCTCCCTCCCAACCCCGATCCGACTCGTTACGCCCACGCGATGACCGATGAATATAATCGCCTTGCCGATTTCATCGCAAGACGAACCGGCCGCCGGATCCGACGAGATGCCTTGCAACTGGCGATCAATGATTCAAACCAACGCGCCGCCCTGTCGCGCCGCCTCCAAGAGGCTCGGATCGCCCACCCCGAATCCATGAGTCTGCAGGACGCGTTCCTCATCATTCAGTCTTCGCTCTTCTCTCCCACCCCCCTTGCCGAATGGCTACCGGAAGCCGAAAAAGCCGTACGCTACGCCGAATCCTTCCAACCGGAACGCAAACGGCTCCGCCCCCGACTGATTTTGACCGGCGCCCCCATCGTCTGGCCCAATTTCAAACCCATCCAAGTCCTCGAAGAATCCGGCGCCGACCTCGTAGCCGATACGCTCTGTACCGGTATCCAATCCTGCGCGGATCCCGCCCTCACCGATGAATCCGGCTGGAATGCACTCCTCCGAGCGCTCGCGGCCCGATCGGTCTTCGGATCCCCTTGCCCTTGTTTCACTGACTCCATCAACCGTTTCAATCGAATCCTTGATCTCGTCGAACGCTCCAACGCCCACGGCGTCGTCAATTACGCTCTCCGCCTCTGTCAACCCTTCGACCTCGAAACCGGTCGGCTGGAACGGGTCCTCAAGGCCCGTGGCATCCCTCTCCTCACCCTTCGGACCGACTACAGTCTCGAAGACACCGAACAGCTCCGAGTACGGGTCGAAGCCTTTTTGGAGACTCTGAGATGATCGCCGCCGGGCTCGATATCGGATCCACCACCAGCAAAGCCGTTCTCTTCGACGGCACCCGGCTGATCGCCGGCGTCGTCCTCTCAAACGCCATCCTGCCCGCCGATAGCGCCCGCCAGGTGCTGGACGGAGTATTGGCCCAGGCCAATCTCTCCCCTCAAGCCGTCGGGGCCGTCGCCGTCACAGGGTACGGTCGGCGTCTAGCCGGAATGGGTGATCTCATCATTACCGAAATCCGGGCCTCGGCCCTCGGTGCCCGATTTCTCGGTTCCCCGCATGGCCCCATCCGAACCGTCCTTGACCTCGGCGGCCAGGATACCAAAGTCATTGCTCTGGCCGACACGGGCGACGTGCAGGATTTTGCCATGAACGACAAATGCGCGGCTGGAACAGGTCGTTTCCTTGAAATGCTGGCACGAAAGCTCGATCTTTCAATGCCGGAATTTATTCAGGCCGCTCGCTCCTCCACCGTCCCCATCCATATGAACTCCACGTGCGCCGTCTTCGCGGAAAGCGAAGTCGTCTCACTCCTCGCCCGGAATGTCGCAAAGGCCGATATCGCAGCCGCCGCCCATCAGGCCATCGCAGATCGCATCGCCGCGATGGTGCGCCGAATCGGTCCCCGCGAAATTCTCGCCTTCGTCGGCGGCGGCGCCCTCAACCGCGCGTTGCTCGATACACTGGAGGAAAATCTCGGCGTCCGCATCTGGGTCCCACCTTCGCCCCAGACCGTCGTCGCCCTGGGAGCCGCACTGGCCGTGTTCCAAAACCCCAAGGAACGTTCGCCCCTCCCATGAAAGGATTCCAACTGCTCCTCTTTTGGATCGTTTCGGCCGTTCTGTGTCCCGGCTGTTCCCGTACCCCACCCCCTCCCACTCTGCAAGTGTTCCACGCTGCCGTTTTCGAGCCTGTCTTGCGAGATCTCTATCCCACAGCGGCCCAACACCTCGGCCTCCGCATCCGCGCCGAAGCCGGCAGCAGCGGAAATCTCATCCGTCGCTATACGGAACTCGGCCGCCCGTGCGATCTCCTCCTGTCGGCCGATCCCTCCTTTTTCGCTACCACGGGCCGCGGCCGTTTCCGCTGGCATCTCGTCTGGCTTTCCGACGAAATGGTCCTGGCCGTCGGTCTTCGCGCCCCCAATCCCGATCTGGCAGAACGTGATTGGGTCGCCGCACTCCGCGCCCCCGGTATCCGACTGGCCCGAACCGACGAAATTCAAAGCCCCGCCGGCCTTTATACACTCCGCTTGTGGAAACGAATGGAACAAAAAGGCTATCCCGGGCTTGCAGAAGAATTGCGCGAAAAAACCTTCCTAGTCGCCGACGATATCGGCACGGTGGCCGCCCGTCTGAAAACCGGCGATGTAGATTATGCCTTCCTGTTCCGCTCCGCTGCCCTGATGCATGAAATTCGGTTCATCGCACTCGACTCCGCCATCAACTTCTCAACCGAATCGGACGAAACCGCCCCCATCCGATTCGCGGCCACCATTCCCCCCGATAGCGCCCATCCCCGCGAAGCAGAATCCCTTTTGCGCTACCTCATCAGCCCCGACCGCGTGGAATGGACCGATCGAGGATTCCGCCGGCTGAAGCCCGTCTTTTTTGGCAGCCGCCAAGATTACGCCCAATTCGCGGATATCGCCGCCTACGGAGGGGAACCGTAAATGAATTCTTTTCTTTCATGGCTACCTTTCCTATTGCTCGGCGCTCACCTTCTGGGCCATTTGGCTCTGGGAACCTCCGGCCGGCTCGATCCCCTCGAACCGTTCAGCCTCGGACTCCTTGCGCTCAACGGCCTTTTGTCCGTTGGGATGGCACGCCGTCAGATCCCACAACTCATGGGAAGCGCCGTACTGTTCCTGAATGCCGCCCATGCTCTTGTCGGTCATCGGTTGGCGCCCGATTCGCTGACCAGTGGCGCCTTGCTTCTCGTCAGCCTCCTCACGGTCTATGTGGCTTGGAACATTTTCGAACAGCGCCCCCTACGCTACGGAATAGTTTTCGCCCTGAGCTACCTGGCGCTCTTTTATCTCTTCATTGTCCGTCTGCCTCATGCGGAACCGCTTTTTCTCCTTGCCGTAATGGGGTTGTGCGCTACCGGACGCGATTTCCGCCTCCTCGCATGGTTCTGGATCCTCGTCCTCGCCTTTACCCTTTTCCAGCCCTACGCCTGGGAATCCGCAATCCTATTGGCCCTTCTTCTCCGCTCCATACTGACCGCCCACGCCCATCCCTCTAATCCCGCCGCTCTGCTCGGCCTGGGAATCGGACTTGCCGCGTTGGCCCTGGTCCTTCTCCCCGTCCTGGTCCTCCTCCTCAGCCAGTCCACCGCAACTCTCGCCGTCGAATTGGAACGGGCAGAAACCCGCCACGCGATTCTCCTGACCGCCGGAACCGCCTGCCTCTCCACACTCGGCCTTGCCCTCCTAGGCATTCCACTCGCATACGGCCTCAGCCGCCTGACGTTTCGCGGCAAAACCCTCGTCCTCGCCCTCATGGATGTCCCCATCATCATTCCCCAGTCCGCCGCCGGAATCGCCCTCCTCTCCGTTTTCAGCCGGACCCAACCCCTCGGCGCTTGGCTCGAATCACGATGGGGTGTCGCCCTGGACGGAAGCGTCGCCGGGATCGTAATCGCCCAGATGTTCACCGCGTTTCCCTTTCTGGTGAAACCCGCGATTGCGGCTTTCGATGCCGTCCCACCCGACCTCGAACTGGCCGCCCGCCACCTCGGGGCCAATGCCTGGGGGGCGTTCCGGTTTCTCGTCCTTCCCCTTGCCCGCCGCGGTCTATTCCTTGCCGCCGTTCTCGCCTGGGCGCGGGCCGCAGGGGAATTCGGCGCCGTCTACTTCATGACCGCCGATCCTCCCGTGGCTCCCATCGCAATCTTCTATCGTTTCGAACGGCAAGGACTGGTGGAAACAACCCCTTTCGTGACCCTTCTCCTGATCGCCTCACTTGCCCTTTTCTTTCTGCTCCAATACGCCGCCCGCCGTATCCCCACCTTGCATGACTGGAGAATAGACTCCCCATGAGCGTCCCCCTCCTGGAAGTGCACGAACTGGAAGCACAACTGGGCGAATTTCATTTCGGTCCCATCTCCTTCGAACTGCCGGCCCGAGCATGGCTCGTATTGCTCGGCCCCTCCGGCTGCGGAAAGACGACCCTGCTCCGCTTCCTCGCCGGGGTCTATCGCTCCCCTCCTACCGCCATCCGACTCGACGGCCGCCCCATCGGACGGCTTCCGCCGGAACAGCGTCAGATGGCCTACGTCGCCCAGGCCAATGATCTCTTTCCCCATCTCACCGTGCAGGAAAATATCGCGTTCGGACTCCGCTTCCTCCCCCTCTCCCAAACCGACCGCCTTGCCCGAATCCGCCGCTTTCTCGACCTTTTCCGCCTCACGCACCGTGCCCATTACCGCGCCGGCCTCCTCTCCGGCGGCGAAGGCCGACGACTCGCCCTCGCGCGCGCCCTCGCAATCGAGCCCCAACTCCTCCTCCTCGACGAACCCCTCGGCATGTTGGACCCCAACTCGCGACGCGAACTTCACGAATGCCTGACCCTGGTTCACGAAGAATTGGGAACCGCCACCATCCATGTTACACACGACCGCGAGGAAGCTTGGACCCTTAACGGTCTGTGCGGCGTTCTCCTTCACGGCCGCCTCGGGCAGCTCGCCCCAGTCGAGGAACTCTTCCACCACCCGGCCAACCCCGAAATCGCCCGATTCCTCGGCGCGGAAAACGTTTGCCCCGCCCGGGAATTCGGTTGCCCGAACGATACCTTGGCCATGCTCCGCCCGGAACATCTCCTTCTGGACTCTCCCAACCCCCAAACAGGATGCCTTGCCACCATCCTGGCCTGCCGCGACCGCGGTGCCTTCCATGAAGTCGAACTTTCGCTTGGTTCCAATCGGCGATGGATCGCCCACCTCGGAAAACCCCTTCCCGATTACGTGGTTTCGGGCGCCCGCGTCTCCGTTCGCTGGGACCCCCAACACCTCCACCTTTTCGGCCAGGAGACTGCTCCATGAACACAGGTCCCTCTTCGGCATTCGATCGGCTGGAAACCTTCCTCTCAGACGCAACGGGCAATATCAAAATCGTCGAACGCGCACTCCTCGGCATGGAGGGCAGTTACGTCGAACTCCTCACCATCCTGGCACTCGGCCTTCTCGCTATCCTTCCCATTCTCTTCCCCCCCCGCCATCGCCAGCGATGGCGGATGTTCAACCAGATCCTCGGTGTGATCGTCTTCATCTTCGTGGTCTTCACCTGTCTCGGCGTCTTCGGCATGATCCGCAACTTTCATCGCGGACTAACCGAAATCGGCCGAGAGAATATCGTCGCCCTGTACTACTGCTCCGTTCCCGCCGTCATCCTGACCACCTCCATGCTGTTCGGACCCGCCTTCTGCGGCTGGATTTGCCCCACCGGAGCACTCCAAGAGTGGATCGGGACCCTCACGGCTCGATGGAACCTCCGGCGTAAAGAGCAGGGATGGCCGTTCTCCCGTCTCGCCTTCGCCGGCGCCCTCGTCTTGATGGCCGTGTTCATTCTCTGGATGATCCGCCTCAGTGTTACCCGGCTCTTTTTTATCGAAGATGCCTCCATCTATTGGTCCGAAGTCCTCGTTCTGATCACGCTGCTCGTCACGTGGAACACGGCCCGCTGGGACCGGCCCTTACGCAGGCTCCGCTGGGTCTCTTTCGGCTTGGTAACCGCCGCATCCTTCCTCAGCCTCCGTGTGACCTCTCCCGTCCATCTCGGCTTCGCCAAGGTGTACGACCCCGCCTCGCTGCTTTCAACCGGCATGGTCATTCTCGCCGCTCTTCTGATCCCCCACGTCTGGTGCCGGTACCTCTGCCCCTGGCGGGCTGCAATCGCATGGGCGGGGCGATGCAGCGTCCGAACCATCGTGCATGACCCCTCCCGATGCGTCTCCTGCGGCGCTTGCGACCGCGTCTGCGGTGTGGAATCCGTTCACAACGGTCATATCGAACCCGCCGAATGCCATTTCTGCATGAAATGCGTCGATCGCTGCCCCCAAAACGCTTTGACGGTCGTGGACGATTGGAATCGCCCATGCGGTTGACCCTCCTCCTCCCGATCGCCCTCTGCATCCCTACCGTTCTTCCGGCAAGCCCCGAAGACCCATGGCCCGCCGCACGCCGGTCCGCTGCAGGAGACGCAACCATGCAGTCGAACCATCCCATCGAAATCCCCGAATGGCATTACGAATGGAAAGCAAAACAACGCTACAAACCCGGCCAGACGGTCTGGGCATCCCCCGCGCTCGCAATGCTCGACGGCCGACCCATAGCCTTCCTGGGGGGATATGACCAAACCCTCCACGCTCTCGACCTTGTCAACACCCGCATCCTCTGGCGGCGGATGACCAACGCCGAAATCGTCGCACCCCCCGCTGTGGGTTATATTCGCGGACGCCTCGCAGTCTTTCTGGCTTCCAACGACCGAACCCTCTACGCTCTGGATGCCCAAACCGGTACAACACTCTGGACTCGAGAACTAGAGCCGGCAAGGCCAACGCTCGGAGAAGCGGAAATGACCGCACCGCTGCTGTTCGAAGAACGCCTCTACGTGGGGGGATTTGTGTACGATCGCTCGATCGCCCGCAATGAACAACGCGGATGGCTGTATGTGCTCCATCCCGAAGACGGTACCCTCCGGGCGCGTGTCGAAGTCAGCCGCGGCTATGTCAGCGAACCGATCGGGTTCCGAATTCACGGCACCCCACACGTCGCAATCTGCGCGCGAAAAGGCTTGCTGCAATGTTTCACAGTCGAAACCGCCACCCCCCAGTTGCGTTGGACTTACCAGATGCCCCACGAGGTCATGGGAGCGCCCGCCGTCTGGGACCAGGACGACAAACCGGTTCTCGTCCTGGGATCCAAGTTCGGTAACCTCATCGCCCTCGATGCCGCCACCGGCCGCGAACGATGGAAACGAATGGCCGGAAACTGGTTCGATAACTCCGCCTGCATCGGAGTCGTGGAGGGCGAACCGGTCGTATTCGCCGGCTCACACGATTACAACGTCTATGCCCTCCGCGCCGCCGACGGCCACTTGATCTGGCGCCGCGCACTGGGGGGAGAAATCTACTCTGCCCCAGCGTTCTTCCACCTCGAGGGACGCCCCCATTTGTTAATCGCCGCTCTGGATAACCACCTGCATTTGCTGGATGCACGAACCGGCCGCATCGTCACCTCCTACTACACCGGACGACCGATCTGGGACAAAATCAATAAAGGGGAGAATCGCTGGGGAAGCCCCGCCGTCGTGGAAGCCGGTTCCTATTCCGTGCTCATTCACGGCGCCTTCAACAACACCGTTTATGTACTGCCGCTGGGGCGGCCCGCGACCCTGCAAGCCCGCGCCCGTTCGTTTCGTGGTCTCTGGCTCAGCCTCGGTGCCGTAGCCCTCCTCTTTTTTTCCGCCCTTCCCCTGCTTTACTCGCCTCAAAACCGAAATCCCTCGAACAACCGGGACTCCCACGCATCCTCCCGCCCATATTCCGGAATACCTTGATCCCGGCCCCCTCTATCGTTCGGCATTACTTCATGTCCACACCGTCCTCTGGCCGGCATAAACGGTAAAGCCCACGACGAACCTGCAAGATTTCTTGAGACCTTCTTCCCCCGCCGCCGAATTTCCTCGAAAGCAAGTATCACGGGGAAGAATTTGCTTCAAAAGGATCCGGCGGCGCATGGGGAGGACGAATCATGGTTTCCGGAATCGGACGAACGCCCGCAAGACAATGCCCCGATGCGACCGTGTAAAGCCGCCGCAAATCGGCCTTGACGTTGACATGGGCGGCAATGATGCGCCCAAAAATCAACGGGCAATCTCCCGGCTGAACAATCTCCTTCAGCTCGCACTCGAAGTTAGCGATCGCATCGGCCAGGAGAGGAGCCGCCACATGGAAGGCCGGTATCGTGTTCAACCCTGCCTCCTTCAGCTTGTCCCGACCCTGACCATGAACCGAACCCGCATGCAACACCGCCGCTCCCATCGCCTCGGAAGGAAAAGCAACCACAAACGCTCGAGTCTCCCGAATCAGCGCGTACGACCAGGCTTCCGCATCAATGCCGACCATGAACATCGGAGGATCACTCGATGCCATGGCCGTCCATCCAACCGCCATCACGTTGGCACAACCGTCGGGGGCGCGTGTTACCACCAGTACCACCTGCTCGGGAAACCGCCGCTTGAGCGCTTCAGCGATCGTCGTCGGTTGCTGCATGTTTGCTCCCTTCTCCCCATAACATTCTATATCAGCCAAAAAAAGTAAAGTCCCCTTTTCTTCTCAACCGAGCGGCCCTCTTCTTACATCGGGACATCCCAAACCCATGGTCTCTGCTATCGCCATTATTCCCAAAGGGACTGGTCGCCTCGGAAATCTCCCCTATTGCAGGTCGGCCCAATAAAAGCGTCGACATGCCCCAAAGGATGCGAAAACGATCGGGCACTAGAGCGCGGAGGCGATTCGGATTCGGTAGCCGTTTTTGATAATAGGCCTTCCCTTCAGCAGTGAACCAGGAAACAAATGCCCGGACAGAGAAACCCGGCAGACGTCCGCGGGTTTTACAGGTGCGATCGAATAAAACTCCCTCAATATATCGGGCTTCTTTTCAAGTCGTACCGGCATTCAAATACTTGCCCGGTGTGGGCAAACAGATGATCCGAGCGAATTATTCCTATCCACCGTCCCGCTGCATAAGGGCTGGCCCTCTTGTTCGATCTTGTATTCTGAAACTTCGTTTGATCCTCGATCCTCCCTTTTCCTCGATACTTGATCGTGACCGCGCCTTGCCCATCTCGCAACGTTGCGTCACAGCCCGCTTTCCCCATGCCTTCAAGCATCTTCGCGTGCAAGATATCCGCCGATCCACCCGCAGCGTGTGCCACCCATGCTTCTCACGAGTTTGTTACGCCGTCCTGGAATGGAATGAAATCAGGGGCTATAACGCGATGGTCCTGCCTCGTAAGGCCGTCCTTCGCGCTCGGAAAACATGGGTCTCGATACGCTCGCGCGACGAAACAGTCGCGGGACCCAAATTGTTTCACCTTCCCTTCTTCCCATTCCCAAGCCTCCCTTTTCCAGACCACCTATCAGGGAACATGAGATGTCTCACACTTTCAAAAGTGTGAAACAACAAACGAACCGACAATCCCTTCGCTCTTGCCACTTCCTGTCGCGTTCCGGGCCTTTCAGCATAGTGGATAAATTTCCAGAAATGGAGTCGAAGCCCCCCCATCTTCCGGGCGGCGCCGTGCTCGTTGTTCAAAAAGTTGAACGCAATCAATGAAATCCGAAAACGTCCCGCCCCGCTTTCTGAACCCAAATTGATAATCCCCGCATGAGGGACGCGATTCGCAATAGAAAGTTGAAGCCGGTTGCCCCACCTTCTAGAATCTCCTCTATGAAGCATCGACACGCCTCCCGGATTCTACTTGGAACGGCCTGGTACCCTGAACAGGATCCCGAAGGGGAATGGGACTCCGACGCGGCTCTGATGCACGACCTCGGATTCGACGTAGTCCGGATTGGGGAGTTCGCCTGGAGCCGTATGCAGCGCGCCGATAGCACCCTCACCTTGGACTGGATCGAACGAGCCGTGGAAACCCTGGCCCGCCGAACCATCCGGACCATTCTGTGCACACCAACGGCCTGCCCCCCAGTTTGGCTCGTTGAGCGATATCCCGACCTCTCCCCCCTTCACCCCGACGGAACCAAAGGATTGTTCGGCGGACGCCGCCACGCTTCGCTGTTTCATCCCGCATACCGGGAATCCGCGCTCACGATCACGGAGGCACTCGCCCGCCGCTTTGGTCGCCACCCCCACGTTGTCGGATGGCAACTTGACAATGAAGTGGGTTCCTACAGCGCCGTGGATTGTTCCCCGCCAGCCCTGCAAGCCTTTCACCGCTGGCTTAAAGAACAGTTTGGTACCGTGGAAGCCCTAAACCGTGAATGGGGACTCTCCTTCTGGAACCAGGAAGTGGAACAGTTCGAACAGATTCCCGCCCCCACCCTGATGCAATGCACCCGAAGTCCCCAGCACATCCTCGCCTATAACCGCTTCTGCCATGAAGGCATGGCCCGTTTCCTGCTCGATCAAGCCCAAATCGTTCGTGCGCATGTGCGCCCTTCCACATTCGTGGCGGCTAGCGCCACTTGGCCGGTTTTGGAGCGCCTCTTCGCCCTCCAACGCGAACAACAGACACAGTGCGTAGATTCCGTGAGCGTGCATCAATATCCCGAACTGATGCCCGACGCCGGGCACCCCGCCCTCCATCTGGCCCTCATGCGCAGCCTGGCGCCCCAACTCCCGCTTCGCGTTCTTGAACACCAAGTCGGTTCTAGTCTTTCTACGTCCGGCGGCCTCCACCCCGCCTGGCGGCGCCTATGGTCTCTCGAATGCATCGCCAACGGCGCCCGTACCCTGCTCTGGTTCCACTGGCGCCGATTTCGAACTGGCTGCGAATGGCGACATGCTCCTATTCTGGAACGGGACCGCAAACCCCGTGAAGTCTATCGCGACCTCCAACGGTTGATTCGTGAAATCCGCTGCCTTTCGTCGGAATTGAACGGCGCCACCCTCCAGGCCAAATCCCAAATCCTGGTCAGCCCTCTCAATATGCTGGGCCGCGACCGCTCCAGCGAAGCATCCTTCTGGATGGAAATTCAACTCCCCGACGCTTCCCATACACGCCTGCCCATGTGGATTCGGGAAACCCTTCATGCCGTCTTTAACCCCCTGCATCGGGTGGGCCTTGCTCCGCGTTTTGTCCACGAAGACGAAGAGTGGAACCCCGAGATCCCCTTGATCGCGCCGGATCTGGACATCCTCGAACCGCCGCTGGTCAAAAAATTGCAGCGCTTCTGCAAAGCAGGAGGCTCGTTCCTCTGTTTTCCCGGTGCCGGAGAACGTAACCGTAATGGAGCGCAACGCAACACACCCCCACCGGGGCTTCTCTCCGATCTCTTCGGCGTTCAACTTGCCCGCTACATTCCTCTCGAGTCCTACACCGGAGCCGTTTTTGACCATACCCGCGGAACCGTGCATCAACGGCCGGAGCCTGTCCCTCCCTTTCTCGACATCCTCGTAAGGACCGAACGGATCCGTTTCGACGCGCGCCACGGCGAAGTGCTGGCCCCATGCAACAATACCGTTCGAATTCTCGGTGTTTATGCCCAGGGCCGCTACAAAAGCCGCCCGGCCCTCTCAGAACGATCGATCGGCAAAGGCCGCGCAATCTACCTCGGCGCTGTTCCCGCCGATGAAATCCAAGCAGCCCGACTTTACCGACAACTGTTTCCCAACGCGCGGCCTCTCGATTTGCCGGTTCGCCAATACCGTTGGACTTCCTCGGATAAGAAATGCCTCGTGATCCTGATCAACGAGCGCCCCGACCCCTTTCCCTTGCCCTGCCCGGTCCGCGACCGACTCACCGGGCGCATCACCGCCGCCGTACCGCCCCGAGGCGTCACGGCATATTGCGAAACAGCCCCCCCAATCTAGACAACAAAGGACCATGTCATGAACCCTTCCATCCCGCCCCAACCCTTTTCGGCTATTCTCGGCACCATTGCGCTCGAGCCAAATCGGTGGACCGGCCGTCGCAATCCCCGCTATACCCTTCAGGAACTCATGCCCCTTGCCCGAGCAAAGGGATTCCATCAACTCGAAGTCTGGCAGTGGCATATCTGCAATCCCTTCTTGGCCGAGGCACGAGAGATTCGCGGGCAAGCAGATGAATTGGGCATTTCGTTCCCCTATATCGGTGTTTATCCCCGCTTCCACCTCGACGGCCCCGACGCCCGGGAAGAAGCCCGCCTCCAAGAGGATATTCTCGACAAAGCAGAAGTTCTTGGAACGCCTGCCCTCAAGATCATGCTCGCTGTTGGCGTTAAAGGCGCAGAGGCCACCGAAGAACAGCTTCGCACAATCGGACAAAGGTTCGCCCATTGGTATCAAAACGCTCGCGCCCGCGGAATCACAATGGTCGCCGAACTCCATGCGGCTACTCTCTTCGATCCTCCCGAGGTTGGACAGGCGTTTCTCGACCGATTCCCCGAATTCGATGTCGGTATTTGTTACCAACCCTATGATTTCACGGACACCGAAAAAGCAATGGCCTTGGCCGATCGTTTCCGCGACCGTATCCGCCATCTCCACCTCCAGGCGCCACGACCGGACCGAAAGGGCTATGCCTTTCTCGAAGAGTGCCCGTTGGATTATCACCGCCTTTTACCTCATATTCTCCGCAACAATCCGAGAACCACCCTGACATTGGAATTCGTCAAAGGGTGCGTTGGGGAAGACGGTCCCTTCACGCTCAACCACGTCCTCACAAACGCCCAGCGCGACGCCGCGTTTGTGGAATCGGTTCTTGCATCCCTTCGTGCATGAAAATCCCCCTCTTAATCGGCACCTATTCCGTCCGAGGTTCCGCAGGGCTCTACGGCACCCTTTTCGATGCCGATACCGGCTCTCTTGACCCCCCGCATCCACTGCTTCCCCCCAAGACACTCTTCAACCCAACCTATCTGACCGTTTGCCAAGACCGGCTCTATTCAACGGGAGAGACGGGTTTCTCGTCCTCCCAAGGCCAGGTCGCCCTCTTCCGCATTGAATCGGACGGACCGAAAATCCAGCCGCTGGCGGCTGTTCCGTGCGGCCAAGGTTCTCCTTGCCACGTGTGCTGTTTCGATCAGGGCCGGCGGTTGGTCGCTTCTCATTATAAAACCGGAGAACTGTACTTCTTCCGCCTTGACCCGGTTGGAATCCCTTCCTTGGAAACGGTCTTCCGCCAACCCGGCCGGGGTCCTGTCCCTTCGCGCCAGGAATCCTCTCATTTCCATGCCGCAACCGCATCACCGGACGGACGTTGGCTCGTTGCAGCCGATCTGGGACAGGATGCCCTCTTTCTGTTTGAAATCGAATCCGAAGCGCTGCGTTTCGTTGCGCGAATTTCCTGCCCCCCCGCTTCGGGCCCTCGTCACCTTGTCTATTCGCCCGACAGCCGGTTCCTCTGGGCCACGGGCGAACTCGACTCCTCGATTCTCTCCTTTCGCCAGGATAATGGCAGCCTTTCTCTTATCCTCCACCAATCTGTCCGCCCCCCTTTCTTCACCGGCGAGAATTACCCTGCCGAAATCCGGTTACATCCCGACGGCCGAACTCTCTTTGTTTCCAACCGCGGCGCCGATGAAATCGTCATTCTCCAAACGGACCCTTCCGGGGCGTTGCAACTCCTCGGCCGACACGCCACCGTTTCATGGCCCCGCGGAATGATTCTGAGCCCCGACGGCCGTTTTCTTCTTGCCGGATCGCAACATCAGGACGAAATCGCCATCTATTCCATTAGCGCCGACCGCACCACATTGGAAGAACACAAACGAATCGCCAAGATCCCCAGCCCTGTCGCCTTTGCTTTTGGATCGATCCCGGTCACGAACGATAGCGATCCGCCAATTCCCGAATGATCGCAACAGCCCGGCCCAGCCGTTTCCGATCGTCCCGCACGGTGTAAACATCCCGAATGATAATTTCCAAGGCGCATGCCCGGGCGGCTTCAAAGGTTGCGCGCAAATGCTCGCGGAACGCTTCCTCATCAAACCGATCGGCGCTTAAATAATTCGGACTTGGCTTTCGCGAATAAATGATGCCTGTTCCTGCAATCCGGGCCCCCATTTTTCGTTCGTCGCACCATGGTGAAATGGAAACTTTCCGGAGATTGGAAAGTCGGGAGAGACAAGAGTCCCACAAGTCATGGACGGGTTCACAGCAGCCGTAATAAAGCAATCCAAAACGGCGCGCAATTCGTTCATAGGCAGGAAACGCTAACTCGGCAAACATGGCCGGCGATACACAGACCGTTTCCTGGGAATTCATATTTCCCCATAGATCTTGAATTCGCACCGTTCCCGACCAGCCGGCGGCGGGCAGTTCGTCCGTAAACCCATAACTGCCCGCTCCCGTGTAATCGTTGGCGTTGTTCAAGGTAAGCAGTTCTTCCCGTTCCTGCCATTCCATGAAGGCTATCAGTTCCTCCCCGATCCGATCATAAAGACAATGGACAGCACCCGGACTTTCGGCCATCGCCACAAACAAGGCTTCATCCCCCATCAGATGAATGGCATAACGAGAAAGACTGAGCGCCCAATTGAGTGTGCCATTGCAAAGGCGAACGGCAAGCCACCGGCCAATCCAATCTTCAATCTGTTCGCGCCTTCTCTCCGCCTCCTCCCTGTCCACTCCAAAAACGGAGCGTTCCAGCCGTGGCAGTTCCCGCAAAAGGTCCTTAACAGGAAAATCCACCTGCCGATAACCCAGATTTCGCCCCAGTCCATCCCGGGCATGGACTAACGAAAACTCAAGGTTGAAAGGGCGGAACCGGACCGGAAGAGAAACCAAATAATCCGCCGTAATGACCTTATCGTCCCCCACCTCGTTCTCGTTAACCAGCCGGCATCGGAGGGAGCGTTCGATTTCACGCGCCAACGGATGTTCGCATTGGCAAGGATACGGCGCCATGAACTCATCCATGAACCCTCCAAGTTCCACAACAACAATCGCCTCGCGGGATCGCCCACTGTTGTGGGTATACCACCGGGCCACCCGCTCTTTCATCCGTTCGCTTTCGGCCGCGTCCTGAACCTTCTTGGCCAGATCTTCCAAAATGATCCGATCGTGTCGTGAGATTTGTTCCCTCATCTTGACCCCGTTTTTAGAACCGAATCCCAATCCAGCCGATCAGCATCCACCGGTCATGCTCATTCTCGCTATCGATCTCCCCAATTAAATACCGACGCCCACGGACCAACGCGTATTGTTTCTGACGCCCGCTCGCGCGGATTGAGCAGAAGGAACCGCTCAATCCCGCCGTCAATCGTTCCGCAACAACCAATCGCAATTCTCCCCCCGCCGATATTCCAAACCCCGTCATCACACTCTCCGTTTCCTTGTCCCGCAGTAAATGCTGGTCTTCATCGGTCATCAGAACAGCCAACCCCTCCAGATGCCCCACAAAATGCACATGAATCGGAACGTCGCTCACCATATTCGTCCCCCACTCCCATCCCACACCGGCGTAAGGAATATGATAGCGCGTTTCATAGGTGGCGACGAGACCGCTCACCCGGTCTTCTCCCATATCCGGCCGTATCGGATACCACTGGCGCAAATTGGTGACTTGGTGATCAAAGGATTCATAACGATAACCGCCCCGTATCGTCCATGCAACAGGCAAACGGGAGGGGATCGGAATATGCAGCGCAAGATCGGCCATCCACAACGACGTTTCATTGTCGCTCCTCGATTCAATATCCACACGGCGGGGAGTAAAAAGCCAATCCCGGTCCTCCACATCACCCGTCCCATCGGCGAGAGAGCTCTGCACCGTTCCCACGATGCGAAGCACCGTCGGGAGTTCCATGCTGGCGCGCAACACCCCGATAGGCGCTCGATAAGAAAAGAGCAGTTCGCTGATCGGAAAATGCAGCCGTCCGCTTCGACCATCGGCCAGTGTCACATTCCCGCCGATTCGGTAACCTTCTTGCCCTTGAATCCAACCCGCGCCGCCCTCCAGGCCAAAGACTCCGTGAGCGATTCCCCACTCGATCGGGTTCGTCGGAATCCAGCCCGCCGCGCCGCCCTCCCGGCCAACAAAGGCAGACGCTGTCCCAGGGGCCGCGTTAGCCTTCCGATGGCACAGGGCAACGATCACAGCCAATCCCCAAACAACACTCCAACGAATCGAATGCGACCCTTTTTTCATGAAAGCCTACTCCTCCAGCCGAGAGAATTAATGCTTCTGCGTTTTCCCGCAAAGGCAGAAAAACGCGCGGAGAATCGTGACCGAAACAAATCCCAAAACAAAATGTCCTGCATTCCCCCGGCGAAATCCATCATGTTTCGCTCAAATACTGAAAGCACCTGTCCGGTTATGCTTGTCATCCCGAAAGGCTTTTCGGTAGATTTTTTCTGTTTTCGATCCCAGGATAATGCCGGATGCCAAATATTGCAAATGCCTTGTGGACGATTGGAACCTGGCGCGAATACGCCATGGTGGGAGTTGGCCTTCTCCTCCTTTGGCTCGCCATCCGTAAACGGTATGAACCGCTGCTGCTGCTTCCAATCGGAATCGGTTGCCTCCTGGTCAATTTTCCAGGCTCCCCTCTTGCGATGACCGGCAGTTTTCTCTCCCTCCTCTACCGGGTCGGCATCGAGACAGAACTTTTTCCGATCCTCATTTTTGTCGGCATCGGCGCCATGATTGATTTCTCCATGATGCTCCGACAGCCTGTGACCCTCTTTTTCGGCGGCCCCCCGTGCCTCGGTATTTTTCTGACCGCGTTAGTCGCGCTGGCGGTCAACTTTGTAAAGCCCGGTTTTTTTTCGGTCGGTGAAGCGGCCGCCATCGGCATCATCGGCGCGGCGGATGGGCCAACCTCCATCGTGGTGGGCCGCATGTTTGCGCCCGAGTGGATTGGACCGATCGTCGTTGCCGCCTACTCCTACATGTCTCTCGTGCCGCTCATTCAACCGCCGGTCATCCGCCTTCTCACCCCTTGTGCCGAACGCCGTATTCGGATGGAAACCGATCCCCATCGGCCTGTTTCCCCGCGCGTACTCATTCTGTTCCCCGTCGTGTTCATCCTCCTGACGGGTTTGCTTCTTCCGAAAGGACTGATCCTGGTGGGACCGCTGATGCTCGGGAACCTTTTGCGCGTCTCCGGTTGCGTCGAGCGCCTTTCGAAAACCGCCCAAAACGAACTGGCCAACATCGTCACGCTCTTTCTCGGTCTAGCCATCGGCGCCTCGCTTTCCGGAACATCGGTCCTGCGCCTGAAAACACTCCTCATCCTTCTATTCGGATTGCTCGCCTTCGTTTTCGATACCGCTGCCGGCGTTCTGTTTGCCCGGTTCTTGAACCTCTTTCTGCGTCGGAAAATCAACCCGATGATCGGAGCGGCCGGCCTTTCGGCCTTCCCCATGTCCGCTCGGGTTGTGCAAAAACTGGCCCAGGAAGAAGACCCGTCGAACATTCTTCTAATGCCCGCCGTCGGCGTGAACGTCGCCGGCCAGATCGGCTCGATCATCGCCGGCTGCCTCATCATCTCCCTCCTGAGCTGACCCATGACCGATTTGGCCCATTCTCTGCAATCGCAACGCCCGCTTCCAAGCGTTACAGTTCCCCCCAACCGCTACCTTCGCCACGACGGGCATGATCCAGCCGCCGCCTTTTACGCCGGACTTGAACTCAGCGGCATCTGTATGGCCGCCATTCTAATACTCCTCGCCGTCTATTATGCCGCGATCCGCATGCTAATCCGATTGTTCCCCGCCCACAGTGGCGCTCGAGAATCCCTTGCCAACGAAATCAGAAAAAAGGTCTAGGATCAATCCTTCTACAAAAGGATAGAGTTCGAAGTGGTGAGCCGCGCGGGAATCGAACCCGCGACCACATGATTAAAAGTCATGTGCTCTACCGACTGAGCTAGCGGCCCACAAACAAGTTCAGAAACATACCGCATCAAGCCTCGCCCGACAAGTTTTTTCGCCCAATACGTGGAGCCCCTTCCGTCGCTCGCCCTGAAACCAATTATGATGATCGGCTTCGTCGGCTCCTACTGCGACTGAGCGCAGTCCGGCGCAGAGCAAACCCATGCGAGGATCTGCCATGCGCCATCCTCACACTCCGCACTCCCTCGCCGAGAGGATACCTTCCAACGGCCATGGAAGAAAGTGTGCGTTTTATGGCGACCAGCCTTTATATTCCCGCTTCCCGCCCATTTCACGAAACCCGATCGGCTCGAAAAACCAGACACGGAAAGAACATCCGGCTCATTTGGCTTCGGAAAACGATTATCACACTTCCAGAAGTGTGATAAACCGCCGGCATCATTTTATGTAACGACGGACAGAAGATTCTCCGATCAGTCCATTTCCTCATATGAGCGGCAACGGAGGGATTGGCTGCCAAGAGAGATTGCGCGGCAACCGCTCAACGTTCCGATACTGCAAATAGAACTCCTTCCTTCGACACTTAACCATTCTATGACGGAAATCTCGATTTAATGCGTTGCTCCCTTCTGTTTCCGCCCGGAGAACTGTGCAAATTACAGAATGCTTCGGTCGCCTTGAACAGCGTCTCTTTCACTCTTTATGGTTTTCACCAATGAGTTCCGGAATAAGACAACGCTCAGTTCCAATTCGATCGTTCTATATTCGACATATTTGATGGACTAACGCTATGGGCGCATCCTCCTTAGGCAATTCCTGCTGGTGATGCCTCCTGATCTTTTCTTCTCAGTTTTTGCAGAACACCATACCGACACTCGCCATCAACGGGATGCAACAGTTCTCGGACACCGACCCCTCGCATCAAGGATCCCCCTGCGGGTGTTTTGCACGTTGAGTCTGCCCCCCTCTTGACTTCCACCGCCGTTCCCGGTAAAAAAAAAGTATGAAAACCACTGGCCTTGGTGAACTCATGCTTCCTCCCCCTCGGATCGTGCCCGACTTGGACCCCGAGTTTCGTCCCCCCATTCTGTTTAACCGTCGGTTTCGCCGTATGGCGGCTGAATCCAATGCCGCCGTGCCCATCGCCATCGCCCTGGAACAAGCGGATGGCGCCCGTTTTTTGTTCGAAACACTCCTTCTCCCTGACCGCCACCCCGAAGCGCCAACCGCTAACCCTTTTTATCTGGAACGTCTGGTGAAATTCTTCCTCTGGTCCCGGGGAGGGTACCGACTCTATGTGGCCGCACCTCCTGCCGCATTCGAACACCTTAAACGTCACTTCGCAGAAACCCCGACCGGCAAATTCGACGCAGCCCTTATGGGCGATCAGGTTTACGAAAGGCCCTTTGAAGTCGTGCCCTGCGATCGAAGAGACATCCCCCCCCCCTTTGAACCCACGCGCCCCCTCGGGCGCCATCTCGACGGATGCCGGCTGGGATTCGATCTCGGCGCCAGCGACCGCAAAGTCGCTGCCGTGGTGGACGGCGAGGTCGTCTTCAGCGACGAGATGCCCTGGAATCCTGTCAGCCAGTCCGACCCTCAATGGCATTATGAACGGATCATGGAAACACTCCGGCGGGGTGCCGAGCATTTGCCTGGGGTGGATGCCATCGGAGGCAGCGCGGCGGGCGTTTACGTGAACAACCGCGTCAAAGTGGCTTCCCTCTTTCGAGGCGTCCCGCGCCCTCTCTTCGAGTCTCGAGTACGAGACCTCTTTCTCGAAATGCAGCAAGCCTGGCGCAACATTCCCTTCGAAGTGGTCAACGACGGAGAAGTCACCGCCTTGGCCGGTTCCATGGCGCTCAATCGGAACAGTTTAATAGGTATCGCGATGGGATCGTCGGAAGCCGCCGGTTATGTGACCGCCCGTGGAACCATTACGACCTGGCTCAACGAACTGGCTTTTGCGCCCGTGGATTATAACCCCCATGCGCCGGTTGACGAATGGAGTGGCGACCGGGGCTGCGGTGCCCTTTATTTTTCCCAGCAGGCCGTGGGTCGGCTGATGAAACCAGCGGGCATTCCCGTTTCCCCCGACACCCCCCTGCCCGTGCGGCTCGAACAAGTCCAGTCGTTGTTGAAACAGGGTGATCCACGCGCCGCGAGAATCTATCGAACCCTCGGCGTTTATTTCGGCTACACCATCGCGCACTACGCGGATTTCTACCTCATCGAAAATATCCTCGTTTTGGGGCGTGTTATGACCGGAGAAGGCGGCAATATTTTGCTCCAGACGGCCCGAACCGTTCTGCAACAGGAGTTCCCCGAACTGTCCGAACGAATCGCCTTTCACTTTCCGGATGAACGGATGAAACGTCACGGGCAGGCTGTCGCCGCTGCAAGCCTTCCCAACCTCTCGCGAGAACCTCGATGAATACCTATGCCGAATTTATCGAACGTTGGCTCGCACTCCTGGAAGAAGCCAGGCGGTGCCCGCTGGGACAGGCTCCCTTCCCTCCCTTTCCCCCCCCTGCCCCCGATGCGCCCCATGCCCTTCTTCTTTCCCCCCATCCCGACGATGAATGCATCATGGGTTCATGGCCACTCCGCTTGATGCGCGAAGCAGGATGGCGAATTACCAACCTATGCGTCACTTTAGGAAGCAATAAAGCCCGACGTGCCGCCCGATACCTCGAACTTCAAAACGCCTGCCGCTATCTTGGAATCCGCTGTCTCCTGGCGGCCGAAGGAGGATTGGAAAACATCAACCCCCAGGCCAAAGCCGCCGCCCCGGAAAACTGGCAGAGTTCGGTCCGACGGCTCATCGCCCTGCTCAAAGATGAAAAACCTCACGTGATTTTTTCTCCTCATGCAGGGGAGGCCAATACCACACATCAAGGAGTGGCCGAACTCGCCCTCGACGCCCTCGCGCAAGGAGCCGTATCTTACCCCCTGTGGTTCGTCGAAACCGAATTCTGGGCCCCCATTCCCAAACCAAACGTTCTCATTGAAATCCCTCCCAACCTTCTGGCCGAACAAATGACCGCTCTGACGTTCCATGTCGGAGAGGTGAGCCGCAACCCCTACCACCTCAGTCTCCCCGCATGGATGGCGGATAATGTGCGGCGGGGAAGTGAACTCGTCGGAGGGCAGGGAGGCTCCGCCGCTTCGTTCCCGTTCGGCGTTCTCTACCGACGGCGCCGCTGGAACGGAACGAGTTGGGAGAACATCCCCTCGCCAGGCCGGATTCTCAGTTGCGGCGACCGGCCTGATCTCTTGTTCGCTTCATAACATTCAAAACACCGCCGCGCCCAGTGCAGCCAAAAGTGCGGACACGCACAATAGGATACCGCCGGTCAAACGAATGCGCGCCGGCGCCGCGAGAATCGGCCGCATCATTTGTCGAAACCCCCACGGACTTGCGACCCACCAAAGGCCAAACCCTACACCCCCATAGGCTAAAAACACCACCACGATCCGGGCCGGCGAAGGGTGAAAGCGAGCGGCATCCAGGATCGGCGAAGCGGCAAGCAGTAACAAACCGCCCAACGCACGGGGGGCAAGTAGTTCATCGAGAAAAAATCCCGTCATAAGCCATGCCACAGGGGCCAAAACCCAGAGGGTATCTCGCCACCCCGCCATCCATTCGGGCGGCGCATGCCATAGCGCAACAGCCCCGGCCCCGTAAGCAACCGCTGACAATATCCATCCCAGCAACCCGTTGCGAGGAAAACGCTCCAGAAATGCTTTCGCGGAGCCGGGTCGACCTAAAAGACACAACCCGCCAATTCCCCCCAATGCCGCCGTAACCATTGCCCATCGTGCCAGTTCACTCATTTTGTGCGACCTCGCCGTACAACGTTTGGGGCATCGCCCGTTCAATTCGAACCAAAACCCGATCGCCGATTTGAACCCTTCCGGGATTGGGAAATACCACAATTTTGTTCGTCCGGGTCCTTCCACTCCACCGTTCGGCATTGCGCAGACTCGGCCCTTCCACCAATACTTCCAATGTCTGTCCGATCAGTCGGTCGTGAATCGCCTGGCTCCGTCGGTTCTGATCCGCCAGCAAAACCTGATTGCGCCGCTGTTTTTCTTCTTCGGATACGGTCTCCCCCCATGCCGCCGCCGGCGTGCCAGGCCGGGCGGAATATTTGAAAATGAAGGCATTGTCGAACCCCATTTCGTCCATAAACGCCCGCGTCGCTTCGAAATCGTTCTCAGTTTCTCCTGGAAATCCCACAATCACGTCCGTCGTCAACGCCAGGTTCGGAACCGCCGCGCGCAGACGCGTAACCGCCTCCCTGTACGCCTCGACCGTATATCCTCGTCGCATCCGGCGGAGAATGCGGTCGGAAGCCGATTGCAGAGGCATATGCAGATGTTCGCATACAGGAGGAAGTTCGGCAATCGCCCATGCCAGTTCGTCCGTACAGCCGGACGGGTGTCCTGAAGTGAACCGCACACGCCAGAGATCCGGAATCCGGGAAACCGCTTCCAAAAGACGCGGAAAAGGTTCCCGAAACCGTGACGAAAAAAAGGCCGTATCATCCCCCCAAACCGCTGCAGAACGACCATACGCCATCACATCCTGTCCCAAGAGCGTAACGTCCCGAACCCCCTTGAGTACTCGCTCCGTAATCTCGGCCAAAATCGCTTTCGCCAACCGGCTCCGTTCTTTTCCCCGAACCGAGGGTACGATACAATAGCTACATCGCCGGTTGCACCCATAAAGTATATTGACAAACGCGATCGGATGCACAGGCTTCCGAAAAGGTTCCAACTCCGGTCGCTCCTCCTCCGCCTCACCCACTTCCACCACAGGTCCTCCCCCTTCCTGCACGCACCGAATCACTTCCGCCAGCCGATGCAAACGGCTGGTACCGATCACAAAATCCAACCCCTTAAACCGTTCCAGCAACCTCTCCCCCAACCGTTGGGCCATGCAGCCCATTACCCCCACACAACGGCCAGGATATCGCCGTTTGCTGGCCGCAAGAAGACCCAGTTTTCCCAATGCTTTTTCCTCCGCCTTCTCCCGAACACTGCAGGTGTTGACAATTACAACATCGGCTTCTTCTTCCTCCTCCACAATCCGAAAACCGCTTTCCTCAAGCCAGGCCGCCGCCGACTCCCCGTCCCGCTCATTCATTTGACAGCCGTACGTATGAAAATAAACGGACCCGCTCATGGCGAACCTTCTCTCTCGACCTGCTCCAAGGACGCCCCCCTTCCCTTCTCCTCCCGCATCCCAAGCCGATCCAATAGATCCATACTGAAGTTCGCAGGATACCAGGAGGGGTCGGAAAGGGAACCGCGAATGCGGAACTCGAAGAGCTTGCTGAGAGGCCACGAAACCGCCCGAAGCGTTTTGCCCATCAGCGATTCGGCCTTCAGAAGCTTAATCTGGGCATAACCGTCCAACTCATCGGAAAAATCCCACGCACCACGGGCACTCACGCTGATCCACTCCCCATTCACCCAAAGATTCTCTGCGCGCACTCGGCCCGATGCAACCCGCCAGTCCGCAGTCGCCTCGGTCTGGCTCAGTTTGATATCGAGTCCAGGAATCAATCGCGCCATCCATTCCGTCAAAAAGCCAAATAACGGAACCCGGAAAAGGCGCCCTTCCCGTATCCGCACCGAACCTTCGCCCTCAATCGAACGCGGCCATCCCGCGGCCAAAGGTCCCCGTAAAGCAAAATGGCCGGATAACTCTCCAAGGTTGCGCGACTCCCATCCTGGCCGAATTTCCTTGGCCACATGACGCAAATCCACGCCCGACACAACCCCTTGCGTAAAAAACGCCCCACCCCCTTTTCCTTCTTCCCCATTGAATTCCGATGCTCCGAACACGAGTGTCACACTTCCCGTAATGAC
Organism: uncultured bacterium; assembly: GCA_938038445.1. Lineage (GTDB taxonomy): Bacteria > Verrucomicrobiota > Kiritimatiellia > CAIKKV01 > CAIKKV01 > CALHRZ01. The sequence goes on along the minus strand of CALHRZ010000010.1, from coordinate 1,236 downwards.
ACCCCCAAGACAGTCGGCTCGAATCTCGGGAATCCGGTAATTCACTCCTTCGCCCTGACACCGACCCACAATCCGATCGAAGGACATCCCACGCCAGACCAACTTCTCCATCCCGAAACTGAGATCGGCCGACTGCGGCATCTCCTTTCCCAGGTTCCAGACCGCCGATCCTTGGATTCGAACCGGCCCCTCGAATCGGATGCGGTTGGTGATTCCACCCCCGACCCCGGGAAAACCCGAAAGAAGCCGGAGAGGATCCCCGGAAAAAAAACCGCTTGCCTGGATCGTCTTCTCGAACAAATTGGCTTCCACATTGGCTGTGGCGACCGCTCGATCGTTCAGCCAAACCAGGGGTTCGAAACGGACAATGCGGGATTCTTCCTTCCCCCCGCTATACCGGAGACGGAGGAAAAATTGTTCATAGGGCAAAGCTCCCCACTGGCCATCCCGCCCCTCTGCCGTCGTCTCAAAACACAACTTCCAGGGTGACTTGATGCGGCCTTCCAATTCGGCTTCGCCCGAAAGAAGCCGGGCTCTGAAGGAAAAACGCTGCAAAACCGCCACCGCATGACGTGCCCGGACAAAATGCAAGAAGCGGGCAACAGCCATGGGATCGCCCTGCCACTGAAAATGCCCGCCATACGTTCCGCTTTCGAAATCCACGTGCCCCCCACCCCGCAAGATGGCCGATTCGCTACCGGATCCTTCACATTCCAAAATCATCTCTTCGAGCTCCCCCCGATGGCCTTGAATACTTAACCAGCCTTCCGCCCGCCGAATCTTCTGGCTCCAAAGATCAAGATTTTCCACGACCACGCGCCCTTTCCACTTCACAAGCGAAATGAAAGGACCTCGCATGTCCGCAAACGGGTATTCCGGCGGGAGAAGAATCGTTCCGTTTCGAAACACAATCTGATCAATGCCCCACCCGCGCTTCGTCCAAGCCCCCGGTTTCCATTCCAGCGTCAGACTTTCGAATTTCGCCAAAGGCGGTCCCGGCCATCCCCGCAGATGCAACACCCCATTTTCAAGAATCCATCCTCTCCACGGAACAAATCGGATTCGCTGCACCTCCGGGGCGAGCGGTTGATCCGGAGGATTATACCATTCCCGCGGAATCCAAACGCCGGGAATGCCGATTGCCAACAGGACAAGCACCCATCCCGCCAAAAATAGTAATCCCCCCCCTAACCGGCGCATCCATCGCCCGAAGGGAATACGGCCTTCCATAGATCC
>CALHRZ010000009.1 GCA_938038445.1 uncultured bacterium | reverse complement strand
CGAACTCTTTTGTGCCGAATTTGCAGGAGATCCAGGCGCGGTCGAGGGGGTCCACTTCGATCTGGCCGACGTAGAGGCGGGAGGCGTTGTAGCGGCCGCCACGGGAGCCGACCGCGAAAATGCCGCCGCTCCACAGGCCGTCGACCTTGTGGAATTTCATGAAATCGGTTTTTCCTCCGTTGTCACAGACGAGGTGGGGTTGGCCCTTCGAGTCGGTGGAGAGCGAAGGGCGTTCCATGTAAGCGTAGGAAACGAACTCTTCCGGTCCGATGGCGGAAGGGGGCGGAAGTTGCGCTTGAGCTTGGGGAGTTGCTGCCAACGGAAGCAAGCCGAGGAGAAGGCATTGGATCAAGGCAAAACAGTGGGAAAGGCTCATTTCCATTCCTTTTCGAGGGCGATTGTGTTTTGGGGGTGGCCGTCGGGCGAGGATGGCGACGGAGTGTAACGAATTGTGAAAATGGTACTATTTTTTTTGAGACAAGGCAACTTTTCGAGCAAATTAAATAAAGCCAGCCCAGGCTGTCGTAAAGAGAGGGTTATTGAAGTCGGGAAAAGGGGGTTGGAAGGCGATAAGGGCATCGAGTCTTTCCGTCCAGGCAAACCTATCTTTTGCCAACAACCGCAACTTCGTGTCGGTCGCCATTTGTTTCACTCCGAATCATGGGTTACAGTCTTGGAGAGATGGCGTTGATGCATTTGTTGAGAACCTAAAAAGGTCCCGGTCCACGCACTGCAAGTTTTTTCAAGCAAGGGGATTGCCCGCAAAAATTGGTTGTTTTTGGCGGGTTCGCGATCGGTAATGGGCGTTGGCACAGTTGGAAGAAAAGCGTGCGAGCAAGCCGGGAAGCGCTTTGACATTCGCGGCATTGACGGCAACTTCCGCAAAGCGCGAGAGGACACCGTTATTTCCACATAGGCATGATCGCAGCGCTGTTTTCGTATAATTCCCTTGCGAGAGAATTCGTGATGATTTGGCACGTGAACCTTTTCGCGCGCAGGGGTCGACCCGCAAAATGAAATTCGTGAGGAGGCATATATTCCGTGTGGGTTGTGACGGAGGCGGGGATTTTTTGGAGGGAACGGATTGGGGTAAAAAAGTTTAAGAGTTCAGCCGGGTGGGGAGATACGGAAGGGGATGGGAATGGGATTTTCCATTTCATTTTTTTGTTGTAGCGTATGGAGTCAGTAGTTTTTTGATTTCGAAGGGAAAAGGGATGCGCGTGACAGGTGGGAGGCTAGGGGGGAGGACGGTTCGTGTACCGCAGGCGGGGGTTCGGCCGATGCAGGATCGGGTGCGGCAAGCGCTTTTTTCGATTTTAGGCGAACGGATTTTGGGGTGCCGGTTTCTCGATCTGTTTGCGGGATCGGGGGTGGTGGGGATTGAGGCGTGGAGCCGTGGGGCGGCAGAGGTTTGGTGGGTGGAACGGGATGGTCGTGTTTACACCATACTTAAGGAGAACGTGGAAAATCTGTGTTGGGAAGAGGGTGAGGAAAGGAGGGAAGGGCTTCGGCTGATTCGTGCGGATGTGTGGCGTTTTTTGAGCAAGCCGGCCGAAACGTCATTTGATATTATTTTCATAGATCCTCCTTTTATGCTTTACGAGGAGGGGGTGGAGTGGGTAGGGGAGTTATTGGCGAAGGTGGGAGAAAACGGATTCTTGAAAAGCGGGGGTGTTTTTGTTATGGAGGGACCTTCTTGGACTTCCTCCTGGGATGCGGAAGGTTGGCGGGTGGTCTGGGAGAAACGGTACGGACAGAATAAGCTGATAGGACTTGCAAGGAGCGGCAGGTGAACCGAGCGGCGATTTATCCGGGCACCTTTGACCCGTTGACGCTGGGCCATTTGGATGTAGTGGAGCGGGTGTCCCGCATTTTCGGACGTGTCGTGTTAGCGATTGCGGCAGTCCCTCCGCGGAAGAGTCCGATGTTCTCGTTGGAGGATCGGGTGGCGATGACGCGGGAGGCGGTGCAGCATCTTTCCAATGTTGAGGTGGAGCCGTTTGATGGGCTGCTGGTGGCTTACGCGGCGCGGAAAGGGATTCGGGTGTTGGTTCGGGGGATTCGGGCGTATTCCGATTTCGAGTATGAATTTCAGATGGCTCTGATGAACCGAAAGTTGGCGCCGGAAGTGGAAACGTTGTTTTTAATGCCCAAGGAGGCATTGAGTTACATCAGTTCCAGCGTGGTTCGGGAGATTGCGGAGCGGGGAGGAGAGACCTCAGAGCTCGTACCTCCTGCCGTCCATCGGCGCATCGAGGAATGGGTTCGGGGGAGGCGGGCGTTGGAAGGGGGGGGCAGGGTATGATTCTGGATGTGGGGCGTCTGAAGCCGGGGACCCAGTTGGTGGAAGGGGACGAAGAAGAGGTTATTGCCGATCTGCGGGATGGGGCGGTGAAGGTGGAAACGCCGATTCACTATCGGTTGAGCGTGGACCTGCTCCCGGGGGAGGTTTTGGTTCGGGGGGTTCTTTCCTGTCGAGTATCGTTTGTATGCGTTCGGTGCACCCGGTCTTTTGTGCGGGAAATTCTGGTTGGGGATTTTGTTCGGTCGTACGCGTGCCCCGATCCGTTGACGTTGAAGCTGGACTTGACGGACGATTTCCGGGAAGATACCATTCTTACTTTTCCGTCTCATCCCGTCTGTCGGGAAACATGTCGGGGGCTGTGTCCCCGATGCGGACAGGACCTCAACGAGAAAGAGTGTCATTGTCCGAGGGGGTTTTCCGTTCCGGGGTGGGAGAAGTTGGATGCGCTCAACCTGACGGAGTGAAGCATGGCTGTTCCGAAAAGAAAGACGTCGAAGAGCCGGGTAAGGTCACGGAAGGCCGCCCACAGGCGGCCGGTTCAGGGGACCATTCCCTGCCCCAAGTGCGGGATGCCGCAGCGGCCTCACCGGGTTTGCCCTTCCTGCGGTTATTATAAAGGCCGTCAGGTCGTTGCGGCCGAGGCAGACTGACGTCCATGCGTATTGCGGTGGATGCCATGGGGGGCGATTTTGCGCCTTCCGAGATTGTTGCCGGGGCCCTGTGGGCGGCGCGGGAGCTATCCTTTGTGGGGCGTCTTTTTCTCGTGGGGGGAGAGGTGGCGATCCAGGCGGAGCTGGCGCGCCATCGGAACGCTTCGCCGAAGATCGAGGTGGTTCCTGCGAGTGAAGTGATTGGGATGGGGGAATCTCCGGCGCAGGCCGTGATGAAGAAACGGGACAGTTCGATTGTGCGGGCGATTGAGCTGGTACGGAAGGGAGAGGCGGATGCGGCGGTATCGGCGGGCAATACCGGTGCGTTCATGGGGGCGGCCCACTTGAAACTTCGGACGCTCGAGGGGGTGATTCGTCCGGCGATTGCGACGGTGATGCCGACGAAGAAGCGGCCGGTCATTCTGATTGATGCGGGGGCGAACATTGAGCCGGATGTCCAGCAGATGGTTCAGTTTGCCGTGATGGGAACGGTTTATGCCCGGGAGATTCTGGGGGTGGAGCATCCGGTGGTCGGGCTTTTGAGCAACGGGGAGGAAGAGGGGAAGGGGAATGCGCTCACGCGATCGGTTTTTCCTCTCCTGCAGAAAAGCGGTTTAAATTTTCGGGGCAATGTTGAAGGGCACGATGTATTCGAAGGCGAAACGGACGTTATTGTGTGTGACGGGTTTGTGGGCAATGTGTTGTTGAAGACTGCGGAGAGTGCGGCGCATGCGGTGGGGTATTGGATTCGGCAGGAGTTTACTCGCAATCCGATGCGGCTTCTGGGGTTGTTTTTGTTGCGGGGGGCGATCCGATCGCTCAAAGACAAGTTGGACCCGGAGGGGTATGGGGGGGCGCCGTTGTTGGGGGTCAACGGGGTTTGCATTGTGACGCACGGGGCGTCGCGGGCGAAAGCGATTTTCCATGCGATCCGTGTGGCGGGGGAATGGATTGGGCATGGATTGAACGAGGCGATTGTTGCGGAGATTCAAAAGCTGCCAACCTCATGAAAACCCAGCATCCCATCAGCCAGAATCTGCCGGGTCATCGCGTGCGTGCGGTGATTGCGGGCACGGGTTCCTATTTGCCTGCCCGGGTGATGAGCAATGACGATTTCACCAAGATTGTGGACACATCCGACGAGTGGATCCGAACTCGCACGGGAATTCGGGAACGGCGGATTGCGGCGCCCGGTGAAGCGACTTCTGATCTGGCGGCGAAGGCGGGGGAGCGGGCGCTCCAGGCGGCGGGGCTGAACGCGACGGATCTGGATTTGATTATTGTGGCCACCGTGACCCCTGATCATCTCCTGCCGAGCACGGCCTGTTTGGTTCAGCGGGCGTTGGGTGCCGAACGGGCCTTCTGTTTTGACATGGAAGCGGCCTGTTCCGGTTTCATTTACGCTTCGGAAGTGGCTCGTTGTTTTCTGGAGAATGGCGCCGTGCGGCATGCGTTGGTGATTGGTGCGGAAAAGATGAGTTCGATTGTGGATTGGACGGACCGGCAGACCTGTGTACTTTTTGGCGATGGGGCGGGCGCGGTGATTTGGACGCGGGCCGAGGATGGTCGAGGGTTGCTGGCCACGGCGATGGGGAGCGACGGGCGGTTAGCGGACCTGCTGGTGGTTCCGGCAGGGGGAAGTCGAAAACCGGCATCGGCCGAGACGGTGGCGGCGCGCGAACATGCCATTCGGATGAGCGGGCGGGAGGTTTTTCGCCATGCGGTGGTGAACATGGCGCAGGCGGCGCGGGATGCCATTGAAAAGGCGGGATGCACATTGGCGGACATTACCTGGGTGATACCCCATCAGGCCAATCAGCGGATTATCGAAGCGATTGCGGAGCGGCTGGAGCTTCCCATTGGGCGGTTTTACCTTAATTTGGAACGGACGGGGAACATGTCGGGCGCCTCGATCCCCGTCGCGCTGGACGAAGCGGTGCGGGGTGGGACCATTCGGCCGGGGGATCGGATTCTAACGGTTGCGTTTGGCAGCGGCCTGACCTGGGGTGCTTCTGTGATTCAGTTATGAAGGGAGAGAGACGGTGAAAAGCGCGTGGATATTTGCTGGACAGGGGGCGCAGACGCCCGGCATGGGGCGGGATTTGGCGGTGTCTTGGTCTTCATGCAAAGCCCTGTTTGACAAGGCGAACGAGGTGTTGGGGTATGATCTGGCGAAACTCTGCTTTGAGGGACCGGCCGCGGAGCTGACGAAGACGGTGCATTGCCAGCCGGCGATTTTCGCAGTGAGTGCGGCTTGTCTGGAGGCTTGGAAAAAGTCTGGTCGAACGGAACAGCCGGTCGTGGCGGCGGGGTTGAGCCTTGGGGAGTGGACGGCGTTGTATGCGGCCGGGGTGATCACGTTCGAGGAAGGCTTGCGAATTTTGGCGGCTCGGGGGCGGCTGATGCAGGAGGCGTGCGAAGCGGAGCCTGGGGGCATGATCAGTTTGATTGGTCTGCCGGATGAAAAGGTGCTGGAGATTGCGGAAGCGGCGGGGGCGGTGCCGGCCAATTTCAATGCGCCGGGGCAGATCGTACTGAGCGGTTCTCAATCGGCGATCGCGGCGGCGGAAACTTTGGCGAAGGAGGCAGGGGCTAAGCGGGCGGTTCGGCTTCCGGTGGCAGGGGCCTATCATTCGCCGCTGATGGCGCGAGCGGCCGAAGGGTTGCGGGCGGTGCTGGAGGGGGTGGAATTCAAAGCACCGGCGTTTCCGGTTCTTTCGAACGTAACCGGTAAACCCCACGGCGATTCGGGGGCGATCCGTGACGCGATGGTGCGGCAGGTGACCTCGTCGGTCCAGTGGGTCGCCTGCGTGGAGACGATGAAGGAGATGGGGGTGGGTCGTTACATCGAGTTTGGGCCGGGGGCGGTGTTGACCGGTCTGATCAAGCGGATGGAGGAGAAGGCGGACCTATTGAATGTCTCCGATGTGCCGACGCTGGCGGCCGCCCTGGCCAAGAGTGTGCCGGTTGAGGGACAAAGGGGGGCGGGTGGGACGAGTTCGGCGGCCGGTCGGCTTTTGGGGAAGACGGCGCTGGTGACCGGGGGGGCGCGGGGGATTGGGCGAGCGATTGCTCTTCGGCTGGCGAAGGAGGGAGCGGACGTGGCGATCTGCGATTTGAATACGGACGTCATGGCGCCGGTTGTCGCGGAAATTCAGACTTTAGGACGCAAAGCCGTTGCGGTGGTCTGCGATGTGAGCAAATTCGAGGAAGCCCGGCGGGCGGTGGAAGAGGCGGTTGCGGGGTTGGGGGGGCGGTTGGACATTCTGGTCAATAATGCGGGCATTACGAAGGACAATTTGATTCTTCGCATGAGTGAGGCGGACTGGGATGCGGTGTTGGACATCAATTTGAAGGGGGCGTTTGCCATGTTGAAGGCCGCGGTCCGGCCGATGCTCAAGCAGGAGAGCGGGGCGGTGATCAACATTGCCTCGGTGGTTGGGATCATGGGAAACGCGGGCCAGGCGAACTATGCGGCGTCGAAAGGCGGGTTGATCGCCATGACGAAGGCGGCAGCCAAGGAACTGGCATCCCGCGGGATTCGGGTCAATGCGGTGGCCCCTGGATTCATCGCTACGGCGATGACCGACAAGCTGCCCGAGGAAGCGAAAGCGCGGCTGCGCGAGTGGATTCCCATGAAGAGGCTTGGACAGCCGGAGGATGTGGCGGCGGCGGTCGCATTTCTGGCGAGTCACGATGCTGCGTATGTGACGGGGCAGGTGCTTCCCGTCTGTGGCGGCATGGTTATGTAACGGAGAACGGAACCCAAACGGAAAGGAGACGGTCATGTCATTGGAAGAAAAAGTCAGGGACATCATCGTGGACAAGCTGGGTGTGAGCCCGGAGCAGGTGAAGCCGGAGGCTTCGATTGTGGAGGATCTCAAGGCCGATTCGCTGGACTTGGTGGAACTCGTCATGGAGCTGGAAGAGGCGTTTGGCGAGGAGATTTCGGAACAGGACCAGGAAAAGCTGAAGACGGTCGGTGACGTCATCGCGTTTCTGAAGGCGAAGGGCAAGAGCTGAGCCGTCTTCCTGCCGGAGGAAGGCCGCTTCCGTTCCGGGGTATTGGAAGACCGGTTCAACAGGAGTCCGAAATGGAATCAAGAAAAGTCGTGGTCACTGGCCTGGGGGTCGTTTCGCCCCTCGGGTGCGACCTCGCCCGGTTCTGGGAACGGATTAAGAACGGCGAATCCGGGATCGGGCCTATAACCAAATTCGACGCCTCGGGGATGGAGACCCGGATTGCGGGGGAGGTGAAGGAATTCGACCTGGATGCCTTCGTGGATCGGAAGGAACAGCGTCGGATGGACCCCTATGCCCATTACGCAATGGCGGCGGCGAAGATGGCGATGGTGGATTCGGGGCTTGAACCTTCGCGGGAAGATCCCACGCGCATGGGTGTCGTGGTTGGCTCGGGTGTCGGCGGGTTGTGGACCCTTCAGACGCAACACAAGCAGTTGCTGGACAAGGGGCCTTCGCGCGTATCGCCGTTTATGATCCCGATGATGATCTCGAACATGGCGTCGGGACTGATCGCGATTGCGTACAACCTGAAGGGGCCGAATTACGGCATGGTGTCGGCGTGCGCGTCAGCCGCGCATTGCATAGGAGATGCCGTTCGACAGATCAGGATGGGGGAAGCGGAGGTGATGGTGGCGGGCGGAGCCGAAGCGGCCATATGCGCTTTAGGAATTGCCGGGTTCGCCATCATGAAAGCGATGAGCACCCGCAACGAGGAGCCGACCAAGGCGTCGCGTCCTTTTGATCTGAACCGGGACGGGTTTGTGATGGGGGAGGGCGCTGCCATCCTGATTCTGGAAGAGCTCGAGCACGCCCGGAAGCGGGGTGCCCGTATATATTGTGAGGCGGTTGAGCTTGGCGCGACCTGTGATGCCTATCACATGACGGCGCCGCCGGATGACGGCGAGGGTGCGGCGCGTGCGATGGCGGCTGCTTTGCGGCGGGCAGGTATTCCGCGGGAAGAGGTGGACTACATCAACGCTCACGGCACCAGCACACCGCTTAACGATCGGTGCGAGACAGCGGCGATCAAAGCGGTATTTGGCGATCATGCGCGGCGGTTGATGGTCAGTTCGACCAAGTCCATGACAGGCCATTTATTGGGGGCGGCGGGGGGAATTGAGAGTGTGGTTTGCGCCTTGGCGATCCGCGATGGGGTAGTGCCGCCGACGATCAACTATGAGACGCCGGATCCGGCCTGTGATTTGGACTATGTGCCGAACACGGCGCGGGAAGCGCCCATCCGGGTGGCGCTCAACAATGCGTTTGGCTTTGGGGGGCACAACGCCTGTCTTGTGTTTCGCAAGTTGGCCTGACGGGGCGTCCGGAACGCGAAGGAAGCGCGGAGGAGTTCCTCCGCGCTTTTTTTATGAGCGGAAATCCAACAAGTGGCCGAGGACGCGGAGTCCGGCGCGCCAGTAGTATCGGACGTCGGACAAACGGCGGATGGAGCGAACTTTCCGCCACAGAAAGCGGGGAGTGAGGAAGGAGCGGTAGAGTCCACGGGTGAGAGCCATCAACGTCTCGTCGGCCATGGGGGTTTTCATGATGGGTTCGCGCATGTCGTAGCGGTCCCAATCTTCTGTTTTGAGCCAGCCGTTTAGCTGGCATTCTCGAAAGAGGGGGGTTCCGGGGTAGGGGATGACAATCGTTGCTTGGAGGGAATCGATATATCCTTTGTCGAAGAGGGAACGGGTGAGGCGGAGGGTTTCGCGGGCTTGGGCTTCTGTTTCCCAGGGGTATCCGACCATGCAGGTGACGTGGGGTTCGAGGCCGGCCTGTTTGGCCATGCGGACGGAGTTTTCGATGTCGGCGGCCCTGCCGCATTTATGGATTTGGGAGAGGGTTTCCTGGGAGGCGGACTCGAGTCCAAACAGAAGGAAGCGAAAACCGGCGCGTGCCATGAGGTCGTACTGGGCTTGGGAAAGAACGCCTGGAATCATATTGCAGCCGAGCGTGACGCGGCTGGGGTAACCTCGAGCGATGACGAGTTCGCAGAATTTCCGGAGCCACTGGCCGGCGGGAAAGCAGCCGGAATCATCGAAGATTTCCCGGACGCCATAGTGCTCGATAAGGTGGCCGATCTCGTCGGCGACCTGTTCAGGGGGGCGGACACGCCAGCGGGGGTAGAGGGTGGTCCAGGCGCAGAAGGTGCATTTGCCCCACCAACAATCGCGGCCGGCCATGATATAGGTGCCGGGAGTATCTCGGAAATTGCCATTTTCGTAGGCGTACAGCTGCCAGCGTGTAAGGTTCCGGTCAATCAAGGGGAGGTCTTCCAGAGCGTGGGTGAGTGCGAATGGGCCGGTGTGTGCGAGGCGGCCGGCTTCTCGGTGCCAGATTCCCGCCGGCCAATCGGAGGGATTGTGCCAGTGGCGGAGAAGATCTTGGAGAAGGAAATCGTAATCGCCCCCTGTTAGGATGAAATCCACCGGGCAGGCGTTCAAGGACTCTTCGGGAAGAGCGGTGACGTGATCACCGCACAGGGCGATTTTGCCGGCAGGGTAGAGGGATTTGAGGCGGTGGATGATTGCCCAATGGCGTTTGACGACTGGGGTTTTGGTTTCCAGGAGGAGAAGGTCGGGTTGGAAGTCGAGCACGGTTTGCTCGAAGTTTTCGGGCGACCATCCTTCTGCGATGCCGTCGGCCCAGCGGACCTCATGGCCATCCCGGGCGGCGAGGGTGGCGGCCCAGGCGGGGATGACGGGGTAGACGTAGGTGGGTTTGTGGAACCACTGGAACTGGCGGTTTTGAGAAAGAAGGGGGACGCCCTTGGGGGAAGGCAGGGGGGGATAACCGATCATCACGCGCATAGGGCGTCTTTCCGTGTGGTCGGTTGTTCGGAGGGGTGATCGAAACGGGCCGGTTGGCGGGGCAGGCCGATTCCGGCCAGTCCTTGTAGGAAGCGGAAGCCGTACACGAGGTGGGTGGAGAGGATACCGAGCCAAACGAGGAGCCAACGGAGGGGGCGGCGTTCGAAGGAGGCGAGAAAGGTGAAGGCGAGGTAGAGGAGCGCGGTGGGGAGCCAGATGTGGAAGAAGGAGGGCTGAAGAAGAGAGAGCAGAAGGCCGCCTGCGAGGAAGAGGACCCAGGCGGAGGGGAGGAAGTAGAGGAGACGGCGGCTGTTGAGAGGGAAGCGGCGGAAGAACAGTCCTCGGTGGAGGGCGTAGCGGCCGATTTGGCGGAGGTGGGGGAGGAAGAGGGGGCGGCGATGGTGGTACACGAGGGCGCGGGGTTCGTAGAAGAGGCGGCCTCCCTGTCGATGGACCAGGTCGAGGCACAGGAGGGTATCTTCGCCGGGCCAGTAGTCGGTGCGGAAGCCTTTGGCGGTGAGGATTGCCTTTTTTTTGACGAGGAGGTTGCAACTGGGGAGGTCGTCGGTTTCGCGGACGCGGCCTGGGGAGTAACGGAAGCGGGCGCCGCCGGAAACGATCTTTCGCTCATACACGGCGCCGCTTAGCTGGGCGAGGAAGGGATCATCGGGGGGTGTGACTGCGGGTCCTCCGACGCCGAGAACGCCGGGGATGGAGAAGTAGGGGAGGGCACGTTCCAGCCAATCGGGGGCGGGGTATGCGTCATCGTCGAGGAAGGCGATGATTTCGCCGCGGGCTTGGGAAATTCCGAGGTTACGTTTTTCTGCGGGGCGGACTCGGCCGGTCGGGAATTCGCGCACGGGAGGGGGCCAAGGATGGGAGGAGGGGAGATCGGGAAGCAGAAGGATTTCGGACGGAGGAAGGGTTTGTTGGGCGAGTGCGTTGAGCGTTTGGTGCAAATAGGGCGTTTCGGCGGGGTAGGCGATAAGAACAGTAACAGTGGGGGGGGGATCGGGTTGGTGGATGTCAGGAATGGAGTCATAATATCGGAGGAGATGGAGCCGGTAGAACACGGCGAGGGTGTCGTTGAGAACGGAGCGAATGGCGTGGAAAGAGAGGCCGCCGAGCGTGCTGTGGAATTCCAGATGGACGGGGGCCTCAGCGATGGAAAAACCTCGGTGGTGGATGAGGGCGAGGAGTTCGAGATCGAAGGCGAAGGCCTTGACGAGCATTCGGGGGAAAGCGAAGGCGAGGGGAGCGCGGCGGAAGAGTTTCAGTCCTGTTTGGGTATCGCGGAGGGGGAGTCCGAACGCGAGCTTGATGAAAAGGGAATAACCGGCGCTGACAATTCGGCGGAGGAGAGGGTAGTGGAGGCGGGAATGGGGGTGGCGTTTGGAGCCGATGACCGCATCAGCGCTTGTACGTTCCATCACCTCGAAAAAGGCGGTGACTTGTTCAGGGGGGAGATCCAGATCGGCGTCGAGAAAGAGGATGAATTCGCCTTGGCACTGTTCGAATCCGGCTCGGAGGGCGGCGCCTTTTCCCATATTGCGTTCGAGGAACAGACCTCGGACGGTCGGCAGTTCCTGGGCGGTAAGGCGGATCTGATTGGCGGTGGCGTCCGAGCTGCCGTCGTCAATGACCAGGATTTCGAAGGGGACCTGGCAGCGGGTAAAAAACGCATGAACGCGTCGAATGTTATTCGCGATGACCGCCTCGAGATTATGGGCCGGCATGAGAATGGAAAGGGGGGTATCGCGTCGAACCAGCCGTTGAAGGGAGGCGGGTGTGTGTGGGGGGGGAGGTTCGGCGCTCATGGAGGTGGGGGTGTGGGGCGATGATTTGCGGCGGCGGATCGGACCGATTCTTCCTTCAGGAGGATGGGGATTCCTTCGCGTACGGGGTATTCCAGGGCGCAGGCGGGGTTTGTGCATACGAGGGTATGGGCGTCATGCCGCGGTTCAAGTGGAGACCGGCAGACGGGGCAGCGGAGGAGTTTGAGGAGGAATTCCGGAAGGTCACTCATGAGGAGACGAGACGTTCGGCGTCCTGTTTTGCCTGCACGAGCATGGCAGTCCGTTCTTCCGGCGTGACGTAAGGGACGGCATAGAAAAAGCGGTGATGGATGGTTTCGATGCCGCAGAACCCGAGGGTTCCCGTTTCGAGGGAGGCGCGGAGGGCTGTCTGGAATCCGCCCTGTTCGTAGACCTCTTCCGTGCCGCCGGTGGTGTTGAAAATGGCTGCTTTTTTGCCTCGCAGAAGGGGTGCGGGTCCCTGATCGGTGACAGTATAGGCGAAGCCAAAGCTCAAGACTCGGTCGATCCAGCCCTTGAGGATGGCGGGCATGGAAAACCACCAGATGGGATGGATGAGAACGAGGAGTTCGGCTTCTTTGATGAATTGCTGTTCGTCGGCGACGTCCGGGCGGGCGGAACCCTTTTGGATTGCTTCGAAATCGGCCGGTCCCAGGATTGGATCGAAGCGGATTCCGTAAAGGTCCCGGACGGTGCAGGCATGTCCTTTGGCCAGGAAGACTTTGACGACGGTTTCGAGGATCGCGTGGTTGAAGCTGGCGGGGTTGGGGTGGGCATACACGGCCAGAATATTCATAAGCGACCTCCGTTTGCCTGAAGTATAGCAACCCGTTCGGGGGAGGGGAAGCACAATGATTGTGGGAGCCCTGATGGGTCAGTGAACGAAGAGGTCGCGGCTGGGAAAGAAGGGATCGCTTGTCAGATTGACACCCAGACGACGGAGGCCGGCCTCGTCGCCCGAGGAAGGGATATGGGTCAGGTGGACTTCGAGACTCCGGAGTTCAGGCAATTTTTCCATTGCGAGTTGGGCTGCGGGGTTGGTCATCGCGCTGATGCTGAGCGCAATCAACATTTCTTCCACATCGAGGCTGGGATTTTTCTTATGGAGAAGGTTTTCTTTCATTGCCGCGATGGACTGGGTGATGGCGGGGGGAAGGAGGTGAATTTTGTCTGGGATACCGGCGAGGTATTTAATTGTGTTAAGGATCAGGCTTGAGGCGGCGTGGAAGAGGGAGGAATTGCGGCCGGTGATGAGGGTATTGTCTTCAAGTTGAATGGCGGCGCCGCAGTAAATGCCTTGAAAGCCCTTGCCGGCGGCCGCGGCGCCGGCCGCGGCTTGACGGGCGGGGGAGACGACGGGACGGGATTCGGGTTTGAGGCCGAGCTCTTCCATCAGTCCCTCGACACGGCTGACGGCTTCGCGGGTGCCGACGCCGAGTGCGTATTCGCATGCGGTTCGGAAGTAGCGGCGGACGATTTCCTGGCCGGCGGCGTAGCGGACGATCTCGTCGTTGGTGATGGCGAAGCCGGCGCGGTTGACTCCCATATCCGTGGGGGAGCGGTAGACCTGCTCGCCCATGAGGCGGCTGAGGATTCGCTTGAGAATGGGGAAAAGGGAGACGTCCCGGTTGTAGTTAACGGCGGTTTGGCCATAGGCTTCGAGGTGGAAGGGATCGATGAGGTTCGTATCGCCGAGGTCGGCGGTTGCGGCTTCGTATGCGAGGTTGACGGGGTGCTTGAGGGGGATATTCCAGATGGGGAAGGTTTCGAATTTCGCATAACCGGCTCGGATGCCGCGACGATGTTCGTGGTAGAGTTGGGAGAGACAGGTGGACATTTTTCCGCTGTTTGGGCCGGGGGCAATGACCGCGACGAGGGGGCGGTCGGTTTCAATGAATGGGTTGGCGCCGAATCCCTTGTCGCTCAGAATGAGGTCCACATCGGTGGGGAAGCCGGGGGTTGCCGCATGGGTGACTACGCGGATTCCAAACCGCTCCAATTTATTCCGAAAAGCGACGGCGGCCGGAAGGGTGGGTTGGAACCGGGTGAGCACGACGGCGGTGATCTCGAGACCGCGGGCGCGCAGATCGTCCATCAGCATCAAGGCGTCGGAGTCATAAGTGATTCCGAAGTCGGCCCGTAGTTTACGTCGTTCGATATCGCCGGCGTGGAGGCAGAGGAGGATATCGGTTTCTTCGCGGAGC
Source organism: uncultured bacterium (assembly GCA_938038445.1). Lineage (GTDB taxonomy): Bacteria > Verrucomicrobiota > Kiritimatiellia > CAIKKV01 > CAIKKV01 > CALHRZ01. Next base: position 4,573 of record CALHRZ010000009.1, on the reverse strand, counting down.
GATTGGAGGAGGCGGATTTTGGCGTTGGGGTCGAAGCCGGGCAGAACGCGGGCGGCGTGGTAGTCGAAGAGAAGTTTTCCGCCGAATTCCAGGTAGAGTTTCGAAAATCGGCGGAGCCGGTCGAGAATGGCGGTTCGCTGTTCCGTCAGGTATCGTTCACAATCAAAGCCGAGCGGGAGACTCATAGGAACTCCGATATCACAGAGGAGGGGGTAGGTCAAGCGAGAGGGAGGAATTGGCGTATGGGATTGTCAACGTTGTTGTGGCGAGGAAAGGTCGCCATTGGGGCTGAACTGAAGGAGGCCGAAGAAGCGGGGCTGATGGAAGTTGAGGTTGTGGTTGATGGGGGACCAGGCGAGGTAATGGGGATGGTCGCTGCCGCACTTATAGAAATTTCCGCGCCAATTCGACTGGCCGGCGGGGCGGACGGGGCCGATGACTTGCTCGAACAAGATGTAGGGAATAGCGGCCTGAAGAGTCCAGACGACGGGTTTGTCGATGGGGGGGATAAGGGGAGCTTTCCAGGGGGTGCGTATTTGCACGAGAGAGGCGAGCTTGGGTGTGGCCATTTGGAACTGGCGAAAGCGGCCGTTTTCTAGAGTGGGATCGGTGATATGGGAGAGATGGAGGACGCCGCCGCAATTGAATTCGAAGTTGAAGTAACCGCGGTTGCCGGGAGGCTCGACGAAGAATTCAACGCAGCTGTCCCGGCATACGGGATCGTTGAGGCGGGTATGGCGGGCGACGACCCAACAATCCTCGACACGGAAGAACAGATGCAGTCCTTCGCGAGAGTGGAGGAGACGTGCAAACGTGGGGGGGCGGTGGGGGCTGCTTTCGGGATGGCTCCACGCCAGAGTAGCGGTTTCGGCAAGGTTCCAGACAGGATCATCCCACTTGCTCTCGAGGGAGGGAGGGGGGTTGGCGTAATGCACATGATAGACGGGCATGGACTTGACCTCAGAAATCGGATGACAAAACATGAAGGATCAGAAAAGAGGGTCAAGGAGTCAATCAAAATGTCTTTTCCTGTGGGGTGGTGTTGGGGTAGAAAAGGAGGCAATGGATGGACGGAGATCGCCAATCATTTCCTGGATTCAAACGGTTGCGGGGGGTCTGCTGCGATCGCCTGCCTTTTGGCTGGCCGTTGGGACGGTGGGGATTCATGCGGCGTACGTGTGGGAAACCTGCCGGGATCCGGCCTATACCTTTCCGTTGATTGATGCGGCGGCCTATCATACGCGCGCGCAGTCCTTGTTGCGTGGAGAGGGGGGTGGCGGCCCCTATTGGCAGCCCCCGCTTTACGTCTGGTTTTTGGCGTTGGTTTATGGAATTGCGGGGGTTTCGGTTACGATGGCACGGCTGGCGAATGGGTTTTGGGCCGCGGCGACAACCGTGGGGACTTGGAAGATTGCGTGCCGGTTATTGGGGACCGGTTGGGCATGGGTTGCGGGGGTAATGGTGGCGCTTTGTGGTCCCCTGCTTTTTTATTCATCCCAGGTGATGCCGACGGCGATGGGAACGGCTTTGGCCGTTTGGGGAGGGTGGTTAGAGGTTCGGGGATGGGAGGAGCCCTCTGCTCGGCGGTGGTTTGGAAGCGGACTGTTTTGGGGTGCAGCGGCGTTAGCGGTGCCTCAACTGGCGGCGGGGCTTTTGGCGGCGGTGGTGGGGGTCGTGTTTCGGGTGGAGCGAGGGGAAGGGGGAGAGGGAGTGCGGCGTTGGAGTGGGTGGCGAGCGGCGGGATGGGTTCTGGTGGGTGGAGCCGTGGTGATTGCCCCGATCGCGATTCGGAACAAATGGAAGGGGGGGGACTGGGTGCTGATCTCGACCAACAGCGGCATTAATTTTTTTATCGGCAATAATCCTTATTCGGAAATGACGCAGGCGATACGTCCGGGGGTCGATTGGGATCGCCTTGTGCAGACGCCCTATCGCCAGGGGGCTCGGAATGCGGTCGAAGCCGACCGATATTTTTGGAACCAGTCGCTACGGTATTTCAGGGAACGGCCGCTGGCCTTTGCCGCGGGGCTAGCCCGCAAGGCGGTGTTATTCTTTGCGGCGAGGGAGATTCCGAGGAATCTCGATCCGTACACCGTTCGGAAGCGTTCTTGGATTTTGAGTCTATTGGTTTGGAGATGGGGAAGGGCGGCATTTCCTTTTTCCTTAATAGGCTCGTTTGGATTGGCGGGAATGGTATTGCTTGGGAAGGAGGATAGGCGGGCGAGGCTTTTGGCGGTGCTCGTTGTGTTGATTGCCACGGGGATCATTTTGTTTTTTCCAACGGCACGGTATCGGGCGCCTTTGTTGCCTTTTTTCGTGATTTTTGGGGTGGGGATGTTCCGCTGGCTGGCGAGGCAGGTTCTGATACCGGGATGGCGTTGGTGGCGGGGGGTGGCCACGGTGGCGGGGGTAGCGGTTTTGGTCCATTGGCCGATTCGGGCGCCGACAGATGGTTATCCGTTCGAAGCGGAACTTGAATATTTGATTGGGGCTGCGCTTCATGTGCAACGGGGGGAAGCGCGGCGGGAAGCGCTGGAGCACTATTGCCGGGCGATTGCGTTGAATCGAGGCCTTGCGGATGCCCATTTCAGTCTGGGGGTTTGGCGGATGGAGGAGGGGGATGTAGTGGGGGCCGAGCGATCCTATCGGGAAGCGCTACGGATTCGGCCGGACCATGACAAGGCGCGGGTCAATCTGGCGATTTTGTTGTTTCGGCGAGGGGCGCGGGAGGAAGCGGCGGAGATGCTGGAGGTTGCGACGTTGTTATCGCCGGGGAATGCGCGGGCGTGGCACAATCGCGGGCTTGTTTTGGAGGCGATGGGGCGGCGATCGGAAGCGGCGGCGTGTTTTCGGCGTGCGGCGGAGTTGGAGAGGCGGTGAAGGAAGTTGAAAAACAATTATCTTTTTGTGTTGATTTCTTCGGCGGCGTATTTCTATACTCCCCTCATCGCCGCGGGATCAGAGATTCGGCGCAACGGGAGAACCGGCCCATGAAGGCGACTCTTTGGTTAGGTCCAGCGTGTTGGAGTATACTGTTGGCTGGAATGGGCTCGGCCAGCGGGCAGCAATCCACGGCACCGGAATCGGCACCGAAAGTTGTGACGATACGTACGGTGACGGGATTGGATCGGAATGCGCGGATCAATTCGCCGGTTTATCAGTATCGAGGGGGTGTTACGCTTCATCGGGGGCCGCCTGCATTGCGGGAATGGGTTCAAGTGGCTGCGGAATATCAGACGTTACCTGCGGAGGAGCGGGAGCGATGGATGGATCAGTTGACATTTCAATTTTATGTATTGTCGGCTTTGCCACCTGACCGGACAGGTGGCACCCCTCGCTTTACCCTTTTTCGGGGGGCTGTGACCTATTTGGATGTTGATCGAAATCGTCGTGAGTCGCGGTGGGCGACGTTGTTTTTGCGTCCGTCGGCTCTTCTACGGTATGGAGCGCCGATTGCGGTGGCGGTGGAGGCGAGTGTGGATGGGCGGGTGGTGGATTCCCGGAGCGAGGTGGATCGGCGTTATCAGGATACGGTGGGGCGGGTACGGGAGTGGTGGAAACAGCCGAGCCCGGCGATTATGGTTCGGGAAGGGTATTTGATGCGGATGGACCAGACGCCGTTTGTACTGGACCGGCCGGACGATTATGAGGAACTTGCTCGTTGAGCGATCGACATGTTTAAGCGCGACCGTATTTTGACGTTGAACATTGGGGCGACTCGGCTGACGCTGGCGGAATTCCGCTTTCTCAACACGGGGGGGATGGAGATGGGGGCTTATGGGATCGCCCCTCTTGAGATGTCGCCTGATGAGGAGTTGGACGCATCGCCTTACGTTGTTGCGGCGCTGCGGGATCTCCTTGTTTCAAAGGGTATTCGGCCGGGACCGGTAGCTGTTGCGATCAGCAGTCAATTGGCGTTTACGACTTTTGTCAAGTTGCCGCCGGTTCAGAAGGAAAAAATCGCGCAGATCGTGCGGTATGAGGCTCAGCAGAATATTCCTTCGATCGAGGAGACGATTTGGGACTATCAGTTGATTGCGGGGGGCGAGGGGGAGGTCGCCGCGATGATCATTGCGGCGAAGCAAGATCTGGTCAAGCGGATCACCGACTGTGTGGAAGCGGCCGGTTTGTTTCCGGAGCTGGTGGAGGTTTCGCATTTGGCCCTTTACAATGCGCTTCGATACAACTATCCCGATGTGGAAGGGTGTTCGATGCTTCTGGATATCGGGGGCCGGGTGACGACCGTGCTTTTTGCGGAGGGGACCCGAATTTTTAGTCGAACCGTACCGATTGCGGGAAACACGATCACGCGGGAGGTGATGAAGGAGTTTGGGGTTCCGTTTGCGGAAGCGGAAAAGCTAAAGTTGGAGCATGCGTTTGTGGGTTTTGGCAGCAGTTATGATGAGGGGGGGAAGACGCCGCGGGAACGGGTGGGGCGGGTGGTGCGGAACGTGATGACTCGGCTTCATGCGGAGATCAGTCGGACGATCAACTTTTATCGGAGTCAGCAGGGGGGGAGTCAGCCTGTCCGGCTTTTTCTGACGGGGGGGAGCAGTTTAATTGACCGATTGGA
>CALHRZ010000008.1 GCA_938038445.1 uncultured bacterium | reverse complement strand
GGGAGAGGAGATAGAACGGGCACAGGCGCCACCGAGGCCCGGGTTTCGGGGGTGGACGGGAGAAGAGGGGGGGCGGGCGGAGTCGGGGGCGGCAAAGGTGGAGGGGGAGGAAGGGGAGTAGGGGGTTGGGAAATGGGAAGGGGGGCAGGCGGAGGATTGGTAACGGAAACAAAACGATCGAGAATTTCCCCGGAGGGCACGAATTCAAAACCGGCCTCCCGTAGGGCGACCAGATGATCCCGGAATCGGGAGATGGCGAGCGAGTCCGGAAGATAGCGACTGGGATGAAGCCCGTGGTAAAGTAAAACAGCTACGGCTCCCTTTCGGCCCGCTGTCTCCAGGCGGTTGAGCGCATCGAAGGCAGCCGGGAAATTGCCCCGCGTAGATTCGAGGCGAGCCAGGAGGTAGTCGAGATAGGGGTCCTTAGGGTTGAATGCGCGGATGTGCTCAAGTTGTTCACGTGCAAGGGCGAACCGTTTGGCCGCGAGGTAGGTTTCGAAGAGTCCCCGGCGCGCGCGAAGATTGAAGGGATTGAAATCGCGCAGAACGGCGATGAATTCCCGTTCCGCCGGGACGTATTGGTAATTCATGAGCAAGAGTTCTCCTTTGAGCAACCGGGCATCCACGGAGCCGGGATTCCATTCGATCCGATCGTCGGTCAGCCGAATCGCTTCCTGGAGGGGAAATTCCAGCGGATTGCGGCGATGAAGGCGGACGAGGAGGTTGATGAGACGAATGCGGACCGGCTCTTTTTCCGCCGGTGGGTGGGCATCGAGGAGAGCGCGGAGCCACGGAAGCGCCTGCTCGGGATGGGGGCCGAATTCTTCGAGATTGGCCATCCCTTCCAAGGCGATCCCATGATGAGGCGTGCGTGCCAAAACCTCTTGGAACCGTGTGCGCGCCTCTTCGGCGTGATTTTCATGCAACAGGCAAAGACCTTCCATCGCGCCGTATTCGGCCTCGTTTGGCGCGTGGAGGCGCAAGCGGGTCCAGTACGGAAGGGCTTGGGCAAAAAAACGCTGTGTGGAGAAGGCGCGGGCGAGGTCGAGCACCACGTCCAGCCGATCGGGGTCCTTTTCCAATGTCCGGCGGAGCGTTTCCGTTCCCTCTTCCATACGGCCAGCCCAAAGGAGGTAGCGGCCAAGGTCGTAGGACACCGAGGTTTGGGAGGGGTCGAGTTCGAGACTGCGGCGCGCGAAGGCGATCGCTTTGTCCATTTCTCTCCGTGCGGCCGCGGCTCTCGCGAGCAGGTTCCAGGGAAGGGGACGGGCGGGGTCCACGGTTCGCAAGCGTTCCCATAACGCGATGGCATCGTTGGTCCGGCCGGTTTTCCAATACGCCCAGCCGAGCGATTCCCATGCGGCGAGAAGCGCGGGGTCTTTCCGAAGTGCCTCCTCGTAGAACGGAATGGAAGCCGCATGTTGTTCTTCGAGTGTCAGCCGGACGCCTTGTTCGAACCAATCGCGGCCGGAGATCCAATTCGTTTCCGCCTGCAAGGCAGCGGAGGTCGAGAAGAGAAGGGGAAGGAATAACCGGAGGGGTTTCATTGCCATACGTAATCTCGATCGGAGGGGGGTTGTTCGACGAGGGGTGTCATGAGTTTTGTTCCTGGCCAGGTGATATATTGGCGGAATTGGGGCGGATCGGTGGTGGTGGGTTTCCAGGCAAGGAGAAAACGGGGCCGAGGCGTGGGATCAGGCGGGACCACAGTCGGCGAGGGGGCGTCCGAAAGGGGAACGGCGATGGCAGGTGGGAGAGATTCGGACGTGGGATCGGGTGCGGGTGGCGAGGCGACCGGGGTTTCCTGTTTCCGAAGCGCTTGTTCCAGCTGATGGCGTTCCGTTTTTCGCCGGTGTTCTTTGACCGCCGAAGCCACGAGGTACAGCACGGCCAGAAAAAGCCCGACGAGAAGAATCAACCCGAGATTAAGCGGCTCGAACAGTCGGTTACCCATGGGGTTTCTCCTCCGCCGGAACATTCTCCCGCCCCTGCATTTCCTCGATCGCGAGGTGCATCAGAGGGGCCGTGATGCGTGTGGCATGGGCGGCGAACCCAACCATCAGGGCGGCGTCGCAGAGGTTGTTGATGACGCGGGGGAGCCCCGCAGAGGACTCCGCGAGGATGTTGAGGGCTTCCTCTTCGAACGTGAAAATATCGCCGCCTGCCGCCCGCATTCGGAAGGCCACATATTCTCGGACCTGCAGGGCGTCAAGCGGCTCCAGCCGCCAGCCGTAACCGAGCCGCTGCCGTAGGGGGCGATGGCGGCCGAGTTCCGTTTCCAGTTTGGGGAGGCCGGAAAGGATCAAGGTGATGGGAGGGCGGGAATTCCCACCAGCTCGGGCGGGCAGCGGAAGGTTGAGAAGCCGCTGAAGAAAATCGAACGAGGCGGGGTCCGATTGGAGCGCATGTGCTTCATCAAGAACCAGCGCGAGAGGGGCAAAGGGGGGATTCTCCTTTTCCACAGTTTCCCGAAGGATCGTCAAGGCGGCTGAAGAGGTTTGAAGGGGACGAGGCATGCCGCAGGCGGAAAGCAAGGACGCCGCCAATTCGAAAACGCCGTCGGAGGGGGCATCAAAGCGCACGAACCGGACAACATTCTGAACTGCCTGATGGTGGGCGAGGAGTTCGAGGATCATGGATTTCCCCACGCCGTATGTGCCCGTCAAAACGGCGCCGAGTTTGCCGGTCTGGATCACGTACACGAGACGGGCGAGAGCCTCCTGATGTTGTTCGGAAAGATAGGCGAAACGGGGATCGGCCACATTTTGGAAGGGGTATTCTCGGAGATTCCAGTGCGCAAGGTACATCGGCTACTCCGGAAGGTTCAGTCCGAAACGGCTAGTCCGATCCGGGGCGCGATTTTCGGGGTTAGAGGGTCCCAGGATGACCGGGCCGAGGCGGGGGCGTTCCGAGTGGGAAGGGCTGGGGGTTTGGAGGGTCCGCGCGGCGATGGCGCCAAGGCCGGGCGCAAGGAGGTAGGGATGGGGAGGGAACGGCGGCGATTCGCCGAGATACTTTTCCGTCGTCCATCGTCGTTCCCCTGTTTCGAGCGAGAGGGAGAGCGAGACAGCGATAGGCACCACGGCAGTCAAGGCTTCTCGGAGTCTCTGCGCGGGAATGGAGACCGGTTCGGGAAGCGTCAGGAGGGTCGTCGCATCGAGCCGTTCGAGGGCTCGGACGAGCGAAAAAACGCGTTCCGATTGGGTGCGGGGCTGGGTGGTCATGGCCCAAGGGACGACGGTATCGAGGGCGATGCGCCGGATTGTGTTGACGCGGACGATTTCCTGGAGTTCGAGAAAACCTTCCGGTGGAAGGCTGGGAACAGGTTCCACATCGCGCCCGGGAATGTAGTCGGCGTATTCCAGGATGAGGCATTGGCCCGATTCGATCGCCCGGTCCATGCCGCGGCCGTGCGAGGCAGCCCAAAGAACGGTTTCACCCGCACGTTGAATCGTGAGGAGGAGTCCTTTTTCGCCTTGCCGGATGCCTTCGCTGAGGAACTGGAGAGCGATGAGAGACTTGCCGGTTCCGGCGGGACCGCAGAGGAGCCAGCAACGTCCTGCATACACGCCGCCGAAACGCTCATCGAAGAACGCCACGCCCGTCGGCGTCTTTTCGATGGCGGAGGACAAACGGGGCTGACTCATCGTCCCTCCTGCATTTCTATCGTGAGAAGACCACAAACCGGCCTTCAAGTTAATCGGTTTTATGGGGACAAACGGGGAGATTGATCCGTTGGAGGAAGGGAAATACAATCGTCCATCCCGGTGCCATCAAAGAGAAGAGCAGTCGTTTTACTGGCGGTCCCTTGATCTGTCATTTGGAGTTCCGCCACTCAGGAGCGGGGGGAACCCTCTCAAAAAGGCATTCGGTACGGAGAGCCGGATTGACCGGAAGACGCCCCTCGTGGAAGGCATGATTTGGCTGGAAGGGGAACAGGAAACGGCTATCATAGGCGAGATTGGAAAAAGGATATTTGGATGCGGATTTTTCTTTCTCCTGCTGCGATGGACGTGGTCGTATTCCTTGTATTGTTCGCCGTCAGTTACCGGGCAGGCGAAATGGGTTTTTCCACCCGGCAGGCGGCGGGGCTCACCGGCCTTATGCAGATTGTTTATATGGTCGCCAGTCTAGCGGTCGGCTTGCTGCTCAATCGCCGCAACGCCCGTCGGCTTGTTCTCGCCAGTGTGGCGGCACTCGCTGCGGTCTCGGTTTTCTCGCTCGAGGCGACCGCCTACCCGTGGCTTCTTTTGGCCATGGCCCTTGTTGGAATCGCCGCCGCCTTTTTCTTTAACGCCTTTCAGACTTTCATGCGTGGAGAAGCCCCTCCCGGCGGTCTGGTTCGCGCGACGGCCTTTTACACGGCGTCCTGGAGTTTTGGTGCCGCCGCCGGGTTCCTCGCATCCGGCCTCTTCTACAAGCTCGGCCCCCATGCCCTTTCCTTGATTGTTCTCTTCCTCTGCGTTGGGGTGGGAATTCTGCTTGTTCGCCATCAGTCGCGTTCCCCGGGGGATCAGTCTGCCGATGAGCATGTGGAAATCCGGCCTGGGCTGGATCCTGCCCTTCCAGGGGTGTACGTCGGCGTCGCCTGGGTCATGATCTTCACCGCGACCTTCATCCAGCGGCCACTTCATACATTCTTTCCCGCGCTGAGCGGGCGGGACGGCATCGCGCCCATTCTGGCAGGGCTTCCCCTCTTTCTCCACATGGCCATTCAGGCGCTCTTTGGCGGTCTGATGGGTCGTGCGGGAGGGTGGCTCTACCGTCTTCCTCTTCTCATTGCCGTCCAGTTGGGCGCCGCCGCGCTCCTTCTATTCCTCTGGCGTTTTCCGCAGTATGCCGTTGCGGCTCCCCTCATTGCGTTGCTGGGGCTCTGGACCGGATTCGTGTTTTTCTGCGCCGTGTTCTATGCCGCGAATGCCGGCCATCGGTCCCGCAATATCGGCGTCAATGAATGCCTCGTTGGCCTGGGGTCATTCGCGGGTCTGTTCGCGACGGAATATTTCATGAAGCGATATGGGGATGCAATTCTCTATGCTGTTTGCGCGGCCGCTCTCACGATATCCGTTTTGTTCCAAGCGGCTGCGGTTTACTTCGGCCGTGCCCACGGTCGGGCGGAGAACGGGACCGGGATGGCGGAGGCTTCGGCGGTGGCCGTTGCGCCCGACGTGGGGGAGGGCTAGGGAGACGAGGCAAATCGGGAAGGCCATGAGTCGCACGATCCTTTCAAGGGCTACGGCCGCCGCGGCCGTTACAGTAGGTTCAGCGCTCTTGTTCAACATCCAGCCCCTGACCGGCCGCCTGCTTCTTCCCCATTTCGGGGGCAGTGCCGCGGTCTGGATTGTGTGCCTTGGCGCTTTTCAGGCGTTGCTGCTGGCGGGTTACGCCTACGCCGCTTGGTTATGCCGACGTCCGTTCCGCCTTCAATGGATTCTTCATCTAGCGTTTCTTGGCGCTGCGCTTTTTTGGCCCGGATGGGATTGGATCCTACGCGGCCCGTTCGGGCCCACGGCCCCCGCGCTCCAAGTGTTGCTGGCTGTTGTGGCCGGTCCTGGTCCGGCCTACGTGGCTCTGGCCGCGGGCGCCACGTTGGTTCAGTTCTGGCTGGGCCGCCGTGAAGGGGGCGCGGTTTATCGTCTTTACGCCCTTTCAAATGCCGGCGCCCTGGCGGGACTTCTCGCATATCCATTCCTTTTGGAACCGTTTTTTCCGCTTTCTCTTCAGATTGCCGGTTGGCGAATTGGCTTTTTTCTTTATGCGGTGGGCATCGGACTCTTCGGCTGGTTTACCCTTGGGGGGGGGGTAACGGTTGTGCCGGACGGTTCGAACCAGAGGATTCCTTTTTCGGAGAAGGGGAGAAATTCGGTTTTTCCCTGGCCTGGGCTGGCCTGGTGGGCTTTCCCGGCCTTCAGCGCGTTTCTTCTGACTTCTACAACCGCGTCTCTTACGTTGGACGTGGTTCCCATGCCGCTGTTATGGGTCGTTTTGCTTGCCGTTTTTCTTCTCAGTTATATCGGGGGGTTTTCACGCCGCGGCGAACTCCATCGAAAGGGATGGGCCCTATTGGCGTTGGCGGCCGCGGTGTTTCATGGAGTGTTGCGCTCGTTGGGGGAGACGGGCCTTGCATGGAATCTTGCGGCGGGTGTTCTTCTGCTCTTTTTCGGAGGACTTTTTATTCACGGCTGGCTTTATCATCTACGGCCTGAACCCGAACGTCTGCCCGACTACTACCTGGGAATTGCCGGCGGCGGCGCCGTGGGAGGGCTGTCGGCTGCTCTAGGGGCCCCCCTTCTCTTTTCGGACGTTTATGAATATCCCCTTGCAGCCGGTGTGTTAGCGCTTCTGGCGTGCCTGGGCATGGAGGAAAAGCTCGCCGAAGATTTCCGATTCAAGAACCGGCGGATATCATGGATTGTTTTGGGTCTGTTGTTGGCGTTGGGGGTTACGGCCACGTGGAAAAGGGGGCGGGGGGTTCGGTTTCGCAGCCGGAATTTCTACGGCGTGGTACGGATTGAGGAAAGTGAGATTCGGGATCCCTATGGTGCTGCGATCGGACGTCTGCGAGCCCTGGTGCATGGGCGGACCACACACGGTGCGCAAGCGCTGGCGCCTGGATTTCGCGAGCGGCCCACCTTGTACTATGGGCCGGGGGGCGGCGGGCTTCCGATCGTGGCGTGTCCGAAACGGCGCGAGGGGCAGCCGGTTCGAGTTGGAATGGTGGGACTAGGGGTGGGAACCTTGGCGTTGTACGGTCGTGCGGGCGACCGATACCGGTTTTATGAGATTGACCCGCAGGTGATTGCTCTGGCCCGGGATCCGAAATGGTTCACCTTTCTGGCCGCGAGCGAAGCGGAGATTGAAATCGTGGAAGGCGACGGGCGGCTGTCGTTGGAACAGGAAGTCCGGTCGGGCGATCCGGGATGGGATGTGTTGATTGTGGATGCGTTTTCGGGCGATGCCGTCCCGTTGCATCTATTGACCCGCGAAGCCGTGGCGCTTTGCTTGGAACGGCTGGCGCCCGGGGGTGTTGTGGCCTTTCACGTATCGAACCGGTATGTGGATTTGCTGCCGCTTCTTAAAGCCCAGGCTGTAGCCGCCGGCGTGTCCTTCTGGATCTGGGGGAACCTGACCCGTGACTCGCTCGAGGCCGAATCCCGCTGGGTGGCCATGGCACGCGAGCCCCAACCTTGGTGGCGATCCGAAGGGGCGGTGGTTGAAATCCCCTCCGCGCGCATTCCGGCCTTTCCTGTGGTGACCGATGAATATGGCAGCGTGACACCGCTTGTGGATTGGGGGCGGAGGACCATGGAACGGTACGTGGCCGACGCGCGAGCTCGTCGGAAGAAGGCGGAATGGATACCGGGTTTGGCGCCTTGACAGGCACGTTGGGAAACTTTAACATCCTCATTTAGGCGAGGGGAATGATGGGAGAAAGGATGGTTATGGAGCAGTCTCTATTGCCGGTCGAAGAACCCCGGGGAGCGGACCAACTCCCTTCCCTCCGATGGGGCATGCTGGGCGCAACGATCGCGTTGATCGTCTACTTTGCCACGATGGGCGCCAACGCCTTCCCGGGGCGCTCGGCTGAAATCCTGGTCCAGTACACCGGCGTTCGCGGAGCGCAGCCGCTGATGTATCCCCTTTACGAGTGGGTGGTTCACACCGTATCCGCGATTCCCGTGGGCTCGCTGCCTTTTCGCGTGGGTCTTATCAGTGCCCTATGTGGCTGGGGGGTGCTGGTATTTCTGTATGCCCTTGTTTCCCGGGCGATCTATCGGGCCATTGATGAGGAGAGCGACGGCGAAGTTCGCTCCCGCGTTGCCGTTGGTGCCGGGCTCGTGGCGATCCTTTTTCTGGCCTTTTCGAAACCCTTCTGGTTTGTGGCGAACCGGGCCGATTTCACGACCTTTCATTTGCTGCTCCTCCTTGGCGTTTCTTTTCTTTTTCTGGAGTGGTTTGTGAGCAATGAGCGCCTGGGTCCCCTCTATCTCTTTGCCTTTCTCTACGGCCTTGGAGCCGCCGAATTTCCCTCCTTTTACGTTCTAGCCCCTCTTTTTGGTGCTGCTGTTCTCGTCCTGCTCGCTTCGCAGGGGCGTTTGACCACCGCCCGTTTTGGTCTGCTTCTTCTTGCGGCGCTGGCAGGCGCGAGCCTCCTATTGATAGCGGCCTGGCGCTATGCGGCTTCGCCCCAGCCGGCCGAACCGGTTCGTGGATTTCTGCATGCCCTGAAAATGCTGGCCAAGGGGCAGGCGCTGCTCATCCTGCGCAGTCTACCGCCCGTCGGATGGATCATTGTGGGGTTGACCACCTTTGGACCGTGGCTGATTCTTCTGCTGATCCATCGGCGCGGATTACGGCATGAAACGGGGTGGAGTTTTCCCTTTCTGCATGCCATTTTTTCCATCGTGATTATCGCCTTGGCGGTGGATTTCAATCTCTCGCCCTGGCGTCTAGTGGGGGAACAAGGGCTTTTGGTGACGCCCTATGTTTGTGCGGCCATGGTCGCGGGATATCTAACCGCCTATTGGATGCTTGAACTTCGAAATCCCTGGTTGCGGGAACGGCAGCCGGTGATGGAGCGGATCCGGAGGGGGGGCAGCGGCTTTTTGGCGGTTTTATTGCCGGCTGTTCTGATCGTCGCGGCGGTTCGAAACGGGCCGGCCAACAATGTGCGGCAGGCGCGCGTTTTCGATCAAATGGCCCGAAATGTGATCCGGACGATGGGGGAACGGCGCTGGTTGCTCACGGACGGTGTGCTGGACAATCATCTCCGGCTGGCTGCCCATGAGGCGGGAAAGGAGATCCGGTTCATGGATTTGAGTCGGGCGGAAGAGACGCGCCACCTGCGGGAAATCGCGGCGGAGTTCGATTCCGTGCGAATGAGGAATCAGGCGGAACTGGGGCTGATTCCCTTTCTTCAGGAATGGCTTCGGGCCGACCCATTGGCCGACCGGAAAATTGCGCTCCTGTTTCTGCCGGATCTGTGGTATGCCGCCGAGCGGATTCCCGTTCCGGAGGGGCTGGTCTTTCTTGGCTATCCGGAAGGTCAACTTCCCGACCTCGGCGATCTCAAAGCCCGCAACCTTGCCTTCTGGTCGGATGTCAAGGGACGGGAGCCGAAGCATATGACGGGTACGGCGCTTTTGATCTGGCGCCACTTTAAACGTCACATCAGTCTCCTGGCGAATAACCTGGGCGTTCTGCTTGAAGACGGAGGGCGCCCCGACGACGCGTATGCGGCCTATACGTTTTCGCGGTCCGTTGAGACCAACAACCTCAGTGCCCTGCTCAATCAGTACGCCATGCATCAGGGGGGATATACAGGGGGCGATCCGGCGGCGATCTCCAATGCCCTGGTGGAGGCGGAGGTGGGCATCATGGATAATTTCCAGGTGTGGAATCTGGCCCGTTTTTATGGTTATGTCCGTATCCCCGAGGCGTTCGCCGGCATGGGGTGGACGTGGGCGCTTTCGGGCCATCCGGGTCTTGCGGTGTCCGGCTTGAAGCGGGCGCTGGCTTTAACGCGCGAAGTGAAGGTGAACGACGACCTGGATCTTGCCATGGCGTCCATCTACATGACGCAGAATCAGCCGGAGGAAAGCGAGCGGATTTATGCGCGTCTTCTGGCTCGGAACCGATCGGACGTTCGGGCGCTCCTTGGCATGGCGGAACTGGCCCTTCGCTGGCGCAAGCCGGAGGAAGCTCGGGCCTATATCGAGCGAGCCGAAGCGGTGGGCGCTTCCCGCGGGGACATCGCGCAGATCTGGGCGCTCTACCACATGGCGATTGGCGAAGCGGCCAAGGCTCGGGTATTTCTTGAGGAGCTGGTGGCCGTTTATACCGGGATTACAACACCGTGGCACATGTTGGCCAATGTGCTTCTGATCCAGGGGGATGAAAAAGCGTTGGAACGTCTGGCCAAGCAGGTGCGGGAACTGCCACGGCAAGATTTTCATACGTGCCGCGCTCTGGCGGTGGCGGCGGCGAGCAAGAACGATGGTCCCGCCATGCGGGCTCATCTGGAGCAGGCGCTTCTCTACAAGCCGCGAGATGCCAACACGCTGGAAATTCTGCTTCGGATGGACATGCGGGAAGGGCGGGAGGATTTTGCCGAACGGCACGCGAAGGAATTGTTGCGTGCCCGGCCGGATCATGCCTATGCGAACTATGTGTTGGGCAACATTCAGATGAAGCGACGCGAATATGCGCTGGCGGAGGATTCGCTCCGGCGCAGCCTGAGCGAGATGCGGACGCCCGAAACGCTCAACGATCTGGCCTGGGCTCTGCTAATGGGTGGGCGGACCGATGAAGCCGAAACGCTGGTCCGGGAGGCGATCAAACGGAATGATCAGTTGGCGGCGGCATGGGATACGCTCGGCATGGCTTACTACCGCCAGGGCAAACGGAAAGAAGCCCGTGAGGCGTTCCAGAAGGCCAACGAACTTATGCCGGGCGTCATCGAATTTCAACTCCATCTTGCGCTGGTGGAAGCGGACGACTCGAATTGGCGGGCGGCGGAGGATCTGGCCGGCAAGGTTCAGCCCAAGGCCCATCGCCTCTGGAGCGAGGATCGCGAACTGCTGAAAGACCTCACCCAACGCATCCGGGAAAACATTCGGGAATGACCGGCCAGATCAGAAGGAGAACCGGTGGCGTGTGATGGACTGGAAATGCTGGCCGGGTCGGAGGATGCAGTTGGGGAAATCGGGGCGGTTGGGCGAATCGGGGAAATGTTGCGTTTCGAGGCAGACTCCGCCGTGTTTCGGATAGAGAAGGCCGCTGCGCCCTTTTAGATTGTCCAAGAAATTTCCGCTATAGAATTGAAGGCCGGGTTCCGTCGTTTCAATGATCAAGGAGCGGCCGGATATCGGGTCGCGGAGTTCGGCGGCCGGGAGGGGTTCCGGGGCGGAGGTCATTCGCAAGACATAGCAATGGTCGTATCCCCCGGGGACCTGTGCGATTCGTTTCCCGATGCGGTGAAAGGCGCGGAAATCCATGGGCGTTCCGGCCACTGGAGCTGGGGAACCGGCGGGGATCAGCGTGTTGTCCACCGGCAGATAGGATTCCGCGAAAATTCGGAGTTCGTGATCGAGAATCGTTCCCTGGCCGGCCAGGTTCCAGTAGGCATGATTGGTGAGGTTGAGCGGGGTGGGCTGATCGGTTTGAGCTTCGTAGAGACATTCCAGAATCGCGTCGTCGGTGAGCGTATAGGCGACTGTCACGTCCAGTCGGCCGGGGTAACCCTCTTCGCCGTTGGGACTGATGCGGGAGAAACGGACGCCGCGTCGTCCGGGGTGTTCGAAGGGTTCGGCCTTCCAAAGGTGCTTATCGAAGCCGCGCATGCCGCCGTGGAGATGGTGGCGCCCGTTTTCATTTTGGGCGAGCGTGTAGGTTTTGCCATCCAGGGTGAAGCGGCCGTGGGCGATACGGTTGGCGAAGCGGCCGACCGTGCAGCCGAAGTAGGGAGAACGGTGGAGGTAATCCTCAAGCGTATCGAAGCCGAGAGTCAATTCGAATGGGCCGTTTGGGCTGGGGACGGTGAGGGAAGTCAGGGTAGCGCCGTAGGAGATCAGCGCAGCCTGCATGCCGGCTGGATTTTCCAGAGTGTAGCGCAAAACGGGATAGCTGTTGAGCCGGCCGAAATGATCCGTGCGCAGGGTCATGATCATGCTCCTTTTTTTGTGTCGGGCCGCGGGCGTCTTTCTAAATTACGAAATATAAGGGGCAAAAAATGATTTTTCAACGCTGCCGTTCGGCCGTACTCCGCTTCCGAAGCGATGGGGGGTTCCATGGCGGTCGCTGATTCCCATACCCTTCCGAATGAGAGACCTGAACGATGGCAACCCCTTCCGGAGCATCTTGAGAATGTGGCGGTCGAAGCGGGGCGGGCGGCAGAAGTTTTTGGGGCTCGGGATTGGGGTTATGTCGTGGGGTTGCTGCACGACATCGGGAAAATTAATCCGGACTTTCAAGACTATCTGCGTCAAAGCTGTCAAGTCGCTGGACTGTTGTCTAAAAAAATCAAAAAAGCGATTTCGCCGGCAGCGATTCCCTCGGAACACATGGCGCACATGGAGTCCCAAGGCAGATCTATTTGCATTCCGGAGAACGTTCCCCATGGCCTTCGGGAAGCCTTGGAAGAACGGGATTGGTTAGCGGTCGTTTTTTTCTTCGGATGGTTTTTCCTGTTTGGTGGATTCGGACTTTCTGGATACCGAGCACTTCATGAGTCGGGCGGGTTCTGCTCTGCGGCCTTCCAACCCACCTCTGGAAGAGTTGTTGCGCCATTTTAGCGAGTCGATGCGAAAAACAGATTCTCCGGGCATCCGGTCCTCTGCGGTTCGTAGGAGTAGCTCGATCGGGGTAGCCCCGCCAATGCGCACTGCCACGCCACCGGCAACCCCGTACTCGTTTCCTCGATCCATTGCCGCAAAAAACGCCCGCTGCCCCGTCCAGCAACCTCCGTTTACACTGCGCGATCGCCGTCGGACGCACCGGGCACGTCGCGCTCGACTCGCTCAGTGTCCGTACCCTGCGCACCGCCTCCAACGCCACCTTCGCCTTGAACTCGTGGCCATGCCTCCGCCGTCACGTCGTCATCGTCCCGCTCCTTCAATCTTCAGACCGTGACTTTGCCGTTGATTATAGCGTAGCCACCTGTCCCCCAAACGGGGGGAACTTCATCGACCTCTCTCCTGGATGCTTACTTGCAGGAATCCGTGCGGAACATTACAATGCCAAGCAAAGGCGCGGTGATCCCAAAGCCCCACATCTACCCAAGGGGAGAGCGATATGAAACAGGCCGCCATAACGGGCATCCGGCAGGCAAAAACGGTGGAAGTTCCGGAACCTGTGCCCAAGGACAACTGGGCCAAGGTCAAGGTTCTTGTCGCTCCTTTATGCACGGAATACAAAGGCTTTCTCTCCGGCGACGCCGCGCATGGCTACGGCCACGAAGCCGCCGGCGAAGTCGTTGAGGTAGCTCAGTCTTGCCGGGTCAAACCAGGCGACCGCGTGGTCGTTCAGCCTGGCACCGCCTGCGGCCGCTGCGCGATATGCCTCAGCGGCTTCTTCATCCATTGTCCCCATTCGATAGATTTCGAAACTTTCACCGGCAGCGCTTCCGGTCGCGATGCCCTCGCTCAGTACCTGCTGAAACCCGATTGGCTTCTCTGCCCGATTCCGGAAGATTTGCCGATGGATCTGGCTTCGCTCGCCGTCTGCGGGCTCGGGCCCACCTTTGCCGCCTGCGACGCGATGAACGTCGGTGCTTTCGACTCGGTGTTGATTACAGGACTTGGACCGGCCGGCCTTGGGGGGGTGGTGAACGCTGTTTTTCGTGGCGCACGAGTTCTGGCCGTGGAGCCCAACCCCTATCGGGCGCGTCTGGCGCAGGAACTCGGCGCCGAAATCGTCCTCTCGCCCGGCGATCCCCAGGTCACCCAAAAAATCATGGAATGGACCGAAGGACGGGGGGTGGATGTAAGCTTCGAATGTTCTGGTGATTCGGCTGCCTTTTCGCTCTGTGGGGAAACTGCCCGGCGGCTGGGTCAGATCGCCCTTATCGGCGAGTCTGAAGCGCCCAGCCTCCCTCTCAGCGTTTCGAAGCACATGATTCGGAAAGGGCTTCGGTTGCACGGCGTCTGGCACTATCCCCTTCCGGCGTTCCCGCGCGTTCTTCAGGTGATCCGGGATTCCCCCGTGATTGGAAAGATGATCACCCATGTTTTCTCGCTGGATGAAATTCAGCAGGCGTGGGAAACCCAGGCCGGTGGCCAGTGTGGAAAGGTCTTGATTCGCCCTTGGGATTAGGCGGAGGGAGGCGGAAGATCGCTTGGGGTTATGCCTTCCCGCAACTCGAGAAGAGCGAAGACGCGGGGAACATAAAGTTGCGTTTCGGTCGGAAGTCCCGGGGCGATCGCTTCGAATGAGAAGGCCCTCATTCGTTCCATGGTTCGTCCCACGCGGCCTTCTCCCGCATTGTAGGCGGCGAGAGCGAGGGACCAATCGCCGAAACGTCGGTGAAGAAAACGGAGATAACGGGCTGCGGCTCTGGCGGAGAGGGTGGGGGACTCTCGTTCATCCCTGGGGGCGAGGCGAAGGCCGAACCGCTCGGCGGCGGGCGGCATGAACTGAAAGAGCCCGACGGCGCCGGCTGGTGAGCGGGCCCTGGGATTGAAGGATGATTCCACCTCGGCCAGCCATACCAGCTCTGTCGGGACTCCTTCTTCGCGGAAAATCTGCTTGAGGAGGGGAATCAAGCGGATCGCATGGGGAGGGATGGGATGTTTCTGAAGTGTTTGTTTCCATAGGAGGGGTGATTGGGAGTCCAATTGTCGCTTTCGTTGGGTTTCGGGGGAAAGGGGGGGGAGGGAAGGTAACGAAGGGAGTTGGAGGGAGGCGGGGGATCGGGGAGGCGGGGGAGGGGGTGGGAGCGGCTGATCCGGGGGGTGAAGCGAGACGATGAGGGATGCAAATTCGAGGTAATCGAGCTGGCTGTTCATCCAATCGGAGTAAGGCTGGAGTTCGGGGATCGATTTACAAAGGTTCAGGACGTGGCGGACGTAGGGAAGCACCCAAGCCAGTTCGTCCAGGGTACCGGTTTCCAGAAGAGCCTCGAAGGGTTTCCAGAATGGCTCCAATTCTTGCGGGGTCATCCATTCAACGACGTAATCGCCTGACGGAAGGGAAATGCGGATTTCGGGCAAGGCGAAGGGAAGTTCCTTATTTTCCTGGCCGTGAACCGAAGGCAACGTGGCAATTAGAATGGAAAGAACCGCCAGTCGGAGGATAAGGATGGTTTTCATAGGCTGGGGCCATCAGCGGCAGGTTGGGCCGCCAACGGTGGATTCCATTCCGACTCGGCTGTGGGTGCTGCGGCAGGTTGAGGACGGGGAACGAAGCGGCGTCTTCGTTTTTTGGGATGGGGTGTTGGAGCGGGCCGATCATCGGAATGGAATAGTGCCCACGCGTTCACCTCCGCCTCGCCTTCGCCGGTTTGCCGAGCGTGGAAAGCGGCATATTCGAGGGCGGCGGGAAACAGGGGACGGAAGCAAAGCGAGGAAGGGGAGGCGGGCGGTGCGCGAAGGAGGCGCGCCATTATGGCCATGAGATGGGCGGTTTCCGAGATCAATGACTTGGGCACCAGCACGCGGGATCGGAGCCGCGCGAAATGGAGATGGACGGACGATAGGAGTGCGGAGACACGGGAAGGAACCTGACCGGTTTGAAGGAGACGTTCGGCTTCCGTTTCGTGGAGGGGACCGAAGAAGAGGGCCAATTGAAGGGCAGGGGAGAGAGAGCGGCCGTCGCGGAGAGCGGCATCGAGCCAGCGGGCGGCCTCTGCGATCCGGCGGTCACCTTCGATGGATTGAGTGGAGAGCCACTCCGACAGGGTGGGGAACAAGACTTCGATCAATCCGGTGGCTTTGAGTTCTGCGTAAGCGCGTTCGAGCGCGCCGCAAGAAAGCAGTTTGAGGAGTTCATCGAAAAGGCGGGCGGGGGATGAGTAAGCGAGATAGTTTCGGCAATCGGTGATTGCGGCACGGGTTTCGGGTTCCATCGCGAAGTCGAGGACGGCGGCGTGGCGGATAGCCCGGATCATTCGGACGGGGTCTTCCACGTAGCGTCGGCGGGGGTCGCCAATGCAGCGGAGGATACGGGCTTCGAGATCGGCCATTCCGTTGACATAGTCGAGAATAGCCAAAGAGGAGATGTCGTAAAAGAGGGCGTTGACCGTAAAGTCCCTTCGGAGAGCATCTTCTTCGGGAGTTCCGAACACATTGTCGCGGACGATTAATCCAGCGGGCAGACGCGCAACGGCTGCTTTGAGACGGCGGCCGGCATGAAGCACTTCGGGGGCGTCGGTCAGGGAGCGGAACGTCGCCACTTCAATGAATTCGTTCCTCCCGAACAGGATGTGGCACAGTTGAAACCGGCGGCCAATGATTCGGCAGTTGTGAAAGAGCCGGCGGATTTCCTCAGGACGGGCATTGGTCACCAGATCAAAATCCTTTGGGGTTCGGTTGAGCAGGAGGTCGCGTACGCAGCCGCCGCACAGGTAGGCTGTATAGCCGGCGTTACGGAGGCGATAGAGGATGCGGAGCGCTTCCGGGCGAATCCGGGAACGGCTCAGGGAATGGCGTTCCCTGGGAATCACAATCGGTTGCATATGGAAAATAGTAGCAAAAAAGGGGGGTGTCTCTCAATTTGTTTTTGGCGTTACTCTCGACCGGGTGGCACCGATCGGGCACATTGGCCCTTGACATGATGTAAAAAAGGGGGTGAGGCGCAGGATGTTGGGGTTGTGAAAGGGGGGGTTTTTAAGCGAGGGTCTTGTTTGCGGTGGGAGGGGAACAGAGAGCAATTGGCCGCGCAAAACGAACAGGGGGGGATTCTCTGTTTGTTTTGTCTCACACTTTCGAAAGTGTGAGACTTTCCCAGTTTTCGGGCGACGACTCATCAATCAGCAGGCGAGACCTTTTGATTCAGGGCCAGGGCGGGGCTCAACCCAGAGCAAGCAAGGGTCCGTTATCGAAGCCGTTTTTCGCGAACTCTTTTATTATCGGTTCTTTGCAGTGGCGACGGCGTCGGATAAACCGGCACGGAATGATCATTAGGGATGCTGGACACGGCTCACCTGCTGAGGCATAATCGCCGCTGGTATGGGGACGCCTGTTGACGAAATCCATGCGGAACCTGTCCGGCGGATTATCTGCAGCGGTTGTGGAAAATCGTTGGACGTTGTCGGCTTATCGCCTTTTTCCAAGTTCCGTTGCGGGCACTGTTCGGCCATTCAGACTGTTCCGGGGCGGTTTGGCAATTTTTTGTTGCTGGAGTTTCTTGGGCAGGGAGGGATGGGGGCCGTTTTTCGAGCGTTGGATCAGGCGCTGGGCCGGCAGGTGGCGCTGAAGGTGATGCAGAAAAGCGTGGCGTCGGATCCCGCTCTATTCGCGCAGTTTACGCGGGAGGCGCGATCGGCGGCGACGCTGAGCCATCCGAACATCGTCCAGATCTATTCTCTAGGGGAGGAAAAAGGCCAGCCTTTTATTGTGATGGAACTTCTGTCGGGGGGACGCCTGGACCAGATGATTGGGGAGGGGAAGAAGCTGGACGAAGACTTTGTGCTTCGGATTGGGGCGGAGGTGGTCGAAGCGCTCCGCGCCGCGCATACGGTGGGATTGATCCATGATGATATCAAGCCCGAGAACATTCTGTTCGATGACAAGAAAAAGGCGAAGGTGGTGGATTTTGGGCTGGCGCGCTTTCGAGGGCTTGGGCCGGAGACGGGACAAAACGAGATTTGGGGCACTCCGTATTACATTGCTCCGGAAAAGATCAAGCGGCAGGCGCCTGATTTTCGGTCCGACATGTACAGTTTGGGTGGGACGCTTTTTCATGCGTTGGCGGGCCGTCCTCCCTTCGAAGGGGAGTCGGCGATTGAGGTGGTTAAAGCCCGGCTGAAGGAACCGGCGCCGGACATTCGGCAATTTCGTCCTGACGTGCGGCCTGAAACGGCTGGGTTGCTTTCCCGGATGTTGGAAATGGACCCGGCCCGCCGGTTTGGTTCCTACGAAGAGTTGAGGAAAGTCTTTCATCACTTGCGGGCAGGCGCGAAGGGTGAGGGGGAAGAGGAGCAAGGCGAAGAGCCGTTGACAGGCGTTTCACCGACTGGAAAACGACTGATTATCAAGGGGAAGAAAGTTGCTGTTCCGACTTCAACGTCCCTGCCCAGGCCGGTCGAAACGCTGCCGGAGACCTCCGTGGCAGTTGGCGGGCGTATTCCTTGGAAGGCGATCGGAATCACGTTGCTGATTCTGTTTTTGATGGGGGGAATTGGGGCGCTGGGTTGGGGCATATTCCGATGGCACACGGAACGGCGGGAAGCGGTTCGCCGAAAGGAAGAGTATCAGCGGATTCAGCGCGAGACCGAAGCACTCTATGCCTCGTATGAGGGGGTCGTGACGGGGATGGTGGCGTCGGTCAATGGGTTATTCTTCCAGGACGACGAGGCCGCCGCGATTCTTCAGGAGGCGCGGCGAAAAGTGGAGGAAACGGATCCGGAACTTGTTGCGTTCGTGACGAAGCCTTCATTTCCTTCGGAAGGGACAGTTGTCTTTCCGTTGGAGCAGACGGCTTTTGCGGCTTGGGCGGCGGTTACCAATCTAGAAGCCATGCGGGGGGAAGCGGTGATTCTGGTCCAGAGTCTGGCTCGGAAACGGGCGGAAGTCAGCCGGGAGGAATGGGAACGAGCCCGACGGGAGTTTGAAAGGCTTCAGACGATCGATCTGGAGAGTCGAAAGGTGGTAAAGGTCCTCGAAACGTTTTTGGAAAAGGCGCGGGGGGATGTGGAGCGCACGCGCGAATGGATTCGGCGGGCGGACGAGGCGCTCGAGGCAGCCCGGCGGGCTGCGGAACGGCGGGCCGCGGAGCTTGCGGAGCAGCGGCGGCGAGAGGAGGAGGCGGAACGGAAGCGTCGGGAGGAAGAGGAGCGGCGGGCTCGGATAGAAGCGGAGCGCGCGCGGGTCCGGGAGGCGGTGGAAGCGCAGAGGGACCGACTCCGTGAGAATGCTTTTGCGGAGTCGGCGGAAGAGCTTAAACGGTCGCTCGCTTCCCTGGAAACGGAGGAAGGGAAAAGGGATGCTCGGACTGCCATTGAACAGTTCGAACGGCTGGAGGCTTTGAGGAAGTATTTGATCGAGGCAATTCGGGAAAGACCGCTTCGGTGGGGTTGGTTTACGCCCACAGGTTCCCAGGTCGATATCAGCGGTGCCTCCGAACGGGGGATCGAGGTTCGAGGCCGCATTGAGCCGTGGTCGGCGGTTTCCACGGTCCAGATGATCCGGTTTTTCGATGTATATATCAAAAGCGACGAGGTGCGGGAAAAGCTGGGTCGTCGGGGTATTGCGCCTTATCAGCTTGCGGCGGCGATCTATCTTTATTTGCAGGGAGAGCGTGCGTATCCTTTGGCCCTCCAATATGCCGCCATGGCCCGGGCGAACGATCCCCGTTTGGCGGAGGATATTGCCCGGTTGATGCCGGATCTGAAGGAGGGGAAATGAGCCGGAGTCTTTCCGATCGGGTGGTCCGGATCATTCACAGCGCGGCGCCCATTCGCATTTGCGACAACGGGGGTTGGACGGACACATGGTTTGCCGGGCACGGTCGGATTTTCAATATTGCCGTTTACCCATATGCCGAGGTCCAGGTGGTGGCCTTGCCTTGGGAGGGAGCGGGTCCTCGGGTCATGATTCATGCGGAGAATTACGGCGAACGGTATGCTTACCGGATGGAAACGCCAGGTTGGGACCGCCATCCTCTTCTCGAGGCCGCTATTTCCTACATGGGGGTTCCGGAAGATGTGGCAATCGAGGTTAACATTTTTTCCGAGGCGCCGGTCGGCGCTTCCACCGGCACTTCGGCTGCCGTAACGGTGGCCCTGATTGGCGCGCTCGACCGGCTGACGCCTGGGCGACTGACTCCTCACGAGGTGGCAGCCGTTGCGCAGCGGATCGAGACGGAAAGGCTCGGGCAACAGTGCGGAATTCAGGACCAGATTGCTTCGGCTTATGGCGGCGTAAACTACATTGAGATGTTCCGATATCCTCATGCCAGTGTTTCGCCCATTCAGGTGGGGAACCCGGTTTGGTGGGAATTGGAACGCCGCTTGGCGCTGATCTATTTGGGTCAATCCCACAGTTCTTCTCAAGTTCATGAAACGGTCATTCGTGAATTGGAAAATTTCGGACCGGATAATCCGAAGCTTGAGGCGCTGCGGCGCGCGGCCATTCTTTCCCGCGACGCTCTCTATGCAGGGGATTTCGAGGCGCTTGGTCGGGCGATGATTCGAAATACGGAGTCCCAAGGAGAACTCAATCAAAAGTTGATCAGTGCCAATGCCCGGCGGGTGATCGAGATTGCGCGAGCACATGGAGCACTGGGTTGGAAAGTCAACGGGGCGGGGGGAGAAGGAGGATCCCTCACGCTTCTCTGTGGTGCCCGTTCTGAACAAAAGCGGGCCATGATTCGCGAAATCGAATCCACAAATCCCCTCTTTCGCGAAATTCCCATTTACTTGAGTCGTCAGGGATTGCGAGTATGGGAAGACCGACCGGTGCGTCAGAACCGCCGTCAAATCACCGACAACTCGGAGTAGATTGGACATTTTGTCTCCTGATAAAAGACAATCTGTCTCTGTTCAATGGGATAAATTCCATACTCAACGATTGGTTATAACTTTTTCCTTTCGGCATATTCTATGCTTTGTATAAAAGCGACCCGAGGTTGGTTGACAACAAAAGCTCACACATCCAGCAAGTGGAACTCATGTGAATGAGCGTTGACTGGCCAAAGGGGGCGCCCTGCTGATGGGCAATAACTCAGCGTAAAGCCTGGCCGGCGTGCCAGGCTTTTTATTTTATTTCCGAGGGAATATTCGTACGATAGGGGAATGGTGGAAGCGGGGCGATATTTTCTGGACGGTTTGACGGAGAGCGCGTTTTTGCTGGGTTTTTTATTTGGGCCCTTGATTTTATTTGGGTTTTTGTTTCATGTTCTTTCGGGTTGGATTCAGCGGTTGGTCGGTGGAGGGAAAGCGGGTATATGGTTTGTTTGGCTTACGGCACCGGGGGCCATTGTTCATGAGTTAGGGCATGCGATATTTTGTTTGCCGTTTGGCCATCGGATCGAGCGGATCCGGTTTTTTCGGCCGACGACGGAGGGAGCGATGGGAGAAGTGGTTCATTCGCATTGCGCAAGAAATCCGTGGGCGTGGGTGGGGCAATTCTTCATTGGTACTGGGCCTTTATGGCTGGGTGGGGTGGCAATCTGGGGGTTAGGGTTTCTGTTGCTTGGTGGGTCGTGGCCGAAGGAAATGCGGGGAGAGGATTGGAATTTGGCGGATTGGTCGGGAGTGTGGATGGCGATCGGAGAGTTGACGGCGGCGGCGATGGACGGTCTGTTGCGGCTTTCTCTCTGGTCCCGATGGCCGCCTTGGTTTTTCCTTTATTTGGCGGTCAGCATAGGAGTTCATTTAACGCTCAGCAAACCCGACTGGCGCGATACGCTTCGGGGTTTTCTTGTGTTGGCCGCAGGGGTATGGTTTTTTCTATTGGCGGTGCGGTGGTTGTTTCCTGGGATGGCGACTTGGGCTGCGCGGGGCATTGTATTATTGATTCGTTTCTATGCGGTGCTAGCCTTTACGGCTTGTCTTACGCTTGGATTTGCTCTTATGCTGTGGGGACTTAGGGCTCTGTTTCCCCGTCAAAATGCGGGGGGAGAGGAGATGAGATGAACTTCAAGATTGGGGTATTGAGCGACTCCTTTCGGCTTGCTCCTTTAGAGGGGATTCGCAAGGCCAAAGAGCTTGGGGCGGATGGATTCCAGATTTACACCGCTTGGGGGCCAATGGCGCCCGAAGCGATGACGGCTCGCGATCGTCAAGGATTCCGGTCGTTCTGCGGGCGTTTAGGGATCAAACCTTCGGCGTTGTGCGGGGACCTCGGCGGACACGGGTTTGAGCGCGCGGATGAGAATCCGTCCAAAATCGAACGTTCCTGTCGGATAGTGGATCTGGCAGTTGACCTTGGCTGTTCGGTGGTTACAACCCACATTGGGGTCATTCCGGACGATCCCCGTGATCCGGCATATGGGACGATGCGGGATGCGTGTCGGCGTCTTGGGGAGTATGCGGCACGCCGGGGGGTGACTTTTGCCATTGAAACGGGACCAGAGCCGTCGACCGTTCTTCGCCGATTTCTGGACGATCTCGATCAGGGGGGCGTGGGGGTCAATCTGGATCCCGCCAACTTGGTCATGGTGATTGGGGAGGATCCGGTGAACGCTGTGGATACGCTGGCGCCTTATATTGTTCACACTCATGCCAAGGATGGTCGCCGGCTTCAGCCTTGCAATCCGAGGGAAGTTTATGGGGCGTTTGCGGAGGGTGGATTTGCGGCATTGGAACAGCGGATGGGAAAACTCTTTATCGAGACACCGCTTGGGGAGGGATCCGTTCCATGGGATGCCTATCTTGGCGCTCTTGCGAAGGTGGGTTTTTCCGGGTATTTGACGATTGAACGGGAGGTGGGAGAGGACCCTGCCACCGATATTGCCAGAGCCATTGCGTTTCTTCGGCAGAAGATTACGCAGCCCCATTAAGGGCCGAGATATCCTCTTTCTTTCAGATTTCGTCGGATCCGTTCTACGGGCGGCTCTTCCGAGATTTCGAATGAACGGCCTGTGACGATTTCATACACTTCGATATACCGCCGGGCCGCTTCGATGCGGACCTCGTCCGGAATGGGTGGTGGAGTACCTTCCCCGCGAAATCCCTGGGCAGCGAGCCACTCGCGTACGTACTCTTTGTCCAGCTTCCGTTGTTCCTTGCCTTGGCGGAAAAGGGTATCGTAGGTGTCTGCGAACCAATAGCGGGAGGAATCGGGGGTATGGATTTCGTCGGTGACCGTGAGCACACCGTTGCGAAGGCCGAGTTCGTATTTGGTGTCCACCAAAATCAAACCGCGCGTGGCGGCGAACTGTTGGCCTCGCTCGAAAAGGCGAAAACAGAGGGCGGCTGCCGTGTCAAACAGTTCCGGCGTGATGAGACCTTCGGCGATTGCCTCGTCACGGGAGAGGTTTCGATCGTGTTTTTCGTGTTTCGTCGTTGGAGTGAGAATCGGGCGTTCGAGTTTTTGGTCTTTGCGCAATCCGTCGGGTAGGATATTGCCGCAGAAGTTTCGGACGCCGCGCGCATAGTTTGTCCAGGCGGACGTTTCGGTGACACCGGTGATGTAGCCACGGACGATGAATTCGAGGGGGAGCTGTTCGCATTCGGCGACGACCATGACGGCGGGGTCGGGGATATCGAGGACGTGGTTTGGGGCGATATCCGCCGTTTGTTGGAACCAGAAAGTGGCGATCTGATTGAGGACTTGGCCCTTGAAGGGGATGGTGCCGAGGACGCAGTCGAAGGCGGAGATGCGGTCGGTGGCAACGAGGATTCGGCGGCCGTCGTTGAGGACGTATGAATCACGCACTTTACCTTGGATACGCCGTCCGGGGATAGGGAGGTGGGTGTTCTCGATGGTCCGGGCGAGTTCCTGTTGGATTCGACGGGTGGGGATCATGAGGATAGTTCTCCGCGTTTATGGCTTTGGGTTTGGGGTTTTTGCGTCGAAGAGGCCGGTTTAGGGTTGGCCTCCATCGAGCAGAAAGACATGGGGTGGAGCTGTCCATTGCCGTTCCTCGGCGATGGTGGAGAGCCGTTGGCGGCAACGGGCTAGCATTTCCCGTCTCAAGTCCAGCGTTCGCTGGCCGGTGGGATCGCCGAGCAGAGCGGCGGCGGCCGGTTCCGAGCGTCGGAGCGCGAGGAGTCCCAAACCCTTGTTGTCTTCCCAGAGTGGAGCCAAGGCGCGGAGCAGGGCGTCGAGGGCGCGGAAGAAGATCAATTCGCAGCGGCTATGGGGGTCTGAAGCAAGGGGGAGCAGGTCGAGTCCCCAGGCGGGGAGTCCGGGTGCGAGGTCGGTGGCGAGGGGGTGAAGGAGGCCGAGCCCCACAATGAGCACGCGGTGGGCGGCGTGAGGGAAGCCGATGGAGCGCACAGCACGGGCGGTGACGCGGGAGAGAGCCGGGCGTTCGCGCGAGAGCCCCGGCCGTTCCCAGAGGAAGAAAGCGACGGCAGTAGCCAAATGGAGGCGCTCCGCGGGGGTCAATTCCCGGGCGGGTTCGCAGAGCGCGCGAATTTCGTCTGTGAGAAGGGCGTGGGGAAGGGCGGCGAATGGGGTGGAATGGAGAGCGATCATCCTTTCCCTTCGGTTTCGGGGATAAGGCCTTTGATAGCGGCCAGAAACTGGCTGACGTCGGTAAACTGGCGATACACGGAGGCGAAGCGGACGTAAGCCACCTCGTCGAGGGCTTTCAGTTTGTCCATGACTTTGCGCCCGATGGCGGAGGAAGGGACTTCGCGGTCGTATTCGCTTTCGAGCTCACTGATGACGGAGTCGGCCAATGTATCAATTTGTTCCTGGCTTACCGGCCTTTTTTCGCATGCGCGTTGAATGCCGTTGACGAGTTTATGGCGGTCAAAATCCTCGCGGCGGCCGTCCTGTTTGATGACGCGGAGGCGGTTTTTGAGGACTTCCTCGTAGGTGGTGAAGCGATAACTGCAGCGGAGGCATTCACGGCGCCGGCGGATGACGTTGCCGTTTCGCGCCGTCCGGCTGTCAATGACCTTATCATCGTGATTGCCGCATCGCGGGCAGCGCATTGGATCCTCTCCGCTGGCCTCGGGGATACTTTACCCGTTTGTTCCGTCTCTCGTCAATCCGCCAATGGGTCGCCTTTTGAGAAATTGATTCCATTCGGCGACTTATGATATGGTCAACGAATGGAGAGCAGGGAAAGGATTCAGCGGTTGATGGCGGGGGAGACAGCCGACCGGTCCGGATTCTGGCTCGGCCAGCCTCACGCGGACACCTGGCCCATTTATCATCGTTATTTCGGAACCCGAACTCCGGAGGCGTTGAGGGTTCGGTTGGGAGACGATTTCCGATGGATTTGTCCGCAGTGGTTTCCGGATGTCTATCAGGCTCCGGATGGCCGACCCTTATGGGGGAGCCTTTACGAAGGATGCGAACGAGGCGATCCTCCTCCTCTGGCGCGTTGCGAGAGTGTGGAGGATGTTCATCGCCTCCCCTGGCCGAATCCCGATTTTTTGCGATGGGATTCCTGTTTGTCGGCATTGCGGTCGGCGGGTCCCTTCTATCGCGCCAGTGGATTCTGGACCTGTTTCTTTCACGATCTGATGGGTCTCTTTGGCATGGAAGAGTACTTCGTTCGGATGCACACCCACCCCCAGGTGGTTCAGGCGGCTACGGACCGGATATGTGGTTTTTATTACGAGGCCAATGCCCGATTTTTCGAAGCGGCCGGCGGGGAGGTGGATGCCTTTTTCTTCGGCAACGATTTCGGGACTCAGCTTGATCTTCTCGTAGGTCCGGAGCAATTCGACGCCTTTATTCTGCCGTGGGTTGGTCGGTTTACGGCGTTAGGCCATCGGTTCGACCATGCCGTCATCCTTCATTCGTGCGGGGCGATTTACCGCTTAATCGAACGGCTCCTTGAGGCGGGAGTGGATGGCCTTCATCCGCTTCAGGCGCGGGCGGTGGGGATGGACGCGGAGACGCTTTCAAAAAAATTCAACGGACGAGTGTGCTTCATTGGAGGGGTGGACACCCAGGAGCTGCTTGTTCGGGGAACGCCTGGGGATATCCGAGCCGAAGTGCGCCGGCTGCGTCCGCTTTTGGGGCCCCGATGGATCATCAGTCCAAGCCATGAGGCGCTTCTTCCCAATGTTCCTCCTGAAAACGTGGAGGCTTTGGCGGAGGCGGCGCATGAACGATGAGGAAAACGGTTTCCGAGAGGATGAAAAGGCCGGAATGAACACGATGAGAGCGGTGGCTTATCGGGTTGTTTCTGCGGGTGAGTCGATGCGGGCCGATTGCGTGGAGCGATGGGGCATTTTTGAAATGGTTTTTAGGGGTCCTGCGGAAGGGAATCCGTATGTGGAAGTTCGTCTGGAGGCCGAGTTTCATCACCCCAGCGGTGTTTGCGCGCGGGCACCCGGTTTTTACGATGGGAATGGCGATTACTGCATTCGGTTTAGTCCTGACCGGGAAGGCGAATGGACGTATCAGACACGCAGCTCCGTTTTGGCCCTCGACGAACGGAGGGGAACATTTCGAGTGGGTCCGCCTTCGGCTGGAAACCATGGTCCGGTTGAGGTGTACCGGACGTTCTATTTCCGCTATGCGGACGGCACGCCGCACCACTCGTTTGGAACGACCTGCTCCCCAACAGCTATTGCGGCGAATCTGGATTGGAATGATGGGTGGGGGATACGTTGGACATGGAGAAACGTATCAACATCCCGAGGAGATTCTTTGGTGGTCGAAAGGAGGGGTTCTTCATGGGCAGAGTCCCAGCCGGATTGCATGGCTCAAGGTCAGAGTGGAGGAAGGGCCGCCCTTGCATGAATTGCAACCGGTTCAACTGCAACCGTGCCGTTGGTTAATGCTGGTCAAACCGGGCGAGTACTATTTGGTGTATGCGGCGGAGGCGGGAGCGGTGACGTTGGAAGCCGAGGGTTCAATGCCCTATCGTTTGGAGGAGTTGGATCCTTGGGCGATGACGATTCGCCAGGTGGGAGTGGAGGGTCCCGGGCCGATTGAATTAACGGCGCGGCGGGCCGATTTGGTATTCCGGCTGACGGCGCAATGGCCGGGTGCTGACGATCCGGTGGCCCAAAGCAAGGAGCAGAGACCATGATTCGTCAAACGGCGCATGTCTGCCTTGTTGTGAACGACTTGGAACGAGCGATTCACTTTTATCGCGACCGGTTGGGATTTCCCGTTGCGTTTGAATTTCGCCGGCCGGAGGGTGCCCTGTGTGGGGTTTATCTTAAAATTGGGCGGCGCACTTTTTTGGAACTCTTTGAAACTAAGGAACCGATTTCTCGATCGGGAGGCGCTTATCGGCATACGTGTTTCGAGGTGGAGGACATTGCGCAGACGACGCGGGAGCTGCGGAGGCGGGGCGTAGAGGTAACGGAGCCGAAACAAGGAACGGATCAGAGCTGGCAAGCATGGTTTGAGGACCCGGAAGGGAATCGGTTCGAGCTTCATCAATACACGCCGGAGAGTTGGCAGAGCCCTCATCTTGAGTGAAGCTTGGGAAGAGCCTACGATGAACAAATTGCGCGTTGCGATTCTTGGCGGGGGGGGCATTCTGCCCTCGCATTTGGAGGGGTTTCGAGCGGTGGCAGATCGGTGCGAGATTATTGCTGTTGCGGAAGCCAGTTCAAGCCGAGATGAGTTTCTCCGGAAGGCCATTGGGCCGGAGGTTCGGATTGTCCGGGATTATCGCGAGGCACTCGCGTTGCCCAATGTGGAGGCGGTAGATATCCTCTTGCCTCATCATCTCCACATGCCGGCGACGATCGAGGCGGCTCGGGCGGGCAAACATGTGCTGGTGGAAAAGGTGATGGCTCGAAACGTTTGGGAATGCGACCGGATGATTGCGGCGTGTGAGAAAGCGGGTGTGACGCTCACCGTGTGCCATGATCGGCGTTATCATGGGGAATGGCGGGCGGTGAAGGAGATCGTCTCTTCGGGAATGTTGGGGGAGATCTTCTTTTGGAAACTCGATCACAATCAGGATGTCGCGATTCCGAAAAGCTCTTGGGCCTACTGGAAAGATGGGATTGGGGGGGGATGCCTCATGAGTTGTTTGACGCATCAAATTGATGCGCTTCGATGGTTTGGAGGCGAGGTCGAGAAGGTGTCAGCTCTGACCGTAGTTCGCCCGGGACGAATGGAGGGGGAGTTTGCGGCCATAGTGGCAGCGCAGATGAAGAGCGGGGCATTGGCCGAACTGTCGATTAACTGGTGGACGCGATCCCATAGGGGGGAGAACCGGCTGTGGTACGAGTTGATTCAGGTCTGCGGTACGAAGGGGGAACTGTATCGCATGGACGGTCGAGGTGTTTTTCTTCGGCTTCATGAGGCCGATGAGGCGGCTGTTGCCCGGTATGGCGAGGCGGTTACACGGGATTTTGTCGAAATTAAGACGGAGGGCGAGTCGGGGCATGTCGGCTGTATCCGGGAATGGGTGGACATGTTGTTGGGTCGAGGCGGACGGGTCATAACCAGCGGGCGGGAATGTCGGGGGACGGTTGAGGTGGCGGAAGCGGCCTATCGTTCCGTGGAAACGGAGCGGACGGTTGCGCTGCCTATTCGCCCGCGCCGTTGGAAGCCATTTGGGATGCCCCTGGAGGTGGTGGGGCTCGCCG
Organism: uncultured bacterium; assembly: GCA_938038445.1. Taxonomy (GTDB): domain Bacteria; phylum Verrucomicrobiota; class Kiritimatiellia; order CAIKKV01; family CAIKKV01; genus CALHRZ01. The sequence continues at coordinate 10,444 of CALHRZ010000008.1, read as the reverse complement.
TGTCACGGACAACGGCCAAGGACTGAGAGGGGAGAGCGATGCGCGTTGGTGTGGATACTTTTACGTTGCGGGATTTGAAAATGGGGCCGGTTCAGACCCTGGAGTATCTGGCGGAACGGAAACTGGCAGGTGCGCAATTCGGCGGGCTCCGATCGTTGTCGCCGAAGTTGGACGTGGGGGAATTGAAAGCCATTCGGGCGCGTGCGGACGAACAGGGTCTTTACTCCCATGTCTCGCTTTCTTGCACCGTGAATCCCTTTCTCTCGGGGCAACCGGTTGAGGAAATGGAGAAGGCGATTTGCGAGGAGATTGAAGCGGCGGCGGCGTGCGGCTGGCATGAATTCCACGCGAATATGGGAAACGGACCTGAACGGTACGAGCATCCCGTTCCCTGGGAACGGCACATCACGGAAACGATTGCATTTCTCCGACGACTGGGTCCTGTGCTTCGGGACCGTCGGAGCCGGATCAATCTGGAGACACACGGCGATCTGACGACATTTGAAGCCATACGGGTGGTGGAAGAAGCCGGGCCGGACATCGCGGGTATCTGTTTGGACACGGCCAATGTGCTGTGTCATTGCGAAGACCCTGTTTGGGCGGCCCGTCGGGCTGCGCCCTATGTTCATTTGACCCATCTGAAAGACGGGGCGATTTCGTTTATCCGGGGGGGGTATCGGCGGCAAACTCTTCCCCCAGGGCGGGGGCAATTGAACTGGCGCGTGATTCTTCCGATTTTGGCGGAGTATGCGCCGGATCTGCCCCTCTCGATTGAGGATCATAAGTGGTTGTTCGATTTTCCCGTGTTTGACTCTTTTTGGTTGCGGCTTCACCCGGATTTGACCGTCGAGGAGTTTGGGCGGGTCATGGCCTTGGCTTGGGAAGGCACGGAGCGAGTGCGTGCGGGGACGCTTCCGGAGCCGGAATCCTACGATCGGATTCCCCATGCACAGGAGGTGGAAGAACGGCTTCTGGCCGGGCGCGATTATTTGCTGGAGCTTCTACGCACGCTGGGGTTATAGGGCCTTAAAGTATGTGAAACATCAGGGGTGTTACGGCTGTTTTTGCGCGATTTTCTTTCCTTAAGGCTTCCGGCACGGGAGTGCCGGAACTACAGGGAAAGGAATGGGGCATCCGGCACGGGAGTGCCGGAACTACAGGAGGATAGCGTCGCTTTTGTTCCGGACGGTTTCACTTTGGCGCCTGCTTTGACATGACATGGAATACGGGCTACATTTCCGAGAGCAAAAACGCCAGTAGTTCTCAATACGTCGGAAGGTTTAGGGAGTTGAAGGAGTAATCCAAGATATGACGATGAAAACGCCCCGTGGGCTACGGATTCAGATTGGATTGTTTGGACGGCGGAATGCGGGGAAATCCTCTTTATTCAACCGGCTGTTGGGCCAGGATGTGGCGATTGTTTCCGATACGCCGGGGACGACCACCGATCCGGTCGAGCGGCCGTATGAGTTTCACTCGATTGGGCCGGTCCAATTCATTGACACGGCAGGGCTGGATGATGTGGGCGCACTTGGCGAGAAGCGGGCTGCGAAAAGCCGGGCTGTGGGAGAGCGGGTGGATCTGGCGCTTTTGGTGGCCGATCAATGGGGAAGGGAAGAAATACGGTTGGTGGATCTGTTCCGGAAGCGTCGTATTCCTTTAGTGATCGCATGTTCAAAGGCGGACCGGCGCACCGACCGGGCCGTGGAAGAGGCGGCTTTGAGCGGGGGATATGGCGAGGTGGTGACGGTCAGTGCAACCACGGGCGAGGGAATAGATCATCTGCGCGAGGCAATCATCCGGGCGGTTCCGGAGTCGTTTTTGACTCCCTCCACGATTGTAGGGGATTTGATTCGGCCGGGGGATCTGGTGGCCCTGGTGGTTCCGATTGACAAGGAAGCGCCAAAAGGGCGATTGATTCTTCCGCAGGTGCAGGTATTGCGCGATCTTCTGGATCATGATTCCGCGGCGCTTGTGATCAAGGAAAAAGAATTGGGGGAGATGCTTCGGACGCTTCGCCCTGCTCCCGCGCTCGTGGTCACAGACAGTCAGGCTTTTCGTGAGGTGGCGGCGGCAACACCGCCGACGGTGTTAATGACGAGTTTTTCGATTCTCATGGCCCGTTACAAAGGCGATCTTGAGGCGTTGGCGGCGGGTGCGTTGGCGATCGAGCGATTACGTCCGGGGGGTCGGGTGTTGATTGCGGAAGCCTGTTCTCATCATCCCATTCCGGACGATATCGGGAGAGAAAAGATACCACGCTGGCTCGAGCAGCACGTGGGAGGGAAGCTTCGCTTTGAGATTCTTGCAGGGCGAGATTTTCCCGAAGAGGTGGAAGGGTTTGATCTGATCATCCATTGCGGTGCCTGTATGTTGACGCGGCGCGAGATGCTGATTCGGATCGAGCGAGCGCGGTCGACCGGCGTTCCCATTACCAACTATGGGTTGGCGATTGCGTCGAGTCTGGGCATTTTAAAGCGTGCACTGGAACCTTTTCCAGGGGTTTGGGAACAGATGGAACGAGTTCGCGCGACGCAAATGAGCAAATCGAGGGGGCGGTGAACTGGGGAAATCCCTATCCGGCCTGCAAAGGAGAGTGGTTGCGCGGCAATCTTCACACCCATTCGGGGGAAGGGCTCGCGCCCGAGGAGATTTTCGCAGCGTACGAGCGGTTGGGATATGATTTTGTGAGCCTCACAGACCATCGGAAGGTCAATTTGGCTCGACCGCCTCGGTCGAGTCGACTCCTCACGCTGCCGGGGATGGAGTGGAATTCGCCTTGGGGGGATCATATGGGCTTGATTTCCTTCGATGTGGCGATGTTGAAGTCGTGTGCGGCGGCGAGGGATCCTGATGTCGTGTTGAATCGGGTTGCCAGTCGGTCGGTTCTGACCATTCTCAACCATCCGAACTGGCAGGAACCACCCCATTATTCGCGGGAGGTGCTGGGGGCGAGGATTGGGCGAGCTCATGGAATAGAAATTTACAATGGGCTGATTGATGTGCTGGCGGGAACGGCACTGGCGACGGAGAAGTGGGATTATTTGCTTTCTCGGGGGATGCCGGCATGGGGATTCGCGACGGATGATGCGCACACTGCGCCGCATGTGGGGCAGGCGTGGGTGATGGCTCACGTGTCGGAGCGATCGGCGCGCGCTCTATTCCGGGCCCTATGTCGGGGCTCGTTCTATTGCAGCACGGGAGTCCGGTTTCGATGTGTTCGGCGATGTGGAACGCGCGTTGAAGCAATTGCGGAGAATGGGGAGGAAATCTGGGCGATCGGTGATTGGGGACGCCGGCTGCGGCAGGTTCGGGGGGATCGCATTGTTTTTGATTTTCGGGAGTCGGCGACGTCGTATATTCGGTTTACCGCTTTTGGCCCGGGCGCTCAGATGGGTTGGACGCAACCTTTTTACCGGTCGGCGGGTGAGGGTTCGAGTCGGAGGACGTCGCCTTCCTGAACGTTCCACCGGGCGATTGTGCCGTCGGGAAATTCGAGAAGAAAAGCGGCTCTTTTGGGTGCCCAACGGATCTGCCATGGTGGGACGGCGGAGCATATTCGCAGAATGGTTCCCTTCGAGTCGAGGAAGAGGGCGTCCAGTGGGAAGCGGACGAATGCGGTGTGAAAAGAGCCGGCGGGCTGGAAGAGAAGACCGCCAGAGGGGAAGTTCCGTCTGAACATGACTCCGAGCAGTCGCGCGAAGAACGAGGAAGCCAGGCGGAGGTCTTCGGAAAGCACGCGGTGATGGTGGAGCAATTTCAGTCGGGCTTTTCGTTCACGTGTTCGTGTTGGTCGAGATGATCGCGGCAGTAGCATTGGGGGGGGTGGCAGTCGGTGCAGTAGCGGAAATCCATCTCGGGATGGGAGCGTTCGGTAATGCCGCATCGGCGGCAGCGGTGGCGGGGGAGGGAGGGGGATGAAACGCCGGGAAGGGGACGGGTTGGGCGGAGCGCGTTGCGGAGGCGAGCGAGCAGATCAGAGCCGAAGAAGAGAAGAAAGTTTCCAACAGCGGCCAGAATGGCCAGGCGTTCCGACCAATGGGAAACGACGAAGTGATATCCATATCCGATCCAAGTGAGGAGTGCGAGCCATTTGATGGGGACGGGGACGATGAAGAAGAGGAGGATCTGGAAATCGGGGTAGAGCCAGGCGAAGGCGAGGAAGACCGAGCCCCCGAGGAAGGCATTGGTCATCGCCCGGCCGGGGGAAAGGAAAGAAACGGCAGCGGTGAGGCTCCAACCGAGGAAGATGAAGAGGTTATAGCGGACGTGCCCCCAGTGGGTTTCCAAGGCAGTCCCCATGAGGTAGAAGAGATACCATGCGAACAGGAGGAAGAGCGGATGGGTGCGCGGAGGGAGGAAGAGAAATGTGACGAGACGCCAGATTTCGCCCTGTCGGACGAGGGAGGAATCGAGCACCATATAGGCCAGTGAGTCAGGGTTGAAGGCGCCTGCGGCGAAAAAGAGCACCTGTCCGAGGAGGAGCAGCAGCGTGAGCCGGGGGACGGCGTAGCGGGCGAATCGGGTTTCGATGTCGAAGGCCGTTTTCATGAGGGTGTGGCAAAAGAAAGCGATTTCCTTGGAGCGATCATGCCCATGCGGGTCAGTGCAAAATCGTATTTGACGGGGTCTTGGGGGTTGATGTGGCGGAACTGATCGGTGATTTCCAGCGCCATGGCTTTACCTGGCGATCGCCGCTGTGTGAATCCAAGGGCAGTGCCGATGCGGGCCATATGGGTATCGAGCGGAACAATCAGTGCACGGGGCGGAATGGCTTCCCACAGGCCGGCGTCAATTGCGTCTTTTCGGACCATCCAGCGGAGGAAGAGGTGAAGGCGTTTGCATGCGGAATCGTTGGTGCAGGGGAGAAGCGGGTTGGGGGCGAGAGGAAATTCACGAAGAAAACCTTTAATGGCGGGTTCGACGGTTTCCATTGTGGGTTGCCAGTGAATGGCCAGTGCGTTTTCGAGAGAACCGTGGCGTTTCAAAACCGATTGAAGTGCCTTGAGCAGGGCATGGAGGTGGGAGGAGGAGGCGAAACGGTGGGCGCAGTCGGTCCAATCGGTTTTTTCGAATGTTCCGTTGACGATTGTGCGTGCAGGGTGGGGGCCGAGGCGGTCCAGGATTCGGGAGAGGACGGCGCAGAATTGGCGAATGCGGCCGAAGGCGAAAGCGGAGGAAAGAAATGCCGCGACTTCCCGATCGAAGGGGGTGCGGTAGCGATAGAGGAACTGGACCGGGTCGGTTGTGCGGAAGCGGGAGTGATTGAAATGGGTGTAGATTTTTTCGAGAAAGGCGTGAAGACTCAAACCCGACGCAAAGGATGTCATGCAGGGGAGGATATAGGAGGAGCCAGATGGGTTTTGCACCACTCGAGCGCTGTTTCGAAAATCCGGCGGTTGAGGGGGATGAGGGCGGGTTTTCGTTTGAAGCTGGACTCCAAGGCGGTCAGAAAACCTGCGCTTGAAAGTCCTGCCACCCGGAGCCAGGCGAGCGCGGCGAGCATGACGGTATTGGCGGCTTTGACAGCGCCGGATTGGCCGGCGAGTTCGGTCGCAGGGACATCCACCCTGCGGACCTGGTGAGGGGGAGGGACATTGATTGTTTCCAGGGTATCACAGAGGATGAGGCCACCGGGTGCTACGGAATCCGCGAATCGGTCGTAGGAGTAGCGATTCATACAGACGAGGATATCGGGATGATCCACGACGGGAGATCCGATTGGGCGACCGCTGATGACGACGGAACAAGCGGCCGCGCCGCCTCGCTGTTCGGGGCCGTAAAAAGGGAACCAAGTGGTATTACGGCCGGCCAGTCGGCCGGCTTCCGCGGCGACCATGCCCAGGCTCAAAATCCCTTGCCCGCCGAAGCCGGCAAATTTGAATCGGACTTCGGGAGCATTGGGATCGGAGAGAATGTTGTCGGAGGCTTCCGATGTGCCGAAGTATTCGTTCAGGGAAGGGCGGGAGGGTGGGAGTGGGCGAGGGTGGGCATCGGACGAACGGTCTCGGAGGCAACCGAGGGGGAATTCTTTTTCGAGGGTTTCAAGGATGAATTGGTTGGCGCCGACGGCATCGGTTGCCCAATTGGTGGGGCAAGGGGAGAGAAACTCGACGAAGGCGTATCCTTTGTCTTCGATTTGGAGGTCGAGTGCCTTGTGAATGGCGCGGCGGGCCTTCATGATTCGAGGCGTATCGGCGAGGGAGCATCGTTCGATATAGACGGGAGCCTGGAGTTGATTGAGGATTTCGCAGATGTGGAGGGGGTAGCCATCGTTTTCCGCCGATCGGCCATGGGGTGTCGTGCTGGTCACCTGTCCGAGAAGGGTCGTGGGTGCCATTTGGCCGCCGGTCATACCATAGGAGGCGTTATTGACAAAAAAGGTGGCGAAACGTTCTCCGCGGGCGGCAGCCTGAAGGGTGCAATTGAACCCGATGGCACCGAGGTCGCCATCGCCCTGGTAGCAAAGGACGATGGCATGAGGGAGCAATCGGGTCAAGGCGGTGGCGACGGCTTGAGCGCGCCCATGAGCCGCGCCGATATTTCCGGCATCCCAGTAGTAGTAGCCGAAGACGGCGCAGCCGATGGGGTTGACGATGATGGTTCGATCCTGGATTCCCCGTTCGACCAGCGCTTCCGTGATGAGTTTATGAAGGATGCCATGACCGCAACCCGGGCAGTAGTGGGTGTCGAGGGTCGGTTCACCGCTCCGGTCGAACGAGGGGTAAAAGCCGACGGTTTTGAGTCGTTTCATTTCGCGTTTCCTGCTCGTTTTTTCAGGAAGGAAAGAACGCGTTCGACGACTTCTTCAACGCTAAAAAGCATGCCGCCCATTCGATTGATGAGGGTGACAGGGCCAGCGTTCGGTCCGATCTGGAGGCGGAGATCCTCGTAAAATTGGCCGTTGCTGAGTTCGATGACGGCGAGAGGACGCTGGGAGGTGGCGTGGAGAAGGGCCTTTTGGGGAAAGGGGAAAAGCGTGAGGGGGCGGAAGAGTCCGGCGCGGACGCCGTGCTGGCGGAGGCGGTCTACGGCGGAGCGGGCGATGCGGCTTGAGATGCCGTATGCCGCGAGGATCACCTCAGCGTCGTCGGTGCGGTCTGTTTCGGCGCGCGCTTCCTTTTGCGCCTCGGCATATTTTTTCTGGAGTGTGCGATTACGTTCTTCGAGCGTGGGGGCGTTGAGGTAGATGGACGTGATGAGGTTGCTGCGCGTTCCGGGCGTGCCCTGAACGGCCCAGCTTCTTACATCAGGGGGCGTGGGGGAGGAGGTCGGCAGGTGGAGGGTTTCCATCATTTGACCGAGTACGGCATCGGAAAGAAGGATGGCGGGGTTGCGGTACTGGAAGGCGAGTTCGAAGGCGAGTGCCGTTAGGTCACACATCTCCTGAACGTTGCCGGGCGCGAGGACGAAACAATGGTAATTGCCGTGGCCACCGCCTTTGACGGATTGGTTGTAATCGGCTTGTTCCGGGAAGATGTTACCGAGACCTGGCCCGGCCCGTTGGATATTGACCACGACGCCGGGGAGTTCGGCTCCGGCCATATAAGAAAGAGCCTCCTGCATGAGACTGACGCCGGGGCTTGAGGATGCCGTCATCGCTTTCTTTCCTGCGGCGGCGGCGCCATAGACCATGTTGATGGCGGCGGTTTCGCTTTCCGCCTGGAGAAAGACACGGCCGACGGCGGGGAACCATTCCGAGGCAGCGTGGGAAATTTCGCTTGCCGGGGTGATGGGATAACCGAAGAAGGCATCGCAGCCGGCGTAAAGAGCGCCGATCACAACCGCTTCATTTCCCTTGACGAAACGGATCATGGGGCATGGGCCGCGTGCGACTTCTTTTCCGGCTGAAGCACTTCGATCGCGTACGGTTCGGGACAATTATAAAAGCAGAACCCGCAGCCGATGCAACCCGAACCAACATAATGGGCGGGATGAACGCCCCTGCGATTCAAACTTTTTTTGAACTGGAGCACCTTTTTCGGGCAAGCCGCGATGCACCGACCACACCCCTTGCAGCGATCCTCATCGATGATCGGCAGTGGAGAGGCCGCATCATGACCCTTCGGCTCATTTGTCATCGAGAAATGACCATTATTAGGGTAGCGGATTCTCAGGGGGCAGCAGGTTCAACGATGATCGTGAGGGGGTCGGACCACTCGCTGACTCCGTCTGCTGTGGCTCGGATTCTGGCCACATAGGTTCCCGCCTCATCCGGCACCCAGTCTACTCCGTCGAAATCTTCTTCATCGGTGGTTTCGAAGAATTCCGGTTCGTTCTCGTCGCGCTGTAACGAGATTTCGATGCGGCGGGTTTCTTCCGGAACAGTCCAGAGGACGGCGATAGAAACGCCGACCGTTCCGGTGGATTCGTTATCGGGCGCCGTGAAATAAGGTTTGCTGAAGGGAGTCATGCAGAATGAAGCGCTTCGCCAGGGTCCGACCCCCGCCTGATTCCGACCTCGGACGCGCCAGACGAGCGTTTGCGGATCGCCACCGTCGAGGTTGCGGGTGAGGCCGTATTGCGCTTCGATTTTAACCAGTTCGAGGTCTTCTTTAACGAGCCAGCCGGTCGCGCGAATCACGGAGCCGTCGCGAAGGAGCTGGAATTGGAATTCGTCAGCTGAACGGCTGGGATCTTTCCACATGAAGGGAAATTCGAGGTGACCGAAGGTTTGGCTTTGTGCGGAAGGGGCGAGGAGTTCAGGGCGGCCGGGCACCCTGATTTGGAAGAATGCGACGGAGGTGTAGCCTGGTTGATCCGCATCATCGTAGTCTGTAACGCTCCAACGATACGCGCCAGTGGGGAGAGTCCAATCGGGTGTCCAGTTAGGGTCTTGGCCGGCGGGAGATTGACCGATCCAGGCGCGGCGGATGACCTGATATTTGTTTTCCAAGGTGTTCCAGAGCGAAAGAACGATGCGGTAACGTTTGGCATTTGGAGAGCGGGTCCAGGTCATTTTGTTCGGACTGTTGGGGAGCGTCTCATTGTTTCCAGGTTGCATGAACCGGCACACTTCGAACGGTTGCGGATCGCTCCAGGGTCCGGTCCCGTGCTCGTTTTGGCCAAGGACGAACAGGAGATATCGGCCGGGAGTCCACCTCGTTTCATGGGTTACCTCAGTTTCCGCCTGGGGTCCTGACTTGAAGAACAGTGAGCCGTTTCGAAGGATCTTGTACTTGAAGTCGGTTGCGCCTTCTCCGCCTTCCCATTGGAAGTGGATTCCGGCAAATCCGGGATCGAAGCAGGCGTTGGCTTCGGGTTCTACAATGACGGATGCGGAAGGGACTCCGATCTGGAAGCCGATAAGCTCTGACCAGTCGCTGGCGACGGTATAGGCGCTGTTTTCATGTTGGCGGAGCGATCGGACTTTCCAGGAGTAGAAGCCGGCATTGAGTGCTTCCGGCCATGGATAAGAGAAAATGGAGTGGACTTTGGGAGCCTCAAGCGTTTCGTCTCCTATCAACTCGGAGTCTTTGAAAAGTTGGATTCGATAATGGGTGAATTCATCCTCAAGTTCTTCCCATTGAAATTCCGGAAGGGAGGGGACATCGGGCAATCGGCCATTGGGTCCGATCGGATTCGGGGTATAAGGAGGAATGGAGAAAGTCAACAGGCTCGACCACGGGTTGTCGCTATCGGCGCTGCCTTCTTTCACGCGCCAGGAATACCGGCCGACGGTCAGGTTATCGTCGGGGACCCAGGAGGTTGCGCCGACGACCGTGACGAGGGGAAGTTTTTCGCCATCGCGGGTGATTTCCAATGTGTATCGATTGGCCTGCGTGTTGGACCATCGGAAGCTGGGCGTACGGGTATGGGTGATTCGGCCTTTGGGAGCCAGAGGTTCGAGCGAAGCCACGTTGATTTTTCGGTATTTGATTCCCCCGTTATAATAGACGAGGTGGATATTGCCGTAGCGGTCCGTTGCCGCAGCCGGCGATCGGCCGGCTGTGACGTCGAGGGGAGCGGTTTGAGCGGTATTTCCGACAAATAGGGTGTCGGCGACAACGCCTGTTTTGGAGATATATCCCATCTTAATGCGGCCGCCCGATGTCCAGAAAACGAACGAGCCGCCGTTGGGTCCAGGGGCGGGTGTGAAGGCGGGGCCGTGGCGAACTTCGCGGGACGCGCCACTGCCGAGCACATGAAGATTGTTCGGCGGAGCGGTCATCCGCGTGCCGTCCCATATGTTGACGCAGACCTGGCCGTTGAAGACGCCGCCCATATAGGCCACGCGGGGATCGGAGGAATCAATGCCGATGCCGGGATGACAGAGGTCATCGCCCATCACCGGGTAGGGGCCGTAGTTGGCCCATGTGACGGGGGGCAGTCCGGCGAGGTAACGGACCGAGTTCTGATACTTTGCGTCCAATGCCGAGTATCCATTCATGCAGGTATGCCAAATTCCGTCGGGATAATCCACTTTGGCCGATCCGAAGCGGGG
>CALHRZ010000007.1 GCA_938038445.1 uncultured bacterium | reverse complement strand
GAATCGCCCTGTTTCCCCCCCATGCCGATTGATCGTTCAGATTCAAGGAGGCCGAAACAACCACGGAGGATTCATCGGCGCTCAGGTCGAAAACCCCCGCGCCCCAGGATATCTCTCAGCCGAATGGGCCGGACGCCCCCTCGACCTCACCCCAAAATATCCCGGCCAGGAATTCGTCATCACCCCTCCACCCGACGGGTTTCCCAAAGGGACCCGTCTGACCATCACACTCGGCGACCGAACCCATGGATCCCCGGGCATTCAAGTCAAAAACGGATACGCCCTAAACAAGTTTTTCGTCCTCTTCACGGAACCCCCTACGGACGAAATCAACCCCCCTCCATGGGCCGGCGGCCGGGTCTGGAACGAAATCAGCGCCGATCGCATCGTGTCCGTCTGCCTGATGCATATCCTCGGTGGCCCCCCTCACCATCTGCGCGTTTACGCACCGGCTACGGTCCGCCCGGACGTTTCATTTCCCATCCTCTTACGACCGGAAGATCGCTTCGGTAACCTCGCAACCGGTGAAACTCCCAATCCAATCACTCTGCGAAACGCTGCCCGCATCCTCGAGGCACACCCAGGAAATTCCCCCGCTGCTCCTTCCCGCCTCCTTTTCACTACCCTCTCCCAGCCGGGCATCCATCGCGTGGAAGTGCATGCCGGAAACGATAATCTGCTCGCTGTTTCCAACCCCATTCTTTGCTCCGCTGACGCCATCCCCACCTATTGGGGAATGATTCACGGGCATACGGAAATGTCCGACGGCGCCGGTTCCCTCGACCAGTACTTTCACCAACTCCGCGACGGCGTATTGCTTGATTTCGCCGCCTCCAGCGACCACGACCACCTCTGGGAAACATCCGACGCGTTCTGGCAAATCACCTGCGAGGCCGTCGAACGCTGGAACGAACCTCGCCGTTTCCCCGTTCTCCTCGGCTACGAATGGGCAAAATGGCGAAAAAATGGCGACGGCGACCGTAATGTCTATTTCCGCTCCGGCCGGAGGCCCCTCTACCGCTCGGATGAAGGCCATTATCCCTCCCCTCCCGACCTCTTCTCTGTGCTCCGCCGAAACGGCGAGAAAGCACTCGTCATCCCTCACCATACCGCCCACGGCGGCAACTTTTGCGACTGGAAAGACCACGATCCGCACTTCGAACGCCTCGTCGAAATCTTCCAAGTCCGCGGTTCCTACGAATGCCCTCCGGAAGAGGGTAACCCCCTGCCCGAAAAACAATCCATTCCCCCCCCCTTCCCCAAAGGCTACGTGCGGAACGCCCTCGCCGCAGGCTGGCGCGTAGGGTTTACAGCCGGCGGCGATGATCACCGCGGGGATTGGGGAACAGAAACCGCCGTCCATGAAAAAACCTACAAGCAAGGTCTATTGGCGGTCCACGCACCCAACCTCACCCGCGAAGCAATCTTCGACGCCCTTCATGCCCGCCGTACAATCGCCACATCCGGCCCCCGAATTCTCCTCGACTGGACCCTCAACGGCCTCCCCCTCGGTAGCGAAACCTCCCTCTCTTCTATGCCCGAACTGGTCCAACAACGGCTCATCCGAATCGAGGCGCATGGAACCGCCCCCATCGAATGGATCGAAATCATCCGATGCAACCAACCCGCCTTCCGAAAACCAGGCGGCCAACAGCTCGATCTCTCCTTCAAATGGGTGGACAAAGCCCCACTCGCCAATTGCTGGCTCCCCCCCACTCCTCAATGCCCCCACCCGTTCGCCTTCTATTACGTGCGCCTGCTGCAGACCGACGGAGAAATGGCTTGGGCAAGCCCCGTCTGGATCGATCCCTGACCCCAAACCCGAGCCGGCGTCGAAATCAGGCTCCTTCAAACAAAGTGGCACAGGAAGGGTTAGCTTCGGGAAACCATCAAAGGCGCAGAACAAGAATGTCTCAGCATTATGGGAGGACAACGGATTTGGACTATTCTTCCCCGGATCGTTCGGGCCGGCGTTCTATCAATTTGACCCGTCCTCCATAGGACGCTTCGAACCTTCATCCAAATGAAGATCAAAGGCGGTTTCGGCGAAATGCCGCAAACCACCTGCTGTCCCCACGGCCGCCAAATCTCTACCATCGCATTCCATGGGGGAGACTGCCCCCACCAGACGGAACCACCTAAACCAATCCTGTCTTCGTCTCGCACTACAGCATCTTCGAAATCGAGACCAAAACCGACAAGGGCTTAACTTTGGGTACGAAGAAGGACGCCCAACGGACGCAGAAAATTCTCCGCCACGCCTACCGCTTCCAAAATCCACTGCGGCAAAATGACAAGCTCATCAAAACGCTGTCGGACCTTACCGGCCTTCCGCCAGACGTCTTCAAATCGATCGCAGCTTCTTTAGGAGAATGCACCTTTGGGACCAAGATGCGACCGAATGCCGCCTGTTTCTCAGAGCCGGTGCCCCTGACCCGCAAACTCCAGCCGGCATGTATCAAACCTGTCGGTTCCTATTCATCCCACTGCAATCGAATGGGATCCCCGCAAGACGGAGGATCTCTCACCCATTAAACGCTGCTGAAGGGTTCCTGCTCAAAAATAAAGATCTCGGCTGCCCGCATCTCGAATTTCCTGAAGCCGCCGTTTCAACTCCTCTTTCTGGGCCGAATCGGGCATCCGGGCTAACTCTTCCGCAATGAGCTTCTCGCCCGCAATGCGGGTCTCCGGCGACGCATAATCCACCAGATATTCCACCAGCGTGGTCAGCGCGTTCGGCGTGCAAAACCGTTTGATAAAACCGGGAATCGCAAACTCCATGAAATGTTCGCCCGTACGCCCCAGCCGATAACAGGCCGTGCAAAAACTGGGCAGATAGCCGTCTTCCACCAGCTCACGCATCACAACGTCCAAAGGACGGATGTCCCCCAATTCAAACTGCTCCCGCTCCATCACCTGTGCATCCCCCGCTTCCGTATATCCACCCAGTTCAATCCGACTTCCAGCATCAATTTGCGATACCCCGAACGCCATGGCTCGCCGCCGGAAGGCAGGCCGTTCTCGCGCAGTCAGAATCAACCCGGTATAAGGAACGGAGACTCGTAAAATCGCAATCACCCGCAAAAAATCGTCATCAGAAACCAACATCGGCCACGACCGGTGAACCCCCGCCGCCGGCCTCAGCCGGGGAAAACTGATCGTGTGGGGGCCGACACGATACTTGGCCATCAAATGACACGCATGGGTCACCAGACCAAGGACTTCAAACCGCCAATCGTAAAGACCAAACAACGCTCCAATCCCCACATCGTCACACCCCGCCTCCATCGCCCGGCTCAACGCATCCAGCCTCCACAGATAGTCCCCCTTCCGCGTCTCGGAAGGATGCATCTCGCGGTAGGTCGCATGATGATAGGTCTCTTGAAAAATCTGATAGGTGCCTATCCCGGCCGCCTTGATGATCCGAAACCCTTCATGATCGAAGGGCGCCGCGTTGATGTTCAAACGGCGAATTTCACCCCGTCCCTCCCGAACCCCATAAACGGTCCGCACGCATTCCGCAATGAACCCAGCCGAATACCGTTCGTGCTCGCCAAATACCAGAATGAGCCGCTTGTGCCCCCGCCGCTCCAACGCGCGAACCTGTTCCCGCAGCTCTTCAAGATCCAACGTCCGCCGCACTTGCACAGGATTGGAACGGCGAAAAGCGCAATAAGCGCAATCGTTGACGCATAAATTCCCGACATAGAGGGGGGCAAAAAGCACAATCCTGTTCCCATACACCCGCCGCTTCAAGTCTTTGGCCGTCTCGAAAATCGCCTCAATCTGATCCGGCCTGGATGCAGCAATCAGAACCGCCGTCTCCTCCGGTGTCAGCGCTTGCAGGTCCAAACTCTTGGACAAAATCTCCCGAAATCGCCCATCGTCAACTCGCGTTTCCCGGATCAGACGCTCCAAGACCCCGTCCTGAATGAAATCCTCCGCCCGCTGGCTCAATTCGTACTTCATATCCTTTAATGCTACCTCACTCGTCCCCCCCAACTCAAGAGGGAAGCCATTTCGAGAATACGCCTTCCTCAAAAACAAATACTGTTGCGTTCTGACCCCAAACCGCTAGAATTCCCGTCCATCGATAACCCAATCCAGGAGTCTCACCATGGCGCGACAAGGCTACGACGATACCCCCCTTCTTCCCGGCGGACAATGGCACGTCCACGACTACCGCCGGCCCCTTCCCCGCGTGGTCACCCCCGGTGCCCAGCCCGGCCAAGCTCCCTCCGATGCCATTCTCCTCTTCGACGGCACCAGCCTCGAAGGATGGTGCGGCCGGGAAGGGTCTGCCCAGTGGAAGGTTGAAAACGGCTATATGGAAGTCGTGCCCAAAACCGGTGACATCTGGACCAAAGAGCGCTTCGGAGATTGCCAACTCCACCTCGAATTTGCCTGCCCCGCAGTCATCAAGGGAGAAGGACAAGGCCGCGGAAATAGCGGCGTCTTCCTGATGGGCCTCTACGAAATCCAGGTCCTCGACGGTTACCAGAATGTCACGTACGCCGACGGGATCACGGCCGCCGTTTACGGGGAATATCCGCCCCTCGTCAACGCCTGCCGCAAACCTGGCGAGTGGCAAACCTACGATATCATTTGGACGGCACCCCGCTTCGACGGCATCCGCTTAATCCGCCCCGCGTACCTCACCCTGATCCATAACGGCGTTGTCGTCCATAACCACGTGGAACTGATGGGACCCACCGGCCACCGTGACGTGTACCCCTACAAGGCCCATGCCCCCTCTGGTCCCCTGAAACTTCAGGACCATGGCGATCTCGTCCGCTACCGGAACATCTGGTACCGGCCCCTCAAGAACTACGACGAACAATAACGCTCCTCATTTGGCATCCGGTTCCCAAACAACCCGGAAGCCTATGTGAACAGATCGGCCATCCTCCCGCCAACCCCGGCGATGGGCGATCCGAAACGTGTCCGGGTCGAAATTCCATCCGCACCCCTTCAGCACCCGCCATGGAACTTCGCCGCCGGGTAGCCATACGTCACCACACCACTCCCATACACTGCCCCCCATGTCCTGAACGCCAAACGGACTCGTGTCGCCGGGATATGATCCCCCCTCGGCCAGCGTTCCCGTCCGTTGGCCGGCTTGAGTCCCGTCATAGGTATCACCCCACGGGTAAATCCGGTAGGACCACCCCCGAGCCGCCTTCTCCCATTCCTCCTCCGTCGGCAGCCGAAACCGACCCGGATACCGCCCGGTCAGCCATTCGCAAAACGCAACGGCTTCCCGCCAGCTCACGCCAACCTGCGGATGACGTTCCGTGCTGTTCCATGGCGGGACCGGAAATGGCGGCATCCGACCGCTCGAAAGCTCGCTCTCCCCAAAAGCACGAAACTGACCCACTGTGATTTCCAACCGACTGATGTAAAACGCCTCCGTCCTGCCCCACCGAAAAGGCCGTTCGGACATGCGCCCCTCCCCACCCCGCGAACCCGCCGGAAAACTCCCCGCCGGAATCCGGACCATCTGAATACCCAGCGGCCCTTCAATTTCATCCTCCGGCCAAGAGGGAAATTGCTCCAATGAAATCCGCTCGACCTGAGGTTCCTGAGGATTCCGAAAATCATACCGCCACCCCCCACGCCCATCTCGAATGTACGCAACACCACTCTCCCGTTCGCTCCGCAGCCAGGGAGAATCGTACAGGCGGTTCTTGTCCACACGCCACCACCTTCCACCTACCCACGCGCCGGCCACGGACCACCGCCCCTCCATTTGCCGATTCTCCACCCGCACCGTCTGGCCATCCGGCATTCGCCACGTCAAGATGCCCCCTTCAAAAGTCGGCGCCAGCTCTTCAACCCGTCGAGCGGAACTCTTCCCATCCGCATGGCCCGCTTCGTCCAACACCAACAGCGTCACCCCCGGCACAACCCGAACCTCCAATAGAGAGGCACCTCCTTCCACGGTCTCCCAAGCGTTCGACACTCCTTCAACCGGTTCCCGCCGTAATCCGCCATGATACCGTACCTCGCCAAACACCGCTGCCACGGGCCCAATCTGAAGCATGTTCCGCCCGCGGCCATAATGCACCGAGACCACCCGAGCCGGATCCGTGGCGAAACTGACCGACCCGTAGTGCCCGTCGTAATAGTGGCCCGCACCTTGGGCCGTCGCCATCGTGGCCGCAGGAGTGACCCACAGGGCCAGGGGCACGCGCATCCGAGAAGGACCATGCGTCACCGTCTGATAGGCGGCATATCGCCCCCGAAACTCACGATCATGACAGAGCTGCCCCGCAAGAGCCGGCGGCCGATAACGACTGGTAAGTGCTCCGACGATACCATCGGGCCCCTCATATTTCGCGCCCGGTGTCGGATCGCCGAACCAGTGCCGAATCATATCGACCAGCGAATTGTTTCGATTGTTCGTCCCCCGTTCCCCCCCCCGCGCATACGGAACACCACGAAACCACCCCAAACTGTGCCCCGCAAAATCCAAGATCAAAAGATCGAGGAGCATCGTCGCCATCTTTTGGATCTCCGGATCGGGCGCAAAATCGGCCAAAAGCAGTAGGGGTTGAACCGTGTACCGGCCGTAACTGGCGCTGTAAAATTCGCTCCAGCCCCACCGCGACCGATCCCACAAAAACTCCCCCAGCAATTGCCGTCGAAGCGTCCGATCCCGCCCCAATAACACGTCCTGAAAATAGGCGGCCGTCAGGATGTTCAACGTGTGATTCTCCGTGTACTCGCCCGGCCACTCATACTCCTGTTCCGACCTCTGATTCCGATCCCGATTCGGCGTCTCCCACGTGCAAATCATCTCGTTAAGATGATTCCGAGCAATCGCGGATAGGTGGTCGGAATTCTGAAACTCCAACCAGGTCCTCAGAAGAAAAATGATCTGGATGTCCGTATCGGCCACCAACCCATCCCACAAACTAACCCATTCAACGGTTTCAAAATAACGGTTGGCCTGTTCCCTCTCGTCCCACGACGCCGGAAGCGCCAGTCGGGCATGTGCGGCGCTCCAACGTCCTTCATCCACCCACGTCTCCGGGTTCAGACCCGGTTCCAGCTTTCGCGCAGCCGCTGCCCTCAATCCTTCCAACCGGCGTGGCCCGAATTCTTGTTCGCTCAGCCGTTCCAACCCTCTCACTCCTCCCATTCCACAAAAAATCATCAGGATTTGGATCACTCCCCCGCGGAATAAGATCAAAACGCGCATGGATTCCCCTTTTCGCTGGATAACCCTACCAAAACGAACTCCTGAGGGTCGACGAAAGTATAAACGATCAGGCGCCGAATTCCCAGACCCCAAGCCTCCACATTCCAACTCGTCATCCAAACCCTACCTATGAGGAGTTGTATGACCCTCCCCCACGCGCTTTCCCAAATTTCTTGTTTTTCGGTGTTGACGTCTTGCCTTCTATTTGATTTATTTCCCGTTCGCGGCGGAACCTGAGATCCCGTAATTCTCGGTTCATTCCCGTCGGAAAGGAGAGGAAACAGCGTGATCCAGATCAAGGTCAAACGCGGCGAACCGGTGGATAAAGCTCTGAAACGGCTCAAAAAAGCCCTCGATAAAGAAGGGCTGATGCGCGAAATCCGCAGCCGGCGATATTTCGAAAAACCCAGCGAAATCCGCCGGCGCGAGTTGGCCAGGGCCCGCGTACGCGCGCGAATCCAGGCACTCGAGAACTAATTTTTCTCCTCCCTGGGGCAAAGCCGGCCCCCACCTTCATGCGCCTCGCCCTCTCCACCCGCTGGAATGCCTCGCGCCATGCCTCGGGCGAAGCCATGTGCGACGAAATACTCTCCGCCGGCTTCAACACCATCGAAATCGGTTACGACCTTCATCCCGGCCTCCTCCCCGGCCTCCAAAAACGCGTTCAGGAAGGCATCCTCCATATCTGCTCCCTCCACGCTCCCTGCCCCATCCCGCTCGGTCTCCCTTCCGGCAACCCCGAATATTTCACCCTCGCAGATCCCCGCGATTCCGAAAGTAGTTTCGCAATCCGCCTTGTCCAGGATACCCTTCGTTTCGCTGCCGAATTCGGCGCCTCTGCCATCGTCGTCCATGCCGGCCGTATCTCCATGCCCCATATGCGCCTCCTCCCGCCCTCACCCCGCCCCTCATCACCCCCTTCCTTGGCGAACCGATTCGCCCAATGGCTCGACCAGCGCCGCCGAAATAGACTCCAGACGATCCGAAGCCGGCTCGCCCCCCGCTGGATCGATTCCCTCAAGCGCTCTCTCGAAATTCTGCTTCCCGATCTCGAATCCTTAGGGGTCACGCTGGCAATCGAAAACCTCCCCTCCTTCGAATCGGTCCCATCGGAATCCGAAATGTATGACCTTCTCGCCACCTTTCAACACCCCCGTCTCCGCTACTGGCACGATATCGGCCACGGCGTCTATCGCGAAAAAATGGGGTTCGCTTCCCAGCGCGAATGGCTCGAACGCCTCGCTCCTTGGCTCGCCGGCTTCCATATTCACGACGTTTCCCCTTCCCTCGAGGACCATCTCGAGCCCGGCGCAGGAACCGTTCCGTTCGCCGATTTCGCCCCCTGGACGCTCCCGCCCATTCCTCTCGTTCTAGAAGTTCAACCCGGATTGTCAACCGACCGTCTGCACGCCGGAATTCAAACCCTCCGCGCGGCATGGCCGGCCGCCGATCATTCTCGTTCCGATTCCCATCCAGGAGTTCCCCCATGACCCGAACTGCGCTCATTACGGGTATTACAGGACAAGACGGTTCCTACCTCGCCGAATGGCTTCTCGAAAAAAATTACCGCGTCGTTGGCATGGTCCGGCGGGCGAGCACCGAAAACTTTGAACGCATCCAACCGTTCAGAGACCGCATCGAACTGCTCCAAGGCGACCTCCTCGACCAGTGGTCGCTCGTCCGCGTGCTCGAAAAGACCCAGCCCGACGAAATTTATAATCTTGCCGCCATGTCGTTCGTCCCAACCTCCTGGGATCAGCCCACTCTCACCGGCGAATTCACCGGCCTCGGCGTCACCCGTCTGCTCGATGCCATGCGTCTCGTCTGCCCGAAGGCTCGCTTTTACCAGGCTTCGAGCAGTGAAATGTTCGGAAAAGTCCGGGAAACTCCCCAAAACGAAAATACCCCCTTTCACCCTCGCAGCCCTTACGCCGTCGCCAAGGTTTATGGCCATTACATTACCGTCAATTACCGCGAAAGTTATCACCTCTTCGCCGTTTCCGGCATCCTCTTCAACCACGAAAGCCCACGGCGCGGACTCGAATTCGTAACCCGAAAAATCTCGGATGGCGTCGCCCGAATCAAACAGGGACTCGCCTCAGAACTCCGCCTCGGTAACTTGGATTCCTGTCGAGACTGGGGTTTCGCCGGCGATTACGTGCGCGCCATGTGGCTCATGCTCCAACAACCCCAACCCTCCGATTTCGTCATCGCCACCGGACAGTCCCACTCCGTCCGCGATTTCTGCGAAATCGCCTTCTCCCATGTCGGCCTCGACTGGCGGAAATTCGTCCGACAGGACCCCCGCTTCATGCGCCCCGCCGAAGTGGACCATCTCATCGGTGACGCCTCCCGCGCCCGACGCCTCCTCGGTTGGGAACCCACCATCTCCTTCGAAGCGTTGGTCCGGATGATGGTCGATGCAGACTTGGAACGCTTTCAAAAGCGGAAGGACTGACATCCATGCGTATTCTGGTTACGGGCGCCGCAGGATTTGTCGGCCGCT
Organism: uncultured bacterium; assembly: GCA_938038445.1. Lineage (GTDB taxonomy): Bacteria > Verrucomicrobiota > Kiritimatiellia > CAIKKV01 > CAIKKV01 > CALHRZ01. The sequence continues at coordinate 344,527 of CALHRZ010000007.1, read as the reverse complement.
ACGCCGTTCAGGAACTCCTCGCCGCCGGCCACGCGGTGGTCGGTTTCGACCAATCCACCGCTCCGCACCTCCCTTGTCCTTTTACAGCCGGCGACGTGCGAGACCTCGCGCTCCTGCGTCAAACCGTCCGCCAAACGCATCCTGACGCCGGCATCCACTTGGCCGCCCTCGCCTTTCCCCCGGGGGCCGACGCAAACCCCTCCCTCATGGCCGAAATCAATATCCTCGGAACCGTGAATCTCTGTGAAGCATTCCGCCAGGAGGTCCCCAACGCCCGCTTGCTCGTCGTCAGCTCCGCGCGAGTCTACGGTTCCCCAACCGTTTCTCACCCTCTTCCGGAAGAAACACCCCTCAACCCCGATAGTTTCTACGCTGTGACCAAGGCATCGGCCGATCTCTTAACCCTCCGCTACGCGCAGGATTGGGGTTGCCCGTTTCTGGTCGCTCGCCCCCATAACCATACCGGGCCAGGTCAACCCGAAGCCTATGTGGTCCCTTCGATCATTCGCCAAATTCAGAGGGCCACCCAGACGAAAGCCAACACGGTCACACTCCGAGTCGGCAACACGGCCAGCCGCCGAGATTTCCTCGATGTTCGGGATGTCACCCGCGCCTACCGCCTGCTGCTGGAGCACGGCGTGCCCGGCCGTCCCTACAACATCGCCTCCGGCCGCACCCTTTCCATCGGCGAATTGATCGAAACAATCGCCCGACTCGCAGGCGTGCGGCCTCTTTTCCAACCGGATTCTGCACTCCTGCGCCCCACGGATTGCAGCGCGCCCCTCGACACGTCCCGTATCCGCCACGACACCGGCTGGGAACCCCAAATCCCCCTCGAACAGACATTGCGTGAAATGCTCGCGCACCGTTACACCTAAAACCTCGATTTGATCTTGACCCCTCCAGTCGGCGCGCCCATAATAAAGAGAAAACGGCCGACCGCAGGCCGTAGGAGCCTCCCTTCGATGCATCCCAATAAGGATCTTGTTGAGTTCATGGCCCAATCGCCCCGGGAAGGCCTCACCTTTGACGATGTATCGCTCGTCACCCAATATGCCGATTTCCTTCCCTTTCAAGCCGATGTGCGAACCCGCTTTTCCCGCCGAATTGCCCTTCAAATCCCTGTCGTAAGCGCCGCCATGGATACCGTCACCGAAGCCCCAATGGCCATCGCGGTCGCCATGGAAGGGGGAATGGGCGTTATCCACAAGAACCTCTCTCCCCGCGAACAGGCCAAACAGGTCGCACGCGTCAAACATCACCTCAATGGCCTCATCCAAAATCCCATCGTCTTTCGTGATACCGATTCCCTCGACGACGTCCTCGCCACGAAGCAAAAAAAAGGTTACAATTTCAGCGGTTTTCCCATCGTAAACGCCGCGGGAGATCTGGTCGGAATTCTGACAGCCACCGATATCAAATATGCCCCGCGCCGAAGCAGCCTCAAAGTTTCCGAGGTCATGACCCGTCAATTGATCACGGCCCCAGAGGAAACAAGCCTCGAACAAGCCTATGAAATCATGCGCCAAAACCGGATCGGCAAACTTCCGCTGGTGAAAAACGGTAAGTTGGTCGGCCTCTACAGCTACAGCGATGTCCTCGCCCTCGTGGACAACGCAAACCCCCAATTTAATCGCGATGCGCGCTACCGCCTCCGCGTCGCGGCCGCCGTAGGGCCCGGTGATTATGAACGCGTGGAAGCACTCGTCGAGGAAGCCGTAGACGCCCTCGTGGTCGATACCGCCCACGGCCATAGCCGCGGTGTAATCGAAATGGTTCGTTGGACCAAATCCCGCTTCCCCGACGTGGATGTCGTGGCCGGTAATATCGCCACCGGCGAAGCCGCCCTCGCCCTCCGCGACGCCGGCGCCGACGCGGTCAAGGTCGGCATCGGCCCCGGCTCCATCTGTACCACCCGCGTGGTCGCCGGCGTCGGGGTCCCCCAAATCACCGCCATCTACCAGTGCGCCGCAGCCCTCGAAGGAACAATTCCCATCATCGCCGACGGGGGCATCCGCTACTCCGGCGATATCCCCAAGGCCATCGCCGCCGGCGCCGACGCGGTCATGATGGGCTCCGTTCTCGCAGGCACCGCCGAAAGCCCCGGCGAAAAAATCATCCACCAGGGCCGCCAATACGTTATCTACCGCGGGATGGGCAGCCTCGCCGCGATGAAAAGCGGAATGGCCGCCCGAGAACGCTATAACCTAAGCCATGCCCTTTCCGAGGAGGAACTCGTCCCCCAGGGCGTCGAAGGCATGGTCCCCTATGCCGGTACCGTCCGCCAGATCGTTACGCAGTATATCGGCGGACTGCGCGCCGCCATGGGATACACCGGCTGCCGTACCATCCCCGAACTCCAAACACATGCCCGTTTCGTCCGCGTCTCCCTCGCCGGCATCCGAGAAGCCCACCCCCATTCCATCAAAATCATCAAGGAACCTCCCAACTACCGCGCCCCGGATCTCTCCTGACCGCCATGACCGCTCTCAACTGCCTTTTTTGCCGGATCGTACGAGGGGAAATCCCCGCGGTCAGAATTTTCGAAGACGATGCCACCCTCGCCTTCCTCGATATCAATCCCATCGTCAAAGGCCATACCCTCGTCATTCCCAAGGCGCACTTTGACCCCTTGATGAATACGCCAGACGACGTCCTTGCCCGAGTCATCCGAACCGTCCGCCTCGTAGCACGCGCCCATGTCGCCGGCCTCCGCGCCGAAGGCGTCAACCTCCATCAAAGCAACGGCTCGCCCGCCGGCCAGGTTATCCCCCATCTCCATTTCCATGTCATTCCCCGCTTCGCCCACGACGGCCACCATTGGAATTGGCAGGCCAAACACTACGACGGCCCCACCGAAATGCAAACATGGGCTGCCCGCCTGATCCCCCATTGCAAGGACGCCTGAACACCAATGGCCCTCCGTTACGATTCCGAACTGGACCGAATCGCTGCCAACGACCCACGCTACGACGCCGAGGCCTATCGGTTCCTCCATCAAGCGCTGGAATACACAATCCAGCGATTCCACAAGACCAATTTGCCGCCCAACGCCCGCCACGTCTCCGCCCAGGAACTGCTCGAAGGAATCCGTGAACTCGGCCTCCAAGAATTCGGCCCGCTTACCCGGTTCGTCTTCGAACGGTGGGGCATTCGCCGGACAAAAGACTGGGGCGAAATCGTGTTCAACATGGTCGCGGGCGGGGTGCTCGGCAAAAGCGAGACGGACCGCAAGTCCGATTTTCAAAAGGGCAATTCCTTCCGCGAGACCTTCGATGCGCTCTTCCGCCCAAAACGGAAACGAAAACGCAATGTCCAACGCCCTCCCACTTCCTCCCATGCGCCCAACGTTTCTTAGCCTTTGTGCCGTAACGCTCATCGGCCTGCATGCAGAAACACCCCCACAACATCAAGATCCCCTTATGAACGACGCACAAAACGCCCTCTCCCATTTCCACGCCGCTGTTCGCCGTTTTACCCTCGACAACGGCATGACCGTTCTCCTCCGCCCCGACCCCGCCGCCCGGCTCGTTTCCATCCAAATCTGGGTCGCCGTTGGGTCCATCCATGAAGAAGAGTTCCTGGGCGCCGGCCTTTGTCACTTCATCGAACACCTCATCTTTAAAGGAACGCCCACCCGTCCCGTAGGTCAGATCACCCGCGAAATCAATGATGCCGGCGGCCACGTGAACGCCTACACAAGCTACGACCGAACCGTCTTTCATGCCGATATGCCCTCCCCCTCCTGGAAAATCGGCCTCGATGTCCTCGCCGATGCCGTCCAAAATGCCTCCTTTCCCGAAGAGGAATGGGAAAAAGAACGAGAAGTCATCCTCCGCGAAGTCGCGATGGGAAAGGATGATCCTAACCGCGTCCTGCACGAACTGCTTTGGCGCACCGCGTTCACCACCCATCCCTACCGCTATCCCATCATCGGATTACCCGACGTGCTCCAGCAAGTCCGGCGCGAAGATGTTCTCCGCTTCTTTGAGCGCGCCTATGTTCCCGATCGGATGATGGTCGTCCTCACCGGCGGTTTCAACGCCGACGAAGCGGAACTGGCGGTGCGGGAACGGTTCGCCGCCTTCTTCCGCAAACCCAACGCTCCCTTCGTCCTCCCCACCGAACCGCCCCAACTCTCCCCCCGCGTCGTCTTTCAAGAAGGAGCTTACAACGTTTCCCGCCTCGTCCGAGCCTGGCACACCGTCCCGCTCGCCCACCCCGATGCGCCCGCGGTGGATCTTCTTGCGGAAATCCTCGGCGGCGGCCGGAGCGCGCGCCTCAACCGCAACCTCCTCGAACGCCGTCGCTTGGTGGACGCCATCTCCGCCTACTCCTACACGCCAAAAGAAGCCGGCCTCTTTGCCATTTCAGCGGTCTTTCAGCCCGGCCGCGAAGAAGAGGTTCGCTCCGCCCTCCAGGATGAATGGCATGCCTGGCTCGACCAGCCGTTCACGTCGGACGAGATTGCCAAAGCACGCCGAACCCTTATCGCCCAAACACTCGACGGCCTCGAAACCGTCTCCGGTCAGGCCAATGCGCTGGCATCGGGCGAGTTCTATGCCGCCGATTTCCGGTACACATCGCGCTATCTCGAACGACTGAACGCCGTTACTCCCGAATCGCTACGAGATGCCGTTCAGCGCTATCTGCGGCCCGAAACACTCACCGAAGCTCTCCTCACCCCCACTGGAAGCCGGCAGAAAGCCGAGCCCCCTCCACCCTCTCAGCCCGGCCTCTTCAAACGAATCGAACTTCCCAACGGCGTACAACTCCTCGTTCGACCCGATCCCCGCCTCCCCTTCGTCAGCGTCTGCGCCGCCCTTCGCGGCGGAGTACTCGAAGAAACAGAACACAATAACGGCCTCTTCCGTCTCCTGGCCGATATGCTCACCCGCGGCACGGAAACCCGCAACAGCGAAACCATCGCAGAAACAATCGAATCCCTCGGCGCCTCTCTTTCGCCCTTTTCCGGTTACCACTGCTTTGGCTTGCAAGGACGCGCCTTCAAACAGGATCTGCCTGTTTTGCTCGAAATCCTTTCCGATTGCCTCCTTCACTCCCGCTTCCCCCCCGACGAGGTGGAAAAGCAAAAAGCCCTTCAGATCGCCGCTATCCGGCAACAGCGGGACCGGCCGATGCATATCGCAATCCGCCAGCTCTTTCTCGGTCTCTTTCCCGGCCACCCCTTCCGACTCGACCCCATGGGCGAAGAGGAAACCATCCGTGCACTCGACCCCGCAACGCTCCACGAGACCTTTCACCGCATCCGCTCGCCACGCAACCTCACCCTCGCCCTCTTCGGGGATATCACCACCGAGGAAGCTCAACGCATCGCGACACCCTTTTTCGTTAGCCTAACAGGCGAACCGCCCATCCATCCCCCCCTCCCCAAACCTGCCCCAAAACTCCCCGCACGAAAAGAACAACGCCTCCCCCGCCAACAGACGATCCTCCTGATCGGATACCCAAACGCCCCCCTCCAAAATCTTGACCGCGAACCCCTCCAAGTGCTGGCAAGCGTCCTTTCCGGCCTTTCGTCACGCGTTATGGACGAAATCCGTGAAAAACGAGGACTCGCCTACTTTGCCGGCGCCTTCGAACGCGTGACCCTTGATGTCGGCACCTTCGTGCTCTATGCCGGCACCCGCGACGACGCCCTCGAAGAAGTCGAAACCCTCCTCCGTCAGGAAATCCACCGCATCCGAACCACAGGTCCCTCACCGGAGGAAGTGGATCGGGCCAAAGCCCTTCTGATCTCCTCTCATTTCGAAGAACTTCAGAATAATCAGCAGCTTGCAGTCGCATGCGCTACGCATGAACGCATCGGCCTCGGTGCGGAATACGTTCTGACAACCGAACAACGTCTCCGTGCGGTAACACCCGACGCCGTTCGAAAAGCCGCCCAGACGTGGTTGCGCGAAGAACACTCCTTCACCTCGATCGTCCGCCCCAAAAACCTCCCGTCCCCTCCCACACCATGAGCGCAATTCGAACCCTTCCCTTCGGAACTCTCCCCGACGGCACCCTCGCCCACCTCTTCATCCTGGAAAACGATAACGGATTGAAAATCGCCTGGACCGATTTCGGCGCCACCTGGGTCGCCGCCTTTGTGCCTGACCGCCGCGGTGTACCCGCCGACGTTCTCCTCGGTTACCCCAATGTCCAAGGATATGCACGAAACCCCGGCCATTTCGGCGCCACCATCGGCCGCTTTGCCGGCCCAATCGCCGGGGGGCGCTTCAATCTCGATGGCACCCTTTTCCAGCTTGAATGCAACGGAGGCACCTATCACATCCACGGCGGCGCCTGCGGTTTCGACCGCCTTCTCTGGTTCGCCGAAACAGAGGAAACAGGCGAAGGACCTGCCCTCCATTTCTATCGCACAAGCCCCGATGGAGAGGAAGGTTACCCCGGCGATCTGTTCGTCCGACTCACCGTTACACTGACCCCCCAAAATGTCGTCCGGCTCCACTATACCGCCGTCTGCGATCGGCCAACGCTTTGCAACCTAACCAACCACGCCTATTTCAACCTGCGCGGCCACACCTCCGGCGCGCGCGCCATGCTCGAACATGTGGCCCGCTTCGCGGCAGAAGTATGCAACGTCAACGATGCCGACATCATCGGATATGGCCCTGTTATGTCCGTGCTCGGAACCCCCCTCGATTTTACTTCCCCACACCCCATCGGCGAACGGATCGATGCGCCGCATGAACAAATCCGCCTCTCAAAAGGGTACGACCACAATTACCTTCTGCCCCTCTCAGCGCCCGGGACCTTCCGGCAGGCCGCAGAGGTCTGGGATCCCCTTTCCGGACGATGCATGGAATTCTGGACCACCGAACCCGCCTTTCAGTTCTATTCGGGCAACTTCATCCCCGACAACCTGGAAGGTAAGGAAGAGACCCGCTACGAACGCCGCAGCGGCTTCTGCCTCGAAGCCCAAAGAGCCCCCCTTTGGCCCAATCAGCCCGGCGTGACAGGCGCCGTCCTTCAGCCAGGCGAAACATATGCCCAACTCACCGAATACCGATTCTCCCTCCACCATGGCTGAGCCGTTTCAAAACACACTCGCCCATGCCGCTGCCGACCCCCAACACTTCCGCGGCCTCACCTTTTCAGGGAAACGAAAGGGTATCCGTATCACGGCCCGTCCCATTCTCGTCAAAGGGCAACCCGCCATATCCCTGTCGCGCGTCGAACAGGGCCGTGCCGCCACCGCCACCGTCCGGTGGGCCGAGTGGCGGGAAACCGTCCGTCGCCTCGCGGAAGAGCCCGGACTCGACTTCTTCCATGTGCGACGAGACGACGGCGACTGGCACGTTCGAATCGCCCGAAAAGGACGGGTGCTCATCTCGCGCGGACGGCCCGCACCCACCCCCCCCACCCCCTTCGGTACCCACGACCGACCTAAATCCTATGCGATCACCACCGACAACGCCGCACCCCTTCTCCGAATTCTTGATGTGCTCGATGATCAAGGCCATATCCGCCCCTCCATGCAGGCCAAATACCGCCAAATCAACGGCTTCCTCGCCTTAATGGAACCTCTTCTGCCTGAAACACCCCCTCTTCCATTTCTCGTCTGCGACTGCGGGTGCGGAAGCGCTCACCTCAGTTTCGCCGTATTCCACTACCTCCGCCAGCACCGCCATTTCTCCGTCCGCCTCATCGGCGTGGATCGCAATCCGGACCTCATCGCGCGAAATACGTTCTGGCGCGACCAACTCGGATGGACGAACGAGATGGAGTTTGTCGCCTCTGACCTGCGCCACTATGAACCGCCCGCTGCGCCGAACCTCGTCCTGGCCCTCCATGCCTGCGATACCGCCAGCGATGTCGCCATCGCCCGGGCCATCCGCTGGCGCTCCCACTCTATCCTCGCCGCCCCCTGCTGCCGCCAATCCTTCCAAAGCCATCTCCAGTCCAAGCCCTTTGACGCCCTTCTCCGTCACGGCCTGTTCCGCGAACGACTCGCAGACCTCCTCAACGATGCGCTCCGTGCCGCCGCCCTTCGCTCCTTCGGCTACAACGTCCGAGTGGTGGAATTCGCCTCTCCTGCCGATACTCCAAAAAATATGCTCCTGCGCGCCGTCCGGCAAGAACGCCCCGACCCCGATGCGGCCGAGGAATATCACGCGCTGAAAAGGTTCTGGAACGTGCTCCCCCCTATCGAAACGTGCCTCCAATCCGAAGGCATCTCCCTCCCCTGACCCCTCTCCGTTCCGGCTCATTCAGCCAAACTTTCTCCTTTTTCCGCCTCCTGTTTCTGTTATGGTATTGGCACGGCCCACGAGGATATCCATGACGGCTCCATCTCCTCATCTCATCGTGGAAGAAGGCCCCGATAAGGGCCGCTCCTTCGTTGTCCCGGCAACCGGCGCCCGGATCGGACGCTCCTCCAACAATGATGTTTCGCTCTCCGATCCCTCCCTTTCCCGTTTCCATTGCCGCGTCTATTTTAAACCCGATGGCTCACTGTGGCTGAGCGACTTGGGAAGCACCAACGCAACCCTCCTCAACGGAAAGCCCGCCCAGGATGAACCTCTTCATACCGGCGACCAGATCGAAATCGGCCAAACCAGGATCCGGGTCGTCGCCGACCACCTCATGCCCGAATCCACAATGGCCCCACGCGTGGATCTGGGTCTTGCCGGGTCCTCAGAAGAACGAGAGGACTCTTTCCAAAATCGGCGCACTCTATGGCCCATGATCCTTATCCTCGGCGCAGGAGGGATGCTTCTGCTCCTTTTCGCCCTTTTCCTCCTCCTCCGCCAACCCTCTCGGCCTTCTCCCATCCGCTCTAACTCCTCCGCCTCTCTCCCATCCACCCCCTTCGACCTTCTCTACGAAAAAGAAGAAGGATCCTCTACGAACCTCTTCCGGTACGTTCTGGAAATCCAAAACGATTGCCTCAGTGTCAAAGCCGAAGACGCCGTCGGTAACCGCCGCATCACGCGCGAAAAAAAACTCCCCCCCGACGTCACCACCGGTTTGGCCCGCGACCTTGTCCACATGGGCTTTTTCGAACTCGAAGCCGAGTATCAAGGTCTCCCGCCGGAAAACCGCTGGAGCCTCCTCGACTTCTCCATGAGCCACGGCGGACGTTCCCACCGTGTCCGCATCCTCAACCGACCGGAACCTGAACCGATCAAAACCATCCGGGAAACCCTCGAAACTTTTGCCGAACAAGAACTCGGCCTCGCCGCTCTCTCCCTCCCCCCTGAACGACTTCTCGCCCTCGCCAGGGATTCCCACCTGCTCGGCCTTAAACTCTTCGAGGAACGAGCCGTTCGAACCGACAACCTCTATCAGTCCCTCCGCGCCTTCCAGTCCTGCCTCTGGTACCTTGAAACCATCGAACCTAAACCCGACTTCTATGACGAAGCGCTCACTACCGCCGACCGCGTGCGCCAGACCCTCGATCGCGAGTATCGGGACGCGCTCTTCGAAGTGGATAAGGCCGTCAACCAACGGGATTGGGAAAACGCCGCAAAGGAACTGCGACGGATTCTTATCATGATTCCTGACCGTTCCGACGAACGGCATCAGCAAGCCGAACGGCGACTCCTGGAAGTCGAACGCCGCCTAAGGAGACAGCCATGACCCTTCCCTTTCTCGCCGTTGGACTCCTTCTGCTCTGCGCCTCTTGCTCACCATCGGCCGATGCACCCGCCACCGTGCGCGTGGAAACCATCCCGGACGGTGCAACCGTTTCGGTCGAGGGGCTTTCCCCCCCACGAGTCTCCCCCGCCCTTTTTGAAGAACTCCAACCCGGGCCTTACACCTTTACCGTTCGGCGCGATGGATTTCGTGAAATCCGGCAGTCCCTCCACCTATCTCCAGGCCAAAAAATCACCCTTTCCTTCCGATTGGAACCGCTCTATGGTTTCGTCCTCGTCCGCTCATTCCCCGATGGGGCAGAGGTGGAAGTGGACGGCGTCTCGCGCGGAAAAACTCCCCTCTTAATTCCCGAATTCCCCCTGGGCACCCATAAGATTTTTCTCCAAAAATCCGGCTTCTCGCCCAAAACGCTCGAAGTAACCGTCCGAGATCGTTCCCCCCTCCTGATCGAAACAGAGCTTGAATCCCGGATGGTCCGCATCCGGGTCGAGTCGCAACCGGAAGGCGCAACGGTCCTTCTCAACGGGAACCCCCGCGGAACAACTCCCTGCACCTTCGAAGAGGAAACATCCGACCCTCTGCGCGTCGAAATCCGCAAGGAGGGCTATTCCCCCTTCATCGAATCCCTGGCGCCTTCGCCTGGCCGTACCCTGTTCGTGCGGGCTCTCCTCACTCCTCTGCCCGCAGAACTGGAAATCGTATCCACACCCCCTGGCGCTCACGTGTTTTGGAATGGAACCTTCCGAGGTGAAACCCCCCTTAATCTGCCGGATATCCCGCGAGGCGAACACCGCCTCCGTCTCGAACTCCGGGGATATGAACCCGTCGAGCGCACCCTTTCCGTCACGCAGTCCGGCCGCATCCGCGAATCCGTGACACTCGCGCGGAACAGCGGCGTACTCGTTCTCATCACCACGCCCCCGGAAGTCGAGGTGTTCCTCAACGGTGATCGCGTCGGCTTTACCCAACCCTCCCTTGCCGGCGGCGAAGCCTCCGAACCCCTCCGTGTGGATCTCCTCCCCCGAGGACCCCATACCCTTCAACTCGTACGCCGCGGATGGTCCTATACGCCCAAAACCATCGCGATCGAAGCCAATCAGGTCCTCCAACTCCACGAAAAAATGACCCGCCTTTTCCTTCGCGATACGCGGCTGGTTGTCCGCCGGGGTGAAGGCCGTGTGGAATTCACCGGACAACTCCTCCGCCGCTTTCCCAATGGCGATGTGGAATTTGCACTCAATCCCGGCGTCGTCCAGGTGTTCGAGGCGGACTCCATCATCGAAATCCAGCCCCTGCCCCCGAACGCTCCGTAAATTCGATGGGCCGCTGTCCTTCAGGCATTTTGATCCTGTTCAATAAACCCCATGCCGAACCCCGGCTCCGACAAGCCCCCGCTCCTCCTCTCGAATCCGAAATCGGCGTCCTTCAGGAAGTTCGCGCCGTCCACCAGGCCCTGCGTCGTTCCGGTATCTCCGCCCGATCTGCGGGTATCCAATCCCTCCGCGAGTTGCCGCCCCTTCTCGCTTCAGCGCTCGAGCCGATCGTTTTCAATCTGGTCGAATCCCTCGACGATTCGCCTACGGCCTTCAACTACGTGCCCGCTCTCTGCGAGGCGTTCGGAAAGTCTTGCACCGGCGGAGATTCGGATACCCTCGCCCTCACCTTGGATAAAGCCCTGACGAAAACCCGTCTCCAAGCCGTCCGCCTTCGAGTGCCGCCCGCCGTGTACCTCCCACCCGGCCAGTCCAAAATCCTCCTTTCACGTCTGCCGCCCTTTCCCCTCCTTGTTAAACCCGCCAACGCCGCCGGAAGCGAAGGGCTCGATTCCCGTCGCTCGCTTGCACGACGTCCGGAAGAACTCTCCCGCGCTATCCGCTTCGCACGTCGCCAGACAAACAGCCCCCTTCTTCTGGAACGATTCATCCGCGGCCGTGAATTCAACGTCTCGCTCATCGAACAAAATGGCCGCCTGACCGTCCTTCCTATCTCGGAAGTGGACTTTTCCCTTTTTCCACCCAATCGGCCTCCCATTGTGGACTACGCCGTCAAATGGCGCCCCGGTACAATCCCGGGTCATATCTCGCCTCGCCGATGCCCCGCCTCTTTGCCCCCGAAAATGGAAGCACGTATCGCCGAAACCGCCCGACGTGCCTGGAATGCCTGCAATTGCCGCGACTACGTTCGCGTCGACATGCGAATGGATGACCACGGACGGCTCTACATCCTGGAAGTCAACCAGAACCCCGATATTTCCCCTTTGGCCGGACTTCCCGCCGCACTCCGCGCCGCCGGAATCCCCTACGATACGTTCATTCTCTCGCTGGTCGAAAACGCTCGACGGCGTCTTCGATAAAAAATCAGGGGGTATAAACCGCCATAGCAGCCATGGCCGTGGCGTATACGCGCCCCCCAACCCGCGCATATACGTCGCTCGCCGGCCAGCTCCCCCGTTCCCGCCCGACCGTTTCCTGTCGCGCCAAAAGGCGGGATTCGAGGTGGCCCAGGGTCTTCTCAAACTCCCGGTGCCCCGCTTTTCGTAGGGAACGAATCGCAAAATAGGCGGCATAATAACTCGGCTCGCGATCGGAGGCTGCCAACCCTTCTTGGACCCGATCGAGGCTGAGCCGGGTTTCAGACCGCGCCAGGCTCTCGGCATCCACCTCCATCTCACAGTACAAACTCATCGCGGTTAACGCATCGCTTCCAACGGGAAAATCATCCGCCCGCCGATATCCATAGCGCCCCTCCCGATTCCGGGTGGAGCGGAGCCATCGCAACCCTTTCCATAACGCCCGTTCCATCCATTCCTCCCCTCCCAGCGCAAGCGCCTGATGCAATGCCTGAAGCTGCCAAACCGTAACGGAAACATTCGGCTCCTCCGGCTGATCCTCATACCCCCACCCGCCAGACTCCGTCTGGACCGCCGCTATGCGTCGGGCCGCCCGTAAGGCCGCCTCCCGAAACGGAGAATCGGGATGACGCTCGCACCACCGCAAGAGCGCCAACCCCCCAATCCCTTGGTTGTAGGGTTGGCCCGGAAAATGCAGCGAGCCGATTTTTCCCTCCTCGTCCACTCGATTCGCCAACCACTCCGCCGCCCGGCGTCCGGATGCATCAAGGCCAGGCTCTGACTTCAGCTCCAACGCCGCCAAGATCGCCAGCCCTGTCAACGCCTCTCGATACTCTCCAGCCCCCTCCCCCGGCCGATACCATCCCCCGTCCGGTTGCTGCACAGAACACAACCATCGGGCCGCTTCCTGCCAGGCCCTCCGACGAACTGTTCCTTCCGTCTCAACCCCTTCCTTCACCCCCCGACGGAGGTGCGGCATCAGCCCCCCTATCCCTGCAACCGCCAAAAGAACCGCCGCAACCGCCGAAGCCCAAACCACCCGCCTCCGTCCACGCTCCTCCTGACACCGTAGAACCGCAACTCCCTCCCGAACCCGATCCACGAGGTCACGACAAGGTCGATCCGGAAGTGCCAGCCGCATCCCTTCCACAAGCGCACGATAGGACTCCACCTCCGCCCCGCATATTGCACATTCCCGCAAATGCCGCTCATAATCAGGGCGCATGGCATCAGGCAACAGCCCCAGCGCCCAATCAAGCGCCTCGCTGCTCCGAACGCAACCGTCCGAAACATCCCCCTCGCGTTGAAATGGCCCCTTCACAATCCCGACAGCCTCCTTTTCAACCGCTGCATCGCTTCATGAAAACGGGATTTGACCGTCCCTAATGGGATTCCCAATATCCGGGCAACCGTTTCATAATCAAATTCCTGATACACAATCAATTCCACCGTCATCCTCAAATAGTCCGGCAAATCCTCCACCGCCCGCCGAATCGCCTCCAAACGAGCATCCCGATTCTCTCTCCGCTCCTCTCGCCGCTCCTCCGCCCGCTGCGTCAGAAAGGCCCTCCCGGTTTCCGCCCGCCGCTCCTTCCGGAGCCGATCCACCCACACATGACGGGCGACCGTGTACAGAAACGTCGAAAACCGGGCGCTCTCCCGATACCGCAGCCGGTAGCGGAAAATCCGAAGGAACGTCTCCTGTGCAAGATCCTCCGCATCTGGTAAAGCGCCCAATCGCCTGAAAAAGTTCACAAGCGCCGTCTGATGGCGCCGAACAATCGCGGAAAAAGCCGCTTCGTCGCCCGCCCGAGCGCGGGCCATGTCAGCCGCATCTTCACTTCCCTGCTCCCGATCCCGGCGGTTCTTGTCCCCAAATACCATGGCGCGCAATGATAAGCCATGCATGACGCTTGGCAACGCAAAAACGCATGCGCCTTGACTTCCTACGCCCCTCGGACAATATTTCTCCTATGCCACCTAAAGGAACGTACGACTATTCCCGATCGGTCGGAGTGGTTCAGACCCAAACCCTTCGCCTTGACCTTCCTCCCGGCGGTTTCCAACTGGAATCGGGCGAAACGCTGCCTGAAATCCAAGTCGCCTACGAAACCTACGGGACTCTGGCGCCGAATCGGAACAACGTGATCTATATCTGCCACGCGCTGAGCGGTGATGCACACGCCGCCGGTTTCCACAGCCGGGAGGAAATGAACGCACCCCGCCCTAAACCCGGCTGGTGGGATATCATGATCGGTCCCGGCAAACCCATTGATACCAACCGCTTTTTCGTCGTCTGTTCCAACAACTTGGGCGGTTGCAAAGGAACCACAGGCCCCTGTTCCATCGATCCCCGTACCGGTCGCCCCTATGGGTCACGCTTCCCCCGAATCTCTGTGGGCGACATGGTCGAAGTCCAACGCCGTTTTCTCCACGCCCTCGGCATCGAACATCTCGCCGCCGTCATGGGAGGATCCATGGGCGGCATGCAGGTTCTCGAATGGGCCATCCGGTTCCCCGATTGCATGGAACGATGCATCTGCATCGCCTCCGCAGCCAGCCTTTCTACTCAGGCCCTTGCCTTCAACATCATCGGACGCCGGATCATCATGTCGGACCCCGCCTGGCAGAACGGCGATTACTACGCCACCGGTCAACAGCCCGACATGGGACTCGCCCTCGCACGCATGATGGCCCACATCACCTATCTCTCCCCCTCGATGATGGAAGAAAAATTCGGCCGCGATAAACGGCCTGACGCATCCGCCCGTCGCTTCTATACTCCCTTTCAAGTCGAAAGCTATTTAGATTATCAGGGACGTCAGTTCATCCAACGGTTCGACGCCAACTCCTACCTCCATATCACGGAAGCGATGGACGCCTACGACCTCGAAGAACGGTTCGGAAGCCTCGAGGCCGCTTTTCGCAACGTGCGCGCCCGGTTCCTCATCGTCGCCCTAACCACAGACTGGCTCTTCCCTCCCGAGCAATCCCGTGAACTCGCCCAAGCCCTCCTCCGCGCCGGTTGCGATACCACCTATGCCCTGCTCGAAGCCGAACAAGGCCACGACGCCTTCCTCCTCGACTTCCCGGAACTCTCCGACCTCCTCCGCGAATATCTCATCGCAACGCCCGCTTCCGCCACCGAACAAATAGCCCCCGCCCCGCCCGCCGACGAGGAATTCCCCCTCATTCAGCAGCTCATCCCGAAAGGCGCCCGAATTCTGGACCTCGGCTGCGGCGGCGGCGAAATGCTCGCCGCCCTCACCGCGGGCAGCAGCGTCCCAGGACTCGGGGTCGAAATCAATACCCGGCGCGTGATCGAAACCGTCTCCCGCGGGGTCCCCGTTCTCCAACTGGATATGGACCAGGGACTCGACCTCCTGCCCAACAATTCGTTTGATGTCGCTATTCTAAGTCGAACGCTTCAGGTCGTCCGAAAACCCGCCGACGTCCTCCGCGAAATGATGCGGCTGGCAAAAACCGCCTTGGTGACCTTTCCGAATTTCGGTAACTGGAAACACCGCCTTCGTCTGGGATTGATGGGCCGGATGCCTAAATCGGAGGAACTCCCGTTTGAATGGTATAACACCCCCAACATCCACCTCACCACCTTGGTGGATTTTCTCGAACTTTGCCGTCAGGAAGGATGGCGATGCACACGCGTGCGCTGCATCGGACGGGATTCCGTCAGCCGCTTCCTTCTCGCCTTGGGCTTCCGAAATTGCGGGGCGGACGACGTGATCGTCGTTCTTGAAAAAACCGGATGATGCGCCTGCCGCGGATCGAACGCGGAACCTTCAGCTCCGGAGGCTGACGCTCTGTCCAATTGAGCTACAGGCGCGAAAAACGACAACCCTTTACCCGTTTACGCGCGCAAATTCTCGCATAAACCCAACCAGCGCGTCAACTCCTTCCATCGGAAACGCATTGTAAATAGAGGCCCGAATCCCTCCGACCGACCGATGGCCTTTCAGCGCCTTCATCCCCGCTTTCGAACTCTCCTTGACAAACTTCTCTTCCAACGCCTCGTTGGGTAAACGAAACGTCACGTTCATGTCCGAACGGGAATCTTTTGCGGCTGTTCCCCGGTAAAAGCCGCTGCTGCCATCTATGGCCGCATAAATTTTTGCCGCTTTTTCGCGGTTGCGGGCGCAAATCGCATCCAAACCCTGCCGAAGCATCCATCGCGTCGTGAGCATGAGCAAATAAATCGAGAAGGTACTCGGTGTATTGTACAACGACTGTTCTTCTGCATGCGTCTTGTACCGGAAAAAGAGGGGAACCGTGGACGGACAGCGCTCCAGCAAATCCTTCCGCACCGCCACAACCGCCAGCCCAGACGGCCCGAGATTCTTTTGAGCCCCCGCGTAAAAACAGGCGAACTGACGGTAATTCCGCGGACAACTCAAGATATCCGAACTCATATCCGCGGCCAGAGGCGCTTCCGTCTTCGGAATCGTTTTCCACTGAATGCCCCCGATGGTCTCATTGGTCGTCAAGTGAACATACGCCGCCCCCGGTGTCAGGTTCAGTTCCTCAGACCTCGGAATACGGGCAGGAACCTCGGCCATCGTATTCGCCGCCACATGCACCTTCCCCACGATCTTCGCCTCCGAAACCGCCTTCTTGGCCCAAGCACCAGTCAGAATATAGTCGGCGGTCGTACCCATAGGCAGAAGGTTCATCGGCAACATGGCAAACTGTGCGCTGGCACCCCCTTGAAGCAACAGGATTTCATGCTCCTCCCCCAAATCCAAAAGCCGCCGGAGATTCACAAGCGCCTCCTGATGAACCGCATCATATTCCTTCCCGCGATGACTGCTCTCCAGAATAGACATCCCCGAACCCTGGTAATCCAATAGCTCCCGTTGCGCCTCTTCTAAGACCTCAAGGGGAAGTACCGCCGGTCCTGCGCCAAAATTGTATACTCTCGCCATAATCCAATACTCCTTGAAAAGGGATTTCACCCTAACAACCCCCCTCCCCCAAGTCAATTCCAATCGTCCTTTTGCTGCGATCAGCCGCAACAGGGGGGCCGCGATCGTCTTGATTCGATGTTCCTGAACCCAAGATCCCTCACAAGATTTACACCCTCCCGTTCGGGATTTCCGACACTCCACCCCCGTAACGATCAACAGGCTCGGTCCCCCTCAAGCCCTTCCGGAACAAGGGAACTCCACCCTGAAATCCTCGCTTGCTCATGCATCCGCTAAGGTTCGGACGCTATGCCCAGAAAGCCCCTTTTGCTTGCACCGACGGAAACGCCTTCACCAAGGCTTCGGCCATTTGCCGCATGCCACCCACCCATATATGCCAAACCCCCATCTTTCCCATTCTTCCGCCCCGATCACCGCTTTCAAGGAACCTTTCCTACAGGGTCCGTTCCCAACGCCCATACTCGAATTGAGGCTTGAAGGGCAGTTATTCTCCGCCTATTCTTGAACACAGTTTATGACATGAAATTGATTGTCCAAATTCCCTGCCTCAACGAAGAAGCCAGCATCGGCCAGGTTCTCGACGAAATCCCCAAAACCATCCCCGGCATTTCCCAAGTCGAAACGCTCGTCGTAGACGACGGATCAACGGACCGCACCGTCGAAGTCGCCCGCGCCCACGGCGCCTCCCATCTCCTTCGCCTAAAAGGAAACCGCGGCCTCGCACATGCCTTCCGCGCCGGCCTCGAAGAGTCTCTCCGCCTCGGCGCCGATATCATCGTCAATACCGACGGGGATAACCAATACCGTGGCCACGATATCCCCCGCCTGATCGCCCCTATTCTCGAGGGACACGCCGATTGCGTGATCGGGGCCCGGAATATGCAAAACATCCGCCACTTTTCCACCAGCAAAAAACTCCTCCAACGCTTCGGAAGCTGGACCGTCCGAAAACTGTCCGGCACCGACGTCCGTGATGCCACCAGCGGATTCCGGGCCTTCACCCGCGAAGCCGCCGCTTCACTGGACCTCGTCACGGATTATACCTACACGCTCGAATCCTTGATCGCCTTAGGCAAAAACCGGGCGGTCATCGAGCAGATCCCCATCGAAACCGGCGGTAAACTGCGTGATTCCCGCCTCATCCGATCCATTCGCCAATATGTCCTTCAATGCGGGGCGGACATGATTCGCATCTACATCCGCTACGAATGCTTTAAAACCTTCGCTTTCCTCGGCGGCCTCACCATCCTGGGCGGACTTTTCTGTGGCTTCTATTACGCCCTGGACCGATTCCTCTATCACGGCCGCAGTATGGTCGCACTTGCCCTTTTCTCCCTCCTCATGACCGCCGGCCTTCTCTTTATCATGTTGGGTTTTCTCGGGGACGGCATCGCTGCAAACCGTCGCCTTCTCAATACGATCCTTAAACAAATTCGTCTGAATTCCACAACCCACTCCCCGCCCCGCCCCCCCTCCTGACCGCGTCGGCAGACCGGCATGAAAACTCTCTACCTCTACTCCCATGGGTTCCCCGATCCCAACGGTCACACCACCGTGGACCGGCTCGGCTGGCACTATCTCCAAACCCTCGCTGAACACGGTCCGGTGGACCTTTTCGCGCTTCTCCCTTTCGCCAAGCGGAAGGCCGCACCCCCGAAAAACCTCGCCACACTCTGCCGTTCCCTCTACGCGTTTCCCGCTCCCCCTTCTCGATTGGCCGCGACCACCCGCCTGTTTCAGGGTCTTCTTCGTCAAATCCCCCCCATGCTCAGCCTGAAGTGGCATCCCGAAGCGATTCGCCTCCTTCAGAGAGCCCTTGCCCAAGGAACCTACGACCTTTGGATCGCCAATTCCCCCTTGGCCATGGGTCTGATCCCTACGCCCCTCTTCCAACACGTCCGCAAAACAGGCGGACGTCCCCGACTGATCCTCGCAACCGAAGAAGTGCTTTGGCACTCCTGGAAAGGATATTCACAATCCGATTGGCGCTCCGTCGGCCTTTCCACTAAACTGCATGCACGCTTTCATCGCTGGATGTCCCGAACAGAACGCGCGTTCAGCCGACTCGCCGATCGAATTCTCTGCCTGAGCCCCCGAGAGGCCCAAGCCATCACAACCCTTGACCCTCGCCTCAACCCACAAGTGATTCCCCTGTTCGTGGATACTTCGGTTTTCCTCCCTTCCTCCCAATCCCCCAATCCGGAAATCCTCTTTACAGGTTTCTTCGGCCATCCTCCCAATCGGGAAGCCGCCCTTGAACTCGGCCGGACTATTTGGCCCGCGATCCGCTCCAAGATACCCTATGCCCACCTCCATCTCGCCGGATGCGGAGCCCGTTCTCTCATCTCACGGCTAAATGATCCCTCCATCGAATTCAGCGATTCCGTTCCCAGCCTGGTCCCGCTGTATCAGCGTGCAGCCGCTGTGGTCGGGCCCATCCGCTCCGGGGAAGGCGTTCGAGGAAAATTTTTGGAAGCCCTCTCCTGCGGTTGTCCGGTCGTCACCACCCCCCTCGGCGCATCGGGAATTCAGGCCAGCCCCACCGAGGGCCTTTTCATCGCCGAAACCCCCGACGAGTTCGCGGAACAAACGGTTTCCTTGCTTCAAAATCGAACCCGCCTCCTTCCCCTGCGCCAAGCCGCTGCGAAATCCATTCAACGCCATCACTCGATCCGTGCATGGAAAACGGCCATCGAAAAAATTCTGACGGACATATTTTCCGGCGCCTGATACCCTCAAAAGCATGATCTCGGTCGTCGTCATCACGGGGAATCGAAAAACAATGCTTCAACGCTGTCTGCACGGGCTTGAATGGCAACGACCCGTACAACCGTCTGAAATTCTCGTCGTGGATCAAAACTCCACCGATGGAACCCCAGAATGGCTCGAAACAATGCAGAAACGATTCCGCACGCTTCGGGTTCTCTCCACTTCCAACCCTTCGGCAAACGCCAAAAGAAATATAGGCGCCGCGTCCGCCCGCTACAACTTCATCGCTTTCCTCGATGACGATGCGGTGCCTGATCCGAACTGGTGCCAGACCCTTCTCGCCGCCTTTGAAAACCCCCGCCACGCCATCATCACCGGAGCGGTCCTGCCGCTTACCCCGGGCTTCCCCCAAACCTTGCGCCAGTCCCCGTACCCCCGCCTATGGCGCCCAGGGTTTTTCACCCGCTTGCTCGTCTGGCGGTGCGGCGTCTCGGCCAATATGGCCATTCGTCGAGACTGTTTCCAACAACTCGGAGGGTTCGACCCTGAAGTCGGACTCGGGTCGCCCCTTGGAGGGTGCGGCGATGAGGTGGACCTGTTTTTACGCGCCCTCCACAACGGCTTCTCCATCTATTACACCCCGGAAGCGGTCGTTCGCCACCACCAATCGGAAAACCCCGCGGATCTGCGCCGCCGAGCGCATGCGTATTACTTCGGAATCGCCGCACTCGTTCGGCGGAAGTTCCGGCACGATCCCGCCGCATTGGGTATGATCCCCCTCCGCCTCGCTCACTCGGCGGGAATGGCCGTCGTGGAAACGCTTCGGGGGCGTAAGGAAATCGCCGCAGCCCGGCGGATCGAGTGCCGGGCAACCCTTCAAGGCTGGGGAGCTGGCAAACGCCCGCGAATATCGTCATAGAAATGGGCAAGACTGGTTTGCACGTAGGGAGCCCACCATAAAAAGCCGATGCCGCAGGTGAGCACACACAGCAACGCCCACCCCACAAACCGAAGATACAGACAGAACAATTTCCATTTGCGCCCGTCCATCAGGGCCATGCTTCGGTCAATCGCCTCCATCGGGCCGATCCCTGGATTATCCGCCAATATAAAAAAGGTCTGCGAATAGGCATACGCTTTGACGATCCCTGGAACGATCAAAAGGAGCGTCCAGAGAAACGTAAAAAACGCGACCAAGCAATAGGCCCCCAGCGCCGGACCAAACTGCTTAAAACCGCTGAAAACCTGCTCGATCTTCGGATTCTCTCGCCGCGCTAAGCGGAGAAAAAAGGAACACAGCCCCAATTGAAAAGGACCCGCCAAAATCAATCCGATCAGCCCACCCAAAAATGGAAGAAACCCTGCCAAGCCCTGAATCACAGCGATCAACAAAATCGCTCCAATCGCAGACCCCCACCACCCGCTCAGACTTTCCCGAGCCATCTCCATCAACCGTCGGTTGGGCGTCAGCGCCTCCCCCTCGTATCCCACCCCAGCGGTTTGCCGCACCGAAGTCAAAAGCCCCGGCACTTGGGACGCCCGTAACCAGGTGGCCATGCTCTCGTTCCAAACCAAATCGTCTGGCCGCAATTCTCCGCGCTCGACCATCTGCCGGAAAGACGCCTCGTCCACCGGCCCATGACGCTCATTGTCCCGTGCCCACCACCAGTTCATTTCGCCTCCTCCCTTTCTGTTAAAGACGCATGGACCGTTCCGCGCATCCGCTCAAACAACCGGGTCATTCGACGCGCCTGCCACGCCCGCCACCAGTGGCGAGGTCCTGGAAAGAGCCGGAAACAAACGGCTCGCGCCAACCGAATGAGAAAACGTCCGGTCTCTTCCTCCTCCCATCCCCACCGGTTCCGACACACCGCTGCAAGCGCCTCGCGAATGTCGGGTGGCACCGGGTCCGGCCGGATATGCCCACCCCGAACCCCATGGGCAAACCCTTCGGCATACGCTTGCGCCCATCGTTTCTCCTGTCGCGGCCCTTCACACCAAAAACTCAAAATCCCCCCTCCTTCTTGCTCTTTTACCACAGCCGCTACCCCCAAGGCAAAAAAAACCATTCGATTCCTCGCCTCTTTGAATGCGCGATCCGCTAAAAACGGCTGATCCGAACCAACTTCCATCAATCGGGGATCCAAAGTTCGGCACCGCTCCAACAGTTCGAGCCGAGCCAAGAGCGGCCGGAGAGGATTTCGGCTGTGAGAGGCCGGATGCTGCCGATACCACGCCACCGCCTTCCGAACCGGAACCAGCCGGTATCCTACCCGCACCATCCGAACCGCCAAATCCCAGTCCTCAGCCCCCGACTCCCCCTCCAGTCCTATCCCACCGATTCGCCGCACGGCTTCCGCCCGAAGTAAAACCCCATTCCACGCGCCAATCGGGCACGCCTCCACCACCGCCGGCCAGCCGCTCAACCCCCGTTGCTTCAATATCTCCAGGACATGCCGCCCGCTTTCATCCGTCATCACGACATCGCCGACAGCCCCCGCTGCAACCGGCTCGCGTTCCATCGCTTCGAAAGCGGTTCGAACCATTTCCGGCATCAGACCGTCATCCGCGTCCAGCGTGATCCAGTAATCGCCCTGCGCAGCCAATGACGCAAGCCGTCGAGCCCGCGCCTGTCCATTGCCTCCCCCTTCGACCCCTTTGACTCGCCCCGGAAATCGGTGACTCCACCGTGCAATGACTTCCGCCGTTTCATCCTTCGAGCCATCATTGACAACCACCACTTCCACCGCCGGCCATGTTTGGGAAAAAACAGACTGAAGCGCCTCTTCCAGAAAACGTCCCTGATCGCGACACGGAATCAGTACGGAGACCAGCGGTTTCATCCGGTTCCTCCCGTTCCCTCCCGCCACATCTTCCAACGCGTCCAATGTCGCAGTATCTTCACGCCTGCCGTGACCATCGCGAGCTTGACATGATTTCGATACCCCGTCACTTGAGGCCGAAAAAGAGCCCGCCAAACGTCCCGGTAGCCAAACCAGTCATACCGGAAATCCGCTAACATTTTCCGAAACCCCTGGATCCCTCGGCGGGGACGGTGGGCATACGCCGCACGCACCTGGCGCTCCAACCGCACGCGAAAGGGCCCCCACTCCCATCGGGCAGGATGAGCCACCACAACCTCCGGCGCGTATGCCAGTACCCTCCCCGTCTCGAGGAGCCGATGACAAAGGTCCACGTCCTCCCCATAATATGGGATCTCCTCCCGAAATCCCCCCACTTGCATCACCCCCTCACGATCCGCCCAGAGATTGGCCGTGGCGCCAAAACGCCCCCGGCCGACAAAAGCGGCTTGATCGAACGCCCAGGCCATATCGAACAGCTCAAGGAAGTTTGGGCATCCCGGATCGCGCGGAAAAACGATGATACGTCCCGCTAAAATCCCTTTTCCGCCTCTCCGATCCAACTCGGCCACCCCCTTTTCCAGCCAATCGGATGCAGGACGGCAATCCGCGTCCGTAAATGCCACATACTGTCCCAAACACTCTTTCAAGGCGCGGTTGCGCGCGGCCGAGGCCCCCGGTTTGAGTTCCCGCACCAACCGAACATTCGGGCAAACGGAAAGAACCGTGGTCGGATCGTCCCGATCGGAACCGTTATCGGCCACCACAATCTCCCATTGATCGGCGGGCAAGGTCTGCTGACTCAACGCAACCAAACACTCCCCCAACCGTCTCGCATCGTTCCGAACAGGAATCACAACCGAAACCAGACGGATCATCGCGTTCCAACGCCCTTCAATCGCTTCGCTGCCCATTGTCGGAACAGAGCGCCAAACGGATAGACGGTGGTCAGCCATTCCGCAACCCGCTTACCATTCGCCCCCAATGATTCCGCTTCTTCCCAACGGTCCAGCACTCTGCGAACTCGATCCAACGCCACCGCCCGACTCTCCTCCGACCATTCTACCCCCGCCGACGTCGCCTTCCCGGGAATCAGAAAACCCGTGGCCCCGTCGAGTAGAACTCGCGACAATCCCCCGGCGGCGGTGCAGACGACCGGACGCTTCAACCGCTGCGCTTCCAAAACAGAAAGAGGATAGAAACCTTCTGCTTTGGAAAAAAGCAGAAAAACATCCATCGCCGCATAGACCTCCGAAAGATCACGCCGGCTCCCAATCCAACGGACCCGGTCCTTCAGCAGAAGCCGGCCGTTATCCGTCCGAACGCACACTTCTCCCAAACGTTCATCAATAAACTGCCGGTAGGACTCCAGTTCCCAATCGCCCGCCAAAAGCAGCCAGACGTTGTCTCGCCCCTCCCCGATCAAATCCGCCAGCACGTCCAGCATGGCTTCAATCCGCTTATTCGGACCCAATCGTCCCGCATAGCCTAGCACCTTCGCCTCTTTTGGAATCCCATGCGCTTGCCGCAAACGATCCCGCAACTGTTCCAACCCCTGGTCACGCACCGAAAGAGGAAACAAAGGCGCAATGACTTCTGTCGAAATCGAAGCGCCAAAATGCTCCTGAACAATCGTGCGAAAATCGTAATCGAGAAGAAACGCCTCAATATGCCGCCGCCAGGGCTCGAGGATCCGTAAATATCGATCGTATTCTTCATGTAAAACAGCCGCCATGCGAAGGGGTGAAAAAATGCGAAGGCGGGCTATTTTTTCCGCCATCACGAATGGGGCGGAAGTGTCCGTGCAAATCCAGTAATCCGGCCGAAACGGACCGATGGACCGCCAGACCGATCGCAGGGCGCGCAGCTTCCGATCGCCCCGAACGATGGCACGAACCGCCCGAGCGCGTCGGTGAATCTCCTCAAGAACCGCCTCATCCGCCCCATCCTCAAAACAGACAATCATCACCTCGACCCCAGTCTCCCCCAGCGCCGCCATCTGCTCGATCAGAACCCGAGTGGACCCGCTGTAACGAAGATGTCGGCACGCGAACGCGATCCGGTGCCCCGACAGATTCGGAACGGTCGTATCGCCGAAGATGAGGGGAAAAGACCCACCGACAACAGGCAAAACCTTTTCCTTCACATGACGACGCAGAGCGTCGGGCCAATCGCCGGGAAGCGGAAGATCATGGGAGGTCATGGTTGATCCAACACTTCCAAAAACGCCAGACCCTGCCAATAATCGGGTGGGCGCGAAGTCGAAGGAGTTGATCCACGGCGATGTTCTCCTCGCGCCAGTCCACCGGCATGGACACCTGCCGGGCAGCTGTCTTTACCTGTTCCGGAACCGCAAACGGATCCGCCGCCTGAACCACCCCCTGCCGTACCGCCTCTCGCTCCGCCGGGCCAATCGGAGTTCCATCCCGGTAGGTGCCATATCCGTACCGTTCGCTCGGGGGAAATCGCGCTTCAGCGCGTTCCAATGCCACATGATACTGCGCTAAAAGGGGTTCAAAAATCGAAACGCTTTTGGAAGACGCCTCGGAGGATTCAAAAAACGGATGATCCCGGCTGGTCAAATGAAGAAGCCGCAAAGGCTCCTCGCCGTTGACCCATATCGCCTCCCCTCGCCGCTCGAAACGCAGTTCCCTCTTGTTCCAAGGCCCAACATTCAGCCCAGCATCGCGAATCGGCACGACCCCCGCACAAACAGCAGCCGCCAAATCGAGCCATCTCTGGTCGTCAAAAAGCCCCTTGCGAACATCCCGCACGCATTCCCGTTCCACGCACTTCTGAAACCACCGAAGAAAGGCGCGACCATTCGGACGGTTGCGGACCGCCAGAAACCCTGCATTGTAAGAACCGTAGCGGAGAAAACGCGCCAACCGATGGTCCGTTTGGGCGGTTTTCAAATGGGGGGTCAACCCGACATCTTCTCTTTGCCAGGTGTTCCACACCACATCCAAAAACGGCGCCACGGCATAAAGATCGGTATCCAGATACACCGCTCCCTCCACCGCCGAATCATCCAACACCGCATCCATCGCATAGGGCTTGAGCGCACAACAAAGCTGGAACGGCTTGTACTGAAAAAAGAATCGTGGGCAATCGGGCACCTTCAACGTCTCTGCCGCGCAAACGTTCCACCCGCAGCCTGTATCGGTTTCCCGTATCTCAGGTTCGACAAGAAACAACGTCCTTGAAACACCCGGATGGACCCGCTCCAGTGTTTCGGCCAGAACCGCCGCTTGACCGAGATGGGAGCGCGTGGCGACGGCAACCAGCGCAATGCGGAAACCGCTCATGGCCATTTCTCCGAGGGCAGAAACCACCCTTTACGGCGGGCCGAAGAACCAAGCGCCCGTAGGCAATCTGCCGCCAGTACTGCGCCCCATCCTCGCCCTCCTCGCACCTGCGCACTCGCCAGAATCAATCCTATTTCACCGGCCGCAAACCACTTCTGTTCGTCCTTCAAGCGATCCCACCTCCAGCCCGACTTACGAAGCCAATGAACAATACACCACAACCGATAACGCACATGCGAACCGTTCGTCAATTCCATTCTCGGCCATTCCGCCTGAGGCCAGAGATGATACAGGGTCAAATAGTCGAGCCGATGCTTCTGGATGTAATAACGGGCCGGCCGGTCGAGCCGATACCGATATCGAACCGCAGGAAGTTGGAGAGTGGCCAACCCCCTTTCAAGGAAGTGGGCGGCCCAAATCTGATCCTCGCATCGTTGAGTAGAAAACGGGACGGTTTCCCAAAACGCCCTTCGGAACAGGGAACACGAATTGGAAAACGCCGCATTGGCCCTTTTTCGGAAAAGATCGGCCGTAACCCGAATGGGGCGGGGATCGGGTGGAAGCGCATGCGCCAGGGCGTCGTCAAATACCGCACAGCCGAAGACGCCAATGACCCGCTCATCCGCCCCCCGGAGCACCTCCACCATCCGACCAAGCGCCTCCGGGTCAAGCAGGAGACTATGAGCCGAAAGCGCACCCAGCAGATGCCCTCTCGACGCTTCGAATCCGCGGTTCAGCGCTCCTCCATAGGTAAACAATTCCCGAGAAAGGCAGATCAAGCGAACGTTCTCCCCCTTTGCAAGTTCCTGGGTGCCGTCCGTCGAGCCGCTGTCCACCACCACCGTTTCGAAATCCTGGAAACGCTGCATTCTGAGACATCCCAGACAGGCTTCCAGGGCCGACCGACAATTCCACGTTCGAATGACGAGGGAAACCTCCTTCATGCTGGCATAAAAGAGAGAAGACGCATTTTCCAGTACAAAATCAAGGCCGCCCGGGGAATCGGTCTGGTTTCCGATGCGCGCTGAAGCGAGGGACGGGGAAAGTCCCAATCCACCGGCGCCTCGAGAAAACGCGAAAGCCGGCCAAGCCCTCTCCCGTGCACCACGGAGTCGCAGTGTAGAAAAAGCCAGCGCCCTCGGCGGCGAAGATCGCGAACAACGCGGTCATACATGTGGATCCAGACCTGCCAGGCATACCACGGGTTAAGGCAGACCGACCGAAGATAGGGTTGCTCCTGGGCATCCTTGAGCATGCTGTGGACCGTCCGGCCCGGCTCCCGAAACACACAGACGAAGACCGTGTCGGGAGCCAGCATCGGTTTCCATACCGGAAGGGTATAGCAAAAACGGGGGTCTTTAAAGCAATACGGTTGTGTGGCGACCGCCTGACGAATCCGGTCTTCGATACCCGGAATCGCTGTCACCTCAACGCGAGGCGGCAGGCAGGCCAGCCAGTGCTGATCCTTTTCCAGCCGGGGATGCGGAATCGCCCATTTCGAAACAGGTTTTCCCGCAAGCTGTTCCACAACCGGCCGGAGAAGCGCCTCATTAATATCGTTGATTTCCACTGTTTCAAAGTATCCCAAGGGGTTGCTCGATGTCGCCGGCTTGAGCCCCTCCCCCATCCAATAGCCGGCCAACCTCAGACTCCCCGCCACCATGCTGGTCCCGCTCCGCCCCGCTCCCAGAATGAGACAGTTCTTCACGGAATCGCTTCCAAAGCCCCATCTGCCCGATCCCGACACCACGAAACTTCGGTCGGATCGCACCATCGCCACTGATCCCGAAGCGTGAGCAAAAAGCGGGCACGCCGCTCGTCCCGAGCTCCAATCAAAAGACGCGGCCCCACCAACCGCATAAACGGTTTCAGCGAATCGCGTTCCTGCAACAGCACCTTGAGCGCATAGGCGCCCGGCAGCAGTGGTATGGAGGGAATCCGGGCTTCCAGCACCCGCCGGCCCGGTGCTCCCGATATTTCCACGCCGGCTCGCAGAGGCTCCAGCGTGGCAATGTTGCCGGCCACCGGACTCTCCACCGTAATCCGAAGGGCCAACGGTCCAACCGGTTCGCGAACTTCAAGCCCCACGTGAATCACCACGTCGTCGCCCGTCCGAATGAGCCCATCGGGATGAGACGCCACCTCGAGAAAGGCGACATCCGCCCGGGGGTCGTATTCGATCCGGCCCGCTTCCCTCTGCCCTTTCCGCCCCCCCTCCGTCAGAACGTCCTGATACACCGCAATCCCCTCGTCCACATCGCCGTCGAAGAGGATGCGCCCCCTGCTAAAGACGAGGACTCGTGTGCAAAGAAACGAGAGTTGCTCCATGTTGTGGGTCACGAAGATCGGCGTACAGCCTGCCGCCATTTTCTGCCTCAGATGGGCCAAGCACTTGTAACGAAAGGCAACATCCCCCACCGCCAGCACTTCGTCCAGCAGCAAAATGTCCGGTTCCATGTGCGCCGCCACCGAATAGCCCAGCCGGACCAACATTCCCGAACTATAAAATTGAACCGGCATGTCGAGAAATTCCTCGATGCCGGAAAAGGCAATGATCTCCTCCATTCGGGCCTCAATCTGGCGGCGATCCATTCCGCGAATCGCTCCCGTGATGTAGATGTTCTCCCGCCCCGTCAACTTGGGATGAAACCCGGCACCTACTTGGATCAGACCGCCGACGGCACCTCGCAACACGACCCGGCCGCGGTCGGGCGGAAAAATCCCATTGAGCACCCTGAGCATCGTCGTCTTGCCGGACCCGTTCGGGCCGATAAGTCCTAAACATTCCCCTCGGCGCAATTCAAAGGAAACGCCGTCTAACGCCCAAAATTCGTCCTTGCGCAGCCGTTCCCGTTCCGGTTCGCCCCCGACCATCATGCGCGCCAGATCCAAACCGGCGTAGTACATCCCCCGCTTCAAGGTTCGGCAGAATTTCTTCCCAACCCCTTCGGCCCGAACAAGAACATCCGAGTTCATTTCAAAACCGCTCCAGAATGCGTGGGAGGGCAAGCCGGAAAAAACGCCACCCGACCAGGAAGATCAGGAGGGAAAAAAGCGTCATGGCCGCATAGACCTCCGGCTGGGTCATCCGTCCGTAAGCAAGGAGATCCTGGCTCCCTTCGATGATCCCACTCACCGGGTTAAGGAGCCCCAGTAACTGATAAGGCCATCGGGGCGAGGACGGAAACATGACCCCCGGGGTCACAAAAACACCAAATTGAAGAATCATCGGCGTGACATTCCCGACGTCGCCGGCAATCGTGAGAAAAACCGCCATGACCATCCCCATGCCGACCGCCAGAAAAAACAGCGGCGCAAGACTCAAGGGGATCAACAGAATGGAGCGCGGAATGTCCCATTGGACATCGGCCCGGTGAGCATAGAGCCAAATCACCAAAAGACCGAACGCGAAAAGACGCAACAGCAACGTGAACAGGTTCTTTCCGATCGAGGCAAAGACAAGACTTTCCCGCGGAAACTGGATACGCGAAATCATATGCCCCGACTCCTGAAGGGCGTTCATGGCCGATTGGAAACTGGAGGAGAAAAACTGCCATGCCGTCATCCCCCACATGGCGTAAGCCACGTATGGAATCGGCGTCTGAAATTTCGGCAGAACATGGCGGCGGAGCAGAACAAACGCAAACACCGCTACCAAGGTGGGCACGACGGCCCAGAAATAGCCCAGCCATGTCTGGCGGTATTGACCCACCCACTGTTTCCAAAAAAGGCGCCAGATCAAATCCCGCGACCGCCAGAGATCCGCGAACATCAGCCCCCAAATCCGCACGCCCAGTTTCTGTTCCCAACCCGGAGTATAAATGCGAACGGGCCGCGTAGAAGACAAAGCCGCTTCCAAGGAACCACTCATGCCGGCTTCTCCTCTTCCGCCAGGGGAAATAAGCCCCGCTCCCGAAAAAGTTTCATGATTCGATCCACCGCCTCCTCGACTGAACATTCCGCCGTGGACACAACAAGATCCGGAGAGGACGGCCGCTCATAGGGTCGGTCCACCCCAGGCACCTCGCGTAATTCCCCTTTCTCCACCCGTCGGTAAAATTCCGGTTTGCGCTGCCGACAGAGCTCCAGTGGCGCTTCAATTAGAATTTCAAGAAACCGCCCCTCCCCGATCCTTTCCCGCACCTGGCGGCGAATTTCGGCGTCCGGCGAAACAAAGGACGCTAAAACAATTTGACCCGCTTCGTTCAGCACTCGAGCAACCTCTGCCGCCCGGCGCTGATGTTCGGCCCGGTCGGCCGCACTGAACTCCAGTTCCCGGCTCAGCCCCAATCGGAGGGTTTCACCGTCCAGCACCACGCAAACGGCGCCCGCTTCAAACAGCCGCCGTTCCAAAGATTCCGCAATCGTGGACTTGCCCGAACCGGTAAGACCGGTAAACCAGACCGTCACCGGCTGCTGCCCATACCGTTTCCGGCGTTCCTCGGGTCGGATCAGCCCTCTCGGCACTCCCTCTTCCGCCGCCCGTCCCACAATCCGGGAGGGAAGAGACTGCTCAGGCTCACGCTCGATGATCATGCCCGCCGCCGCCGTAGCATGGGTGATCGGATCGATCAAAATGAACGAACCGGTTATCCGATTTTGGGTGTAGGGGTCAAAAAAGAGCGGCCGATGTGCGGTGAATACAACCCGTCCAATCTCATTGAGGCTCAGGGGCCCCCCTTCCCGGCGGTGGAGTTCATTCACATCCACTTTGTACCGGATGTCGTCCACCCGCACTTTGGTCAGCTGTGTCGTATGTTTGATCCAGTACAGGTGATCCGGATCCATCGGCCGAGTGTCCATCCAAACCACCATCGCTTCAAAATGGCGTTCGACACGCGGCTGATTGTGCAAATGAACCAGCATGTCCCCACGGCTGATGTCCCGTTCGTCCTCGAGGGTGATCCCCACCGACATCGGAGGAAACGCCTCGTCCAATTCCCCATCCCAGGTTACAATCCGACGCACCCGGCTGGTCACCCGGGAGGGAAGTACCATCACGGGATCCCCTTTGCGAATCACACCGGAGGCAACGGTTCCCGCATAACCCCGGAAGTCCATATTCGGCCGAAGAACGAGCTGGACCGGAAAGCGAAAGTCAATGAGGTTGTGATCGCTGCCGATATAGAGAGTTTCGAGCAGTTCAAGCAGACTTTCCCCGTCATACCAGGGCATTCGGGTGCTGCGGTGAACCACATTGTCCCCTTTGAGCGCACTCAGAGGCAGAAATCGCACGTCCCGGATGGTCAGTTTCCGGGCAAATGCTTCGAAATCAGCCCGAATCCGTTCGAAAATGGTTCGATCGTATCCCACAGCATCCATCTTGTTGATCGCAACGACAAGGTGGGGAACGCCAAGGAGGGACGCGATGAACGCATGCCGCTTGGTCTGAGGGAGAACGCCGTTTCGGGCGTCAATCAGGATGATGGCCAGATTGGCCGTGGAAGCCCCCGTGGCCATGTTGCGCGTATATTGTTCGTGCCCCGGCGTGTCGGCAATGATGAATTTACGGCGCGGAGTGGAAAAATACCGGTAGGCCACATCAATCGTAATCCCCTGCTCCCGCTCGGCCTTGAGCCCATCGGTCAGAAGCGAAAAATCCACTTCCTCCCCCTCAAACCGACGCTCCCGTGAGGTCTTCCGGACGGAAGCAAGCACGTCTTCATACACATTCTTCGAATCGTGGAGCAAACGGCCGATGAGGGTGGACTTTCCATCGTCAATGCTGCCGGCCGTGGAAAGACGAAGCAGTTCCTTCTGCTCGTTCTCTCGAAGAAAATCCTCGATCGTGAACGCCGTCATGCTCAGAAATACCCTTCCCGTTTCTTGATCTCCATGGAACCGTCCTGATCGTGGTCGATCACACGGGTGGCTCTCTCGGAATTCCGCACGGTCATCATCTCTTCGATAATCTCGGGTACCGTCCGCGCGGAGGAACGAACCGCTCCCGTGCACATATAGCAGCCGAGCGAACGAAAACGGCAAAGTACCTTCTGCGGCTTCTCCCCCGGTTTGAGAGGAATCGGCCCGTCAAGCGGGATCAACTGATCATCCCGGACGATCACATCCCGCTCCCGTGCGAAATACATCGGAACAACCGGAATGGATTCCAGATGGATGTATTGCCAAATGTCCAGTTCCGTCCAGTTCGAAAGGGGAAACACCCGGATGGATTCGCCTTTGTTGATTTTCGTGTTGTATAGACTCCAGAGTTCCGGCCGTTGATTCTTCGGGTCCCATTGGCCAAACTCGTCTCGAAACGAAAAAATGCGCTCCTTGGCCCTGGAACGCTCTTCCTCACGCCGCGCACCGCCAAAGGCCGCATCAAACCGCCCTTGCCGCAGCGCATCCAACAGAGCCTTGGTCTTGAGAATCGCACAACATTTTTGCGTCCCATACTCGAAAGGATTCATCGCCCCGGATTCCGGGCTTTTGTACACCATCAGTTCGGCCCCGATGGAGCGAACGTAGCTGTCCCGAAACTCGTACATTTCCCGGAATTTGTATCCGGTGTCGACGTGAAGAAGAGGAAAAGGCAGTCGGCCTGGAAAAAAGGCTTTCTGCGCGATCCGAAGCATTACCGATGAGTCTTTCCCCACCGAGTAAAGCATCACCGGCCGTTCGAATTCCGCAACCACCTCGCGCATGATATGGATGCTTTCGGACTCGAGCAACTTCAGATGGCTTAAGCGGCGACCTGTCATCCCATTCCTTTCGGTTCCCGAAAAGCCGCCGCAACCACCCGAGCCGCCGCCTCCTCCACGGAAATCCGGCTCGTATCCAAAACCAAGTCCGGGTGTTCCGGCGGCTCGTACGGATCGTCCAGTCCTGTAAATTGTCTAATTTCACCCCTTCGCGCCCGCATATAGAGGCCTTTCGGATCCCGCCGCTCACACTCCGAAAGCGGCGTGGCCAGATAAACCTCCAAAAAACGACGCGCCTGGCTTCGGGCAAAGTCCCGCGACTCCCGATAGGGCGAAATGAAGGAACAAATCACCCATACGCCATGCCGATTCAAAAGCCCCGCAATGAACCCCATACGCCGAATATGCTCGTTCCGTTCCTGCCGGCTGAATCCCGTCGGAAAAACATTCCGAACAATGTCCCCATCCAATATCTCAACATCGCAGCCCCGCCGCTCCAGTTCCTCCGAAACGCGAGCCGCTATTGTGCTCTTCCCAGAGCCTGAAAGCCCTGTCAGCCAAATCACAGCCGGTTGTTGAGCCGTTATGGTGTTCCCTAAGTCCATAGAGATTTAAGGATTTGCTCAAAAAGAAAAGTTCCGAAATTATCAAAAAGCAATCGCTTAAACACAAGA
Source organism: uncultured bacterium (assembly GCA_938038445.1). GTDB lineage: Bacteria > Verrucomicrobiota > Kiritimatiellia > CAIKKV01 > CAIKKV01 > CALHRZ01. The sequence goes on along the minus strand of CALHRZ010000007.1, from coordinate 311,414 downwards.
CCAAAAATCAAGGTGGAACGAGCGCATTCGGCCCCCGCCCAATCAAGTCCTCCCGGCCAGCCGCACGAAGCGCCTCCCGGGCCTTGGCTTGATACTCCTTCTCTTGGCAAAGCAAAAGGGCCCGTTGCCACGCTTTCTCCCGATCGCTCCGAGCCACATAAACCGCCTTTCGAGTTAAAGGATCCCGGCCGCTATAATACATCGCCGCCGATAGGGTCATCGGCGCAGGATAAAAATCTTGCACCTGTTCGGGCCGAACCTTCCGCTGCCGCAACTCGATCGCCAATGTGATCATATCCTCCAGCGTGCAGCCCGGATGGCCGCTGACGTAATATTCGGTCAGCCCCCAGAAATGGCCGACCCGACGACAACTTTCAAAAAACCGTTTGAGAAATGCGCGGTAAAAACGCCCCGGCGGCTTTCCCATCGCCTCCAACACATGGTCCACGCAATGTTCGGGCGCCGTCTTGAGCCGTCCGCTCACATGCCACCGAACTAAATCCTCAAACCACCGTTCGTCCGCAAACGCCAGCGCCATATCATGCCGAATGCCGCTGGAAATAAACACATGCCGTACACCCTTAATGGAACGAAGCGCCTGCCAGAGTCGTCGCTGAACTTCCAAATCCGCTTCCAACCGCGGACAGGGTTCCGGCACCAGGCACCGCCGCCGCCCCCGACACCCCCCCCGCCTGGCGTCCCGACAGCCCGTCTGCCACATGTTGGCCGTTGGACCTCCCACATCGGTGATCGTCCCTCGAAAGGAGGCATCAGACGCCAGCCGCCGCGCATGAGCCAGAATGCTTCCCACACTCCGAGAACTGATTCTCCGCCCTTGATGCACCGCAATCGCACAGAACCGGCACTCCCCGTAACACCCCCGATGGGTCGTAATCGAATCGCGGATCATTTCATACGCAGGAATCCGCGCCTTTCCATAATAAGGATGGGGCCGATAGGTGAACGGAAGGGAATAAATAAGATCCATCTCCTCCGTAGTCAATGGTTCCGGCGGCGGCTCAACAATCACCCAACGATCGCCGTGCGCTTGGACCAGCCGCAAGGACGTCCCAGGATAGGAATGACGGTGAATCAGCCGCGTCATCTCGAGAAACGCCCCGCGCCCCTCCGCCGTCAAAGTCGATACCGCTTCAAAGGAAGGCAGAACGCATACCCGGTCCTCGGGTATCGTCTTCGACACCCATGCGGTTCCCGAAACACCCCCCAGGGATTCGCCTCGTAGGGCCCGCTCGACCAGCAGCGCTATCGGCGCCTCTCCCATCCCATACACAAGCACGTCCGCCTTCGCATCCAACAGCAACGAACGGCGCACTCGATCGCTCCAGTAATCATAATAAGCAAGCCGCCGAAGCGAAGCCTCGATCCCCCCAATCACCACCGGCACGCCCGGTCCGGCCTCCCGCGCGCGTGCCGTATAAACGATCGTCGCATGGGGCGGCCGCCGACCCGGTTGCCCACCCGGCGAATAGGGGTCGTCCCGCCGCCGTTTTCGCATGACGGTGAATCGGGCGAGTTGACTGTCCACATTGCCGGCCGTAACCCCCCAAAACAACCGCGGAACTCCCAAGGCGCGGAAATCCTCCACCCGCTCCGGCCGGGGCTGGGCGATGATCCCTACCCGACAACCTAGCCATTCGAGAAACCGACCCACCATCGCAGCGCCGAACGACGGATGATCCACGTAGGCATCCCCCGTTATCAAAATCACATCACATTCGTCCCATCCACGCGCGTCCATCTCGCGCCGACTCATCGGCAAAGGAGACGCCGCCTCAGGATGAACGCGGAATCGGGACCATCGCACACGAACTTGTCTCGTCATCGGCCCCTCGGAAAATTACGCGATGCCCACCGTCAGCTCCCGACCGACAAAACGGGAAGAGGGAAAAGCGATAGGACCACCCAGTGGACTCCTTTTTCGGATTCGTAACGGGCAGAGGAGGCTAAAACAGATATCCCAGGTCCACCCGCCGCCTGAACCTGAACCCGCCCCATCCAGGCGCCGGGAGGCGGAGGTGGATTTAAAAGCGCCGACACCGCTTCCGAAGGCGAAACAAATTCCCCGATCGGTCGCCGAACTTGATCCGGTGTCCCCGTCAACCGAACCATGCGCAGAAAGGCAGGGTTGGCATACGAAATAACACCATCCGCTTCGCAGACCACAAGAGCTGCCATCGCTCCGTGAACGGCCGCCTCAATCTGTTGCTGTTTTTCCCGAACTTTTTCCTGGCGCTCCAAAGAATGTACAGCAAATAACAGGTCCCCTTCATTGAGGATGCGCGCCTGGCTGATCGCGATCTCCGCCGGAAAGGTCGTCCCGTCCCGTCGCCGGCCTTTTCCCGTTATAACGGTGAATTTTCCCCCGGCCGTGGCACTACGAATTTTGAACAGCACCCGCTCGTCAATACCCGCAACCAGTTCCGCACATCGCATCCCCCACAGCTCCTGAGCGGAAAAACCAAAATACTGCTCGGCCCTTGGATTATGCGCAATCAGAAACCCCTTGCTGTCGAAGATCAAAACGGCATCGTAAAGCCCCGAAAGCAAATTCTTGAACAGCGTGACTTCCCCCAAACGATCCGTAGGCGAGGGCATGGCCTTGGGAGCCTCGGATGCCCGGACAAGCTCCGAAACTGTTGCCGGCGGGGTCGGGGAAGGCGTTGGAACCGGCTTTTCAGTAGCGTTAGCGGCACCCTTACTCAAAGCGGCGGCCGCTGTTTTTGCCATCGGACCGCTTCCAAGCACCGTTGCAGCCGAAGGCGGCGTCGGCGAAGCCCCCGAAACATTGGTCTCTACCGCCGACGAGGCCGGCCGCTCGGCCGAAGAACGAGGCTTTTCTTCTTTTCGTTCCTTTTCCTCGTTCCCGTTGGAACGGAACAAAAAACGCAACACGACGCAATACCGCCTTTCCCCATCACTCTTTTTATTAATTATACTTATTCGAGATCCGAAAGGTCAATCCGCATCGTGGTGGAGGAAGACGGACCACCCGCAGACCCTGGCGGTGAAACCGGCATCTTGAAACGGGAGGGTATCTTCAACGCCGAACCACACGCAGGACATTCGATGGTCATCCCAATCATGTCCCGCGGCGCCTCGATCTCCTGGGAACAGGCCCGGCATCGGAACAAAATGTAGTCCCCCCCATCTCCCTCCTCTGAGGCAGCTCCCCCAGACGCCTCCGACGACACAGCCGGCTTTTGCGACTCCTCGGCCCGCAACAAAACCGCATGGCAGTTCGGACATTCCACGTTGGAGTCCGTGAGTTCCCCGCTGAAGGCTACCATCGCACCACATTCCGGACACGGAACCGTCAATTGCCCTGCCGCTAGCCCCTCCGTTGGCGCAATCGGTGAGGAAGAAACAGGAGCAGGCGCAGGCAACACCGAGATGGCCGGAACCTCCCCGGCCGCCGCCGCGGCAGGAACACCCGAACCCGCCGCCCCCGGTTGAGACGGCACGATGGGTTCCTCGATTCGCTGAACCACAACATCCCGATTGGGAGCAATTGCCTCCTTCGCGCGCTTCAACGGAACCATTTTAACCACACGCCGCTCCCCAATTAGAAAAAGTTGTCCCGTAATCGGATTGCGGTGGCGCGAGGGTTTGCGGCAAACCACCTTGATTTTCCCAATCCCGGGAATCACAAACCCACGCCCCGCTTCCCGATACGCGATCTCCGCTAATCGATCCAACACCCGCTCAACGGCAGCCTGAGACATCCCCAGTCCCAAGGCAATCTCCTTGATCAAATCACTTTTGCGATAACCTGCGCGAATAGGCGCCGGAACCGCCTGCTCCAGGCGTTCTTGTGTCACAAGTTCGCTCACGATGCTACCTCCAACACGGTTTCCACCATTGCTTCATACTGGGGAAAACATTGCTCGCCCGCCCCGCGGATGTAGGGCGATGCAGTCGGACTCACAATCAACCCCCGATGATCGTCAAAAACGGCTTCGATCAATCGTGCCGTTTCTTCGCGAACAGTTTCCGGATCCGCCTCATAGAGCCGATTAATCTGGATATTGCCTTCGATCGTCGTGCGCCCCCGCGCCATCGCTTTCGCGTCGACCGCCGGCAGATCGCCCATGGGGGGCGCTTCGACAGGGTGTATGACGTCCACACCCATCCCAACAAAATGAGCGAAAACCTGTTTCAATGCCCCATGACAATGGATGTGAATCCGCCCCCCCTGCTCATGAATCCGATCAACGATCGGCTGGTCATAACGCACGTTGAAATCCATAAAATCGCGAGGTCCATGCATGGGCGGAACCACATATTCCTCACCTGCCATAGCATAAAACGGGCCAATCCCCTCTCGATGATAGAGGGCAAGTAACCGAACAATCTCCTTCATCCGCCGCTCGCATAACCAATGCAGCCTTTCCCGATCCATAACCGACATCTCGGCAAATAAGGACTGCCCGCACCACTCCACCGCGCTCCCCGCCGGATTAAGCCCCAACATCGCCTCGACAATGCCATAATCGCCTATCTCTCCAACCACCTTTTGAAAATCTTCACATGCCAAAACCGGCCGGCGTTCCGGTAAAGAAAGCAACTTTTCAATGTCGCAAGATTCCTTGATAAAATAGGTTTCCACCAGCCCCGGCTGTCCTTTTCGGCTCACCAGTGTCGTACTCGTCAACCGCCCCTGCGGGGTGTGAATGGTTTCGACCCGCCGATCAAAATCATCGGAAAAAGGCTCAATCCGTATATCAACCGGCATCTCCGGCTCCCACCGAATGCCTGTCCACCCGACCTTCAACTCCGTCCGCTCCCGCAAAAAAGCTTTCATCCGGTCGTACGTCGGATCATCCTTCGGAAAGCCTGCCCGGCTGTAAACCGCTGGACGATCCATCGGCTTGTGAAAATATGCACAGATTAAACGTTCTCTCCGCGTCATCCTTGCAACAAGAAATACTGCTCCCTCATGGCGCAAAAATCAATCTCTTTTGTCTTTTTTGCAAATTTGTGACGAACGCATAGCTTTTTCTTGACGCCATCCGTTTGAATAGCACAGCATGGATTCACGTCTTAACAATGAGCCGCGAAAGTCCAGAACAACTACTTCTTTCTCGGGCTCGAAAAGGCGATTTGGAGGCATTTGTCATGCTGTTTCAACCTTGCCGTCCCAAGGCCCTTGCCGTGGCCGCCCGCTTGGTAGGTCCCGACAACGCCCAGGATGTGGTCATGAATGCCTTTTTGAAGGCCTGGCGGTCTATCCCTTCCTTTCATGGCGAATGCCGCCTCTCGACTTGGCTCCACCGGATTGTCTGGAACTGTGCCGCCGATTACCTGCGCTTGGAAAAAAGACGGCGCGAAACCCCTTTCCTTGAAAACGAAAAAGGACAAGAACTCGAATGGCCCGACCCAACGACTCCTTCTCCTGACCAGATCACTGAACAGCGGGAAACGGCCGATCGTTTGGACGCGGCACTGGCTCGCCTCCCCGATCGGCTCCGCATCCCCCTTCTGCTCCGATATGCCGACGGCTTTTCTTACCGGGAAATCGCAGACGCAATGAACATCCGAATCGGCACGGTGATGTCCCGTCTTTTCCACGCCCGCCGTCGGCTCAAGCAGCTCTTGGACGAAAACGACCGAACCACGTCACGCCAATGAACCGTTGGACCGAACTCGAACAGCGACTTCAATTCCGCCGCTTTATTGCCCCTGAAAAAGAAGAGGCTGCGGAATTCTGGGCGGAGTTCCGCCGCCGCGCCCAAGGTCTTCCTCAGGACGCTCCTCCTCACGCCCTCACCTCCTTTTCGCCGATCGGGTTTCGGATGGCTTGGATTGCAGCAACTCTTCTTCTGATCGCACTCCTCAGCCTCCCTTTCCTTCTTCGTCGCCATCCCCTTCCCCCCATGGGGACAACCATTCAATCGCTGGAAGTTTTCGCTCCCTGCACATCCGCTTGGATTCTCACGCTACCTTCCATCACCCCTCACAACTCGGCCGTTGTGATCTGGATTTCGGGCTTAGAGGAAAATCCTACATGAAACCACCCCTTTCCATCCCTCTTATCCTGTCCGCGTCGGCGATCATCGCTCTCCTCGTTGTACCCGCCGTGCCTGTGCAGGCAATGGAGCCGGCCGTGCGAGTCCGCCTCATTCGTGCATCCCCGGAAACAGGGGCCACCGACCCCGCCCTCGTCCCTCTGGCAGACCTCCTCCGCCAAAACATGACCTTCCGATCCTTCCGCCTGATGGATTCCCAAACCGTTCCCCTCCCAGCCGCCCGTACCCTTCAATTCCCCGGCGGTCTCCGCCTTACCCTCAACGGCCCCGTAGAGTCCCTGGATGTAACGCTCCTCCGCGGCCGCCACACCATCCTCAAAACCCGAGCCGTTCTCCATCGCCAGGCACCACTCTTCATCGGCGGTGTGCCTGACGGTGCAGGCGGAACTCTCCTGTTCAGCCTCGACCTTGTGGAGGGTAATCCACCATGAGCCTGCTTCGCATGGAACGGCGCGCTTCGGACAATCCCTACCTCCACAAAGATTTTCACGCCGCCCTTTCCACCGCGCTCGACTACCTGCGCCTCACCTATGGCGAGACGGCTGTCCGTGATTTCTTGCATCAGTTCGCTCGCGCTTGGTATCAACCACTGCGCGAAAAGTTTCGCCAACACGGCCTCCCAGCCCTTCGGGAACACTATGCGAGAATTTTTTCGTTGGAAGGTGGAGAAGTGACCTTCCTCGAATCAACAAACGAACTGCAAATCGTTTGCAAACGCAATCCCGCCGTCTTGTATCTGCGGGAACGGGGAACCCCCATCTCCCCCCTCTTCCACGAAACCGTCGCCACCGTGGGCCAAACCCTCTGCGACGAGACCGATTGGAAGTCCGAACTGCTTTCCTGGGATCCCGAAACCGGTGCCTACCGGCAACGCTTCTTCCGAAAACCCGCATGATCTCCTGCACCGAATTCATTCCCGCTTACAACGAACTTTTCCGCTACCTCGATCAGCGGGGCGGAACCAACGCCGTCCAGGGATTCTGGGAGTTTCTTTCCGATCGCTTTTTGACCAATCTCCGGGATCTTGTCGCCACACACGGCCTCAAGGGATGCTGGCTCTACTGGAGCCGAACACTGAACGAAGAAGCAGCCGATTTTGTGATGGAACTGGACGAAGAGGCTGGTATCTTCCGCATCGAAATGCGCCGTTGCCCATCCAAGCGGCGATTGCTCGAATCCACCCATCTCCAGCCCTACCCCCATTACTGCCGTCACTGTGATGTGCTCTATCGACGGGTCCTAGAACCGCTCGGCTACTCGTATGAATTCGACGACTCAAAGACGGATCAGGCTGTCTGCACTCTCACCGTTCGCCGAAAAACTCCCCCCGCCTAACATCACAATCCGCCGGCCAAACGCCGGACCCACTCATCCCTGCCTCCTTCGTCCACATCAGGTCCCACAATCGCAAGACTCGCACGATGGAGCTTAAAAACCTCCCGCGCCAACACACATATTTCCTCCGCGGTCACCTTTTCAAAAGCCTCAATCTCTTCGTCGGGATCTAAAACCCGTCCATAAGTGGCCGCACATTCCCCCGCCCATTGCATGCAGCGCGACGGACTCTCAAGCCCCAGCCGAATCTGGCCGGCCGTGTACTCCTTCGCTCTCCGCAACTCCCGATCGCTCACCCGCTCTTTCCCAAGCCTTCGTATTTCCCCGAGCGCAAGAGACAAAACGCGCTGAAGATGCCGCGGTTCCGTCCCAGCCGAAATCGTCATCGCACCGGTATCGGCAAAAAGCACAACGGCAGATTGCACCGCATACGCCAGCCCATGCTCCTCCCGAATCAACCGGAAAAGACGGGAACTCATGTTCTCCCCCAAAACCACGGAAAGAAGCTTCAATGCATATCGCCGCCGGTCCCGCCTCCCAAATAGCCGAAACCCCAGCGCCAGATGGGTCTGTTCCACCGGCTTGCGAATCAAACCCACCCGCTCCTGCGGATGATGCGCCGTAACCGGCTTCGCCCGCAGCGAATACCGCCGAGAACTCCCGCCGCGCGCCCACTGTTCGAGATGCCGGCACCACCGCACGGGGTCGGTTCCACCCGCAATCACTACCAGGGTGGCCGAAGGAAGATACGCCCGACGATGAAAAGCAACCAATTCCCGCCGCCCAATCCGATTCAGGCTTTCCTCCGTGCCGGTCAAGGGCCGCCCCAACGGATGACCCGGCCAAAGAAGGGACTGCAATTTCTCCTCAACCAGTTGGGCCGGCTGATCCTCATAAAGGCGAATCTCCTCCCGGATCACTTCCCGCTCGCTCCGCACATCCGCCTCCGCCAGCCGTGGATTTCGATACAGGTCCGCCAACACCTCAAAGGCGATTTCCTCATGGCGGGATTCGACGCGGGCGAAAAAGCAGGTGCTCTCTTCCTGCGTGTAGCCGTTGAAATCGCCCCCCCGCCCTTCAATCGCCCGCGCCACTGCAACCGCGGAACGGGTGCGGCTTCCTTTAAACAAAAGATGCTCGAGAAAATGACTGATCCCGCACCACGGGCCCGGCTCATGCCGCCCGCCTACCCTGGCCCAAAACCCAATCGCCACGCTGGAGAAGTGCGGCATCGGCCAGAATACCGCGCGCAAACCAGCCGGAAAACGAACAAGTCTGGCTTTCTCCCCACCCGTTCCCATTAGATCCCGGCCTCCTGAAAGGCGCGGAGTTCGGCCCGCCCGTCGTATAAGGCCTTGCCGACAATCACCCCAACGAGATTGGATAACCTCATGTCTCGCATCCGGCGAACGTGCGCGGGATCCGCTACACCGCCCGATGCGATGACGGCGCAGGATACCGCCCGGCACAGCGATTCGATCGCCCCGAAATTCGGTCCGCTCAGCATGCCGTCTGTGGCGGTATCCGTGTAAATCAACGTCCCAACTCCAGCCTCCGAAAGACGGCGGGCCAACTCAAGCGCCGTCATCTCCGATGTCTCGACCCACCCGCGAATCTGAACCTTCCCGCCCCGAGCGTCTATCCCCACCGCAAGGCGATCCCCATAACGCCGAATCCAACCACCAACGTGCTCCGGATCGGTACATGCACGGGTTCCAATCACCACGCGCCGAACGCCCAAATCCAGTATTTGGTCAATGTGCCCTGAGTCGCGAATGCCACCACCCGCCTGGACAGGAATGGATCCCATTTCGTCAACAATCTGGCGAATCAGTTCAATGTGAACCGGCCGACCGGCAAACGCCCCGTCCAGATCCACCACATGCAAATAACGCGCCCCCATCTCACGCCAATGCCGTGCCATCGCTACGGGATCAGAACCGTAAACCGTCTTCTCCTCCACCCGCCCCTGACGAAGACGGACGCATTCGCCGTCCTTAAGGTCAATGGCAGGAATCACCGTTATCATATCATACCGACAAACCGAGATCGCTTCAGAGTCGACCCTTGCTGGAAGGAATGTCTTTTTCCCGGAAATCCATGGATCCAGCCATTCGAAGCGCGCGCGCCACCGCCTTGAACATCCCCTCAAAGCCATGATGCGGATCGCGCCCGTAACGCACGGCGACGTGAAGATTCATGCGCGCTTTCGTGACAAAGGCCCGGAAAAATTCCTCAATCAGCCCCACATCGAACGCCTTGATCTTCCGCCGGTGCGGAGTCGAATACACCAAGTAAGGCCGCCCGCCAAGATCCACCGCCGCTTCGACGAGGGTTTCATCCATTGGCAGCAAACACCAGCCATAACGAATAATACCCCTCCGGTCGCCCAGCGCCGTATCGAGCGCTTCGCCAAGAACCAAACCAATATCTTCCGTCGTATGATGATCGTCTACCGCGAGATCACCCCGCGCGCGAAGGCTCAAATTCCAAAGCGCATGACGACCCAAAAGCTCGAGCATGTGATCCATGAACCCCATGCCCGTCCGGATCGAACACAGCCCCGTTCCGTCGAGATCGAGTGTTGCCTGAATCTGAGTCTCGCGCGTTTTTCGCTCCACCGTTGCCCGTCGCCGCTTCATGGTTTCACTATACCGGCCCGCGCCTATTTTTGCAAAATCTTTCCTGCTCCGCTCCTGTTGCAATGTATCGAAAGAAACAGTGTTTCAGTGGGACAGCCCTTGCGGACGTTGAAGAGTTCCTGATTCTTTCTCCTCTGTGCCCGCTGCTTTCTTTTCGCGTTAGGATCTGGCGCCCCGATTGGCGTCGCCCCGCTGTTAATTCCCCCCTTGTTTCTCTCACGCTTGCGTTCTCTGGTCCGCAACGAGCAGAACCTACCCCGACTGTAAGGCTGTCTGTTCTTTCGCTTTTTTTCACTGACGCCGCCTTGCACTTCTTCCCTTCACCCATCAGAATACCGTACAAAATGGGGTATCTTTGTCTCACACTTTCGAAAGTGTGAGACAACGGACATTGCCTTTTGGCCGTGTCCTAAGCCAAAGCAAGCGTGCATAAAATAAGGAAATGAACCGGGAAACTCCCAACCGTTTTCTGCGCAGTGCAATCCCCAAAAGAACGTCTCACGAAAAAGGAGGGTGGATGGCGACTTTGGGGGAATCGGGGGTAAATCCACGCTGTAAGCTAACGCCCTGAACAGAAGGAACCGCCCAAAAGAAGGCGGCCATGAATGCCCCCTCCCCTTCTAACTGTTCTCTGGCAGGGTGAAAAAAGAAGGAATCTCCCCTTTTTCGGCTCCGCCTACAAAGAGGGTGAGAAACCCCCGTTTCCCCGACGGCAAGGGCGCAGCACCCCCCCCTCAAAAAAAACGAGGCGTTAGCGGATCGCAACCTCGCGGCCGACTTCCGCCGATTGATAGACTGCGTCAATAAGCTTCATCACGATCAACCCTTCTTCACCCGTAGCCGCCGGAGGCCGTTCGCCGCGGCACGCCGCTAGAAACGCCTTGATCTGATTATGAAAAGGATTGCCGCGATCCGGGCGATATGGCGTCACATCCGCAATCCGTTCCCCATATTCCGTCAGCAGTTTGAACGGCTTGCCGTCAAAAATGCGGGCTCCGCTTTTTGTCCCAAGGAATTCAATGAATCCCCCGTCTTCTGCGTTGCAAGCCCAAGCAATCTCGAAGGACATCGAAGCGTGTCCCCCGAACCGAACAAAGCCCGCCGCATAATCCTCGACATCAAACACCCCGTCATATTTCGGCGGACCCGCCCACATGCTTACATACCGATAGTGGCGCATATCAGGGCCAAACTTGGCATAGGTCATCGCACTAACCGCCGTAGGATTCCACAATCCGCTTACAAAAAGGGCCGCGTCAAACCAGTGAACGCCAATATCGATGAGAGGACCGCCGCCCGACTGCGCTCTCGTCGTAAACCAGCCGCCCAGACCCGGGATGCCCCGCCGGCGGATGAGAACCGCACGGATATGATAAATCTCGCCAAAAGCGCCGTTTTGAATCAATTCCCGGACAAGTTGGGCATCCGTATCCTGCCGCCGGACCATCCCAATTTGCAAGGTGCGCCCGCTTGCCTTGGCCGCATCAACGATCTGAGCCGCTTCCTGGGCGTTCATCGCCATCGGCTTTTCGAGTAATACATGCTTGCCCGCTTGGAGCGCCGCGACGGCAACTTCTTTGTGAAGCGTGTTGCCCACACAAACACTCACGGCCTCCACATCCCCCTTGGCCAGCAGTTTCCTATAATCCGTGAAACGGGCTTCTACCCCAAGCGCCTTCGCCTTCTGGTCCAATCGCACATGATCCACATCGCACACCGCCACTATTTCCGATTCCTCTCCCACCGCCCGATAAGCATCGGCATGAACCGAACCGATCGCTCCCATTCCGATAATCCCAACCTTCATCTTTTTCACGACGCCATTCCTTTCGATGTGATCCCCCACAAATCGGAGAGAGTATACCGAATGGGTTTGGCCGAACGCGATGAAAAAGATAGATTCTTCTCCATGACGCCCAAACAACGCATGCTCAATGCCTATCGGGGAAAATTGTGCGATCGCCCCCCGGTCGCTCCAGAATTCTGGTATTACTATCCGGCCCGTCTTTTGGGGGTGGATATGGTCGAATTTCGAAAAATCCCCTTCCACCAGGCCCTTCGCACCGCCTTCGCCCGCTTTAACTGCGAAGGGTGGGGCATTGCCACCCCCTCTATCCCACCCCCGCCGGATGTCACGATAGAACGTTTTACATACCCGCGGGGACATGACCGCCTTGAAACCGTGACGCTCTATCACACCCCTTTTGGAAACGTCCGAGAACGAACCATCACCGAACAGTATGATGCCGCCGTTTGGCACGCAGAATCTCCGATCCAAAATTGGGATAAAGATTTGCCCGTCTATGTTCATCTTCATCTCGACCGCAACCCAAACCAGGCCGATATTAAGGACGCCGTTCGCGCCTGGGAGGAAGTGGGGGACACCTATCTTCTGGAATGCAATCTCGGCTCTACCTTTTTCGACTTCCTCGCACCCGCGCGAGCCGGCGGATTCGAACAGGCCATCGTTGATTTTTTCGAACACGAAAAAGAACTGGAAGCGCTCCAGGAGCGCTACATCGAGTTCCTGGTGGGAAAGGCCCGAGTTTTCTGCCAATATACCCCCTTCGAAAGCTTCTTCATTGGTTGCACCTGGAGCTGCTTGTCCCTCCTCAGCCCCGCCTTCTGGCGAAAATGGGATAAACCCGTCCTTCATGCCGTTGCCGAGGAACTCCACCGCCATGGCCGGTTGCTCCACCATCATTTTCACGGACGATGCATAGAAGTAGCGGATGATTTCGCGGAAATCGGGCTCGATTGCGTCTGCCCTTTCGAACGCCCTCCGGGCGGTGACGTGAGCGGTTTCTTGGGATTGCGCGAAGTCGCCCGGCGTCTTGCCGGCCGGACCACATTCAACGGCAATGTGCACACAGTCGAGACACTGCGCCGGGGAACACCTGAGGATGTCCGCCGAGAAGTCTACGAAATCCGCGCCGCCTTCGAACATAATCCCCGTCTCATCATCGGAACGGGTGACCAGGTCGGCGCGGAAACGCCCGAAGAAAATCTCCATGCCTTGATCGAAGCCGCCATTGCATAAACGTGAGGGGCCTCTCCCCCATCTGGGGTCAGACCTCTACATTCAACATTTACAGCATAAAAACGGCCGTTCCCTTCCCATCAACCCCCATCATTTCTTCTTGCCGATCCCAACCCCTTCCATTGCCCGCTGGGCTCGGCCACAACAGATGCTCCCAAATCGCATGCTCCTCTTTGCTTCTCCCATTATCCTCCCACATCCCTCCCTCCTCCGCTAATCCCCATAATTCCCACCAAAAAGTTGCGCTAGCCACCCAAATGGCTTACGATTGCAGTATGGACGCAGCATCCCCTCTTCCGGACGCTTTTGCTTTGCCTCCAATCGGTGCCCATTTCTCAACCAGCGGAGGGCTCCATCGGGCATTGGAAGAAGCATACGGATACCGATGCGGCGTCGCCCAACTCTTTACGGCATCCCCCCGCCAATGGTCCGCAACCCCCCTTCATGAAGAGAGCGTTGCCCCATTCCAACAAACTCGTAGCCGAACCGGAGTCCTTCCCATTGCTCACGCTGTCTATCTCATCAACCTGGCCGCTGAGGGCGAAAATGGGGAAAAATCTCTTCATGCCTTCATCGCCGAACTCCGACGATGCGAAGCCCTCGCGATCCCTTATCTCGTCGTCCACCCCGGTTCCGCCGGCCAAACTCCCTTGCCCGAAGCAATCCGAACGGTCGCCCACCGCCTCGACGACTCCCTCAAACGTTCCGAAAACCGGACCACCGTCGTTCTCCTCGAAACTACGGCCGGCATGGGCCATTGCATCGGCGCCGCTTTCGAACACTTGGCGGAGATCTTGAGCACCGCTCGCTTGTCGAATCGCCTCGGAATCTGTTTTGATACCGCTCATACGTTCGAAGCCGGATACGACCTCCGAACGGCCGATGGATACGAACAAACCTTTCAATCCCTCTTCCGCCTCATTCCCCAGCAAAAATTGCTCGCCTTCCACCTCAATGACTCCCGAACCAGTCTGGGTTCGATGGTAGACCGTCATGCCCACTTGGGGGAAGGCCAACTCGGACTCGACCCCATCCGACGCCTCGTCACCGACCCCCGGTTTTCCTCTATCCCAAAATGCCTGGAAACGGAAAACGACGAAAAAAGGGCCGACGATATTCGCCGGCTCCACCAATTTCTGAACCCCACTGCCGATACTTCGCCATGAACCGACCGAATCCTCGCGCTCTGGACGCTCTCCGTCTCGTCCGCGGTCCCCTTGAGATCGGCGTGACGCCCGCCTACGGCGCCAATCTCATCTCACTCCGCTATCAGGGAAGAGAACTGATCCACTTCGACCGAAACGCTTGCCTGGCCGGCGAAAAGATCACCGGCGCCTTTCACATGTTTCCCACCCCTTGCCGCCTCCAAGGCGGCGCCTATTCCTTTGAAGGGCGGCGAATCGAACAGAATAAAAAAGGCGAATCCATTACCATCCACGGCCTTGTCCGAGATGAACCATTCGAAGTCCTCGAAATGTGCCCCGACCTGCTCCGAGTCCAGCTCGCATTCAACCCCGGAACGGCGGTGTTCGAAGGGTTCCCTTTCCCCTGTCTTTTTGAACTCCAATTCGCTGTAGAGGAGCGAAGTGTCACGATCCGATACCGGGTCCGTAATACCGGCCCAACAGCCCTTCCGTTCGGTTATGGGATCCACCCCTACTGGATCATCTGCGGCCCCCGTCAGATGACCCAAATCCGAATTCCTTGCGACCGGGTTCTGGAAAGCCGCGACTTGATCCCAACAGGTGGGACTCGCTCCATCGCCGGAACATCGCTCGATTTTCGAACCTTACGTCCCTTGGGCGACCAAACGCCTGACCATGTGTTCTGGAAACGCCACCGCGACGCCACGGCGGAACTCTATCCCTCGGGGCAAAATGTACGGATTCTGATTTCGGCGTCACCTGATTTCACTCACATGATCCTCTATGCGCCTTCTGACTCACCCTTTCTCTGCTTAGAAAACCTGACATCCGCCCCCAACGCCCAGAATCTTCCCCAAGCGGGCGATGTCGCGCACCTCCTGGTTCTTCCGCCCAACCAATCGGCTGAAGGATGGGTTCGATATGAAATCCGACCCCTCTAAAACCGCAGATGCTTTTTGAAAAAGGCTTCCGAACGGTTCTTCCCCCATCCGTGTTCACCCTCGAACAGGTCTAATTCCAACCGGTCGGATGCCCCCGCCGCTCGATAGATCCGCTCCACCTGCCGATAACACATCAACGCCGTGTCCACCAGGAAGCAGGTGTCATACACACCAATATCCACCAGGAGCGGCCGAGGCGCGATAAGCCCTTGTGCATCAGGCAGGTCCACGAGCTTGAAAAGCCCCGGCGCAACCTGCATCCCGCAGTAGTTGATGTCGCGCATCCCGAAATACGCCCATAGATCGCTGTAACAAATGATCTCCGCCGCCTTGAACCGCTCATCGCACAGCATAGACCACAACGTCATCGTCCCCCCACCACTCAGCCCCATCACCCCAAACCGATCGGGATCCACATAAGGCTGCTGCGCGATGAAATCGGTCGCGGCCATCCCGTGCGCGGCGTTGATGGAAATGGACGTCATCCCCAGCATTGTCGCGTGCAAATAGTAGAGGTTGCACCAGTCGCGCGACCCGTTGATATTCAAATGATTCGGCTTTTGAGTGTCATTTCGCTCCCCCGCCCCGATCCAGTCAATGGCAAAAGTGACAAATCCCTTTTGCGCCATCTGAAGACCATAATCGTAATTGTGCTGCTCCGCGCTTTGCTTCTTCTCTGGCGAACTTTTGTCGCCCATCACCGGCGCCTTGCCGAAAGCGCCATGCCCATGCCAGCACAGAATCGCCGGACGCCGTTCTTCTCGCTTCATATCCATCGGGATGTTCACCAGCAGCGTCGCCGAGAGATGCTTCTGCACATCGATGATCCATCGCTGCTTGCGAAGCCCGCCGCTTTCCCACTCGGCCAACAGTTGTGGATTAAGAGGAACCCGCGCCGGAAAATCGCCCAAACAGGCGCGAACCAGCGGCCACGTCTCGGCCTTCCATTTCACAAAATCCTTGGCCGTCTGCCCCTCGAACCGATGGGTCGGTTTATGCTCCAATGCAGTTTGGAAGAACATCGCCGACGGGCTGAGGTTACGAATGGTCATGGTGTTTCGCTCCTTGTTGCCGATTTCCGAACTCCTTCAAAAAGGTCTCCCTGAATTGCCTTCCGCGACGCCGTCTCGCGGAAAGAAGTCTCGGCCGCTGATTCCAGCAGCCGAAGAAAGCCCGCTTCATCCAGTATCGTTACTCCCATCTGCCGCGCTTTTTCCAGCTTGCTTCCCGGCTTTTCACCCGCAACGACGTAATCGGTCTGTCGTGAAACGGAGTCGCTCACCGTTCCGCCGGCCGCTCGAATGCGCTCCGCTGCTTCCTGCCGAGTCAGGGTCGCCAACGTGCCGGTCAGCACAAACGCCCGACCCGCCAACCCCCCCACCTTCTTGCCGCCCCCACTCCCTTGGGGATTAATCTTAAGCGCTTTCAAACGCTCCAGAACTTGTCGCCCAGGCTCAGATTCGAAATACCCGCAGACGCTGCGCACCAGTTGGGGTCCAAACGCCACATTCCACTCCTCGCCTCGCCGGTCGGCGGCAGCCGACGGCCGCGCAAGCCCAGCCGCCTCCAACTCGGCGGCCAATCGAGCCATTTCGGCCGTAACCCGCGCATAGCCCTCCGGGTCCTCCTTCTTCCGTGGCCGGTGATCTTCCAAATCATAAAAGCGGCGCATCGCGGCAAGCCAACGAGAGGACGACAAATCCTCAAAATCACGGTGAAGAACGCCTAAGGCATAAGCGGAGGTCACCCCAACTTCTGGAATGCCAAGCGCTAAAATCCACCGAGCAAGCGGAAGATTCCGGGCGCGCTGAAGCGCTTCCATCACTTTCCGCGCATTCTTCGGACCAAAAAGCCGCGGTTCTTCCTCTGTCCCTAAATTCAACGCCGCCAGATCGCCTTCCTTCAAGTCGAAAAGATCCAGGGGATCGCGGATCAGCCCTTTCTCCACCAACGCTTCCGCGACGACCTCCCCCAACATCTGAATGTCCAAAGCCTCCCGAGCCGCCAGAAACAGAACCCGGCGGACCGTCTTCGCCGAACACTGGGGGTTCAGACAGCGCCACGCCACATACTGAGGATCCCGTGCAATAGCTCCGCCGCACGCCGGACAGCGATAGCCCAGCGTTTCCGCCATCTGATACGGCTCTGTCCCCGGCGGTCGCCGCTCGGTCAGCACACGGGTGACCGCCGGAATCACCTCTCCCGCCTTTTCAATCTCTACCCAATCCCCCACCCGGATGTCCTTTCGCCGAATC
Organism: uncultured bacterium; assembly: GCA_938038445.1. Lineage (GTDB taxonomy): Bacteria > Verrucomicrobiota > Kiritimatiellia > CAIKKV01 > CAIKKV01 > CALHRZ01. The sequence continues at coordinate 294,009 of CALHRZ010000007.1, read as the reverse complement.
TCCTCCTCATTATGCAGGGTCGCACGGCTGATCATCGTTCCCGCCAAAGGAACCGGCTCCAGCTCAGCAACCGGCGTAAGAATTCCCGTCCGCCCCACCTGGACCGTAATCGCCAACAGCCGTGTCACCGCTTTTTCCGACCCATATTTGAAGGCCTTGGCCCACTTTGGCGCCCGTTCGACGGAAAGAGCATCCCGCGCGTTCCGCTCGATAATCTCCCGCTCGGCAAAATCGTCCACCTTAATGACCGCCCCATCCGTCTGGTAGGGAAGGGACTCGCGCCAGATCCGGAGCTCCTCCACCGCCTTCCACATCGCCTCGAGCCCCTCCACTGGCCACACTCGCGGGTGCGTCGGAAGTCCAAAGGTCGGAAGCATTCGAAGAAGTTCTGTCTGGCTCCGAATCGTCACCCCCTCCGTTTCGCCCACCGCGTAAAACAACATCCGCAACGGTCGCCGGGCCACCTGCCGGGGATCCAAAAGCTTGATCGTCCCCGCCGTGGCATTCCGAGGATTGTCGAACGGTTTTTCCCCAGCCGCCGCCTGAGCCGCTTTCAACCGCTCAAAGTCTGCCCGCGTCATGAACGCTTCGCCACGGACCTCAAACACCATCGGCGGAGGTTCGACCGTCAGACGGAGCGGAACGGACCGGATCGTCCGAACGTTGACAGTTACATCGTCCCCGTTCCTTCCATCCCCCCGCGTCAGCGCACGGACCAATATCCCTTCCTCATATCGCACGGAAAGACTGACTCCATCTATTTTGGGTTCCACGACGTAACCCACGCGGTCACGACCCAACAGTTTCCTCATCCGCCGATCAAACCGCTCCAGCTCCTCCCGACTATACGTGTTCTCCAAACTGAGCATCGGAACCGCATGGGGAAACGAGACAAAGCCAGGAAGCGGACCGCCGCCCACCCGCTTCGTGGGCGACGCCGGATTGTCAAGCTCCGGATGACGGTGTTCCAGCTCCTGAAGTTCTCGGAACAAAGCGTCGTAAGCCTCATCAGAAATTTCGGGTCTTCCCTCCACATAGTACAGTCGATTGTGGCGTTCGATTTCACGCCGCAGAAAATGAACCCGTTCCGCTTCCCGCCCCTCGATCGTCATCGCTGCGTTCTCTGCAGGTGCCTCTCCAGCGCAGGCGCCAAAAGCCCCGTTGCGCCCACCAACGCGCAGGCTTGCTCCGCCTGACCGGCGCGATGCCAAAGAATAACGCGTGCCAATGCAAACTCCGCCCCCTCGCCCGCTTCGAGCAACCCTGCCAGCCCCGCCGGCGGAAGTTCCCCCGCCTCAACGATCAACGGCCGACTGGCTACGGCTCCTTCCGCCCTAATCTCTTCCGTAAAGATAACGCGCCGATTCTCCACCTTGTGAACGGTCAGTTCCCGTTCCCGCCCGGCAAGGATCACTCGAACGCGCCGCCCCTGGCGCCGGCTCAGTTCCGAAAGCGCAAGTCCAAGGGGATCGGCCGCCCGCCGAACCACTCGGCGCAATTCCTCGACCTTCTCCCGCTGGCCAATCCATTCCGGTCCCCGTAATGCCAGGTCCAGCGCCATTAAGGCGGTTGAAACCTCGCCCCGCAACAGCCGCCGAGCCACTTCGTCGGTCAACTCCTCAAGAGAACCTTGCTTAATTCCGGGAGGATCCCCAGAAGGTCTGATCTCCGCGGACAGCCCCGAGGAGGGGGAAACGGGAACCGCTTCCCGGGGCTCGGAAACGGGTTCCCGCAAAGACTCCTCATCGGCTTCCACGGCTTGCTCTGCCCACTCGCGTGGAGACAGCCGGGATGACGGTGGAACGAGGGTAGGAACCGCGGCAGAGGGAGAAAGTTTCTCCTCTGCCGCAGGATCGCCTTCCATCGCCACCCGCTCTTCAGGAGGCGGAAGCGCCCAAAGTCGGATCAAAAGATAAAGAAAAATGACAGCGAGCGTAGCCATCACGCCAAACCCCGCCCATGTCCAAAACGATGCTTCCTGGGCCATCCGCCGCACCTCCGTCTCCTGCGTTTTCAGCCGGGTCATGCCGTTCGGAGGCAACTGAATGGTGCTCGCCACGGGACGCCGCGTCATAATCAAATACTTCGCCCCGTCCAGAATCCGATCCATCTCCTGCATCAGTGCCGGCCAACTGTTGTAGCGATCCTCCGGATCCTTGGCCATCATCCGATGGAGCAGTTGGTTGAAGGCCTGGGACGTGCTTCCCCGCTGAAGGACCACAGGAGCCGACACCTGCCCCGCAAGAATCAACGCCGGCCGCTCCGCTGCCGAACAATCCTCAAATGGAATTCGACCGGTCGTCAGCCAATAGAGAAGCCCGCCCAACGCATAAATGTCCGTTCGAAAACTGCAGGGCGCACCATCCTTCGCCACCTGTTCCGGGGCAAGAAACCCCACTTCCGAGAGTGGACGGCCAAGTTTTTCAAACAACACATGATGGCCGAAACCACAAACCTTGACCTGACCCGTCGGTTCGAGCCAAACGAAATCCGGCGAAAGCGCCAAATGACAAAACCCTGTTTTCGCGTAGAGAAAGTTCAGTCCTTCCGCCACCCAACGCGCAATGGTGAGGGACTTCTCTTCCTTCAGGGGACCCTTCTGCCGTAACCATTGCTGAAGACTAAACCCCGACAAATGCTCCCGAGCCACCGCCAACGTGGTCCCCATCTCCCGGATATCATAAATCTGGGCAATCGCGGCATGTTTGACCCCAGCCGCTGCTCGAACGTTGAGCAGAAACTCGGCCCGCACCGTCGGATCCAGAATCGCCTGGGGCTTGAGGATCTCGATATCCACCGCCCGACTTAAATCAGTCTGATACGCCTGCCAAAAGGTCACAACAGGACTTTCACCGGTCTGCTCAAACTGTTCGTAACCGGGAATCTGCATGGGCGCTCTCTCAACTCCGAACCTGAACTTAGCAAAACGGGGCCACTCTTTCCAGTTTCAACATACCTCAGGCGTTTCCACTTCCCATTCTTCAGCTCCCAACGTCGCCAAACAAGGGTTCGCCGTCGAGAAACCCGGAACGGTAGGTCTCCCGTTGCGACGCCGCCATACAAGCCATCTCCCACAGCTTTTCATGGCCAGGCGTGAGAAGAGTGGCCACCCCGGGAACAGACAAGGTGAAGGCCACCGCGTGGGTCACGGTCTCCGGTGTGTCAAACGGCTCATACCAGCATTTCCGCCATCGAGCCGTTTCCCTTTTGCGAAGAGGCCGCCTCGCCAGTGACTTGAGCGCTACCAACCCCGCGCCCAAAGCCACGGCCCGCTCCGCAATCCGCCGGCCGAATTGCGCGTTCTCCCATCCCACCGCATGGATCGGAAACATCACACTTTCAAAGGGATAACACTCCAACAACCGAAGCGCCGCCGCCTCCGAATGAGCGGAAAAACCAATGAACCGGATCATGCCCCGCTCACGGGCGCGAACAAAGGCTTCCAACGCGCCCCCAGGTCCGAGAACGCGCTCAGCCTCCGCAAGCGATGAAACCCCGTGAATCTGATAAAGGTCAAACCAATCCGTCCGAAGCTTTCTCAAGGAGGCGGCCAACTCTCGCTCCGCTTCGGCCGCCGTCCGCTGCGTCGTCTTGCACGAAAGGACAACCTGCGCCCGCATAGGTTCCAGGGCGGGTCCCAAACGTTCCTCCGCATTGCCATAGGTCGGTGCCACATCAAAGAAATTGACGCCCCGGTCCACGGCCACCCGAACCAAACGGTCGGTTTCAGATGCCGTTTCGTCGCGAACCAACAAACCGCCAAAGCCCACTACGGCAACTTCCAAGCCCGTCCGCCCCAACACACGCCGTTCCATCGGACCTTCCTCAAACCGACTCCGTCACCAGCAGGGATACCTCCAACACGAGGTCCCGGACTTTCCGCCGATACTCCTCCATGTGTGGAGCCTTCAAATGGATAAGTAACGCTTCAAGCGAAGACCATTTCTCCATCAGCACCACACGGTCCGTTTCAAGCCGCTGCGCCGGAATCCCCGTCGAAACGTCCACCGTCGGTTGATACTCGATACACCCCGCCTCCGCCCGTACCAAGGGAACATTGGTCTGGAGAATGTGGAGGTACTCCTCCCGCCGCCCCGGCTTGACTCGAATGGTCGCAACTACATGGATCATCGGACTTCCTTTATGCTTGCCTAGAAGCAATTCGTCTTTACCATAAGGTTGTGATCGGAGCAATTGCGATGAAAAAGCTCATGGCAATCTTCCTCCTTCCCTTCCTCGGCTGTGATTTCATCATCCCCCTTTCTCCCCCGAACGACACGCCTTGGGAAGCAGGACTCTGCGGCGTCTGGGAACAGCAGGAAGCCCCGGAAGGCACTCCGCCCTCCCGCCTTGTCGTGCTTCCTCTTGATTCGCGGCAGTTGCTTGCCGTTTTTCCAGCCCATTCGCCCGATACGTTGTTTGCCAAGGCATGGCGCTGTGCCGAGCTGGCCGAACGCCCCCTCTATCAGATCGAATGGATCGGATCGAACAAAGGCCCCCTTGCCACGAATCGCGTATTCCAACTCGCAGCCGTTGAACTCCGAGGAAACGAACTCAAGATTCGATTGGTTAATCCCGACGCACTGGGAACCGTTCCTCACGACAGCCGAGAATTGGCCTCGCTCCTGAAACAGGTCGAAGGCGAAGAACATCTCTTCCGAGCGCCGATGCGTTTTCGGAAGTTGCCCGCCCCCCCTTCCTAATCCGCGCCTCAGGCCAAACCCTCGTTTTTCAGATTCTCGATCGACAGGCGGGCGCTCTCCAGCTCGGGCCCCTTGCACAGGTCCTGCTCCACAATAATCCACTTCGCCCCCACACGCCGGGCCACCTGAAAAATCCCCCGTAAATCCATGAGCCCAGTCCCCACCTCCACAAACTCGCAGGTAATCGGATGCATGTCTTTGAGATGAATCTGGGGAACACGACCCGGAAATTGAGCAATGTACGCCACGGGATCCGGCCCCCCCTTGCGAATCCAGTACGTGTCCAGTTCCAATTGAACTTCGGAAGGATCTGTCTGCTGAATAAGAAGATCTTCCGCATAGACCCCATTGATGCGGATGAATTCCTGCGCATGGTTGTGGTAGGTGAACACGCAGCCGTTCGACTTCGCCGTCGCGCCGGCTTTCCGATACCGCTCGATCGCCCCCATCCAGTCCTTCTCCACCAGACCGGCTCCACTGGTGGTCAACCATGGACAGTTCAATGCCTTGGCATAAGCATAGGCTTTGCTGGCCGGATTCAAAATATCCTCCACACTCACATGTTGCCCGCAGACCTGACAACCTGTTTCGGAAAGAAAGGACGCCAATTCCGCCGGCTCCATGTTCCCATACTGCCCCGCAAATTCCACCCCCTGATATCCCATCCGCGTCAGCTCACGAACCACTCCCTTGAAATCCTTCGCCGCCGTTTGCCGGACCGTGTACAACTGAATGCCGACCGGAATCTTTCGCATGATGCTCCTTCAAAGTTATCCGCACGATATTCTTACACGTTTGGAAGGATTTCCGCAACCGCCGAATGCGGCAACGCCGAACAGACCTGAGACAAAGGGGTCTGCCCCAACACCCGGATTAACGCCGTCTCCAGCACCCACTGGGGGTTCAAACTCGAAGTGACAAGCCGCCGATGAGCATCAAGCCACACCTCGCGCGCCTGCGTGAGCTCCTCAGCCGTAAAACGCTTCGCCTGTCGCAATCGAATGCCCACCACGTAGGGCAAGATCTCGGACGGGTCGCGCCCCAAGACCGCACGCGCCGCCTGTTTCGCGTCCTCCGGTAAATCGTTAAGGGGGGATTCTGCGCCACGGCGCGCCGTCCAGTCCCCTTTCCCTAACCATCCTCGATTCAATACCTCCCGGTAAAAAGCCAGTTCACGGAAACGCCCCTCCAACACCAGCATTATCCAAATCGGACTCACCCGCTGCGCGAGCAGGTTATCCAAAAGCGCAAGCGCCCGATCTAACTGACGTTCCGCCGCCGCATCAGCCAAATCCCACGCCTCACCCCCACGCGAGCAAGTCACAATCGCGAAGATGTCGTCCCGCGTGATCCGCCGCCGTTTGCCTACATAGAGATCCAACTTCTGCACCTCCTGCCGAATACGCCCGGTATCGGCACCCAACATCGCAACCATCGTTTCGATAACCTCCGGCCCCGTATCCAGTCCCATCTCCTGCAACGCCCGCTGGATTGCCAGCGGCGCCTTCCGCTCGATCTCCCAACTCTTCTCGGGGACTTCAAAGGCCACGGCTTCGCCCAGTTTTTCCATCGCCTTGTAAAACGCCGTCCGCTTTTCTACCCCTTCGGCGGTTGCCAAAAATCGCACCCCGGTTGGCAGCCCCTTCCGGAGAATCCCCACGAGTTTTTCCATCCAATTCTGAACATCCCGACCGCTCCCCACTCGGCTGGAAGAACCCAGAAAAGTGGCGTTCTTCAACCAGATCGTTTTCTCCCCTCCAAAAAAGGATGGGGTCTGAAGCGCTTCGCAGCACTTCCGAATCGCTTGAACAGCCGCCGCAGCCGTCTCAACACGTCCGTCCACCACTTCAAGCTGAAGCGAGGTCGAATCCGTAATCCCCCATGAAGAAAGACGCTCCTCCGCGCGACGATTCACCCAGTAATGATCACTCCCGAAATACAAAGCCGTCGCTGGGATTCCCCCCCGTTGTTTCCCGCCCGTCGGATTCGCAGAGTCCCCTTTCAATGATGATTTCATCTTCGCCTTCCTTTTGGCGCGCAAACAGTGTAGGGTAACCCCGATTTCATCGCAATCTCGAATCCTTCACTTTCCATGCGCATCCGCCTCCATCATCCCCCCGCCGTTTCCCGATCGGCCCTCCGACAACTTCTCCTTTTTCTGTTAAAACGCACCTGTCGGTTAAACCCTTCCCGCTCATGGGAGGAGATCTCTGTTTCCCTTTTTAATCGGACTGCAATCCGTCGAATCAACCGGCAGGTCTTCGGCCCACTAGCCGACACCGATGTAATCACCCTCGCTTACAGGCCCATGCCCGGCGCTACGGACTGGATCGGCGAAGTCTTTGTCAACGTGGATCTCGCCTTCGAACGGGGTCCCCGCTACGGCGGACCCGCGCGTGAACTCGCCCTCTATCTCGCCCATGGATGCGACCATCTGGCCGACGCCTCCGACGCCACCCCCGCCGAACGCCGGCGCATGCGCGTCCGCGAACTCCGCTGGCTCCGCCAAGCAAACAAAGCCGGCCTCATTCAACCCCTTCTTCGCTCCAATTCCCAATGCATCCAATGATCCGCAAAACCGAAGGAATCGTTCTCAGGATCTCCCCATGGTCGAAAACCTCGCTGCTTGCCGACTGCCTGACGCAGGAAGACGGCCGCTTGCGGTTTGTCGCGAAAGGTGCTTTACGCCCGAAAAGCCTTTTCCTCGGCCAACTCGACCTCGGCTACACGTGCGAACTGCTTTATTACGTCAAACCGCCCGACCGACTTCTCATCCTGAAGGAAGTCGCTCCGATCGCGATTCGCGCCCCTTTGCGGTACAATTGGCGGGCCGCTGCCTGCGCGTCTTGGTTCTGCGATTTGACGGCATCCGTCACGCCTCCCGCCGTTCCTCATGCCGAAACTTTTTCGCTTCTGGAAACGGCTCTCGACACTCTGCCACACTCGCAAAATCTACCCCTCCAGATCGCATGGTTCGAATGGGCGCTGCTCCGCGCCGTTGGGTTGGCGCCCGTGATAGACCGATGCCCTAGATGCCGCGCGCTCCATGAACCCGCCAAAGCCCCAACGCCTTTTTTTCTCGGCGTCCGAAGTGGTGGAATCGTGTGCTCCCGCTGCCGTATCCGGCCGGGGGAACCAGAGCCTCAAGCCCTCCTGTCGCCCGCCACGCTCGCCGCTATACAACAATGGGAACTCGCCAAACCTCCCTCTGCCGCGCCAAACGATTCCCTTCTCGCATCGGAAATCCTCCCTGCGCTCGCGTTGTTCCTGGAGTACCATCTGGACCTGCGCCCGAAAAGTCGCGAGATCGCGCTCGAACTTGTGGAAACTCCGAGGGCATCCCTCAAACACTGAAGCGAAAGTGACAGATGTCGCCGTCTTGGATGACGTAATCCCGCCCGCGCACCTGTAGCTTTCCCCGCGCTTTGGCCTCCGCCTCGCCCCCTGCGGCAATCATGTCATCGTACGAAATGATTTCGACCCGAATGAATCCCCGCTCCATATCGGTATGGACCTTGCCCGCCGCCGTCGGCGCCGTGCTTCCTTTTCGAATCGTCCAGGCGCGAACTTCATCGGGGCCAACCGTATAAAAGGACATGAGGCCAAGGGCATCGTACGCCGCAGCGTTGAGCCGGTCGAGGCCGGGCCGGTCGAACCCCAGTTCGTGGAGAAAAGCGCGCCGGTCTTCCGGATTCTCCATCGCCATGATCTCCTGTTCCATTTTTGCCGAAACGACAAAGACCGTCGGATCGGATCCCTCCTTTTTTCGCGCGGCGTGAACACCTTCTTCGTCCACATTATAAACCCAAAGAATCGGCTTGCGGGTGAGGAAACCGAGATTGCGCAAGGCTTTCCAGTCGTTCTCGTCTAACGGAACGTCTCGAAGCCAACGTCCTTGAGCAAGTGCCTCGCGGCATTTGAGAAGCGCGTGCTCTTCGGCCTGTTGAAGAGGCGAAAGCCCCCCTCGCTTCTCCTTCGTAAGCCGATCGAGCCGCTTGTCCACAAGATCCACATCGGCAAAGAGGATTTCGGTCGCAAGGTCCGAGCGATCGCGGTCGGGATCCACGCTCCCACGCGGATGAAAAACGTCCGGAGCGTGAAAGTCCCGCAGGACCACCAACAGAAGATCGCAGGCGCGTGCCGTTTCCATCCAGGGCCCTTTCCCTTCGAGCGGAACATCAGGGCAGAGAACAAGAAGAGTTTCGGCATATCGAGTCCGTTTGGGATTGAAAAGCCGGGCCAGGGTGTCCACACGGGAATCGGCCACCGGTGCTGCTCCTTCGATGGCTTCTGTCTCCTTCCTACCGTGAGGAACTTCCCGCCCGGTTAACAAAGTGAAAAGCGTTTTCTTCCCCGCCTGCCCATATCCCACAATCGCCGCTTTCATCTGCATTTTTCCTTTTTTTCTACGCGATTATCCTACCCCGTTCCCGCTCCTCCCACAACCCCCAACCCATCCGAAGCCGGCCCCTCCAGGTCCAACCTCAACATTCAACATTTCCACTCCTCTTTCTGAGTGTGGCCCCGCCGCGTGGACATGCGCCATGTTTTCTAAGGAACTCAGCCGGCGAGACGTTCCCGAGGGAAGCGTGTCGCCGGATGTCGTTATAGTACAGCAGCCCGCTTTGAACAACCCGAATCCAACCAAGGAGATCGCACTGGTTCCAGAGCCTGAAACTGTTCTCGGCCTCGAAATGGAACAAAACGGCGCTCCCTCAGAAACTCTCATCTCAACATTACCAACCCCCAACTCGCTCATTGCATAAAACGCCCCTCTTGCCCTATAGTTCCCCCTCATGCCACCTCTCCCGGAACAACCCGCCAACCACGAAGAACGCTTCTGTTCCCACTGCGGTAATCCCCTCGCCCCACGCCCAGAAGGCGGCCGCATCCGCGTCGCCTGCAGCCGCTGCGGCCACATTGTCTTCGGCCGCTTCTCCGTCGGTGTCGGGGGTCTCATCCTCCACCACGGCTGTGCCCTCCTTGTTCAACGCGCCCACGACCCCGGAAAAGGCCGCTGGACCCTCCCTGGCGGTTACGTCGAAGAAGACGAGCCACCCCACCTCGCCATCACCCGCGAAGTTCTCGAAGAAACCGGCCTCGCCGTCAAACCCACCGCCCTTATCGCAATCCGCCACGCCCAGTCCCCCCACGAACAAAACCTCTACCTCGTCTTCTCCCTCGACCTCCAAAGCCCGCCCACCCCCCTCACCCCAGACCCCCACGAAATCACCGACGCCCGTTGGGTTCGCCCCAATCATCTCTCTACCCTCGGCCCAATCGGAAACATCTCCGAATGGATCATTCGCCGCCTAATACGCAAACCGACCGGCCTTTTTCCAATTCCACCCGACCAACAACCTACCCCCGTCCCCGCCCACCTTTGGACCGCCCTCTACGCCGCCCACCCCTCCCCCCTTTTTCCAAACAAAACTGCTCACCAAAAGAAAGGACCCCTATGGCCACAAATAAAATCGGCACCATGACCGCCCTCCAAATCGAAGGAGATCCTTTTTGCCACGTCGCCCAGTTCGGGCTCGACGCTTGCCAACTCGCCTGTTGGAACTACCGCACCTGGCTCAACGCTGATCCTATCGCCCTGCGCCGCCTAGCCGACGCCGCCGGAATCGAAGTCGCCGCCTGCTGGGTAGGATACCCAGGTCCCGCGATTTGGGACTTTATCCAAGGCCCTATCACCCTTGGCCTCGTGCCGCCTGAATACCGCCGCCTGCGTATTGAAGCCCTCAAGGCCGGCGCCGACTTCGCTGCCGCCTTCGGCGCGCCCGCTATCATCACCCACTGCGGCTTCGTCCCTCAAGAATGCGTCCGTTCCGCGTACCGCGAAACCCTCGTCGCCATCTATGAAGTCGCAGCCTACTGCGCGGAAAAAGGCATCGGCTTCTGGTTTGAAACCGGCCAGGAAACCCCCGTCACCCTCCTACGCGTGATCGAAGACCTCCGTATCCCTGGGCTCGGAATCAACCTCGACCCCGCCAACCTCATTCTCTACGGCATGGGCAATCCCTTGGATGCACTCGACGTCTTCGGCCCCTACGTTCGCTGTGTCCACGCGAAGGATGGCCTTTATCCCACCAACGGCCGTTCTCTCGGCCGCGAAACAAAAGTCGGCGAGGGAAAAGTCAATTTCCCCGAACTCGTTCGCCGCCTTCACGCGCTCGGTTTCAAGGGCGCCTATATCATCGAACGGGAAATCTCTGGGGAACAACAGCGCAAGGATATCGCCGAAACTGTCGGTTACCTCAGGCGCCTCCTCGCCTCCCTTCCCTGACACCTCATTCTCTGCGACGGCTTTTCGTCCTGCCTGCCCTTTGAACCTCCTGCCCAACGGCCTCCTTCCTCATTGGGCAGAATTTCCCGCCTCCCCTCGCCGACGTTCCGCCGCCTGATCCGCTCTCGGCATGCCTTCCAGGGCAATCCGACGCCCCACTTCCCTGAGCAATCACACCGCCTCCGTAGGAATCATTCCATCCGGCATGGGTCCCACATGAGCCAGTCAATTACTGCGGTCGGGCAATGGGCAGCAAATCGGTCGTGAGCGCATGCGAGTAATAAGCAAAAAAGCTCAGTCCTTTCCGATCGCATTGATCCGCCAATTCCCGCACAAGATCCCTCCTCCTATACGCGAAGGGAGGCAAGGACCAGTGGTTCATGGACGAATCACCGGAACCGCACTCCGTTCGTAAAAACGGTCGAGTAACAAAAGAACAGCGGCAGCCGACCACATGAACTCCGGGTGGCCATTCCCAAAACCCGTCAAACTGTCGTAGCACTCCACCAGCGACTCCGACCGACTCGCCGCAAGCAGAATCCGATCGGCCAGTTTGCCGGCCTCGCGCTGAAACCCGTACCGCCAAAGCGCTCCCAACATCCAGACCGCGGAATGAATCCATGTGCGCCCGCACCAGTACGCGTGCTGCACCAACGAACCCGGAAACTCCGGCGGGGCAAAAAGATATCCCCCAGGCCGATAGCTCGGATGAGCCCGATCCACAACGGGAAATGGCATCGGCGTCAAAAAATGATTGGGCGCCAGCAGATAATTCCGGCACATCGCACGGCCAATCTCGGCAGGCGCAAATCCGGCATAGAGAGGCAGGAAACTGCCCATATGAACCATGCCGCCGAACACTCCCGTCTCCACATGCCGGTCCTGATAGGTCCCCGTCTCCGGCTCGAACAGCCAGTGATTAATGGCCTCCGCCAGCCGTTCTCCCTCCCGCTTCCAATGCGCCGCATCCTTCGCATATCCCATCGCCTCGGCCATCACGGCCAGCGTTCTCATTTCCAACGCCAAAAACGTGTTCACATCCGGCGGCGCGTACTCGCTCGAATGCATCCGATCCCCCTGAACCTCCGTCCACGGCTGCCCCGGAGCAGGCACCAGGGTCTCCCGTCGTTGCCATCGTTTTGCATCATCCAAACAACTCATTCCAGGCGGATGAATGACAACGCCGTGCGGCGTCCGAAACCGCTCCAACCAGTGGCGTACGTAGCGGCTCAAGGGCTCGTAGATTTCCTCCATCAAACCCGGATCCGGCGAAGCGGCGAAACAGTGCCCCGCTCCCCACGTGAGAAGCGGCATCTGATATGAATATTGATAGACGCCATTTTCACAGGTCACCGGCGGCGTGCCGTCCGGACGAATGCCGCGGGTCAGAACTCTCAACGCGCCCCGGATTGTGTCGTGCTCATTGATTAAGCCCAACGCAGGCAACGTGCATCCGGTGTCCCAAAACCACGTCGCGCATACCCCCGTCTTCCCCGCATGAATGGTCATCAGGGGATCGCCCGGAAGCCGCCTTTCCCAATACCGCAACGCGCGCAAAACCCCTATCGCCTTCAACGCCAAATCCTGATTCAACGAGGACAAGCGCGGCAACCGACGAAATCGCCGAAACGCCTGCTCATTCTCCGCGATCGCTCCCGCAAGACTGCCCTCAGACCAAAGATCCTCCGACCAAGGAGGCAACGGTTCATCGTTAAAGGCAAACCGTACCCCAAAACGCACCTCGTCTTTCCCCCCCGGCGGAACCCGCCGCAGAATCTCACGTGTTTTCAGCACAGGTCCTTCGGCCCGAAACGTGATCCCCGCGTCCCCGGTTCGAAGTTCCGCTCGCGCCGTGTACGCCACTTTCCCAACCATCGCCTCATTCCAAAACTCAATCCCACCGGACCGGAGCTCCGTACCGTACCCTCGCCCTGGTTCCCCTTCTGAATACCAGCACAGCCGAAGCGGAATCTCCGAGTTCACCTTGTTCCAAAACCGATAGCGAATGACCAGGATATCCGGCGCCGCAAACCAAAAAACACATTCCCCCTCGAGAGGAGGAACGGGATTGGTCCCATTGTGATAAAAGTGCTCTTCCACATGGGACCGGTAATAGTTCATGGAATTGTAAAAACTCAGTTGAGCCGCCCGTTGTGAACCCAACCCCTCATACTCTATCCGGAGTCCCAGCAGCTTACGAAACAGGAGTCGAGCATCCCGCGCATAGATTCCATAACATTCGTCCGGCCCCGGATCCGTTTTGGGACTCTTCAGAAGCGCAAACCGACTCCCGTGATCTTTGAAACCATAATCGGCCGCAAACGACTCATCCATCGTTTCAATGGGAAGGTGACGCGCAAATCGGACAAGATTGCGGCTGCGCGCCGTATAAGGCGGAAGGTCGCCGGCAGGTGTTGAAAGAGGCAACAGACTTCGAATCGTTTTCATTCAGACGATCTCTATCATTTGATGGCAACAAAATCGGTCAATCGTGAACTGAATCCGACCATCCCGGCCCGAAAACGGAACCGGCCGATTCTGCGGTTGAAGTATGACATGCCGGGCGGGGCGATCAAGCCGGAGCGAAATCGCTGTATCGCACAGCGGAATCAAGTCTTCAATCACCTCCAACGCATGGGCGCCGCGATGCGCGTGTTTCACGCCCCCTCGATGAACAAGGGTGGGCGCCAGCAGATGAAGCACATACCGTTCCCGCGCAGGCTGCCGCATCAGGGTAACCCGGGCGGTGGAGGGCAACGTCGTGCGTAGGGTGATGGAGTCCCCCAATATCCTCCGAATGCAGGCAACGAGAAACTCCTTGAGCGCCACCTGCCCCCCCGTGCGATAAAGGCGAAACGCCGCCATCGGCAGCCAACAAAGCCCTTCCTTTTCAACCCCACAGCAATAGCCGCTTCTCTCGCGGCGCGGTGGCGCATGCTGATGCGAACAGAAATGGTTCCACGCCCTTTCAAAAAAGGGCTCATAAACGTCCCCCAGGGATCGGCCGTCGGTCATCAGGCGCACACGAGGATACCGGTCATACACCACCATCGGCGAGTCCACAAACGCAGGTCGCAGCGCCGGAATCGGATGAATGAAATCCAGTGAAAACGCGCTCTCCCCAGCAACTTCGGCCCCGAGATCAAACATCAGTCTCCCCTCGGAATCCATCGGACTCCGCCCCCCAAACAATACCCTTCCCCCGCCGGCAATGTAAGAATCCAGCCGCGCTTTAAGCGCCGGCGCGATCCAACCGTCCTCAGGCACAATGACCAGTTTATAAGGGGTGAGGTCCATCTCCCCATCCAAAATGTCGAAAAGAAAGCCTCCCTCCAAAAGCAGACGGGTGGCGCCGGCATCCGCTTCCTCCCCTTTTTGATGCTGCGGATCGAGCGCCACAGCGGAAAGAAACCCGATATCGGCCACATTCTGCACCCCCTCGCACCAGGCCTCCTTCGCTTCCACTTCCGCATAGGTCTGCCCAATAATGGCGTAAGTGCTTTCATCGAGATGCCCGTCGGGATGGAGCTGATCTCCCACGCAACACTTGGCGCCAAAGGCCAACATCGCGGCGCATTCATACCGCAGAGCATTGGGATGCTTGAACCCCCCGAACTCCCCCCATGTGCCGTGAAATTTTCCGGTCATCCCCAAATAGTCCATCCCGGTCGCTTGCGCGTACTTCGCACTCATGGGGAAATGATCATACCCCCAACCGCCCGTCGGTAAACTTTCCAGTTCGAGATGCGTCACATGCCGAAGCAATCGCCGATCCCCCCTCGTCAGATGGCCGCTGTTCTGCGTCAGACGCATCGTCGGATGAACCTCGCGCAGAGCCGCCAGCGAACGCCCATAGTAATTCTGCAACACCCGGTCCGCGTGAAGGGCGACATCCTCCGGATGTTTCGGGTCCAGCCCTTGGCGCGCCATACTGTCTAAACAGAAAGGGCAAAAACAATTCGTCCGATGGATGATATCAAGCCAAAGCCCGTCGGTTTCCGGAAACATCTGCGCCAGTTCCCGTATCTGTTCACAGATCCAATCCAAATAGGGGGTGTTAAAGCACAACATGTGGAAACCCGGCTCGGTCGGCTTTTGGACCCACCCGTAATAGGCGCCGTTTTCATTAATCGCGCGCCACTCCGGATGAAGCCGAGCCACCCGATTGTTCACCCCAACCGTGCAGTAGATCTGCGTCCGAATTCCGACCTCCCGACACGCCTCCAGTTGCGCACGCGTCAGATCGAATCCATCCGTCAAGGCAGGATGACGCTCCCCCACACGGGTGTTGTAGTAGCTCCACCCATGGTGGCAGACCGCAAAAAGATTGATGCTGTTGACGCGCGCCCGCAAAAGCGTCTCCTGCCAGTGGCGCTTGTCCCACGCCGCCCCAACGCCCGGAATATGCTCGGAAGTGTGAAAATCCAAATGAATCTGCCGAAAAGGAAGGCTCATCACCCGTAGCTCCTTACACGCGCCCGCTCAACCGCACGAGCGGCTTGACCAGTTCCCGGTCCCGGACCGCCTCAAACGCCTCCTCAATCTCCACGAGGGAAAATACACGACGGCCCCCCAGCCAAACAGAGGGATCCAGCCGCCCCGAACGGAAAAAGGCAAGAACCTGTTCGTGAGTTTCCCATTCTTGGTATCCCCCGCCGTAGAAGGTGAAAGAACGGCCGGGAGCCAGCATGATTTTTCCGCATTCGTCCAACCCATAAATGCCGATTGTCCCCCCCGTTTTGAGGCATTTCTGCCCCCCCTCAACGTTCGCGGCTCTCCCAACAGCATCCACAACGAAATCATAACCGTCCGACGCCAATGCTTTGGCCTTCTCCCAAACATCGGGCAACCGGTAATCCAAAAACGCCGTGGCCCCCGCACGCCACCCTTCGGCCTCCCGCCTGGCCGACCCCACCAGCACAACGAGCGACGCCCCAAGATTGCGGGCGTGAGAAGTAAAGGCTAATCCATTTCCCCCACTGCCCAAAATCAACACCGACCGGCCCGGTCCCACTCCCATCCGCGTCAGATAACTCAACGTCTCACGCCAGGTAATGAAAAGAGGGCCGACCTCCGGCGAAACATCGGATGGAAGAACTCTCTGAACCCGTAACGGATCAACTTTCGCTTCCGTCGCCCCATCTTCCGCCATCGCCTGCCAGTCCGTCGCAACGCCAAATTCGGCAAATCCCCCCCACGTACTGTTCACTCCTCCAACCGAAGGCGTTCCAACCCGTGTAACCACATCACCCAGTTTGAGATGCCGAACCCGCGGTCCCACCGCCACTACGCGCCCCACGCTCTCATGTCCCAAAACAAACGGGCATTTCGTCCAATAACAAAAGGGCGGATCCCCCTGAAGCAAATGAAGATCCGTTCCCGCACACACGGTGCCATATAAAAGCTGACACTGCGCCTCATAGTCGCCCATCGTCGGTTCGGGAAGATCGCGAACGACAAGACATCCCGCCTTTTCCACCACTGCCGCTTTCATCGCCCCTCCCTCCCCCTCAGCCGGCATGGCCAGGCCCGCGGTAGTTGCCCGGCTTCCCTAAATACCATCCAATACCGAACGGTTCCCCAAACGGCCGAAAAGGAACGAGTGCCGCAATCGCATCCAAACGCGCCAATATCTCGGCCGGAAGCGGACCGCGTTGAGCCGCTTCGACGTTTCGCCGAACCTCCTCTTCCGATCGCGCACCCATCAGAACGGTCTGCACATCCGGATGACTCAACACAAATCGGATGCCCAGCTCGGCAATGCTCATTCCCGTTTCATCCAAAAAGGCATATAACGCCTTGAACTGTTCCCGGCGCATCCGAGAAAGCCAGAAGGCTCCAGGATCATCGATCTCCCTGTCAAAGCGCCGCGCCAACGCCCCCTGCTGAAGCGGTGACCCCACAATAATTCCCATCCCCGCCTCACGGGCCGCCGGAAACACTTCCAACGCCGCTTCGCGGTAAAGCAGACTATAATTGAACGCCGTGAGCACAACGTCGAACTTGCCGCTCCGACACAAATGCGCCAATATCGTGGTTGTCGTCCCCCCCAGCCCCGTAAAGCGAATCCTCCCTTCCGCCTTCAGTTCCTCCAAAAATTCCAGCACAGGCCCTTCTACTCGAACAATGTCGTCCCACCAGTCATATTGCCCCGGCCGGTCCGGCTCATGTACAAAAAGAATATCAACAGTCTCACGACCCAAGAGACGGAGACTCTCTTCAAAACTCGTCCGCAAACATGTTTTGTCTTTCGGATTAAACGGTTTCGGCCGCCCACCCAGCTTGGTGGACAACATCACCGGCCGCCTCACCTCCCGCAACACCTTCCCCAGCACTTCCTCGCTGTTCCCGTAGGTCGGCGCGGTATCAACAAAGTTCACCCCAAGATCCAAAGCGGTTTCTACCGCCCGCCGCGCAGACTCAAATTCAGACGCAAAGGAGGATATAAAAAGACCCCCCATACTTAAACGACTGACCTTTAGCCCCGTGCGCCCTAATGGGACATTTTCCATATGAATAAACCCCTTATTGTGTTCAGACCGAGAACGACCATTGGTTCCTCGATATCTTTTTTTCTGTTGACTCTCTAACCCCTCTTTGTCATCATTTTCCGCGTTTTGGAGCGTCCCTCGCGGGGGCGTAGCTCAATCGGTTAGAGTCCCAGATTGTCGATCTGGTTGTTGCGGGTTCGAGTCCCGTCGCTCCCGCCAATGTTTCTCATCGTTTTATTCAATTGGAATCACCAGATAACGGGTCATCGCCCGACTTTTCACCAGAAGAAGAACCCGCCCCGTTTTCTTGGATCGTTCAAGCGCCTCCCCGAATTCCTTGGGCGAGTTGACCGGTTGCCGATTGACGCTGATTACGAGATCGCCCTCTCGAATGCCAAAAGAAGCCGCCGGACTATCCGGAGCAACACCCGAAACGACCACACCCCGGTCTTCCTTGAGACCCAACCGCTCTCGCCACTGGGGCGTCAGAGACTCAACCGTGATGCCCAGTCGTGTGGCGACGGAATCCGGCGCCGCAGGCGTTGCAGCCTGAGCCGCTTCATCCGGCAAACGACCGATCGTAAGCTTCCGGACGGATTCCTTGCCGTCTCTGCGGATTTTCAATTGAACTTCCGTTCCCGGCGCGGTCAAGGCAATCGTATTCCGAAAGGACGTAACGTTTTCCACTTTTTTCCCATCCAACTCCAGAATGATATCGCCACTCTGTAGCCCAGCCTGAGCCGCCGGAGAGTCCGGAACAACATCCGAAATCAAAATGCCCTCTTCTTTTTCAAGCCCAAAGGATTTCGCAAGATCCGTGGTCATGTCTTGAATGGAGACCCCCAAATAACCCCGTACAACGGTGCCCGTCTGAAGAATCTGGCGATAGATCGCTGCCGCCATGTTGATCGGTACGGCAAACCCGATCCCCAAATTGCCCCCGCTCGCACTGTAGATGGCCGAGTTGATCCCAATCACCTTTCCCTCAATGTTCAAAAGCGGACCGCCACTGTTGCCAGGATTGATCGCCGCATCGGTCTGAATGAAATCCTCATAGTCGGCAAGCCCGATCCCACTCCGCCCCTTGGCGCTCACGATCCCCACCGTGATGGACTCGCTCAGCCCAAACGGATTGCCGATCGCTATCACCCATGCCCCGACCTCGATCGCATCGGAATCCCCCAACGGCAAAAAAGGATATCCATTCCCCTCAATTTTGATCACGGCTATGTCGGACCGCGGATCTTTGCCGATCAACTTCGCCTCAACTTCTCGCCCGCCGTGCAGCTTAACCTTGATCTTGTCCGCCCCATCCACAACATGGCTGTTGGTTAAAATATACCCATCCTCCGTGATAAGAAAACCCGAACCCTGACCCTGTTGGCGAAATTGACGTGGCGCCTGGTCGCGGCGAGGCGCCGGCCCAAAAAAGCGCTCGAAAAACGGATCATTGAAAAAATCACGAAATGGATCGGGAACCTGCCATTGGGGCGTCCGCACGGGAATGCTCTTTTCCACCGTCACAAAAACCACTGCCGGAATCGCTTTCCGAGCCACCTCGCTAAACCCTCTCGACATCCGCTGAAGCAGCGTTATGTCCTCCGCAAGGGAAGCAGAAGCGGAATCCCCTCGCCCAATCCAAGGAGTTCCGATTGAAAACATACCCGCTAAAATGATCCATCCACCCGCGACACGGATACCTTTGCTCACGACCATCTCCTTGCTATGCCGATCATTCAACTATACTCGAACTCGAATGATTCTGCAATTTCCTATCTCCTCTCGCCTGAGCTCCCCCCGAACAACATTTAGAATACACTTCCAGAAGCCGATCAACCATTCGGTCCAAGAGAACCGAATCCCAATCCGTCTCGCTTCTCCTCCCGCCACCCTTTCCGGCCCGTTGCCCCGGAAAACCCACCAAAATCATCCCCTGGCGAAACGCCCACGTCACTAACCAATCATCTCCCTTTCGTCTAGACAAAGGCCGACCCCCGGAAACGACCGTCCCAACCTTTCCGCTCAACTCAAATTCATGTGAACGCACGACCCTCTCCACTCGCTGCAGAAACGACACAAATCCCGGCGCGGGCTTATGAAGGCTTGAACTCCCCAAAAGTACAATGTCCGCCTTGCACATGGCTCGATAAACCTCCGCGAAATCGTCTTCCAGACAGCAACTCCCATTCTGCATCTCCTGGCAATTCATGCAACCCACACAGGGATAAATCGTCTTCCAGTAGAAGACGATCAGTTCCCCTGCCATTCCACGATCCGTAAACCGCCTCAAAAGCCGTTGTAAGAGCGCTTCGGTGGCTCCTCCTTCCCGGCTGCTTCCACATAAAGCCACCACTTGCGTTTTTTCTCCGCTCGTCAGTTCCGAATCACCCATACCTACCTCTACATGACGTTTTATATGAAAAGTGAGAAAACTGCTCCGCCCCACGTCCAAACTTTGATATATTGAAAACCGTTTTTCAACCCGAATTCTCCAGCCATGGCTGAGTATTGCACACTGTTTTCCCAACCCCAATCGCCAAGTCACTGCGGCCCATGCAGCCTTTCCTATTGCCTCCACATCCTCGGCGTAGATGCGGACCAACACGAAGTCGCTCGCGCAAGCGGACTCTCTTGGTGGATGCGCTACCGGCGCGGCCAGGACGAACAGGATCTCCGCCGAGCCGCCGCCGCCTACCACATCAACTGCCGCTTTCTCTCGATCCGGCGCAAAGACCGCGGGTTCGCGTTCGCCGATCGTCTCCGCCGCCACCTCCAACGGGGCCTTCCCGCTATTCTCCTCGTGAAAGACTTCGGCCATTGGGTCGCAGTTCTTGGCTACTTCCCCGAAGCGGATACCTTCATTATCGATGACCCCAACGTCCGCCAACCTCTCTTCTCCCGTTGGTCGGAAAAAGCCCTTCTAATCAATGCCTGGAATGATGCCCAGGCGGCCCAGCACCCGCACGACGAACCCTCCCAGTACTTCGCGATCCTGCTGAGCCGAAAGGATGGAGCCCCCCCCCGTTGGCGAATCACGCCCACCTTTTTGCGCCTGTGCGAGACCGGCTCCGGAGAAACCGCAGTTGCAATGACCCAAGCACTCGTCGAAATCGTCAAACGAACCTGCAACGGCCACCACCCGGTCCGAGGAGGAGAACCCCTCACCGCCATGATGGACCGCCACGAAGAAACCATCGTTCGAAGCGCCTTTCACTGGGTACAAGGCCAGCACCGATTGACCCTCGGCGATGTGCGGCGGCAGTTTCGCGACTACCGCATCATCGCCGAAGCAGCCGGTCTCCGCGTCCGTCGCAGTTCCGACGTGGCCGCTATCGTGGCCCAATTGGCCTCGCTCATGACTTCGTTCATATGGAAGGAGGGTCGTCTGTCTGCGTGAGCTCCTTGATCCTGGAAGAAAAAAAAGTTCCGCCCGCGATTGTGAAGGCGTTTCAGGATGCCCTCGAACAAACACCCCCACGGCTCCTCTTTGATTTCGCCCGAATCCATCCCGCTCTGATGAAAGGACTCTCGCCACGCCCCGATAGCCTCCCCATCCTCCGCCGCCGCATTCAAAACTTAATCGCCACCAGCCGCCACCTGAGCCCCGAACTCCACGATCTCCTCCAAGAGTCCTCCCTGCAAAGCCAACTGCTCATCGTCCTATCCCACACCGCCATCGAAAGCGCTTTCGAACCCCTCGCCATCTTCTATGGGGAAGCCAACCTCCTGGCAGGTCTTCTGCTCGACAAACGGGAATCCCTCCGCTCCCTCGCCTGGCGCCATCTGGACGCCCACCCGGACGCCAACGGGTTTGCCGGCCGCGACCCCCTTCAGGCCAAAAGGGTCCTCGCCGACACGTTCTCCCCCTTCCTCGCCTGCATCGCTCCGCTTCTTCCTGCTGACACACCCCGGCCCCCACCCGACGAAAAGACAACCGCCGCACTCGCCCAACTCAAACACGATCTCCAAAAAGAACAAACAAGCCGAAAACAAGCCGAAAGGGAACGCGACCGCTCCCACAAGGACCGAGAGGAATATGCGCGCCGAATCGCCTTCCTCGAAGAACAACTCAAACAACAACGCCTTCTAACCCAACACGCCCAAGCCGAAACCCTTGCCGCTACGCGGGAACTCTCGGATCTTCGCGCGGAACTCAATCGCCGAATCCAGGAAGGAATCGCCGCAGAATGGACCGCCGAATCCGCCCGCTGGCTTCGGCCCCTTCAAATGATGGAAACGGCTACCCAAAACAATGGGCGTATCCCTTCCCTGATCAATGAAGCCCGCGCGGTTCTCCAGGAACAGGCCGAACGCGACCGGGTCGGCAAAACACGCCGGGCGATTCGGGAACGCCTCGAGGAAATGGAAGAACTCCTTCACGCGATCAGCGAGGCACGCCGCGAATCCCTCAACCCCCACCCCCGCCTTCCCGAAATGGAAGCAAAACTCCAAACCGAAATCCATCGCCTCCAAGAGCTCTTGGGAGAACCCCCACGGATTGGAGAAACCGAACACGCTCTGCTCGCGCGGATCAATGAAGCCCCTAATCTCGATACGCTGCGGCAAATCATAGACTGGATCGAAGGACCCGCAACCGCCTGGGAACTCTTTTCCCTTCACACCCGAAACCGCCTCTTGGCCCGCGCCTCAGACAAACATCACGAGCTCATGGCCCGAACGGGAATTCTCGAAACCCGAAACACCGAAACAGCCGCACCCCAAGATCCACTCCGCCGTTTTCTCGCTATCCCCCAAGGCCTTTCCTGCCTCTTCATTGACGGCCATAACTTCCTCCTCGCAAAGCCCCTCCCCGGCGAATCAACCCCTTCCGCAGATACCACGACGCGAGATCGCTTCGCTCGCCTCCTTGCCGCTGCAGCCGAGCCCTCCCCCCACATTCGCATCCGCCTATACTTCGATGGTCCGGTGCGTTCCGAACACCATTTGACCGAAAAACTTATCCTCATCTATTCCGGAGGCGGAGCCGCAAACCAACGCGCCGATGAAGCCATCCTTGCCGACCTCGCCTTCTATCGTGACAAGGTGGACCACTGCCTGTTGATCACGGAAGATCACGAACTGAAAGAAAAAGCCGCCGCTCTCGGCGTTCGATGGCGTGCCCACAATCTCCTGTCCGCACTCCTGCACTCCCTCCCCATCCCCTGAACCCAAAACCATGGCGCCCCCGGCGCGACTCGAACACGCGACCGTCGGATTAGAAATCCGATGCTCTGTCCACCTGAGCTACGGGGGCTTTCCCATTCACAATATAGCCTCCCCATACCCCAGCCGACAAGCCGCGAAAATCAGGGCGCGCAGACTTGACAAGAAAGAAGGATCAAGGGAAAATAAAACTTTAATTCTTGAGCAGGATCGCCTTATGACCCAAATGAAGGAAAAAGAAATCCTTATTAACTTCATTCTCGCCGTTCTCACAACAACGCTGGGCGCTTCGCTTTGGATCTTCTGCGAAATCGGCTTCCGTAAAGGTTTTCTCCTGCCCGAATATGCATTGGCCTGGAAAGGTGTCGGACAGGCGTTGCTTGCGTTGGGACTGATTTGGATCAGCCTTTCAGCACTCAAAAAGTTATTGGCATCATGAACCCTCAGGAGTCGCCATGCCCCGCCAGTCCATCGAATTGAACCGTTTTCAATGCCCCCCGTTTCATCAATGGAGCGAACGCTGGTTCCTCCTCTGCGCCGGCACTCTCTCTCCGGCAAAGTTCAACGTGATGACCGTTGCGTGGGGAGGCTTCGGCGTTCTATGGTCCCGACCGATCGTTTGGGTTGCGGTTCGTCCCAGCCGCTATACCTACGATTTCATGGAGAATTATTCCAGTTTTACCCTCTCCGCATTCCCCCCGGCCCTCCAACCAAAACTCAGCCTCTGCGGATCAAAATCCGGCCGCGAAATCAATAAAATCGAAGCGACCGCCCTAAAACCGATCCCTTCCACCCACACAGAAGCCCCTGGTTTCGACGAAGCCGAACTCATCCTGGAATGCCGCAAAATCCACTTCGAAGACTTCAATCCCGACCACTTTCTCGACGAACGCATCGAGGATAACTATAACGGTTCGAATTACCACCGCCTCTATACAGGCGAAGTCCTGGCCATCACCGGAATTGACGCCTACGTACGGCGCTAATATTACCACCGCTCGCGGTGGACCGCCTCCTTCCGAAACCGGGTCCGCGCCGCCGGCCGCGCCCGCGGAACTCCCACTGCTAGCATCGCAACGGGAATGACCTCTTCCGGTAATTCCAACTCCCGTTTCAAAAGCGCCACACGGTCCGATCGAGGATGGATCCCCAGCCAACAGGCTCCATAACCGAGAACCGAAACCGCAAGCAGAAGATTTTCCACCGCTGCGCTGCAATCCTGAAGCAGATAGGAAAGCTCGCTCCCATGCGCCCGCTTCATGTCCCCGCAAACCGCGATCCCTAACGCCGCATTGGTAAGAAACCGGCCATTGGGAAGTCCGGCCGCCAGCCGCTCCAGCATTCCTCGATCCCGAACGATCACAAATTCCCAAGGGTCTTTCGCACAGGCCGATGGCGCCGCCATCGCCGCCTCCAACATGTCTCGAACCGCTTCCTCCGGGACATCCCCCGATGTAAATTCCCGAACGCTTCGCCGTTCAAAGATCCATTGCAGTTTCGGATTCATCCAGTCGCCTCCCCCTTACGGATCAAGATTTTCCAATGTGCCCGTTACAGGATTAATTCGCCGGTAAAAACAGTTGCGTGGCTCTCCCCGAAGGTTCTTTGTATGACAGATCCCCCCGCGATTGGGCCGCACTTTATATAGAAGCGAATTCTGCTCGCAGTTGACCCGCGCTTCAACAAGCGAATAGGTTTCGCCTGAGGTCTTCCCTTTCTCCCACAATTCGTTGCGCGACGTGCTCCACAAAACCAGACGGCCCGTTTCAAGAGTGCGGCGGAACGCCTCCTCGTTCGTATAGGCCAGCAAAACCACTTCGTGAGTGTCCGCATGCTGAACGGCTACGGGAATCACGCCTCGGCTCTGCTGCGCCACCTTAGCGATTTTGTCAAAATCCAACGCTAACCGATCGCCTTCTTCCAGTTCTTTCATCCAGTCTCCTCACCCTTCCGGTATAATAGCCCTTCCGTCCCGTTCCGTCAAGGCCGCACATCCACCGCGCAAGCTCGGCCTCCGCTGTCCGATAAACAGCCAACTGAGCTCCAGCTCCCAGCAACAACCGCGTGCTCGCATAACGCCGTTCGGGAATCCCGCCATGTTGGGAAAGCACCCGAACCTCCACCCCTCGACGAACCGCCGCCCGAACAGCCCCCGTAAGACCCCATCGCCCGCCCTCCGCGCAGGCCGTACCGCTTCCATACCCCTCAAGCAGAATCGCGCGAACGCCCCGCCGCACCGCCATCCCAATCCAGCCGGGACGAAAACCCGGATACAGCTTGAAAAGAACGACATCGCTCCGAACATCGAAATGAGGCCGATAGGGAATCCCAAAACTTTTCTCCTCCTGAAACCATCGTACACGCAAGAACGCCCCCTCCGAAACGTTCCCCATCACCTGCCCCGCCGCCAATCCCGCAACCGGCTGAAAACAGTCATGCCGCCCCGCCTCCTTCCGGGCATTCTGAGGTTCCAATACCAGGCTGGGGCGGTTCCCCGAACCGGCAAAAACTATCCAGATTCCCGGCCGACCGCTTTCCCGTGCGATCCGAAACGCATGCGCAATATTCTGCACGGCATCCGTCTCCGCTTCGCATAACGGAAGCCGAGATCCCGTTATGGCAACCGGAATAGGCACCCCGCGCAACAACTCGGCCAGAGCACACGCGCTGTAAATCAGTGTGTCCGTCCCATGCGCGAGGACAACTCCCTCCACCCCTCCCCGTATCTGCCGGTCCACCGCACAAGCCATTTCCGCCCAGTCGCGGGGAATCCGGTTTTCACTCATCCGAATGGAGACGGCATCCGCGACCATCCGCTCCGGCCAATACGACGGCGGCAAACGATGCCGCAGCAGCGCGAGAAACGAGACCAACCCGCGCGCCTCGCTCGAACCCGCGCGAGCCGAAGGCCGATGCCCCACCGTCCCACCGGTATAGAGCAGCGCAACGGTCATGACGCCTCCTTACGCATCCACACCAGAGTCTCAAAATGAGCCGTCCGCGGAAACAGATCCAACAAACAGATGCGGCGCACCCGATATCGCCCATCGGCCCAAAATGACCGAAGGTCCCGAGCCAGCGTATCGCACGCACAGGAAATGTACAAGATATCCCGCGGCGATAACTGAAGAAGCCTTTGCCGGACCGCTTCCGAAAGGCCACCCCGCGGAGGATCCACAATCGCCAGCAGTCCGTTTGCCGAAAACTGCAACCCCCCACCCCGCAATCCCCGCTCCACCGAACAAGCCGCAAAAGTATAACCTGTCATCCCCGCCTGCCGCGCATTCCAACCGGCCGCCTCAACCGCCCGCCCATCCACCTCCACCCCCCAACCGCGGGATACCCCCGCCCGAAACGCTGCCATGGAAAAAAGTCCGGATCCGCAATAAAGATCCACCACAGCCCCTGGCTGCACTTCCCGGATTACCGCTTCCACCTCCGAAACCAGACAAGCCGTCATCCAGGGATTGATTTGGAAAAAAGAGTCCGCGGGTACCCGCAGCAGCAAACCCCCTGCTTCTTCCGTCAGCCACGGGGTCCGAGGATCCGACCGATTGCGCCACCAGACTACCCCATCCCGTTGCGTCCAGCGAAACGTCACCGTCATTCCATCGCGCAGCGTGTGGGGCCACTCCGGCCGCCGTCGCTGTTCGAAATATGCCTCCGCGATCGGTTCAACCGTCAACAGACAATCCGGGACGTCCAAAATGGTCTGATTGTCCAACCCATAATACCCGACCTGCCATTCCTTCCCCGACCGCGCAACGTGAAATACCGCCTTGTTTCGATATCGGATGGCGCGAATAGCGGAAATCGGTGAGCCGATGCCTTCCAGTGCTTCCAGAGAAAGCCCACCAAGCCGACGAAGCGTTTCAAGCAATTGTGCCTGCTTTAATCGAACCTCGGCCTCGGACTTGACATGGGCGTAAACGCAGCCTGGACAGGCAGACCGCAGCCCGCCGCCCAAGCACCCGATGGGACTCGGTCGCGCTAGGGGGCACTCCGGCATGACGCGATCGGGGGAAGGTTCCAAAACCGCAAGCAGTTCGCCTCGGCGGAACGCCGCTGATTGTCCGGCCACTCGGTATACGACCCGTTCTCCCGGCAACACACCCGAGAGGAAAATCACGCCATCCGGCGTCCGAGCGACTCCTTCGCCGCCCAGAACCACCTGTTCGATGGTTGCTTCCTGTTCCGCCTGACAAATTCCTCGCACCATCTATTCTTTTAGCGGCTTCCCCCTCCTCTTGACAACCCCATTTCCTCTTCCCGCACCCGATTGTTCCCCTCGACCCCTCCATTCGGAATACCCGATGCCAGAATCCCGAGCTGGATTTCCGGCACTCCGTGCCGAAAAACCACGTGAAGGGTTCAGTTCCCGCATATGTTCCGCACCGAAGAGCATCGGGCTGTCGCCCCCCCCTTCACTCAAAACGCCATCCAAAGGAATTTCACGCGCAAAGACCCCCAAACCATCCTTGACTTGCCGGTCAATGCGCTTTAGTGTGAAGTCCTACGGAAACAAAGAAAAATGCGCATTCTCGATCGGTACCTTCTGCGCGAGTGGCTGGTCTCCGTTTTGTACTGCTTCGCCGGCTTCGTCGTGCTGGTCGTGGTTTTCGACCTTTTCGGCCGCTTCGGCCGCTTCGCCACTTCGGAATTCGATCCCCAGGAACTGTTTCGGTTCTACCTCCACTTCCTCCTCGCCATGAACAGCGTTACGTCATTCGCCGTCGCCTTGCTGCTCGTCTCCCTTCTGCTCGGTACGCTCTACACCTGTACCCGACTGAGTCGGCAAAACGAAATCGTCGCCATGTTGGCCTGCGGCCTTCGGCCCGCTCGAATTTTTCTCCCCTTCGCGGCCATGGGAGCCGTCAGCGTCGCCGGCGCACTCGCCCTCCAAGAATGTGCGGCCCCCATCAGCTTCCGTGCCCTCAAAAACCTCGAATACCATCTGTTCAGCAAAGGGGAGATTCGACCCGAAACTAGACGCCTCTTCTATTTTTCAGCAGCCGGCAATCGGATCTGGGACATCCAAAACTTCTCCCCAACCAACACCACCCGCCTTTCGTTCCCCACGATTACCCAACGCCATCCCGACGGTTCGGAAACCGTTTACCAAACCCCCCTCGCCCAATGGCTAGATGGAACCTGGTGGATTCGCGCCCCCCGTATCGTACGGAAAAATCCTGACGGCGCCGTAGCTGGAGAGCCCCAACAGGTCGAACGCCTCGACATCGAAATGCGAGATTGGAAAGAGCGGCCTCGCGATTTCCTGATCGAATACCTCGTCCAAACCTACGATTCGGAAGAAGCCCTCTCCAGCCGCGATCTCTATGATCACCTCCGCAATCGGCCCGATTTCTCCGAAAGCCGACGCGCTCGGATGCTCACGGACCTCCATGCCCGCTTGGCGCTCCCGTTCACCGCCCTCCTGGCCGTCCTCCTCGGCATCCCTGTCGGTATCCGATCAAGCCGCCTCCCCGTCATGCCCCGGATCCTGTCCGCCATCGGCGCCTTCTTCCTTTTCTTCCTCCTTTTGCAGACGGCCCTTTTCCTCGGAAAACGCATGTGGCTCCCCCCCATTGGGGCCGCCTGGTTGCCCAATCTTCTGTTTCTCGCGGCGGCGGCCGCGTTCAATCGCAGCCTAACCGATTGAAAAGAGGAGATCCCCTATGGCGCAAACCCTCCAAAACATCCTCGCCGAAGCCATCCAAGCCCGCGCGTCCGACATTCACCTTAAAGCGGGCGCTCCCCCCGTCTTCCGTATTCACGGCGAATTGACCGTTTCCGCTCTTCCGCCCATCACGCCCGACGAACTGCTCGAATTCGTCAACCGCCATGTCCCCCCCCGCCAGCGCCAGGAATTTGAAGAGCAAATGGAGGCCGACTTCTCCCTTCTCGACGAACACCAGAACCGCTTTCGGGTCAACCTCTTTATGGCTCAGGGAATTCCCGCCTTCGTCTTCCGCCGGGTGCTCCCGCGCCCTCCCACGCTCGACAGTGCCAACTTGCCTTCCGTTCTCGCTTCCCTTGTCCGAACACCGCGCGGACTCCTGATCGTCGCCGGCGCCACCGGAGCCGGTAAGTCCACCACGCTGGCGGCCTTGCTCGAATATCTCAACCAAACCCAGGCGCTCCGGATCGTGACCATCGAAGATCCCATCGAATACGAGTTCGTAGACGAAAAAAGCGTAATCTCCCAGCGGGAAATCGGCATCGACACGCTGGGGTTCCAGGCCGCGCTCAAACGCGTCATGCGCCAGGACCCCGACGTGATCATGATCGGGGAAATCCGGGACGCCCTCAGTGTCGAAACCGCCCTTCACGCGGCCGAAACTGGCCACCTCGTGCTGACCACCTTGCACGCCTCTTCGACGGCTGGAGCCGTCAACCGCCTTCTGGATATGTTTCCCGCGGAAAGCCGCGATGCCATCCGACTGAACCTGGCCGCCAATCTGCTCGCCATCCTGTGCCAGCAGCTCGCTCCCGCCGTTCGGGGAGGAGTCCTCCCAGCCGTCGAAATCTTGATCAACACCCCCACCGTCCGAAACCTGTTGGAAAAAAACAAACTCGAAGTCCTCCCCGCAGCCGTGGAAACGGGCAGCGAAGACGGCATGCAAACCTTCAATCAGGCCCTCTACCAAATGATCCGCAAAGGATTAATTACCGAGGAGACCGGAATGTCGCTTTCCCCAAACCCCCAGCAACTCCGCATGAATTTGAAGGGGATCTTCCTCGACGAAGGACGCCGTATTCTTCCCACCTGATCCGGCAAAAAACTGGCCGAATTCCACTCAGGCAATCGTCGGCCGGGTCAGCCGATTCAAGGATTTCCATAACCCTTCCGGGGTCGTCTCCGCCAGAAGGGCACGTCTTGCCTCGGCAGACTGAAATGCGGCCGTCAGGCCGGCCAGCAGTTTGAGATAAAATGCGCTCGCCGCCGTCGGAATCGCGATGAAAAAAACCACTCGGGTCAGATTCCGACCGCCGCCAAACCGAATCCCTTTCCGACTCAACCCCAACGCGAGCGTCAGCCCCCCGCCCTCCACGCCCCGTACATGGGGAAAGGCCAATCCATGTTCCACCGCAGTGCTGACGATCGCCTCCCGCTGAATAGCCGCTTCGGCCAGACGAACCGGATCGTTGGCATAGCCTTTCGCGCACAACAGTTCCGCCATCTCCCGAATCACCCCGTCCCGATCCGTCGCCTCCACTTTCGGCTGCATCAGCGAAACATCGGAAAACCGCTGAATCCCAATCTTCCGCGGCGCCAGCCGGCTGGGCGTAACCGCCGCCGCCCGATGAAGACCCGCAACCGGAAAAAAAAGAATCCGAGTGCAAATGGGACAGCGATGAACCTGATGCGCCAAACGAACCGCCTGCACAAGGCTCGTCGGCAGTTGCATCCCACACCCCGCACAAATGCCGTTCGCAATCGGCACGATAAACAACGCATCCCGCTTCTGAAGCTGTTCGACCGCCTGCCGAATTTCCTCCGTCAACCCCTCCGTAAGCGTGGCAATGGATTCGTCCAACGTCGACAGGGATTCCTCACCCCCCGATGCCTTTTGCTCGGCACGGACCATGGTCAATTCCTGCAACTGAATCAAATGGTTCACTACCGGATGCATGCAATCCTCAGCGTCGATAAGAAACGGAATGGTTGATTATCGCTTTCTTCATCAAAAAAAGCAAGGTCGGCGCCGATCCCATCGGCACGGCACCGCCTCCCGCTAGGAAAACGTCTGGCTCATCGCCCGTATCCGGTCGTCCGGACCAAACAATACCAGGGTGTCCCCTTCGGAAATCGTATCGGATCCGCTCGGTGCCAGTGTGGTCTCTTCCTCCGTCCCCACCCCGCGATGGCGAAGCGCCAGCACATGGACGCCGAACACGTTCCGTATGCGCGTCTCGCTCAGCGTCTTGCCGATGAATTCCGGCGGCGCCTTCATTTCCACAATGCTGGCGCCCCCGCTTAGTTCAATATAATCCAAAATGGACGGCGCGGCGATCGAACGCGCAAGCCGGATCGCCATGTCCCGATCCGGGTAGATGATCCGATCGGCACCCACCCGCTCCAATACCCGCCCGTGCAGGTCCGTAGCCGCTTTGGCGATCACCTTCCGAATCTTCAATTCCTTCAGGTTCAGAGTCGCTAAAATGCTTCCCTCCAAATCGGTCCCGATCGCCACCACCGCCGTATCGCACCGCTCGAACCCCGCTTCGACAAGCGTCTCGAGCTCGGTGGCATCTCCCTCCACCGCCTTGGAAACCAAATTCATCAAACGCTGGACAATCTGCCGGTCCCGATCCAACAACAATACTTCCACCCCACGTTGAACCAAACAGTTCGCCAGCGCGGAACCAAACCGTCCTCCGCCAATAATCCCCACCCGTTGCATACCTTCACCTCCCGGCTGGGATCACCCCAGCACCACATGCTCCTCCGGATAACGAATCCGCTGCTTCACTTCCCGCCCGCCAATGAACGAAGCCAGAGTCACCGGACCCAGTCGCCCCGCCACCATAAGCAAAATAAGGGCCAGCTGTCCGCCTGCACTCAATTGGGCCGTCACGCCCAGAGAAAGCCCCACCGTTCCAAATGCGGAGATCGTCTCGAACAGCAGCACATCGGCAGACCCGGACGGACCGTTCACAAGAAAGGACGTCTCCGTCAGCAACAGCAATCCGAAAATTGCTCCCACAAACGTCAGCCCCAACGAAAATATTGCCAACCCTTCCCGCACCGCCCTTTCCGGCAATGTCCGGCCTGAAAACCGAACATCCCGATCCCCCCGTACCATGGCTCGGACCGTCAGAATGATAACAACCATTGTGGTCACTTTCACACCGCCCGCCATGGAACAGGGCGCTCCGCCGATAAACATCTGCCCCATCGTCAAAAAAAGCGTCGGCAGTCGGAAAGCCGCAGGCTCGATAAAATAAAAACCCGCCGTCCGCGGCGTCACCGCATGAAACAGAGAAACCCACAATTTCTGAAGCAACGGCATGGACTGCAGCGTGTTGCCCCATTCCAGAACAAGAAATGCTGCCGCCCCCCCAAAAACTAATACCGCCGTGCTCCACAACACCAACCGCGTGTGAAAAGAGACTTGCCCTTTCCGCTGGGGCGATCGCCAGAACCTCCAACTCGTCAGTTCATGCCAGACAAGAAATCCTAAACCGCCCAAAACAATCAGGACGGCAGCTGTGCATACCACCCAAGGATCCGTTCCGAAGGCCGCCAAACTGTCGGGCCGAAGAGCAAAGCCCGCATTGCAGAACGCGCTGACCGCATGAAAAAGCCCCTCGTAAACCGCCCGAACCGGCGGAATCCCATGCACAGTGGAAAACCGCCAGGCCAGCAAGGCCGCCCCCACTCCCTCAAACAGCACGGTAAACACAATGGTTTTCACCAGAACCGAACGTAATCCCGCCGCCCGTGCAAGCCCAAGGGTCCGCATCAGCAGATTTTCGTCCGAAAACGTCATCCGCCGCCCAATCACCACAAGCAGAAACGTCGCCAACGTCATCAGCCCAATCCCCCCGAACTGAATGAGAAGAAGAATCACCACCTGACCGAAAAGGGTGAACGTCGAGCCCGTATCCACGACGGTCAGCCCGGTCACACAGGCCGCACTGGTTGCGGTGAAAAGTGCGGAAAGAGGATTTCGCCACTGCCCATCGGCATTGGCCATCGGAACCATCAGAAGAATCGTCCCCGCGAGGATCAACACACCAAAGGTCCTCGCCACAAGCCACTCGGGTCGGGCGGCGGAAAATCCGGACCCCTGATGAGGTCCGTTGGAGGAATGTTCTCTCATCGCCTTGACGCGGACTGCCGCTCCGCAAAGCGGCGCAGCCGAACCATCGCTTCTTGAATGTCGTCCATCGAAGCGGCATACGCACACCGAAGATGCCCTTCCCCGGCCGCGCCAAAGGCGGACCCCGGCACACAGGCGACGTTCTCTTCGTCCAAAAGTTTCAGCGCAAACTCCCGCGAAGAGAGTCCCGAACTGCCGATGGACGGAAACGCGTAGAACGCGCCCCGTGGCAACACACACGGAAACCCCATTCCGTTGAGTTCCGAAACGATATAATCGCGCCGGCGTGCATAGGCATCGCGCATCCGATGAGTATCTTCGTCGCTGCGAAGCGCCTCCACAGCCGCTTCTTGGCTAATGATCGAAGCACACAACATCGTATACTGATGGATCTTCATCATCGCCTCGATCAGATCCGCACTCCCACACGCATAGCCCAATCGAAATCCCGTCATCGCCCACCCCTTGGAAAACCCGTGAAGAAAAAGTGTCCGTTCCTTCATCCCAGGAAGCGCGGCAATCGTTTGGGGCATCCCCTCATACGTCAGTTCGGCATAGATTTCATCAGATATCACCAGCAAATCCCGCTCCCGGGCCAACGCCGCGATCCCCTCGAGTTCCTCCCGCGTCAGAACCGCCCCCGTCGGATTGGTCGGAAAATTGAGCAGCAACGCCCGCGTGCGCGCCGTCACATGGGGCTCCACCATGGCCCGCGTCAACCGAAACTCCTCCTGCCACCGCGTCGCAACAGCCACCGGAATGCCGTGCGCAAACCGAACCACAGCCGGATAGGAAACATAACACGGCTCGTGATAGAGAAATTCATCGCCCGGATTGCACACAGCCCGCACGGCAAGATCCAACGCTTCACTCACCCCCACGGTGATCAAAATCTCCGTCTCCGGATCGTAGGAAACCCCAAATACCCGCTCCAGATACAAGGCAATCGCTTGCCGAAGCTTCAATAAGCCGCGATTCGACGTGTAACTCGTTCGCCCCCGATCCAGGGCATATTGGGACGCCTCCCGAATGCGCCAGGGGGTGACAAAATCCGGCTCCCCAATCCCCAGACTGATCACCCCTTTCCGCGTGCTGACGATATCAAAAAAATCCCGGATGCCGGAACGGGGAATTTCCAACAGATGATCCGCCACCCGGCTACGGACTGACGCTGAGCCGCTCATTCTGTTCCCGTTTCTCCATCAGGAACCCCCGCTCCTTGTACGTTTTAAGTTGAAAATGGGTCGCCGTCGAAATCACCCCCTCCATCGTCGCCAGCTTCTCCGTCACGAACGCCGCCACCTCCCGTAACGACTGCCCCGATACAAAAACCAACAGATCATACCCACCACTCATCAAGTAAACAGACTCGACCGGCTCAAACCGGCTGATCCTCCAGGCCAGACGGTCAAAGCCCCCCTCACGCTCCGGCGTGATCCGAACCTCGATCACGGCATGCACCCGCTCCACTCCCAACCGCTCTTCGTCCACAATCGCCTGATAACCCCGAATGATGCCCTTTTCCTCGTACGCCTGAATCCGACGTCGCACCTCCCCCTCCGTCAGACCAAGCTGGCGAGCCAAATTCGCCGGTGATTCCAAGGCATTCTGCTTCAATAACATCAAAAGCTCTTCCATACCTGCGCCTTCAGGAGTTGCCATTGCTTGCCCTAAACGTTACCATCTCTCCCGCCCCGAAGCAACCAAAAGAGGATCCGATCCTTGGCCCGCTTCGAAAATTTTCGCATCGTTCTCGTTCAACCCCTTTATGGCGGGAATGTCGGCTCCGTCTGCCGCGCCATGGCCAACTTCGGGCTCTCCGACCTCGCCCTGGTTTCTCCCCCCGCTCTTGATCTACCCGAAGCGCGCCAAATGGCCGTTGGCGCCCAGGCCATTCTGGAAAACCGTCGGGAATTTCCCACGCTCGCGGAAGCCGTCGCAGACTGCGGAATCGTCGTCGGCGCTACCGGCCGCCAAGGTCTCTACCGCCAACACGCCATCCCCCCCAGAGAACTGGCCCCCCGATTGCTCGAGGCCGCCGAAAATAGCCGCGTCGCCCTCGTGTTCGGCCGTGAAGACAAAGGCCTTTTCAACTCGGAAATCGCACTCTGCACCCTGTTACTTCGAATCCCTTCCCACCCGGATTATTTCTCCCTCAATCTCGCCATGGCCGTCCTCATCGCGTGCTACGAACTCTTCCTCGCCTCCGGCCATTGGCAGCCACCCCTCGAAAAATCCCCGGAAGCTCCTTCCATCCTCCGGGAACGTTTCTTCACCATGTGGCGGAATATGTTGCTCGCCATCGGATTCATGGAACCCGAAAAAGCCGACCATATGATGCTCGGCATCCGTCGCATTTTCGGTCGGGGCAAAATGACCGAAGACGACGTCCGCATCCTCATGGGCGTCGCCCGCCAAACCCTCTGGGTTGCCGAAAAAGCCGGTCTTATCCCCGCACAAGAAGCTCCGCCCAATGATCAAGGCAAATCCGGGACCATGACTCCATCCGGTCTCGCATCGCCTCCAACTCCGCCGGCGTCCGAAACCCAGTCTCCGTAAGCTTGGATTCCCGCTTCCGCACCTCTTCCCCCGCGGCACGCAAGACGTGCACCACACCCAGATGAACCCGCCCGACCTCATTCGAATCGTCGTTCAAGAGCGCCACCATCCGATCGGTCGAACCAGCCGGAATCGCGACCTCCTCCTCCAACTCACGCCGCGCCGCCGTCTCATACACCCCGCCAAATAGCGTGACGTCTTCCGCGTTCACATGCCCCCCAATCCCGATCGAGACCTTTGCCGCAAGCCGCTCCTCGCCACTTTGACGCCCCCGCGTGTAACTCCAGAACCGACCGCCCGAGACAATAAGAAAATAGGAAATGATCTGCTTATACGATGCCTCCCTCTCCGCCTCCCCCCGGCGAACAAAACGGTGAAAGGCCGGATTCTCGATCAGCGCCCGATAACGATCGAGATCGAACGTCAGCCCCTGAAAAAGCCCCGCTTCCTCGATCCAGCGCCGCTCGATCACCAATATCCGTTCGTCCTCTTTCCCCATCGCCATCCCTCCGCCATTTTCCTAACCCGTCAGGGCACTCCTAACACGCGGTGAAGCTGAATCTGAAGCCGCGCCGGCAAACGATCCGCCACCATCCACTCCGCCAAACAGCGGCCTTCCAGCCGCCCGAACACCGGACTAAATAACACCGCCCGGCATCGCACCGCAAGATCATGCCGCATCATGAACGCCTTCGCCCACTCATAGTCCTCCCGATCGGCCACCGCAAATTTTACCTCGTCCGTCCGCCGAAGCCGCTCGACATTGACCGGCAAAAAGGAACCCCCTGCGCCGCTTCCCGGACACTTCACGTCCACCACCGCCACGGCTCCCTCCGGCACAACGCCAATGTCGAAGCTTCCATTGGTCTCCACCAGCGCCGGCGCAGCGCCCGCTTCCAAAAGCGATGCCAGGAGCGCCGGCGTCTCCGCCTGCATCAGCGGCTCACCGCCCGTAACCATCGCTGCCCGGATCCCCGACTGCCGATAGTGCCCCACCAGCACGCCCACGCTCTGTTCCTGACCAACCCGCGCGTCCCGCGCCCTCGGCGTGTCGCACCATTCGCACGAAAGATTGCAGCCGGCCAGACGGATAAAAAAACACGGAATACCCGCCCAACTCGTCTCGCCCTGTATGGAAGTAAAAATCTCAAACACCCGCATTACGCGTTTCCCAATAAAGAACGGACGTGCCGGGCGTTTCGGAAACGCGAACCCCCCACACGCAAAAGCGCGAATCCTGAAGCCGTCGGCGCAGTTCCCCATGAAGATAGCGCGCAAGATTTTCCGAAGTGGGGTTCGCCTGCTGAAAGGCCGGAACCCCATTGAGATCGGCATGGTCCAGTTCCGCCAACGCCTCGCGTACCGCCCCCTTGACCACATGGAAATCCACCAGCATCCCCATCGCATCCAGCGTTTCCCCCCGAATCAGCACCTCGACGTCCCAGTTGTGACCGTGCACGTTGGCACAACCGCCCGCATGCCCTTTCAGCCGATGGGCAGCCGAAAACGAGGCGCGGACCGAAAGCTCAAGCATCGCGTCCTCCCTCCTGCGCCCACGCATACCCGCGCGCCACTTCCGCGGAATTCAAACGGGCCAGATAATCCGCAATCGCCCGATCATACTCCGCCACATGCTGAAACGCCTTCTGAGCCAGTCGAAACCGCACAGCAAAGGAAACGGTTCCTTTTCCCCGAACCGTTTCCTTCAAAAAATCTTCATAATCCGCTGGATCGGTCAAACACGCCACCCGAATGTAATTCTTGGCCGCCGCCCGCACCATGCAGGGTCCCCCGATATCAATATGCCCTCGGGCCATTTCCGGCGTGCAATCCAACCGCCCCACCGTCTGAACGAAAGGATAAAGATTGACCACCACAAGGTCGAAACGGACAGCCCCGCACCGGGCAAGATCCGCCTCATGCGCCGCGTTGTAAGTCTCACTCAAAAGCCCGAGATAGATCTTAAAATCCAATGTCTTGACCAGCCCCCCTTGCATCTCCGGCTGCCCCGTATAATCCGAGACCGCCACAAGATGCTCCCGCGCGGCCGCCCCCAACACCTCGGCCAGCGCCGCATGGGTGCCGCCCGTCGAGTAAAAAACGATCGCCGGGCATGCCTCCAAAAGCCCCCGCGCCAGCACTTCGAGATTCGTCTTGTCCGAGACGCTCACCAGCGCCCGCCGCAGCGGAACCCGGTCGTCAATCCGCCTTACCACGTTGAGTTTCATGGCTATCCTTTGCCACTTTGTTTCCCTTGCCGTCCATTCTACGCTTGACCCCTCTGCACCTCAAGTTCTTTGGGATTGGCCTCTGCGCCTCCTCACGCTATACTGTTCCCCATGCGGCTGAACCGTCGGAAACCTATCGCCCTATGAAATGGCAATTTGAAAAAGCAGACTGTCAGAATCTTCGTACCGCCCTTCGCCGTGAATGGCTCGAAACAAACGGCCTCGGCGACTACGCCTCTTCCACCATCGTCCATGCCCATACCCGTCGTTACCACGGCCTGCTGATCGCTCACCTCGCCGACCCCCCGGGCCGCTACGTCCTCCTTTCCTCTTGCGACGAAACCCTCCTCGCCGAGGGCCATGAGTTCCCCCTCGCCTGCCATAAATATCCCGGTATCTTCTTCCCCCGGGGTCACGAATACCTCGACCGGGCGGAAGACCTCGGCTGGCCCGCCTTCCATTACCGAATCGGAGACGCGCGTATCCGCAAGGAGATCCTCCTCCCCCACGGCCGCCGCCAAACCCTGCTCCGCTACACGCTGGAAGGCGTCCGTCATCCCCTCCGCCTCCGACTCGTCCCCCTTCTCGCCTTCCGCCACTGCCACGCGTTGACCCGCGCCAACGTGGACCTCCAAGTCAAAACCTTCCCAGCCCCCCACGGTTTCAAAATCCAACCCTATAACGCGCTCCCCCCCTTCTTCTTCCAAGTCCAAGGCCGCTTCGAATTTCTCCCCGCGCCCGACTGGTACTACAACGTCGAATACCTCGTAGAACTGGAACGCGGTTTCCCTGGACATGAAGACCTTTTCCAGCCCGGTCTGCTGGAAGCCGACCTCCTCCCCGAAACCCCCCTCCTGGTCTCCGCCTCTCTGGAACCCTCCCCTTTCCCCCTCGACACCCTCTGGACGGAGGAAACCAAACGCCGCACAGCCATCGGCCGCGCCCAAAGTCGCTCCCCTCTCGAACATCTCCAATCCGAAGGGGAACGCTTCTTCACCCACACTCCTTCCGGCCGGCCCGAATTGATCGCCGGCTACCCCTGGTTCGGCAGCTGGGGACGCGACTCGCTCATCGCCCTTCCTGGTCTCGCATGGTGCTCCGGCCGCACGGCCGAAGGCGACGCCATCCTTCGCCGCCTCGCAGAAGCGGAACGCAACGGGTTGATCCCCAATTGTCTTTCTGAATCACCCCACCAACCCCACGCCTACAACAGCGTAGACGCCTCCCTCTGGTTCATCTGGGCCGTTCAGCAGCGACATGCCCTGATCGGGGACGAAAAAACCATCCGTCAGCACTTCTGGCCCGTCATTCGGAAAATCGTCTCCGCCTACCTCGCCGGAACAGACTACGGCATCCACCCCGATGCTGAGGGTCTTCTTGTCGCCGGAGATTCCGGAACCCAGTTGACTTGGATGGACGCCACCGTGGACGGCATACCCGTCACCCCCCGCGACGGAGCCGCCGTCGAAATCAACGCCCTCTGGTACAACGCACTCCGGTTCCATGACGAGCTGGCCAAACGGTTCGGAGACCGTCACCTCACTCTCCCCGAGGAAGCAGAACGTCTCCGCGAAGCGTTCCACCGGCGATTCTGGTGCGAGGAAACCGGTTGCCTCGGCGATGTCGTGAAAAACGGCCGCCTCGATCCGGCCATTCGCCCAAATCAAATTTTCGCCGTCTCCCTCCCCTATCCCATCCTCGACCCCGCCCGCCAGCCGGCAGTCGTCGAAACCGTCCGAGCCCATCTCTTGACCCCCTTCGGCCTCCGTACGCTTTCCCCCCGCCATCCCGCTTACGTCGGCCACTACGGGGGATCCCCACAGCAACGGGACGCCGCCTACCACCAAGGCACCGTCTGGCCCTGGCTCCTCGGCGCCTACGGAGATGCCCTCTTCCGCGTCACGTCCGACCCCCTCCGGGCAGCCCGCCACCTGCTGGACACAACCGCTCCCCTCTGGGAACGCCACCTGCTGGGCGAAGCCGGCCTCGGGTCAATCTCAGAAATCTTCGATGGCGATCCCCCTCACTCTCCCAACGGATGCATCGCTCAGGCCTGGAGCGTCGGCGAACTTCTCCGACTCCTCGACCGAATCCGCAAAACGGCGCCGAGTCTCTTCGTGACTCGGTTTCGCCGCCGAACCGGGAGGACCTGAACATGCGGGTTCTAATGTTCGGATGGGAATTCCCCCCCCATATCAGCGGCGGATTGGGCACCGCATGCTACGGCCTCACCCGCGCCCTCGCACGCCGGGGTCACCAGCTGATTTTCGTCATTCCCCGCACCCGCTCCGATGAGCCGGCTCAACACCTCCGCCTGATCTCCGCGTCGGGAACGCCCGTCCCCCTCTCCCTCACC
Organism: uncultured bacterium; assembly: GCA_938038445.1. Classification (GTDB taxonomy): domain Bacteria; phylum Verrucomicrobiota; class Kiritimatiellia; order CAIKKV01; family CAIKKV01; genus CALHRZ01. The sequence continues at coordinate 254,393 of CALHRZ010000007.1, read as the reverse complement.
CGGGCCACCGCGCACGCCGCCCGGGCACTGTGGGAAAAACGGTTCTCCCTCCGCATCCTCGACGCCGCCCTCTTCCCCTATGCCTCCCCTCCAATTCCTTCCGCACGGTTCCATGGCCAGACCCCTTCGGAAGATTCAATAAAAGTCCGCGCCTTCGAGCAAGAATCCCAGTCCATCGTCACCCTCCTCGAATCCGAAGGAGATTATGGCGCCAACTTGATGGCCGAAGTCTACCGGTATAGCCAAGCGGCCGGCGCCCTCGCTCTGCGGGAAAGCTTCGACGTGATTCATGCCCACGACTGGATGGCTTTCCCCGCCGGCCTCCTCGCCCGCGCCGTCAGCCGTCGCCCCCTCATCCTCCACGTCCATTCCCTCGAATACGATCGAAGCGGCGACCACCCGAACCCCGAAATCCTTGAAATCGAACGCGCCGGCCTCGAAGCCGCCGATGCCGTCATCGCCGTCAGCCACTACACCCGCCAGATGATCATCACCCGGTACGGCATCGCTCCCGAAAAAATCCACGTCGTCCACAACGCGGTCTCCCGGGAGGAAGCACCTCGCCTCTACCGCGTCCAACGCCGGTCCGAAGAAAAAATCGTCCTTTTCATGGGCCGAATCACCTTCCAAAAAGGCCCCGATTACTTCGTCGAAGCCGCCGGCCTGGTCCTTCCTCGCCTTCCCCATGTCCGCTTCGTCATGGCAGGTAGCGGCGACATGCTCCCTCGCATCATCCAGCGCGCCGCCCAACTCCGCATCGGATCCCGCTTCCACTTCACAGGCTTTCTCAAGGGGCCCGCCGTGGAACGGATGTACGCCCTGAGCGATCTCTACGTCATGCCCAGCGTCTCCGAACCCTTCGGCATTGCCCCACTCGAAGCCATGCTCTTCGATGTGCCGGTTCTTCTCTCCCGCCAATCCGGCGTGTCGGAAGTCCTCCGGAATGCCCTCACCGTGGACTTCTGGGATGTGCGGGAAATCGCCAACAAGATCATCGCCGTGCTGCAACACCCCCCCCTGGCTAACGAAATCGTCCGCCATTGCCGCGAAGAATTGCGCGCCATCCGCTGGGATAACGCCGCAGAAGCGATCGCCTCCGTTTACCAAACAGTCCTGAAACGGAAAGGAGCCTGACATGCCCGCCGTCGTCTTTTATTTCCAAGTCCATCAGCCGTTCCGGCTCCGCCACTACACCTTCTTCGACATCGGCGAAAATCACTTCTATGAAGACGATCGGAAAAACCGAGAGATTCTCCGCAAAGTCGCCCACAAATGTTACCTTCCCATGAACGCCCTCCTGACGGACCTGATCCGGCAGCACGCCGGAGCGTTCCACGTCGCGTTCTCACTTTCCGGCGTCGCTCTCGATCAGTTCGAACGCTATGCGCCCGAGGTGCTGGAATCGTTTCAATGCCTCGCTCGCACCGGAGGAGTGGAATTCCTGAGCGAAACGGAATTCCACTCCCTAGCCTTTCTGTTCTCCGAACGCGAATTCCGGGAACAGGTGGAACTCCATAACCGCCGGATCAAAACCCTCTTCGGCCAAACACCGACCGTGTTCCGTAATACCGAACTGATCTACAACAACGCCCTTGCCCAGGTTATTGAATCCATGGGGTTTAAGGCCATCCTCGCCGAAGGTGCCGATCATGTGCTCGGTTGGCGAAGCCCTAACTTTCTCTACCTCCCCAAAACCGGCAATCGCCTCCGCCTACTCCTCAAGAACTACCGCCTCTCCGACGACATCGCCTTTCGATTCTCCAACCGCGCCTGGAACGAATTTCCCCTCACGGCAGAAAAATATGCCGCGTGGATCCATGCGCTGAATGGCAATGGCGAAATCATCAACCTCTTCATGGATTACGAAACGTTCGGCGAACATCAGTGGGCCGAAACAGGCATCTTCGACTTCATGCGCGCCCTCCCCACGGCCATCCTCCGCCACCCCGACTTTCGCTTCTCAACCCCCTCCAAAGCGGCGGAACATTATTCCCCCGTCGCCCGCCTCGACGTTCCTCTCTTCGTCTCTTGGGCCGATATCGAGCGGGACCTCACCGCCTGGCTCGGCAACGAAATGCAAAAGGATGCCATCGAATCCCTCTATCGCCTCGAGACCGATGTCCGCCGTTGCAACCGCCCCGAGCTGCTCCGCGTCTGGCGCCAACTTCAGACCTCCGACCACTTCTACTACATGTGTACGAAATGGTTCGCCGATGGCGACGTGCACAAGTACTTCAACCCTTACGGTTCTCCTTACGATGCCTATATCAACTATATGAATGTCCTGGCCGATTTCGAACGCACCGTACGAGAAGCCTTAGCAGCCCCACCCCCCCCGCCCTCCCCACCTGCCTCCCCATCTGCCCGCCGCAGCCGGAAACAAACCGCTCCTGCCCGCTCCACCCCCGGAATTCCCAAGGTCACTGCCCATGCCCCACCCGACCCAATGCCCAAAAATAACCGACCGAAAACCACCAAAAAGAAATCCCCACCCCCCAAGACCTCCCACGTTAAGAACAAGGCCAAACGTTCACCCTCCACCCCAAAAAAGAAACACCCAGCCCCTTCTCGCCGAACAAACCCCCGGTAACCTATGCCCAATTCCCCCTCGCCCGATTTCCTCTTTGAAGTCAGTTGGGAAGTCTGCAATAAAGTCGGCGGTATCCATACCGTCGTCAGCAGCAAAGCCCGGCTCTCTGCCGAACATTTCGGCGACCGTTATTTCCTCCTCGGCCCCGACCTGCGAAACAACGAAGCCTTTGAGGAAACCGATGAACCCGACTGGATCCGCCTCCGCGAAGCCGTTGCCCTCCGCCAAATTCGCTGCCGCTTCGGCCGCTGGCTAATTCCTGGACGCCCTCGCGTTGTTCTCGTCTCCTTCGACAAAAAATACAACCAAGGCCAGCTCCTGTACGAACTCTGGGAACGCTACGGTGTGGATTCCCTCTCGGGAGGCTGGGACTACGTCGAACCCGTCATGTTCAGCTACGCCTGCGGCGAGGTCATCGCCGCCGTCTGGCGAACCCTTCGGCAGGAAACAGATGGCCGCGCCGTCGCCCTCTTCCATGAATGGATGTGCGGGGCCGGCCTCCTCGCCGTTAAAAAGTTCGCCCCCGAGATCGGTACCGTTTTTACCACCCACGCCACGATTCTCGGCCGCACCCTCGCCGGCTCCGGCATCAACCTTTATCGCCATCTCGAGGAAATAGCCCCCGCCCGTGAAGCCGCAGCCCGCAACATCGCGGCCAAATTCTCAATGGAAACCGCATCGGCACGCGAAGCCGACTGTTTCACCACCGTCAGCGAGATCACCGCGGCCGAAAGCCGCGCCTTCCTTGGCCGTGCCCCCGACGTCATTACCACAAACGGATTGGACTTCGCCCAACTCCCCGATTGTACCGAAAACCGGGAAATACCCGAACAGGTCCGCCGCGAAATTCTCCTCCTCGCTTCCCGCTTCCTCCGCCACGATCTCCCCCCTTCGGATACCCGAATCGTGGGCATCTCCGGCCGCTATGAGTGGCACAACAAGGGAATTGATTTGTTCATGGAAGCGCTCGGCGGATTGAATCAGGACCTGGCCGGCTCGCCGCGGCGGGTTCTAGCCTTCTGCCTCGTCCTCGCAGGCCATGAGTCGCTCAACCGCCAGGCCGTCCAGGGCGATCCTTCCGTGACGCCAGAACCCGGCGCCGGATGGATCTGCACCCACCGACTGTACCACGAAGCCGAAGATCCCATCCTCCAGTCCTGCCGGCAGTTCGGTCTCCGGAATACCCCTCAGAATGCCGTCAAAGTCGTGTTCGTTCCCGCTTTCCTCAACGGAAAGGACGGCTTTTTCAACCGCCCCTACTACGAAGTGCTCTCCGCCTTCGATCTGGCGGTCTTTCCCTCCTTCTACGAACCGTGGGGCTACACGCCTCAGGAAAGCGCCGCACTCGCCGTACCCACGGTCACAACCGACCTCGCCGGTTTCGGACTCTGGGCTCTCCAAACCGTAGGCGAAAAGGACGGTCTCTGTATCTTGCGAAGGCGAGATCGTCCCGACCGCGACGCCGCGCACGACCTCCGGGACCTGTTGCGCAAATGGGCCCTCTGGCCCGCTGAAGAGCTCCTCCAAAAACGAATCGCCGTCCGCAAAGCCGCACTCGGCACCTCGTGGGAACGGTTCTTCCCTCACTACCTCGAAGCCTTCCAACTCGCCGCGGAAAAGGCCGCCCAACGCGCCCGACTCCAGGCCGAAACCGCTCGCGCGCCGGAAGCCGTCCATACCTTCCCCGCCACGGCCTCTGCAACGCCGTTCCTCCGTCCCTTCACCGCCGTCACCCACCTCCCGCCGGAACTCAAACGACTCCGCGAACTGGCCTTCAACTTGTGGTGGTCCTGGAACCCCGAAGCACTCGACCTCTTTCGCCCCCTTCACCCCCACCCCCAAACAATCCGGGAGATCAATCCCGTCCGACTCCTCGAAGAAACTCCACCCGAACGCCTCACAACGCTCGCTGCCGACCCCGCCTATCAAGAACGTTACAACCGAATCCTCGCACGCTTCGATGCCTATATGTCCGACACACGCTGCGCCCTCCGCCATCTCCGACACCTGTCCTGGAGCGCACCAATCGCCTACTTTTCCACGGAATACGGCCTCCACGAATCCCTCCCCATCTACTCCGGAGGTCTGGGCGTCCTCTCCGGCGATCACCTGAAATCCTCCAGCGATCTCAACATCCCCCTCGTCGCCGTTGGCCTCCTTTATCGAAACGGCTACTTCCAACAACGAATCGAACGAGACGGCAGCCAAACCGCCGAATACCCCCTCCACGACCTGACCCGCATGCCCATCACCCTCGTCAAGGATGACCGCGGTCTGCCCGTCGAAGTCGCGGTGGAACTTCCCGGACGTACCCTCTACGCCCAAGCCTGGGAGGTTCGCGTCGGCCGCATTTCACTCTTCCTCCTCGATGCGGATGTCCAAAAAAATACCCCCGAAGACCGGGTCATCTCCTCCCGCCTCTACGCCGCCGACCGCCATATCCGGATCCGTCAGGAAATGCTCCTCGGCATCGGCGGCTGCCGCCTCCTCGACCGCCTCGGCCGCAAACCCGCCGTCTATCACCTCAACGAAGGCCATTCCGCCTTTCTCGCACTGGAACGAATCCGAACCCTCATCGCCGAAGAAGGACTCTCCTTCCCCGAAGCCCTTGAAACCGTTCGCGGTTCCCTCGTCTTCACAACCCATACCCCCGTCGAGGCCGGGAACGAACGCTTCGACCGCGAAATCATGGAATACTACCTCCGACCGTTCGCGGAAACCGCCCGTATCCCTTGGTCCGATCTGTGGCGCCTCGGCTCTATCTCCGGAGAATCCGACAAGCCCTTTTACATGACCGTCCTCGCGTTGAAAACCGCCGGCCGAAGCAACGGAGTCAGCCGCCTCCACGGCCGCATTGCCCGCCGCATGTGGCGCGATGTCTGGAAAGGACTCCCCACCGAAGAAATTCCCATCACCTCTATCACCAACGGAATCCACTTGGCCTCGTTTGTCTCTCCCTCCATCCGGGAACTCCTCGCCCGCCACGCCGGCGTGGATTGGTCTTGCCCACCCTCTTCGCCCGAAGCGTGGAAACGAGTCCAGGATATCTCGGATGAAGCGCTTTGGGCCGCCCGCCGGGAAAACAAGGATCGCCTCCTTTCGATCCTTCAAACTCATCTCGCAGAACGTTTTCTCCCCTACACCCCCTCGCACGCCCGGCGCGAAGAACTGCTCGCCGCCCTCAACCCCAACTCTCTTCTCATCGCCTTCGCCCGCCGGTTCGCCCCGTATAAACGAGCAGACCTTATTCTCCGAGACCCCGACCGGCTCGCTGCACTGCTCCATAATCCCAAACGCCCCGTCATGCTCGTCTTCGCCGGCAAAGCCCACCCCGAAGACCGAATGGGCATGGACCTGATCCGAAAAGTCATCGCCTTCTGCAACGATCCCCGATTCATCGGCCGGATCTTCTTCCTCGAAGATTATGATCTCGCCTTGGCCCGCGCGTTGGTCCAAGGCGCCGATGTGTGGCTCAATACGCCCCAACGCCCGCACGAAGCCAGTGGCACCAGCGGCCAAAAGGCCGCCATCAACGGCGTCCTCAACGTCAGCATCGCCGACGGCTGGTGGTGCGAAGCCGCCAACGGCGAAAACGGCTGGACCATCGGTCCCACCCTCCCCCCAACGGGCCCCATTCCAGAATCCAACGACGAAGCCGACGCCCAGGAACTCTTCACACTCCTTGAGGAAACCGTCACGCCCCTCTTCTTCGCCCGCGGCGAAAATGGCCTTCCCAAACGTTGGATCGCCATGGCCAAAAACGCCATCGCGTCCCTCGCCCCCCAATTTTCCGCCCTCCGCATGGTCCGCGAATACGCCGAACTCTCCTACGAACCCACGGCCGAACGATTCACGGCCCTCTCCCGTCGCCAATTCGCGGTCGCCCGCCAAATCGCCGCCTGGAAACAGCATATTCCAACCCGCTTCGCTTCCCTCCGGGTCAAAGAAGTGCGAATCGAAGGGCTCCTGGGCGATTCCCTTCCCGTCGGCCATGCCCTCCGTATCCACCTCCGAATCGAACCGGGGGATCTAAAACCCGAGGAAATCCGGGCGGAACTCGTCGCAGGACTCTCCGACGGCCAGGATTTCCTCGAACGACCCGATGCCGTCCCCCTCGTCCTCTCCGGCACGGAAGGATCTCTCCACCTCTATTCCGGCGCCTATACCGTCCGAAAAAATGGACGCCATGCCTTCGGCATCCGAGTCTTCCCCTGGATGGAATTCCTTGCCTCGCCCCTTGACAGCGGATTGATCCTCTGGGCATAGTGCCGCAATGAATCCGAACCGACAAACCCGCTGGTCTCGCCCCCGCGTGCTCGTCACCGGCGGCGCCGGCTTTCTCGGCTCCCATCTTTGCGAACGCCTTCTCGAACAACGATTCGAAGTCCTATGCGTGGATAACCTCTTTACCGGTGACCGCCGGAATATTCGCTCCCTCCTCGCAAACTCCCATTTCGAATTCCTCCGCCACGACATCACCTTCCCGCTCTATGTCGAAACCGACGCCATCTTTAACCTGGCCTGCCCCGCCTCACCCATCCACTACCAGTTCGACCCCGTGCAAACCACCAAAACCAGCGTCCACGGCGCCATCAATATGCTCGGCCTGGCCAAACGCCTCAAAATCCCGATTCTGCAGGCAAGTACAAGCGAAGTGTACGGCGATCCCCAAGTCCACCCCCAGAGCGAAACCTATTGGGGCTACGTCAACCCCATCGGACCCCGTGCCTGTTACGACGAAGGAAAACGCTGCGCCGAAACCCTCTTCTTTGACTACCACCGCCAGCACGGGCTCCCGATCAAAATCGCCCGCATCTTCAATACCTACGGCCCCCGAATGCATCCGAATGACGGCCGCGTCGTTTCGAATTTCATCGTCCAGGCCCTCCTCAACAAGCCCATTACCCTCTACGGCGACGGCTCCCAAACCCGCTCCTTCTGCTACGTGGACGATCTCATCGAGGGGCTCCTCCGCCTCATGAAAACGTCCCCGGACTTTACCGGCCCCGTCAACCTCGGAAATCCCTCCGAATTCACCATCCGGGAACTCGCGGAAATGATCCTCCAGCTCACCGGATCCCGCTCCCCCATCGAGTACCGGCCTCTCCCCGCCGACGATCCCCGCCGGCGCCAACCCGATATCACGCTCGCACGCCAAACGCTTCAATGGGAACCCCGCGTGCCCCTGGAAGAAGGATTGCGCCGTACCATCGCCTACTTCCGAGACCTCCTTCAGGAAGAAGGGGGGCTTCCCGCCTGACCCGCATTGCCCCGTTCCCACCCCGCCAACCATTCCCGAATCGCCTGCCCCAACACCCGCCCAATTCCCGGAACCCCCGCAAGTTCCTCTGCAGAAGCTCCCATGACACCCTTCACAGACCCAAACCGCCGCAGCAAAAGGCGCTTGCGAGCCGAACCAATTCCCGGAATTTCATCAAGGACCGATTCCCGAATCCGTTTGTTTCGGAGCCTCCGATGGTACGCCAACGCAAACCGATGAGCCTCGTCCCGAAGACGCCGTAAGATTAAAAGCGCAGGAGAATCCCGTTCCAATCGGATCGGCCGTGAACTCCCTTCCGCCCGATAGAGTTCCTCCTGCCGCTTGGCCAATGCGACCGCCGTAATCGAACCCAATCCGGCCTCCCGAAGCGCTTCCACCGCGGCGTGTAATTGGCCCGCACCCCCATCCAATAACAACAAATCCGGCGCCGGCCGACTTCCCTCGAGAATATCCTCCGCATGCCGCCGCACCACCTCCCGCATCATCGCCGGATCATCCAACCCCTCTACCGTCCGAATCCGATAGCGCCGGTACCACCGCGGTGCCGGAACGCCCTCCAACGCGCAAACAAGGCTGGCTACTGAATGTGTCCCAGATATCGTCGAAATATCAATACACTCGATGCGATGGGGAATCCGGTCAAGCCCCATCGCATTCCGGATCTCCTCCAAGCCCCGCTCGGCCCGAAGGCGCCGCCGAACCGGATCCCCTGTCGCCAACCGCCGCTGCCGGACCGCCGTTTCCAACAACCGCCAAGTATCCCGAAGAGCCGCCGCCCGTTCAAAATCCCCCGCATCCGCGGCCTCTTCCATCGCCCGCCGCACGTCTTCCACCAACGCCGGCTTCTCCCCTGAAAGGAATGCACACGCCTCCTCCACCCGCCGCCGGTATTCCGTTTCGTCCACCCGCCCAATACACGGCGCCGAACAGTTCCGAATCACATCCGCATGGCAATGGCGATAATCCCGCTCCGTCGGTCGGAGCGGCCGGCACTTGCGAATCCCAAAACGGCGTTCCACAAAATCAACCGCCGCCCGGGCCGCCGCCGAAGAGAGATAAGGGCCAAACCAAGTCCAACCCTCGCCTTTCCGTAAACGGCACGTTTCAAAACGCGGGAAAGGATGGCCGCGATGAATCCGCACCAGTAAAAACCGCTTGTCGTCCCGCTGCGCGATGTTGAACCTCGGCTTGAACGTCTTGATCAGCCGACTTTCCAGCAACAACGCTTCCGCTTCGGTTCGCGTCGTCACCCATTCAAGATCCTCGGTCTGCTCGATGAGACGCCGCCGGATCGGCGTCGTGGCATCCCATGTCGAGTCCCGAAAATAGGAAAACACCCGCTCGCGAAGATCCCCCGCCTTTCCCACATAAATGAGGCGACCCTCCCCATCCCTAAAAAGATAACATCCAGGAACGGAGGGGAGCGCATCCAGTTTGACCTTGATTTTTTCCGCCGGTGGCATACGTTTCTATACAATGTATCCTAAAAACAGCGCCAACCCAAGCCCCGAACAAACCCCCCATCGCCGGGCCGTCCGTATCCCCTTTCCCTTACCCCCCGAACCCTTTCACATCGTTCTGGTCCAACCGGAGATTCCACCCAATACCGGCAACATCGCCCGACTCTGCGCCGCCACCGGCACCGTGCTCCATCTCGTCGAGCCGCTCGGCTTCCGTCTGACCGACCGCGCGCTGCGCCGCGCCGGCCTCGATTATTGGAAACACGTCCACTGCGTGCTCCACCCCGACTGGGATGCCTTGGAACAATCCCTAAACGGACACCGTCTCTTCCTTTTCTCGTGCGGCGCCCCCTTGGCCTATACGGACATTGCCTACCGTCCTGGCGACGCCTTCGTGTTCGGCTCGGAAAGCCAGGGGTTGAGCGAATCCCTCCTCCTTCGCCATGCCGGGCAAGTGGCGGCCCTCCCCATGATTCCCAACCGCGTCCGTTCGCTCAATCTGGCCACCACCGCCGGTATCGTCCTGTATGAAGCTCTACGCCAACTCCAGACCGCGCAACGCCCCCCTACGCCTCCGCCACCGTAATCTCCCCCTCGCGTGCGTCCACCTTCACCGTGCCCCCAGAGGCAATCCGGCCAGAAACGATCAGACGCGCCACCGGCGTCTCGACCCGCTGCTGAATCACGCGTTTGAGCGGCCGTGCCCCGTACACCGGATCGTAGCCTGCTTCCGCAAGCACTCGGCGCGCGGCTTCCGTCACGGCAAGCCCAATCCGCTGTTCCGCAAGCCGCCGCCGCAAATCCTCTAACTGCAGATCGACAATCCGCAGAATCTCCTCGGGCCGGAGCGGCTTGAAGAGCACTACGTCATCCACCCGGTTCAAAAACTCCGGCCGAAAATGACGCCGCAGCTCTTCCATCACGCGTCGCCTCACCCCCTCCGGAATCTCTCCCGTGCGCGTAATTCCCTCCAAAAGAATCGGCGAACCGATGTTGCTCGTCATGATCATGATCGTGTTCTTGAAATTCACGGTCCGACCGTGGGAGTCCGTAAGGCGGCCATCATCCATGATTTGAAGCAAAACGTTGAAAACGTCCGAATGGGCTTTTTCGACCTCGTCCAGCAACACCACCGAATAAGGCTTGCGCCGCACCGCTTCGGTGAGTTGTCCGCCTTCTTCGAATCCGACGTACCCGGGAGGAGCTCCCATCAGCCGCGAGACCGTGTGCTTCTCCATGTATTCGCTCATATCGAGGCGGACCAACTGCTCCTCGCTGTCGAAAAGCGCCTCGGCCAGGGCTTTGGCCATTTCGGTCTTGCCCACGCCCGTTGGCCCCAGAAAGAGGAAGACGCCAACCGGCCGGCGCGGATTGTGAATGCCCGCGCGCGACCGAAGCACCGCATCGGCCGTCACGCGAACCGCCTCGTCCTGCCCCACCACTCGCCGGTGCAATACCTCATCCAAATGCAGAAGCTTTTCCCGCTCCCCCTGCATGAGCCGGGTCAACGGAATACCCGTCCATCGCGAGACGACTTCCGCAATCTCCTCTTCCGTCACCTCCTCGCGCAATAGAGGAGCAGCGCCTCCCGCTTCCTGCGATCGCTTCTCCAACTCCGCAATTTTCCGTTCCAGTTCGGGGATCTCCCCATGCCGCAATCGCGCCGCACGTTCCAAATCATACCGCCGCTCCGCCTCCGCTTCTTCCTGCCGTTTCTGTTCCAGCAACGCCTTGAGCCGCCGAACTTCCGCAAGGGTCCCCTTCTCCTTTTCCCACTGCGCTCGCATCGCAGTCGCTTTTTCTTTGAGCTCGGCCAGTTCGCGGCGCAAAGCCTCCAACCGCTCTTTCGAACCAGGATCCGACTCCTTTGCCAGGGCGGTCTCCTCAATCTCAAGCCGCATGATCCGCCGCGACGCTTCGTCCAGTTCCGCCGGCAGCGAGTCAATCTCCGTGCGAATCGAAGCGCAAGCCTCGTCCACTAAATCAATCGCTTTGTCAGGAAGAAAACGGTCGGAAACATAGCGATCGGCGAGCACCGCCGCGGTCACAAGCGCGGAATCCCGAATGCGAACGCCGTGATGAAGTTCGAATCGTTCCTTCAATCCGCGCAGAATGGAAATCGTATCCTCGACACTCGGCGGATCGACCATCACCGGCTGAAACCTCCGTTCCAACGCCGCATCCTTCTCCATGTGCTTCCGATACTCGTCCAGCGTCGTCGCCCCAATGCAGTGAAGCTCCCCACGCGCCAGCATGGGTTTGAGCATGTTGCCCGCATCCGGAGAACCCTCCGTACGCCCCGCCCCCACAATCGTGTGCAACTCGTCAATGAACAGCAAGACCCGCCCCTCCGACGCTTTCACCTCGTTCAAAACCGCTTTGAGGCGTTCCTCAAAATCCCCCCGATATTTCGCCCCCGCCAGCAACGCCGCCATATCCAAGGCGAAAATCGAACGGTTTTTCAATCCCTCCGGAACGTCGCCACGCACAATCCGCTGGGCCAGCCCCTCGACAATCGCCGTCTTGCCCACGCCAGGTTCGCCTATGAGGACAGGATTGTTCTTCGTTTTCCGACTCAAAATTCGAATCACCGCCCGAATTTCTGCATCCCGCCCGATCACCGGGTCAAGTTTCCCCTTCCTCGCCAGATCCACAAGGTCCACCCCATATTTTTGTAACGCTTCATACTGGCTCTCCGGGTCATCGGTCGTGATCCGCTGATTACCCCGTACCGCCATCAGCTCCTTCAGAAACCGATCCCGGTCTACCCCATGTTCCGCAAATAATCGCCCCGTACTCGTACCCCGCCCTTCATCCAAAAATGCCAGCAAAAGATGCTCGACGGAAATATACTCATCCTTCAACCGCTTCGCCTCATCCCCGGCTTTAACCATCAACCGCCCCAAACGCGCGGTCATGCCCAATCGGCTCGCGTCAGCGCTTCCCCCTAACCGAGGTTTTTCACTCAACAGTTGCTCCACCCGCGCTCGAAAAGCAGCCAGCGGAACTCCCAGGCGCTCCAACATTCGCGGTGCCAGCCCGTTCTCCTGATTCAAAAGCGCCCACAATAAATGTTCACCATCGATCTCATTATGCGAATATCGTAGAGCCGTATTTTGAGCCTCTAAAACCGCTTCCTGCGCCTTCCGCGTAAACTTGTTCAGGTCCATCGTATTCCCTCCGTGATCTCCTCCTCGTCTAGCAAAGTCTATGCCACACCAAAAAATAAACAAATTCTAGGCTTTTTTATTTTGACTTGCGCCATTATGTCTTATTGGGACTTTATGTCGCTCGGCAAAGGGCCGCTGCCGGGTTCCACCCCGCCAGAGCCCGCCTAATCAAAAAGGTAAATTATACTCCTTGATCTTCCGGAGAATGGTTCGAGTGCTTAGACCCAACTCCTGGGCCGTCAAATGCCGGTTGCCCTTGTTTCTCCTCAAGACCTGCAGTAAGACCTCTTTTTCAATGGCCGCCATGGTCATCCCGGCCGGAACTGTCCACGCCGTCAAATCGTTTTTCCGCTGAATTCCCTCTCGTGAGATCGTGGCGTCCCGAGCCCGCAGAGTACGATCGCTCGCCATAATGACAGCCGATTCAACCACGTTGCGAAGTTCCCGCACGTTGCCGGGCCAAGAATGCGCCTCAAGCACCCCATAAAAATCCGGCTCGATCCGATCAATGGCCCGTCCATGCTCTTCACAGGCCATGGCCACAAACCGATCCACCAAGGGACGAATATCCTCCTTCCGTTCTCTCAAGGGCGGAACCCGAATCTGCACCACTTGAAGCCGAAAGAGAAGGTCGGGAAGAAAAATCCCCTCCTCTACCAGTGCGTCCAAATCTCGATTGGACGCCGCCACAATCCGGGGGTCCACCTTGATGGCCGTTTCACCCCCTACCCGCAGAATCTCCTTCTCCTCGATCGCCCGCAACAAACGCATTTGAACCGATTTCGGCGCAATAGCCACCTCATCCAAAAATAGAGTTCCCCCACTCGCCCGCTCAAAAGCACCCTGCCGCCGTTGCGTCGCTCCCGTAAACGATCCCTTTTCATGCCCAAACAACGCCGATTCCAACAACGTTTCCGTAAACGCTCCACAATTGACAGCAAAAAATGGCCCCTTCGCTCGTCGACTCTGACCGTGCATAGCCCGAGCCACCAGCTCCTTCCCCGTCCCACTCTCCCCCAAAATCAAAACCGTCGCATTGGTCGGCGCCACCGATTTGATCTGACGAATGACCTCCTTCATGGCCGAGGATTCGGCCACCATCTGTTTCAACGAAAATCGGTCCTCCAAAACCTCCTTCAGCGCCCCCACCTCATGCCGCAAAGCGTAAGTCTCGATCGCCCGCTCGATCCGAGATTGCAATTCCTCCAAATCCAGCGGCTTGACCAAATAATCGTACGCTCCCGATTTCAAGGCCCGAATCGCCGTTTCGACCGACCCATAAGCCGTCATAATGACGACCGGCACATGAGGTTGGAGTTGCCGGGCCACTTCCAAAACCTCCAGCCCATTCATGTCAGGCAGAACAAGATCGGTCAGAACAACCTGAAAATCTTCTTCGCGCAGCCGCGCAGCCGCTGTCCGTCCGTCCGGAGCCGCCGTGACCGTCCACCCCCCGTATTCCAAGGCCTCGGTGACCGATTTTCGCCCGTCCGGATCGTCCTCTACCAGTAATATATGGGCGCCATGAGGTGTCGTGGTGTCCATGTCAGTCTGACTTCTCCTTCCCCGGAAGCGAGGACGAACCGGGCCCCTCCTCCGCCAACGGCAGCCGAATCTCAAAAAGCGCACCGCCTCCGTCCCATTCCCGCACCGAGAGTGTTCCTCCAAAGGATTCCACCGCCGCTTTCGCCAAGGGAAGGCCAAGCCCAAAACCGCTCGGCTTGGTGGTAACAAACATTTCAAAAATCGCATGCCGCATCCCAACCGGAACCCCAGGTCCCTGATCGGCCACCTGCAGAATCACCGTCCGATTTTCCACGCGTGTCCGCAACAATACCCGGCCGTTCTTCGGTGAAGCCTGCTCCGCGTTGACAAGCAGATTGAGCAGCGCCCTTTTCAAACCCGTTTCGCTCGCCATCACCCAAGCACGCCCCGGCGCCAGATCAAGCGCCAACGTCACCCCCGCCCGACTGAACCGCGAGCCTACCAGCCGCCCGCAATCCGCCGCCACTCCATTCGCATCCACCCATGTCCATTCTTCACGCTCCGGCCGCGCCAAATGCTGAAACTCCTTCAAAATATCATCAAGACGATCCACCGCGCTCCGCGCCCGTTGGCTGAGCTGAAGCAGCCGCTCGCCGCTGGCAGAATCCCCCTTCTCCACCTCCTTCGACAACAGTTGAAGATCCAACCGAAGCGATGACATCGGATTGCGGAAATCGTGGATGATGCCGGTCGCAATCGCACCCGCAAAGGCCAGGTGCTCCTGCTGCCGCCGCCACTCCGTACGCCTTAATTCGCGCCGAATCAGCCAACCCACAATCAAGACCGACGCAATGAATCCCACCGCCACCGTCGTCAGCGACATGCGAAACATCTGAAAAAGTGCCGCTCGGGACTCCGATTCCTCCGCACTCCGGACCTCCCGCCGAATCGCCACTTCCACCGTCCGAACCGCACCGTTCGGCGTCGCCACATCCAGACTAAACGTCAGAACCGGCACCGAACGCCCCCCCATCGTCAAAATCTGCCTCCCCACCCGCGGAATCGCGCCAAGAATCAAATGAGAGGGCCGATTGGACCACACACTCGGCTCGTCTAACGCTTCCTGAAATAGGACCTCTCCACCCTCGATTACCGTCACATACTGCAAAATCGGAAAAAACTTGCCGAAGGTGTGAAGCAATCGAGAAAATTCACGCCAATCCCGCTCCCGAGGCGCCGGATTCCCCACCACCGGCAGCTCCGCAATCCGAGCCGCCATCTGCATCCCCAACTGCGCCGCCTCCTGCGCTTCCCCCGCTTGCATCGAACGACTATAAAGGGTGTTCAGAACATAGAGATTGACCGCCGCCAAAGCACCAATTCCAAGAATGACCACCGTCGCGATGACCGTAAGACGCGTCTCCTCACTCCACCCCCGGCGAACCGGCTGAGACCAAGGCGACATCTTCCGCTTTCCGTCCATGACAGGCCATCATAGCGCATGATCCGAATCGCGAGAAGAAAAACTGTTTCTTCCCCCACACGGAGAAATAATTTGTAGAATAGCCGAAAAAAGGATATTCTATTATTGGAAGCGGGAAGGAGGTTCCCCATGAAAAGGCGATGGACGACATTCCCAAAAGCGGCCTCTGTATGGCTCGCTTTCGTGCTCGCGATATCGGTCGGCTATGCCGATGAGTTCACGCAATCTTTCGCCAATTGGCCCCCAGGTTCCGGCTCGTACGACGGTTGGACCGTTGGAAATGGCGCAATCGTGATGGAAACTTCCTATACGAACTTTACCCCCCGAAGTCTTCAGTTTCCCACAACCTCTTCCAATGGCTTTCTCCAGTTTCCTCCCATCACCAATGGAATCGGCACGGTTTCCTTTTACGCCCGACAGTCCCGCCTCTTCCTCGGCACCAACCTGATCCAACGCTCCGAAACGGGAACCAACTGGACCACAGTGGCTGTTATTCCTTTTTCCAATTCTGCTTCCTTTGTGTTGTTCAGCACAAACCTCCACCTCTATGGATCCCAGTATCTGCGAATCGCCGCGTTGGGCGCCCCCCGATATGCGTTTTATATTGACGATGTCTCAATGTCCCATCCGCCGGCGCGAATCGCAATCGCTTCCGTCAACGTCCGCACGACCCAGGGCTCACCTGACATTTACGTGAATGATGAAGTCCTGATCTCCGCCACAATCACCCCCTACGGCATGCCCTCCAATATCCAGTTGACCACCTACTACCGCGTGGGAGAGGCTGGTTCCTGGAACCCCATTTCCATGATTTCAACCAGTAGCCCCAATTCCTATGTCACCCAATCGCCCATTCCCGGCCAGGGAATCGGTAAGGTATATTACTACGTCCAAGCCACTTTTAATGGCCCTCCTCCCCATGGGGCGGACTCCCCTACCAATTACCCCGCCGCGGGTCCTTCCGCCCCAGCCTTCTACGAGGTCGCCATCCGCCCCTACCAGGCCCAAAACAGCACCATGAATCTCATCGGCGATCTCTCCGCTGTCATGACCCTGGCCAACGATTATCAGTGGGAAGCCTTCGTTTCTTACACGGGAACGAGTTTCTCCATCCAGTTCCAGGGAGTCAGCAATTCAACCAACCGAACCTGGGGCGATAACAATCAGTCCACGTCTCTTCCCCCGTTCACGCTCGTGGCCGAAGAAAATGGCACCGCTATTCACATTCAGCCCCCTACCAATACCGGACAGCTGCTCTTCCGATTCATCGAAACAAACCGTGCCTACACCATCAAGCATGTGGTCGCATCCGATTTCGACTCCTGGGTGGCGCCCGTCCCCGGCACCTATACGAACGACGGCTGGATTCTTCACAACGGCTTGGTCTCTTCGTTGAGCGACGTCAAGCTTCGCAATAATTTTGTCGCGCTGGAAAGCAATACGGTCTCCTGGCTCCGCTCCCCCTTCCTCCCCTACGGTATCGGCGAAATCGCTTTCTGGTACCGCAACTATAACACCAACGGCGCCCCCCAAACCGAAGTCCATGTCGAAAAATCCAAAACCGGGGGCACAAACGCCTCAGAATGGGCGCCAATCCAAGTGGTCTCCAACGTGTACGCCCCAGGCTATAACCGCTTAATCGTGGTCCCAGCCGATCGCGAGTATTCCTATATCCGAATCCTCAACAGCCCCCACTATCCCAATGCCCGCCTCTGTCTCGATGAAATCTTGATCGCTCAGCCAGGCGCTGGCCTCCTGTTCACCAATGCCGTCCATACCCCCTCCCTCCCTGCCGCTTCAAATCCGGTCACGGTCTCCGTCACCATCCTTCCCCTTGGAGGCGCGTCAAACCGACAGGCCACCCTCTGGTACCGTACCGGATCCACCGGCGAATGGAACTCCATCGCCATGAACCGGTCGAACGATCTGTTCACAACGGCTACCCCCATCCCGCCCGGAAAAGGCGATAAACCCGGCGGCGCCGGCGTGGTGCAATACTTCTTCGAATGCTCCTTTGAAGGGTATGAGAGCGCCCACTCCAGCCCCTTCTTCTACCCCATGATCTTCGAAAGCCCTTTGGCTTACACGGTCCAACCCGCACAAGTCACCGTCACCAATGCAATCACTTCTCCCGACCCTCCGGTCACAGGCGCCGTCACCCACCTGCGCGTGGATATTCTCCCCCACAACGGCGCCTCCAATATCTCCGCAACCGCTTGGTACCGGCTGAACCGCTCGGGCTCCTATACCGCAATCCCCATGGCTTGGCTCACCAATAACACCTGGCAAACCACCTCCAACATTCCCGCCCAAACGATCTCCGGCCTCGCCCTCGAATACTATTTCACGGTCTCCTTCAGCGGACCCGATCCCGTCTCCCCAACCAACTACCCCGTTAACGCGACCAATACGGTCTTTGGAACCCTCTTCCGCTCCATTCCCTGGACCTCGACCTACTCCTCCGTCACCGTGACGGGCGCCCTGATCCGCTCCATGAGACTCAATGCAAACGGCAACTGGCGCGCCACGCTCGGCGTCACCAATGCAGCCTCTCCCACCTTCCGGTTCGCCGCTTCCGGAGGCGGCAACCCCGTCTGGTACGATGGGAATCAGAGCGTTACCAATCTCCCCGTTTACGGCACCGCCGAAACGGTCGGGAGCGATATCCTAATCAGCGGTCTCCATTCCGGATACTTCGTCTTCTCGTTCAATGACAGCAATCTGAACTACAACGTCCAGCGGGCCCAGATCGTCACAGGCGAAGGCTGGCCCACCAGTTACGGATGGTCCGCCAACGCCGACGGCTGGTTCCTCGCCGGACGCCGAAGCCAAACCAGCGACACCAACGATGCCGCCCGAATCCTCGACGGCGATTTCCTCGTCCTCCAGGGCGGCTCCTCCACCAACAACCTGCTCCGTTCGCCCGAAATGACCAACGGAATCGGGGAAATCTCCTTCTACTACCGCAACTGGTACGACGACGGCTCGCGCCCCGTCAGCTTCGCCGTGGAAACCGCCCCCACCCCAACCGGCACGTGGACCGCGGTCGCAACCGTCACCAATGTCCGAGCCGTGGATTACCAGTTCTTCTACACCTTCCTCTCCGACCGCGTGCAACGATACGTTCGCATCCGCAACACCTCCGCGGCAATCAACGATCGCCTTTGTCTCGATGAAATCGTCGTCTCCGATGCAGGCGCGGGAGTCGCGTTCACGAATCATTCCCTCTCTCCTTCCTCCCCAACGATCATGGAATCCGTCACTGTCAGCATCGAAATCCATCCCTTGACCGGCGCAACCGACTTTCAGCCCACTCTCTGGTATAAAGCCGGCACAACGGACATTTCCTATTATGAATACGTTCCCATGACCAATGTGTCGGGAAACCTCTACCGCGCCGTCATACCGCCCGGCCCGATCGGCAACATGTATTACTTCATCCGTTGCGCCTATTCGGGATTCGGAGCCTCTTACTCCAGCCCCGCCTATCACCCCTACGGCGGATCCGCCAACCCCCTCGTTTATTCCAACGCCGACGGCGGAACGTTCGAAGGCTTCGAATCCTGGCCTTATAGTACCGACAACAAGGGAATCTATTCCGGCCCCGGCTACAACGACTGGTCCGTCTACAACGCCCAATGCCGCGGAGACGGCCAGTTTTGGGCCGCCCCAGGCTCCACAAACCGCGCCATCTGGTTCACACAGGGTACCCGCTTCAATAGTGAAGACTCCGTCCTGATTACCCCCCTCATCACCAACCTCTACGGAATGGTCCACCTCACTTTTTGGGTGCGAAATTACGACGCCAAAATAAACGAACTCAGCGTCCACACCACCTATGCCCCTACCCCCTCGACAAACTGGAACAATACAAACGAATGGACCTTCGTCACCAACTTTACCGTCCCCTCTTCAACCAATTGGACCATGCGACGGGTCGACTTCACGAACAATCTCTTCCGCATCATGCTCCGAAAAAGCAGCGGCGAAAGCTATATGGGGTTGGATCGCGTCGCCATCGCCCAACGGTCCGCCGCCGTCGCCTTCAGTAACCTGCTGATCCGCCCCGGCTACCCCGCCAGCAACGACGCCGTCTGGATCACCTGCGACATCGATACCTTCCAACCTGGCATGCCCGCCTACAACATCCAGCCCAAGCTTTATTACAAATTGCCCGGCCAACCCAATTTCCAAGGGCCCCTTACCATGACCAAGGACCCCGCCGTCCGGCGATTCACAACGGCTACCAATATCCCTCCTTCCACCTTCAACCAGGACGTCCAATTCTACATCCGCGCCGACTTCGACGGCTATAGCCATATCCCCGAACTCGCCCGCAGCCCCATGTATTACCCAACCAACAACCCCACCGCCTCGCCCTTTACTTACCGGCCCGGCCTCAAAAAAACCGACTACGGCACCCTGTATGCCGCCGCCGACGTCGGAGGAACCAACATGGCGCTCGTGGACGACTACGTTTGGCAAGGCGTCGTCCGCCTCGCGTCGCCCGCCTCAACCATTCAATTCTATTTCAACGGCTACTCCAACTACACCGGATCCGGTTACTCCTCCTCCATCACTAACTGGGGCCGTAACGACAACGTGTGGAAAACGAACCCCCCCCTCCATGATTACGCTCTCCATAACGGTCTCGATCCCATCCTCACCGTCGGCTCCCCCCTTCAAGGACAGATCTTCGTCCGCTTCAACGAACGCACCGGCGAATACTCAATCCGCCGCGCCGACAGCCAACTCTTCGAAAACTGGAGCGTCTCCTCCACCTTTATGTATTCCGGCAACAGCGACTCCGAAATCTTCGGTGAAAGTTTCGATTCGTGGCCCACAAACGGTGTCCGGGATGCCTTGGAAAACTTTGAAGCTTCAGGCACGTGGACCAATGCGGCAGGACAAAAACCCTTCTCTGTTTACACCAACAAGCTCTACGGTGGAACGAAAGGATGGGGTATCTACGACGCCCTGATCACCAATAACGTCGGCTCGGGTGCCAACGCGGCAGGTTTTGTGGCCCGCCTGTCCGATATTCCCCGCTCCTACGGCCGCGGATGGGTCATCAACGCGCAGCAAGGCAACTATCCCCTCGAAGGCATCGGCACCATTTCCTTTTCCTATCGGGCCTTCCATACCAACGTTTGGAACCCCGTCACCGAACAGTGGGAACCCTCCAACCCGCCTCCTGCAACTCTCCGGGTCCATCTCGGTCCCACCAACTACCCCGCCTACGAAACCCCCACCCTTTGGCAGACGTTGCTCGCGATCACCGGGATCGTGGATAACACGTGGCGCTCCACGAACATCCTCGTCCAAACCAGCGCCTTCCATAGCGTGATTTTCGAACACTCCGCCGGCGATACGTGCGTTCTGCTCGATAGCCTCAATTTCACGGATTTCAACGCGACGTATTTCTCCTCAAACGGCTGGACCGCGGCTGAAGCTTGGATCTCCACCAACACCGGACGCAATCCCAATAACCCTTCCATCACCAATGCGGGAATCGCGCTGGAATTCAATACCCGCCGCTTCAATGAGCCCGCCTATCTGCGTTCGCCCCTTATGACAAATGGAGTCGGATTTTTCGACCTCTATTATCGCAGCGCCGACGGCCAAACCGTCTCCTTCGAAGTCTATTTCTCCCGACTCTCCGGAACCAACCTCGTAGATGAACTCCTCGACACGGTAACGGCAAACCCCTCCCTCTTCACGGCGTACGGGCTCGCCCCTATGACCAACGCCGTCGGCTACATGAAGGTCATTCCCAAACAAGGCCGCCTCGTCCTCGATGATGTTCGCGTCACCGGCCTTCCAACCGAAGGGTCCTGGCAGGCCAACAACGCCCGCGTCAGTGAAGAATCGAGTGTCCAGTTCCGCGACCGCGTCATGATCCTCAACAACGGCACCTCCGGCGCCGACCCCAACCGAACCGACTTCTCCCAATGGCCCTACCTTAAATCCCCTTACCTCCCCCGGGGATTCGGCGAACTCAGTTTTTGGTATCGAAATACCCACACCGGCGGATCACCGTCCGGATATCTCCGCTTGCAAAAATCAGCCACGGGCGGCGCGTCGGAAGATGAGTGGACCACGATCTACCACCTCACCAATATCGTCAACACCGCCTACCGCTACCTCCGTCTCTACCACTTCGACCCCAATGCCCGCTATGTCCGGATCGTCAATGTGACCAATCAAACCGCCCGAATCGCACTGGACGAAATTATCGTAACAGAGCCGGTCGCCTCCGACTTCATCCTCACCAACCTTCATATCTCCCCGGAAGCCCCCGTCTTCACCAACAAGGTTCATGTGTACATCGACCTCAAAGACCCCTTCATGAACCCAGTCAACATCTCCCTCTATTGCGATTACAGTTTGGCCACCAACTACGGCGGCTGGACCACCACCAATACCCTCGGAATGGATATCGTGGCAGCCAACGCCTCGAACCGCACATGGACATGGCGGACGATCGAACCCATCCCCCGCCAGCCGTCCGACACGTTCGTATCCTACCAGGTCCGCGCGGTCTTCGAAGGGGAGGACGGCTTGATCGCCAATTCGCCCAAGACCAATCGGGATTTCGCTACCCCTTGGTTCTACTACCCCCTCGACTACGGAACCAATATCCCCTACTACATCGTCCTCTCCTGCCCCACAAATGCCGTGTGGATCAACGAAGTGGATCCTGGAAACACCCTCTTCTTCTACCCCCATCTCTACGACTTCGTCGAACTCTGCGGCCGCCGCTCCATGGATATCGCAAACTGGAAAATCGTCTTCTTCAATAACGCCGACCCCCCCCAGCAGATGTTTTCCTACACCATTCCGCCGGGAACCACCCTGCCGGACCAGACCAACGGTTTCGGATTTTTCGTGCTCGGAAAGACGACTCTTCCCATCACGCCCGATCTGGTCCTGACAAACGATATCCCCTATCCAGGCGGTATCGCCCTCCAGCGACCGGCCGGCATGTATTCACACGCCGTCTGTTTCGCGGACAACGAATCGGAAGTTGCATCCCTCAAGGCCCGCCGCTTTGCCTACATCGGCAATGACGGGGGGGAATGGTTCGGCTTCGACAGCTACAGCATCCGAGCCATCGGGAACGGCTCGTTCGGCTCCGACTTCACCTGGCTCTTCGAGGAAGTCTCCGCCACCCCAGGCGCAATCAACCTCGACCAGACGCTCATTCCCACCTCCGACATCGTTGAAAACCGCCCGCCTTCCGAGGTCCGAATCGTCGATTTGTGGTTCGAAAGCCAGCGTCTTTGGATGACCGTGACGGGTACGAACAACTGGCTGCCCGCCCCTTGGATGACGACCAACCTCCTCATGCCGGGAAGCTGGACCCCCGTCCAGAATTTCGAGGTCTACGAACTGGATACCAACACGTGGACCTACACGCTCCAATTCCTGCCTCCCACCAATTACTACCTCTATCTGTTCAAGGTCGTGACCACCAACGCCTCCCAATACTGACCCCCAATTAACCCTGCGGAAAACGTCGATGGAACTATCGGTTGTTGTGCCGGTCTATAACGAAGAGGAAAACCTCGATCACCTCATCCCCCGCGTCGTTCAGTCTCTGGAACACTTCGGCCGCTCCTGGGAACTGGTCCTCGTGGATGATGGAAGTTCGGACCGTTCCTGGGAAATACTCAAAATCTGGACCACCCGGCAAAAAGGAATTCGCGCCATCCGCCTCCGCCGGAACTTTGGACAGACCGCCGCCATGAGCGCCGGCTTTCATCACGCCCGCGGACGCCTTATTGTCACCCTCGATGCCGACCTTCAAAACGACCCTGAGGATATCCCCCTGTTGGTCGAAACACTCGAACAACAAGGACTCGACGTCGTCAGCGGCTGGCGCAAAGACCGGAAAGATCCCTTCTTCACACGCCGCCTCCCCTCCCAACTCGCCAACGCCCTTATCAGCCGCTTCACCGGTGTCCGCCTGCATGACTACGGGTGCACGCTCAAGGTCTACCGCCGGGAAGTGATCGAAACGCTCTCGCTCTATGGCGAAATGCACCGCTTCCTCCCCGCCCTCGCCAGCTGGGTCGGCGGCGCAATCGGCGAAGTCGTCGTCCGCCACCACCCCCGCCGTTTCGGAAAGTCCAAATACGGCCTCTCCCGAACCACCCGCGTAATCCTCGACCTCCTCACCGTCAACTTCCTCCTCCGTTACAGCACCCGCCCCATCCAGATCTTCGGACGGTGGGGACTTCTTTCCCTCGCCATCGGCCTCGCCCTCCTCGCCGTTATGGTCATCCCCCATCTCCTTTACCCCTTCCTGAAAACCCCATGGGTCGAAACCCTCGTCGGGCTCGCCAAACGCCCCTTCTGGGTCACCACACCGTTCATGCTCATCTTCTTCGGCATCCAGTTCATTAGTATGGGGTTGCTCGCAGAACTCCAAACCCGCACCTATCACGAATCCCAGAAAAAACCCGTCTACGCCGTTCGCGAAATGGTCGAATCGCCGCCATCCCCAGGATCCCCCACCTCATGAACATGCGCCCGAGTCGCGTCCTCGACCGCCTCCGGGAAGGAGGCGTCGTCAACTCCTTCAAGTTCAACCTCTCTTGCCCTCGCGCCATCGAAATCGCCGGACTCCTCGGCTACGATTGCGCCTGGCTCGACCAAGAACATACCCCCACCGATCTGTCAACGCTCGAAAGCCAAATCCTGGCCGCAAAAGCCCGGGATATGGATGTTCTCGTCCGCGTGCCGCGAGGGTCTTACTCCGACCTCCTTCATCCCTTTGAACTGGATGCCTCCGGCATCATGGTCCCCCACGTCATGAGCGCGGACGACGCCCGCACCCTCGCACGCCTCACCCGGTTCTACCCAATCGGACGCCGCCCTGTGGACGGCGGAAATCGCGACGGCGCATACTGCCTGCTAGATTTCCGTCAATACCTCCGTGAAGCAAACGCCAACCGCTTCGTGATCATCCAAATCGAAGATCCCGAACCTCTGGCCGAACTCGACGCGATCGCCGCCGTTCCCGGAATCGATATGCTCTTCTTCGGACCCAGCGATTTCTCCCAGGCCATCGGCGCCCCCGCCGAATGGAATCACCCTCTCCTCCTCCAGGCACGCCGACAGGTCGCGGACACTGCAATCCGGCATGGAAAGTTCGCGGGCACCGTCGGCATGCCAACCCAGGAACTTCTCGAAATGGGCTATCGCTTCTTCAATATCACGGCAGATGTAATCGCCCTGGCTGAATATGGCCGCCAAAAACTCGACGAATTCCGCCGCCTGACAAACGCAACCCCTGCCCCCCGCTAAAGCCGCCTCTCACCCCTTTTGCCCCATCCCCTATCGGTCACCGTCGATGATTCCGCCGAGCACGGGGCGTTCGGGCAATGTTCACCTCAAGCGCGCTGCCTTTTAATTCCCGACCGTGCAATGCCTGGATGGCCTTTTCGGCTTCCTCCTGCTTCTCCATTGCAACAAACCCGAACCCTTTGGGTTCTCCACGTTTCGCAATCAGCCGAATGTTCAGCACCTTCCCAAATTGCCCAAACTCCCTTTGAATCTCATCCCGAGTGACATCCAAAGAAAGATTGCCGACGTAAATTTCAGCTGGCCCTTCCCGACGCGAAGGCACCATCGTCGCTCCTCCGGACCGACCCTGAAATGTCCCGCGCCCGTCGCCGTTCTTCCTGTCCCGTCCCCGCTCCCGACTGCTTCCTCCCCGTGTTCGCTCCCGCATCCGTTCCCAACGGCGCCCCAGCCACAGCCCAAGTACAAAAAATACAAGCCCGCTCATCCCGCCCCAAAAAAAGGTCCATCTCAGTAATTCGTTCTTCATGAATGCGTTTTTCCTCTCATCTGTTTACAGGAACCTTTCAGGCCGACCCGTCACGCTCAGCGCAGTTCCAAAAACCCTTCCAGCTTCCTCAAACGGGTCGGATGGCGAAGTTTTCGAAGCGCCTTCGCCTCGATTTGCCGAATCCGTTCGCGCGTGACCGAAAATTGCCGCCCCACCTCCTCCAGCGTCCGGGGGTAGCCATCCGCCAACCCGAACCGGAGATTCAAGACCTGGCGCTCCCGGTCCGATAACGTGTTCAATACGTCCTTCAGCCGCTCCTTAAGCAAGCTGTGCGCCGTCATTTCCGAAGGGTTTTCCGCCCCTTTATCCTCGATAAAATCTCCAAAGTGCGCATCATCCCCATCGCCCACCGGACTCTGGAGCGAAATCGGTTGCTGCGCCATCTTGTAGACCGCCCGCACCCGCTCCACGGGAAGGTTCATCTCGTCGGCCACTTCTTCCGGCGTGGGCTCCCGCCCCAATTCCTGCACCAGTTTCTTCTGGACGCGCATCAGCTTGTTGATCGTCTCGATCATGTGAACAGGGATGCGAATCGTTCGGGCCTGATCGGCGATGGCGCGCGTAGCGGCCTGGCGAATCCACCAGGTGGCGTATGTGCTGAACTTGTAACCCCGGCGATACTCGAACTTCTCCACCGCCTTCATCAGCCCTGTGTTCCCTTCCTGGATCAGATCGAGAAAGGAAAGCCCACGGTTCATGTATTTTTTCACAATGCTGATGACTAAACGAAGATTGGCTTCCACCATCTCCGTGCGAGCCGCCATCCCTTCCTTCATCGCCTCCCGAAGCTCTCGACAGCGGCCCAAAAACATGTCCGCGTCCATGCACGCCTCTTCCTCAAGCTGACCCAGCTTCTCCTCCAGCTCTTTCACCCGCTCGTCCCGCCCCCGACTGGGCCGCCGCCCTTTCAACCGAGCCAGCTCTTCCCGAACCGCCAGGCACTCCCGATAGTACGCCCGTCCATGCCCATCGCCCCCCTTCTCCGCCGGCTCCTCGATATCAATCTTACCCGCCATCGCCTCGATCTCTTTCTGCTTCAGCGAAAGACGGTCGAACTGCACGATGAGTTTCTTTCGCACCTTGTCCATTTCTTTCAAGCACTGCTGGCGGCGTGTCTCCGAAATTCGCGCTTTCCGGCTTTCGCGAAAAAGCTGCACCAGGTGCCGGTGAAGTTTCCGAATCTCCCGCTCCACCCTCTCCAACTTTCGAAAATAACTCTCCCGATTGTCCACAAACTTATCCTGAATCACCCGGTCAAATCGTTCCTTGCCGCTCTTCAGTCGTTCAACAAGATTCAGGTACTCCGTCGCAGCAAATCCGAACTCGTTGAAAAGAGAACGCGTCCGAATCTCCGCCGCTTCGATCCGCTTGCAGATTTCAACCTCTTGCTCCCGCGTCAAGAGCGGAACCTGCCCCATCTGATGTAAATACATCCGTATCGGATCGTCGAAAATGTCCAAACGCTCGCCCTTGAGCGACCGCCCCGGTTTGTGCCCCTCCTTGCGCGCCTTTTCGGCCTCTGCCCCCTCTATAACGTCAATGTCCATCGCCCGAAGCAGTTCCAAATACCCCTCGAGCTCCTCCGAATGGATTACCGACTCGGGCAGAATCTCATTCAAATCCTCGAACGTCAAATATCCCTGCGCCTGGGCGAGCCGCACCAAATCCTTAATCCGGGTCTGCCGCTCTTCCCGATTCGAAAGAACAACCTCCTTGAGCTTCCGAGCCGCTTCCATGCGACGTTCCGCATCCGTCTTGGCTCCTGAAGCAGACCTCGTAACCTTCGCCGAAGAAACGTCCCCCATCGCCGGCTCCGCCATCCCTTCCCCTTTTGATTTCGCCGTTCCTCTCCCTTTCGGATTGTCTGCTGCCGAATGGCCCCTACCCAATCTCTTTTTCGATCCACTCGCCATCGTCACCTCGACGAAAAAACGCCTGAAACCCTTCTGATTTCAAAAAAAACAAGAAGTTTATTATGCTACAAACTCCCAATTCATGTCAACGCTTTTCCGGCTTCCTGGGAAAATCACGAGCGCGAAGCCCCCGCTCCCCCCTGGGTCACGGAGTCCTTACCTTTTGCCACAAGCCCTCCAACCCCATCGCCCATTCCGCCCAGCCGCCCATTCCGGTTGCCGCCGCCCACTCCGCCGCCTCCCGCACCATCCGTATCGCAGAAGCCCGTTCTCCGATCGCCTCGCTCTGAAGCGCCGCGCGTATCAATGCCACCACACCCCGTTCCGCCTCTCGCTCCTCCTTCCAAAGCTCCGACGCACGCTTCCACGCACGAGCCGCACGGTCCGGACGGCCAACCCGTTCCCAAAGGAAAGCCGCCCCCTCATACCGCTCCGCCGCCTCCCCCTTTCTTCCCTCGCCTTCTAAAATTCCCCCCAAAATCTGCTCCGCCATCGCCGCTGCCGGCGAACCCGCCACAGGCTTCGCCCGCCGAGAAATCGCCTCCAGCTCCCGACGTGCCTCTTCATATCCCCCCTCTCGTAAAGCCAATTCCGCCCGAAAAAGACGAACGTCCCGCTCCAGATCCCGATCGGTCGTTCTCTTCCATAAAGCCAACACCCCTTCGCACGCCTCCCGAGCCGCAGCCGTCTCCCCCCTTTCCAATGCAAACCACCCTCGCAAAAGAAGCGCCCGAGCCGCGACATCCCACACGCCCATGAGCCGCCCCTCCTGCTCCGCCAACCTCAACCACCGCTCCGCCTCCTCTCCCCGCCCCGCCGCAATCGCCCATTGTCCCGCCCGCAACGCGCTTCGTGTCGCCTCCCCAAGATTTCCCGCCCGAATCGCCACCCGCCGTGCCTCCGCATATCCCCAAACCGCCGCCTCATAACGGCCCCCTTCCGCCGCCGCCCTGGCCGTTTCCACCGCATCGCGAAACAAAAGTTCACCCCCCGTCACCGAGCTCCCTCCGCCCCGACTCGCGCATCCCACCAGCAGTAAACAAACCCCGCCACCCACCACGCCCATCCACCGCCGTATGCTCATCGAATTTCCTCCTGCCCCACCGGAAGCTGCCAGGGATCGTCCCACCGCACCCCCGCGTCGGGGCCTTCCCGATATCGGCGCAAGAGCCAGTGACGCTGCAACGCTTCGGTCAAACGCCGTACCTCCCGCAACATCCGTTCCGTCTCCCGAAGAAGCGAAGGAAGATCCGCTTCCTTCAAAACCCCTTCCGCTGTCGCGACCGCCTCCCTCGCCCCCTTCATCACGCTCTCCGCCTCTTGTCCCAACCTAGCCGTGTCCAGAAACCGAATTTTCGCCTCCGTTTCCCCCGTCAGCCGACGCAGATCTTCCACCAGCCCCTTCGCCTCCTGCACCAATGCCGTCGTCTCGCGCACAACCGCAGGGGACTCCGCCGTGGTTCGCTCAACTTCCTCCAGAATCTCTTCAACCTTCCGAACCAGCGCCTCCTCGCGAAGAAGCGCGCCGACGAGCCCCTTCCCTTCGGTCGCCGCCAAAAGAATCTCATTCACATTCATCAGAATGTTTTGAACCTCTTCCAGCATGGGAATGACCGTCAGACGCGCATCCTCAACGAATTCGGCAATCTTTTCCAACAATTGGACGTCTTCCATCGTTTCGATCCATCCATGCGGTTCCATGGGCGGAAGACGCCGATCTCCCGGCGTGATCTCGACATACGCATCCCCGAAAATCTGAAACTTCTTCTTCACCACCGCCACGCTGTTGGTCCGGATCAGATCCCGGAACCGCCCGCGCAGAATGTAGGTCGTCTGAAGGTCTCCTTGCTCGTCCGGAACAATGTCGCCAACCCGACCCGCCAATGCGCCCTGAATCTGGACCTCCGTTCCCCGCTGCAAATTCATCGCGCTCTTCTTCAACGTCGTCCGCAGAACAAAATCCTTCTCGAACCATCCTTGCGCCCGACCGGCCAGCAGCAACCCCGCCACAAATAGACCCACACAAAACAAGACGACCGCTCCTGTGACCTCATGCACCCACCGCAAACGCGTCGTTCCAGCCGTTGCTTGACTCATTTCCCATTCTCCTCCACCCGCTTCAACTGCCCCCCCACCGCCTCCATCACAACCGCACCATGCGCACGCGCCTCCGCCATCAGGGCGGGATCGTCCGTAATCCAAAGAACCGCCGCGCCCCTTGACATCGCCTCAACCACCGCTTGAACCAACAGCGGCAACACCCCCCAAGGCGCATCCATTTCCGGAAACTCGAGAAGCAACAGCCGAGGCACGAGGAGAAATGCCCGCACCCATTCCAGCCGACGCAATTCCGTTTTCCCGACAAACCCTGGCCGCACCCCCGGCACCCCGTCAAGACCAAAACGGCGCGCCCACTCGACCGCACGCCGTTCCAACTCGCTCGCCGTTGCCAGCTGATGAAAACAACCCGCCAACGTCAGGTTCTCCAGGACCGTCAGATTATTCACCCATGCATGAAAGGCAAAAACTCGACCGATCTGCGCCCGGGCTTTCCATTGCTCGCGGGTCGAATAATCCGACCATGCACGGCCCTGAAACCGCACCATTCCCCTCGAACAGGGCCACAGACCCTCTACGCAATCCGCCAACGGAAATGACTCCAGCCCCCCTTTTTCTTCGTGAATCGCCAATCGGGGACGGATCAAAAGGCTTTCTCCGGCGCGCAGGGAAAAACTCATCGCCCGCAGCGATTCCGCAGGATAGAGCGGATCGACCAGATCCACCGCTTCAAATTCCAAAATGCATTCCGAATCAGGCATAAAGAATCACCGTCAAAAGCGCCAGTACAACCACCAGTGCCGTCGTCGCCCGAACCACAGCCCGCGTCGTCGCCTGAGGGATCTCCGTCAACTGCCCCCGCACCCGCAACCCCTCCACACAGGCAATCGCCCCCGTCATAAACCCCGGCAAAATCGTCCGCGCCGGTAACGCCCATCCGTCCGCAGGAGAAACCGCCGCAAAAAGAAGGGAAACGAAATGGCGCGGCGTCGTCGTCAGCCCCAATAATGCAGATAAAAAATAACCCGAGATGAAGGCCAGGGTCACAAACAACACCGTCAGGCAGAACACCGAAACACCAGCGCCCAACACCCGGGGCGTCACGAGATAGACCATGGGATCCACCCCCTGCGCCTCCAACGTTTTCCAGTCACCCCCCACCGCCCCTGCGGCCATCTCCGCGGCAATGGCCGACCCGCTCCGCCCAATTACTACAAAATTCACCACCAACGGGGCCAGTTCCCGCATCAGCAACACAACCAGTACCCCGCCGATAAGGCGGCTGTCTCCCGTCAATCGGGCCAACAAATACCCCTGCACCACAATCGTTCCCCCCATCAAGAACGAAAGAAGCAAAACAAAGGGAATCGCCTGAACCGCCGTAAAATAAACCTGAAGCACCAGTACCCGCCGCACCGGCGCCGACCATGTCGAACGGCACACCCCCAAGCGAAGGGTAGCCGCAATAACCGCCGCGACATAGGCCACCGAACGAAAACCGTTCCAAACCCCCTCGCCCACTCCTCCAAGCCAGGACATCCCGTCCTCCGTTCAACGCGCTGTGCCAGCCGCCCCATCCGCAAAAACCCGCTCTAACGCATTCCGGGCCGCCGCCTGCTCCCCCGCCCGTCGTGACCTTCCCCGCCCTTCCCCCAGAATTTGTCCCTGAACCGATACCTGAACGATAAATTCCCTCGCGTGAGGCGGCCCTTCCATCCCGATGATCGCATAACGGGGTTGCTGACGCCACCTTTTTTGTGTGACCTCCTGCAATTCCCCCTTGGGGTTCTCCCCCACCTCGGCTTCCTTCTCTCCAGACTCCGGCCCCCACAGCCTCTGAAAAATGGTGGAAACGGCAACAATCCCACCGTCCAGATAGGCTGCCCCAAGAAGCGACTCAACCAGATCTTCCAAATTCGAATCTCGATCCCGTCCGCCCGTACTCTCTTCCCCCCGCCCTAATTTCAGCCAACGCCCCAAATCATTCCGTCGTGCAACGGCTACCAACTTCGCACTCTTCGTCAAACGACTCCGCTCCTGCGTCAGGCGCCCCTCATCCCACAACGGATGCCGCCGAAAAAGTTCCTCGGCAACCGTCAAGCCCAGCGCCGCATCCCCCACAAACTCCAACCGCTGATTGTCCACCAACCCCGGTGCCTTTCCGTCGTACCGATGCGAAGGGTGAATCAGTGCCATTTCCAACCAGCGCCGATCCTTGAACCGATAACCCAGCTTCGCCTCCAACTCCGCCAGAGGATCGAGATCCGCTCTTTTCTTTTTCAAGGACCAACACCAGATCAAATTTCAGCCTCCCCTACCCGCGGGGATGATAACGGTGATGCACCGCTTTCAACCGCCCGCTGTCCACGTGAGTATATAGCTGCGTCGTGCCGATGTCCGCATGGCCCAGCATCTCCTGAATTACACGGAGCGGCGCCCCATGGGCCAAGAGATGGGTCGCAAACGAATGCCGCAGCATATGGGGGTGAAGCGCTTTGCCCAGCCCCGCCCGCAACGCCAATCCCCGAACCTTTTTCCATATCCCCTGCCGAGTGAAGGGACGCCCCCGCCGGCTGACAAAAAACGCCCGCGTCTCCCCCCTCGCCGCCAGTTTCCCACGCCCCTCCGCCAAATACCGCTCCAGAGCGTTGCGCGCCGCGCGCCCAAAGGGAACCACCCGCATTTTACTCCCTTTGCCCATACACCGAACAAAGCCCTCTTCCAACCGGACATCCTCAAGAGTCAACGCCGCGAGCTCCGACACGCGCAACCCCGAACCATATAACAGTTCCACCATCGCGGCATCCCGAATCCGTTCCGCCGTTTCCCCTTCCGCAGCTCGGACCAATGCCGCCACCTCGCGCTCCGTCAGCACCTCCGGCAGCGTCCGCCACCGACGCGGAAGATCGAGCGCCTCCGCTAGATCCACCCCTACATACCCTTCACGGCTCAAAAACCGAAAAAACTTCCGAAGGGCTGCCATCCGTCGAACCAACGTCGCGTCCGACATCCCCCGCCCTTTTTCATGATGCAAAAACGCCGTCACGTCTTCCAATGTGATCGCCGATACCCCCGCCCGCCGCCGTGCCCCCACAAAACAGACGAATCCCCTCAAATCCACCCGGTAACTCGCGACCGTCTGCGCACTGGCGCCCTCTTCCATCGCCAGACTGTCCAAAAACCGCTCCACAAAAGCCATCATCGGCGTCTGCTCAGGGAGTCCGTCGCCGCTGCTCCTCGGGAACCTGACCCGCCGGAATTTCGTTCGCCCCGTATCCGGCGCCCGCAATCGCGTATTCGATATTTTTCCGGGCAAGCTTCATACTGTCGTACCGCAGTTCCACCTCCCCGACTTCAAAAAAACGGATCGAATCGGGTTGGACGCCTTCCAAACGAATCAATACACCCCGAATCCGTTCGAAATCGTTTGTGCCCTCCGCCCCCGCAAGGTGCACCCGAAACGTCCGAACGTCCTGCTGCCGGCAACCCGAAAGGGCCACCGCAACTCCCCCAAAAACCAGCCAACGAATTGCCGTTTTCATAGGTTAATACTACCCCGTCGGCGCCACTTTGTCCACTCCTGAAAACCCCGAGTATAAAGATCAAAAAACCACTTTTTCGCATTGTTTCAAACAGCGATTTTTGATACAGTTGACGGGTTGATTTCGGAGAACTGATACCCATGTCCAAGGCCGATGGAAGTGCCGCCTATACCGCCAGCAATATCGTGGTTCTGGAAGGACTGGAAGCCGTCCGCAAACGGCCCGCCATGTATATCGGCGATACCGCCATCCGCGGCCTCCATCACTGCGTCTACGAAGTCGTGGACAACAGCGTAGATGAGGCGCTCGCCGGCTACTGCACCCATATCCAAGTCCGCCTAAACGCCGACGGTTCCGTGAGCGTAAACGACAACGGCCGCGGAATCCCCGTGGATATGCACGCCACGGAAGGACGCCCCGCCGTCGAGGTCGTTCTCACCACCCTGCACGCCGGGGGAAAATTCGACAAGTCCAGTTACAAGGTTTCCGGCGGTCTGCATGGGGTCGGCGTCTCCTGTGTCAACGCCCTCAGCGAATGGCTCGAAGTCGAGGTGCGGCGCGACGGCAAAATCTACCGCCAGCGCTACGAACGGGGCAAAACCGTCACGCCGCTCGAGATTATCGGAAGCTCCCGCCAAACAGGTACCCGAGTTACTTTTCGCCCAGACCCTGAAATCTTCTCCGTCACCCGCTTCGAATTTGATACCCTCGCCGCCCGGCTCCGAGAACTCGCCTTTCTCAACAAAGGGCTCGAAATCCAACTCTCCCAAGAGGAACCCGAACGCCTGGAAACATACAAATTCGAAGGCGGAATCGCCGAATTCATTCTGCTCCTCAACAAAAACAAATCCCCCCTTCACCCCAAACCCATCTACATCCATGCCCGCCGCGAGGACGTCGAGGTCGAAATCGCACTCCAATACACCGACACCTACTCCGAAACGATCCTCTGCTACGCCAACAACCTCAACACGGTCGAAGGCGGAACCCACCTCAGCGGCTTCCGGTCCGCCCTGACCCGCACGATCAACGCGTACGCCCGCGAAGCCAAAATTCTCAAAGACGACAAGGAAGCCATGTCGGGTGAAGACGTGCGCGAAGGACTGACGGCCGTCATCAGCATCAAGGTGCCCCAGCCGCAGTTCGAAGGCCAGACCAAGGCAAAACTCGGCAACAGCGAAATCGAAGGGATCGTCGCGTCGGTCGTCAACGAGGAACTCTCCGCCTACTTTGAGGAAAATCCCCCCGTCGCCCGAAAAATCGCCCAAAAGGGCATCCTTGCCTCCCGCGCCCGCGAGGCCGCCCGCAAGGCTCGCGATCTGACCCGCCGCAAAGGAGCGCTCGATTCCGCTTCGCTGCCCGGTAAACTGGCCGACTGCTCTGAACGCGATCCCGCCCTCTGCGAACTCTACCTCGTGGAAGGCGACAGCGCCGGAGGCTCCGCCAAACAAGGCCGCAATCGCGAATTCCAGGCGATTCTTCCCCTCCGCGGAAAAGTCCTAAACGTGGAAAAAGCCCGAATCGACAAGATCATCAACAACGCCGAAATCCGTGCCCTCGTGACCGCTATCGGCGCCGGCATCGGCCGCGACGAATTCGATGTCCACAAGGTCCGCTACCATAAAATCATCATCATGACGGACGCCGACGTCGACGGCTCCCATATCCGGACCCTTCTCCTGACCTTTTTCTTCCGCCAGATGCCTCAACTCATCGAACACGGCTACGTGTACCTCGCACAGCCCCCCCTCTACAAAATTTCCCGTAAAAAATGGGAAGAATACCTTCCGACGGACGAGTCCCTCACCCGCCGCCTCCTCGAATTGGGCGTTGAAGAGGTCCGGGTCTCTCCCGCAGCCGATCCCGATCACCCCTTCCGTCCCGCTCCCCTCCTCGATGCCCTCCAAGCCATCGCCGAAATCGAACGGTTCGCCCACTCCCTCCAACGCAAACAAATCCCTTTCCAGTCCTTCCTCGCCGCCCGCGACCCCACAAGCGGCGTCTACCCCCGCTATTTCATCCTCCGCGACGAAAGCTCCCAGGACGAACCTCCCCTCTTCGCACACAAAGACGAAGACCTCAAACGAATTCGCGAAGAGATGGAACTCCGCCTCGGCCGTGAAGTGCCCGTCCTCGGCGAAAACGGCGGACCGGAAGGCAATGGCGAACCCGGCCTTCGGTGGGTCGAAATCTATCAGGCCCCCCAGATTCAACGCCTCGCCGCCCAAATCGAACGCCGCGGGTTTCCTCCTGCCGGACTCCTCCGTCAGGATGCTCCCCTCTTCCACCTGCGCCGAAGTGCCGGCGAAACCGGCGAACCGATTCACTCCCTTTTCGAACTCCTTCACTGCATCCGGGAAATCGGCCGGAAAGGGGTCGCCATCCAACGCTACAAAGGGCTCGGCGAAATGAATCCCGAACAGCTTTACGAAACCACGATGAATCCCGAAAAGCGCAAGCTCCTTCAAGTCGTTCTCGAAGATGCCGCGGAAGCGGACCGCATCTTCACCATCCTCATGGGCGACGAAGTGGAGCCACGCCGGGAATTCATCCAAGAACACGCCCGCGACGTGCGCAACCTCGATATCTAACATTCCGGACACCCCCCGTCATGGACCAACCTCCTCTCACGCCCCCTCCCGCCGCCCCCTCGCTCGAGTCGGTCAATATCACGGAGGAAATGCAGCGTTCTTATATTGACTACTCCATGAGCGTGATCGTGGGCCGCGCCCTGCCCGATGTCCGAGACGGGCTGAAACCGGGCGCCCGACGCATTCTCTTCTCCATGCACCAGATGGGGCTTCATCCCAACCGCCCCTTCAAAAAATGTGCCTACATCGTCGGCGATGTCCTCGGCAAATACCACCCTCACGGCGACTCAGCCGTCTACGAAACCCTCGTCCGCATGGCCCAACCCTTCGCCATGCGGTACCCCCTCGTGGATGGACAGGGCAATTTCGGAAGCATCGACGGCGACAACGCCGCCGCCTACCGCTACACCGAAGCCCGGCTCACCCCCCTCGCTGAAGAACTGCTGGCCGATATCGAAAAAGAAACCGTGCCCATGGTCAGCAACTACAACGGCGAACTGCTTGAGCCCGCCGTTCTCCCCGCCCGCCTGCCCAACCTCCTCATGAACGGCAGCACGGGAATCGCCGTCGGAATGTCCACCAATATCCCTCCCCATAACCTCGGGGAACTCGTGGACGCCCTCGTCCTCCTGATCGACAACCCCGCCGCAACCGTCGACGACCTCATGCGCGCCGTCAAAGGGCCCGATTTTCCTACCGGTGGATTGATCTGCGGCCTCACCCCCATCGCCGAAATGTATCGGACCGGCCGCGGCCAGCTCATCGTCCGCGGCCGAGCGGAAATCGAAGAAGGCCGCGGCGGCCGCGAAATGATCGTCATTACCGAAATCCCATACGCCGTCAACAAGGCCGCCCTCGTCACCCAGATCGCAACCCTCGTCAACGAAAAAACGATCGAAGGGATCGCGGATATCCGAGACGAATCCAACAAGAACGGAATCCGCATCGTCATCGAATTGAAACGGGGCGTCATCGCGAAAGTCATCCTCAATAACCTCTACCACCATACCGCCCTCCAAACAACCTTCGGGGCCATTCTCCTCGCCCTCGATAACGGCCAGCCCCGCATCATGAACCTCAAGGAGCTCCTCCATTGCTTCCTTGCCCATCGCTTCGACGTAATTACCCGGCGCTCCCGTTACGAACTCCGGAAAGCCGAAGAACGTGCCCACATCCTGGAAGGATTAAAAATCGCCCTGAACCACCTCGACGCAATCGTCCAAACCATCCGGGAAGCTCCCAACCGGGAGGCGGCCGCCGCCGCGCTCGTCACCCGGTTCGGCCTGACCCCTATTCAAGCAGGCGCCATCCTGGATATGCGCCTCTATCAGCTCACGGCCCTTGAGCGGGATAAGTTGGAGGCCGAATACCTCGAACTCATCAAGCAAATCTCCTGGCTCCGAGACCTCCTCGCCACGCCCCGAAAAATCTATGCCCTGATCCGCGATGACCTGCTCGACATGAAACGCCTCTACGGCGACGGCCGCCTTACCGCGCTCGTCCCTCAGGAAGGGGAAGTGCGAACCGAAGATCTCATCGCCGACCGACCCTGCGTAATCACGATCAGCCACCGGGGCTATATCAAACGCGTCCCCGTCCAAGCCTATAAGGAACAGCGGCGCGGCGGCCGCGGCGTCACGGGCGTCACCAACCGGGAAGAAGATTACGTCGAACACCTGTTCGTCGCCTCCACCCACGACACCCTCCTCTTCTTCACCAGCTTCGGCCGCGTCTACGCGGAACGGGTTTACGAGGTCCCGGAAGCCTCCCGCCAGGCCCAGGGAAAAGCCATCGTCAACCTCCTCGAACTCCGCGAAAATGAGAAAATCGCCGCCGTGCTTCCCATCCGCCAGTTCAACGGCGGCCATTTCCTTTTCTTCGCCACCGAACAGGGGCTGGTCAAAAAAACGCCGCTCGCCGACTTCCGCAATATCCGCCGCGGCGGTCTCATCGCCATCGCCCTGCAGGAAAACGACCGCCTCATCCAGGTCCGCCTCACCCGCGGTCAGGACCACATCCTCCTCGCCACCCGCAGCGGCATGGCCATCCGCTTCTCGGAAACCGACGTCCGCCCCATGGGCCGCGATACAACCGGCGTCCGCGGCATCGAACTGGAACCCAACGACGCCGTCGAAAGCATGGACCTCGTAGGGGAAGGAGCGGCCTTCCTCCTCGCCACCCGCAACGGATACGGCAAAAGAACCAACTTCGAAGAGTTCCGCCTCCAACGGCGGGGCGGTAAAGGCCTGATCGGCATCCAAACGTCCGAACGCAACGGCCCCCTCATTGGCGCCCTAACCGTCCGCCCCGAGCAATCCATCATGATGATCACCACCCGCGGCATGATGGTCCGCGCGCCCGTCTCGGATATACGCATCATCGGACGCAACACGCAAGGCGTCCGGTTGATCACCCTCGAAGAAGGCGATACCCTCGCCTCTCTCACCCCTGTGGAATCGGAAGAAAACGACGAACAGCTTGATCGGCAAGCTGCCGAGATCACCGCACCCAACCTAACCCAATCCCTGCCCGAAAACCCGCCCGCTTGAACCGATCCCCTCAGGAAGAAGTTTCAGGCGGATTCTTTCCCCCCACGCGCTTCGTGGAG
This sequence comes from uncultured bacterium, assembly GCA_938038445.1. GTDB lineage: Bacteria > Verrucomicrobiota > Kiritimatiellia > CAIKKV01 > CAIKKV01 > CALHRZ01. The sequence goes on along the minus strand of CALHRZ010000007.1, from coordinate 216,353 downwards.
TCGGCGTCCCGAACGATCTCCCGAAGCATCGTCCGGTATCCTTTCTTCCCCGTCTCCATTTCCTGCGAAATTTCCCGCAGAATGGTGGTCGCGCCTTTCCCCGCACGCGCTTCCGCCTGAATCTGAAACTCCCCGATCCGAATCCGGTCCCCCGGGCGAATTACGGCCACTTCAATCCGCCGATCATTGACAAACGTCCCGTTCGTCGAATGCAGATCTTTCAACACGTACTCCCCGTCCCAATAACGAATTTCCGCATGTTGGCGCGACACCTTTTCCCCTTCCAAACGCAACCCCGCTTCCGGTCCCCGCCCAATCATCAAGAATTCAGAACCCAATTCCATTTCAACCAACTTCCCCTCATGCGTGACAAATCGCAACAACATAGCGCCTCTCCTTCACACGTTTCCATACTCCAGTACCGTCTGCCGATAGGAGACCGGAGTCCCAATGTCGTACCGCCGCCCCCGAATCGGAAGCCCAATAAACCCTTCCTCTTGACGAAGCCGATCCAAACAGGGCGTAAGTTGAAACTCTCCCCGCTGGCGGATCCCCCTCCGAATGGTTTCTCCAAGATGATCGAAAACCTTCGGCGAAAGCACATACTGGCCGCTGAACCCATAATAACTTCCCTCCGGCAACCCTTCGACCCTCAAGTGCTGCCGAGCATACTCCGCATCCGGTTTCTCCGTCAGTTCCGTCAGCATCAACGCCCCATCGCTCTGCCGAAGCCCTGTCGCACATCCAAAGAGATGCACCTCCTCCTCCCGCGTGGGCATCAGCCCCACAACGTTGACGCGATACCGATCGTATGCCGACAAAATCTGCTGCGTGCAGGTCTCCTCCGCCTCCGAATCAAAAAGATGATCCCCCAGCAACAGCAAAAACGGTTCCTCCCCCACCCATTCCCGTGCGCAATAGACGGCATGCCCAAACCCCTCCTGCTCCCGCTGCGTCAGAAGCGTCACCCGCCGGCCCAATTCCAATACCTGCTGGCTGATCCGACGGGACTCCGCCGAGAGCTTGTTGAAATTTTCCACCGGCGGGGGCAGCATGAAGAACTCCTCAAACATCCTTCGATCATTCTCCTGAACCACTATCGCAATTTCCTCCATGCCGGAAGCCGCCGCCTCCTCCACAATGGCAAGCAACGCCGGCCGGCAAACGCCATCCCGGCCCACAACCGGAAACAGCTCCTTCTTCACCGCTTTGGTCGCGGGAAACAGCCGCGTGCCAAACCCCGCAGCCGGAATCACCGCTTTTCGAACACGCCGGGCCGCATGAAGCGTCAGTTTCAATCCGCTCATCCCCAGCTCGCGTTCGAGAATCGCCAGCACAGCCTCTTGATCCTCCGCGCTCCGACAAATGAACTGGGCCGAGCCATCCCCCTGGGAACCCACTCCCTTGCCCCCCCAAACGTGCGGTTGAAGTGCCGGATGGGCCAGTACCCCATGAAGAACCGGCGCCGTAAGCTGGGAAGGACATGCCGGCATGACATACCGGTCAAACAATGCCTGCGCCTTCGTCATCAATTGCCCCACTCGACAGGCATCCCCCGCCCGAAGGGCCTCCGCTGCCTCCTGCGTAATCGATGCACTGAGGGGACCCAAATACTCCTGTACTCCCCGCTCCAAATCGTTCTCGGCAAACGGATAACAATGGTTGAGCCGGTTCAGGATCTCCCGCGTGTCCTTTCCAGCTTTCAAATCCACAATGACAAAGTAAAGATCCCGCCCAACCGTCAATTCCCGAACCTCCAACTGATCCCCATCAAAAATCATCAGCACCGGCCGGTTGCCGAAAGCACACCCTTGGTCCATCCGCCCGCAACGGGACGGTGTGGTGATCTCGCCCCGATACGCGTACTCCATTTCCCCGCGAACGGTCATTTTCAAATCGTACAGCCGGTTGAAGGCCCGCGCGACCAACACGCAAATCGCGGCGCTCGAAGAAAGCCCTTTCTTAATCGGCAGATCGGTATGATCGTTATCAATCTCCAACCCCCTTACCCGATAATGCGTCAATACCTGATAAGCCACCCCCGCCGCATAACTGAAAAAGCCTCCCTTCAACGCCTCGGCATACAACGCCTCGCGCTCCATCGGAACCTCGTACGGCCCAATCACACGACCGTCGTTCAGATGCGACCGCAGGACCAAATTCTGAGGGTGCGGCCGGACGTTGGCATACACCCCCTGATTCGTACCGGCAATGATCGTATAGCCCTTCTCCAGTGCGCCATTAATCCTCCGATACCCCCCTGCCCAGTCGGTGTGTTCTCCAAAAAGACAAATGCGGCCGGGAACAAACAGCCTCATGAAATCCACCTTTGGTAACGATGCCGTATCCTACAGAATCAGCCGCCCCTCCGCAATCAAGATGTCCAAGGACTCTAAACTCTCCACCACCCAATCGGCTGCGCTGGAAGGAAAAGCCGGATGAACCAAGATCGTCCGGCATCCCGCCGCACGTCCCGCCTCCACATCCCGTTCCGCATCTCCAATCATCCAACTGTCCTTCAGATCATATCCCCCTTGCCGCGCCGCCTCCATCAAAAGCCCCGGCTTGGGTTTTCGACAGCCGCATCCTTCGTCGGCCCGATGAGGACACACCATAATCGCATCCACGGTCAACCCATGCTCCAACCAAAGTCGTTCCCGAAAAAGCGCATGAAGACGATCCAACGCTTCCCGTGTGATCAATCCAAGCCCCACCGCTTGCTGGTTCGTGGCAATCACCGCCGCAAACCCCGCCGCTCGCACGCGCGCCAGAAGCCGCGGAAAGGCCGGAATCAGACGAAACTCCTCCGCCGTCAACACATAACGCCCCGGCCCCGGCGATTCATTGACAATCCCGTCCCGATCGAAAAACACACACCGTTTCAACGCTCGCCCTCCACCATCTTCTCGCCTTCCCGAACCACAAACACCTGATGCCGAATCAGCCCCGCACTCCTCACCACGACCCGAAGTTCGCGATTCCTTTTCTCAGCCGGCAAACGGCAGACCTCTTCCAGCTTCCCCTCGGCCACGGGCACTCCGTCCGCCAAGAGTATCCAGGAACTCCACGGAACGGTTCCCGAACCTTCCACTCGCACCCGCCATCCCCACTCGCCTCCCAGCGGCTCCAGCCGAACTTCCCCTTTCGGACGAAACGGAGCCGCCAACGGATCGCCCATCGGAAGATATTGAAGAGGCATGCGTAGACTCTGATAGAAACCCTCGAGCGCTGTGCAGCCGCGGGCCATGTGAACAAAAAGACGGGCATGGGGAAATTTGCTCCAAATCGCATACGGTTCCACCACCGTTCCCCCAGCCGCCACCGCCCCCGCCTTCAACCAGGCGGTGCACCGCGTCTGCCCATCATTTTGAAAATACGCGCCATGGCTTGTCAGATGATCGGCAATGGCTCCCCTTTGAAAAGGAACTCCCTCCGCATCAAAACGAGCCATACCGACCAGAATGCCCCAGATCGGCGGACCCTGCCGCGGAAGCGACGACCGAAAGAAAACCGGAACCCCCAGCGACTTGAGCTCCGAAACAACCCCTTCCCACTGCCATTCCCGCGCGCGACTCCGAACATCCTGGTTCGTGACAATACAGATGCCTCCCTCTGGCCTTGCGCCATCCGCATCCGCCCCTCGCACCAGCATCGCCACGGCCTCCTCTTCCGTCAAACCGTGTCGGCCGATGTGCGCCAGCACCCAGCCGGGCATAGGACGATCCTCAGGCCGCATCCAGTCCATCCAAACATCCAAAGATCGAGTGGAAAAAACCGGTTGGCCCGGACCGCTGGGACCGGCGTAAAGAGAGGAAAAAAAAACGCCGCGTTGAACGGCGCCCGTGTCTGCAGCTCCCCCCCGAAGAAACGTCAACCCCGTCAAGGAGAGCATCGGATCCCCCTTGATCCGCCAAGGAAAACCCGGCGCATAAACCCAGGCCAAAATATGCCCCGCAATTTCCCGCTGTCTCGCCTTCTCCATCGCCGGTCCCCAGATCCATTGCCGGAATTCCTCAGGTGAAAGGTCCGGCAACGTGCCGTCTTCATTGGCGCGCAACGGAACCCCCAGTCGGATGACGTTGGAATCGGGAACTTTCCGAAGCCGAGCCCAAAACTCCCCAATTCGAACCGATTCCTCAACATTGGTGTTGATAAGAAGCAATAGTTCATGCGGTCCCAAGGCCAGCCCGGACCCGCCGGCCATCACCCCACCCATAACCACTGCCGCCAACGTCCAATGAAAACGATGCATGCTAGGATTATATCCCTTTCCCGCCCCCGAACTCAATTCCCACCTCTTTGAAGTCCGAGCTTCCCCCCATTGGTTGGACAGGTGGCGGGGTGATTTAAAGGGCCACACTCTTCCGAATGCTTCCACCGCTTCGTCGCCATCTCCACGCTCCCGTTTTCTCGGACGTCATCTTGTCAAAATCTTGGCTTAGCTGCCTGTCCAAAAAACGGGATGCACTACCCCCGGTTAGCGGAAAATGGAGGCTTAGGCAAGGGCAAAAAACATGGGGTCAGACCTCAACATTCAACATTTGGCTTCCGCGGAAGGAACACGGTCCTAGTATTTATTCAGGATGCGTTTCAGTCTTTGTAGAGGCAATTTGGGGTCACGTCTCCAGATTCAAATATCTCAAAACCTGGTCGTGCACTCCGTTTTTGGACAGGACGGGCGAAGGGGACGGTTTACCCGGCAGAAGCGATTCTCCGATCCGCACTTGGTCCATCCCGCAATCCCGAACATCCATCCTCCACATCAGTCCAGAGGCCGACGTCTAGAGGCCGCTCTCCGTCTCCACCATTTCTGCGCCCAGCCCTTCGCAAGCCAACACCCCCCCGGCCGGCGTTGCGCGGACATCGCTCCCTCCCGCGCCACGAGAGGGAACCGGCACCCGCGTGAAAATACTTGCATTCACCGTTTTCTTGGGCGATAGTAACCCGTTCGAACGCGATCGCTCTTCAGGAGTGTTGCATGCGCTGGTCGCAAACTCTCATTCCCACTCTCCGCGAAACCCCGCAGGACGCGGAAATCGCAAGTCATACCTGGATGCTTCGCGCCGGTCTCATCCGTAAACTCGCCGCCGGCCTCTATACCTTCCTGCCCGTAGGACTACGCGCCCTCCGAAACGTGGAACAAATCATCCGACAGGAAATGGATCGGGCCGGCGCGCTCGAAGTGCTCATGCCCGCTCTCCAACCCCGCGAAATCTGGGAAACCTCCGGACGTCTCCAGACGATGCGCCAGGTTATGTTCAAAGTACGGGACCGCCAGGATCGAGAACTCGTGCTCGGCCCCACCCACGAAGAGGTCATTACCGAACTCGTCGCCCGCGAAATCCACTCCCACCGCCAGCTCCCCCGCACGTTTTACCAGATTCAAACAAAGTTCCGCGACGAAATACGCCCCCGTTTCGGCTTGATGCGCGCCCGGGAATTTATCATGAAGGACGCCTACTCCTTCGATCCGGACGAGGAAAGCCTCGAACAGAGTTACCGCGCAATGTACGATGCCTATACCCGCATCTTCGACCGTTGCGGCCTGCGCGTCAAAATCGTGGAGGCCGACACCGGAGCCATGGGCGGCAACTCCTCCCACGAATTCATGGCGATCGCCGACGCCGGAGAAGATGGCCTCGTGGAGTGCGATGCCTGCTCGTATGCGGCCAACCTGGAACGGGCGGAACGAGCCCGCCGCCCTGCCACGGTCTCCTCTCCCGGGTCCTCGCCGACCCTTGTGGCCACCCCCGGCGCCCGTACGATTGAGGAAGTGTCCGCGTTTCTCCACCTTCCGCCATCCCGGTTGATCAAAACGCTTGTTTACCTCGCCGATGGCAAACCGGTCGCCGCCCTCGTCGCCGGCGATCGAGATCTCAATGAAGTCAAATTCGCACGCGCTCTCGGCTGTACGGAACTCGGCATGGCCGATCCCGAAACCATCCGACACGTCAGCGGCGCACCGGTGGGTTTTACCGGTCCCGTCGGGCTTTCTATTCCCCTCTACGCCGATCACGGGCTCGAGGGCGCCTCCGAAATGGCCGTCGGCGCCAACCAACCCGACGGCCATTTGATCCATGTCGCTCTGCCCCGGGATGCCAAGCCCGTTGGCTGGTTCGATCTTGCGAACGCCAGAACCGGGGACCCTTGCCCCCGTTGCCCAAAGGGAACCCTTCGTGAAATGCGCGGAATCGAGGTGGGGCATGTTTTCAAACTGGGCGTCAAATACAGCGAAGCCTTCCAAGCCATCTTCCTGGATGCCCATGGCCGCAAAAACACCATCCGAATGGGCTGCTACGGCATCGGTGTCACCCGTACCCTCCAGGCCATCATCGAACAATGCCACGACGAGGAAGGCATCCTTTGGCCCGCGTCCGTCGCGCCTTTTCATGTCGCTCTCCTCCCCCTCGCGCCCGATGCCAAAACCCTCCAAATCGCGACTCATCTGGAAAATGCCCTCCAAAAGGCCGGTCTCGAATCCCTCCTGGACGACCGCGATGAACGGCCAGGCGTGAAATTCAAGGACGCCGATCTGCTCGGTTGCCCCGTCCGGATCGTCATCGGGGAACGGGGACTGGCCGCCGGCAAGGTGGAAATCCGACGTCGAAACTCCCGCGAATCCCAAATGGTCCCGATCGAGGAGGCTGCCGCCCGCGTCGAAGCCTTCCTCTCCTGAAACCTTCCTCCGGAAGAAACGATGAACAAACGGGATCTTATCCCCCGAATTTCAGAAGATTTGCAGAAGAATCACCCCCTGCCGAACGCCGGGGTCGAAACCGTCCCGGATGAAGACTTCTGGAAAATGGCCGCCGCACTGCTCAGAGGCGAACCGAATCGTGCGAGTGTCATCCCCCCCATCCTCCCATCAAATTCAAACCGCGCAATGAACCAAAAAAACGACTTGTCTCTCCCCTCTCATGAACACTTCTGACTCTCCGTCCTTAGGCCCCCCCAGGGGGATGCGGGATTTCTATCCCGAAGACATGGCCGTCCGAAACGCCATTTTCCAGGCATGGACGAATGCCTCTCAAACGTTCGGGTTCGAACCCTACGACGCGTGCGTCGTGGAACACCTTGCGCTCCTGAAACGAAAAGCAGGCGAGGAGATCGCCGAACAGCTTTACACGTTCACAGATAAAAGCGGCCGCGAACTCGCCCTCCGGGCCGAAATCACCCCTTCCCTCGCCCGCATGGTGGCCGCACGTCAATCCCAACTCGTCTTCCCCCTCAAATGGTTCACCATCGGCCAGTGCTTCCGCTACGAACGAATGTCCCGCGGCCGCAAACGGGAACATTATCAGTGGAATCTCGACGTTCTCGGGGCTCCCGACGTCGCCGCCGAGGTTGAAGTCGTCGCAGCAGCCCTCTATGCCCTCCGCATCCTTGGTCTCGGTCCGGCAGAGGTTCGCGTTCATCTCAATAGCCGCGGCCTTCTCAGCGACCTGTTCGCACGGGCTTCCATTCCCCCCGAACGCCATTCGGCCCTGTTCCTCGCCCTCGACAAACGGGGAAAAATGGAAGACAACGCCATTGCCGAACTGCTTCTGGCCGAAGGATTCGACCACGCGGCCATTGAAACCGCTTTCCAACTCATGGGAATTCAGCGCTTCGACGAAGCCGCCGCCCGCATCGGAGAGGAAACCCCCTCCGTCGCCGCCCTCAACCGCTTTTTCCAACTCGCACGCCCTTACGGCATCGAGGAGAGCTTGCTCTTCGACATCGGCACCATTCGCGGCTTGGGCTACTACACCGGCATCGTGTTCGAATGTTTCGACGTCCATCGCCGCTTCCGCGCGCTGTTCGGTGGCGGCCGCTACGACAACCTTTTGGCATCGCTCGGCGGACGCCCCCTGCCCGCCGTCGGACTGGGTTTCGGGGATGTGGTCGTTGCCGAATTGCTCGTCGAACTCGGCCGTCTTTCGCGGGTCGAAAATTCCGGGCGAATCCATATCGGTTACTTCGACGAGGCGCAACGCACCGCCGCCATCCGCCTGGCCGCCCTGTGGCGTAAGGAAGGACGACAAGTCGAACTGGCGCTCGCTCCTGAAAAAGCGAAGTCCTTTTTCAGCCGGGTCGGCCGGTTGGCCGCCGGACAGGCCGTCTATCTCGGTCCCGACGACCTGGAACGCGGCACGTTTCGACTGAAAAATTTGGAAACTCGAACCGAAATCGAACAGCCTATCCCACCCCTATGAACTTGCGGATTGAACCGGTCGGCCCCTTTCAAACCAACTGCCTCGTTCTCGCGGGGACTTCTCCTCATGTGCTCATCGTGGACCCTGGCGCAGAAGCGGACCGTCTCTTGGCGTGCATTAAAAGGGAACAATGGAAACCGGCCGCTTATCTGATTACCCATGGACACGTAGACCATCTTTCGGCAGTTGCGGATTTGGCCGATGTTTTTCCCGCCCCCATTCTGATCCATCCTCTCGAACTCCCCTGGGCTTTTGCGCCGACTAACGCAGTCCCACCCTTCTTCAGCTCGCCCCGCCCCCCTGCCGCACCACTCACATTCATCCAAGACTCCCAACGATTAACCCTCGCAAACCTTTCATGGGTCGTGCTCCATACGCCCGGTCATTCGCCCGGATGCGTCTGTTTTCATTTCGAAAGCGAAAAGATGTTAATCAGCGGGGATACCCTCTTTCGGGACTCCGTTGGCCGCACCGATCTCGAAGGAGCCGATCCCCGCCAATTGGCGGCATCCCTCCGCCGCCTGGCCGCCCTACCACCCGAAACACGGGTCCTCCCTGGCCATGGGGAGGAAACCACCATCGGCCGGGAATTGCGCGTCAATCCCTTTCTCCGGGAGTGCGCCCAACGTTCCGGACGCCCTTGATGAGCTCGGCCTCCAGACGCTGACGCCGAACCTCATAAAAAAAGATCCCCGCGGCCACCGCTGCATTCAAGGAACTCACTTTGCCGAACTGAGGAATCCGAACTTCCGCGTCGCAAAACCGGAGCAGTTCGGGCCGTATGCCCTGGCTTTCGTTTCCTATCACCAGAGCCACGGACTCCATAAAATTAGTTTCCTGAATCAGCCGTTTCCCTTTTTCGGTTGCCGCGATCAACCGGATTCTCCTCTTACGCAGATCTTCCGCCGCCGACTCCAGTGACGGCACCCGAATGATGCAAATCCGATTCACAGCCCCCGCAGAAGCCCGGGCCGCCAGACTGGTCACCCCCGTCTGGTTTCGCTCCGGAATGATTACGGCCTGCACGCCAAAAATCTCAGCCGACCTTAACAACGCGCCGAAATTGAAAGGGTCCTGCATGCCGTCCAGAACAACAAGAAACGCCCCCTCAGACGGCAAATGACGGGAGAGCCAGCGAGGAGATTCGTAGGGAAACTCATACATACGGGCCAGGTAACCCTGGTGTTCGCGGGTATGGACAAGCCGTTCAAGAAGCGCCGGCAAACCTTCCCTAACCGGCACACCACGCGCCTCAGCCAACCGTCGGCACTCCTCCCTTTCCCCGGCTTCCAAGGTATTCGAAAGCACAAGCTCGGCAAGGGGCCACCGACCCGCCTCCAGAGTCTCCCGCACCAAATGCCGCCCCCAGATCCAACACCGCTGATGGCTGCCCATGAGGGAGCGTTTGCTGGTGGAACCCGTGTTTCCTCCCTCCATCTTCACTCCCGACATCAGGGGTGATTCGTCCGCTCCCGCGGCGCTAAAACGGGCAGGAGATTGCGGGAACTCAGCAGGGATTCTTCCACCAAAGGCAGGGCGTTCCAATCCTCCTTCTCCACACGCGCAATCACATCGTCCGTCAAATCAATGCCCCGGTTCAAAACCTCAAATACCTCCGTAGGTTCAAGCACAAGATCGAGTCGCCGACGCCTGGCGGATTGAATGACCGCCGGACGGACCCGTTCCCGAAAGGTCAGGAGGGCGTTGCGATGAAACCGCTGGAGTTCCTCGCCGGCTTCCGAACGCTCCCGGATGAACTCTCGCTGATGTTGCATCAGCTGAGCCTGTAGCGCCGCCTTCTCCTCTTCCGAGGTGTTCTCCTTCAGTCGCGCCAGAATCGCACGATCCTCCTCAAGAAAACGCTTCTGCAGTGCGTCCAGCTTCGCCTGAGCCGCCGCTTCTCGCTCCCGCATCGCCTTTTGGATCCGATCCCACATGCCCGTGGCCTTGATCACCCGGTCCATGTCCACCATCCCTAACCGCTGGGGCCGCAAAAATGTAATGCTCAGCGCCAGCACCAACAGCAGCAGGAGAATATAAAGCCACTCGTAGAAGCGAAGAGTATTGCGCGGATCGTTCATGAGGACTCACTCCTTTCCCGCCGGCGCCGAGCCGGCGTCTCGATGCGTCGTTTCAGCCACGCGCGAAAGTCCTTGCCCAAGTCTTCGCGCCGCAAGCCAAATTCCACCTGGGTGATCAGATAGTCCAGCCGGTTTCCGATATCATAGCGAATCCCTTCATACTGATATCCAAAAACCGCCCGTTCCCGCAACTGCCGACGCAAGGCATCCGTCAACTGGATTTCTCCCAGCCGGCCCGGGGGGGTTTTCTCCAGATACTCGAAAATGTCTGGAGTCAGAACATAACGGCCGCCCACCGCGTAACAGCTCGGTGCTTCCTGCGGCAAGGGCTTTTCCACCAAATTCTTCAACAAAAAGGTCCGCGGCGCAACCCGGGTCCCCGCCATAATCCCATACCGACTTGTTTTCTCACGAGCGACCCGTTCCAGCCCAATCACAGGACCCCCACGCGCTTCATACACCTGGATTAACTGGGCCAAAGCGGGAATCCCTTCCGTATGTACGACGCAATCACCCAGCAGCACCGCAAACGGTTCGCCATCGACATGGCAAGCCGCATGACGAACCGCATCCCCCAACCCCTTCTGCTCCGGCTGGCGCACATAATGAATGCGGGCCATTTCGGAAAGATGCCGAAGATCGCGCAAAAGGAAATCCTGGTCGTTTTTCTCCAAACACGATTCCAGTTCGGGATGACGGTCGAAATGATCCTCGATGGACCGTTTCTCCCGGCCTGTAATGATTAAAATATCCGTAATGCCGCTGGCGACGGCCTCTTCGACCACATATTGAATCGCCGGCTTGTCCACAATCGGCAACATCTCCTTCGGCTGGGCCTTCGTGGCCGGAAGAAACCGCGTGCCGCGTCCCGCCGCCGGGATCACCGCCTTTTTGACCATGCTCATGCCCCCACGTCCGGTTTGAAAACCTCGCATCCAATCGCTCCAAGCCTTTTGGCCAACCGTTCAAACATCGTTTCGTCCTCGTAAACCCCCAGGATGGCACCCCCTGACCCCGCGAACTTGGCCGACGCCCCGCACCGCCGGGCTTCTTCGATCATTTGCCGATTCCGGGCAGAAATCGTCATGATGGATGCCCGCAAGTCGAAATTGGCATCCAGCAACGGTCCGATTTCACGTCCACGCCCGGCCAGTAGCAACGCTCGGACCTCTTCCGCCAAAGCGGCAAAACGCTCCATCGCCCCCACAACCGCAGGATCCCCCTGCTCGAACCGAAGCCGAAGCGGATGATGGACACGTTCCGAACTTTCCGAACAACCTCGATCGAACGCGACGTAGATCGGAGGCAGAAGCCGAGGATCCATCGGCTCATACCGCCCATACCCCTGCCGTTCCATGAGGACCCGATCAAAGTCCATGAACACGACCCCCTCATACACTTGAATCACCCGGTCTTGCAACCCCGCCGTCAATCCCAACTCATCCCGTTCAACCGAAAGGATCAGATTCGGTTGAATCGGCGTCGAAATCGTCACATCGTAAAACCGCATGAGCGCCCGTAGCGCCGCCGTCACAATCGCACTCGAACCCGCCAAGCCGACCAGCCGAGGAATTGTGGTGGAATAACGAATCGTGAAGTTCCGTTCCGGCAAAAGAATCCCGTTCTCCCGGCACCAGTCCCCAAATCGCCGGATCGTGGCCTTAATCAATCGCATCCCCCCATAATAACCATGCCGCCGGACATCCTCGATCAGCGCATCCAGCGATGGAAAACGGCACAAATCCTCCGCACAGGCCTCTATGGTCAATTCGGGCGTCTCATACAACACCACCTCGGCAGCATAATTACGGAGAATCAGGGATATCGTCTTGCCATAATACCCGTCCGAAGGATTTCCGATCAGACCGGCCCGCGCAAAGGCCCTGGTGCGAATAACCATGCCGTTTCTATAACACAACGATTCTCATCACGCAAGCGCGCGATCTAAATCCGATCGGGAGTGTCAATCCCCAGGAGGCGTAATCCCTCGCGCAGAACACGCGCAGTGGCTGCTGCCAAACGGACCCGACCGTCCCGCTGCGCCGGCGGAGCCTGAAGAAACGGAATCGTCTGATACAAGGTGCTGAACGACTGGGCGAGCGCGAACAGCCCATCCGCCAACAGGTTGGGTCGATAGGCACGGGCGGCCGCTAACACCACTTCGGGAAAACGGACAATCCGAAGCGCCACTTCCCGCTCGATTGGCTCCTCCAGCCGAATCGGCGCCCCCTCAAACCTTCCCTCGGGAAACCGCTCACGATACTTATCGAGCACACTCGCGATCCGCGCGCACGCATACTGAAGATAGGGAGCGGAATTGCCATTCAAATTCAACGCCTTTTCCCATGTAAAGGTCACCAGCGTTTGCGGATTCTGGCTTAAGTCCGCATATCGAACCGCCCCAATTCCCACGGCCCGCGCAACTTCGACCTGCTGTTCCGGCGACATCCCCGGACTCGTTTCGCGAACCAACTCAAGCGCCCGCCGTTCGGCTTCATCTAACAGACGCTCCAGCTTGATCACGTTGCCCTGGCGAGTCGAAAACGTGCCCTCCGGTAAGCGCATGAGTCCAAACCAAACATGAGTGAGTTCCGCCCGAATGCCCAAACGGCGGGCAATGGCAAAAATCTGCCGAAAATGAAGCTGCTGACGCTCATCCGTCACATAAACAATCTTGTCCGGATGAAACTCTTCCTCCCGGCTCAAGAGAGTCGCAATATCCGTGGTCGCATAGTTGAATCCCCCATCCCGCTTTCGAATGAGACAGGGCGGAAGCTTTTCCTCCTCCAAAAAAACAACCAAAGCGCCTTCACTCTCCCGAGCCAATCCACGCCTCCGAAGATCGTCCACCAGCCCCGCCAGACGATCGCGATAATAGCTCTCCCCGCGGACCAAATCAAAAGTGACACCCAACCGCCGATAGATTCGCTCGAATTCTTCCAAACTCCATGCGACAAATCGTTCCCACAACGCGCGATTTTCGGGATCGCCCTGCTGAAGCTTGACCAGTTCCCGACGCGCGGCCTCCATCCATGCGGGATCGCTTTGCGCCCGTTCATAGCTTTTGACGTAGATCTGCTCCAAAGCCTCGATCGGATCGTTCTCCAAGGCCGATGGGTCGGCAAAATGGCGATACCCCAAAATGAGGAGCCCAAATTGGGTCCCCCAGTCTCCCAAATGATTGTCGGAAATGACGCGATAACCTAGATAGCGGTGCAGTTGATCGAGCGCATGCCCAATGACCGTGGAGCGAATATGGCCAATGTGCATGGGCTTTGCGATGTTCGGACTCGAGTAGTCGAGAATAACCGTCTTCCCCTCGCCTACGGCTGGTGTTCCGCATCGCGGTTCCGTCGCAACCGCCGCCGCAGCTTCCGCCAAGGAATCGTTTTGAATCCGAAAATTGATAAAACCAGGACCTGCAACTTCCACTTGAGCCGCTTCAGGCGGCGGGGGAAGCGCCCGGACAAGCCCGGCAGCCAGTTCGCGCGGATTACATCCTGCCCGTTTCGCGGCCCCAATGACTCCGTTGTATTGATAGTCGCCAAAGGCGGGATTGGCGGCAGGAACGACGGCACCCGCAACGGCCGGTTCACCCAAGGCCGCATCCCTCTTCCGCCATGCCTCCAATACCCATTCGCCCAATCGTTGATCGAACGGTTTCATTCCAATTGTGTGCCCTTTCCAAAGGGCTCCATCAAACACGAATCCCCAATCCTCTTCAACCCAAAAAACACTCCGACTGATACAACTCGATCCCCGATCACCAGATGGAAATACACTCCGTAACCTTCTGGCCCGCTTCGCCATCATCACCTCTTCTGCTCCTTATCACCTATCGCCTGGCAGCGAGTCTCCGAAAAAACCGCTTCGAAACAACGGACGTCCTTTTTTTTTATTGGGACCTCTGATAGAGTATTCCATACTAAAAAAGGGGTCTCCAAAAATGGAAAGGAAGTCCACAATGACAGACTCGGTTGAACAGGGATATTCGGTTCTCCCCTACATGAAGTCCCGATATGATCGGGTGAGCGGCGCGTTACGATTCAACGCAACGACGCATGCCGAGTATCGAATCTGGCGTCGCCGATTGGTTGCAAAGTTGAAACATTTAACCGGTTATAACACGATGCGACGGGCCCCGCTCCGCCCCAAAATCACGGAAACGCGAGAATTCGAAGGTTACCTGCGGCAACGCGTGGTCATTCAAACCGAGCCCGGCATTTGGATGCCTTTCTACGTCTTGCTCCCCCAATCCTCACCGGGTCCATGGCCTGCGGTTCTTGCCCCTCACGGTCACTGCAGCGGCGGAAAACTCGCTGTAGCCGGTTGCCGAGAAAACAAGGACTTGGACAACACGATCAACCGACACAATTATGACTATGGGGTCCAGTTTGCACGCGCCGGTATGATCGCCTTTTGCCCCGACGCACGCGGGTTTGGCGAACGACAGGAAGCGCTGGCCAAGAAAAATATCCTGAACTCTTCATGCCAGTGGATTAATAATATGGCATTCCCATTGGGCCAAACCGTTGCCGGCATGTGGGCGTGGGATCTGCACCGCCTCCTGGATTATATCGAAACCCGCTCCGATTGCATTCCAGGCAAGGTAGGCTGTGCCGGTCTGTCCGGAGGTGGTCTCCAAACCCTGTGGGCATCTGCATTCGACACCCGAATCCGATGCGCTGTAATCAGCGGATACTTCTACGGCTACAAGGAGTCGCTCCTCGAAATGCACGGCAACTGTTCCTGTAACTATGTCCCTCATCTGTATGAATACGCCGACATGGGCGATATTGGCGCTCTCATCGCCCCACGGCCGCTACTGATCGAGACCGGCACGCGCGATGGACTTAACGGAGCCAGCGGTCTCAAAAATGTTGAAACTCAGATTCGAATAACACGCCGGGCTTACCGACTTCTCGGCGTAGAAGAGAATCTGGTATGGGACGTTTTTGAGGGGGAACACCGTTGGAACGGCGTCCAAGCGATCCCCTGGCTACTCAAACATCTCCGAAATGGTTGAGCCATTTTCGTTTTTTCTTTAGTTCCGGCTCTCCCGTGGCGAATGCCTTATTCAACTGCCGCTGTGAAAATTCGTCCTTTCGTACTCTGTATTAATATAAACTGTTTATTTTCACTATCGGCCGCCTAAGGTCAGCCCCCCTCAAAAAGATATAAGGGGTTTTTGAAACAACGGGATCCTGAACTTAAGGTTAGAAACTTGAGTCACCCTCATTTTTCAGTTATTTTGTTGGGCATGACCCATGACGACTTAAAGTTTTATCGGGATGAAATAGCTCCTTTCCTTCCACCCGCTGTGCTTGACTTCCACGCCCATACGTGGTCAGCCGGCAATTGGCGGTTTAAACCCTGGGAATCTTCCCTTGCTGGAGGACGTTACATGGTCACCCAAGAGGAGTATCCTCCCGAAACCCTTCTTGCAGACGGAACGGCCTGTTTTCCGGACCGCCCCTACCTGGCGGTCGTCTTCGGCTATCCGGTCCCTGTGACGGATTGGGAAAAAGATACGGCGTTTGTGGCACGTGCTGCCCAACGATTCCCCGCCTTTTTTCCGCTCATGCTCGGAGGCCGTGAATTGAACCTTTCTCGCGCACATTACGAGAACGCGTTCCGCCAGGCGCCCTTTTTCGGATTCAAAGTCTTTCTGAACTGGATGGGGGATGACTATGGCGATAAACGCATCGAAGAAATGCTCGGCCCCGTTGAAATGACCCTCGCTCATGAACGCCGGTTGATCGTCCTTCTCCACGTTCCCCGTTCCGGCCGTCTGGCGGATCCGGTGATCGGCGATGGGGTGCGACGCTTAGCCCTCGAATATCCGAACGCCCAGATTGTCCTGGCCCACTGCGGCCGTTGCTATCTGCCCGCCGAGATGAAAGCCGCCATCGGACGGATTAAAAACCTTCCCAACGTTTGGCTCGACGCCTCGATGGTCATGGACCCGATCGTCTTCCAACTCGTGTTCCGTGAGCTCGGACCGAATCGCCTCCTCTATGCCACGGATTTCCCTGTGGCCGCCATGAAAGGGCGCCGTGTCCGCGTCCGGGATCACTGGGTGGACGTTACCCTCTCCGGATATCCGGAAAGCGCTTGGCGGGTGCAGAGTGACGGAATCCGGGCGGTGTTCATGGCTTGGGAAATCGTCCTGGCTATTCGCTGGGCCGCCGAACTCTGTGGCTTGTCGGATTCCCAACATCAAGCCATCTATCTCGCCAACGGTTTGCGCCTGCTCCAGGCGGTGGACCAAGGACGTCCCTTCCAAGACCGGGTCGCAACGCTTCCCCCTTCCCTGGTCTCGATCCTATCTTCCTTTACCCCTCCTGCCTTTACGTGACATCCCCCGCCCATCCCTCCTTCTCCTCCCTCGAATCGCCAATTGCAAAAACCTGGAAACAGAATGCCGTCCACACGGCGATTTTCGAATTTTTTTGGGGTGCCGGCATGCCCTTTTGTTTCCCTTTCGCCGTCCTTCCCCTCTACTTTGTCGCGTTGGGCCGATCGCGAGTGTTTCTCCAGTCCGTCCTCGTCATCATCGCGCTTCTCGGCGTTCTCCAAATCTGGAGCGGACGCTGGTCCCACGGCGCTCGCCGGCACATGCGCATTTCCCTTCTCTGGATGCTCAACGGTGGAGTATGGCTCCTCTATGGACTGCTTGCCTTCGCGCTTCTGGACCGGTTGGGGCCCACTTTTCTGGCCGCCCTTCTGGCCGCCAGTTTAATGCTCGGGAGTCTGGCCTTTTATCTCGCCAACCCCGCCTATTACGAGCTGCTGGTGGATAACATCCCTCTCCCCCGCCGTGGAGCTATGGCGGCCATCCGCATTCTGGCCAACGGAACCGCTGCCTTGCTGGCCGTTCCCCTGGCTTCTTTCTTAATGCAGGCCGTGCCGACTCCTGAAAACTTCCATTGGCGATTTGCAATCGGCGGCGTTCTCATGATGGGTGGAAGCGTATGGTTTTTTGCCTTCTTTCGCGATGCCGCAGTGAGCACCGCTGCCGAAACGCCGCCTCCCGCTCCTCTCTCCACGGTCCGCCGCCTTCTTCGCTGTCCTCCCTTTCGCCGGTTTCTGATCGGCCACATGGTGCTTGCAAGCGCCCAGAGCCTTGCCCCCCTTCTTGTGGCCGCCGCAAAAGATCGCTTGCAGTTTCCGCCTAACGAAATGGAACATTTCGTTCTCTTCTTCTTTCTCGGCATCGCGATTCTGGGCCCCCTCATTGCCTGGCTCGCCGATCGCATCGGCTTTCGGCGCGTCGCCGTTCTGAACAGCACGCTTCTTGCGCTTGCTTTTCTCGCCGCCGCCTGGATCCTCTTTCGCCCTTCCGGTCATGGCCCAACGTTGCTCGGGGCCTATGGAATTTATGGCGCCTCCATCCTTCTGGGCACCGTCGTGCTTTCCCACTTCGGCAGCGAATTGATTCCCGAGGTACGGCCTTCTTTTTTCTTCGCAACAGCGGTTGTCCTCGCCGGCCCTTGTTCCCTCCTCGCCGCCCCCTTGGCCGGCGCAATTGTGGATACCGGAAACGCTTTTGCCTATCCCCTCGTTTTCGCCGGCGGCGCGATCCTGGCCTTGATGGCCGCGCTCGTCTTCGGCCGGTGGGTCCCCGAGCCGCGTTCCCCTTATTGCATCCGCCCCGAACGGACACCGGCGACGCCCGATACCCCCCGATCCTGTACATAAAGCGCAAGGGCGAAGCCCGTCGCCAACAGAAGCGCAATCCCTCCAAAAACCCGAGCAAAAGAATCCCCTCCGTCCCCCCCGCCTAACCAGGCCGCCACCATCGGCCCCGCCACCCCGGCTGCTGACCAGGCCGTCAGCATCGCCCCATACGCCACCGGCATTGCCTCCGCTCCATATCGGTGAAGCACAAATGCCGGCATAACCCCAAAACCGCCCCCGTAACAAAGAAGCACCAGACAAACCAGTACCCCGAAAAACCAGGGATCCCGCACCTTGGTCAGAATCACAACGCACGCCAACTGGATGGCCAGAAGCAACCGAAAGGACTGCACACGACCGATCCCATCCGATAGCCACCCCCACAGCAGCCGCCCAATTCCGTTGCACAACGATCCGATCGCAATCAGCGTCGCCCCCAGCGCCGCCCGTTCCGGTCCCGTTCGCCCTTCAGCCGGCAAAAGCGCCTGGAGAAAGGGGGATTGGAAGGGAATCACCGCAATTCCGGCCACAATGTTGAAAAAGAACACCAGCCACATCAAACAATACCCTCGATCAAACCAGCTCCGCGGCGCTCGACGGAAGGCGCGCAACAAACCGGACTCCGCCGGTTTCAAAGCAGGCGGCAGATGCAACGTGCGGGAAAGCGGAATGAGCGTAAGCGCGAAAAAAAGCCCCAATCCTCCAAGCACCCTTTCCAATCGCTCCCCACTCCACGTCCATAACAAAGGCGCCAAAACCTTGCTCATCACCAACGCGCCAAATCCGAAACCCATGATTACAAGACCGGTCGCCAACCCCTTCCGGTCAGGAAACCAGGAGGCAACCGATGTCACCGGTGTCGCGTACCCCAGCCCCAGACCCACCCCTCCCACAAGGCCATACCCCAACACAACGCCCAGCCCCGACCCCCGCGCCAGCGCCCATGCGGCAAGAAGGTGGCCCGCCGAAAACAACGTAGTGCCGACTGTTGCAATCCGGCGCGGCCCCTGCACACGAAGCAATAGGCCCCCAACCGCCGCACTGACCCCAATACACCCAATCGCAACGCTAAAAACGGCAGCCGCTTGGGTCGGAGTCCAATTCCATGGCGGATGGGTCAAAATATTCTGAAAATAACTCCATGCGTAGATGGAGCCCAGGCCACACTGCACGCCCACACCCGCCCATGCGATTCTCCATCGCCTGGAGTGATTCCCGTTCATGACAAAACTCCTTTGGCATCGCTCAGTTCTCCACGCCCGGTTTCCACCTCCCCCAACCCGCCAAGATAATGTCCAATCCGCCATGCATGATAGGCCACACGGTCCATCCACCGCAACACATCGAGGACCCCCAAGGCTTCATGGGCATTTCCCTCCCCCTCCGCCGTGCGAAGAAGCACGGCGGAACGAGCGGCCTTTAACCGATCGGAAAAGGCCGCGGCTTCTGATTCCAGCCGTGACGGCCATCCCGATGACGCCTGTCCTCGAAGCCCAAGAATCGCAAGCTCAAGAAGCCGATTGCAGTCATTCCGCAAGGACGCCAACGCGCTTTCCGGCGCAGCGGATTGCGCCAGGGCCGGAGGAATCTCTCGATGGGCCGCCAAGCGGGCAAGATGGTCCAAGGCATGGAGTTGAGCGGCCCGAAAGCGTGTAACGGTTTCCACCTCATGTTCGGGAGGGATCTGGGAATGAAAATCGCGCAACCGATCCAGGGCTTCGAGCGGTTCCGCCAACCGCTCCTCTGCTTCCTTCCCTTCTGGCGGGGAGCCGCTGAGCTCCGCCTGAAACCAGGAAAATAAGGCGCAGGCTGTTTCAATCAGGGCTCGGTGAGAAGCTTCCAAAGCCACGGAAGGAACCGACAGAACAGAAGGATCCAGAAAAGACGTTAAACGGGATCCCCGCTCGGGTAAAAGAAGAGAGATCCCCCGAGCAAACGAATCCGCCCAAGGAAGAAAAATCAGAGCGTTCACCCCTATAAAAAGCGTGTGAAATGCCGCCAGGGCAAGAGGACCAGGTCGAACGCCGAAAGGCTCCCCCGCGAGGAACAACATCCGCCGATAAATCGGCAATAGGAGAAGACCCACTAACCCTGCTGCTAGATTGAAAAGAATATGGGCAAGCGCCGTCCGTTTGGCCGGCGTCTGGGCTCCCACCGTGACGAGGGCCCCCTTGACCGTCGTGCCAACCGCCGCCCCAATGACCAAGAAGGCTCCCTGCTCAAATGTAATCGAACCCGCATCCAGCGCCGTCAAAAAGGTGGCCGCTGCCGCACTCGACGACTGAAGAACGACCGTCATGGCAAACCCGATCAGAACCGCAACAAGCCCTCCCGGTACTCCCACGGGGGCAACACCGGCAAACGCCTGAAAATCGCCTAGCCCCCTTATGCCTTCGCGCATCGCGTCAATTCCAGCAAAAATCAACGCAAAGCCGGCCAGCGCAAGTCCCAGCGACCGGAAACGCCCTCGCGCCAAGAGTCGCATCAAGGCGCCGACGGCGATGAGCGGCATGGCATAGATCCCGATGCTGATCCGAAATCCCAGCCCTGCCACCAGCCAGCCGGTAACCGTCGTTCCAACACTGGTGCCGAACACAACACCCACCGCCTGCGGGAAAGCGATCAAGCCGGCACTTACAAAGCCGATCAATGCCACCGTCGTCGCACTGGAAGACTGCACCAACGCCGTGATCACAAAACCCGAAAGAAAGGCTCTTCGAGTGGTTCCCGTAAAACGAAGGAGGACACGACGAAGCGCGTCTCCGGCCCAGCTTTTGAGGCCATCGGTCAAAAGAATCAACCCAAGAAGAAAAAGCCCAATCCCTCCCGCCAGACGAAACATGAGGGAGGGGACCATCGGGTTCGCCTCAGTCAGGTAAGGAGGTGACGCCTTTGACCAAGAGGATATTGCCGTATTTGGCCGTCTCGCCCGTCATAACCACCGCAAAGGCCCGCCGGGCCCGCTCATAAAAGGCGAACCGATCAATTCGGACGATCGGAGGAGCTTCGGACACATGACGGGCAATAACATGGCGATAGGCGGCTTCCACGGAAGGATCCAACGCATCCCCTTCCACCGGAGCCATCATGACGAGAGGCGCCGCGACATAGGTGTCCAGTTCGAAAAGAGGCAAAATCGCATCCAGCAAATCGGGAATCCGTAATCCATCCGCCCTCAATACAGTGGGATTCAGCGAATGCCCAGGAAAGTGAGCATCGGCCAGAACCAACTCATCGCCATGTCCCATGCGGCAGAGCAGCGCCAAAAGATCGGGGGAAAGAAGCGGAGAAATTCCCTTCAGCATGATCGTCTCCGTTCAGGGGAAACGGGTGGTGCCGGGGGAGGGAGTCGAACCCTCATGCCCTTGCGGGCGCCAGATTTTGAGTCTAGTGCGTCTGCCATTTCGCCACCCCGGCAAAACAGGGGTATTTCTACCATAAAGCGAAATCCGTGCAACTCTTTTCCCCGATCCGGCAACAGAACGCCCAGAACCGCTTGCATCTCAACGGTCTCAAGCTACCGGCGATAAGGAGCCGGCCGATGTTCCAACCCAAACCAGCCTCCCAGGCTCCGACGGCGAATCCATCGCGGTAAAAGAAAACCGAGCCCCTGGGGAAGAAAACCGGCATATTTCAGTTCGTCGATAGGAACCCAGAAGAATTCCAGGTGCGGTTCACGAGCCGGCGGCCTCCGCGGAAACACCCATGGCTTCGGACCCTGGATTTGAAACACCAAGTTCAATTCGGCATGCCGGCGGCCTTCCTGCAAAAACACCTCCTCGTCAGCCCCTAAAAAACGAAGAATTTGAAACCTGCCGCCGGTTTCTTCGCGCAACTCCCGTCGGAGCGCCGCTTCCGCTCCTTCCCCGAATTCGACATGGCCGCCCGGAAGGTAGGAATAGGTGGCGCCCCGATTGCGACACAGCAAAATGCGACCCTTTTCCTTCCAAACGCCGCGCGCAATCACTTCAATCCCGTTGCCCCGTGCCCTCATGGCCGAAGTCCCTCCAATTCTAAAACTTCCCCCGCAAGAAAAAGAGATCCCGCCAGACAAACCACTCCCTCCTCCTCCCGGGCCCACTGAATGGCCTTATCCCGAGCCTCTGCCAGATGGTCGAGAGCTTCGGCAGTAAGCCCCCTTCTGCTCGCCAATCGGGCGATCGCGTGGGGATCGGCGGAACGGGGCGTGCGGAGCGGAACGGCCCAAACCCTCCGCAACCGCGGAGCCAGTTCGGCAAAAAAACTCTCTGTATCCTTATCCCCACACATGCCGCAAACAAGTCCCACCGGTTTCCGTCCCGCCAGTTCCTGGAGCGACTTGCTCAATACAGCCGCCGCCGGCGGATTATGGGCCCCGTCAAGAAGGACCAACGGCTGGCGTCTCAAGACCTGAAGGCGGCCGGGCCATCGAACGGATTCGAGACCGTTTCGCACCGCGTCAAGGGAAAGAGGAATCCCCAGTTCCCCAAAGGCGGTCTCCAAAGCGGCCACCGCCACGGCGGCATTCAGAAGCTGGTGACGCCCAAGCAGGGGAAGATGGATTCGTCCATACTCGCCGATGCGCGACTCTACCCGGAGGATCTGGCCGTCCAACGTCTGGCGGATGCGAACCACCCGTACTTCTTCCGCCGCTTTGATTGTCCGACATCGCCGTTCGTCCGCCATCCGAAGAATGGCCTCTTCGGCCGCCCATTCGTTCTGTGCATAAACCACCGGACGTCCCGGTTTAATGATGCCGCATTTTTCCCGCGCGATCGATGGGATGTCGGGGCCGAGATATTCCCGGTGATCCAGCCCGATCGGCGCGAGCACCGTCACCAGAGGTTCCTCGATCACATTCGTCGCGTCCAGTCGCCCGCCCATCCCGACTTCCACCACCGCCACTTGGATTTTCTTGCGTCTGAAAAACTCAAAGGCGAGGGCTGTCGTAAACTCGAAAAAGGTCGCTTCCCGTTCGCGATGCGGAAAGGCCCGCCGCTCCGCCTCTTCTCCGGCCCGCCACAATTCCAACAACTCCTCATCCTTTACCGGCACGCCGTTTATCCGCATCCGCTCATTAAACCGAACCAAGTGCGGGGACGTGTAAAGTCCGGTGGTCAGGCCAGCCGCCTGAAGAATGGCGGCCATCATCGCGCAAATAGAGCCTTTTCCGTTCGTCCCCGCCACATGGAGCGCCGCAAAGGACCGCTCGGGATGGCCGAGCGACTCCATCAGCGCCCGTTCGACTTCAAGCCCCGGCTTGATCCCGAAGGTCCGCCGCTGAAACAGCATCTCCAAACGGCTTTTTAAATCCACTTTCGGGTCCTGTTCATTCACCGTAATCCCTCCTTCATCCCCGCGCAACGGTAGCCGCCCAGACCCGTTCGGCACCGGCCAGCTTGAGAACACGGGCCAACTCCCGCAACGTCGCGCCGGTTGTCATCACATCGTCTACCAAAAGAAAACGCTTTCCCTCGACAAATGCGGAGTTCACAACGGCGAAAGCCCCCCTGACGTTGACCGCCCGTTCGCTCATGTTCAACCGCGTTTGAGTGCCCGTGTCGCGAATTCGTTCAACCCCCCGAAACACGGAAATTCCATAACGGCGTGCCAACCGCTCTGCAAGAATGCGGGATTGATTGTAGGCACGCCGTCGTTCCCGCGCCGGATACAGAGGAACATAGGCCACCAAATCGAACCGATCGGGTTGGTAGTGGGTTTCCACCGCACGCGCCAGGAGGTCGGTCAACTGGCCGGCCACGTGAAGCCCGTCCAAATACTTAAACCGGTGAAGAAGGGGCCGGATCGGTCCCCCATACCGGACCGCTGATCGCGCCAGATCAAACGGCGGCGGCTCCCGAACGCAGAACGAACAGACAAAGGGCTTTCCGGTGACCCCATCGACCGGATCGCCGCAGCGGGCGCAGTACGGAGGTCGGATCGGAATGATTTGAAGAGTGCAATCCCAGCAAAGAAAGTCGGGCATCGTGCGAACCGGTTTTCCGCACCCCTCGCAAAAACGGGGATAAAGCAAATCGAGCGCCAGGCGGCCAATTTCAAGAACGAATCGCTTCATTCGCCAAGAACTCGTCCCGTAACGGGGGCCATTCGTTTCCGCCACTCGGCGGGAATGCGGCTCCGATCAGTGATGATCGCGTTCTGAAGCGCCCGTCCACATTCGCATGTCTCCCCTTCGGGCTGCGGAGTGGCCCACGATTCCATTAACCGCATCAGGGCATCACGGGCCAGCGCCGCGTTGGCATTCACATTCGCAATCACCATCTCGACGGTCACCGGTTCCTCCGTTTCGTGCCAGCAATCGTAATCGGTTACCATGGCCATTGGTTGGTAACAGATTTCGGCCTCCCGACATAATTTGGCTTCAGCCAGACTGGTCATGCCGATCACATCAAAACCAAGCCGCCGATAGGTTTCGGATTCGGCCCGCGTGGAAAAGGCAGGCCCCTCCATGTTGACATATATTCCCCGATCGAAAAGCCTTCGGCCGGCGCGATCCTGTGCGAGAAGCTCCCGCAAAACGGAAGCCAACCGAGAACGCAATACTGGGCAGGCGGGCTCGCCGAAGGCAATATGCGCCGCAACGCCGTTTCCGAAAAAGGTATGCGCGGCGGAATTTTTAGTACGGTCGAAATATTGATCCGGCAAAACGACATCCTGCGGACGCATCTCCTCCCGCAAACTGCCCACGGCACTCACAGAAACTACGGCTCCCACACCCAAAATTTTGAATCCAAAAATATTGGCCCGATGGGGAATCTCGGAGGGGAGAAGCCGATGCCCCCGTCCGTGCCGGGGCAGAAAGACCACCCGACACCCTTTCCATTCCCCGCAAAGGAATTCATCGGATGGATCTCCAAACGGCGTGGAGATGCGCCGCCGCTTGACTTTCTCCAATCCCGGCCACTCATAAAGGCCGCTGCCGCCGATAATGCCGAGCGTTTTCACTGTGAATCCTCCCTGCGCGCGTAAAAAGGGTAATCTTGCATCCTCCCGCCGGGTGGCAGATATTTCCACCGCTTGTACATCCAGAGCCACTGGCCGGGATGAGCCCGGATTTCCCGTTCAAAAACATCGGCAATCGCTTGATTGATGTCGGCCGCTCCGTCATATGGAAGGGGTTCGTGTGCGAACACTTGGTAACGCCCGTCGGGAAGAGCCAAACAAAACGCGGGCAGAACGCGGGCCTCGAACCGTTGAGCCAGAAGGGCCGCGGCAGGGGACATCGCCGCCTGACGGCCGAAAAAACGGATCCAGGCAGCCCCTTCCGAAGGCCGAATGTGCTGGTCCAGCACAAGCGCCACCCGCCCTCCCGCTGCAAGCTCCTGCCGCAAGGCGCGCATGGCCCCCTCCCGCCAGACGATCCGCATTCCATTCTTTTCCCTTTGCGCGGCAAAAAACCGATCGATCGCGGGATTGCGGGACCGAGCCGCCACACTCAAGGGAGGCGCTCCTAGAAACGCCCCCACCTGCCCCAGCAATTCCCAATTGCCCAGATGAGCGGTCACCGCGATGACCGGACCTTTTGCCGTCCAATGATCGAGAGACTTCTCAATTTGCACCCATTGGCGGATGCGGTCGGAAAAATGGCCGAGAAACCAGACGCTGTCCAAAATGGCCCGCGTAAACGAGCCGAAGGACTCGCGAATCACGGCTTCCCGCTGGCTGCGCGTCAGGGCTGTCCCATAAGCCATTTCAAGATTGGCGCGCGCGATGGCGCGATCACGACCCAGGAGCCGGTACCCGCAACGGCCAAGGCAACGGCCGAGGGCAAGCACGGAAGAGCGGGAAAGCGGCAATACCAAAGCCGTTCCGATTCGGGCGGTCAGCCAAAGAAACCGATGCAACAAGCGTTCGTCCGATCGGAGCGCGTTCGTCACGGGGTCTTCCGATTGTTCCGGCCCGCGTTGCGACAAAGAGCGGCCCGACTCCGTTTCATGGCGCACATCGGCCCGCACATGGTGCAAACCTGGCGGTCGGCAGGAGGAGATCCCCCCCGGTAGGCACGAACTTTTTCAGGGTCCAACGCCCGTTGCTCCATCCGCTTCCAGTCTAAAGCGCCCCGGGCCGCGCTCATGGCATCGTCCCATTCCCGGGCGCCCGGAACCCCTTTCGCAATATCGCCCGCATGGGCCGCGATGCGAGCCGTCAAAAGCCCTTCACGCACGTCGGCAAGGTCGGGAAGTCGAAGGTGCTCCGCGGGCGTGACGTAACAAAGAAAATCGGCGCCCGCCGCCGCGGCCCAGGCCCCGCCGATGGCCGAGGTGACGTGATCGTATCCGGGTGCCACATCCGTGACCAACGGCCCCAGCACATAGAGGGGCGCGTTCCGAGTGAGCTTCTTGGCCATCTGAATCTGCGATTCAATTTCATGAAGGGGAACGTGGCCGGGCCCTTCGATCATGACTTGAACTCCCTTCGCCCGCGCCCGTTCGGCCAGCTCGCCCAAGAGGATCAATTCCTGAATCTGCGCTCCATCGCCGGCATCGTGCAAACTGCCCGGCCGCAATCCATCGCCCAGGCTTATCGTAACGTCATAGCGGGCACAAAGCAACAACAGACGATCGAAATGTTCATAGAAAGGATTTTCGCGGCGGTTCGCTTCCATCCACGACAGCAGAAGCGCCCCTCCGCGACTCACGACATGGGTGAGACGGCGTCGGGCTCTCAACCGTTCGATTCCCGAACGGGTCAGACCGGCGTGAATCGTCATAAAGTCCACGCCATCCTCCGCATGCGCCTCGACGGTTTCGAAGAGCTGCCGGACGGAAAGGCGCTCGAAGTCCCGATTAAAACGCCATGGAGCATCATAAACCGGCACCGTGCCCATGGGGAGAGGAATCTCCCGGAGCAATCGGCGGCGAAGAGCAGCGGAATCGGGACTCAGGCTCAAGTCCATCAAGGCATCAGCCCCCAGCCCAAGGGCCAGACGCGCCTTTTCCATCTCCGCCTCCTCGTGACTCCGATCCGGCGAAACACCCAGATTCACGTTCACCTTCGTCCGGAGCCCGGCTCCAATTCCTTTCGCCAGGCGGTTCCCTCGGAGGCGGTTGGCGGGAATGACCGTTCGCCCGGCTGCCAGATCGGCCAGAAGACGCTCCCGACCGAGGGGTTCGTCGCGAAGAACCTGCTCCATTTCCGGCGTCAATCGGCCCCGCCGAGCGGCCATTATCTGCGTTTCGTAGGTTCGCATCCTTCCATTATACCTTATCACAAACCAAAAGTCGAAACGGCAGACCTGTCGTCCTACAGGGCCCCAAGAATCAAACTCCCAAACGCCGTGATCGGAGCGGTTTCGCGATAATCGTCCAGCGCGGCATTCAGTTGCTCAAGGGCCGTCTTGACCTGCTTGTACACCGCCTCATCGCGGAGCAAAAGCCCTAACGTCCCCTCTCCTTTCTCAAGCCCCTGCGCAACGGACTTCAGCGCCGCCACAGTCTCCCGGATGTCCTGGTATAGAGTTTCTTCCGGATTCATCAACTTACCCAACAGTCCTTCGCCGTTTTCCAACCGGGCCGCTAAGGTTTTGAGCGAAGCGGCCGTATCGGCGAGATCCCGATACAAAGAATCGTCGGCGGAGAGAAGTTTGCCGAGAGTGCCCTCGCCCTGCTCAAGCCGAACCGCAATCGCCTTGAAGGAAGCGGCCGTCTCGGAAATATCCCGGTACAGCGTGTCGTCGGGTGAGAGGAGTTTTCCCAGCAATCCTTCCTGGCGTTCGATGCGGCTGGACACCTCCTTGAGTCGGGCCGCAAAGGCCGAAAGCGAATCGGCCATCTCACGATCGTTGACCAGCCGGCCCAAGACCCCCTCTCCCGCGTTTACTTTGTCGGCCACCTCGCGAAAGGAAGCAACTCCCGCCTGGATATTTTCGAGAATCGCGCCCTCTTCAAGTGCATTTCGAATCCGCGCAACCGCCGAAGAGGCTTCCTCGACCAAATCGGTCGGATCGGTCCCGACGAGGAGAGTTCCCTCCGGCAGAAGTTCCTCGGGAGGAGATCCCGCATCAATCTGAAGCGCCTTGCCGCCGAGCATCGAAGTGGACACGATCCGAACCCGATAGTCTCGATGGATCGCCAACGGCTGATCCAGCGCACAAAGGACCCGTACGCCCTCCCTCGTCAGGGTCAGCCGCCTCACCTTCCCAACCGGCATTCCCCGGACCACCACTTTGTCCCCGTCGCGAAGCGTGCTGATTTCGCCGAACTGCACCTCCACCGACCAGGTGCGGCGAAAAATGGAGTCCTGGGCCAGAAAGACGGTAAACGCCAAAAGCCCAGCGAAGAGGGTAAAAACCACCAAACCGACCGTCAACTCCAACCGGATGTCTCGCTGCATTCTGGTATTCATTCTCGTCCTCCCGGGCTCCAAGGCCCCGGCTGCGTGATGTATTGGGCTTCCAAAAACTCCCGTACTTTGGGATGGGAAGAGCGGAGAAACGAACCCGGTTCAGCGATCTCGACGAAACGGCCCCCATGAATGAGGGCGATCCGGGTTCCGATTCCCAAGGCGCTGTGCATGTCGTGGGTGACGACCACGCTGGTGACGCCGAGTTGCGCCCGCATGTCGTTGATGAGCCGGTCGATGGAGCGGGAAGAAACAGGATCCAAACCGCTTGTAGGCTCGTCGTATAGAATAATTTCCGGACGCCGAACGATGGCGCGCGCCAAACCGGCCCGCTTGCGCATTCCTCCCGACAGTTCGTCGGGATATTTCTCCGCATGCGCCTCGAGCCCCACAAGAGCCAGACAGTCCCGGACCCGTTGCGCGATCTCCGCCTCGCTCCACCGCGTCCGTTCCCGAAGCGGAAGGGCGACATTCTCAAAAACGGTCAGCCAAGCCAAAAGCGCCGCATTCTGAAACAGCACGCCAAAACGGTCCCGGATTCGGACAAGCGTCGCACCATCCGCTTCATTAACGCAATCCTCCTCCAACCAGACCCGACCTTCGTCGGGCGTCAGGAGCCGGATCATGTGCTTCAGCGTGACGCTTTTCCCGACCCCGGAAGGGCCTACAATCACAAAAGTCTCTCCCCGCCGAACTTCAAGATCCACCCGGTCCAGGACCGTTTGCGAACCAAACCGTTTCGTCACCTGTTCGAACCGGATCATACGTAGAAAAGCCGTGTGATGAAATAACCCGTCATGAGGATCAACAAAAAGGAAAGGATCACGGTGCGGCGGGTCGCTTCGCCGACGCCGATCGCGCCTTTGCGAGCCGCAAAGCCCTGATGACAGGCCGTCGTCGCGATGATCAGGCCGAAGCAGAGCGCCTTGAGCATCCCGACCCAAAGGTCCTTATTATCCGCAAAAAGGGTTGCGTTGTCCCAGTAGGCCGACCAAGCGACCCCCAACTGAGTCATCCCCACAACGCCCCCGCCGAACACGCCCATCATGCAGGAATAAAAGGATAGGAGCGGTCCCATGACGGCCAGCGCCCAAAGCCGGGGCATCACAAGAAAACGGATGGGATCAATGGACATGATTTCGAGCGCCGCCACTTCTTCGGAGATCGTCATCGTGCCCAGTTGCGCCGCCATGGAGGAGCCCACGCTGGCCGCCAGAATGAGCCCCGTCATGAAGGGCCCCATCTCCCGGAGCATCGAGACCATGACAGCGGTTCCAATATTGACTTCCTGCCCAAACCGTCGAAGGGCCAGGCCGGTTTGAAGCGAAAGGATCATGCCCGTAAACATGCCGACGACCGTCACAACGGGAATGCTCTTGACCCCCGCGAGAAACAGTTGACGCATGAAGTCGCTCCGCGCCCGGGAGGAAACGAGATGCCGGACGGCGATGAGCCCGCCAACGAGAATGAGCGCCGCAATTCCCGTTTCGCGAAGGACCGCAAGGAATTGAATCCCCCACGAATGAAAGAGGTTGATCGGCGTACGGGGTTCTTCTGGCTCGCGCAGAACCGATCGCATTTTAGGGCCGCCTCAGGAAGTAAAGAAAGCGAAAACCGCGCGTTTCGCCCTCGCGCTCGTATTCCAGAAACCCCTTGAGAAACTGCCAGTAAAACCGGTCCGTTTCCCGATCTCCTCCCCAGGAGAACAAAGGAAAAAGGGAGGTGTGGACATCCGATCCTCCGCGAGACCGTCGGAAAAGGCCCCACAGCACCTCGTCCCGCACCCTGCCGTCCATCCGATCATGGGAATAAAGGGTCCAAAAGGGCGCATACAACCGTTCCACCGCATGGGCAGGAGCGAAAGGCCAGAGTTCAAGGGTTCGGAAGGAAAAATCCTCCCCCCCTTGCTGCCAGCTCGCCAAAGGCCAAATGCGGCCGCGGGAAGACGTCGATTTTTCCCCTCCCGGCATTTGCAAATCATACCGTTTTTCCGTGTAAAAAAACGGCGCGAAGAGACAACTTTCCTGGCGTTGCCCGGGGCGGAGGACAGTGTGCTTCCATCCCAGCGGCCAGAAATAGAACGCCGAATGCTCGCCGCCTTTGCGTTTTTCCCCCCACAACGGCCAGATCCATGTCTTTTTCGCCTCGCCATGCCGGCTGATCTGAACAAATGGCCAGGGCGCCATGGCCTCCCAGCCGTCCGAATATCGGCTCCATCGGAATAAGGGAGGAACCACTCCCCATGATCGTTGCCGTTCCGTCTTGACCCGACTGACGAGGGGAAATAGCAAGTAGGCATAGCCGGGATCTCGTGGGGCCGAATACCGGACATGATTCCATAAGGGCCAGAGGACAAAATGCCGGTTGATGCCCGGTTCGTGGGCATTTCCGTAAAAGGGAAAAATACGCCAGCGCCCCTGATCCGGCCCCACCGTGCGGGAATAGATCGGAAAGAGGAAATGCCAGGTGTTGACCCGCCCCTGCCGCGTGTGCAGGTAAAGAGGAAACAAGAGGAAATCCAATTCATCTCGGCCCAAAACGTCGCGCAAGTGACCGGCCAAAGGAAAAAAACCGCCGTAAGTTTCCCCCTCCCGCGTCCGACCATATGCTAGAACAGGAAGCAGCAGATATTGATAAGCCGCATCTTCCCGCCGAAGATCGGCTTGCCGCCCCCAAAGAGTCAATAACACGTTCCAGCTTCGCTCAGGTCCCCGTCGATAGCTGGAAAAGAATGGCCACAACACATGGAGATGAGATTGATCACCGTCGGCGGTTCGGTAGGCGCTGAAGAACGGGCGAACGGCGGTGAAGGTTCCGCCCGTCCGGCTCCAGGCATGCTCGACGAAAGGCCCGAGGAGGCGGAGACGTTCGGACTCTCTCTGCGCACTCTGTTCGCGCATGACAATAAGGCCGAGATCCACATCCGGTTGCCCCGGCCGAGCCACGGCACCGCAGCGGACCGCTGGAAACCAAACTGCCCCCAAAGTGAATAAGATGGGAAATAAGGTCCTCACGAAATCAGGCCGCTTTCCAGAATGTCATGGTCCTTCCCAAAAATCGTGGCAATCAGGGCCACTCGAATCCACATGCCGTTCCGCATCTGCCGCCAATAGACGGCCCGGGGATCGGCATCCACTTCCACGGCGATCTCCTGCCGACGCGGAAACGGATGCATGAGAACGGCATCCGACTTCAGGACGGAAAGATGCTCGACCCGAAACCCGTACTTCCGGTTGTCAAAGGTCCGCCGCTCGCCAGGCAAATCCCACTCGTCTTGCACCCGCGTCATGTAGATGGCATCGGCCTCCGGAATGTGCGTTTCGAAATCGTCCGTCAATTCGTAGGAGGCCCCCGCCTTTTTCAGCGCTTCCTGTACGTCGGATGCCAGCTGAAGTTCGGGGGGAGCGGCAAAGATCTGGTGAACATTCCGATAATGGGTCAGAAGCCAGGACAACGATCGCACCGTGCGCCCCCGCAAGAGATCTCCAACAAAAAGGATGACCTTGCCGTCAATGCCTCCCCGGGTTTCAAAACTTCGTTGGAGGGTGTAGATGTCGAGCAGCGCTTGCGTTGGATGCTGGTCTTTCCCAGACCCCGCATTGACCACGGGAACAGGACGGTCCGTCCGCGCAAAAACCCACGCCATCCGCTCGGCCAGCCCTCCGTCTTTTTCCCGCATAATGATGAGATCGTAATAAGAACTGAAGGTTCGGACTGAATCCTCTTTCGATTCGCCCTTAAATTCCGATGAAACGGCGGTGTCGCGCACCTCGCCAACCGGCATCCCAAGAATCTGGCAGGCGGCCGTAAAGGAGAGAAAGGTGCGGCTGCTGGGCTGGGTAAAATACAGCATCGCCCGCTTGTGCCGTAACAGTCCGGCCAAAAAGTCCATCCCTTTCTCCGTCTTGGCCATGCGCCGAACGGTGGTGGCCAAATGACCGAGCGCTTCCAGAGCGGCGCGATCGAACTGTTGGGCCACAAGGACATGATAGGGACGCCCATCTTCTCCCTGAAAATAGGGGGCTTTCTGGAACGGATCCATCCGATGAAAGGTTTCCCAGTCGAGAGTACCCAGGAATTTCTTCATGTCAATTCTCCTCCGACCAGCGTGGCCAACAAAATCGCTCGAATGGTGTGCATCCGGTTCTCCGCCTGATCAAACACACGCGAGAAGGGACCCTCGAAGACATCGTCCGTCACCTCCAAGGGACCTGTTTCGACCGTCACCTCTGTGCGGTGATCATGGTAGGCCGGCAGACAATGGAGAAAGATCAACTCCTCCGGCCGCTTCCGCCCCGTCGCGGCCATCAACGCCGTATTGACTTGATAGGGTCGAAGAAGCCGCAACCGTTCGTCAAATTGAGCCTCTTCGCCCATGGAAACCCATACATCGGTATAGACGACATTGGCCCCCACCACCCCGGCGTAGGGATCGTGCTGAATCGAGACCGACCCCCCCCCACGGGTCTGGACGCGCGCTTCGG
Source organism: uncultured bacterium (assembly GCA_938038445.1). Classification (GTDB taxonomy): domain Bacteria; phylum Verrucomicrobiota; class Kiritimatiellia; order CAIKKV01; family CAIKKV01; genus CALHRZ01. The sequence goes on along the minus strand of CALHRZ010000007.1, from coordinate 183,572 downwards.
CCACCAACGCCGGCGAAGGGGCCAGTTCCGGCGGAGTCACATTCACAAAATGCATCCCAAACCGGGCGCAGCCAAACATGAGCGAATTGGCAACGTTATTTCGGCCGTCGCCCACATAACAAACCCGCAATCCCTCAAGACGCCCGAAATGCTCCCGAATCGTCAGAAGATCGGCCAGTACCTGGGTGGGATGCCATTGATCGGTCAGGGCGTTCCAGACCGGAACCCCCGCCCACCGGGCGAGGTCCTCGACCGTCTCCTGCTGATAGCCCCGAAAGGCAATTCCATGGAAAAACCGGCCCAACACCCGTGCGGTATCGGCGATAGACTCTTTCCGCCCCAAATGGATGTCGCCCACGCCGAGATATTCCGCCGTGCCGCCCTCCTCGGCACAGGCGGCCACAAAGGCGCAACGGGTTCGCGTGGAAGACTTTTCGAAAACAAGCGCGATCTGCCGGCCCGTGAGCCGCCGGGAAGGGACACCATCCCGCCGTTGCCGTTTGAGTCGGGCAGCAATCTCAAGGGTGTACCGCCACTCTTCCGGCGTCCAGTCTGTCATAGAGAGCAGACTACGCCCTTTGAGCTGAACCGCTGGTACGCTGCACATCATCACGTTTCCTCACTGGTTGATCCACTGCGAAATGGCTTCGGCCGTCATGGGATGCCCCTCGATCAGCGCCCGAAGGGGACGCCGGGCCTTCTCGATCAAAAAGGAGGCCAGTTCGGGTCCCTCCTCCCACGGTTCGGGATCGGGCGGCCATTCCCTCCGTCGCGCCGAATCGAGCAGTTCGCGATAGCTCGCATCGTGACGGATGCGGAAAAACCGGACCCCCGCCCGCCGGGAGTATTCGCAATCCTTGTTCGAATCGCCGCAGAAGACCACTTCCCGATACCCTTGTTTACGAATATGCACCAAAATTTCGCCCTTGTCCATTCCTCCCGTTCGGGAAGACCCCCAAATGCCGGCAAAGAGATTCCGATCAAACCCATGCCGGTCGAGATCGGCATCGAGCAGCTCTTGCAGAACCCCCGAGGCGATGTAGAGGTCGAATTCCGGCGCCAGACGCGCCAGGGTTTCTTTGGCAGAAGGATAGGGTCGCCAAAAGAGACGGGCCGCCGTGTCATTCAATTCGGAGTACAGGGCGTTATAGCGTTGACGAACCCCTTCATACCGTTCCAGATGCACGGCGTCCAACCCCAACTGCGCGGGATCCTCTACGGCGGTCGGAACGTCGTGAAGAAGCGCGTTGACGATGGCCGAAAGCTGCTGAAAGCGAGGAGATCCCATATAGTTCATATACGCTCGGGCCATTCGGAGGAGGTCGCGTTCCAAATGTTCGGGCCGGACGTACTCGCTGAAGCCGCATTCGCGGCAGGCGGTGTAGGCGGAGATCAGAATGTGAACACCTTTATCCCACCCCCCTCGGATTAACGTGCCGTCGAAATCAAATGCAATGGCTTCCGGATGATTCATTCGGAGGCTCCTAAAGGCTGCCGGGGGAGAAGCACGGCGCACTCCCGTTTGGCCAAAGCCACGATCGCCCGTTCACGGCGGGGAGGCAGGATGTAGCGGAGGAGATTCACCGTCGAACGAAAAACACCGAGTTCCATCAGCAGTCGCTTTTCACCCGCCAGCCAGCATGAAATGCTGCGCCCCCCGTACACAGTCCACATCATTCGGTTCATTCGTTTCTGGAGCCGCGCGGCTCGCGTCCACTCCCCCCGGCGGGCTGCGGCCAGGATCGCTCCCGCCAACGCACCGTTAAAAGCCGCACCGCCCAACAGCAACCCGTCGTAACCTGCCTTCAGATATTCCTCACACCGGAATTCATCGCCGTTGAGCAGAAGAAGTCCCGGCCGTTGCCGGCGAATGTCGAGAAAAAGCGCCCGTCGTTCAGGATCTCCGCTGCTGTCCTTGACCATGACCACCTTCGGTTCGCGGACGATGGCATCCACCACCGCATGGGAAAGGGGAACCGCACCTCGGTTCCCCCGATCGTAAAATCCAATCGGAAGCGGACTGCCCCGAATGACCTCCCGGTACATCGCGATGAGATTGGATGGCGAAGCATTGAGCGCGAAATAAGGCGCCGCCAAAACCGCCACATCGGCCCCGTCCGCTTGGACGATGCGAATGGCCTCCCGCATCCGCGGTGCGGAATTGTCGGTCGCCTGCACGGCAATCGGCAGTCGGCCGCGGGACGCTTTCACTACGGCCTGAACAACGAGGCGGCGCTGCGCATCGGTCATCCAGGGTCCTTCCCCATTCGTTCCAAGGAGAAAAAGTCCCCGGATCCCCAGGCGAAGATGGTGCTCAACCATCCGGCGTAGGGAAAGTCGGTCCACGTTGCCTCGACCGGTAAATGGGGTCGGCGCCGCCGACCAAACTCCTTTCCAACGCGAAAGGTTCATGGGGCATCTTTCTCCGATTGGATGCGCGTCACAATCAGCTCGGCAACCTGCATGGGAGTCAGGGCGGAAGTGTCGAGAATCACCGCATCGGACGCCGGTGCCAGCGGAGCCAGCGCCCGATCCCGATCCTGCCGATCCCGAACCGCCGTCTCGTGAAGCACTTGCTCGAACGACAACCCCGTCTCCCGCCAATCCGCAAGCCGCCGGCGGGCGCGGGTGTGCAAATCAGCGTCGAGAAAAAACTTGTACCGAGCTTCCGGAAAAACCGCCGTGCCGATGTCCCGCCCATCCACCACGACCGGCGCAAGGTCCGGCGTCCGCCTTAACACAGCGTTGACCCAATCCCGTACAATTGAAATGCGTCCGGCGGCGCTGGCCCCAGCCGACACCTCCGGCGTGCGGATTTGCGCGCCGAGCCGATGCCCGTCGAACCGAAATTGCAGAAAAAAACCTTCCGGTTCCATTTCGACCCGCAAACGCGACAGAAGGAAGGAAAGTCGGTCAACATCGTCCAGCGGCACACCCTGCTCCAGCGCTTGCCACGCCACGCCGCGGTAGAGCGCACCGGACTCCACATGGAGACGGCCGGTCCGTTCGGCAACAAGGCGGGCCACTGTGGATTTTCCTGAGGCTGAAGGGCCATCAAGCGTCACCACGCGGGAATCCTTCATCCGTTCCTCCGATGGAGCACTTTTTTCAACGCCTCGAGGCACTGCCGATTTTCCTGTGGTGTGCCGATCGTAATGCGAATGTAATCGGGCAGCCCATACCCATCCATGGGCCGCACAATGACTTTCTCCGCCTGAAGTTCTCGGAATATTTCCCGGCCCCGGCCTGTCCGAACCAAAAGAAAGTTGGCCTTGCTCGGCACGAAAGGGATTCCGAGCGCTGTCAGTTCCCGCACGAAAAAGTCCAGCCCTTCTCGAACAAGGCGGCGCGTCCGCTCCACATGTTCCTCATCCCCGAGGGCCGCTTCGGCAGCGGCCAGCGCCATGGCGTTGACGTTGAAAGGCTGGCGAACCCGGTGAAGCAATGCCGCGCAGGAAGGAGGGGCAATTGCATACCCGATGCGGAGTCCGGCCAACCCATACGCTTTGGAAAACGTCCGAAGCAACACCACGGGCCGACCTTCACGAACCAGGCGAAGCGTATCGGGACGGTCGGCCTCCTCCATCAGTTCGATATAAGCCTCATCGAATACGGTGATGACCGAGTCCGGTACTCGCGCCATGTATTCCTCCACGTCCGCGGGCGTAACCGCAGTGCCCGTCGGGTTGTTGGGATTGGCGATAAAAACCAACCGCGTCTCAGGCGTAACCGCCGCCGCCATCGCGGCCAGATCGTGCGTAAAGCCGTCCCGCATCGGCACAAGAATTGTGTGAGCATGTTCAGCCGCCGCGACCAGGCGATAGACGACGAACGCGCGTTCGGCCATGACAATGTTGAGGCCGGGTCCCAAAAACACATGGGCCAACAGTTCGATCAGTTCATTGCTGCCCGATCCGAACACCAGCGAGCCTTCCTCCACGCCAAGAAACCGGGCGACAGCGCGTGTCAGGTAAAACGCACTTCCATCGGGATACCGGTGCATTTCCGACGCAGCGGCTCGCATCGCCTCCATTGCCCGAGGGGAGGGCCCCAGCGGATTTTCGTTCGAAGCCAACTTGGCGATCCCGGCCGTCGAAGAAAAGCCAAGCTCGCGGGCCACTTCTTCGATGGGTTTGCCCGGTTCATAAACCGCCAAATTGCGTATCCAAGGATTCGCCAAGCGTTCAAACACGTTCATGACACGTTTTCCTGGGGGGAGTGTTTCTCCGTTTCGACGCAAGGGGAGTTTCTGGAAATGTCGAGGGGGGGTTCGTCGGAAACGGGCGCTTCCTCGCAGCCCGCGGAGAGGGTGGGCTCTCCTGATGGAGGGGGTGTTTCGAGCGGGGGCTCCGAGGAGAAGGGTGGTTCTCCGCTCTCCCGTTCTCGCGCTTGCCGGACGGTGTCCAGCCGCGCCAGCTCCTCAAGACGAGGCAATTCCGAGAGGTCCTTAAGTCCGAAATGCTCAAGAAAGCAGGTGGTGGTTCCATAAAGAAGAGGACGTCCGGGCAATTCGCTCCGTCCGACGATACGAACGAGTTGGAGTTCAAGAAGAATTTTGAGGACGTGGTCCACACTGACGCCCCGAATGGCCTCGATATCTGCCCGGGTGATTGGCTGACGCCACGCGATGATGGCGAGCGTTTCGAGGGCAGGACGGGAAAGCCGTTGCCCCCGGCCGGTTTCGAGAAGCCGGCGGACCCATGGCCCGCAACTGGGATCGGTTTTGAAGCGGTAGCCTTCCGGCCCTTCCTCCAACCCAAAACCGAACCGCGCCAACTTAAGTTCATTGCCGAGCGCTTCGGCCGCTTCCCGAATGTCGCGGTCCTTGAACGTTGCGGCCGGTGCCTCAACGTCGGGGCGACCCTCCTGGCCTTCTGCCGCTGCTCCCTCGAGCAGACGGCGGATTTCCCTGACCGAAAGAGGCCGCCGGGCGGCAAGAATCAGAGCGCCAATCAATTGCTTGAGTTCGGGACGGGGTTCAGGGGAAGCTTCCATTCAGTCCTCATTTCCCGCCGTTTGCTGAATCCGGGCGGGTCGGATTTCGATGACGCCAAATTCGCGTTCCTGCCAGGCTTCCACTTGGCGAAGCCGAATAAGCTCCAGAAGCGCCAAAAATGTACAGACGATCTCACTCCGAGGAGCGGTCAGAGGAAACAGTTCGGTAAACCGAAACCGGTCGCCACGGCGCACGCGGTCCAGGATGGCGGTCATTTTGTCTCCAACAGTCCAAGGTTCATCCACAATCGCATCGAATTCAACCGGTTTCAACCGTTTAAGCACGTCATTGAGCGCCGAGATGAGATCGAAAAGCCCCACTTCTCGAAGGGCCACACCGGGTTCCGGTTCAAAAACGGCAACCGGCGAACCCGGGTCGAACATGTTCTCCCGCTTCAGCGCAAGTCCTTCCAAATGGCGAGCGGCATCTTTGAATTTCTTATATTCGAGAAGCCGACGAACCAAATCCCACCGCGGATCGGGCTCCTCCTCTTCGCCGCCGGATCGATCTTCTTCGGGAAGCAACAACCGGCTCTTAATAAGAAGAAGAGTGGCGGCCATCACCAGAAAGTCGCCGGCCACATTCAGGTCCAACATGCGCATGAGGTTCAAATACTCCAGGTACTGACTCGTGATCCGTGTGATCTCGATGTCACAAATCTCAATCTCATCCCGACGAATCAGATAGAGCAGGAGATCCAGGGGACCCTCAAAGACCTCCACGTCCACCCGATACTCCTCACGCCGCGCGATGGAAGAATCCGCCACGAATCAGACTCCTTCAATCTACCCCGACCAGGGAACGCACGCGCTGCAGCGTGCGACAGGCTTCCGCCCTGGCCCGAGCCGCCCCCTCCTTGAGAATCCGCTCCACTTCGGCCGGGTCGGCTGCTAATTCCGCCCGGCGACGCCGAAACGGTTCAAAGTGAGCCCAGTATTTCTCAAACAACGTTTTTTTGGCCTCTCCATATCCCATGCCCCCCGCTCGGTAGCGAGCCGCCATCGCCTCACGCTCCTCCGCCGTAGCAAAAAGGCTGTAGAGGGCAAAGACAATACTCTTATCGGGATCCTTCGGCGCCTCCATGGGCGTGCTGTCGGTTACAATGCCCATCATGCGCTTCCGGGTCGTCTTTTCATCCCCAAAAATCTCGATGGTGTTGCCGTACGACTTGGACATCTTTTGACCGTCAATCCCCGGAACTACTGCGGTGGCCTCCTGAATATACGGTTCGGGAATGACAAATGCCTCGCCATATTGGCTGTTAAAACGGATCGCAATGTCTCGCGCCACTTCGAGGTGTTGTTTCTGATCCTTGCCGACCGGTACCACATCGGATTGATAGGCCAAAATGTCGGCCGCCATGAGGACGGGATAAGCGAAGAGTCCGTGGTTCGGCGTGATGCCCTTATCCACCTTGTCTTTATAGGAATGGCAACGCTCAAGCAACCCCATGGAAGTCACGCAAGAGAGATACCAGGTCAGCTCGCAGACTTCCGGCACATCGCTCTGCTTGAAGAAAACGGTCCGACGGGGGTCCAAGCCGCAAGCGAGAAAATCGAGAGCCACTTCCAAGGTATAGGACCGCAAAACCGATGGATTGCTCACCGAAGTGAGGGCGTGGAAGTTCGCGATAAACAGAAAACATTCCCCTTTCTCCTGCAATTCAAGGGCCGGCTTCATCATGCCGAAATAGTTGCCCAAGTGCAGGCGTCCGGAAGGCTGAATGCCCGAAAGAATTCGCATAAAAGTCCTTTCGCAATGCCTGCGAACCGTTCCGAAGTTCGCTCAGCCGGTTATGATACCGGAGCAACCGGCCCATAAAAAGAAAAAACCGGCGCGGAAGCTATCCATCCATCATGAAACACGATTGGACTTTAAATCGTCGGAGCCGTTTATTAGAATCGAGAAGCAATGAAAAAAGCATGCCAAAGCGGAGGATTGCGGATCGCCCCTTCCGCCATCGTCGCTCAAGCGCCTCCGGATCTCCAAGGCTGGGGCCCTTACCAGTTTCCACGGGTCGAACGTCTCGCCGACGGGGCTCTCCATGTGGTCTTTCATCTTCACGCGGATTCGGCAACCGCCTATGGATTGCCAAACGGCCACGCCCTTTCCCAGGACGAAGGCCAGTCCTGGCAAGAACTCATCACCCCTCCCTCCTCCCCCGGCGGCTTGCTTCTGCCGAACGGTGATCGCCTCCTCGCGGACACCGCCCGATCGCTGCCCGTCCGCGATCTGGTTTTGCCCCCTCCTTTGGCGTCGATTCACGCCAGTTATGCGGATTACAACTTTTACGCAGTCGAGGATCTGCCGACAAATCTCAGACCCGCATGGCCTTTCCGACGTTGGCCGAAGCAGGGAGTGCGAAGGGAACAAGAATGGGCCACAGTCCACTTTAAAGCTGTGCCCGACGTTCGAGTTCAAACGGAATCCGTTTTCGTTGTACCTTTTTTTGAACACGACCGAATCCGCCTAACATCAGGCGGCACTTTGCGTGCCACCCTATATGCCATGCCTCATCTCGGCCACCGCCGGCGTGTCATACGCCCCTTTTTAACCACAATCGTTCATTCGACGGATAACGGTCGTTCGTGGCACGAAATCAGTGTGATCCCCTATCGCCCCGACATGAAGGCCGACCCGTTATGGGATCAACGCGATGGGTTCAGCGAGCCGCAAATCAACGAGATGCCGGACGGAACGCTCCTCGCCTTGATGCGAACCGACGACGGCAACGGAGTCGGACCGCTTTATGCGGCCCAATCCCGTGACAACGGCCTCACGTGGAGCACCCCGTGGGTCTTCGATGATCGAGGCGTTTGGCCGCAAATCCTCACGCTCCGCTGTGGCGTTACGTTGGCCGCTTACGGTCGCCCCGGTCTCTTCCTCCGGGCCACACGCGACCCCTCCGGCAAAGTCTGGAGTGAACGAATTTCCCTCGTCGAACCTTCCGACCGGTCTCATCCCAACACTTGTTCTTATTGCGGACTTATGGCCCTTGATGATCGCCGAGCGCTGGTCGTTTATTCCGATTTCCACTATCCGAACCGAGAACGTCGGCCTTGCAAAACCATTCTTTCGCGCCTCATCGAAGCGGAATGACTCCCTTCCCAAGGTATTTTCGAAGTTGCAAGTATGAATGCTCGCGGTAGAATGCCCCCTTTATTATTGAGGAGGAACTGAGCATGAATTCAACGATTCGAATCGGTGTCATAGGACTCGGCATCGGCAGTGGACATGCTCAACGGTTCGCTGCGTTGCCCGGATGTGAAGTGGTCGCAATAGCCGATACCAACCCGGTCCGACTCGAAGAACGAGGAGAAAAGATTTCCGGCGCCGCCCGTTATACCGACCCGATGAAAATGCTCCGCGAGGTCGCCCTCGACGCGGTCGTCGTCGCAACGCCCAACAAGTTTCATGCGCCTCTCACCTTGGCGGCTCTTCGGAAGAACTGCCATGTGTTTTGTGAAAAACCGATGGCGATGAACGTCGCCCAAGCGCAGGCAATGAAAACAGCAGCCGTCAACGCGCGCCGGCGCTTGATGATCAACTTCTCGTATCGGTTCATGCCCATGAGCGTTGCACTCAAGCGGCAGGTGGATGCCGGCGTGGTAGGCCATATCTATTTTGGCCGTACCGTCTGGCATCGGCAGCGGGGCATGCCGGGATTCGGAGGTTGGTTCGGTAACAAAGAACTGGCCGGCGGGGGGCCCCTCATTGACCTCGGTGTCCACCGAATCGATCTGGCGCTTTGGCTTATGGGACACCCCGAGCCGGTTTCCATAATGGGTTCCACCTACAACAAGATTGCCGGCCGAATCGCTCGGGAACAGAACAAGCATTTTTCGGTCGAAGACCTCGCCGGCGGACTGGTGAAATTTCGCAATGGCGCAACGCTCATCGTGGAGGCCAGCTGGGCACTCAACATTGGGGAGCCCGAACACATGATGACCACCCTCTACGGGGATAAGGGATCCATCACCCAACGGAATGTTGGGGGCGGTTATCAGTTCCAAGCCGAACTGCTGACTGAAGAAAACGGCTGCCTTTTCCACAAAACACTGGCCAATCCCAATTTTACCGTCCCTTCCGCTTACGAGGAATTCATTGCGGCCATTCGGGAAAACCGCGAGCCTTCCGCCGGAGCAGACGATGGCATCCGGGTGCAGAAAATCCTCGACGGCCTCTACCGCAGCGCCGCTAAAGGCCGGGAAGTTCGTTTTCGCTGACCCGTTACAAATCCCCGTTTCGTTCTCTTGCTTTTGCCGAAAGAAGGGCTTCCGCGCTTGACTTTCGCAGGAAACCCGATAAAACACCCTTCATGTCCCTTGACAAAAAGGACCCGCCATGCTCATCACCCGCTTCAACCGACTGATCCGCAACCGCATCGTCTGGGGCGTTTTCGCGATCTTGGTCAGCATCACGTTCGTCGGTTTTTTTACCGATCTTAAAGGGTGTGAACAGGCGCGCCGGGGGCAGGAGGAAACATCCGCCGGCACGCTGGAAGGCCAACCGGTTCCCTATGCAGACTTTCTGACGGCCCGTTTCCATGCCCTGTTGCGTCTGCGCCTGATGGCGGGGCAGGATTTCACGCTCACGTCCGAAATGGACCGCTTCCTCCATCGGGAAGCATGGAAACGGCTTGCCGTGCTTCGATTGGTCCGAACACTCGACATTCTCCCCTCCGATGTCGAACTGGCGGCCTATGTGCAACGGGATCCCATTTTCCAGGAAAACGGTCGGTTCAGCCGAAACCGATATCACCAGGTGATGGCTTTTCTCAGCCGGCAGTTCCGCATTACGCCCCATCAGTATGAAGCGTTCCTCCGGGAAGAGATGGCCATTGACAAGGTTCGGCGTGCTGTTTCCGCCGCCTCCTGGAGCGCACCCTTTGAAATCGAACGGCTCGTGCGCAACTTTTCGGATCAGTTCACCGTCGAATTGATCGAAGTTCCCTTCATCACGTTTACCCGCGGCGTGACGGTTTCAGACGACGAGGTCCGCGCTGTCTACGACGCCGACCCGGAAGCGTTCCGTCTCCCCGAACAAGTCCAGGTCTCCTACGTGGATTTTCCCTTCGATGATTACGAAGGCGAGGCAATGAGCGCCGAAGCCGTCACGAATTTCTATGCCGAGCATGTGCGCGAATTCTATACCACCAACGCGGCCGGCGAACCGACGCTCCTCCCGTTGGAAGAAGTCGAGGCGACCATTCGACAACGCCTCGCCGCTGAAATCCGCACGGAACGGGCGCTGGAGGCCGCCGCACGCTTCTGCGATTCACTCCTCGACCGGTCCGATAAGTCGAACTATTTCGAAGAGGCCGCGGCGGTTCTGTCCAAAACGGTCCAAGTGACGCGCTTCTTTTCCATGCAAGATCCCCCTTCCGAACTCGGCGTCGGCGCCGATTTCGCCGCAGCCGCTTTTGCGCTTCGCCCGGAAAAACATGCCAACTTCAGCGAACCCCTCCCCGGATCGAACGCCGTCTTCGTTATCGCCTATCGGGCCACGCGCCCTTCTCGAATTCCCTCCTTTGAGGAAATCGAAGATCAAGTTCGGAAGGCCGCCTTAAACAAGGCAAAAGCCCGGGTAATACGCGAAAAATCCGAAGAAGCTGAAACGCTCATCCTTGCGGGGTTGGAAGAGGGGCTCTCCTTCTCAAATGCGGTGCGAAAAGCGGATCTTCCCCAGCGTCCCGTGACGGAGGGGCCTTTCACCGCCTTCAAAGCCCCCAGTCGTCTCGAACAGCCCCGTCTTCTGAATGCCATCATTTCCTGCGAGGCCAATGAAACAACCCCCTTTGTGATAACCGACCGCGAAACGCTCATCCTGGCGCGCGTTATTCGGCGAGAACCCGGCGATCCCACCACGTTCGATCCCATCCGTCAGCAGATACGCGCCAGTCTCAACCGCCGCCACGCCCAGCTCGTGGTCGCCCAATGGGAAGAGGACCTTCTCGCCCAAATGAACTGCCGGGATGCGATGTCGCCGACCCCTGTGGAGGAGGGAGAGAAAGAGCCAACCGCCGAAGCGCACTTGCGTTGAGACCCGTCACAGGATTAAGTCGGCTGGACGGCGGCAATGGATGCAAGCGCCCAGATCGGCGATCCCAACGATCTTGATGTCATACCCCCAACGTCGGATCAATTCCTTGCCACAGCCCGGGCAGAGTGTGTGGCTCCCCTTGTCCGAAAGAACATTCCCCTCATAGACATAGGGTAAATGCCGGCGGGCAGCCTCCCAAGCCCGGTCGAGCACATGTCGGGGCGTTGAGGGCTCATGGAATCGGTATTCCGGCCGGTAAGCGCTTAAGTGAAGAGGGGTGGAAGGACCCAGGTTGTCCCGAATCCAGAGGGCAAGCTCCTCCACCTGGGCGGGCTGGTCGTTGTGATTGGTGATGACCAGATAGGTGATTTCGAGGTGACAGCCGGCCTGGCGGGATTGAATGCAAAAATCCAGGACAGGCTGAAGAGTTCCGCCGCAATAGCGACGGTAAAATTCATCCTCCATGCTCTTGACATCCACATTCAACGCATCCATGAGGGATAGAAGTTCGGACGCCGGTTCGGGATTGATGTACCCGTTCGTCACAAGAACATTCCACAGACCCCGTTCCCGTGCAATCCGAGCGCATTCGACCACATACTCAAAGGTCACGATCGGCTCATTGTAGGTATAGGCAATGCCGGGGCTCCCCTGCTGTTGCGCCGCCGCAATCACTTCCTCCGGTGGGGTGATGGGAGCCCCCATTCGTTCCGGCCCCTGTTGGGAAATGCTCCAGTTCTGACAAAACATACAGCTCAGATTGCATCCCCAACTTCCGATGCTAAAGACCGATCCGCCAGGATGAAAATGGTAGAGGGGTTTTTTTTCTATAGGATCCACGTGGGCCGACGAAATCCGCCCATAGGAAAGGGAGTAAAGCCGCCCCTCGTCCACTCCCCGAGCCCGGCATCGTCCGATACGCCCCTCCCGCAGACGGCACCGGTGGGGACAAAGTTCGCATTCAATCAGACTTTCGCTGACCGCCCGCCAATAACGAGCCGCTTTCATGTCTGCCTTCCGTCTTCCTTATTATAGGACAAGTATCCCCCGAATCAACGCCTTTTTGAAGCGGCACGGTTGACCCCTTCGAAAGACCATGGCATACTCCCTCCATGTTTGCTCCTCCCGCTCCAGACGCTCGAGATGTCATCCCCCTCCTTGATCACACGTTGTTGAAACCGGACGCAGGTCGAACCGCCATCGAACGCCTCTGCGCGGAAGCCCAGTTCTACGGTTTCGCCTCCGTTTGCGTTTTGCCCCGGTGGCTTCCCCTCACCGTCCGACTTTTGGCCGAATCACCGGTGGCGCCCGGCACAGTGGTTGGCTTTCCCCTTGGGGCAAATGCCTCCCTCCTCAAGGCGGCGGAAGCCGAATGGTCCGTCCAGCAAGGCGCTCGCGAACTCGATATGGTCCTGCCTCTCGGCGCGCTTAAGGACGGTGAAAACGAATCGGTGCTTGAGGACATCGCCGGAGTGGTTCGGGCGGCGGCTTCCCATGCGCTTGTCAAAGTGATTATCGAAAGCGCGTTGCTTTCGCCGCCGGAAATCGAGCAGGCCGTTCGTCTCGCCGTCCAAGCCGGCGCCGCGTTTGTCAAAACCTCGACCGGCTTCTTCGGCGGGGCGACTGTCGAAGCCGTTCAACGCATGCGCCAAACCGCACCGCCGACCGTCGGGGTTAAAGCCAGCGGCGGCATCCGAACGTTGGCCGAGTGCCGCACCATGATCCAAGCAGGAGCCAATCGCATCGGCACAAGCGCCGCCGTCGCCATCGCCGCCGGTGCCTGATTGGGTCATCCAATCGGACGCATCGCAATCCGGCAAGTTCGGCCGTTAAGGTCTACGCTTTCGCCGCCCCCGTCCTTGGCCCATTCCAGCGCTTCGCATAGCGTCTCCCGACAAATCATTTCCCGATAGGGCTCGATCGCCTGCCGCACGTCCTCCGGCGCTTCGATCCACAACCGAATCCGTTGGGTGACCTGAAGATCGGCCGCTTTCCGCAGACTCTGAACCCGATTAATCATTTCCCTCGCCAGCCCCTCTGCCAGGAGTTCCGCATTTAAGTCCGTCTCCAAGGCAACCACGATCCCCTGCGAAGCCGCCACAACAACCCCGGGGATCGGAACCGCCTCAATCGCCACATCTTCCGGACCAATCACGGCCCATTCATCCCCCAACCGAAGAGAAACGGCCCCCCCGCCGGCCAATGTTTCCGCCTCCGCCGAAGAGAGGGTGGCCAAGGCCGCGGCCGCAACCCGGATTCGCGGCCCAAAGCGGGGCCCCAATCGAGGCCAGTTGGGCTTGATCCGCAGCGTGGCCAATCCCTCCGTCCGGTCCGAAAAAACGGTTTCCTTCACATTCAGTTCCTCGCTCAACACCTCCGCCATCGGCCGCAAGGAATCCAAAATGCCCGTGTCCCGACACGCAACATGAAGACGGGCAAGCGGCTGCCGGATTTTCAAATCGTTCTCGGCCCGCAGCTGTCGCCCCATCGCCACGACTTGCATCGTTCGGCGCATTTGCGCCTCCAAGGTCTCGTCGCGAAGCGATTCGCTGTAGGAAGGAAAATCCCACAAATGAACGGAATCGGGCATTTCCGCAGTCCTTAATCGGCGATAAAGACTTTCGCTCAGAAAGGGAATGAACGGCGCCACCACGCGGGATAGATCGAGCAGCACCCGGTAGAGCGTCGAATAGGCGCTCCGCTTGTCGGCGTCATCCTGACTCTTCCAGAAACGCCGACGACTCCGGCGAATGTACCAGTTGGTCAGATCGTCAATGAAGGAAATGAAGGGGCGGACCGCACGCTGAAGATCGTACCCATCCATGGCGGCTGTCACATCACGGATCAACGTTTGAAGCGAACTCAGGATCCAACGATCCAGCGGATGAAGCGCATCACCGCCTTTCGCAGGTTCCCATTGGTCAATTTCCGCGTAAGTCGCGAAAAAGACATACGCGTTCCACAGGGGAATCAACACATCCCGGAGGATCTGCCGAACGCCTTCCTCTGAAAAACGCAGATCCTCGGCCCGAACCACCGGCGAGTACAGCATGTAAAGCCGGACGGCATCGGCCCCGTAGGTCTCCAACAGCGTGACGGGATCGGGATAGTTCTTTAGCCGTTTACTCATCTTACGCCCATCGGCGGCCAGAACGAGACCATTGACGACGACATGACGATAGGGGGGCCGGTCGAATAGAGCGGTCGAAAGGACCAATAACGTGTAAAACCAGCCCCGCGTTTGATCCAACCCCTCCGCAATAAAATCGGCCGGGAAATGAGCTTCAAAAGACGCGCGATTTTCGAAGGGATAATGAGCCTGCGCATAGGGCATCGCTCCGCTCTCGAACCAGCAGTCGAGCACCTCCGGCACCCGCCGAAGCATCCCCTTCCCCTGGGAGGATGGGATTTCGATCGCATCCACAAAATGCTTGTGCAGATCGGCGACCCGCGCACCGCTCAGCCGTTCGAGTTCGGCAATGGAGCCCACGCAGATTCGCTCCGCCCCATCGGCGCTCTGCCAAATAGGTAGCGGCGTCCCCCAGTAGCGATTCCGGGAAATGGCCCAGTCTCGCGCCTGTTCAAGCCAGCGGCCAAAGCGACCGTCCCGTAGATGCTCGGGGACCCAATGCACCTGGCGGTTGCAAGCGATCAAACGGTCGCGAAATGACTCGACCTTCACAAACCACGTGGACACACCCCGGTAGAGGAGCGGGGTGTCGCATCGCCAGCAATGGGGATAGGCATGCCGGATGGTCGCCTGGTGTACCAGCTTTCCCTCCGCTTTCAACCGTCGGATGATCGCAGAGTCGGCTTTCTTAACTTCCTGCCCGGCATAGTCGGATACTTCCGCCGTAAACCGTCCTTCCTCATCCATCGGGCAGACCACCGGAAGCCCCTCTTTCAGCGCCGCCCAATAGTCTTCTTCGCCGAACCCCGGGGCCATATGCACGATGCCGGTACCTTCCTCCGTCGAGACAAAATCGGCCGTTACGACCCGAAACGCACCCTTCGCCGCCAACGATCGGAAATAGCCGAAGAGCGGCTCGTAACGTAGACCCGCAAGTTCTGCGCCTTTTACTTCCCGGAGAATCTCAAACTTGCCCTTTTTGAAAACGGCCGGAACCCGATCCCGCGCCAGCAGATATTCCTCTTCGCCTTCGCGCACCCACACGTAAGGAATCTCCCCTCCGACCGCAAGAGCCAGATTGGAAGGCAGGGTCCATGGCGTTGTGGTCCAAGCCAGAAGCCAGGCGTTGGACCTTCCTTCCACTCGGAACCGGACCGTGACCGCAGGATCTTGCACCTCCTGGTATCCTTGGTTCGTTTCGAAGTTGGATAGCGGTGTGGCGCAGCGGGGGCAGTACGGCAGCACTTTGCGCCCCTCGTAAATCAACCCCAGGTCCCAGAGACGCCGAAAAACCCACCAGATGGACTCCATATAAGCCGGATCCATCGTCTTGTAATCCCGATCGAAATCCACCCAACGCCCCATCCGGGTCACGATGTCGCGCCATTCGCGGGTATACCGCAAGACGATGCTCCGGCACTGTTCATTGAAAACCGCTACCCCAAGCTTCTCGATGTCTCGCTTTCCTCCGACTTGAAGGGCTTGCTCGACTTCGTATTCAACGGGAAGGCCGTGGCAATCCCATCCGAACCGCCGTTCGACCCGGAATCCCCGCATCGTCTGGTAACGGGGAATCACATCTTTGATGGTACCAGCCAATAGATGTCCGTAATGGGGTAGCCCTGTGGCAAAGGGAGGGCCGTCGTAAAAGACGAATTCCCGCTCTTTCGAACGCATTTCGACCGACCGGCGGAATACGTCCGCTTCTTTCCAAAACGTCAGCACCTCCCGTTCGAGGGCCGGAAAATCGAGCCGCCGTGAAGGGGCTTTAAAGACCGCCATGATGTCCGCACTCCCTTTCCACCACTTTGAGAAACCCCGGAGGTCCTTTCTTAAGCTCACGCGAACCCCGCGTGATCTTGCAAAGGCTCACCCCCAGCGTCTGGGCAATGTGCCGCTGGGAATACCCTTCCCGCAGCATCCGAACCAGCCGCCAGCGCAGAGCAACCTTTTCGAGCTCGCGGGGCGTGAGAATGGCCTTGAGGAAATCCTCCGCCGTCTGGACATCTCCCAGACCGGCCATGGCCGCCGCCAAATCGCGAATCATTGCCAAACGCTGAGAGTCGTCCATGGAACTTCCTCGGGCCGGACAGAAAATAGTACTGCCCTTCCTGCAAGACGGCAATCTCATTCCGCGCGTTACTCGCTTGCGCCCGCAGGCTCATTCTTTGATAATTCTGCCGATGAACCTTTCCTCCCTCAACATGGACGCCCGTCGCTTGACCGAACGAATTCGTTTGAACCACGCCTATGCTACGCCGTCCCTCTCTCGCCGCCCCCTGTGGCCGACCTGGCGCTATTACGCCGGCTTTTTGCAAATCGTTATCGGCGCCTGGCAAGACCTCCAGAACGGTATTTTTTCGCGCGAAGATTTCCATAAGCGGGCCGTGCAAACTCTGAAACTCGTCGAACGGGTCGGCGGTCACGTCGAAGCCACAGGGCTCGACCGCCTGGGTATACTGAACACCTCCGCGGTCCTGGTTTCCAATCACATGAGTCTCCTCGAAACGTTTCTCATCCCCTGTTTTGTGCTGCCCTTTCGCCCCCTTGCCGTCGTGATCAAACGGGAACTTCTTCGCTACCCGTTCTTCGGCCCTGTCCTGCGCGGCCTTCCGCACATCGCCGTCTCCCGCGAGAACCCCAAAGCGGATTACCGCGCCGTTATGGAACAAGGGCTGCAACTCCTTCAGAAGGGACATCATCTCCTCATCTTTCCCCAATCCACCCGTCAGATCGCCTTTTCACCCGCCGAGTTCAACAGCCTGGGCGCCAAACTCGCCGGTCGGGCTGCTGTTCCTCTTATCCCCCTTGCGCTCCAAACGGATCTACACGGCATCGGCCGATGGCTCAAGGATTTCGGTCCCATTCGACCCGAACGCCCGGTTCGTCTCGCCTTCGGCCCTCCCCTGGAACCCGGCCCCGATCTGCGGACTCTTCATGAACAATCCATCCGGTTCATCGCCAAGCGGCTAATGGAATGGCACGTCCCTGTTCACACCTTGCCCTCTCTGACTCCATGAACTCCTCTTGGGTCGAAATCCATTTGCCGATCCTTCGCGCCAACATCCGCGCCATCCGCAACATTCTCCCTCCCAACACCGCCATCATCGCCATGGTCAAGTCGGATGCGTACGGCCACGGCCTATGCCTCGTGGCGCCGGTGCTCCGAGGGGAAGGAGTCCGGCACTTTGGCGTCTTTACGCTGGAAGAGGTGGCACGTCTTCGTGCACTGGTTCCAGATGCCGTCATTCTCTGCTTCGGCCCGGTTCATGAAAAGGATACCCCCGACCTGCTCGCCCTCCGTGCGATACCGCTTCTCTTCTCCGTCCAACAGGCGGCCGCCTTGAACCACAGCGCACAACGACTCGGGCATCGCCTTCCCTGCCACGTGAAGATTGACACAGGAATGGGACGAGTCGGCCTTGCCTGGGAGGAAGCCCCTCGACTCCTCGCAACACTCGCGCGGTTGCCGGGCTTGGAAATCAACGGGATCTGCACCCATTACGCCGCCGCGGGATCCGAGGACCCTTCCTTCACGCTCCTTCAAGCCCAACGATTCGAACAAGTGGCCGCGGCCTGTCGTTCTGCCGGCATCGCCATTCCCTTTCTCCACGCCGCCGCCTCCGATGCCCTCTGTTTCGATCGCCAATGGCGCTATGAGGGCGTCCGCCCCGGCATTCTTCTTTATGGATATGGCCCGAAAAATCCGGGCCACCCAGAGGTTCGCCCGTTCTTGCAGTGGAAAGCTCGGCTCATCCAGGTCAAACGGGTCGCAGCGGGAACGCCCATCAGCTATGACTGCACCTATCGGGCGCCGTCCGAGACGGTGATCGGCACCATCCCGGTCGGTTATGCGGATGGTTATTTCCGAATTTGGAGCAATCGCGCCCCCATTCTGTCGGAAGGCCGGAGATGCCGAGTCGCGGGACGGGTCACCATGAACCTGACCATGGTGGATCTGGGGCCCCATTCGACCGCCCAAGCGGGGGATGAAATCACGCTTCTCGGTCAAGACGGTTCGGAATCCCTCTGGGCCGACGAATTGGCTGCCCTTGCAGGAACTATTTCGCATGAGGTTCTTACGGCAATTCGCAGCCCGAGACGGCCGGTGGACGGGCCAAATAGCGATCCAAGGGACGGCGCCAAAAGTCAGAGATAACGGCGGATAAAATTCTCGCTGTTCCAACTGTAACGTGCCAACGCATTCTTTCGGGCCCGTTCCCCCATTCGCTGCCGGCGTTCCGGATCCTTAAGGAGCGCCGTCATGGCTTCTGCCAGTTCTTCGGCCGTCTGAAAGGTCAGACCGGCGCCATCCTGAGCCTTCTCGCCCACCCCGCCGGCATCAAACACAATCAATGGAAGACCGGCCAGCATCCCCTGTACGGCCGCCTCCTCAAACGTTTCGAGCATGTTTTCCTCTTCCGCGGAGGGTGCGATCATAACGTCCACCTCCTTCAAATAGGAGCCTCGTTCCTCGCAAGGAACCGGGGGACGGCATAGGACCCTCGGGTCAGGAATTCGAGGAGGTGAGCGGAATCCCGTCAAATGCACCCGGACGCGGTCCGAATGCTCCTCGGGAAGCAAATTCAGGGCTTGCAAGACAATCCCGACCCCCCGCCAACCCTGGGTGAGGTCTCCCATAACACAAAAAACCACCGGCGCATCGGCAGGACGTTCCGGACGAACGCCGTCAAAACGGTGCACGCCGGCAAGCCCGCCGATGACCTCCACTTTTCCGTAAAGACCTCCGGAAAATGCCTGGGCGATTCGACGGTTCGCCGCCGCAACGGAGCAAGAAAAACGCCCCATGGCCGCTACCAGAGAGCGAGTGGGAGGACGCCGCGCAATGAGAACCGCCCGATTGGTCATTCGAAATCGCCGGACGGCCCATAGCGCAGACGCCAACACGCCGGCAGTTTCAAAAGTAAGCAGCACACTGAACCGCCGGTTCCGCGCCGAGTAGCAGGCCGCAAGCGCCCCCCAATTTCCTGAAAGACGGGGGGAACAAAGGAGAAATTCTTTCAGCGGAAGACCTTGGCGTTCCCGAAGAAAAGCCGCCCAGTCCCGGCGAGCGAGAACCGCGACGCGATGGCCTGTACGGACAAGATCTGCCAGTAGCTGCAACCGGAAATATTCCGCTTCTTCGACCGGCTCTCCTGCGCCAGGATAGACAAAAGACGAATCCAGAAATAAGACGGAGATATCCATTCGGTCTCCTTACCGACTTGCCCGGGGCGGGATTCGAACCCGCACGGCTTTCGCCAGGGGATTTTAAGTCCCCTGTGTCTGCCATTCCACCACCCGGGCATCCGGGGGAATACGTTACCAGATTCCGTTGATAACATCACGCTTGAATAATAAAAGAATTACAGTCCTACATTCAGACATTCAGGAGCGGCTGCGCGGGGCATCCCCCGATCCCGATCTCTCATGACGAAGAATTGTCGGAATGTTCGGAGAACAGCATCGTCCTTTGGGATTCAGCAGCCTGCATTCCCCTCCCGGGCGAGCGCCGGCCTTTTCGCGGATGTCGTTCAGCGTCCGCACCCCTTCCCGCACGGCTTGAACAATGTCCAGCCCGCGAATCCTTTTTCGGTTGTACATCAAGGAATTGTCCCGGTTTCTCATGGTGCAGGCATTCCCCCCTCTGATTCCGCCGAATCGCCAAAACGGGAAGTCCGCCGGTGGCACGAAGGGGTTTCACCGCGGCGGCGGTAATAGCCCTGATGGTAATCCTCGGCGGGCCAGAATACCTCCAACGGTTCGAGCGCCGTTTGGACCGCAAACCCTCGTTCCCTGAGGTGAACCATAAGGCGAAGCGCAACCGACTTCTGGTTTTCGTCCGCGTAAAAAATAATAGAGCGATACTGTTTGCCGACGTCGGGCCCTTGCCGGTCTCGCTGCGTCGGGTCATGAATTTCGAAAAACAGACGCGCCAGCGCTTCAAACGAAACCGCTTGAGGGTCGAACAAAACCTCCACGGCTTCTGCATGGCCCGTCTTTCCCGTGCAAACCTCCCGGTATGTGGGATTCGGAGTTCGCCCGCCCGCGTACCCCACACGGGTGCGAATCACGCCCGCCGCCGACTGGAACCAGTACTCCACTCCCCAGAAACACCCTCCCGCAAATACCGCGCGTCCAACGTGGTCCGCCAAAGCATGTTCCGGCACGAATTGTAGGCTGAGCGAATTGACACAATGCCGCACATGTCGAGGCGTCATCCGCTCGCCGGTGAATACATGCCCCAAATGCGCCCCACATCCCGCACAGAAGATTTCCGTGCGCCGACCATCCGGATCCGGCCGACGCCCCACGGCTCCAGGCACCTCTGCGTCGAAACTCGGCCAGCCGCAACCTGCGTCAAATTTATCCTCGCTTCGATAAAGTGCCCGCCCGCATCGCCGGCAAAGATACACGCCGGGATCAAATCGGTTCCAGTACCGGCCCTGGAATGGGGGTTCGGTTCCTCGATAGACAATGACCCGTTCCTCCTCCGGCGTCAGCGGGGGAATGGGATAGCGCATGGTGATGTTCTCCTTTTCTTTGTCCGACCCATCTGCAGCGGAATCTCCCGAATGGCAGCCGCCCAGCAAGCCTCCCGCTACAGTTGCTCCCCAGGAGGCGATTAAGAAAAGTCGGAAAAAAGTGACCGCGATTTTTCCCTCCCTCCCTATTGAACTTGATCGTTTCACCCTTATCGGTTCTCCCCCTGCCGATCAGGGGGCTCCCGTACTGTGACGGGCATTCCAATTCGGACATGGCGACTCAATTCCCGCACATCGTAATTCGTCAACCGAAAGCAACCCCCCGACTCACGAGAACCGACCGTGTCCGGATGGGGGGTTCCATGAATGCCATATCCTGCCCGACTGAGGCCGATCCAATAGAGGCCGACTGGATTATTGGGACCCGGGGGAAGAATTAGCACGCGGCCGATCTCGCGGGCACGGGGGTGATCGGGAAAAAGGGCGGGATTGAAGGTATAGGTGGGGCGATCGGCAAGGTTAGCCACGAACAGATCGCCGGCAGGAACTTTTTCACTGCGCCGGGCAATCGAACACGGCATCGAAAGAACAAGCTGCTCGTTGGTCGCGTAGCCTCTGAGGCGGAACGAAGCCGTGTCAATTTCGAGCCGTGTCAATGGAGCCTTCAACTGCACCGGGCCACGCTGGGGCACCCAGACCCGATCGCCGGGCCCTAGCGTTTGCCAGACGAGGGCCGGATTGCGCTCCTGGAGAAATCGTTCGCTCGCTCCGTAACGATCCGCCAGCGATTCGAGCAGGCTGGCGTAAGGCATGGCCGGCTGCCGGGCGGCCTCCTCCCACTTCTCGAACACCGGCCCAATACTCTCGAAATCTTCGGATTTCAAAAGGTGAGAAAACCACAACGAACGAGAATCCCGCCGGAGTTCGCTCAGAGCCGGCACGGTCTCATTGAACCCCCTCGAGCGGAGATAATCGACCCACGCCGCCCGGGTTTTCGGCCCAACCCGGTTATCCACCAGCCCACAACTGAACCCGCAGCGGGCCAAAAGTATTTGGAGTTCGGCGATGTGCCAGGGATTTCCCCCTTCATCGGACCAGGGGGACTCCGCAAGCACCGCAGCCGCCCAAATTGCCGCCATAAGAATGCCCTTCCTTACCCTTCTTCCCCCATTCCTCCCGATTCCCCCCTGGAGCCCTGCAATGGTCATGAATCAAACAGACGACGTACAGAAGGTCGAGAAAGAATAACAAGGGCAAAAAGTGGATAGAGAATTCCGGCCATAAGGGAAAAAGGGAGAATGACAGGCGCGGCTGTCGGCAACCCGGAATGCGCATAGAAAATGGTCCGCACAAAAAAGACCGTCAGCCCCCGTACCAGCATCAGGACCGAGGCGCTAACAGCAACGGTCAATCCGAACAACCGTCGTTGGAAAAGGCTCAGTCCCCCGATCAGAAGCCAAAGAGCGATAAAGACATTCAGAAACAAATCAAAGAGACGCCAACCCAGCGGTTCCTCGATGCCGGTGAAGCTCGACTTCATGAGCGAAAGAGCCATGGCTGCCAGAAAAAGGCGAAACGGAAGAACGGCCAGCCGAACGGTACCCCATAGCGTGTGGAAAAGGGCCACTGCGGTAACACTCGGCAAAAGAGGGATCGGGGGTGGGTGGCCGGAGATTGCCGGTTGGACGGGCGAAACAATAGAGTCCAAACTTGCCCAAAAGGAGGCGCCTTCCCTGGCAATCCGCGTATGTGGGCTGATGACTCCCTCTTGCCTGAGTTGCTCCACTGCATTGATGGTCACCGGCCCTACCACCGGCCCCCCTTCCTTCCAGTAATAAAACCGACCCGATGTGGCCACCTCTTCCTCCTCTCCTCATTCGTCCACTTTGGGCACCGGAAAGGGCGAGCGCCGGACCGCCACATCAAGACGGGGACGGACATTGAGTCCCGGCGAGGCGATGTTCCAATAGAGATCGTACCATCCAAAATCGAGGGGCACACGAATTCCCGGCTGAAACGCTTCCGCCCACGAAACATCATTGGAATAGATGGGCGGGCGCATATAAGGAGAAACCACCAACGTACAGACGGTTTCGCGCGGTAGCGCGCGAACCTCGCAGGGCGAATCGCCATAATTCAAACGGCCCTGAAATAACACGGACACCTCGCCCTTTTCCCGCACAATTCGCATCGTCTTGTAATAATTGAGAGAGTTCCAGGGCTGAAGAGGCGCCGGCATATTGGTCCACAAGGAAGCATAGAGTTGCCCTCGCATCGTGATGTCCACCAGAGAGTCCGCCGGACGGGTTCCGCTGCGGGGCCGCCGATAGTAGTCGCACTGAAAACGAAAAACGGGATGAATTGGGCGGGTTCCTTTGCGCACCTGTCCAGTTAGATAGTCGTAGTGCTCAAAGGCGCCGCCCGTACGGCCCCATCCAAATGACCAGCCGATTCGGATTTCATCCTGCGGATGACGGGGCTGAAAAACGACCGGTCCAAACCGCTTGGCTTCGTCATTCCACCGCAACGTGCGGGGCGTTCGATACTCGGGGTTGTTGGGGATCCAGAAATAGAGGCGATTGTATCCGTTGGAAACATTCCCATCGAAAAGAACATAGGCAACTTCGT
Organism: uncultured bacterium; assembly: GCA_938038445.1. GTDB lineage: Bacteria > Verrucomicrobiota > Kiritimatiellia > CAIKKV01 > CAIKKV01 > CALHRZ01. The sequence continues at coordinate 160,291 of CALHRZ010000007.1, read as the reverse complement.
TCGAATCCACGTCCACATAAACCGGGGCATAATAGGGGATGGATCCGGGGGACAGTTCCACGCGGGGAAACGCATCCGGCCGTACCGGCGCCTCCGGTGGCGCAGCCCAACAGAATCCCGCCACCAACAGCGTAAAAAGGCTGATCCTCTTCTTCATCTCAATCACCCCTTTTCCACATGCTACCACAGCCCGAATGCCTCGGCAAGAACGGCCGGCAAGATGCGGAAGTCCCCCTCTCGATGTCTTGTCTTTACGCATGCGCCGGCTGGGGGCAGACGAAAACCAGAAGCAACCGCCGTTCGGCCGTTTCGAATGCCACCGCCGTCATCTCCGCATCGAACTCGGTCCCATCCATCCGTCGGCACCGCCAAGGGAATGTCACTCCGCGCGGCAACGCGCTTTCTCGTTCCCACTCCTTCCAGCGACGGGCGGATTCTTCGCCGTTGGGCTGCCGGAGAGGGGATAAGGTGATGGGATGATGGGCGAGAAGATCCTCCGGTGAAGAGGCGGCAAAAAGCTCAGCCGCCGACTGGTTGGCTTGAAGGATGATCCCTGCCCCCGGACTCATCAACAGCGCCGCCAATGGGGCGTTTTCGAACAAAACCCGCGCGCGGGTAACGGCATCCTGCATCTGAATATTCATTTGACGCTGTTCGGCTGCGATTCGTTCCAGCCGCTTTCTTAACTGATCCGTATTGTTAAGAAGCGCAAACGCCTGTTCCCTCATTTGGTCGCTTTGATGACTTTTTTCCCGCAATTCCTGTTCCATCCGAAGCCGTTCCAGTTGCAGTTCCCTGACTTGCCGCCGCAACACCCACATCCAAAACAGAAACATCCCCAAAACGGATACAAACAAGATAAGGCTAACCGAGCGCGCAGTGATTCGAGCCGACCGCATCACCTCGCGGGGATAGACCATTTCGACAAGAAGTCCACCGGGCCATGTCCCTCGAAAAGGGGAAAGGAGTCGGCATGAGTCGTGCTGCCAATCGATCCAGCTGCCCATGGCCGGATTCCAGCGCCACCCTCTCTGCACTGTTTTTCGAGGTGCGTTTTCAGGTCCCTGCAGCTGAAAGTCCAATTCAATTTGCTTCTTCAGACTCACCCGCCACCGATCATCCGCCCGACGGCCCATCAGAAGAAAACCGATCGGTTCTCCCGATTCCTGGCCCGGCAAAATCGGCCGAGCTGCCACCAGAGTCCACCCCCACGGCGCACGAAGATATCCCGTCATTCCGGCTGTCCCCTGCCGCTGACCAGCCAGCACCTCCAAACGCGGAAGGGTCATCAAGTCCTTGAGGAATTGTGCGGCGGTGTTCGCGGTGTTCGTTTCTCCCGGCTGTCCCCAGTAGCCGAACCAGATCAAATCTCCGTCCCGATTTAAAATCCCGATGAGATGGAGACCAAGCGTATCGTGAAAACCCGCCTTCGTTAAATTATCGGCCTCAAATCTACGATTCGGGGTTTTGGCGTATTCGTACATATCCTTCCAAAAGGCCCAGTCGCGGCAGGTCGTATCTAGCACTGCCAGTTCCTGGCGCAGAGCCGCCATAAGGCGGTTATGTGATCGCCGCAAATCCGCTTGCTCGAGCCGACGAACCGTAAGGAGATAAAGCGTATGAACGGATGCAGAAATCAAGGCGGCGACCGACAGCGAAAGCAAACCCGGAAGTACATTAATCCGCGGCGCGAGAATCGCCCGCCGGCGTTCATTCGCTTTTTCGCTGGGGGTCATACTCAAAGCCCTCCTTGTCGGTTCGCCAGAGAAATGATACCGACTCTGCCAAAGGCGGCAACAGCGAAAACGCATTCAAAAAGAGGGAAGAAGAGCGGAATCGCCGGTTCGCTCCTGCCATCGGCGGATGGCCTCGGCCATTGTTCGAATGCGTTCCCCGAAGGCCGGATTCCCGAAAAGGTTGCGTTGTTCGCCGGGATCGGTGTTCAGATCGTACAGTTCATGAGCGCCCGATCCGTTCCACGTGAACTTCCACCCGTCGTCTCCGACCCAGGTCCGAGAGGGGGTGGCAAACGCCTTCTGGAGCGCTTCTTCGTCCCCATACATCCGCATCCACTCCTCAATCCGCGCCCGGTTTGGAGTATCCGCCCCGATTCCGTTGTTCGGGCCGTTCCACTCCACCACAATGCCTCCTTCCGGATTGTCCACGAACCCCCTTTCGAGTGCAGTTCGTTGACTGCAGCCTTGGAGGTGAAGAGGACGTTCGACGCCCAAAAGGTCGAGAAGGGTCGGAACAAGATCGACGTGGCTGAACGGTCCTCGCACGCGTTTGCCGGCAGGCACTCCAGGTCCCCGCAACAGCAAGGGTACCCGGATGGCCTCTTCGTAAAGAACACATTTCGCAATCAACCCATGACTTCCCATCATGTCGCCATGATCGGAGGTAAAGACCACGAACGTCCGATCCGCCATCCCTTCCTCCTCCACGGCATCTAGGATCGCGCCCGCGTACGTATCCACGAGACTGCACAACCCTCAATATCGGCCAATCATCGCTTGCCAGTCTTCGCGGCTTTGAAGCGGGAAACCGCTATGCCCATGCCGTCGGACATGTTCCCTCAAAACCCGAACCTTGAGGGGCGCGCCCTCGTCCTGATCCCCGCCAAAATTAGGGGGTAGCGGAATTCCAGCCGGATCATATTGCCCATCCCGGGGGCCGAAAAAGGGCATGTGGGGTTCGAAAAAATTCACGAACAAGCAAAAAGGGTGTTCCCGATGGTCCCGGATGAACCGGATCGCTTCCCGGGCGAGAAAGGCGGGCTTGCTCAGGAATTCGGGAAATCGCGCGGTTTCCCCCCGCGTGAAGATGGTCCCCTCTCGGGGCGTTCGACCGTGCTCAAGCAGAAAATAATGGTAATCGCAAAGGACATCGCGGGGACGCCAGGGGCGGTAATAGGGCCGGTAAAAATCATCAATGCTTCGCCATTCGTGAAATCCGTGCTGAGGAAACACCTCGTCGCCCAGATGCCACTTGCCGAAATGGGCCGTCGCATAAGCCCTTGGGGAAATCATCTCCGGTAGACACGGAATCTCATAATTCAACGGTGCATTGTTTCGATCCGCCCCATGGGTGTGGGGATAAAGTCCGGTCAAAAGCGAGGCGCGGGAAGGCGTGCAAACGGGTTGGGTGACGTACGCTTGTTCAAAAACGGTCCCTTGTTCGGCCAGGCGGTTGAGATTCGGCATTTCAATCTGCCGGTTCCCATAGGCCGCCAATGTGGCCATCGCCTGTTCGTCTGTGTACAGAAAAAGCAGATTCAAGGGTTTCATGCGCATGTTATCGTTTCGGGGGGTTGCACCCAGATGGGACTGGACCAGGCCCGTTGCCCGTTTCGCTGTTCCACTCGGACACGATAGTGACTCTCCCCCAAGAGGGGTTCACGATCCACAACGGTCAGAACCGCCGTAAAACCGTCTTCCGGAACCGGTCGGTGTGCTTTGATCTTGTGAGCGAAGTGAAAAAGAACGGGATCCCGCCGAGACAAACTCCCGGGATCGATCCCGGTCGCTTCCCGAATCAGGGTCTCCACTTCCGCCCGGTTCCAGAGCACGCGGCTGCCGCCAATCCACTCCCCAAGGGAAGTCCTCCATTCGATCCCGTTTGCGCGAAGGGTTAGGGGGGCGCTCACATCGGATTCGAGTTCCAAACACACTCCGGTCTGAAACGGATTCGGAATTGCGCTCTGGACACTCACCAGTTCGAACTCGGCTCGCTTTCCCGCCAGGCGGGGAGGGGTCGCACCGCGCGCCGTCCAACAGGGGGACCACCCTGTAAACCGTCCGCTCCCCAATTCAAGCGCAAACTGCCAATGACGATTGCCCAGGGGAAACTCGCTCTCCCGAGGTCCCCATCCGGCCTCCAGCCGTAGCCGCCAGCGCACCCGTTGCGCCGGGTCGGGATAACGCCAAGAACCGGGATGATGACGCATCGCGATCACACGTCCATCCCGAAGCAGCTCGACCCGATCAAGCGCATCCCACCCTCGAACACGAATTTCAATTCGGCGTTCCGATGCATACGGGAGAATGGAACCCATCGGGAAGCCGTTACACCGAAAATCCAGTTCGATCCGGTCGCCCGTAACCCCATACACACGCCGGGAACGAAAAGCCTCCCACAGATCGTCACGGGTCAGCCGGGGCGCAAGAACCGCCGCCAGCCCCTGTCCCCAACAGCCCGGCATGTTGTTCCAGTTGTCCGTTGACGCAATGGCACCGATGTGAAGTCCGGCATCAAGCGCCGCTTGCCATGTCCCCCCCGCCTCGCCGGGCCCCATATGAAAATTGCGGCGGAGCCCCCCACCCCACTCTTCGTCGGTCTCGGAACAACCGTGAATGGAAAAGACCTCCGCAAACGGGCTCAACCGCTCATCTTCCTCACTCCAATGAGGGGCGCGAATGCCGGGAACATAGCCCGTATGGTGGGGAATGGCCAGTGCCTCGATGCACCGAAGCCGGCGTTGAAGTTCCGGCAAGGTGTCGGGTGTTTCAACGAGCCATCCTTCCCTTCGGTGGATCACGTTGTGATCCCCCCACGTGCCGTCCCCTTGCCATTCGTACCCCGGGAAGGTAACGAAACGGCCCGGCTCATGGGCATCCGCCATCGCCCGTTCGACAAGGGCCCACTCCCGCGCGATCATCTCCGGCGGTTTCCAACCCTCGTCCAGAAAGCCATACCCCTCTGCAGTATGCCTCGTGCGCTCGAACGGATGCCCCCCCGCGCAGTCCCCAACAGCAGGATTCCAATCCTTCCGCGCCGGAATCCGTCGCATCAAAGGCGTATAATAGGCCGCTGTGTAAAAATCGAGATGTAACCGCGCAAAAGCCAGCACCTCGTCCAAGGGAGGATCCTGTCTTCCTCCCATGAAAGTGTTATGGTGAGTATCTCCCCAGAATATGCCCGGAGTGTCTGTCATTTCTTGACCATTCCTTTTCTTTGACGCGGACAGCCTGTTCCATCTCCCGACCGGTTTGGCAATCCAGTTGCCGTCGTTGGCAGCGGAAATTCTCCTTCCGCCGGCGTGTCATTCCGGCTTCATCCCACGTCGGCGAGCATCGATCCTCATGCCACGGCCGGCATCGCCAGGAATACCCACGGAAGGGGTCGCGTGTCCGAAAGGGGAATTGCCCCGTGCCCAAAGCGTAACGCGCGGGACCGCAAACGGGCTGCGCCCAGGAGGCACAGTCGAAACAGACCCCTTCGAAGGCCAAACGATCCAGGTTCGGCGTTTTCATGGCGGCATGCCCATAACAACCCAACATCTCCGTGCGCTGAGTATCCGTCTTCAAGACGATGGCACGCCGTTTCGTCATGGGATTTCACCATATCAGGATTCCAACCGTTGTCAACGCCCAACCCCTCAAAAAAGAACATGCGAGAACCTTTCCATTTCGTCTATGCTTTCTGTTCCAAAAGGAGCAACCGATTGATAACGGCGCGGATTCTTTTCGGCGTTACGTTCGGGGCCGTTTCGGCCATTCAACCGGGACCCTTGACGGCGTTTCTCTTCGCTCGAACCTCGGTTGCAGGATGGCGAGCCACCTGGCCGGCCTGTTTCGCCCCTCTCTTGAGCGATCTCGGTGTGGCCATTCTGACGCTGGGGGTCCTCGGGCGGTTGCCCTCGCCCGTCCTCCTGTGGTTGCGGGTTGCAGGGGGACTTTTCCTCCTCTGGCTCTCGTTCGGCGCTTTCCGGCGAATCCACACCCCTGCTGCGACTCCACTTCCTGCTGCGAAAAAAAACCTATCGGACGCCGTTATCCTCAATCTTCTGAACCCCAATCCCTATCTCGCCTGGCTGCTGGTTGTCGGTCCCACTGTTCTGGAAGCATGGAATATCCACCCCTTTCAAGCGGTTTCGTTTCTCCTCTCCTTCTATGGGACGATGGGGGTTCTTCTCTTTCTTCTCATCCGCCTGTTCGGGGCCGTAGAATCCTTTCCGCCCGGTTCTCGCCGCATGATCGCCATCCTCTCCTCTCTTTTGCTGGGTTTATGGGGTGCCGCCCTTATGACCGATGCCCTCCGAACACTGTTCTTCGCGCCGCGAGGATAAGACCGCGTCCCCCGCCAATTTGAATGTTTATTCCACCCGCATTCCCCGCTATAATCGCCGGCTATGACGCAAAACAGCGTGCACCTTCTCAAGACCGTTGCTGCTCCTCCCGCCCTTCTCGTGATCGCAGGAAAAGGGGTTTATCCCCTTGAACTGGCGCAAGGGGCTCGAGCGGCCGGGGTCCGCCGGATCGAAGCGATCGCTTTCAAGGGCGAAACGGACCCCACACTCGGCCGTTACGTGGACCGAATGGCATGGTTGAGGCTCGGCCGCCTTCGGGATGTCCTCGATGCCGTTGCCGCCACCAAGATTTCCCATGCCGTTCTCGCCGGCCAGATCACCCCAACAAGCCTTTTCCACGTCCGACCCGATTTGCAGACGCTCCGCCTTCTCCGCGAAATCCGCGTTAAGAATGCGGATACGCTGTTCGGACGTTTCTGCGATGAGCTTCGAAAGATGGGGCTCACCATTCTCCCCGCCTGGCAATTCATGCATCAGACCATGCCGGACGCCGGCCTTCTGGCCGGCCCCCCTCCAACGCCTGAACAAGAACAGGATATTCAACTTGGCCTTCAAACGGCCAAGGCCCTCAGCGGATTGAACATCGGCCAAACGGTCGCGGTCAAAGAGGGTGTCATTCTGGCCGTGGAAGCCTTCGAAGGCACCGATGCCACCATCCGCCGGGCCGGCGCGCTGGGAGGCCAGGGAATCGTGGTGGTCAAAGTCGCTCGACTTGGCCATGATGAGCGGTTCGATATTCCCGTGATTGGGACTCGAACGCTCGAGGGACTGCGCAAAGTTCGCGCGGCGCTCCTGGCCGTCGAGGCAGGGCGCACCATTATTTTGGAAAAGGAAAAGGTGGTGGAAACGGCCCGCCGTCAGAATCTCACACTCCTTGCCGTGGATGTGGGTCATGGATCCTTCGTGCATTAAAGCGGCGGTCGTCGGAGTCGGATCGCTGGGCCAATGGCACGCGCGCGTGCTGGCCCAGGCATGCCCGGGCGCCCAACTGGCCGGTGTATTCGATGCCGATGCGGCACGCGCCCGCGAAATTGCGACCCGCTTCGGCACGCGAATTTTCGCCTCCTTAGACGAAGTCGCCGATTCGGCCGATGTCGCGTCGGTCGCCGTGCCCACTCCCCACCATTTCGAAGTGGCACGTTTTCTTTTGGACCGTGGACTCCATCTGCTCGTGGAAAAACCTCTGGCCGCTACGGTGGAAGAGGCCGCCCGGCTTTGCGATCTGGCGCGGACCCGAAATCGCGTTTTGCAAGTGGGCCATATCGAACGATACAATCCCGCTTTTGCCGCGCTGCAAGCGTTCGATGAGCCGCCTCTGGCCCTCGAAGCCGTTCGGCTCGCCCCCTACCCCCCGCCCCGATCCGGGCTTCCTCCTCGCGGAACAGAAGTCAGCGTGGTGCACGACCTCATGATCCATGATCTGGAACTCGCCCTTTATGTGGCGAAGTCCCCACTCCAATTGGTGGATGGGTGGGCCGCTTGTTACCTTAGTCCCACTCCGGACGCCGCCCAGGCCGCCTTGACGTTCGCCAACGGTACCAAGGCGTCCCTCTGGGCCGCGCGTACCGGACCTGACAAGGTTCGCGCCTGGCGTCTTTACTATCCGGACTCGATCGTCTCCCTTGATCTCCAAACTCAAAGTGGACGGATCGCGCGTCGTCGAGAGGGCTCCTTCTCTTTGGAAGAGCTTTCCGTAACCAAAGGCGATGCCTTGGAACGAGAACTGGCCGATTTCATCGCCGCCGTCCGGGAGGAACGCCCACCAACCGTGACCGGCGAAATTGGGGTCGCCGCGCTTCAGGCCGCCGAATCCGTTCTCAGGGCCGCGCAGTGGCAAATGCCGGCGCCATGAAATCTTCCCTTCCCATTCTCCTCGTGGCCGGCGAAGAATCCGGCGACTGGCTGGCCGCCCAGTTGGTTCAAGCCCTACGGGCGAAAGAAACCCGGTTCGCCTTCTTCGGCATCGGAGGCGAAAACCTCCGACGCGCCGGGTGCGACTGCTTCCAAGATATCCGCGACCTGGCGGTCATGGGATTAAGCGATGTGTTGCGCCGTCTTCCCTTTTTTCTCCGCCTCCTCAGGCGAACGATGGGCGAAGTCGCAAAGCGCCCGACTTGCGCAGCCATTCTCGTGGATTATCCCGGTTTCAACTTGCGCTTAGCCTCAGCCCTCGCACGGCGAAACATTCCCGTGTTCTTTTACGTCGTCCCCCAAGTCTGGGCTTGGCACAAAAGCAGGGCCCAAGTGCTCGCGCGGACTGGAAAAAGGATTTTTTCACTGTTTCCATTCGAACCCGATCTCCTTGCCCCGCTTGGCATCCACGCGGAATATGTCGGCCACCCCCTTACAGAGGTTTTCCGCCGACTCAGAAGCCAGCCACCCGACCCCCTGCCTTGGCCGGAAGGAACCCCCCGACTCGCCCTTCTGCCCGGAAGTCGGCCCGCGGAAATCGCGCGCCATCTACCGGCTATGCTGGAGGCCGCTGCGCGACTTGAAATCTCTCACCCCCGCCTCAGCGCCGTCATCGCATGTCCCTCGCCTTCCGCCGCCCGCGCGATGGAACGGGAGGTCCGCCAATGGATGTGGCGCCGGCCCTCTCGGTTGGCAGTGATCGGCGGCCAAACGCGCGAACTGCTTCTTCAAGCCACAGCTGCTGCGGTCGCCTCCGGCACGGTCACTTTGGAAGCCGCTCTGGCTCGATGCCCCATGGTGATCGGCTACCGCTTATCCCCCATTTCCTACTGGGCGGCGAAAATGGTCGTTCATGTTCCCCACATCGGCCTCGTCAACCTCATCGCCGGACGCCGGATTTGCCCGGAACTAATCCAGCACCGATTTCACGCCGCGGCGCTTGCCCAGGCGCTTCACCCTCTGCTGGATGATACGCCTCAGCGGCGGGAGATGATGGAAGGACTCACCCACGTCGTGGGCCGGATGGACTATCCCCGCCCCGCGGAGACGGCGGCGGAGCGAATCGTGGCAGAACTCCGGCCGTTGCTTTCCTGACGGCCCCGATCACACAAGTTCCGGAGAGGGCAAATCGCGCAGCGCGGCCGACGGGGAAGGCAGACCGTTTGCCCCAATGCCACCAGATAGCGGTTCCACTCATTCCATCGGCGTGGAGGGAGAATTTTCTGAAGCGCCGCCTCCGTCTGCCGCGGCGTCTGGGTTGCGACCAGTCCAAACCGATTGGAAATGCGGTGGACGTGCACGTCCACGCATACGGCCGGGAGGCCGAAAGCCTCCGCCAGCACTAAGCTGGCCGTCTTGGGGCCAACGCCCGGCAGCCGAAGCAACCCTTCGCGGGTGGAGGGGATCCGCCCGCCGAATTCCATGCGAAGAACCCCCGTTAATTCATGGAGATGCCGCGCCTTGGAACGGAAAAAACCCAACGGTCGAAGCAGCCCTTCAAGTTCCTCTCGGGGCATATTTTCCAGCGCTTCCGGCGAGGGCGCCCGTTCGAAAAGCCGGAGGCAAAGTGGAGCCGTAACCTGATCACGCGAACGGGCGCTCAGAATCGTGGCCACAAGAATCCGCCAGGGATCCCGCCCTCGAATCTCCTGAAAACGCCGAACCGGCGCATTCGTCCGCTCGTAATGGCGTTTGAGCGCTTCAAGAACGGCCGGAAGATCTCGCGACGTCATGCCGGTGATCGAGAAGCAGCGGCCTTCTTCCAAGAATCCTTTAAGGTGACCGTGCGGTTGAAGACGAGACGACCGGATTGTGTATCAGGGTCCACCGCAAAATAGCCGATACGTTCCAACTGGTAGCGGCTCCCCGAAACGGCCGCCGCCAAGGAAGGTTCGACCCACCCCTGAACAATTCGCTCGGATTCCGGATTCAGAAAATCGCGCCAATCGCGACCCTCCGGCACGTCGGTCATATCCTCGCGAAGAAACAGACGGTCATACAAGCGGAACTCGGCGGGAATCGCATGCCGCGCAGATACCCAATGAATCGTTCCTTTGACCTTTCGCCCGTCCGGCGAAATCCCGCCCCGCGAGGCTGGATCCCATTGCCCGCGAATCTCGCAAATCGAACCTGCCGGGTCCTTGGCAATGCCTGTACAGGTCACCAGCCCGGCATAGCGCAACCTCACTTCGCGACCGGGAGCAAGCCGGTAATAGTTCGGCGGCGGATTTTCAAGGAAATCGTCTCGCTCAATGAACAGTTCCCTGGAAAAGGGCACAGGCCGCGTCCCAGCGGATGGGTCTTCGGGATTGTTCAGGGCCTCGAAATATTCCTCGTGTCCTTCCGGATAGTTTTCAATCACAAGTTTAAGAGGCTCTAGAACCCCCATCGCCCGAGGAGCCCGCCGGTTGAGATCTTCGCGGATGGCGTGTTCGAGCAATGCCACATCGGTCAGACTATTGAATTTGGTCACACCGACCGTTTCGCAAAAAGTCCGGATCGCCTCCGGCGTAACCCCCCGCCGCCGAAGTCCCCGCAAGGTGGGCAGGCGGGGATCATCCCACCCCCGCACCCGCTTTTCGCGGACCAATTCGAGAAGCCGCCGCTTGCTCATGACGGTATAGGTCATGTTGAGTCGTGCAAATTCGATCTGACGCGGATGATGAAGTCCGAGAGCCTCGAGAATCCAGTCGTAGAGGGGGCGGTGCACCTCAAACTCCAGCGTGCAAAAGGAATGGGTGATGCCTTCGAAGGAGTCCTCCAGGCAGTGGGCAAAGTCGTAAGTCGGGTAGAGGCACCACGCATCCGCCGTGTGAGGATGTCGGGCGTGCAGAATGCGGTAAAGAACCGGATCGCGCAGGTGGATGTTGGGTGAGGCCATGTCTATTTTGGCGCGCAAAACACGGGCGCCATCGGGAAATTCACCAGAACGCATCCGGGCGAAAAGGTCGAGATTTTCTTGCACGCTCCGCCGGCGGAAAGGGCTTTCCCGCCCGGGGCGGGTCGGAACGCCCCGATACTCCTTCCACTCTTCCGCCGAAAGGTCGCACACATAGGCCAGATCGCGGCGGATCAATTCACAAGCGCACTCATACATCCGCTCAAAATAGTCGGAGGCGTAATAGAAATGAGGACCCCAGTCATAGCCGAGCCATCGGACATCTTCCCGGATGGCTTCGATATATTCCTCATCCTCGGTCACGGGATTCGTATCGTCCATCCGCAGATGGCACACCCCGCCGAATTCCTGAGCCATGCTGAAATCGAGCCAAATGGCTTTCGCATGCCCGATATGGAGATAGCCATTCGGCTCCGGAGGAAATCGGGTGCGTACGGCCCCTCCGAAACGGCCCGCCCGGACATCCTCGGCGACGATCTGGCGAATGAAGTGCCCGCCGCCTCCCGCGAGCAATTGAGAAGAAGATTCTGGCATGGCTTATCTGCTCCATCGCTTCAGCCGAGCCGATGATTTTCAGCGTTCGGCTGGAAATAGTTCAACTGGCACGTGGCGTCCACTACGGCCTTCCACAGATCGCTCCGAAGGTCAACCTTTTGCCGTTCCACCGTCGCCAACGGGAGAGGGATCAAGCAATAGGAATAGTTGTTGTTATGGGGGCAGCCGACCACGCAGTTTGTCCGCCCGGCCATCGCGGCATGCACGGCATTGCGCGCCAGCAGGTAGCAACGGATGGCATCGGTACCTTGGGCCGGCACGCTTCGAATCGAATAACTGGGATCGAGATATTTGACCGAAACTTCGATCCCCTTGGCATCAAAATGAGCCTGAATACGGCGCCGAAGAAATTCGCCGATATCCTTCTTGATGACGTTGCCGGAAAGATCCCGCCGCTCCGGCTCATCGGTAATCAGGCGCTGCCCCGCGCCTTCCGCCACAACAATGACGGCATGGTCTTTTCCGCTTTCGAACCGGCGCTCCAGCGCCGCCAGTAAACCGGTGCCCCCCTCGAGCTGGAAATCGAGTTCAGGAATCAGGCAGAAATTCACCACCGGATGGGCCAGCGTGGCATACGCCGCGATGAACCCGGAATCCCTCCCCATCAATTTCACAAGCCCAATGCCCCGTACAGCCCCCTTGGCTTCCATATGAGCCGCCTGAATGACCGGGGTGGCGGCGGCCACGGCCGTTTCGAATCCGAAGCTGCGCCCGACAAAGTTGAGATCGTTGTCAATCGTCTTCGGAATGCCCACCACGCTGATCCCCAGCCGACGTTTCATGCATTCCTCGGCAATCTCGCGAGCCGCCCGCAAGGTGCCGTCCCCTCCGATGCAAAAGAGCAAATTGATATTCATTCGGGTCAACGTATCCACGATCTCAGGAGTCGGCTGTTGGCCGCGCGAGGAACCCAGAATGGTGCCGCCCTTTTCATGAATCGTGTCCACGATGTCGGGATTGAGAAGCATCGGCTCATGGCCGTAGCGGGGAATGAAGCCTTGGTAGCCGTAGCGGATCCCGAAAATCGTCCGGATGCCGTAGTCGAAACTGAGAATTTCGACAATTCCCTTGATGACGTGATTGAGCCCCGGGCAGAGCCCGCCGCACGTTACGATGGCCGCCCGACTCCAGGCCGGATCATGAAAGATCTTCCGCCGAGGACCGGCCTTTTCAAAAGAGGGTAATTTTCCCTCCCGATGGCTCGCCTCCTGCATCCGCTGAGCGTCGATCGCCAATAAAACACGGGCATCGTCCGGCAAAAACTCCTGAATGCGGATCGGGGAGTCAATTGTGCAGGATCCAAGGGTATCCACGTCCAACCGATAGGATCCCGGATGGGACAACACTTTTTCAAAAATATTCATTGCGTTCGGATCCATAAACCATTAACTATCCGCTCAAACTTTTCCTCTGTCAATCCCCAACCGCCATGTGTGCGCACCAAGAAAGATTAAACCCCAAGATGCAACATAACGGAAACCGGCTCGAAAGGCGGCGCCCTGTTCGCAAAGGAAACGAAGCAATCTCCCTGCCCCCTGTTCGAATGGCGATCATTGGGTACGGATTTGCCGGCCGCTGTTTTCATCGTTACCTTATCGGCCTTGTACCCGGGCTTGAACTTCGCGGGATCGCCTCGCGCGACCCCGCCGTCCGCGCCCGCATCCGACAGGAACTCAACTGCCAGGTCTACGAAAGTTTCGAGGCGGTTCTGACCGACCCCGGCGTGGAGGCCGTGGTCCTCGCCACCCCGAACAGCACCCACGCGGATATGGCAATCGCGGCGCTTCGAGCGGGCAAACATGTCGTCACCGACAAAATCATGGCGCTGACCGAAGCCGATTGTCTTCGCATGATCGAAGAGTCCCGAAGGGCCGGCAAACTTCTGACCGTCTTTCAAAACCGACGATGGGATGGCGACTTTTTGACCGTGAAACGGCTGCTGGAGGAAGGCCGTTTGGGTGACCTGCGTTGGCTGGAAATGAGCTGGCAGAGTTTCGGGCCGCCGCGAAATTGGCGCAGCCGCCGGGAAATGGGAGGAGGAAAACTGTATGATCTCGGCGCGCATCTGGCCGATCAGACGCTTCTCTTGCTCCGGGAGGAACCCCGGACCGTATATGCGCGGCTTCAATATGATTGGCCCGGCGTTTCGGTGGAAAGCCATGCTCAAGTCATCATCGGCTTTGAGAGTGGCCGAACCGCGGTTCTGGATGTCTCGGCCATGTCCGCGATCCCGAAACCGCGTTTCCACGTTTTCGGCGCTCAAGGAACTTTCCGCAAGTTCGGTCTCGATCCCCAGGAACCCGCGATGATCGCCGGGAATATTGATGCCGCCCGGGAGGATCCGGCCTTTTATGGCCGTTTTCATGACGGCCGATCGGAAACCGTAATCCCGACGATCCCCGGCCGCTGGCGATCCTTCTACGAAAATTTCGCCGACGCCGTCCGGTACGGCGAGCCACTGGCCGTCGATCCTCGTCAGGTGGTTCGATCGGTTCGCCTCATCGAAGCCGCCTTCGTCTCCGCTTGGGGCAACCGGGTCGTAACCCTTCCTCCCTCCCCGTCGGGAAATGGCGCCTGAGCCGCACAAAAAAACTTGCGCTCCGAAAGACGGGCATTCATAATTGGACGCTTTTTCACCTCTCAGGAGCAACAATGGACTCCCTCTTTCCACTGGCGCAGGTGCGCAACATCGGCATCATGGCCCATATTGATGCCGGAAAGACCACCGTAAGCGAGCGCCTTCTTTTCTTCTCCGGAAAAACCTACAAGCTGGGGGAGGTCCATGACGGCACCGCAACCATGGATTGGATGCCCCAGGAACAGGAACGAGGCATCACGATCACTTCTGCGGCCACGACCTTCCAGTGGGCGAACTGTCAGATCAGCCTGATTGACACCCCCGGACACGTGGATTTCACGGCCGAAGTCGAGCGCTCCTTGAGGGTCCTCGACGGGGCTATCGCGCTCTTTTGCGCCGTGGGCGGAGTCCAGCCCCAATCGGAACAGGTCTGGCGCCAAAGCGAAAAATATAACGTTCCCAAACTGGCTTTTATCAACAAAATGGACCGACCGGGCGCTGATTTCTTCGGGGTGGTCGAGGAGATCGAGAAGGAACTCGGTGCGAATGCCCTCCCTGTGGTGATCCCGATCGGTTCTGAAGAACACTTTGAAGGCATCGTGGATCTGATTGAGGAACAAGCGCTCTATTTTTCGGAAGATCCCAAAAATCACACGCCGGAAGTCCGCCCGATCCCCACCGCGTCGGCGGAAACGGCTCGTTTGTGGCGGCAACGGCTCGTTGAAAAATGCGCCGAACTGGACGATGCGTTGCTGGAAAAGTATCTAGGGGGAGAACCCCTTTCCCGCGACGATCTCCTTGAGACCATCCGGAAGGCGACCATCGCGCGCCGGATTGTTCCCGTATTTTGCGGGGCAGCGTTTAAGAATAAGGGGATTCAGACCCTCCTCGACGGCATCGTCCGCTACCTCCCTTCCCCCCTTGACGTGCCGCCCGTCCGCGGCACCTGGGGAGAAGAGGAAGTGGAACGACCGGCAGACCCGGAAGCGCCTTTTTCCGCGCTGGTCTTCAAGATCGTCAGCGATCGTCATGTCGGGCGACTGACCTACCTCCGTCTTTACTCGGGAACCCTCCGACCGGGGACGACGGTTTTGAACAGCACGCAGGGAACTCCCCAACGAATCGGCCGCGTCTTGCGCATGCATGCCAACAAGCAAGAGGCGATCGAAATGGCTCGCGCAGGGGATATCGTCGCGGTCATTGGTGTACAAAAAGGCCGAACGGGCGACACGCTGTGCGATGAACGCCATCCGATCGTTCTGGAATCCATCGAGTTTCCCGCCCCCGTCATTTCCATCAGCATCGCGCCGGAAAATCGCCAGGATGAGGAAAAACTCAACGCCGCCCTTCATGCTTTGGCGGAAGAAGACCCGACTTTCACAGTCGCCCACGACGACGAGACAGGAGAAACCGTCATTTCCGGCATGGGGGAACTCCATCTCGAAATCATCGTGGACCGTCTCCGTCGCGAATGGCAGGTGGTCTCCCGGGTCGCACCGCCCGAAGTGGCGTACCGAGAAACGGCAACGGCTCCTGTCATCGAGGGTCAGTACCGCCACGTCAAGCAGACCGGTGGACGCGGCCAGTACGCTCATGTCTTTTTCCGGCTCGAACCGTTGCCCCCAGGCTCGGGGTTCGAATTCGTCAACGAGGTGGTGGGAGGCCGTATTCCGAGCAATTACATTCCGGCCGTGGAAAAAGGCGTGATCAAGGCAATGGAAAAGGGCCCCTTTGCCGGCTATCCCGTCGTGGATATGCGGGTGACGGTTTTCGACGGATCCTATCACGAAGTGGATTCCAGCGACTTCGCCTTCCAAGAGGCCGCCCGCCAGTGTTTCCGTCAATTGTTTCTGCAAGCCCGACCGGTTCTTCTCGAACCGGTCATGTCGGTGGAAGTGGCAACCCCGGAAGAATATGTCGGCGCTATTTCCGGTTCGATTTGCCAGCGGCGGGGACGTATCGAGTCCATGGATCGGCAAGGTTCGGACCGAGTGATCGAAGGGCTGGTTCCTCTCTCTGAAATGTTTGGCTACGCGAACACGGTCCGAACCCTTTCTCAGGGTCGCGCGTCTTTCACGATGACCTTTGAACATTACGAGGCCGTTCCCTTCGCCCTCGCCGAAGAAATCATCAAAAAGCGTCGCGCCGCCAACAAAATTCGGTAGGCCGGTGTTTTTCCGCCGGCCGTTTTGAAGCTGGCCCTTTTCGGGGGGTTCGCCTTATAATTACAGAATGTGGCGATCGTCTTCCCAGCGGTTTTGTTTGTGGCCAGGAGGATGGGAAATTGTTTTTCTGCTTCTGGTTCCATTCGCATGGGCCGCGGAGATCGACGATTCCCTCGCGCCGCGGATGACGGTGATCCGGGAGGATTCCGAGGGGGTGTATCTAAAGGTCGAGTTTCCCGGTTACTATTTTATCCGCCGTGCTCACCCGCAGGCCGGACCTTTTCTTATCCCCTTCATCCCCCACACCGGCGTTACGGAACCGGTCGGCGCCCCTCTCCTTCCGGCTTGGCGCCGGCTTTTGTCCGTCCCGGCCGATGCGGAAATCCGATTCGAAGTGCGAGCCCGTCAAAGCCGCCTCCTCTTTCTCCCTCCTCGCATCCAACCTCTATATCCCCGACAACGCCCGCTGCCGAAATCCAGCCTCGGGAAATCCCCACCGTTCGATTTCGATCTCGAACGCTATACGGCGGAACAGTGGTTTCCGGAAACACCTGCTCGGCTTCTCGACGTGGGAAAGGCAGGCGGGCAGCGCCTTGTGCTTCTGGAACTTTATCCCCTTCGTTATCACCCGCGTTCCCTTGCACTCGCCGGTTTTCCCGAGTTCGATGTAAACCTTCGATTCGATCCCCCCGCTTCCCCGGTTCCGTCCCCTACCCCTTCCATTTCCCATCTTACGACTCCGGCAAAACTGGAGAGCTCGCCGCGCCTTCTCGTCCTTGCTCCCTCCTCCTTTCATCCCACTCTCGTCCCCCTGATCGGCCACCGGGAAGCCCGGGGCTGGACCGTGGATCTCGAACCGCCGCCCGCAACCTCCCCCTCCGCCATTCGGACCTGGATCACAAACCGCTACGCGAGGGCGGAAACCCGCCCCAGCGCGCTTCTCCTGATCGGCGATCACGCTCAAATCCCCTGCTTCGCCGGCACCCAAGAGGATCGGCCCGATACGGACCTCTACTACGCCTGCATGGACGGGGGCAACGACTGGCAGCCCGAGTTCCCCGTGGGTCGCCTGAGCGCTACGACGCCGGAACAGCTCCAGGCAATCGTAGAAAAAATCGTTGCCTTCGAAACGGCGCAACCCGACGCCTGGTTCCTCCAAGCCGCTTTCATGGCCGGCACGGACCGCTACACGATAACGGAAGGAACCCATGACGCAGTCATTGCCCAATGGTTCGACCCCAGGGGGTATCAGTCCGACCGTCTCTACGTTACCCGATTCGACGCGACCACCGCCAATGTCGGAGCCGCATTCAACGCAGGCCGGCTGCTCGGCGTCTATTCCGGCCACGGGAGCGAAACCGAATGGTCCGACGGTCCGACGTTCCAAAAAATTCATGTGCTTGCGTTGACGAATGAAAACCGCTATCCCCTCGTGCTCAGTTTCGCTTGCCTAACCGGCCGATTTGGTGGCGTGGCGGAATGTTTCGCCGAAACCTGGCAACGAGTTCCCCGGCGAGGGGCATCGGCCGTGCTCGCCTCCAGCGTCACCAGTTATTGGGAAGAGGACGATGTGCTGGAACGCGCCTTTTTCTTGGCTATCTTTGAAGAAAACCGCCGTCCAATCGGCGAAGCACTGCTCCGTGCCAAACAGAAACTCCTCGAGCACTACGGCCTCACGGCCACCGTCCGCCGTTACTACGAACAGTACAACCTCCTCGGCGACCCCTTAACCCCTTTCCGCGAACCCCGTCTAAGCATTGTCACCTCATCGGACCTTCCCACCGCCCATGTCGATATTCCTTTTCGATTGGCCCTGCAAGCCGTCGGTGGCCAGGAACCCTACCGCTGGAGGGTCCAAAGCGGTTCGCCGCCCGGCGGCATCGCGCTTGATCCCGATACCGGCATTCTCGCGGGAACGCCTTGGAGTCCGGTTACCGGCCTAACCTTTGCCCTTGAAGTAGAGGACTCTGCCGGCGCGGTCACGAGCCGCCTCTTCCGCCAGCATGTGATGGCTACCGCCTTCCGGATTCAAAAAGGACTCGACGCCGGGCCTTTCCCTGTCGAACAGCCGTTTCTCCACCGTCTCGAGGCTGCGGGGGGTATTGAACCCTACCGTTGGTCCCTCCGAAACGCCGGGCAATATGCCGCGTGGACCAACACCAGATTCTGGGTTTGGACCCCTTCCACCGCTGCGACAGGACGCAAAGGCGATGACGCGGTCTGGAAGCTTCTTTTACCGTGGCCCTTCCCATTCTACGGAAAAGAATATTCCCGCCTCTTCATCAGCAGCAACGGTTATCTCGACTTTCGCAGCCGCGCCAGCGAATGGGACAATACGACGGAAGGGCTCGCGCGGAACGCACGAATCGCTCCGTTATGGGATGACCTCGTCCTCACAAATCTTTTCGTTCGCATTCAAGCCTCTCGGGTTGTCATTCGCTGGACCGGATACACCTTTGCCGGCCGCGGAAAAGTGGATTTTCAAGCAACGCTCAAACGGAACGGGCGGATCCTGTTCGCCTACCGGAATGGGGACGGAGGCAAATTGTCTCCGACCATCGGAATATCAGCCGGTGATGGCGATAGGTTCGTGCTGTCGCCGATCAACGGCTGGGCTTCAATTCCCATGGGTACCGGCGTAAAATTTGCCTGGCGGGCCGCTTTACCGAAGGACGTACAACTCAAGGAGGATGGGACGCTCTTCGGCGTGGTGGATCAACCGGGAACTTGGATCGTTCCGGTCGAAGTTTCCGATGCCTCGGTTCCTCCTCAGTCCCTCCAAGCGCCTTTGACGCTCCGCATCGAATAACCGCTAGCGCTTCGCCGGACCAAATTGGAAACTGTACAAATCGGCGTCTCGGATTTCGAACCGAAGCCGAACAGGATGACCGGACAATCGGGAGACTTCCTCCCCTCTCTTCCACCGCACGGTATAGTCAACCGAATCGCCCAGGCACTCCCAGCAGTCGCCCAGTCCGAAGCCGGGAATCGGGGTTCCCCGGGGGTCTTCCATTCCGACTCGAATGCCGCCCGCCGCACTCGCCGAAAAGTTGATCGAAAGCCGTTCGCCTGAAAAAAGGAGAGGCCGGGTTAGGCAGACCCCTCCCGAAAGAGGCGCTTGAAGGGAAACAAAACCGTCCAAACGCAGGGAATAACGCCGGAGAATCGTTTTTTCACCGCGCCAATAATGTTCCGTGCCGTAAAACGAGAGTTCTATCCCACCGCCCGGAATCGCGGAGGGAGTTTCAAGCAGTCCCCATGCGAGATAGGCGTCCCCATAGGTCCAGGAGCCTTTCTCCCGAAGGCCGGGGCGAACAAACGCTTCGTTCCAACGCCGGAAATGGCATCCATCCCGACTGGACATGAAGACGGTATCCGTGAGTGCCGTTCCATAGCGGAGACTCACGTCAGCGCGGAGCCGGCGATGTTCAGGCTCGGGGAGTGCGTCCATGGAAGGAGTCCAAGGACGCTCGATGTAACGGGCGGGAAACCCGACCCAAAGGTGTGGAGCTCTCGGATAAGGAAAAATATTATTCGTGTAAAGATGATCGGGCCGCGCCTCGGTATCATACGTCAGCGGTTGAATCTCGCTCCATTCCTTCATATCCGCCGAAGTGGCCGTCATGATGAGGCGGAGTTTTTTCCCCTCGTGTTCCATCCGATCGCGAAAATAGGCACGGTAGCATCCCTCTTGCGGACTCCACTGCACCGTGTTGTGGGAATCATGGGCGTAGGAAGCCAGAAAGGGGCGGTCGGAGGCAAGAGACCATTGGATTCCGTCCGAAGAAGTCATCAAAAAAAGACCCTTGCCCGGGTGGTTCCAGCCAGCGCCAACGGCTTTCCACCGCGCATCGGACGAGCAGTCGGGATTGCGGTCAATAAAGGGCGAAAATCCATGCATGCCCCACCGATCCTCGCCCGCCCCCATCCAGACAATGTTGTTTTCCCTTGATCCGCCATATTCAAAAAGGCGCGTGGGAATCCGTTCCCATCGGAGCCCGTCCACGCTTTCGGCCAAACAGATCGTGGGCGGCCGGGTTTCTTCCAATTTTCGGCTATTTTCCACTCGGACGTTCCATCCACGATAATAGAGGCGATGGCGAGGGAAGCAAGAGATGACGGTATTGAAGTTCGACATGCACCCTTCCCACGGGTGGTCGGTTTCCAGGATGGCCTCCTGAGGCAGGGCCTGGTGAAGAACAAGGCGAAGGGCCCCCTCCAGCCGATCAATCAGCCAATCATCCACGAAAAGTTCCCGGCGACTTCCTATTTCTCTGAATTCGAGATTCTTCATTTCACCAACCCTGCACAGGACCCGTAAATGGAGGACGTTCGAAGCGGCACGGACTCTCCACCACCCGGGGATCCTCTTGTTCCCGGAGGACGGTCATAAGGCGCTGTTCCAATTCCCGGCGGATGGCTGCAAATTCCGGCTCGCGGGCCAGATTCTTCATATGATCGGGATCAGAACGCACGTCGTACAACTCCTCAGCCGGATATCGGCCGAAGCCCATTTCAAAAAGGGAACGGACTGAGGATTCGGCCCGATGGTGAATCATCCACGCTTTCGTGGGACTGGCATCCAAGTCGGCATAAGCGATGAAGGTATCGTGACAGAGCGTTTCAAAAGGCGGAGGGGTTGTATGGGGATTGTCCAGCCCTCGCGGGTCGCCCATGGGCCACCGGTCAAGTTCGAAGTTGCGAATATAGAGGTAATCCGAGGTTCGAATTGCACGCTGAGGATAGGGCAAAAAACCCTCCCGTGCGGCGGCCACATGTCGCTCGCGTCCTGTGACGACCTGATGGCGAGCGGGAGAAAAGATCCCCGATCGGTCGGACTCGAGAATGTCCAGAATCCCTTTGGCTGCCATGTCGGGAGGAAGGGGTTCGCCGGCGGCTTGAAGAAATGTGGGAGCCAGTTCCATCAGATTCACCATATCGTCGACGACCCGACCAGGGGAGATGCGCGCCGGCCATCGGATGGCCAAGGCCACTTCACACCCGATGTCGTAGAGATTGCATTTGGCACGCGGAAACCCGGGAATTCCATGATCGCCGCTGACCACAACCAGCGTGTTGTCCAGTTCGCCGATCTCTTCCAAGCGCCGGATCAGCACGCCCAAACCGCCATCCACGGCCATACATTCACCCAGATAATCAGCCACATCCTCGCGAACCTCCGGCACATCCGGAAGAAAAGCCGGCAGGCGCCCTTCGAGGGCATCGGGATCAATTCCCCATAAGGCCTTTCCCGAACCCCGTTCCCACTCCCGGTGGGTATTGGCGGGTCCCCACCAGTAACAAAAAGGTGCGCCCTTCGGCCGAGCGGCAAGGAAGGCATCGAAATTTTTTCGGGTTTCTTCGTACAGAATCTGTTTGGCGCCTTCTAAGCCGTATTGAAGAGCCAACCTTGTGGCCGTCTGAGAAAATTGCCCAAATCGGGCGCCAGCCGGACAGTAGCGGGTCCGAGCCCCCCCGTGGGGTTGGTCGGCGGGGGTGCCGGGCGCCCAAACCTTGTAGGTATGCCCGATATGATAACCGGCCTTCTCGAGCAGCAACGGGTAGGAGGGGATGGAGTCATCCCATACGGCCCCTTGTAAAATCGCCCCGCGACCTGTTTGCCAGAAGTAGCGGCCGGTCAGAACACTGCTTCGGCATGGGGTGCAGGAAGGCGCGGGGACGAAGGCATTCGTAAAAAGAACCCCTTCGCGGGCCACCCGGTCGAAGTTCGGGGTGTGAAGCAGGTGATTCAGCGAACGGGGACCTTCGATGCGCCCATAGGCGCCGGCATACCGGCCCCAGTCATCGGCAAATGCAAACAGAATGTTCGGCCGACGATTCATGGAGAAATAATGCCACCCCAACGCTTCCAAAGCAAGTCACCCCTCCCCCCGATGCGGAAGGATGTTCAAAGGATCCGTCCGACGGCAATATCGAATTCGTCTCGTGTCCGGATTTTCGTGATGCGCCCATCTTCCATAAACAAGATCCGATCGCTGGCGGCCAGCATCTTGTAATCGTGGGTCGCCGTGATGACCGTCACGCCTTCCTGCCGGTTCATCCGACTCATCAATTCAATGATTTCACCCCCTGTCTTCGTGTCGAGATTGGCGGTGGGTTCGTCGGCCAGAATAATCGCGGGATTCGGAGCAAAGGCCCGCGCAATGGCAACCCGTTGCTGCTGACCGCCGGACAATTCAGCGGGCTTATGAAAGCAGCGATCGGCCAAACCCACCATGGCAAGGGCCTCTTCCGCGCGGGCCATGGCGGCGTCTTCGGACATCCCCCCAAAGATCAACGGCGTCATCACGTTCTCCAAAGCGGACATGGTGGGGATCAGATTGTACGTTTGAAAGATGTAGCCGATTTTACGGCACCGCAGCCAGGCCAGCTCGTCCGGACTCAACCGGGCGATGTCCACATCATCAATGAAGATTCGACCGCCGGTTGCCTTTTGCAACCCTCCGATCATATTAAAGAAAGTGGTCTTTCCGGAACCGGAAGGGCCCATGATCGAAACGTACTCGCCCTGAAAGATGTCAATCGTAACGCCCTGAAGAGCGCGGAACAGGCCGGCGGCTGTCCGATATTCTTTGACGACTTCGACTGCCCGAAGCGTTTTGACGCGTGCATGGGTTTCGGAACGTTCCATTCGCGTTCTCCGTTCATTCGGAAGGAATATAGACGGAGGTGCCGAGCGCCAGGTTGAGCACGCCCCCGGCCAATGCGCCGAGAATCTGTCCGCACAACAGCCCGATGAACAGCGGAACAACGGCTAAATAACCCTTCATTCCTCCGTAGTGAAGGCAGAGACTCTTGACGACATAGGCAAGAATCAAGGCAAGCGAGAAGTGATGAAGTCCGGAATGCAGACTGAGCAGGTAGCCCATGGGATGGAGCATAAACCCGGGATACAGCGCGCGCAATCCGCCCAAAAGAAGCACCAAAAGGCCGCCCCCGATCGCGTATGCCGCGTGAAGACCGTTGAACCCGCTCTCCCGTTTCAGCAGTTGATAGGCTTGGCTCATTTCGTAGCTGCCGCTTCCCCACCGGTAGTCCCATTGATCCACTCCCGTTGCATACACCCCCCGGAAGACGATCGCGACCCCGAGCATAAGGCCGATGGCCACCGCCGCCACGGCAATGCCGCAGGACCACCGGAAGGAACGCCGCATCGTGTCACCGAGCTTGAGGGCGTCGAAGAGACTGGGGGTCACCTGCGCAACGTTATTCCAAAAAAGCCAGCCATGCAAAGCGGATGCCGCGAGGGTTGCGGCGCCCAAAAGGCGTGTGCCCAAAATCGAAACAAGCGTGAGGGGATTAAAACTGGAAAAAACAATAATGAGCGGCATCCCGCTCTCGGCTCGGCCCCGGGAGTTGACGATGACGCCCAGCACCAGGCAGAGGAGAAAGAAAAAGATCGTGCGGGGGGCAAACCCGAGAAAGAGCGTCCATGCCACAAAACCCGCCAGCGAGAACAGAACCAACATCAAACCGACCGGTGATGGGGCTCCTTTCGGTTGAGAATCGCCACGAAACCACCTCCGGAGGGAATGGGCTTGGGCGGCTAAATCGCCACGGGCTCGCCAGATCATTAAGAGGCAAAGTGCCATTGCCCCCCCAATCAGCTGATCCTGTTTAAAAGGGAAAACCGTTGCGCCCGGCAGATCGCTCCCTGTAAAACCATGATAGCCCAGGGCGGATCCCCCCAACGTCAAAAAAACAAGGGCCAGATGGAAAATCAGTGCGGAACCGAGGATGGGACGAGGGCAGAGGATAAGAAGGCCGAGAAAGACCGGCCGCCACCAGAACTGGCGAGAGGCGTAATCCAGAGCACCCAGCAACGGATGCGCCGCCGGCACGGCAAAGGAACCTACCCGGTGTTCGAGCCCTGGGCTCCAATAGGTGGCAAGTTGGAAGGCAAGCGTGCCGAAAAGACCAAACCAAAAAGGAGGCGCATTGAACAACGCCAGGCGTTCGCCGGTGACCGGACTCCGGTAACCGTTTGCCAACAGCTCCCCCACCCGTGTCATGGGAAAGGCCAGCTGCTCCTCCCGGACCCAGCGCGGCGCGAACACCAAGGCAAGTCCAACGCACAGCGCGAGAAAGAAAAACAAATAGAGCCCCCACCCCAACGCCGGCGACACGCGGGCGCCCGGAGAACGCTGAAACCAGTCCTGCCACTGGATCCGGCCATCCGGATGGCCTCGATAAATCGTCTCCAGCGCTTCGTCCGAGGGCGCAAGGCGGGGAAGCCCAACGCTCATAAGAGTCTGGGCTGCTTCGTTTCGGTTGCCCAGATAATAGGCATGTGTCGTGCCTTTAACAAACGTGACCACACCTAAAAGAAGAGGTCCTCCGATCAGCAGAAAGATAAAGAGAAACGCGATATCGCGGGGTTCGATCCGGAGCAGAGCGGGAAGTCTACGCGTCCACCGGCAAAGGGCTGCCGCGCCCAGGACTCCGACCAGCGCGATCGGCGTCAGGGCCGCACCGCTTCCGTAGTCGGCGCGAGCCGTTTCAATCGCAGCAAAGAAATAGTACCGAAAACCAAGATACAGAATCCCGGTTCCCAGGAGCAGGTTTCTCAGGATTCGCCCGGTTCCTTCGTTTGCCGGACGTTGGGAAGGGTTCATCCGCATCTCCTTTCACCACGGCAAGGCCATAATCGTTTTTTGAATCAGCACGAGCCCGAAGCAGAACATGCCGGAAAGTCCCAGACCGCACGTAAATCCGGCGACAACCACCGGCGCCAGCCGCAACCATCGGTCCCGGCCAAATCGGCGCCAGAGGACAAAGCGGGCCACAAGGGCTCCCGCCAGGACCGGCAACGCCGAATGGGGCAAGGCAGAACCCAGACCCGCGATTAGTCCATAGAAGAGGTTGACGGGGATTTGGAAACCCGACAACAGAATCGCAAGCGCCAGACCGCTGCCCAGTCCCGCCGCCAGATAGGTGGGATTCCATGCGTTTCGGAAGAGCGACTCGCCCCCTAAGGTGGAAGACCAGAGAATGGCAGAGTTTTGGGCATTCAGTTGCCACATTTTGCGGGCAAAGGGGTAGGCTTCCGACGGCACTTCGCCCATCCGCCAAATCATCTGCGAAGCGACCAGACTGAACACAAGAATCACGGGGAGAGCCGTCACGCGTGCCCAGACCATGGAGCGGAAACGAGTGCCCGTCAGTTCCATGACGCGAAAGGTGCCGGCGCCTCCCTCGTGGGTCTGGGTCATGCCTCCGAGCGGAGCAAACCAAACGGCAATCCCCCGAATGCCACTGAGCAAAAGAGTCGCTTCGTTGACAAACGGGATGGTTATGCCCCGTCCCGTAATCCCGATGAGCCGAGCGGAAATATAGGAAAGAATCGGCACATAGACCAACGCGTAGATCACGAGAAAGCCCACGGGAAACTCCGGAACCAGTGTGCGGATCAGCACGCCGTAACATAGACTGGACGCCAAATAAATGCACCCGCCAAGCCAAATCCCCTTCCGATAGGTTCGAAACCGCTGCATCAAAGAATCGCCGTCGGATTGTGCTCCCCCTGATCGGGACTGCAGGCGGGATTGCACAAGAGCGCCGACCGCTTGATAAATCCCGATAAGCGCGACCGAGAAACTGATTCCCAATCCGAACGAAAAATAGAAGTCCACCGAATTGGCGAACTGCGTTTGCACGGTGTCCATCCCCGGCATCCACGTTTTGAGGATTCCTGCACGGAACAGAAACGGATTGGCCGCCACCGCAAAGAGAACACCCAAAAAGCCCCCCACAGCGGCCCAGAAGGGAATCACCAAGCCCAGCATGAACAGCGTCAAGTCAAAGGCAATCCCCGTCGGCACCGCCTGGAGAAAACGCTCGGTGATCGGAGAAGTTTCCCACCAAGGGATGGGGAAGAGTTGAAAGGAAACGCCGGTGATCAATTCCGATAGAATGGGCACTCCCAGGTAAAGTCCTCCCCACACGATGCCGAGGGCCGCGCCGGTTGAAAACGCCGGCCATTTCCATCCTCCTTTGGTTTCTGGACTCTCGGCCAACGCGACCGTTCCCATGGCATTCACGGGCGCCATCGGAAAGGGCAGACGCTCAACCTTCGCGGTCAAATAGTAGAGCGCAAGTCCCAATCCGAACTGATCCACATTGGCGAGAACAAGCGAAAGGCTGATCAGCCCGATCGGCAGAAGCCAGTCCCGATGGAAAAAAGTCCGCAGCGCGTACGACTCGGAACTCGCGGGAGGGGCAACCCAACGGGGGATCTTATCCGAGATTCCCATCGCCTGAAGAAAGGGGGACTGAACCAGGTATTGGTTCCAGAGGAGCCCGGAAAAGGGGGAACTCATCATGAGACCCGCCATCGTCAGAAGAATAAAGAGTTCTTGCTGGCGAACAACCTGGCGGGCGCGACGCATCACTTCCATGAACAGGATCACCGCAACCCAGGGTCCTGCCGGTCCAAGAGAGGCCCCGACCACGAGGTTCAGGTAAAGAATGCCCGGCATCATGAAAAGGCCAAGGCCGAAGGCGCAGAGGGCCGTTCGGAATGTAAACCCATCCGCCGTCTCGGCCGGTGCTTCCATCACCCGCGAGTAGGCGGCGATCTCTGAATCTTGAACGTTCAGGCGCATGAAGATTCCCTATCCATGGAGCGGTTTTGCTCTCGGAGCGGCACCCCTGCATCCCCGGTTACCACCGGGCTTTCTTCCGCCATCCGCACATACCGTTCCCGCTCCTCGTCCGCCACCATCCGCCAGAGAAGCATCTGTTTCCGCAAGGCGGACAAAAACCCGCGATTGGCCGCACGCCATGAGGAATCATCCCCGGCCAAGCGGTGCGCCGTCACTCCGATTCCCATGACCTCGTGGGCATCGGTTTGGGTGTGGATGATTACGTGCTGACAATTGCCCAGATCCAGAGGAGCAAGCCACACGTCGAATTCAATCCGGTACTCATATCCTTTTTGGCCTGCGACACGCCCGAAACGGAGATCGCGGATGTAAAAGCTTTCCGCTCCCAGCATCTCCTCGTGCTCCCGCAAGAACGCAACAAGGAAGCCGATCCCACCTGGGGCCTGGCGCCCGGTTAAGGCGAAGGGAAGTTGAGCATGCATTCGGCCTTCCTCGAAGACGGGGCGGTCTTCGTGATCCGCGCGGGGAGTCGCCACGGTCAACGCCTGCCAGGCGGGTAATCCCGTGGCCAGCAAAGCAACGCCGATGACCACCGCGCATCCAAGAATCGAAGCAGCGGACGAATAATCGAGGACCATCCCGGAAATCCAGTCAGTTTGCGCCAGCAGACGGGCGGCAAACTGGCCGGCGGCGAAACCGGCCAGCACTGCAATCACCGCATAGGCCAGTGCTTCGGCGAAAAAAAGATTGGCGATATGTTTCGGCGCCAATCCGATGGCGCTGAAGGTGGGGATATGCCGCAACTGGGAGGCCACGGCGCCCAGCATCGTATTCAGAATAATCAGGCCGCATATGAAAATGGGCACGGCAATATCCGCAAGCCCCCGGACCTTCGCGCGATCGAACACCGACAAGGCATGCCCCACCTCCCCGTCGGAGAGATAGGCATAATAATCCGTCCGAAGCACCAACTCCCGGCCCAATTCGCGAAGCAACTCGGGCGAACGCGCCGTAATCAAGATTCCGTCCGAAACGCCTCCCAGCCGTTCCGCCAGCGCCGGCGAAAGAATCGCCGACCGGGCCGCCGGGATTCGAGGCGCCGGGATTTCCAACTCTTCCTGACCACGGGCTTCGTGAATTCGGCGCAACGTTCGCAACTCCGCAAGGTCGATAGGAGTCAGAGGCTCTCCGTCCGGCCCAGTGAGCCGTTCCAACGCATCCGGATCGAACAGCCCCACAACTTTCACCTCCTGCCCCGCCACCTTTCGGATCGTGCCGACCCATTCGGCGGTATTAAGGCCGGAACCGGCATCCTGTAGGCGAGGAAGAACACAGGACATCTCCCCCGATGCCGGCGGACGTCCGGCAACCAGGATCCGCCGCATCGCCTCTTCCGGAAGACCGGATACCCCCCCCTGCGTCGTCCATTCCGCCGTCCAGGAAAGCGGACGCTCGATCATTCGAAGCGCGCGCACCATGAACCCCTCGCCTGCTGCGAGGGATATGGATTCCACCGCTGCATCGGAAAGGGCTTCGTGCTTCGGCGATCGCAGCAACAGACCATCAAAGGAAGGCCGGTGCGAAAGCCGAACCGCGTTGACGGCAAGGGAAGGCTTGACGGTGATCAGCGACACCACGACGATGGTAAAGAGCGTAAGGGCTGTCAGGGTGAGGAGGGTGCGGCCGGGGAGCCGCCGCATGTTGCCGATTCCAACGGAGAGGGCGAGACCGAACGCTGCACCTCGCGAAAGGTTTTCGCGGGTAACACCGGAACTCTGAAGTCGGACTCTGGCCATGAAGTGTTCGAAACGGGACCAGACGAGAACGAGAACATAACCGGTCAACGCCATCAAACCGAAGGAAATAAAAAGGACCAAAGGGTTTCGGAGAATCCGAATCCCCGGGTGAAGAGCGGCTATGGCCTGATAGACGACCACCCCGATTCCTCCGACGGCCGCGCTGCGGAGCGCGATCCGGGTGAAACTGAAGCAGAGCCGTTCAAGAAGAACAGCGGCGGGGAGGATCAAAAACATATAAAAAACGAGACCGTGCACATTCCCAGCCGCCAGACGAAGTACCGCCGGATAGCCGCGGGAAACGATGCTCCATGCCCGAGTGGACTCACGGTGGTACGCCTCATAATTCGCCTGTTCCAAGGCATCTTCCGCTTTTCGGAGGGATTCACGGACCCGCTCCTGAAGAAAATCCACAAAGGCGCTTTGGATTCCCGAGCGAGCGAGCAACGTTCGCATCTCCTCCGTGCGCCACCACATGTCATGTGCCGTCTGCCACTCGGACCTCAACACCATAACGGAATCGCCGGCGCGAACCCCCTGCCCGAGCGGTTCCTGCTCTGAACTGTTCAATACCATCATGCGCGCAACGAATTCCGGTCCGGGAAATACAAGCCGCACGGCTTGCCCCGGAGGAACAAAACAGGCGACGGCCGCTTCTCTTTCGTTCAAGGCGGCAAACTGGGTGAAGAGACGGAGGGTATCGGCGCTGCGTCCCGCATAAAGACGGGGTTCCTTTAAAGGGAGGAAAGAGCGAGGGTCGCGGCAGTTTATCAACCCGATGCTAACGCAGTCGAACATCGGCAAAATGGTGCCTTTCTCCGGCTCGGAAAGGACAAACTCCGCGGGATAGGTTGCCCCGCCGACCCCTCGATTTGCCGCTTGGATAATCAGTCCTTGTTCCTCATCGAACCGGAAGGCGTAAAGGGAAACGTCTTTCTTTTGGCCCATCGCGCAGTGCTGAGTCGGAATCAACGGAAGGCGAAATTCACCGCGCTCATCCGTGCGAACGATGTCAGCACCTCGCCAACCTTGCCCGAGCAGACCCTTCCGAACCACAAGAACATTTTCCTGACCCCGCATGGTCTTGTCCACCTGTTCGGCACCCGCCCGCGTGGCAATGCCCACGACACACCCCCAATTCCGGTTGTCCGTCATTTCCCGAGCCGGAAGAAGAGGCGTTTTTCGGGCGGAGGAGGACGCGCTCAACAGACGATGCATCTCTTCGCATAACCCGTGCAAGCAGGCCGCAGCCGTTTCGGCCCGGACCATTCGCTCAGAGGCGGGAACCCGTTCGAGCCGATCCTCCGGGGTGTCGAAAAAAGGGCGGAGTTCATGAGCCGAAGCGAGTGTGAGACCCGGAATCCCCAGCAGACCGAACACATCGATCGTCCCTACCAGGGGATACAGGATGTGCCGGCGCCAGTGTTCCGAACGGGATTCATCCAGCACATTGATAAGCCGCGGGCTTGCGGCCGTAGAACTCGAATTGTTGTTAAACTGTTCCGTAAAAGGACGCAGCGCGGAGCCCAACTGGCGGATCAAAGGCCGGTGAACTTCCAAATCCAGCATGTCGCCGCTGCCGGCCAGTGCCAGGGTCGAACCGGCAGCGGAAAGTTCCAGCCCTATTGTAAAAACGATCCGGTGGTTCTTCAGCGCGTCGCGGAGTGGTCGGTCGTTTCGGAGCGTTGCCAGTTGGGCATCGCAAGCAGCGATCTGCGCCGAGAGCCGCTCTCGCAACTGGACAAGGAAAGAGGAAAGAACAACCGGTGCCGATTCAATCCAAAAAGAGGGAGCCGGTTCGTCGGCGTTGGAAGCGCGGAAGAGCGCGTTCACCCACGGGCGGTAAACCGTTTTCTCCGGTTGAAGACAAAAAGCGCTGTATTTTAAGGCCGAAAGATAATTGACCAAATCCCGGCGGGCCATCAGGACCTCGCAATCGGAACCGTTCGTATCGCTCGTCTGTTCCAACCGCCGAAGAATCTCAGCAGAAAGCCGGTTTCGCTCGATCGCAAGAAGGGCGGACAGCCGGATCACGATCGGATGGTTGATCCCCTCCTTCGTCGCGGCCAGCGTCCGCAGCCAGGGAACAGGATCCGCCAGAACTTCCGGCGTCAACATGTCGCGCCAGCGAACCATTTCTTCTCGGATCGCTTTGAGTCGGTCCTCTGCGGCAACATCCGGCTGTCCCGCACGCGTCAGGAAGCGGTACCCGAACTGGCGGGAAGTCTGCAGCGCGTACCCTTCTGCGCCAAATACCGCTACGAGCAGAGTCAAGGGCGGAGGGTTCTCCTTCCACGCGCGGAGGGCGGTTTTCAACACATCCAGATTGTGCTGGGAATCGCCGCCGGGGGTCAGTCCCGGGACGAGCGACATCCCATCCAAATGGGTGTGCACCAGAAAGGCGGTTTCGCGCGCGGCGTTTGAAGGATCGTCACGGGTCGCAAGAGATTCGCGTCCGGGAATTCGGGCGAGAAGGGTGGGCACGGAAACATTTCGCCAGGACAAGGCTCGAACCACCGAGCCGGAGGATGCGGTCTTCATCGCCCGGAAAAATTCGCCCCGGTGTTCATACGGCAACAGAAGACGGGGAATTTCCAGTGGAGTTTCCAGAACCTTTTCCCGATAGTCCGCCCAGGCGGCTTCCCCGGGAGGCGGCTGAAGAAACACAAAAGCCTTCGGTCCCAATCCCGCCCATCGTTCCCATGCACGCCCTGACCGAAGCTCCATGACCACGATTGCGCCTTCCAGTCGTCCGCCCTGCAGGTCACTCGGACGACCCATGCCGGCATACATAATCTCTCCCATGACGTGATTCGGGCCCGATGCGACTCCGTTGGGATAGAAGCTGTGCAAGGGGATTCGGAAAGCGCCGATCTGGAATTCGGCATGGTGTTCGACCGGTGCCGCTACCTCGGTCCGGATCTCATAAACAGGGCCAAATCCTTGTTCTTCTAAAAAAGTTCGAAAGGCCGCAACCCGTGGTTCATAACCGGGGTATCCGACTGCCAAGGATTCAGCGCTGGAATGCTCCGAACCCGTAAGCCCAGTGGCCAGAATCAGCCGCAGAATTGATGAGAACGCGCCGCTCATTCTTCCACCCGTAAGGCCTCCACCGGCATCATGGCCAATGCATGTCGGATGGGACCGATCGACGCCGTCAACGTCAGGGAAACTCCCAGCAATATTGCGCCGATCCCCACTTGGAAGATCCAAGTCCACGGGGCAGGATTCTCACGCGTGAGGCCATGAAGGATCCCTCCCGCCAAAACTCCGGCCAATGATCCAAGCAAACCCAGCAAAAGGGCTTCGATCAAAAACAATCGCTGAATGTATCGGTTAACAGCCCCTAGACATTTGAGCGTTGCGATTTCCCGAAATCGTTCCTTGACTGCCATAAGGAAAGCATTCGCAATGCCGACAAAGGCCACCAGGAGTGATAACGCAACGGAAAAGAGGCGTTTCTGGTTTTGGTGCCGTTCAGAGGTAAACCGCTCCAAACCGGCAAAAAAATCCTCCGGGTGTGTGTCCTGCAGGAGCGAAAGACCGACCGGTATGCGTTCTGCCGATGATGCCTCTCTCAGGGCGTAAAGGTTATAGGAAAGAAATGCAACGGCCCCTGCCACGCATGCCATGGCGATCAACGAGCGGCTCCATCGAAGCCGGATACTCTGAACGGCATATCGGCACGTTTTGAAAACAGAAGGAACCCTCAGCCGAAGTTCCGCCGGGCGGGGTCCCCCCCCGTACAAGTCCCTGGCTGGCGGTCTCATAAGTGTCCCTCTTCGATGGTCACCTGGGACCGATGTTCGAGCCGTTCCAAACGTCCATCCCGGATCCATGCGATCCAGTCTGAAAAGGAGATCATTTTGAGATCGTGGGTGGCGCAAACGAGCGTCACCCCATACTCCTCCCGAAGGGAGCAAAGCAGGGCAATGATCTCCTCGCCGGTCCGCCGATCAAGGTTTCCGGTTGGCTCATCGGCCAGGAGAATCGAAGGCCGATTGGCCAAGGCGCGGGCAATCGCCACCCGCTGCTGCTGGCCCCCTGAAAGGCGTTCCGGAATATGGTGAAGGTGTTTGCCGAGTCCCACCGCCTCCAGAAGAAGAACCGCACGCTCCTCCGCTTCCGAATCGGTCAGACCGGCAAACGTCATGGGTGCCGCGACATTCTGCAGAGCCGTCAACGCGGGAATCAGGTTGTAGGTTTGGAAGATGTAACCCACTTTGAGACAACGCACGGCCGCCAGTGCCTCCGGATCCAGCCGCGTCAGGTCCACCCCATCCACCCGCACTTCGCCTGAAGAGGGTCGGTCTAAACCGCCGATCAAATTAAAGAGCGTGCTCTTTCCCGAACCCGAGGGACCAAGAATTGAAAGAAACGATCCGCGGGGAATCGAAAGGGAAAGACCATCGAGCGCCCGCACAACGTGCCCCCGGGAAAGCGGATAGATCCGCGTGACGTTTCGTACCTCGATGATGGGATCGGCCGACTCCATCGCTGCATCCCCTGAAGCTCCGTTCCGAGCGATTATCTGAAGCCGGTCAGGGTCGATCAAGTGGCTTCCCCTCCCTTGGCCGTTTCGAGTCCAACCATCTGCCACGCCGTAAGCTGTCGAGCGTCTTCCGCGGAAAGCGCCGCCTGGTAATGCGCAATCAAGGCATCCTGCAGCTCAGGCTGAGGGGGAGGTTTTTCACCCCCTGCCAATTCATGCAGCAGTTGACGGGTTCGCCAGAGACGGATGCGGGCTCCGACTTCGATTCCCTGGAGAAGTTCCTCGTGGCGCACGGCTTTCCCGCGTTCTTCCTTCAGCAACTCCAACCCCCGCGCCTGACGTTGCGCCAGTTCGGTGAGCATGGCCACAAGACGGGACCGGCCCGGTTCACGCTTCAGCGCGGCCACCTTCCCAGACCAGGCTTCCTCCCAGGAGAATCCTTGAACCGGTGTTTCCCAATCGGGACGGAAAAAGGCGGCCGCTTGAGCCGCCATCGCATCCCGATCAACCTGAAAGGTCATATCTACAAAACACCAGTCGGCGTAAACGGTCGGATAGGATTTCGGATCCGAAGGAATGTAAAGCGGACCCCGATCCAGAAGACGAAGGGCATGCAGGAGCGTATCGTCCGTCAGACCAAACCAGGCTCGGCAAAAACGGCGGTCGAATTCCAGCAAAGGGCCGCCGTGGAGATCGGTCAACAGATCATCGCAGGAGGGCAGCGGATTCCAGGCGAAGTCCGCAGCCGCCGCGACCCCATAGGCGGCAAATTCGGGCGGGGTTGTAAAAACGGCCCAATGGGTGGCGCACGTTCCCAGGCAACCGTGAAGAGCCGCTTCTTGGGCCAGATAACGGATGTTGGCCGTGTTGGCAAGCGGGATCAGACCCTCTCCATTGTAGCAGGAAGCTAGGACGACATCATAACCCGCTTCGCGGTACCGGCAGTAGGCCGGCGACTCGTCCGGGGGACCCTCCAGACAATTGTTCTTGCCCGAACAAAGTTTCTCGCGCGTCTTGCGGCGATCTGAAACGACCCCAGTCAAGCCGTAATCCCAAAACATCAGGACGGTGGATGAGGGGAGTTCGGTGATCCGATGGGGTTCACTTCGAACCATGTCATCCCAAAGAATGGGCCGGAGCCCCCTGGCCGTCACCCATTCACACACCTTCTTCATATGTTCGAGATAGAGCCCGACCTTTCCGATGGTTTTTGCCCGAGCCGCGCAGCGGGGGCAACGCCCAAGAAAACCGGCTTCGTCTCCCCCTACATGCAGATAATGAAGATTGGGGTGAAGTTCCAAGATTTCTTCGGCCATCGCGATGAACTGCGCAAACGCTGCCGGGTTGGACGGACAGTACTGACTGATCACATGCGGCAATTCACGCAAGGGAGCATACGCCTCATGCCGCAGCACATATTCGACGTGCCCCATACTTTGGACAAGGGGGACCACTTCGATTCCCGCCTCGTTGGCGCGAGCAACCAGTTCCTGAATCTGATCGCGTGTCCAGGCCGTCGGAGCGGAAAGAACTCGAAGCTTCTCAAAGGGAAACCGATCTTCGTATTCCAGGACCAGCAGGTTGATCTTCCAAGCCGAAAGTTGCCCAATCCACCGTAGGACGTTATCAAATCGCGGAGGGTGAAATTTCAGATCCAGATGAACGGCGCGCAGGACAAGCCCCGGCCAATCGCGCACGCACACAGCGGAAGGGAGAGGCGAAACGGCGTGCAATTGATGGAGCGTGGAACGGCCGACGCGCAGTCCCTCTTCCTCCGCGGCAGCCAGAAGAACATGATCCTCCTGAGATTGGAGCGTATAGGCGCCTGGGATGGGCGCAAAGGGGGTGGCGTTCTTCTCCGTTCGTTCACGAATGGGTGAAAGTGTGGCCAGCCCATCCCGCCAGGCCACATATTGAGGCCGGGGGATTAGCGGCAGGTCGCCGACCGGTGAGCGGAGTCCAGAAACCATTGAACCGCTTTGTTGATTCATCGAGAGGACCTTCCTTGATTTCAGTAGGCTTGTAATTCACTCAAACCTGCTCCATATCCCCAGTAGCGAAGGCAGGTGACCCGAATCCGGCGCGCAAGAACGGGTTGGTCCAACTCCACCGTTTTCCACCCCTCTCCATGGGGGATCGGTGTTTCAGGACGAAACCAGAAACGCCATCCCCCCCCGTAGGACTGGTCGGAATAGCGTACGGGCTCCGGAACCGGCGTTCCAAAATGGTTCGTAGCGCTCGCAACCACTGTTCCCGCTTCATCAAAAAGGTCGATCCGGAATTCCACCATCGCCCGGTCGTTGAAGCCCCCATTGGCGGTATTGTGCAGC
The DNA here is from genome assembly GCA_938038445.1 of uncultured bacterium. Taxonomy (GTDB): domain Bacteria; phylum Verrucomicrobiota; class Kiritimatiellia; order CAIKKV01; family CAIKKV01; genus CALHRZ01. Next base: position 124,852 of record CALHRZ010000007.1, on the reverse strand, counting down.
CGAATGCGCTTGATGGGGGTAGGCGCCGGCATTTCCGCTTCGATCCATGCCTCCTTTTCCTCATCACCCGCCAGCCAGTAAGTCGGTCGGACCCGATAGGGCCATGGATAGGTGGCCGTATGCCACTCGCCGCCATATCCCCCGAATGAAGCCGAAGGAATCTCTTCTTCCTTGTAATACAACCGACCATCGCCCCAGGCCTCCGCGATTCGTCCATCGTTCACTAAGCAAGGGTCAAAACGAGGCTGGAGAACGGAACTCGCGCGAAAGGAGGCCTGCCGGAGCCGATTGACCCCCAGTGAAGGATCCTCAACCGTGGCATTTTGTTTTTCAAAGAATGTTCCCACTCCATCGCGATAAACCTCCCGATCAACCGGGTGAGACTCGACCGCCGGATCGATTCGGTCCGGAATGAGAAGAAGTTTCCCGCGATCAAGGCGGTAAAAGCCGGGTTCCAGCGTTGCCGCCGCGTGCTGAGACCCATCTCGGATCCGCAATTGCGTCGTGCGAATCGTCTGAACCACCACGCCGGAACTCCCCTTTTCAACCGTTACCGGTTGGTCTGCTTCGAGTTCGAAAGCGAGGGGTGCTGAAATAAAACGGGTGACGCGGGACAAAAACGCATTTTCCAGCGTTTGATTGCGACTCAGGCTGCATACCCCCAACCGCCCTGAAAAGTCTTGAAACGCATCGCCGGGATCTCGAATCATGTCTTCCGCCGAAACAATGATCTCCATGCCGCCATCCGGCCGGCGAATACGCGTGACGCTTCCGTGCGGCAGTCGGTCGGCGTGGAACACGGGAGCCGATTCCGCTCTATCCCGGCTCTGAAAAATCGTGAGAAAACGTACGCTTCGACTTCGTTCCGGTTCCGGGTGGCGGATCATCCGCAGGTTGTGAAGGTAGAGATCCGAGGACACCGTGGCCGCATTGGGACGGCCGCTGCTTTGAAAGATTTCCCACGTCTGAAGTTCGAACCCAACGGTCTCGGCCTCGTGCGGCACGGAAACGGTGGTTCGAACCGTTGCGCGGTCCAATACCGCCGATTCGCCGTCCGCCTCGGTCAGGCAAGCGCTGGCCGGATTTTCCCACCCCGCCCGGTTGAGCGCTTTGCCCGTTCGGTCATAAAAGGTGGCCACCACTTGCCAGGCAGGGTTGTGATACTGCCGAAGGTTGAACTTGGAGTACACCAACTCGAAGGTGTGAAACCGCCCTCCCTGAATGGGGAACCGCTGTTTGTGGCGGTAATTCCGCCGAACCGTTTCTTTGCCCGCCGACTCGGAACCCACGCTCACGCGCGCGGTGAGATCCGCCGGAGGCGGGTGATCCCCGAGAAGTTCTGTGAGGACGCTTTCGCTTCCCTTCGTTTCCTTTGTCCGCGTCAGAGGATCGGTCGGCGCGGTCGGCAATTCCAACGAGAGGGAAGGCATATTCTCAACAATTTCGACCCCCATAAAGCCGTTCACGGGTATTTCCACAATCTCCTCGATGTTCGTCATGCCCGAGCCCTCCCGTGCCTCGAAGGCCAACCCATGATCCGACCACGAAAAGTACCAGACCGGCATGAGCTTTGTGGGACGGATGCGATAAGACAAACGCGCCGGCTCGGCAAAGAAAAAATCCACAGCGGCTTGACGACGCACCAGGGTGCCTTGATTCCCGTTGAACGCGTAGGACGCGTTACGGTCGGTGTTGAGCGTATTCCAAGTAAAGGCATGGGAACGCGGTTCCGCGTGTGCAACCCGGTCCAGAATGACCCAGTATCGGCCCGCCATCGAGAGCACATCACGCTCGAGGACATCGAACCGGCGGTAGGCCCGCATTTGGGAATCCATCGGGTAATAGCGGGTATTGGAGAAGGCGCCGGTGGCGGAAAGATATTTCGCCCACTCGCCGTCGAAAGAGGCCACGAGACGGTATCCCGGCTGAAGATCTTCACCCTCGGTCCAGAGCGTGATTTGTGCCGGCGCATACTGAAAATGAGGATTGTGCCAGACGAGCCCCACCCCAGTCCCAAGCTGCTCGCCCCGCTCGATCCAGTTCACCTGCCCCCCATTAAAAGTGAACAGACGGTCCTTCCCCGGAACAAGGCCGGAACGCCACAGGGCCAGCCGCTCGGAGAAAAAGAAGAGGGGGCCCTCAATGGGCGCCGGCTCAAGGTCCGCAGGATACCACTGAAGAGCCAACAGTCCTCCGATCGTTCCGGTATGCTCCATTCGGAGAATGTTGGGGCGCGGTCGGCCGTTGGGTTCCAACATGCTGTGCTGCCACAGCGTCATGCCGGCTCCATCCCGATTTAGTCCGGCCAGCAAGAGCATAGTATGACTGACCGTCGCCCGGTGAACGGTGCAGGCCGGCGCATTTTGAACCCAGGTAAAGCCCTCAAAAGATTCATCATACGGCGAATCGCGGCGTTCACTTCCCCCGTGATACGCCACGGGCTTGCATGGGGCCAGATGGGCCAACCAGAACCGATGAGCCCTGCGAAGATGGGGATGAGTCAAAAAATCAATACCCATTCTGTTTCGAAACATGATGGCCGATTGGACAACGGCATCCAATGCGATGGACCAGTAACCTTGGAGATCGTTTTCCACATCCTGGCCGTCCGGGCCGAATGCATGGGTGAGATTCCACAGGAACGTCTCGGCATAGACGCGAAGCCAACGATCCGCATCCGGATTGATTCGTCGGGTAGCCAACGTGGCGGCCAATCCGGAACAGAAAGCGTTGTTCCCCTGATTATGATGGCGCAGATGGTGCATCAGCATACCAGGACCGATAAGATTAAGACGGAAATAGTCCCGCCCCGCCATCATCAATACCTCCTCGACGTCCCGCCGCGCTTCGTCCGTCATGGCATCATACATCCAGTCATAGGCATACGCAGTCACACGAAAAATACTTCCGTAGAGAATGTGCGGAAAAGCGCCTCCGTTCCAGGCGAACCAGCCAATCCGGTCATAATGTCGAAGTTGACGCATACACCAGATCGCATCCTCCACGCCATTGGTTGAACCCGTGAGCAGATAATGACTTGCAATGACCGGGATCCCATCCACATACGGGTTGAGGATGGCGTGTAATTCCGACTTGGGCGCGTTGATCAAAGCGGTTCCCCGGGCCGGCCAGTTGTAGGAGCGCAAGGCGCGGACCTCGTGAAGAGCCTGAGGCAATCGGGCTTCCAGGGCCATTCGGATTCGCTGGGGAACCCCCTGCGCCGTTTTGGCGCGGAGCCGCTGAACTTCGTCCCGGGTCACAAGAAGCCCGACGCCCGGCAATGGCAAAGACTCCCCAACCCCCCCCGTTGCCAGAACCACAAGAAGCCCGAGGATCCGGAACCTCCCGCACCTCATGGAATCCGCCCTTTGCCTTCTCGTTTTCCTTGCGCTTGCCCTTTGGCATCCGGCTCCCACACGGCAAGAGGCGCTGCCGTTTTCACTGGCCCAACCTGTTTCACCCCTCCGCTGTAGTTCACCACAAAGAATTGTTCCCGCCCATCCGTGCGCTTTATTTTCACGCCGTAAGCCTCCACATCGGAAACCTGCCGTCCGTCGGCCAGAACCGAAAGTCGTTCGACGGATTGGAGCCGCGGACCCGTAGATTCACGCCACGGCTCGATCACACAGGCAAAGACGGTGGAAGCCGCCCGCCGTCTCAACAAGGCATAGTCGATTTCCTTCTCTTCATTGAGCCCCGCCGGAGCGGGCCCTGCAAACAGAAGCAACTCGGTGCCGGCTTCGGGAAGCGCCCAAAGTCTCGCGTAAACCGTTTCGCCAATGAGAGAAGTCTGACCTTTGCGCGGAGGATGACTTAGCGGTTCATCCTTCCAGACCACCTGAATCAGGCCATCCGAACGGCCTGCCCGTGCATGGCGAACAAACCGAAGCAACCCCTGGGAGGACACATTCGTGGGAGCCAACGGCGTCAGAGTGGAGGCGATCCCAAAATTATGATAGGGCCAGTCGTAGAGATGTTCTCCCTCGGAACGGCAGAGAAAGAAATCCACGATTCCCGCGTCCGTAACGAAGGTGGTCCGGCGCATCAGAATTCCAGGGAACATCCGACGGCTGGCGGTATCCACCCATTGAACCTCTTCATCCCCTCCGGCTTCCAGGAGATCTCCGATCTGAACCGGCCCGCCCGCCGTTCGATGATGCCGAAAATTCACCTGAACCGTGTTATGACTATACCCTCCCATAGTCCACTCGTTGTTGTTCTCCGGTGCATTCCGCAGGCTGTCCCCATGGTCGCAGGAACCCACCTGACCGTTATAGGCTGTCAAAATGGAAAGCTTGTTGGGATGCCCGTGAAAACGTCCTCCATACTTTCCATAGTCGGCAAGCACCTCGATCCAGTCGAGAGGATTGGGGGCTCGCCAATTCCTCAACATCGCCATCCCCTTGACCGGCGCGATGAAAACAGGCGGCCATATGGTTTTTAGAGGAAACTTCGTGCCCGTATAAAATTCGGCCATCTTTTGAGCGCGTTCCGCGCCATGCCCCCGGGTGGCGACACTCATCGCGATTAAAAAATCCGGCATGACGCGCAACAAGGGGTCTTGATAGAGGGTGTAGCCCCACGCGTACTGTTCCTCATTCGGAGCGCCAAAGACGGGGCCAAGCCCAAGGAGACTTTGCCCTCCCCCCCCATCATCCATCGGCTGAACAGAACCGCACGAAAAAGTAAAGCGGACGTGATTGAGAAAGGCATTCCGGAGGGCTTCATTTCCCTTCACCACATCCACGCCCAGGTCATGAAGCCTTTTCATGAAGTGGATAAATGTTGTAACGCCCCCGTAACTCCCAATCGAACAAATATGAATGCCATCGTCCAACACCATCGGTCGGAGCTTACGATAATAATCCTCGAGTCCCTCGTAAGGACCTGGGTCTCCCACAACCCGAGCGAACGCAATGAACGGCGGCATGTCTTCCCGATTGATCTTCGCGGATTTGTCGGGATCATCCCACAAGGGGCCATAGCTGCATTCGTACATCGCCCACCGCGCCAGATTGTGCTCGAGCCGATGCCGCGCCTCCTCGCCCAAACCGGTCCAACCCAAATCAAGCAGGATCGTGCCTAAAATCTGAAGAGCGCCGGCCGCCGTGTCATACAGATAACGGTTGCCGATCCGAGACCCCCACCAGTCCCGATCTTCCCTGTGAAGGCGCGCCCCGAATTGCTTGGTGCGGCGGGTATATTTGCGCGCCAGAACTTCCGCCAGCGCCGCCGCATGGCGAATGTAACGCGGATCGCCCGTCAGATAGTAGGCTTCCGCCAGCAGGTTGAGCCCTGCTTCCCGCGGATAGTGGATGCCCACATCCAAATTCCCCACGCCAAACGCCATCGCCCATCGGACTTGGCGGAGACTGAGAAAAACATCCGGTGTCTCGACCCGCAACCAAGAACCGGTTCGAACAAGAGTTTCTTTCCGCAACCGAAAGGCCTCCTCATCTCGGCCTTCCACGGTCACGCGGGAGACAAGATCCAGGTCCCCGCCGGGTTTGACCAGGTCCATGGATGGCTCGAGCGCCACGATTCGCGTTTGGGGATACCAAGCGCCGGTCAAGGCATTGTTGACCCGATCCCACGTTGCCCCATACCCGTGGTTTTCCGCACTCGCGTCCGGAAGCCATGATTCGAATTGATCCGGCGTCATCGCCATCCAGAAATCCAACATTTCAAGCCGTTGATCGAGAAGAGGCTTTGCGAACATTTTGAGCCGCACTTTCGCACCCGAGGCGAGCGCTTTGTATTCCGGCGCGGCTTGAGTGAGATCCGGACCCGCCGCCCAAGCCCGAAGGTCCGGCGTCAGCGCGGCTGGATCCCGCGTTTCCAGCCAGGACTTGAAACGCGCCTGCATCGTCGGGTCAGGCGGCGGCACAAGAGCCGGGTGCTCTCGCTTCGAGAAATCCGCATTCGGAATCGAATTCCACAAGCGATATTCCATGGGGGACCCTGTGTCCTCATTCCAAAGCACCACGCGCAGATAGCCGCTGGAACCAGAGACGGATGCCGGGGTCTGGAACAGAATGTCAAAACTCTTCTCTTCATGCGGTGCCAAAGAAACCTGTCGAACATCCGTCGAAGCCTTTTGGCCGGAACCGAGTCGGTCTTGCTCCAGCTCGATCCGACAAGCGTACGGTTCATCGGTGCGATTATGGAGGGACACGGTGTAACGGTCGAATCGAATTCCACCCCGAATTTCCGTTTTGCGAGATGCCACCCACCACGCCGGAGGGATGCGGTAGGCATCCACCCACCGGGGGTGCTCCGGTGCCGGCCCAACCTTTGTTCCAACCAGAAGCGCATCGTACCAAGGGGAAACCTGCCCTGCGATTTCCTTTAGCCCCAGGGTATGGGAACCCGCCCCCAGGGGGATACGGTCGGCCAATGAAACCCATGCCCACGCCTCCACGTCCCCCCGATGGCCATCGTGAATTCCCGTGGGATAGAGTTTCACACGCCCGATCTCTTTGCCATCCACCGTAACCTCCAGCTCGGTGAAATTATGAGTCCAAGCCGTTCGGGCGTCTGGATTCCGAACCGGCCATTGCAGGTCCACAGATCGGTCCAGGGCATATCGAAGTGCAAGGGCAAAAACGCCGGATTCATGGACCTCAAAGGGGATGGAAATGGCGTTTCCCTTTACGGCTTGAAAAAAGGCACGGCCCGAAGCCGTATGGGCGGATGCTCCCCTTTCTACCCCCGAGGGTTGAGCGTTTTCGACTTCCCAAACGGTTCCCGACCGCACCGCTGCCCGCCAGCCGGCTTGGCGGGCCCCAAAGGGGGGCATCGCCTCAGGCCGCCCGAGCTCTGCCGCCAGGGATTGGATATTCCGCCAATCCTTTCGCGGCGGGCGGGAGAGCGCATAGATCAAACGCATCGGCGCGGCGCCTTCAAAAAGGCACAGTTCATCCGCCGCTCCTCCTACATCGCCCCCTCCCAATTCGATTGTGGCCGGACGGCGGTCGCCAAAATCGAGATAGACGGCGCCGTAGGGCCGGGCCGACCAATACGCCGCAAGCTTGCCGCGGGGAGAGGCCCCTTGGGCACCATCGGGATCGTAAACGAGAGCCAGATGGATGTTTTCGCCGCCAATCCAATAGATCGCATCAAAGCAATCCAGGCGGGCCAGTTCGTTGCCTTCCGGATCAAATGCCCGGACCAGTCCGCTAATATCCATCGTGAGAAGGAGGGCTCCCGCAGAATCCAGCACGCGAAGAAAAGGCCGGTCCAAGGTCATCATTCCTTCTTTTTCGATTAGACAATTGAAAAACGTAAGAGCCCATCCCGTATCGGCGCGGGAAAGGGCCACCTCGTATCGGATCGAGGCGTCTGCCGCACCGGCCGGAAAGGCCACCGCTTTTCCAAACGCGCCGTTCGAATGGATCCCCAGCTCGGTCGTGGGGGCGACGGTCACAGACGGCAAGGCAAAGTCCGGCCGATCCAGCGCGTGATCAAACGAATGATAGAGCCTCAAGACGGGCCACGCTTCCGCGAAGACCGTGCCGGCACTCAGGAGAATGGTCAAACTCCATTGCTTCATTCCATTTCCTTTCGCGAAAAGATTCAACTTTTTCAATCTACACGTGTCAGTTTGAACATTCAATAAAAAATTGCGTGACAGGGGCCAGGGTCCTTTGCCATTTTGCTCGTCGATTTACACGTGTAGTCCGTCCTGCCCAAGATGGAGTCCTGGAGATCCCAATGCCCCACCCCATTCCCTCCAACGCCCCAACCGTTCGACGCCGCGAAGACGGGGTCATCCATCACGGGGTTCCCGTCAGTACCCTTGAACCGCTCGCACTCGAACGAGGCCAAATGCAGGTTCCCCTGCTGACCCCTATGATGAGTTGTTATGAACGCGTGTGTCTCAGCGACTTCCTCCGCGAGGAAGGTCGCCTTAAATTCTTCTGCCGGCGAGAGGCTCAGATTTCCAGTCACGAATCCAGCGCCTGCGCCCCTCCGCGTCTTCAAAGCATCCTCAGTTGCCAAGACGATCTCTTCGGCGTGGAAGTGACTTGGCCCAGCCGCCTCAAGGCGCGCGAACTTCACCGCTTTCTCTTTATCGGCTCTTCTCCTCCCGCCGAAACAAAAGAACCCAATGCCGCCGTGGATGACTCTCATCTTCCCGATCGAATCCTGATCAACGGCCGCCTTGCCTGGACGCGTTCCCCCGGTTCGGCTCTTGCGTTCATCGTGGACTATGTCCCTGAAGCGGATGACTTTCCCGTCCTGACACTCCTCAAAAACCGAGCCTTTACTTTCCGTGCCAACCCCTCGAGATTCTGTCCCTCCTCTGTCCCTCCTCATCACCCCATTCTTCGCCTGTTGGTCCATCTTTCGCTCGATACTGCCGTCCTCTGCGAACACCACGGCGGGTCTCATGCCCCTTCCTCTTTTCCTCCTTTTCCGCTCCCTGGGGAGTTCCGTCGATTTCTTTCTCCAGGTCCTTTCGCATTTCCTCAGGATTTCGATCCGCCGGATTGGAGGGAACCGCCTCTTGAGCCCCCTCCCTATCCCACCGACCCACTGTTCATTCACGATCTCGCCGACCGTTACGCCAACCAAAACGTCATCGAACCCTATCCCGAGCGGCGTGCCCAGCTTAACCAACTCTGCCTGGAAAACGGCATCCTGTTGTTCGACCCCGATCAGGCCGACTGGCTCGAATCCAAGGGGTTCAAAGATTCGGACCGCATCGCCTTCCTCGTCCCCTCCTACTTCCTCCGCGCCCATCCCAATGACGAAGCTCAGATCCAGGCCGATATCCGTTCGAAGCGCGAACTGTGCTGCAACCTTCTCCTCCGATTTCCAAATGCCCACGTCTTCGTCCGCCTGGTGGAATACTCCGGCTGCCAGTTCCACTCCGCCGGCCTGCTCCCTTCAGGCCGCAACCGGGTGTTGCCGAGCGGAGAAACTGGGGATTGGTTTGCATACGCGGAAGCGGCCGACACGATTTACCGCGAGATTCACGAAGCGGCCTTCGGCGAGCCGCGCCGGATCGGGGGGCGCCGTTTCGCAGTCTTTGCCAATATTCAGATGCTCAATTATTTGTCCGCACGCGCCTTTCGGGGCGGCGCGGATTTCACGATGGACAAAACCATCGGCCGCGAGAGTGTCAATCTCATCGTTGCCTGCAGTCGAGGCCACAACAGGGCCTATGGCTCGTCCTGGATCGGGATGCAACACGACAGTTGGGGCGGACTTCGATTCAATTACGACGGGGCAATCGAAACCGAATATGTCTGGCGCGCCTTTTTCTTCGGGGGCGCGAATGTCATGGACCGGGAAACCGAGTATGTGGGAGTGCGAAAAGGACGCGTCGTACCCAATCGGAAAGGGCAGGCATTTCTCCGCGTCGTCCGCTGGATGAACCGCCACCCCCGCCGGGGTCGCCCGCGCGTCAAGATCGCGTTCTGGCGCGGGTCCGAATCCATGGCCGGCTGGGGATATCCCTTTTACGCGGAAAAGGAAGACCCTGGCCTTTATGGAGCCGACCCTTTCCGTCCAAAGGAGTATGCCGACTGGAATCTTCTATCCGTGGTATTCCCAGCCGTGTTGACGGACGGCCGCAGAGACAATGCCCGATGGATGACGGGGACTCCCTTCGGCCCCTGCGACATCATCCCATGGGATACGCCCGCATCAAGGCTTGCGGATTATGGTGTGATCATCCAGATCGGTGAGAATGTGTTTGAAAACGACCGCCAAATCGAAGCCCTCGCAGAGGCCGTCCGCCAAGGGCTCACCTTCGTCTGCTCGCTCAGCCTGTTTTACGGCAACCGCTGGAACGGGTCCGTTTATACCCGTCACGACTTATCGGCACTGGCCGGCGTGGAATTGGGACCCGACATCCCTCTTTGGACCGTTCGATCCCCCCGCGATACCGTTTCCAACACAAGCCGCCACTACAACCGTCTCGGTCTGAAAGGTGCCACCGTCGTGGATTCTCTACCCAACGGCGACCCTTGGATCGTCGAGCATCGGATGGGAAAAGGGCGGGTTGTTCTCGTCTCAACGGATCGTTTGACCGATCTGGGATTCGAGCCCATCGCAGAACGAATCCGACAGTTGCTCGCTCCACTTGCCCCCCTCCGCTTTACGTCGTCCCCCCATTCACCCAATCCCCTTGGGGCGTTCCACCCCCTCCGAATTCCTCTCCTATCCGGCCGCGAAAAGGTCACATTCGCCGGCACTCAACCGGCCGAAGGCTTCTGGGTTAATCAAAGTCCATCCGGAAGAGCGGATCGCACATGCTGGTTCGATATCAGCGTGTTCGAAAAAGGGCCGATTCGCCTGATCGGCATCCAGGATTACGGGCGAGCACGGGTGCCCACGGACAACGGGCCCGACTTCGGCCCTTGGTCCGGTCAAGTCCAGTTAAACCTGACTTCCTTGAACTTGGAGACCATTCAAACGCTCGAACTCTACCATGTAGATCCTACTTTTCACTGCGAGCCCATCCCATTTAACGTGCGGGGGACCTTATGCGAGTTTCCGCTCACTCTGGATGGATTTACGGAACTTATCGTCGGCCCTCGGGGAGAAACAAAACACCACTTTTTCTACGGTTCGTAAGGCCCGACCTTCGCGTAATGTGAAAGAAATTCCCCCGTATGTCGTCGGGTCACCGGATCTGAATCAAGGTCCCGGATAGAGGGAATGATGTCCAATAAACCGTTCCCGTCTCACCATGTGAGGCGGCGTTGCTGCCTACTCCGCCGGCCACGTTCGTTGCCACCGTTGCCCCCGTTGGGGGCGAACCCGACCATTCATTGATCTTTGTCCAGACCGCAATACGCCCCCCACCGCCGCCCGTTCCACGATAGGATGTGGCAGAACCCCCTCGCGCGAACAGGAAACCCTTTCCCAAAAGCCGGTAAACCCGGAGATAAATGGATCCACCCGCGCCACACCGGTTGTAACTGGTAATATACCCATATCCCCAAGTTTCGCGATTCCCTCCGTCAGCAAGCAACGTGCCGTCGATCCACACCGTTCCAACGGCTTCAATACGAATCACTCCTCCCCCATAACCCCCATACAAACCCTGATCACTGGGATATCCACTACCGCCGCTGCCGGGTAGAATGGGGGTCTCGCGCACGTCGTTCGAAGCGCCGCCTGTTCCCACGCCCGTGTTATACTGGGTTCCTCGCCCTCCGTGACCGCCGCTTTGGCCTTGTCCCACCATTTGGCCTCCCCCAGGGCCAAATCCTGGATACACATTCGAATACCCGCCCGCAAACCCTGTTTCGTAAGCAAAGATCCACCCATTTGATTCAACCGTCATGTCCTTTGTCCGAAAAAGAATGGAACCGCCGTTTGTAGGATCGGAATAAGGGTACAGATACGAGTTGCTTCCGATGAACATCGTGTTTTCTACCGTAACAAGCCGGCCATAGTTCGGTCCCCCAGCGTTGGTTGGGCTGCTGTAAAAATAGATGCGTGCGCGATTGGTCACCAGAAGGTTTCCCACGGTAAAATCGTTGGTGATATCCAGCCTTGCTTCAGGTCCCCTTAAAACCAGCGTGTTGGTGACACGGGGGAACAGGCAATTGGAAGGCATGATAATTTTGGCGTCATCCACGGTGAGCGAATCCGGCGCCCAATTCGTAAAGCCGGGAATATGGAACGCATATCCTCCTGTCAAAATGGAATAGGGGAAAAAACGCGAATCGGTAAGCCAAAGGGTCCCCGAACCTGGAATACTCATCTTGGTATTGTTGTGTAAACTCGGACGAACCGAGAACCGAACGGTCGGTTGAGGCATAACGGATGCCTGGGCATTGGTATCATAATGGATGGCAATCCGCCCCCCCCCTCCGCCGGCGGACCCGCCTTGTTCGTAGGCCACGGCAACCGCACTAACGGAACCCGTTCCATGGAACGTGCGGCAGGTGATATACACGCTACCGCCAGAGCCGGCACCCGCAAAACGGCCCGCGTTGTAAAAAACGGTGGAATCAGCCGAAATGGTCCCATCAACCCGAACGGCGCCGGAAGCTTCAATACGGATGGCCCCTCCTCCCGCCCCTCCTGCATAAGTAGAACGTCCCCCCCCCCCGCTTCCTGGATCTTCTGGCGCTGAAAGAGAACCATACGTTCGGCTGAACACTGTCGTACCGGCATTCATGCCTTCACTCCCATAGCCGCCGCCGCTGCAGGCAGAAGGACCGCCAAATCCTCCACCCGGTCCGTATCCGTTCGTATGGCTGCCCCCTAGCTGCCCACCCCGATAGCCCATATCATTGGCTGAGATTTTACCTGCCGGCAGCACGGTAAGATTGGAACAAACAATATAGACCCGAGCGTTCGGGACCCAACTGGCGTACACACCAGGCGTCCCGTTGGTATCGGCATTGTTGGTGTGAGTGATTTGGCCGTGGACAATGACCTCTTCCGCATTCAGGGTCGTATCCCATTGGTCCAGAATCAGGCTGGCCGTATTGGTGACAATCAGTTTGGCGAGTAGGGGTGTGGAGTTCGTCAGCACCACTTTAGCGGCACCGCTCAGGATTACCGTGTCCCCTGCTGCAGGGAAACCGTTCGTCCACACCGCTTCGTTCCAGTTCGTATTGCCCTGAGAAGTTGAAACACCCGTAGTCTTGGCTCCAGCTTTCCCCACAGTCCCGAGAACTATCAGCATTACAAACAGACAGTATCTCATGACGCTCCTCCTATCGTCCTCCGATTAAACCCCCCGGCCAACGCAGCCGCACCCCCGATAACTGTACCATGTTCCAATCCCCCTCTAATTCTAGAAGGGGGAACGCCGGCAATTTGCGAATGCTTTGCGGCTCTCTTCCTTCTCCTGGCCCCCTTCCATCGCCGTTGGTTCAACACGTTTCCAGATTGTCTAGGACCCTCCTTTCGGTTTCACTCTGGCCTTCAAACCTCCCGAACGCTGTTTCCTTCCACAAGCTCGAAGGGATAAAACCGATGAACCGGTTCGGAGGGGGGGGCAATCGCCAAACAAACGGCTTCCTCCCCCATCCGATCCAAGGGTTGGCGGAAACTGGTCAGTCGGCAGAGAGCAAATTGACCGATGGCGGCCGCATCCACTCCAACCACTGAAAGCTCTTCCGGAACCTGTACCCCCAGCTCCACCGCAGCCCGTATCAAGCCCACCGCCGTATTGTCGTTATGGCAAAAAGCCGCAGTAAACTCGCGGCGTTTCTTCAGCAGGGCATGCCCGACCTCATAACCGGAGTCCGGTTCAGCCGTAGGCGTATCCACGATAACAGGTTCAGGATATCCTAATTCCGTCAGCCGCTTTAGAAAACCTTCCCGACGTTTCGAATCCGCAATCCCTTTCCAGCGCCCTCCAAACAATAAAAACCGGCGATGCCCCTTTGCCACCAAGTAATCGGCCGCAGTTCGACCCAACTCAATGTTGTCAATATCCAGGGTATGAAACTCCTGGGCCCAACTCCCGCTTCCGATCATGATGACCGGGATTCCCTGAGAACGGGCAAAATTGCGATCCCGGGGAGGAAAGGCAAAAGGGGGGAGTGCCAGGGTAATCACCGCATCCACAGCCCGATCGCTGAAAAAAGTTATCGGTTTCTCCGGTCGTAGGGCATCAAGCACCAGCCGATAGCCTCGGTCGGAAGCCACCCGCCAAGCCGCCCGAAGCAGCCGCTCATGATAGGCACCAAACAAAATATCTCCGCTCGGAACAACCATGCCGATCTGATGAAGCCGACCCAGCCGAAGGGCCCGCCCCGCCAAAGACGGACGATAACCCAGTTCCGTCACCGCCTTCAGAACGTTTCGACGTGTCCGTTCGCTGATTGAAACGCCCGGCGTTTTATTCAATACGTAACTCACCGTTGCGCCCGAGACGCCCGCTCGCTTCGCTACATCATCGCGTGAAACCATTCGAACTCCACTCCATTCCCGCTTACTTATACGTGTAACCTTTCCGTCGGCAGATGTAAAGTTTTTAACGTTTTCAATGACAAATCGGATAGGCCACGTTTGCTCAGTCGACCGGATCCCAAAAACTTGCAAAGCCTTGTTTCGTCACTGAAATCAGAACATTTTTTGACACGTTGCTGTTGGAAACCATTCCCATCCCGTCATGTCGCAGACCCCATCCCTGCCTCATAATTGCAACGATTCCAGCAACGATTGTCGGAGGCACGAACCAACTCATGTCGCAAATGAAGGCCGGGCGGTTTCGAGGTGAGCCGCCAACCGCAGCGACTGACTAGCCTAACAGACGAATTCTGTAGTTCCGGCACTCCTCTGCCGGAAGCCGCTTTAAATGCCATGTGGCCAAAGATTTCCAGTAGAACTGTTCCATTCTCGTTCCCCCGAATGCAATGCGCTTTTCCTCCTCCCCCTTGACCTACCATATCCTCTCCTCCATTCCTCCATAAACCTTTTCTATGATGGATTGTCCCTTGTTCTTGCGTCCTGCACGGAATATCAGGAACATTTCGGCGTTTCGGACGGACAACGACCCTATATTTCCGCGCGAAATCTGGCCGAATTCAAGGCCATGTGTTCCCCAGTCCCTTCCGGCTGGCACGTGGTACGGCGGTCCGCTTACTTGCCAACCCGTCCTTGGGCCGCTCGACAACAAACGACTCGGCGAAGCCTGGCTTCATCGAGGGCTCATGCGATCAGGTCTCTCGGTCAAAACGTTCGGTCGTGGCCCGGGACGGGAGAAAGGGCCCGGCGACTGGCCGACTTCTTCACTCCCCGTGGCAATGCCCGGTTTTCCGTTCATGGTTCGACGTGGGCGGCCCGTGCCGCCGCAAAGGATGCCAGATCGCGGTTGAGGGAATTCGATGCCACCCGTTTCAAGACCGCAACACTCGTCGCAGGCGGTCGGTCCCCCAGCAGATTGCGAGCCGCCAGCATTTCGCGGGTGAACCGTGCCCGGCAAAGACCGTCCGCTAGCGCTTCCGGCGCCGTTTCGAACAGCCCCTCCACGTGCGATCGCGTCAGATCACCCAAGCGCCCGAAACAGGCGATCAGTCGGTCCCAGTCCCCTTCTCCACGCCCCGCCTCACGATTGTTGACAATCGTCCGCTTCCCACATTCCTGATATACCCCGACCTTGAGCCATTCGCGCGTGAATTGCGCGCCGTATTCCCGCGGAAAATGTCGGCTGAGATAGGCCAGCCAACCAAGCCGCTCCAGCAGGGTATCCGCATCGAGCAGAGGAGTTTCCGGCGCCGCGGTCGAAAATCCTTTTCCCCCCGTCCACTGTTCAAACAGGGTCTGTTCCGCCGCATTCCATTCCGCTACCCGTTTGCGCCCTTCGCCCACAAGCTCGGCCGTCCGGACGAGGGGAAGCGAAAGCACAAGAGCATAAAACTGCCCGCGAGGATCGGCTTCCAGCCTGGCCGGCGGCCGCTGAATCTCCTCCAACAGCAGATTTCCATCCACCAGACCCAACAATTGAATGGCGTTCTGGCGAACCTCCGGGTCCTCGTGCATCCGACCCGTACGAACACGGTCCGCCAACTGCGTAGGAGGATTTCGAAGAACCGCATCCACGATTCGCCAGCGAAGATCGGCCGGAAGTTCACCGGGCGTCAACAGATGGTCGAGAAAAATCGTGGGATCCACCGCATCCGCCGGCGCTTCCAAAAGCCTCCGGAGAAGACGAACCCGTTCCCCCGTTCCCGTGGAACGTTCGCTTCCCGGCCGCTTCTGTTCTTCCAGAACACTGGCCAGAGTGTCCATCGTAAGCTGGGAAGTCAACACGCGGGTTTCCGCCGGACTCAATGCGGCGAGTCTCAGCGCGATTTGTCCGGCCTCCGGCGTCAACCAACGGAACACGGCCGCCAAAAGGCGAGGCCAGTCGGCCCAATCGAAAAAGGCGGTAACCCCCTTTTCCGATTTCCCCCGATAATCCGCCAGCAAACAAGCCACGCGCCCCTTTCCAAGTGTCCACCCGACAAGAATAGGACCGGCCTCCGACGTGAGAAACACCTTGACGGCGGGATCCTCTTTGAGGAGAACGCGGTTGTAAACCCAGAAGGAAGGCGATGCCGAAAAGTCGGCCGGGAATTGCAACGCTCCAAAGTCCGGACCTGGAAGAAGGGCGATCGGGCGTTCGCTGGTGCGACAATCGTCCATTTCCACACAAAGAATCGGCAGCAGTTCACGCTCCAATACCGTCATCAAATACCCCCCTTTGCCGAATGCCCATTCGCCGCCCGTGAACAGGACGGCGCCTCCGGCTTTCACATATCCAGAAAGCGCGTAGCAGTTTTCGATCCCGATCGCTGCATAGGGAATTCCAGTGAAAAGGAGCAGATCAAATTCGGGAAATCGCCGCCAGGAAATGTTGTTCATCAGCCCCATGTGGCCCAACCCCGCACCGCGGAATGCGCCCCAGAACGGTGCATCGTGGACCCGAAAGCGTTCGAGCCGCGCGATGGCTTCCGAAACCCGCAACCGATGGTCCATGGCACCACGCCCATAAAAGAGATCCATTGCCGTTGCGGCGAAACGGCGAAGCTTAAAACGGATTCATCTTTCATTCGACGAATGGAATGTGTGGGGTAATGGAGGCGGACATCGGGGCGTTGAACGATGGGCCGTCGCGCCTCGGAGTCATGAGTCCGTGTATACCGTAGAAGATGCGCTGGTCGCGGGAGGGATGCTGATCGCGCTGCTCAACCATGCCGATCGGGTTCGGATTGGTTGCCTGGCCCAGGTGGTGAATGTCATTGCGCCGATCCTGACAGAACCGGGCGGGCCGGCATGGCGCCAGACGATTTTCCATCCTTTTGCGCTGACGTCTCACCATGGACGGGAGGTTGTTCTGCATCCTCTCGTCACCAGTACCGCTTACGATGCCGCCAACGGAAACGGTTTTCCCCATCTGAAGACAGCAGTGGTTCGTACGACTGCTGGGAATGGGGTGACCCTTTTCGCGTTGAATCGCTCGCTGTCTATGCCGTTGGCGTTGACCGTGGATTTGCGCAGTTTCGAACCGTTGAGGGTGAAGGAATGGCAGTCTCTCTTCGACGATGACCTCACGGCCGTCAACACGAAGGAAAATCCAAATCGTGTTCGCCCACGTCTGATGACCGCCGCGCGGATTGATGGAAACCGCCTGGAAGCCTCGCTCCCCCCTGCTTCGTGGAACATGCTCCGGTTGGAGAAGAGCTGCCTGTGAAGCCTCTGAGCCTTCCTTTGCATGCCGTCTCACGCCCGCCGTGTTTCCGCCGCCTTCCGTCTGTCGGGATCCCGGATAAGCGGAGAACCCCATGGGAACCTCCCTGCCACATTCGCAGATCAAACCAGCTGGTCTCGCAGGGGACGGGTGGACCGACAACACGGAAGCGTTCAGGCGGTTCTGCGCCAGGGGGCCGGCGTTACGCCGGCCGGTCTCGTGTTGCCTTCCGGCGTGTACGGGATTGGCCGGACTTTGGAACTGCTAAAGAACATCGATTTGCATCTCGATTCCGGCGCCTGTTTGGATGGGGGCGGCAACCGGTGATGGGCATCCAGGTGCACGGGGGATGTCGCATGGAAATTGCCGATCTCAAGATCATGGATTGCTCTAATACGGGCATTTATATCGGAATGCCGATCTCCCAGAACACATGGGGATACGAGATCAACGTCCACAACGTCCGCTGTTCGATTGACCTCCAGACGGCGCATGCCGCAGGCAGTGTCGGCCTTCACGATGAGCAAAACACCGACAGTTTCGTCTCCCAGGCTGTGATCATCGGATACGAAACAGGCGTGGCCAGCGAGAGTTCATCCCTCGATTTTTTCCAGGGGCACGTCTGGAACGTTCTTGCCCATGGACCTCTCGAACAAAACTTCTTCCGCAATGGGTGGGGTGATTCCTGTCGCCAATGCTATGCCGATGCCCCCGCTCTGGAGATTTTCTCGTGAACCGTTCGTTTTGCATCGAAAAGGCGATTGTGGTGGTGCTGATACTGATCGGCTTCCGAATTCCTCTTTGCGCAGCGGGGGGGGGATGGAAAGAAATGCCGCGTCCTCGTTGGGAGGGCACGACAGACGTTCCCGTGCCTGGAGTTGGAACTGCAGCGGGTGCGGCCGTGGCCCTTCCGGTCGCCGAAGCGAAACCGTTGGCGGCCGCCACGGCCGAATCCCTTTCCGCCGGGCTATATGAGTTCCGGCTTACCCTGCGCCCCTCTCATGTTGCCAATGCCATCGCTTTTCATACCTTGTTGAATGCCCGAGTGGGCGACCGAATCGCCGCGGAATTCAAGGGATACTTCTTTGCCCGGGCCCATCAGCCGGAGGTACGAGTTTTTCGCGCTCTTCACACAACAGCCGGTCCTCTGGTCCTGCGCTTGGAGGCGCGTTCCAATGAAAAAGTCGCAGAAACCGTTCGAACGGCAGCCCTGCTCAACCAAGGCGGGCCGGCAGCCGGCGGAGTCCCTTCCGATTTTTCCGCTCGTGGCAGGGAGGAACTCATTCCCCCGCATGCGCTGCTTGCCCTTAACCCCGATGAGGCCGTCTATTTTCTGGTGGATCGGATCGAATACCGTCTTCTTTCGGGCAGCGGATACGTCCGCGAGGTGTCCACGGACAAGATTCGTTATCGGCCTGGGGAACGGCTTCGGGGAAAAGCGGTTCTGGTGGACGCAGGGGGGCGGGGAGGCACTGGCGTTCTTCGGGTCCATCTGGAACGGGGGCTTCGCGATCGGCAGGGAGGGCATTCCGTTTCTGTGACGCTTGTGCCCGAGCCCATCACAGTGCTGTTCGAGATGCCTCTACCCGAAGACGAATTGGGCTATGCTGTTGTGGCGGAATACGCATCGGCGGACGGCATGGACCGGAGTGAAGCGGCCCAATATTTCACAGTGGCCGAAAACTTCCAGCGGGTCGCGTTGTTTGGCGGGAATGCAGGCGGAACCCGCGATGCTACCCTGGGAGAGGAAGCGATTCGTCGGGCCGTGGCGGCCAGCCGCGCCGAGTACTATAACGCGATCGAATATTCCTTTTGGGCACCGGATGATCTGTTGGAATTAACGCCGGAGGAGGAATATTGGTTTTCCGGTCAGGCCAACTATCACATGCATGGGCCGACGATCCAGCGGCAGATTCGCATCGCCCATGAAGAGGGGATGGCGGTTGTGAGCTACGGCAAATGGCTGATCTCGGGAGCTCCGGGGTGGGAGGCGGTTTACGACCGACCGGCCAATTTCGATCGCGCCTACCGCCAACCGATCGGCAGTTGGGACACGCACCATGCCTGGGTTTTTGATTTGAGGCGCAATGGGGAACAGGTGCCTTACAGCTATCGGCCGCGCGGCCGAGGCGTGATGTGGTTTGATGACTGGTGGAACGAATTCATCGGGCTGTCGCCCAATGTCACTCCCGCCATGGTTCGCACAGCGGCTCAGGAAATGGCGGCTTCCGTCCGGATGTTCGGCTGGGACGGCATCCGTTGGGATGATCATATCCGGGTGGGAGGAAATGCCGCCGGACGCAGCGGTCGGTATGAGGCATGGGCGGCACGTCAGACGCAGGCGCTGATGCGTTACTTCAAGGATTGGACGGCGATGAAATGTCCCGGCTTTCGTCACGGTTACAACTATCTGTTGATCGAGAAAAACAAGGGATACAACTGGGCGAAGGAAAACTTCGAACTCGACGAGTTGTGTCGGGATGGCGGGCTGTTGATGAACGAATCCATCGGCAACGCCTCCGGCGGGTGGACCTTTGCCGAAGTAGCCCAAAACCTGCAAGTGGACGGTGATCTATGCCGGGAGCGGGGCGCTTTCTTACTCGGCATCAGTTATGCGAACAATCCCAGGGATCGGCTGATCGAAAGTGCCTTGTGGGCGTCCGCAGGGTGCCGTCCTTATAACAGTGCCATGACGTCGGAAACACGGCGTTACCTTACCCGCTTTGCCCAATTCGCATTGGACGAACGGCTGTGTCGAATCGCGCAGCCGGAAAAAGTTCTCGTGCCCGAAACCGATACGAGGCTCGATTGGCAGCGCTTCGTCTATGAAACGCCGGAAGAAAACGGTCGTCGGTATCTCGTGATCAATGGCTTGAATATCCCATGGCAGGACCGCCGCCCGGCCCTAGACAGCAAGGATCCGCCCGTTTGGGATCTTCCAACCGGCACGGAACCTGTGACATTCCGCCTGACTCTGCCTGCGGGTCTTCGGGCGGTGGGCGCTTCTGTTGTTGCACCGGAAACGCTCGAGGTCGAACCCCTGGCGATTCAGGAGGGCCGCTTCGTTTTTCCTTCCGTCGCCCTCTGGCGTGTGGTCTCGGCCGCCCCCCGCGTCCCGAGATTGACCGCCAACATGGGGGCGATCCCAGCCTTCCGGCACCATGCGATAAATTCGTTGGTTCCGAACTGATTGGGTTCCGTGACATTCCAAGCCAGATCGAGCCGGACCGGTCTTTGCGCGCGGGGGCCAACGCCGTCTTCCCAGTGGTAACCTGAGACAAAGTTGCCGCCGGGATACCGCATCACAGGCATACCCAGCTCGCAAACCAACGCCAGGACATCGCCGCGAAAGCCATGTTCGTCTGCTCGCGGATGACCCGGCTCGTAAATACCGGTATAAATATGCCGCCCCAAATGCTCGATGAATCCTCCAAACAAACGGGGATCCACTGCTCCGATGGCAAAATCCTTGTCCACAACGACTGATGCTCGAATGTTCGACATGGGAGCTTCCAGAGGTTAGGGGTTCAGGGATCCGGAGGGCAAAAGCCCCAAAATGTATCCACGAGTGTGTATGCACACTTTCTTTCGAAATAACGTGGAAGCAAAACCATCGCCGATGCTGTCCTCCTGTTCGTTCTGACAGAAGACCTCAAGCGAACAAGCCGGGGTGAGCCTTGAAGCCGATTGCTCGCTGAACCGCTTCATAGGTCTTCAGACAACGACTATAGACATTCAAAAAGATAAGACAAGGGGAAAGACGCAAGAACGGCGCTCCATGAATGTGTTGGAGATGCGGGCTGAAACGCCCCCATCCGAATTGACGTTCCTCGCCCCCATCGCAGACCCGACCGTCCACGATGAAAAGGATGAGCCGCGGTCCCCCGTCCACCGTGATGACCACATGATGAGAACGCGTCGTCGAAAGAACCGGATCGGAAGACCAGCCGTTTTCCGTCTGTCCATCGCAAAGCACAATCTCCAACGCCCCCCTTTCCAATGTTCGAACACAAAAACCGCGCCCCGTTTCATCCCGATTGTCCAGAAGCCATCGTCCGGCCTCCCCATCCGGAAGCCGCACCGCGAATTCAAACGTGATGCCCTCCCGAGTGGAAACGCCGCTTCCGTCCGGCCTGTCCGATCGCTCGCAGAACAGTGGAAGCGACGGAATATTCACCCGCTCAGGCATCGCACTCCCCCCCTTGGGAAGTGCGAGAAGGCGCTCGGCAGGAGCAGCCCGAAGCCCGGTGCCCGCGCGCTTCCCTAATTGAAGTGCCAGACTCTCCCACATCCCTTCGAGCATCGCAGTGGGAAGCTCATGAACCCGGGCGATATGCTTCTGTGTCTCCGTAAGAAAATAGCGGCCCCCTTCTTCCACCAGGTCCGGATAACTGATGCGAACAAACGGATCGTCATCGTAAAGAGCGATTTCCGGTTCCGACCATGCGATTTCAAGCCCACTCCCTGTCTCGATTTCCAGACCCGCGCTCAGCCACGCAGGATTTCGATTGTTGTACGCCTCGCCCGGCACCGTCTCAACGGTTTCGCGCAGAACTTTCCCCCCGTGATTGTGGAACCAATACAGATAACGGCCGTTCGCGCATCGCCAAACAAAATTGGCGGCCCGGGGATTCTTCATCCGACCTCCCTCTGCATAACATTTGTAGCGGGGCGGTCTCCACGTATGGCCCCCATCCCGGCTGTAGCTTTCGACAGGGTAGCCGTCCACACTCCGATAGACGCCGTAAAGGGAACCGTCGCTCAACACACAGTAACTGTGTTCTTCGGCAATCGGCCCGCCACCCTCCGGGGTTCGGAGACCTACCTCCCCGTCGGGCAGGGTAATCCACCGAATCGCGCGAGGGTCGCATTCGAACAGCAGATTGTCGCTGGCCAACAGCACGCCTTCCGACTGTTGGAAGAATCCGCGCCCCATTTGCCCAACTTTCGTCAGCGGAACATAGACCCGATCGTCCCGTTGAAAAGGACGCCCCACATTCCAGAAAAAGCGGACCGCACCGCCGTAAATGTTGCGGCGGTCGCATTCGAAGAGACGGACGGGAATGGGAAACCGCTCGGCCGACCAGCTCCGCCCGTGGTCATCGCTGAACTTGAACACATAAGACCCGAGGGAATCCACCCGGTGGAAACGAGTTTTCCCATCGTGGCTCAGAACTTCCCGCCTGTTCTCGGTGTTGTGATTGTAAAAGATATAAATGCGGCCGGCCGGCCGGTTGCCTTCCGGTCGCAAGGGAACCCGGAACATCACGGCATAGGAATTTTCACGCCTGTCTTCCGGTTCTACGGCAACGGGAGCTGACCACGTCCCCCCCTGGTCGGCGCTCCGAAAGGTCAACACTCGCTGGCCCAACGCGCCTTCCTGGCCGGGAGCCGTGGTGAGGCAACAGAGCCAGGCGTCGTCCGCGGTTCGAACAATATAAGGCTGATCGCAATACCCTTCCGGGGTTGGAATAACATGGCCTTGCGAAAGAGCGCGCGGATCGTTGACCGATTTCATCTCAGAATCCCATCAATCGTGACGCACGGATACCAGTCGAATTTGTACGCGCGGAAGAAAAGACTTTCAAGCTCAACCGAAACACATCCACAATGCCTCGCGTCCCATCCAAAGACGATTCCCGGTTGCGCCCCGTGTCCCCACGGAGGATTTTTCCCTTCCTTTGGCTTTCCTGATCCTGTATTCTCAGTAGGAATATTCGGCAGAGACATGCGATGAACATCAAACCGGACCTTCTCCAATTCCTTGATGGACGCCCCGTCACAGCCGACACCTGGGCGGCAAGACGGGCGGAGTTGGAAGCGCAGATTCTCCCTCACGAATATGGGGGTTTGCCGCCGTCGAACGTCCAGACAACCATCATTCGCCGCGCGCAAAGCCAGGTTCGCCATCTTCCGGATGTCACCTATCGGGTTTTCGAAATACGAGTCTGCTTTTCCACAGGGTCTGAATTTCATTTCACGCTTTCCCTTTGGATTCCGCCGGGTGAAGGACCTTTTCCCGTTCTGCTGGACGGGGACGGTTGCTGGCGCACGTTTAACGAATCGACGGTTATTCGCGAGATCTTGGCTCGTGGAAATATCGCGGCCTCGTTTGATCGAACCGAAGCGGCCGCCGACAATCCGGATCATTATCGGGAGACCGGCCTTTACCGTCTCCTTCCTTCCGCTTCGTTCGGCGTTCTGGCCGCTTGGGCGTGGATGTTTCACCGAGCCGTGGACGCCTTACGTCTCATGGCGGAAGTCCGTCCCGATGCGATTGCCATTACAGGCCATTCCCGCGGCGGTAAAACCGCCCTTCTGGCAGGCGCCACCTACCCCGCTATCGCCATGACCAACCCCAACTGTTCCGGAATCGGCGGTTCGGGTCTTCACCGCCTGAAAAACAAAGGCAGCGAATGCATCGGTTCGTTCTTCCAATACCGTACTATCTTCTGGTTCGGCAAGCCCATCCAAGAGTTTCGGGACCGTGATGCGGCTCTTCCCTACGATCAACATTATCTTCATGCCATGACCGCCCCGCGTTTTCTGCTCGTCACGGAAGCTTATGAAGACGTGGGGGCCAATCCGCCGGGCTCTTACGCCGCCTGCCTGGAAGCACGGCGTGTCTATCAACTTCTGGGGTGCCCCGATCGGATCGGCTGGAGTGTGCGCGAAGGAGGGCATGCCCACCGGCCTGAAGACTATGAGACCCTCCTTGATTTCATGGATCGGCACTTTCACGGACGCGATGTCCATCGCAACTTTCAGCGTTCTCTCTTTCCCGAGCTCGAACATCTCCTGATCTAAGGCGGGGGCTGAACTTCAACATTCTCCATTTTGCTTGCCCCCTTCCAATGAACATCCCGAATTGCCCGTGCCGGATTTCGAAATAATCTCGCATGGCTCGCAGGCTGCGCCGCCCCTCTGCCACAATGGCTTCCGAGTGTCTCGATACCGCGGACGCACTTCGTTCACCCCTTTCCGCGACGATAGAGCTTTCGTCGTAGCTTTTCCGTTCTCATGGGAAGCGGCTCTTTTATTCTCACGTCTCACTCCTTCGTAGGAAACAGCTACTCTCCAGGACAAATCGGGCTGTCTCACACTTTCGAAAGTGTGAGACATTGAGCAGCATGGCCCTAATGTTCATATCGATGTAACCAAGCGATGAAAAAGATCCACCCGCAATGGGTTGGAACCGGCCATCACCAGCGACGACAATGCCAATCAGCGGGCCACCTTCTACGGTCGAGTGGCCGGTCCCCATGCGTGGGTTCTTCTCTCAAGAGGGGGAGGCAGGAATTACAAGAATTTCATCACCGGGCCCCTGCCAGTGGGACATTGCCGGCCTGATCAAGACCAATGCCTTCCCCTGCGACGCTCGGGCGAACGACATTTGCGGAAAAGTCCTCAGGATCGAAGAGGGCAAACTCCGCCTTGAGGCTGGAACCATACAAACGGTTCGGAAATTGTGCCTGGAAAGCATTCAGTAACCGAATTACGGAACGAAAGGGCACCACTGCCAGTTCGGCGGATTATAAAAACAACACGTGGTGCGACAGCACGGGCTCGGGCATCGTGCGCCTCCTCAAGCCGTCTGCTGGAACCGCCCTTCCATTCCAATAACCTTTTGTGACTCTGTTCCTCTCGTCGAGTCGGATCGAATGACTTCTTGAGCACAACGGCACCCCACGGTATATTCCGCCTTTGGAATGTCGCCGCTTTCTCTCAAGGAAAACCACCGCCGCAGCATCGCCACCGCTCTCGGCCTGCTGGATGAAACGCTTTGTCTCTTCGAGGAATACGCAAAAGGGCGTGAAATTCATTCGGTCTTTTTTGAAGAGCGGAATGTTCTGACAACCCGTCAGAGGAAGGCGTTGCTCGAGGAAATCGGCCGACTCCGGGAGATCATGCGGGAAATAAAAGAAACGCTGGGTCTTCGCATACGGATCGTGGACGTGAGCAAAAAAATCTGGGGAAGTGGAGCGGGCTTTTGGGAGATCCTCGCGGAACTGGAGCCCAAACGCCTTCGCGCCTACGGCTCTGTCCCTGAAGAACTGGGCGCCTTTCTTAAACCGACGGTCAGCGCCCTGATCGAAGGCATGATGCGCATTTCCAGCATCGTCGGAAAAGAAATGTCCTCCCCCACAGACATCTCTTAAGTGACTCCTCATTCTCTCTTGAGTCGGCCGAGACTCTTTCCCTTTGTTGTGGGTTGGGATCCGGTAAAAACTTAGTCCGGGTTGATGCGCCATATCTGGAAAAACGGCACGGAAAGAACCTGAAACGAAAGGCAAAGATCGGCAAGCCCGCGAACGGCGCGCGGCCAAGATCGACCGAACTGTTCCGCCTTCCGAAGCGCAACCTTCCGACCTGGCGCGGGCGCGAAAACGGACCCTGCAAGTGAGTCGAAGGCGCACAACCGAACGACTATGACCCACGCCTTGCCCCGGGAAGGGGGGGTGGCGTACGAACAGGGTCACCCCAGAGGCGTTCGTCAGGTGCACCCGGGGATATACTGGCCTTGGATCACACCACCGCCAACGGCTGACCTCGACTCGTCCTACAATGCCCAGACATCGACTCAAAACACTGGCGCCGCACTGTAGGGCGTGCGGGAATACTTCAACAGGAATACCGCATCCCGATGGCTGGCAGGTTGAGGATCTGCTGTAGGGTCGTCTCTTCCCGGTGGGCGGGGAGGGAATGGCGTCCACCGCTTCTGGCTTTAAAAAATCTCTGCAATTGGACTTAGCGGTTTAACGCTATCGCGTCAAAATGCTTCCGCTAGCGCGCCGCAATTGCTGCGAGATACGGCAGCGTGAATTCAGCTTTCTCAGTGTCCGGAAAGCCCCGACTTAGATTGCGCGTCCCCTTTTTTCGGCAATCGCTCTTCCGCCGTAGTCTGTTGTTCTTCATGGGAGCCGTTCTTTACCCGTCTGATAGCGTCGGCCTCCAGGCAGGCCAGCGCGTCGCCGGGCAGGCACATCGTCCCGGTCTTCGCCACCGGATCGACCTCGATGCGATCCACGTAGCCGCTTACCACGTTCCGCAGTTCCATCGGCGGCAGCCGCCCGGCGACCGCCGCGCCCAGTGCCTCGATCTTCTCCTTCGCCCATGCTCGCACCTCCTTCTCGCTCGGGGCCGGTGAGGCCGGGGCATCGCACCCAGCCAGCCGCGCCTCCAGTTCCTTGCGCTGGCGCTGGAGGTCGACCAACGCCTGCTCCAGTTCCGCCATGCCACCCAGTTCCGCGTTGCCCAGCAGACCGACCGTGGCCTTGATGCGCTTGCTGACGGCGGCCAACTCCTTCTGCACGCCAGCCCGATCTTCGCCGTCGTCGCGGCCGCCCATGGCGTCGCGCACGAAGGCGTCGATGGCCCGCTCGGCCGTATCCGCGTCACCGAGGACCACGACCCGCAGCTGCCGCAGCACCCAGGCGTCGAGCGCGTCGGCGTCGATCATCGTGTGCAGGCAGACCGCCCGGCCATGCGTCTGGTAGCCGCCGTCCTTGTAGAAGCGCGTCTTCTTCTTGCTGTAGTGGTGGGTGCCGGTGCAGCCCCAGAAGGTGTGTCCGCACTTCGTGCAGCGCATCAGGCTGCTCAGCAGGTAGCGATTGGTAGGCCGCGCCAGACCGCCTTGGCTGCGACGGCCGTCCAGCACCCGCTGGGCGCGTTCGAAGGTCTCGGTGTCCACGAGCGGCTCGTGCGCGTCCTCGATGACGATCCAGTCGCTCGGATCGTTGGCCTTGGCTATGCGGCCTTTCTTGGGGCGCAGGCGGCCCTCGCCATCGAAACCGCTGATCTTGCCCACCGTCATACGGTTCCAGGCCAGCGCGCCCCGGTAGACCGGGTTGTGCAGGACCATCTTGACCATCATCTCGCTCCATGGGTTTCCCTTGGGACCGGGGACGCCGCGCTTGTTCAGGTCGGAGGCGATGCTCCAGTAGCCGTAGCCCTCGATGCACCGCCCAAAGGTCTCCCGGACGATGGCCACGTGCGCCGGATCGCCGGGCACGAAGCGCACCACGTCGGACTTGGTCTTGCCGGGACGCTCCTCACGAGCGATGAGGCGGACGTGCCGTCCTTGGGCGTCGAACTCCTGCTTGCGGCCGTCGGGCAGGAAGCGGATGGTGCGCAGCACCGTGCCGTCGGCGGCGAGGTAGCGACGGTCGTAGCCGTAGGGAGCGCGTCCGCCTTGGGCGCTAGGGTTCTGCTTGAGGCTGGAGAGTTGGCCACGAATCACGTCGCGGGCCAGCTTGACGCTGAACTGCCGCGCCTGCCAGGACTTGACGCCCTGGAGCAGTTCGCCCTCGTCGCCCTCGGGGATGCCTTCCGCCGTGAAGACGGCTTTGACGCCCGCCAGCGTCAGGCGATGCAGGTAGTAGCCGGTCTCGTTCGTGCCGCCACGACTGAAGCGGCTCATGTCGTAGCAGAGCACGGCGTCGAAGTCCCGGCCGTTCTCCGCCTCGCGGATCATGCTTTCGAAGGCGTCCCGTCCCTTCGTGCTGGTGCCGCTGATGGCGTCGTCCACGTACCAGCACCAGCGCAGCACCCGGCAGCCGTTCTCGGCGGCCCAACGCTCGACGTGGGTCTGTTGGTCTGGGATCGACCGCTCCTGCATGTCGGTCGAGCGCCGGGCGTAACCCACGGCGGCGATCCCGTTTTGCTGTGCCATACCGTCTCCTTTCTACCCATCTCTGGGCTCGCGACACCCTTCCCTCAACTCGCCGGAAAGCTCAAGGGAAGTCTCCGCGCCCGGTCAGATTCTTTCGCCGCGCCGCCAGACGCCGCCGGTACGCCTTCTGGCGGCAGGCTCCACGGCAGTACCGCGCCTCGGGACGCCCGGCGTAGAACCACGCGCCGCACGCCGCGCATTGGTGGCGATAGCAACCGCGATGGTCGCCGCACCGTTGCCAGCAGGCGGCCAGAAGCGTCTCTCGTGTCAGCATCCGTCCTCCGTTCTCGCGTTACGGCAGAAGGTACGCGCCGCAAAGCAAACTCTCTCATAGGTTGCGACTCGTTCCGCGCCAGTCACGCCGAGGCATGTTTGGCGGAGTACCTATGGCGTCTCCGCTGTCACGTTTGGGCGTCACATCTGCCCAAAACCCAAGATGGCGGCTTCGATTCCAGTTTCGCATTCCAGTATTCCAGTTACGCGGGCCATCGGACTGCCGACATACGTTATAACCCGTTGACTAGCAGCGTGCTTGCGACATTCCAGTAATTCCATTCCAGTATTCCAGTTTCCATCCCACCGGCATTTTCCAGTAATGATTCCAGTTTCAAGTCTCCTTAAGGAGACTGGAAACTGGAAACTGGAATGCCCAACCTGTCGCCCTCGATCTCGATCTCGCCCCGAGCCTGCAACCTGGCGAGCACGTCATAGCGGCTGGACGGACGCATGCCGACAGCGTCACAGGCGGCATGCCAGACCTTGAGGCTGGCCCCTTCATCGTCGCCTTCCAGGACGAGCCGCCGGGCGATCTCGAGTCCGATCTTGCTCCACTTTCCGGGCCTGCCTGGGCCAGAAGCCCTCGCCTTGGCCACAAGCGCGCTGGTGTCGGCGTCGAGTACGTCGATGGCTGCCGACGTGACGGGCAGCCCGAACTCGTCCTTCAGGCCGGGCAACTCCACCGAGACCAGCTCCATCGAGAGGGACGGCGGCAGTTCGGCCTCCTTCATCTTCGTGGCCGTCAGCATGAGCGCCCCCTCGTTCGACAGTCTGTACTCGGCGTCGAGCGCCGCCTTGAGCGCGATGGCTCCCCTGGCGCGGGTCTTGTCGGCGTGCCCGCTGTGGTGGACGACGAGCACGGTGCAGCCGTAGAGCGTCCGCACGGCATCGCAGGCCAGAACGAAGCGGTTCATGCCCGGGGTTCCGTTCTCGTCGCCGCCGCCGAAGTTGCGGGCCAGCGTGTCCAGGACGATCAGTGCCGGGCGCTGGCCCACGGCATCGACGCCGGTATCGATGGCCGCGATGAGGGCCTTGAGATCTGCGGGATCGGGCATCGCCACGGCGGGCGACAGGTAGAGCGGCACACCGTCGAGGCCGACGCCGTGGTACTCGCTCCACGCCCGGATGCGCCTGCCGAACCCGTGTTGGCCTTCTCCCGCGACGTAGACTACGGGGCCAGCCTTGACGGCATGGCCGCGCCAAGGCGTTCCCGTGGCCACACGGCACGCCCAGTCGATGGCCAGGAAGCTCTTGCCGCAGCCGGGATCGCCGAATACCAGGGCGAAGGCGTCGCGCTCAATCGTGCCCCGCAGGAGCCAGTCCGGCGGTCTGATCTCGATCCGGTCGGCCCGCGTCAGGGTGATCTGCCGGGTGCCCGTGGGTGCCGCGAGGGACGCGCCAGGTTGCGCCAGGGGCGGCGTTAAGGATAAGGGCGCGACGATGTTCGCGGCGGCGTGTTCGGCCCGCAGGGCGGCCAAGGGGCGCGGCGCTGGCCCGCCGCAGATCTCGAACCAGACCCACGGCGGCACGTCCCACTTGTCCATCATCGGGCCTTCGGGCTCGGGCAGCGGGGGCGGCTGCGCGTGCTCCCAGTCGAGGCGCGGCGGGTTCTCGCAAGCCCAGGCGTTCACCTTGGACAGCCAGGAGATGAGGCCCGTCTTCACGCCCGTCACGTGGGCCCGCATGGCTTCCAGGCTGCCATGCGCGGCCCCCCGGAAGAGCGCCTCCCGGTGGTCGGACAGGGGCGCGGCCCGCCGTTCGTTCATGCGGTCAAAGAGGGCCTCGGCGGACGCCAGATCGAGGCGAAGGCAGCGCTCGGCGGCGGCGCGGAATCCCACGCGGAAGGCGCGCTCGATCTCGGGCGGGTTTGAGGCGTCCCAACCGATGATGGGAGCAGGGCGGTCGGTGCTCACGTCGGGCATGGCCGCTCCCTTCCGGCGTCGGCCGATGCCCGCTCGCGCCGCCACTCGGCCAGAAGCCATCTGGCGATGGCCTCGGCTCGACGCGGCGTAGCGTCCTTCCGGGCGTGCTCGTCGCACGCGACTCGGAAGGCGTACTTGCCGATCTGGTATGTATGCTCTGTCTTGTCCACCGCGATCCCCACCACATTGCGCCGGGTACGTTCGAGGCCCGGAACCGGAGTCCGAGTTCGATAGGTGGTTGGGTCGGTTGGTGGATGGTTGGGTAAAAGGCAGGCAACGGGCCGGAGGTTGACGACGGCACAGCAAAGCCCGCTTGCCTGCCTGGAGATTCGGTTGTCGGTTATCCTTTCATGTCGTTTGCACTCCCGTGTGTCAGCCTACTCGCCCACGTCCCGGACGGCGGCGCGGGGATCGACGAACGCCGCGCCGAAGTCGAAGTAGACTCTCCAACTCACACCCAGCCGATCCGGCTGGCTGTCGAGGCCGAAATACTCGACGGTCGGTTCCTGCTTGCCGTTCAAAAACGCCGTGACCATCGGCGCGGCCGACGGCGCGGCGAACAAGTACCAGTGACCGGGACTGGCCGCCGAACCGAACTTGCCCGCATTCGACGGGCGCGGCTCGACCTCGAGCCCCACGGCCCGGCGCAGGCTGTTGCCCGTCGGCATCTCGGCCACGCGCTGGATGAACTCCGACTCCAGGACGCTCTTGGCCTGCTCCGCGAGCTGCGGAGGCACGACGAGCGTCGAGGGCAGGATGTCCAGATCGTTGCCCTCGGAGTCGCGCTGGGTTCTCATGGCCTGGATCGCCTCGGACAGACTGTGCAGCGAGAGGGCGCTGTCCGTCCCGTCGATCAGGTTGCCGTTGCCGCTCGAGAAGAACCCGCCCGCGTTGCCGAGCAGCGTCGTGTAGACCAGGTCGGCCAGCTTTCGCATCGCCGCCTTGCCCATGGCGCGGGCCGAGTCCTCGAAAAGCGACAGATCATCATCGATGACGCTGCGACGGTCGAGGGACGGCAGCTTGCCGTAGGTGTCAATCTTGAAGGTCGTGACATGCTCGGTAACCGAGCCGTGCTTGATCTCGCCGCCCGGCGCAACCGGCTCCAGGCCGCCCGTGAAACTCGGACGGATTGCCGTGTTCTCCTTGAAGTCGGCGATCGACCGGATGGCGCAGAACGCCCGCCAGGTCGCGGGGGAGTCGTTGTAGGCGTCCAGCAGCACCTTGTTCGCCACGTTCCCCAGCGCCGTCGGCAGGCTGTAGGTGGACATGGAGACCCGCACCAGTTCCAGTCGGCCGCTCGGCACCGCCATGCCTTCCTCTTCCAAGCATGCTTTGCACAGGTCGAGCAGGTGCGCCCCGCTCAGGCGTTCCCCGGCGTCGCAGGCGCGCTCGCCAAGGGTCTTCTCGGCCAGCTCGGCATGCCCCAGGCGCATCAGCAGAGCCGCCTCGATGGCATGTGGCTGCGGGGCCGTGATCACCGGCCGTACCACGCCGACTGCCGGACGGGCACTTCGCATGATGCTCAACAGCTTCGACGACAACTCGTCGGCCTCGATCTCCCCGGAAATGGCTCGTGCCTTGAGCGCGTCCACCCGGTCCTTGTCCTTGCCCCAGTCGCCGTCGCAGAGCGCCGTGATCTTCGCCAGGCGCTCGCGCTCCTGGGCGCGAATATCCTCTTCGTTCATGTCCGTTCCCTTCATGGCCGCGATGGCGACCGCCGTCCTGTTGTCGGCTCCCAGGCTCACGACCGAAACCTCCCGCAACCTGCCCTTGCGAATGAGCGTGAAGCCGCCTTCCGGCGCGGTGAGCGTCCGGTTGTTTGCCTCGATCCGCTCGCCCGCCTTGATCCTGACATGCTCGGCGGGCTCCACGCCCACCGACTCCTCGAACAGGAAACCGCCCCGCGCCAGTTCGACGACCCGCCGCGCCTTGTCGGACGCCGGGAGGATCGCACCCGACACGAACAGCTTGCCGTCCTTCACCTCGGCCGCGCCTTGCCCCAGGATGCCGTCCAAAGATGCATCGTGGTCGCACAGGATCGGCACCCGGCCCGCCAGGTCGAGACCGGCCAGATCGAGGACGATCACGCCCCAGCCAGGGACACGCATGGCGGCTCCCGAGTAGGCCATGATCGAGACCTGCGGCTGCTTCTCGCCGCAGGCCAGTTCGACGCCCGAAACCGTAAGAAGGATGTCACCGGGCATTGCTGGCCTCCTTCTCGGCTTCGATCCGACGCCGAATCGACTGCTCTTCTCTCCACGTAATCCCCAACTCGGCCCTGTAGATGGCCGACGGCATCAGGCACCCCTGCGACTCCAGCACCTCGGCAAAGTCGTCGATCTGCTGCTTGCCCCAGACCCTCGAACCGCCGACGATAGGCGGGGCCAGTTGAGGCCGCAGTGTGCAGTGCCGATGGATGCGCCACTCCGAGCAATCCAGCCCCCTGAGCCGCAGTTCATCGGTCGCCTGCTCCGAGGATTTCGGATACGTCCGTTCCAGACGTTTCCGAGCCTCGGTCTCATCCAGGTCGAGCCCTGCCTTGAGCACCCGCACGCGCTCGTTGTCGTACTCGGCCCTCGTCATCACACCACTCATCGCCTTGCTCCTTTCCGCGTTACTCGTCACCCGGCCAACACTGGCCCTCTATATGGTTATTTGCCGCCCGACCCCCGGTTTGTCGGAAAAACCTTCACTTGGCGCATTTTGTTACGCATATAGTGCTTCCGTACCTTTTCCCCGGTCATCGAGCGGCATCCAACAGGTAAAAGGGGGGTTCCGCACCTGCCAGCGGGACAACCTTTTTCGGTTTTCCCGCCAGTCGCCCTGCGCCGCACCTCTACGGGTTACATACGCGACGGCCCGTCAAAGTGGCGGACGGTTGGCGAAAAAAGTGACGCAGGACGAATCCATCCTTGACGACTCCGCCCCCTCTGATGTATAATGTCTTCTTATTCGATCTTGTGAGTCCGTGCCCCTGAGTCTGCTGGTTCATTCGGAGAGATGCACTCGATGCGATTCCTGCTCAAATCGCGGCGATTCTGGCTTCTGCCTCTGGCCCTTGGGATGGCCTGCGCCACATGGGCCATCGCGGCGCTCCTCGGGGAGAACGAAGACGTCGAGGATATCTACAACCGGGGACTGCATCAGGTTCTTGTCGAGCGGCAGGCGATCGGCTTGCAGGACTTGGCCGAGCGCTTCCTGAGGGATCAGGAACTCTATCTTTGGATATCTCCGCCCGACCCCGATTTCATCCTCTTCCAGCCCGGCGAGACGATCCCCATTCTCGACCTGAAAGCCTTCCCGGCGTCCTTCATCGACAATCTCGCGGGCGAGATCGGCGCGGACGGCGTGGTGCGCTTTCCGGTCTGGATATACGAGGACGCGGACAGTCCGAGGCGCGAGATCGTCATCGAAAGCCTGGAACGGAAGGTCATCGCCCGGATCGAGCGCGACCGGGACTATTCGCCGGAATGGTTCGTCCGCGCCCTATACCCAGCGCTTGACACCTACGCTGAGTGGCGTCGGGACTGGCTGTGACCGCCTGCTACGATCCCGCCCGCGTCTGCATGCGCTACGACCTGCTGGTCGGCGAGGACAACCTGATCGAATACGTCTGGGCGCGTTCCATCGAAGCCGCGCGGCTGGCCGAGGAGCGGGAAGCCGCCGCCATGATGCGATCCGGCGAGGGTGGCAGCGTCTCGAATCTCCAGTTCACCGCCATCGGCCTGACCACCAATGGCGCCATCGGACTGACGCTGGCCTGGCCGGACGAAGGCCTGAGCACGAATATCGTCGACATCTTCGCCTGCACCGATCTGTGCGCCAAGGACTGGGCGATCGTCGACACCTTGACGCTGGACATGCAGACCAATCGCGTGGTCTGGGTGGATGCGGAATCGACGAGCCACGTGACGCGCTTTTACGACGCCTGAACGCACCACGACAGCGACGGCGACGGTCTCTCCGACTTTGCCGAGCTTTTCGTGCACGGCACGTCCGCGCTGAACGCCGACTCGGACGGCGACGGGCTTCCCGACGGCTGGGAGCTCCAGTACGGGCTCGATCCTCTGGACGCGACCGGTGCCAACGGGGCCAATGGCGACCCCGACGGGGACGGATTCACCAACCTTCAGGAATTCCAGATGGGTGGCGACCCCGCCAACCCGGCCATCAACGCGACTAAGCTGATCCATCGCCTGATGCACTGCCGGAGCGGCGCAAGCCTGCGGGTGGACGTCGAGGACTCGCAGAACTGCGGCGGGACCAATCCGAACCGGCAGCAAGTCGAGGACGCCTTCAACGTCGGCCCGCTCATGCATTGCGGGTATATGCTTTCGCTGACGGTCGAAGGCCGCGTGGAGGACCAGAACTCCGGGTACGACAAGGTGTCCGTCCGATCCTACGTGTCCACCAACCTGCAGTCGGAAGTCCCGTTCTTCGAGGGGCACAACAACGGCAACGGCTGCGCGATGGTCGACGAGCAGGCCACCACCAACGTCTGGTTCTGGAGCAACGGCTCGGTCCGGCTGCGATACGATACCGTCGACGGCTTGTACCATGCCGACGCCTATGCCGAAATAACCGAGGCGGCTTGGGTGTCGACATTCGAGGTCCTAGCCATCGAACCTAACGCCATGACGAATCTCTACGAGATCGAGGACGGCGACGGCAACCCCCGGACACGTGTTTTTGTCGTTCCGATCGCGCAAACGCTGGAGTGGCCCGTTGATTCCGTCGTCGTTCGCGCGCTGATCAGTCCCGACATGGACGAAGGCGATCTTCCCGACTGCATGTCCCTTCAGGGCGGCAGTGGCGGAGACAAGCTCACCCGGTACGTCAGTCGCACGACCCTGGCCGGACCCTCTAAAACCGAATTCACCTTCGCCTGCGGGGGCACGAACGCCGGGTTCACCACCACCGTCTATGTCTACAACGCCAAAGTTGGACTCTTCGCGGACGAAGGCGATTTGCAGAATCTGGACGTTGGACACAGCTGGGGCCAGTACTCACTGGATGCATTCGCGCAGGAACTCGTGCCTGAGGAGCATCGGGACTACATCGACTATATTGGCTTCTGGCCTTCGATAACAGGCAATCCGAGTTGCGTTGGTGATGTGCGTCTGGGGGTTGCTGCTGTCGGTGCACACTGGCCTTCAGGTCAGAAGATGTATCCTATCCGGTTTGCTCCTCTTGCATTCGCTCTATCCCAAGTCAAGGCGAGCGATGACAGCCCACCTTGGTATCACCTTTTCAACTACAACTGCACGGACTATGCAATAGACATTGGCGAAATCGTCTACGTTTACACAATGGACCCGGATGGCGTGAGTACGCCCTGGGAATTCTCTGCTTGGCTGAACAACCATTGAGATGATCTCTATGAAGCGGAGCGTGGCGATTACTATTGTGGTGTTGGTCGCTTCAGTGTTACTGACTTTGCTGTTTCGCGTGGACCGAGAGGCAGATGTTAACGAACTCCGCCGACGGATCGGGACGCCAGCCGTGAACGATGACTCGATCACAGACTGCTTTCCATCCTCAACGCGCCCGACGGAAGGCGACCCATTGCCGGTGGCCGAGCGGTCAAGACAGGAAACAGCGGAAACCTCAACCCAAACTCAGGTGTTGAGCCGGTCGTCCCCCGTCCCGTCCGCGTTCACCACCGTCGTGCCGATCACGGCTGCCAAAGGGCCAGAGATGCAATCTATTCTGGCCGCGGTGCAGGATGCCACCCTGGCTATCGATGGAATACTGAAAGACCGACGCTACCAGATTCATACCCACGGTCCCTCCATCTGGCTTACTGCCGAAGATAGGTCGCGGTCAACAACATGGCGAGTCTTCCCGCATGGCACAAACAATGTGGTCGGATCGGTGGAGGCCGTTGTCTTTGAGGATGCGGCGATGCGGCAAGGGGATGATGCGCGCAGTTTTGAGGCGCAGTTCGACCTTGATGGAACCCTGCGCAAGTTTTGGTGGAAAGACAAGCATGAGATTTTCCGGAATCACCCTGACAAGTCTTGTGTCGAATATGCAAGGAGGCTTGAGGGACAGACATGGCTGAATGTACGTCGTGACTACGCTGGAAATGTGTTATCGAGCAACGTGTATGACTGGTCAATCCGCGGTCGACTTGTTGGCGAGGATCGTCAGCCGTCGAACCGTACCCAACGGATGGGCCCTACTTCGGCTGAGGAGGCAGCGACAGGATCGTGGCGCGACCCTCGCCCTTGAGCGCCAAGGTCACCCCGACGGGCAGCATTTGCGCCAGCCTTATTGCCATCGCGAAATGGATGAAGTGACCCTGGCGATGGGGCGGATGTGAAGAACGAGGAAGCCATGTTCGTGGCCCCGCGCCGGGGCTTGGTCACCTCGCGTCAACCACCCGCCCGGCCTCCCAGCGGAAGCCCGCCTTCTTCAGACGGGTAAACTTCTGCGAACTATTCTTCCCTATTTCCATCCCTTCGCCCCATTTGAAATCCCCTCAAGGTTCAAGTTCGTTTGTCTCACACTTTCGGAAGTGTGAGATAATGAAAGGAACTGCTGACCCCCCTTGCCAATCCCTTTTTTCGTGTTACACACAATTCAGAGGCGTTGCGTATCACGAGAACGATAAGATCTTTCCTCCTACTTGGTCCGCAGAAAAACTGTCCCCTTATAATTCTGACAGTGGAAACCCGCCACCACTTCCCTATACGGTTACGGGGGAACTTCTCCATCCCCCGCATTGCGCAAAAAACGCCTTTGTGTTATTACTTCTCCCATGTCAACCGAACACCTAACCAGGGAGTTCCGTGTATCTCCGCTGCCTTGAAATGACCGGGTTCAAAAGCTTTCCCGACCGCACCCGGATCGAGTTTTCCCCAGGTATTACCGCCATCGTGGGACCCAACGGTTGCGGCAAGAGCAACGTCGCGGATGCAATCCGTTGGGTTCTCGGCGAGCAAAGCCCCAAGGCCTTGAGGGGGAAACGAATGGAAGATTGCATCTTTAACGGAACCGATAAACGCCCCCCCCTCAATATGGCCGAGGTCAGTTTGACCCTGGCCGAATGCGAGGGGCTTCTTCCGCTCGAATATGACGAGGTCACCATCACACGCCGCTTCTTCCGTTCCGGCGAAGGCCAGTACTTCATCAACAAAACCCCCTGCCGCCTCAAAGACATTCACCGCCTCTTCATGGGAACCGGTATCGGAACCGCCGCCTACTCCCTTCTGGAACAAGGGCGAATCGACCAGATTCTCAGTTCCCACCCTGAAGACCGCCGGGAAGTGTTTGAAGAAGCCGCCGGTATCACAAAATATAAAACCGACAAGCAGGAGGCGCTTCGCAAGCTGGAATCCACAGAACAGAACCTCCTGCGCCTTCAAGACGTTCTGCGAGAGGTCAAGCGCCAGATCATCTCCCTCCAACGCCAGGCAGGAAAAGCCCGCCGCTACAAGGCGCTCCGCGAGGAACTCCGCCAACTCGACGTCTTCCTCGAGCAAGACCGCATCCGGGAAATGGACCAAACGATCGCCCGCGAAGCCACAGCCCTTCAACAAAAGGCGGAGGAGTCCCGCCTCCTCCACATCCAATTGACCGATGAGGAGGAAAAGGCGCGTCAACTCCAAACCCGCATCGAGGAATCGGAACAACGACTGGAACAACGGGTTCGCGCCGCTGAAGAACAGCGAAACCGTCTCGAACAAGTCCGAACCCGACTTCAAGACCTCGCCGAACGGATTCAGGAAACCCAATCGCAAATCCGGCGGGACGAAGAGGAAGAAATGACCGCCCGCGGCCAAGCGGAAATGTATGCCGCCCAAACCCGGGAGATGAACGAGGCCATCGCGCAAGCCGAAACCGAAATCGGCCGGGCGGAACAGGAACACCGGCAACGCCAGAGGGCTTCGGATGAAGCCGCGCAGAATGCGGAAGATCGCCTGAATGCATTGAACCGGCTTCGCGCCGAAACCCTCCAAGCAGAACGCGATTTCGCGAATGCCCAAAATTCGCTTCTCCAACTCGAATCGCGCGAACAGGCCAATGTTCTCCGACAAGAACGCTTGAAGGTCGAAAAAAGCCAGACGGAAAAGGCCGTTGCGCTCTTTGAAGAACGTGAACGCGCGTTGGCCAGCACCTGCGAATCCGCGCGGTCGACTGCTCGGGAATTTCAGAAGCGGCTTGAACAGATCGAGTCAAAACAGGCCGAAACACGCGCCTGCCTCGACGCGCTCCGAGAAGAATTGAGCCGCCTGCGTGCGGAATGGACATCCCGACAGGCGCAGATCACCCTTCTCGAAGCTCGAGAAGCAGCCCGCGAGGACTTTCCCGCCGGTGCCCGGCTGCTCATGGACGCTCATAATCCCCTTCAGGTCCCTGCGGACCTTCTCCTCGGGTCGCTCGCCGCACTGGTAGATGCAGAGCCGAACTTTAGGGCCCCTCTCCAAACGGTTCTGCGCGCCTGGGCAGACGCGCTCGTCGTGCGGGATCCCGACGCCGCCCGCACGCTTTTGGAACGGCTACGGGGAAGACCCGATGGAACCATCCGCCTCCTAAGCGTCTCCCTTCCGGGAGAAGCTGAAGAAACCAAACCCCCTTGCTCAACTCCGGATGCAATCCCGCTCCTTTCCCGGGTCCTTGCCCCGGATTCCATCCGTCCACTTCTTCGAAGACTTCTGGGCAACGTGTTGATCTGGACCGGCAAAGGACTCCCTCCCGATTCAGGATCCACTCCGGTGACGTGGGTCGCTCCCGACGGCCTCCTCCTCCGGGAAGGCTGGATGTTCGAATGCCGAACGGAGGATAAGGCGGCGCCCGACCCCATGGCTCGGAAACTGCATATCGCCCGACTCCGGGAAGAACGAACCGCCCTCGACACGGAGATTCAAAGGTCGGAAGAGGCTATGCGGACCGCCGCCCAAGAGTCCCAACGCCTCTCGGATGCTCTGGACGCAGCCCGGCGGGAAGTCGAAGAAAGCCGAAGGGATTTGGCGCGCCGGGAGGCCGAATGGCAGGTCGTCCGTCAGGAAGCGGAAAAGGTCCGCCAGCGCCTGAACACCGTCGTCGTGGAACTCGAAGAGGTTCTCCGCCAGACCGAAGGACGCGCCCGCGAGCAGCAGGCGCTCGCCGACGAGTTAGCCCGGCTCACCGCCCGGCGGGAAGAGTTGCGGGCGGCCGTCGAGCAGACCACCCGCGCGTGGCAAGACGCGGAACAAAACCGCCGGCTGTGCGAAAAGGCAGCCGCAGACGCGCGAGTCACGTTGGCAGAAGCCCGCGAAAGGCTTCAGGCGCTTCTCCAGCGCCGCGAGCCTCTGGCTGCCCGAATCCGGGAACTGGAGGCGCTGGCCCGTCAACGGAAAGACGAGATCGTCAAACGCCGAGAGCATCTGGACCGACTCGAGACGGAACAGAAAGCCCTTCTGCGCCTACAGCCGGATTTGGAACAGAAAGCGCATGCGGCCGCCGAGGAACTGGAACGCGAACGAGGAGATCGCCATCAACTCACCGCTGCCCTTCGGAACACAGAAAGCCGAATCACCGCCCTCCGGGCCGAGGAAGATCGCATCCGGGAGGTCCGGACCGCCGCGGAAATCGCCCAGGCCGAACGGAAAATGAACCGCGATCAGGCGCTCCGCCGTGTCACCTCGGAATATGGACTGACGCTTGACCAGTTCTGGAACATGCCGCCCCCACAGACCGAAGGCGGTCCGCTTCCCGTGGAGTCCCTCCAGGCGCGGATCGCAGAAATTCGCGATAAATTGGACGCCTTGGGACCCGTCAACCTCGTGGCAATCGAGGAATATCAGGAACTGGAGGAACGGTTGGCTTTTCTCACCCGGCAGCACGATGATCTCGTCGCATCCAAGGCCCAGTTGCTCGACGCAATTCGTAAAATCAATGAGACGACTGCGACCCTTTTTGCCGAAACCTTTGCGCAAATCAATGCCCATTTCGACGCAACCTTTCAGGAGCTGTTCGGCGGAGGGGCTGCCCGGCTCGAAATGCAATCCGGAGAGGATGTCCTGGAAGCGGGTATTGAAATCATCGCTCGGCCTCCCGGCAAGCGCCTGCAAAATATTTCCCTCCTTTCCGGTGGCGAACGAACGATGGCCGCCGTGGCCCTACTCTTCGCCATCTACCGCATCCGCCCCAGCCCCTTCTGCGTACTGGACGAACTCGATGCGGCGTTGGACGAGTCGAACATCAACCGCTTCGTCCGAATGTTACGGGGATTCCTCAAGGATTCCCAGTTCATCGTCATCACCCACAATCGCCGAACGATCGCCGAAGCCGCGGTACTCTACGGGGTCACCATGCCCGAACAGGGCGTCTCAAAAATCGTTTCGATGCGGTTCGAAGAATGCGACACCGATAAGGCACCGGCGCCGGCCCAGGTCGCCGCTCCCACCCCGTGAAGGATCCCTTGGTTTCCCCCGCCCAACTCCTGCGAACCGCCGTCGAAGCGTGTCGGGAAGCCGGCTCCCACGCCCACCGCAACCGCCAACGCCGCGCAGAAGCCTTTAACCGAACCGCCCACGACGTCAAGCTCTATCTCGACCGAGAGTGTCAACACATCGCACGGGAGGTGATCCGAGCGCGATTTCCTTATCACGACTTTCTGGGTGAAGAGGAGGAAGGAACACCGCAATCGCGGAGCATTTCATGCGAGATCCAATGGGTGGTGGATCCCATTGACGGCACGGTGAACTTTTCCCATGGGCT
This sequence comes from uncultured bacterium, assembly GCA_938038445.1. GTDB lineage: Bacteria > Verrucomicrobiota > Kiritimatiellia > CAIKKV01 > CAIKKV01 > CALHRZ01. The sequence continues at coordinate 84,120 of CALHRZ010000007.1, read as the reverse complement.
TCCCTTCTGGTGTTGTTCGATTGCCGCCCTGCACCGAGGCCGTACACTGGCCGGTGCCGTGTATGCACCCGCACTCGACCTTCTCTTCACCGCCGCAAAGCAGGAAGGTGCCCGATGCAATCGAACGCCCATCCGCGTCTCCCGTGTAAACCGCCCTGCGGAAGCTCTTGTGCTCACCGGTGCCGATCTGCGCGTCCCCTGCCGTCTTCCGCCGTTTGCCTTCTTCGAAGCCTTCGCCGCCGCTGCGCAACGGGTACGGATTCTCGGATCCGCCGCGCTCGACCTCTGCCGCGTGGCTTCAGGAGAGGCCGATGCTTATTTCGAAAGCGGCATTTATCTTTGGGATATCGCCGCGGCGCGACTCATCGTCGCCGAAGCCGGGGGGCGCGGGGCAGTTCTTCGTACGTTTCAAAACGGCGGACTCTGGTTCCTCGCTTCCAATCGTTCATTGTTTGCCCCTTTCCGGCGGCTGATCCTACAGGTCGCCGGCATCGAATCCACATGAAACGGATGTCGGCCGCTTTTTCACTGATCGAGGTCCTGGCCGCTCTTGCGGTCCTTGCGTTGCTGGCCTCCACTCTCGCCTTCCTCTGGGTCCGCCACTTGCGCGCTCTTCGCGAAGCGGAGGCAACTTTCGATGGAACCCTTCTCCTTCAGTCCGCTCACGCCGGTCTCCTAATCCGCGGCAATCCCGATTGGCCCAATCTGCCGCCCCGGTTCGAGGCTTGGACCTGGACATCGTTACCCGCAGAGGGCCATTGGAACGTGTGGTCTCTTCAACCGGCCTCCAATGAGAATCCACGCCTCCTGTGGCCCTATCGCCTTTCCCCTTCCCCCCCCACGTCAACCCTCAAGAACGGGGCGGCGCCGGGCAGGGACTGATTAAGTCGTCTTCAGGCCGATCCGGATCCGGCCCCCGGCTTACCAGTTCATACGCCTCCCCCCCCCGTCCCGGCGCCAGATACAGGTACGGACGTCCCCAGGGATCGAGCGGCAGAGCGGCGCTGAGATATCCGGTTGCCGGATAGAGGTCGGGGCGGGGAACCGCAGTCGGCTTTCGAACCAGGGCATCCAGACCCTCCGACGCGAGCGGATAACGTCCCTGGTCCACGCGGAACCATTGAAGTGCCGCGTGGAGTTCATCCATCTGAAGACGGGCCACCTTTTTCTTCGATTCTTCCAGCATGTTGAGAACAGCCGGCGTGACCAGCCCTGCCAGCAGAACCAGCACGAGCAGCACGACCATGACCTCCAGAAAGGTAAAGCCGAGTTTTCGTTTCATCCGCCGTCTCCTTTCATCGGTCGCGGCCCCAGCGCTTCTGCGGAAAAGCCGTCAACCAAACTTCCGCCCAAACGTTGAAATCGTCGTCGCGCCGGGAGCCGTCGGCCAGCGGATAACCCGGCTCATGCGAAAAACCCAGTCGGATCCCCATGCAGTCCAGCATCCGCAGCACCTCGTATCCATGCTCGGCGAGCCGTTGATCGTCCGCGTCGAACCGAACAAAACACTCGAAGGTCCAAGCGGTGTTGGGCGACCATGCTACTTTTCCAAATGCCTCGCTCTCTCTTTCCCGACGGTCGCGATATTCAAGCTCAGTTGCCCATTCCGCCAACGGGCGAAGACGGGCGCGAACGTTCCACTCCTCCATCACGTTGTTTTTCCAATCATACCGCCCCTCCGAATCGAGCCGAAACGCGTCGGTCGGACGCACTTCGCCTTTCCAAACCAGAGGACCCAAACCCTCGTCCCTTTCCCACGTTTTCGCGTAATATGTGGAATAAAGATCGAGGTAAACGGCATCGCGCACCCGACCGTCTTGACGGTATTGAAGAGTCTGGCGCACGCCAAGCCGCAGCGAATGTTCAGGGCCGAAGCGGTCCGTCTCATCAAAAAGAAAAAACTCTTCCGGTTTCTGATTCAACAGATTGGGACGAATCGTGAGATTGCCGTACGGTTCCACAATGTGCCGGAGCGGAAGTGATCGTTCCCTGGACCCCACCTCCCAGTAGCCGAAGGCTTTGAATGAACTTTCCACGCCGGTTTCCAAAAGCGGCTTCATTATCGCCCTTCCTTCTTTGTAACGAACCGTCCGGAGGGTGTTGGTCGGAGCAGGGGCCTCCAAATCCTCGGCCTCCGCCTTCGGGATTTCGATTTCCTCTCGCTCCCAGGAACGAGAATAAAGCGTAGCCCGTAGGCCGGCCCGCGGCGTCACGTTTAAAAAGCCAAACTGCCGCGTCGGATAGTAGAAAAACTGGCGGGTATCAAAGCGCAGCGCGTCATAATCGTTCGTTTGGCGCCACATGGCCCATTCCCGCCGCAACCAGGCCGCCGCGCCATATCCCTCGTAAAACCATCCGCTCTCGCCCAGAGGCGTTAGATAATGCTCGTAACGAACCTCGGGCAGACGGGAAACCGTCGAATAGAAATCGTTCATCCGCCACTTGGCCCACACGCTCAGCGAAGACTCTTCAAAGTTGCGGGAAAAAGAGATGTAATTAAGGGGATCCGGTGTCCGCCGATATTCCCGCTTGTAAAAATCCTCAAGAACGAATTCATCGCTCAGATAATTCACTTCTCCCATCATCCGCCACCCATACCCGATTGGCTGCGCGTGCTGCAGCCGGATCCGATAGCGGGTTTCCTCCGGTATCCGGTCGGCGGGGTACTTGTTCTTGTAATAGTCCACCCCGATGTCCTGGGCATAGTAGCCATGGACCATGCCATCCAATCCGTTGGGAGTCTTCCACGCCATTTCCTGTCCCACAGCCACCCCTCGCGCGGTACGGTAATCCACCAGGGTGCGTCCCTCCAGCCCACCGCCGAAACCATACGTCAGCCCCGAAAGGAGAATGCCTCCCATGCGCGATTCGTAGCCCGGGCGGAAGATCAGCCCGATGCCCCGCTCGCCGATCCGGGCTCTGAAATAGGGGGTGTAAAGAATCGGAATAGGCCCAAAAAACAACACGGCATGACGCGCAGCAATATGGGAATCCGGTTCGACATGGGCGCGGGCGGCCCACACGTGATAATGGGTCCGATGGAGAGGATTCGTGCAGGTGGTAAACTGAACGCCACTCAAATCGTATCCCAGCTGGTTCCCCGGCTTTTCCGCCGCCTCAGCCCAGACGCGATAAGGAGGCTGAATCGCCTCGAAACGCGCCGAACGAATATCGCGTGTCTGGATGTTGTACTCGAGCCGTTCCCCCTCCCAAACCGTTGCGCCCTGCATCAACCGGACGCGGCCTTCTGCCGTCGCCCATCCCGTCCCCCGATTCAGCATAACACGGTTGGCTTCAAGCCGAACTTCCTCGCGCTCAATCCGAACATTTCCCTCGCAGGAAACAATATCCGTATCCCGATCATAGTGAAGCCGATCGGCCTCGATCCGGGTTCGACCCAAGTCCTGTTCGGAAAGAGCCGGCGCAGCCACGACGCTGGATGACACGGCAAGGATTGCCATGAGAGGGAGGGCGAAGCACAGAACAAAACGGATCGAAGGACGTGGCATTAAGGGGCCTCCGGTTTCCCGCCGGCATTTTCGGAGCGAGCCGTCCCGGATCGCGGGGACTCGGCCGGGTGCGCAGCGGAGGGCGTGGCATAATATACTTCCCCCGTGGCGGCATTGCGAATCACAAACTCTTCGATGTGCCGGGTGGGATCGGCACGGAAGGACAACTGGCCTTCGAACCGGCTTTGAAGATCGACGAGGACCTGCTCGTCTTCCCGGCGAAGTCGTTCCAGAATCAGGGGATGGACGGTGATCTGAAGTTGAAGCCCCGGTTCTGTTTTCCGGCGCGCATTCCAAATCGCGACCGCCCGACGCTGAATCTCGATGCTCATTCGAAGAGGCGACTTCACGCTTCCGCGGCCACGGCAGTAGGGACAGTCCATGAACTGCGCCGAAAGCACTCCTTCGTCCACCCGTTGGCGGGTCATTTCCAACAAGCCCAGCGGCGAGATGGGCAGCAGATTCGTGCGCGCTTTGTCTCGCGCAAGAAGCTGCTGCAGATGGCGATAGACCGTATTGCGGTTTTTCTTTTGCTTCATGTCTATCAGATCGAGAACGATCAACCCACCCAGATTTCGCAAACGGAGCTGGCGGGCGATCTCCTCGACCGCTTCCAGATTCACTTCCAAAATGAGATCTTCCTGGTTGGCCCCGCTCGCCGCTTTGTGCCGCCCCGTGTTCACGTCAATCGCAATCAACGCCTCCGTCTCATCTATGACGATATAACCGCCCGATTTGAGAGGAACCCGCCGTTGGAAAGCATCCTCCAGCTGCCGTTCGATGTTAAAATGTTCGAAGATGGGAGCATGGCCGTCGTAGAGCTGAATGCGAGAACGGATGCGCCGCGAAATCCGGGCAGCCAGGTCCTTGACCTGTTGCCACCGCTCAGGAGAATCCATCACGATCCGGTCCACTTCCTCGGTTAGCCAATCCCGCACGACCCGTTCGACCACATCGGGTTCCTGATAGAGACAGACCGGAGCGGGTTGTTCCCGCATCCGTTTCTGCATCTGCTCATAAATCTCGAGCAGCCCCCGCATATCCCGCACGAAACTGACACCCCGGGCCCCTTCCCCAGCCGTACGGACAATAAGTCCCACATCCTCGGGCGCCGGTAACCGATCCAAAATCCGCTTCAAACGCTGTCGCTCTTTCGAATCCTCGATCTTACGGGACACGCCTCGAAGCCGGCAGCCAGGCATCATGACCAGGTACCGTCCCGGAATGCTCAGGGAAGCCGTCACCCGTGGCCCCTTCGTCCCAATGGCCCCCTTGGTCACCTGCACGACAATCTCTGAACCAATGGGAAATCGGCGGGCGATCTCCTTCGGATTAATCCGTTTTCCCCGCGTCTGACCGCGGTACAACCCCTCCTCCTCCGCCTCAAGCCGGGTGGCATCTTCCGGAATCATGTCCCAGTAATGAAGAAATGCATTCTTATCCAGGCCGATGTCGACAAAGGCCGCCTGAAGTCCATCCTCCAGATTCTGGATGCGCCCCTTGTAGATGTTGCCGACAATTCGTTCTTCGCGAGGGTGTTCGATCATGAACTCCTCGAGCCGTCCGTTTTCCAAAACGGCCACGCGGGTCTCGAGCGTTTCGCAGTTGATGATGATTTCACGTTTGACTGCATTTCGTTTCATGGTGTTCCTGAAAAAGTCAACAATCCACATCGTTAGAGCCTTTCCGCCGGCTTCCGGTGGATCCCGACGCTTTGCAGCAATCCAAGACCCGCCAGAGTGGCCAGCATAAACGTTCCGCCGTAGCTGACGAGGGGAAGCGGAAGACCGGTCACAGGCAGAAGCCCGATGGTCATCCCTACGTTGATAAACACGTGAAGGAACACCATCGCCGTGATTCCGGACGCCAACAGCCGGCCGGCGCTGTCCGTCGCCCGCCAGGCCGTCCGCCATCCGCATCCCACGACGCCGAAATAAAGAAGCAGCAGCAAAACTGCTCCCAAAAAACCCGTCTCTTCCGCTATGACCGAAAAGATGAAATCGGTCGGCGCCACCGTACTGGGTAGGTAACCCAAGGCGCTCTGGGCTCCTGCCCCATAACCAACCCCACGCCATCCGCCTGCCCCAACGGCCAGAAGCGACTGCCGGGTATTGTAGCCCGCGCCGGACGGATCGGCCGACGGGTCCAAAAATACGGTCAGCCGCTTCCATTGGTACTCCCGCATTCCCGTCATCGTTCGAAAAACTCGCTGCTGGGCCTCTTCACCCATCCCAAGCCATTTCGGACCGACCAAAGCGACGGCCAGATAAAGAATCAAAAGAACGGCAACACTTCCCAACAGGAGCAGTTTTCTCCAGGGAAACCCCGAAATCAACAGAAGGACCACGGCCAAGGTAGGAAAGACAAGCGCCGTTCCAAGGTCCGGTTGCCGAAGCACCAGCGCCGCCGGAACCGCGGCCAAACCAAGAACCACCCACGCCGTTTTCCACCGCGTGCGATCGGTCCCCGGAAGGCTGAGATGCCAGACGGCCACCAAAAGAAAGGCCAGCTTGGCCAGCTCAGAAGGTTGTAAGGTAAACCCGAAAAAGTTCAGCCACCGCCGGCTGCCATAAATCGTCCGGCCCATCACGAGCGTCAACACCAGCAGAATAAGAGCAACCCCATATAAGCCCCCGCCCATTTCGACCCATCGCCGGTAATCAACTACCGCCAAAAGCCCATAGAGAAAGAAACCCACGGCGGCCCAAGCCAATTGCCGCCGATAAAGCAGTTGAAGGACGGGATCGGCTCGCGCTGCCGAGGCGCTTCGAACAAAAAGAATCCCGATAACAACCAGCGCCGCCACAAACCCGGTCAAAAGCCACTGGCTGTTTCTCACAACCTCCCCAAATTGCCATCCCCGTTTCATCCCTCGTTTTCCCGAAATATTCCACTCAAAACCCGTCTCACGACAGGTCCAGCCGTTTGCCCCCCTGATTCCCCCTCCTCCACCACCGCCGCCACCACCACCCGCGGGGCTTCCACCGGCGCAAATGCCATCATCCAGGCATACACGAGACCGGAACCTTTCGCCCCGTATTCTGCCGTCCCCGTTTTAGCCGCAACGGACGTCGTCGAAAGCCGAACCAATCGGGCCGTTCCAGACGGACTTTCTACCGCACGGCGTAATCCCCGGACTACCGCGTTCCAATTCGCCACAGACCAACCTAAGTTCCGAACTGACAGAGGCGTTTCCTCGACCCGACCGTCGGCGCGTCGAACAAGGCGGATAAGCCGGGGACGGGGAACGCGCCCCCCCGTTGCAAGCGCCGACCCCACTACGGCCATTTGAAGAGGAGTGACGCCCAAAAACCCCTGGCCGATCGAAAGGTTGGCCGTGTCCCCCTCCCACCATCCCTCGCCGAACCGCCGCCGTTTCCACGCGGCATCGGGAAGGAGCCCAGGCTGTTCGCCGTCCAGCTCAATGCCCGTCCGGCGGCCGATCCCGAGATCAGCCGCCATCCGCCGGATCGTTTCGAGACCCATCTGCAATCCCATTTCGCAGAAATAGGGGTTGCACGAAACTTCGAGCGCCTTTTCGAGTGTAATCGTTCCATGCCCGTGCAGGGATGAGCATCGCACGCGAATGTTCCCCCGTTCAAACACGCCATCGCATCGCACGGCGGTATCCACACTCCAGTCTCCACTTTCGAGCGCGGCAATCGCCACCACCGGTTTGAACAGACTACCGGGAGGATAAAAGGCCGCAATCGCCCTGGGGAACAGTGGGCGGCCTGCAGTCGCCTCCTGAAGCGCCTGCCATTCCCCAACCGAAATGCCTTTCGAAAGATGATTGGGATCGAACCCGGGCCGGCTGCACAACGCCAACACATCGCCGGTACGAGGATCCAAGACCACCACCGCACCCCGAGCATTTCCCAGGGATTCCTCGGCCAACCGCTGAATCGAAACGTCCAACGTCAGGCGGACATCTCCCCCCCCTCGCGGGGCAAGAAAGCTCGGCGTAAAAAGGCCCGCCCGCTCCTGCTGCAACACCGGGTAACCGGCCGCATCGACCAACACGACCCGACGGCCAGGTTCTCCCCGCAAAACCTCGTCATAGCGGCGCTCAATTCCCGCCCGACCCACCATTTCAGGCAGGACATAATGAAACGTTCGGGTCTCTTCGGGGGTCCATTCCCGTTCCCCAACGTAGCCGATCACGTGCCCTGCAAGAGAACCGTACGGATAGAAACGTCGCGGTTCGACTTCGATTTCGATGCCACGAAATAGAAAGCGATGTTCCAGAAAACGCGCCGTTTCCTGGGGTGTCAAGCGCGCCCATAACGGCACGGGAAGCGCACGGCGAGCGCGGGCCACCCGGGTCAGTTGCGCGGCGGCCTCTTCGGCAGGCCGCCCAATCAAGGCCGCTACCCGTTTTAGATCCTCTCCCACTGCCTCGATCGTACGAGACCAACGGCCCGGCTGGCGATACTGCTCCAGCCGTAGGACAAGGCCGTAATCGGGCCGATTGACCGCCAATCCCACGCCGTGGCAGTCCTCGATACGGCCTCGGATGCCCGAAAGCCGGATCGCACGGCGGCTTTGGCGGCGTTGGTCGTCGGCATACGTCGCACCCTGCACAATCTGAATACGCCAAAGCAATGCCCCCAGATAGAGAAAGCCGGCCACCATGCAGCCCCCCCAAAAAACCAGCCGGTTCTTTTCCGTACTGCCCGAAATCCGATTCACGCGGCTTGTTCCTCCCGCGGTTGAAGCATTCTCTCGAGTAGTCGCCCGAGCGGTGCAAGAATTATAACCGCCAACGGCGCAAGCATCACCTGCCCCCCTATCTTGCCGAGAAGTGCTATTGGGGAGAGCAGAAGGGATGGCGCCCCTTCCGCCAATTCCCAATAAAGAACCGCCCACGTCCATGGAGTCACCAAACCGGTGCCCAGCACAACCAGGATCAGAAGGGTGACCCCAGAACCACGAAAAAGGTAAGAACGCAGCATTTGGCTCCCGAAGGCGATCGCGAGGAATCCGATGGACGACACTCCCAGTGGCACGAAATCAAGCGCGTCCTGCAAGAGACCGGCCCCCACGGCCGCCCAAGCCGTTGTCCGAACATCGTACCGCAGTGCAGCATAGAGAGCGACCGTGAGGAGAAAGGGAGGTTTTGCCCAGCCCAAGGTCGGCCCGGTGGAAACTCCCGCCTGCAAAAATGCCCCCACAATCTGGAGGGGCAATAGAATCAGAACATTCATGGGGAAGCCTCCTCCTCCTCCGGGGTGTCCGTTACCAGAACGAGAACGAAATCCAGCCGATCGAGCGGAGCAAACGGTTCGACGACCCCCTCCTGGTATAGCCCCGATTCCGCAAGATGGAACCGACGAATCCGGCCGACGGGAAGCCCCGGAGGAAAAATCCCCCCAAGTCCCGAGGTCACCAGAAAATCACCTTCCAGAAGTTCCTCGTCCCTATCGGCATACAGAAACTCCGGAGGACGCACCGGCCACAAAGCCTCCAGCAGACCGGCACGCGCGACGGCTCCCCCCCCTCGGACGATGCCCAAGGCATCGGTGCGGGAGCAACGGACCGATACATAAAAAATCGGGTCGCTGATCAAGAGAACCTCCGCCGTGTGAGGTCCCGTTTCCTGGATCACTCCCGCCACACCGCCACCGGCCAACACCGCATTCCCTGGCCGGAGCCCGGATCGGCTTCCCCGATCGACCCGCACACTACGCCACCAGCCCAATGCGCCATCCCGCGCAATCACTCGGCAGGCAATCGTCCGGTTACCCAGCCGCTTCTTCAAGTCGAGAAGTTCCCGAAGAGATCGATTCTCCCGTTCCAGTGCCTCCAGCTGGGCTCGGCACTCCCCAAGGGAATCAACCAGCTCGTTTTCCCTTCCTTCGGACCGCCCGCCTTTCGGCCCCGACGCATTCCCCCATCGACTGCTCCAGAGCGATTGATAAGGAGCCATCAGATCGCGAAGCACGGCCTTGACGCTCCGCGCCGTTTGGACCGGCAGGTTAAACAGGACGAGTACCCCGAGTATCAAAAGAAACACGTAAAAATGCGTTTTGCTCAACACGCCTTTTCCTCACCCCCAGGGGGTCTGACCCGCCCAAGAGAAGCGTCCGGCTGCAGCCGGAATAAAAAACGGAAGGCCGTTCAATAGCGGGGGTTCGTGGCGATCTTGCGAAGAAGCGGCAATTCGTTGAGAACCACGCCGATCCCCTCTGCCACCGCGCTCAACGGATCGTCCGCGCGGTGCACGGGCAACCCCGTCTGCTCCGCAATCAGCTTGTCCAGCCCCCGAAGAAGAGAACCGCCCCCCGCCAGCACCATTCCCCGATCCACCAAGTCGGCCGCCAGTTCCGGCGGACATCGTTCCAACGTGTTCCGAATGGCGTCCACAATGGCCGATACCGGTTCTTGAAGCGCCTCCCGAATTTCTTCCGAGGTGACGGTCAAGGTCTTCGGAAGTCCTGCAACCTGGTCCCTCCCCTTGACCTCAAGCGTCATCTCCCGCTCCATCGGGTAGGCGGACCCGATGGCGATCTTGATCTCTTCCGCTGTACGCTCGCCAATCATCAGGTTGTACACGCGCCGCATGTATTGGATGATGTGGTCATCCATCTCATCGCCTCCCACGCGGACGCTCTTGCAGTACACGATGCCGGCCAGCGAAATCAGCGCCACCTCCGTCGTTCCCCCGCCGATATCGACAATCATGTTCCCCGCCGGTTCCTGAACCGGCAGGCCAACCCCGATGGCGGAGGCCATCGGTTCCTCGATGAGATATACCTCGCGGGCCCCGGCATGAATGGCCGAATCCTTGACGGCCCGCTTTTCCACCTCGGTGATGCCACTCGGAACCGCGATGATGATGCGGGGCTTCACCACCTTGCGCCGTGTTTGCACTTTCCGGATGAAATACCGAAGCATGGCTTCCGTAATCTCGAAATCCGCGATGACCCCCGCCTTCATCGGGCGAATCGCCGTAATACTTCCAGGCGTCCGGCCCAGCATTTGTTTCGCTTCTTCGCCTACGGCCAGCACTCGATTGCTTCCCGCCACGATGGCCACCACCGATGGCTCCCGCAGAACGATGCCTCGGTCCTTGACATATACCAGCGTATTGGCGGTTCCCAAATCAATCCCAATGTCATCGGAGAAGAGATCAAACAGAAAATTAAGCATGTCGTTTCCCCGTCTCCGCTGCTTCCGACCGGCCGCCGTCTCTCGAGACCATCTCCGATTTCCAAAAACGGTCCCATTGTTGGGAAAGATACCGTCGCAAGTCAAGCACGATTTCGTCCCTTTATCCCATGGCACCCTGTAAAACCGCCCGAATCTGCCGTTCCCGGGCCTCGATGCTTTCACACAACTTGAATTGCACACGAGCTCGAATCAAGTTTTGCTCAGGATATCGAACCTTGAAATAAACGTTTCCCGCCAAATAATCCTGGAAAAACCGAAGCCCCAGTTCAAAGGCCAGCAGCCGAATACTGTCAAAAAGAAAGGCACGATCGGTGTCGGTAAGAAAGAGACGCGCGTGGGTCATATACCCTTTTATATAGGCGTCACAAAGATCCACATCGAAATAGACGTCGTTGAGATTTTCGACCTCTTCACCCGCCGGATTGCATGTGGACCGCAGAGCATCCCCGAAATCGTAATGAATCAGTCCCGGTTTGACGGTATCCAGATCAATAATGCTGGTCCCTTTGCCCGTGAATGCGTCAATCATGATGTTGGTCACCTTGGGATCCCCGTGGATTAACCGGGTTTTCAGCATCCCCTGCTCTTTCGCCCGCTCCAAACAGTACGCAAGGTTTCGCCGCTGTTCGATGAACCGAGCCAACCGACGAGATTCGAGCGAACCGTTAAGAATGCGTTCGGCGTTCGAACCGGTCAACGTCTCCAGATACTTCCCGAGGTAACCAGGCGTAATGTGGAATCCCGGCAGCGTGTCGTGAAGACGGTTCGGGTCCAGATCGGAAATGAGGTTGTGAAAGTGGCCCAGGACCGTTCCGCACTCAAGCGCATGTTCCGAATTCTGGGTCGTCTCATGGGCGGTCGCCGATGCGATGAGCGTCATGGCCCGCCAGAAGTCCCCTTGCTCATCAATGTAAAAGTCCCGCCCGTCTTTGCCCTCGATAATACGCGGAAGCTGCCAAATGCGATCCGCAGTGTCCCGTTCCGCCTCCAGGCGGTTGTGCACATGCTCGGTCAAAATCCGAATGTTAAGCATCACCCATTCCGGCCGCTGAAAAACGCGGCGATTGATCCGCTGAAGGATAAACCGCTCCTCGTTGAAAGTGGTTCGGAAGATCGCAAGATAGGTGTCGTTGACGTTGCCGGTTCCCGCCGGCTGCACCATAACCAGTTTCCCGGCAACCGCAAACTGGTTCGCCACTTCATTGACATTCATGCCCGTTGCCTCTCTTTTCATTCAGCACCTTTCCGCTCCCGAAATCCCGGTTCGCCCTTTATCCTGTCCCGGCACCGAAATCCCCGACAGACGGGGAAACCCCAACGTGACGACCGTTCCCCGCCCCGGTTCGCTCCGCACTTCAACAAATCCCCCCTGCCCCCGCGCCACACCATGCACCATGGCCAGCCCCATCCCCGTCCCTTTTCCTTCTTCCTTGGTCGTAAAGAACGGTTCAAACAGACGCTTGCGAACCGTTTCCGGCATTCCTACCCCCGTGTCGGCTACCCGAAAGACAACGTATTCGCCCGGAAAAGAAACCCCGCCTCCGCGCGTAACCGTTTCGCTTCCAACGCAAACCGCTTCAACCGAAAGCTCTAAGCGCCCGCCCTGGGGCATCGCCTCGATCGCATTGACAACCAAATTGAGAAGGGCTTGCCGGATCTCCGTCGGTTCCGACTGAAACCAAAGGGATTCCGACGGGAGGCGGCATTGGAGAAGAACAGACGAAGGCAGGGAGGGACCCACCAGATCGCTCAGTTCTTGCAATACGTCACCCGCCTCGACCGGAACGGCAGGGCCCAACCGCCGGCGGGCAAATCCCAACAGTTGCTGAGTCAGCGCCGTTCCCCGCCGCACCGCCTGTTGCATCATGACGAGACAACATCCGATTTCGCTGTCCGGGGAAACCCGCTGTGCCAATTGTTCCACACATCCCCCGATTCCAGCCAATACGTTGTTGAAATCATGGGCGAGAATACCCGCAAACCGCCCCACTGCCTCCAGACGTTCCGCCTGCTCCAGTCGTTGTTCATCCCGCCGGCGGCTCGTCAGATCGCGAACAGCGGCCAGCCGCATGAACCGCTCGCCGAAACGAAACCGGGTCACCTGCCACTCGGCAGGAAACACGCTCCCCGAAGCGCGGCGGAACCGCCGCTGCGCCAGATAATGGGTGTACCGCCGAAGATGTCTCTCCTCTTCGGCACAATCCGCGGCCGATACCTCTACCATCCATGCGTTCATATGCTGTTGACAGAGTCCCAAACGATCGGCCTCGAACAGAATTTCCGCTCGCTCGTTCGCATCCAAAATGCAACCCCTATCATCCAACACAAACAATGCGTCAGGCGAATCGTGAAAGAGCCGGTCGTACTTTCTCAGAGCGGCTTTGGCTTCCCGATCCAAGCGAATGGCGTCACTCCGGTCCCGACAGACGAGCAAAACATTGCACCCCTGCACCGGCAACGGAAGCCTTGCCGTGTGGCCTTCGTACCACCGCATTCCTCCTCCCGCTTCCTTGGAATAGAACACCTCCTGCCTCTCCCCGGAAAGCGCCGTTTTCAAAATCGCCACGCGGACTTCATCAGCCGCCGGACCGGGAAAAAACTCCTCCAAGGGGCGCGGTCGTTCCGTCCCCTCCGTCGTGAGGGCCGCGGCCTCCTGTCCACCCGCGTCACTTACGACAATCATGCCCTCAAACGCCCCAAGAAGGAGAGCGAGCCGACGTTGCCAGGCCAAAGCCTTCCGATGCCTTCCCTGTTCCTGGCTGAGAATTTCCAAGCTCATGAGGGGCAAAATAGCTCCGGCAAGAAACAGTGAAAAGCCAAGAACAAATGGCTCCATGCCGGACAGCTGGAGTCCCCTCATGCCCATCCCGATCAGGTAACACAAAAATGCCCCGCAGGCGGCCCAGCCCGTGTTCCCCGGGTTCTGCAGCCGCACGGCGAGCCATCCCACTCCACCCCATGCCGCAACAGCCGCGGCGCCGGCAAAGGAAGGCAGAAAACCAGCCAACACCGTCAGCCCTACCGCGCCAAGCAACAGCCCGTTGAACAAGCAGCTCGTACGAGACGTGGCAATCGCCCCCATCGCATGCATCACACCTAAACCCATCAATACCCATAAAAGACCACGAATTAGGGTCAACCCTGCCTGCCAGATCACCCCCGAGGGCACTCCCGGAAGCCAAGAAAGTGAGAGCGCCAACAACGAAACTGCCGCCGTCGTCGCGCCCCGACTTTCTACATCCCCTCTCGTCGCCCACGCCAACAGTCCCAACAGAGCATAAACCCCCGCCCATCCTGCAAGAAAGAGAAGACCCAGCATAACGACCGCCCCTCTCATGATCCTTCCTCCCCAAGCAGCCGCCCAATGGCCGATTGCAAATCCTCAAACCGATAGGGCTTCCGCAACACGCCCAGGATCTCTTTCGGAAACCTCTCTTGCCGGATCGTTTCTTTATCCCCACCCGTTACAAAAATGACCCGGATGTCCGGCCGAATTGCGCGAAACGCCCGAAAACACTGTGGTCCGTCCATGTCAGGCATTCCAACATCCAGGACGACCAAATCGTAACTCGCAGCGCTTTCGGTAAAAAGCCCGATGGCCTCCAATCCCCCATCGGCCGTCACCACCTCATAACCCATGGTCTCCAGCATTCGCCGTGTGGCTTCTCTGGCCACAGGATCATCATCCACCAGGAGAATGCGCCCGCGACCCCATTCCATGCTCGCCGATGGCACAACCGGTTCTTTCTCCTCTCGAGATTCCGTAACCCGCGGGAACCAGAGGGAAACCGTCGTGCCTTTTCCAGGCTCCGACTCGACTTCCACCGCGCCTCCATAATGATGAACGGCGGAATACACCATGGAAAGACCAAGCCCCGTGCCTTTGCCAGGAGGTTTGGTTGTAAAAAAGGGTTCAAAAATTTTCCGCCTAACCTCGGCTGTCATGCCGATCCCATTGTCCATAACCCGCACAACGAGAGATCCCTCAGGACGAGCCTCGTTTCCCGGCCCGACCTCTTCGGAAGCAGGCAGAACGCCTTCCTCCAGACGAAAGAGAATCCGTCCCCCTTCCGGCGGTAACGCATCCCGGGCATTGGTCCCCAGATTCAAAAGGATCTCGCGCAGCACCGTGGGGTCGCAACGAACCCACGGTCGTTCGGCGGCTCGTTCCGCAACCACACATACCTGGGAAGGAGAGACCTTTCGGAGCAGGGCAGTCACCTCTTCAATTGCCGTCCAGATGTTGGACGAACCGAACTCCTGACCCGCAAGTCCTGAAAGACTTCGAAGACGTTCCACCATCTGAGAACCGCGCGTTCCCGCCCGCTCGATCAGCGTAAGCGTCTCCTGCGCCTCCGGATCACCGGTCCACAGGCGCTTCAAAAGGCTGGCGCCTCCCAAGATGCCCACCAACAAATTGTTGTAATGATGGGACAGTCCTCGCGCAAGATGGGCAATCCCTTCCATCTTGGCCGCAAGCAACATTCGTTCCGCCGCCGCCCGGCGGGCCGTGATATCGCATACGCGGAGATGACAGACATACTGCCCTTCCATGTGGGCCATCAAGGCACGGATCTCCCCGGGGAAAACCAGACCGTCTGATTTTCGAAATTCGGCCTCCCGCTCCGCGAACCCGTTCCGCAACAACGATGCCATGAACGTCCGATAGGTTTCCCCGCTCGCATCGGCAAAAAGTTCCTGGATCGTGCGCCGCCGCCAGCTCTCGGCATCCCCCCCGAACAGCGATTCCGCGGTTTTGTTGTATTCGAGAACCCGTCCTTCCAAATCACACGTCAGGAGGGCATCGCCCGAAAGATGAAACAACTGCTGATAGAGCAAAAGATTTTCGTGAGTCTGCTGTTCCAGTTCACGCTCTTCCGTAATATCCTTGTACAATAGAACAGCCGTCTCCCCCCCATCCGGTCGCCCTTTCTCGATCCGCGCAAGCCGACCCTCGCCCCAACGCATTTTGTCTTTGCCCTCCTGTTTCCCCATCGGAAAGCGGCACGTTTGGATCTGGCGGGTCACAAGTGCCCAACGAAGCGTCCCGCGGATGATTCCCGCCGCTTCGGAACCAAACAACGCAGTCAAATCTTTTCCAATTACCCCTTCCTTATCGCCCTCCTCCGAATCGACACGAAGCGACTCCAAGCAAATTCCCTCAGAATCCAAGACAAGCCCCTGTTCAGGCAGAAGCGATAGAATCGCCTGAAACTGGCTGACCCTTTCCCGCACGGCGAAACGCTCTCGAATGCGAAGCCGTAGGAGAAGGAAGAGAATCGCGACAAAAAGACCCGCCAAAATCAGCGGAAACAGATGGATCGGCCGTCCCAGCACAAGCAAAAAAATCCCCTCCGCGGCTAATAGGAGGAACAGAAAAGACTGTAAGAAACGGCCAAGGTCTTTTCGCCAGAACTGAAACAAGGGAGGAAATTGCGAAACACCGAGGAGAACGTGTAAAACCGCCTGCTGAGCCCTGAGCACGTCGCTCCAAAAAAGCGGGGACACCCAATCCTCTGAAGATGGGATCTGCACAGTAAGGACGGAACGGCTGGCCGCCCATGGCTGAATCCCGATTTGGATCATTCCAAACGCATACAAGAGAGTCCATAAAAAGAGAAGCCAAACCGTCCTCCACGTAAAAAAACCAAAGGCTGTGTGGGAAAAACTCACAAACAAGAACACCATCAGGACGAGACACAGATCGTGCGTCCAGATCCAGCGGCCTGCTTCTAAGGGATCGGAGGATTGATCGGAAATAACGGCCGTCAGAGCGAAAACGGCGGAAACGACGCAGAGCGCCGCAAAGGCACTGGCGCCACGCAAGGAAAGAACAACCCGTGCCTGGAACGCCAGAACCGCCGCACCCGCAGCAGCTCCAGCCATCCCGATCATGGCAACCGATTCGAACCACATGAAAATGCCCGTTTTTGGGATGATGCCCTATCAAAAATAGTTCTGGCAAGCTGATATTCCCACCGAAAAAAACCTTCTTGCCCTTTCCCGCGTTTCTGCATAGAGTAACGAGGTTGTTCGTTTTGAAAAAAGGAGTCTTCCGTGCATGATTACGTTCGAATCCCTCTAACCGAAGACGAAATGCCTCGCGAGTGGTATAACATCGCGGCCGACTTTTCCAAACCACTTCCCCCCCCCCTTGGCCGCGACGGCAGCCCTCTGCGTCCTGAAAACCTCGCCGCCGTGTTCCCGATGAACCTCATCGAACAGGAGGTCAGCACGCAGCGTTGGATTCCGATTCCAGAAGAAATCCGCCGCATCCTTTTCCGATGGCGCCCTACTCCGCTGCGTCGCGCCGGCGCCCTCGAAAAAGCCCTCAAAACCCCCGCCCGCATCTTCTTCAAAGACGAGTCCGTCTCCCCCGCCGGCTCCCACAAGCTCAATACCGCTGTTCCCCAGGCTTACTACAACAAGGCCTTCGGAACAAAACGCCTCACCACCGAAACCGGCGCCGGCCAGTGGGGATCCGCCCTCGCACTCGGTTGCAATTGGATGGGACTCGCCCTCCGCGTCTATATGGTCCGTTGCAGCTTCAATCAGAAACCCATGCGCCAAACCCTCATGCGCGTCTGGGGTGCCGAATGCCTCTCATCCCCCACCGACCGCACCCAGGCCGGCCGCGCCGTCCTGGCCCGTTGGCCCAATACGCCCGGCAGTCTTGGAATCGCCATTTCGGAAGCGATCGAAGACGCCGTCAGTTCCCCCGATGCCAAGTATTCCCTCGGCAGCGTGCTCAACCACGTCCTGCTCCATCAGACCATCATCGGCCTCGAAGCGAAAAAACAGTTCGCGAAAATCGGCCTCTACCCCGATGTCATCATCGGGTGCGCGGGCGGCGGTTCCAATTTCGCCGGTTGCGCCTTTCCCTTTCTCGCCGACAAAATCGCCGGAACCCACAACCCCCTCGTACTGGCCGCCGAACCCACCGCCTGCCCCAAGATGTCGCGCGGCGTCTATACGTACGATTCCGGCGATGTCGCAATGATGACCCCTCTGCTCCCCATGTACACGATCGGCCACGAATACCAGCCGCCCGCCATCCATGCCGGCGGCCTCCGTTACCACGGAATGGCACCCCTCGTCAGCCACGCAAAACATGAAGGGCTCATGGACTCCGTCGCCCTCCCCCAAACAGAATGTTTTCGAGCCGGCATGCTCTTCGCCGCCACAGAGGGTATAATCCCCGCCCCGGAATCCTCCCACGCCATCGCCCTCGCCATCCGCGAAGCCCACCGTTCCCGGGAGGAAGGAAAAACCCGAACCATTCTCTTTAACCTCTCTGGACACGGCCTCCTCGAACTCTCTTCTTATCAGTCGTTCCTCGACGGCAAAATCGAAGACTATGAATTCACCCCCGAGGATCTCCGAAAATCGCTCGCTGTCCTGAACGGATTACCCTCCCTCTCCTGACCGCCGCCCTTTCGGCTTGCGGATCCTTCCGCCGCATGCTAAACAGGACATCCATGGAAACAGAGAACTTCGGAGGGGATCATGAAAATTCCGCTGCACGGAATGAGCCACCAGCTCGACGGACAGCCCACCGGTAAAATTTCCGAATCGGAAATTTTTGCGTGCAAACGGGGAGACTGGGAAGCCAAAAATCGAATGGCCCATGCGTTCACCCCTCTTCTCCAATCGCTCGCCCGCAAGCGCGTCCCAGACGGAAACCCCTCCCGAATCAACGATCTCGTCGAAGCAGGAAAAAAAGGACTCTTCCAAGCCTGCCGCCGATACAGTTCGTCGGTCGGCATCTCCCGTTTCCAGATTTTTGCGCTGGACTATATCGAAGCCAGTATGAACGCGTGTGGCAAGGGCTTCCTCGCTTGGTTGCACCGACTCTTCAGCAAACGTTGAACCCGAAAGATATGGACTTATGGAAACGCAACGGATTCTGATCACCGGCGGGGCGGGTTTTCTCGGAATCAACTTGGTCCGATACCTGCTCCAAAAGGGCCAGAAGGTGGTCTCCCTGGATATCGCCCCCTTTGATTATCCCGACGTGCAAGACCGAATCCAAATCGTCCAGGGCGATATTCGCAACCCTCAAGATGTCGAAAAAGCCATGGAGAACGTTCAACTGGCCGTTCACGCTGCCGCTGCTCTCCCCCTCTATAAGCCGGCCGACATCTTTTCCACCGACATTGACGGTACCCGGATCGTGCTTGAAACCGCACGCCGAAAAGGTCTCGGCCGCGTGATTCACATCTCCTCCACCGCCGTGTACGGCATTCCCGACCATCATCCGTTGCTCGAAAGCGATGAGCGCCACGGCGTCGGGCCTTACGGCGAGGCCAAGGTGGAGGCGGAACGAATTTGTGAAGCCTTCCGTCAACAAGGAATGTGCATCCCCATCCTCCGCCCCAAGTCTTTCATCGGCCCCGAACGCCTGGGCGTATTCGCCATGCTCTACGAATGGGCCAGCGAAGGCCGCCACTTCCCCATTCTCGGGAAAGGGGACAACCGTTACCAGTACTTGGATGTCGAAGACCTCTGCGAGGCAATCTGGCTTTGCGCCACAAAGCCGGATGAGGTCGTCAACGATACCTTCAACATCGGCGCCGAAGTGTTCGGAACCCCCAAGACCGACTTCCAAGCAGTCCTCGACGCTGCCGGTTTCGGCAAACGCATCATCTCAATTCCCGAACGCCCCGCCATCTTCGCCCTTCGCGTGTTGGAAACCCTCCACCTTTCACCCCTTTACAAATGGATTTATGAAACAGTCGGGAAAGAGTCCTTCGTCTCCATCGAGAAAGCCAAACAAAAACTCGGCTTTCGTCCACGCTATTCCAACGTAGATGCCCTTCTGCGGAACTACCGCTGGTACCTTGAAAATCGAAATAAGTTGAAACAATCGGCCGGCGTTTCCCATCGCGTCCCATGGGCCCAAGGGGCCCTGCGACTCGCCAAACTCTTCTTCTGAACCGCCTGTTCCGGCGTGATCTTCTCCTCTGCTCAACTTCCCGCTCCTCTCCGCTGGCAAGAACTGTTCCATCGCCCCCACCCCAAGGTCGAAGCAGACCTGGGTTGCGGGAAAGGGCGTTTTCTTCTCGCACGGGCGGAAAAACACCCCGAAACATCGTTCGTGGGAACCGACCTTCAGTGCGGCCGTCTCGTAAAAATCCGGGATCGCGCTCTCCAACGCGGAATTCTCAATATACGACTCCTCCATGTCGAAAGTCGGTACGCTCTGGAATACCTCTTTCCCCCCCGCTCCCTCTCGGCCCTTTATCTTTTCTTCCCCGACCCCTGGCCCAAACGGCGCCACCACCGCCGGCGCCTCGTGCAACCTTCCCTCCTCCCTCTCGTCCACCGGGTTCTTGAGCCCGGCGGCCTCTGGCACATCGCCACGGACAACGCGGACTACTTTGACTTCATCCGGCGCACCCTCCAAAACGATGCGCGATTCCTACCCGTCGAGCCTTTCATCCCTTCGGAACAGGAAAGAACGGATTTCGAACAGATCTTCGCTTCCAAGGGGATTCCCGTCTACCGCTGGTCCGTGCGCCAATATCCCGACTAATCCTTACCGCTCCCGCCTCTCCGCTAAATACTCCTCAATCACGGCCTGCCCGTCCTTCCAGTTCGAAAGAGCCCGAATCTCTCCGGTCAGACGAAACAACATGGCCTCTTTCTCTCCGGTTGGTAACGGGGATTGCTGAAGTTTCTGCTTTTCCGCCTTCAAACGGCGCCCCCACAATTTCAGGATCAGACTCTGCACGGCCTCCGTGGTGGAAAATTCGGAACCCGCCGTGCGCGATGGCGCCATCTGCAATGAGGCGGCAAAGGCCAAAACCCCTTCATCCCTCCCCTCCTCTTTCTCCATCCAATCTTTCCAGTCCCCCCCCTTGCGACTGGCCTCAATCAACGCCGCGGCCACCTGCGCACAACAGGGATGGGTGAACAAATCCGACGGTGCGAATTGTTCCAGCCACAGGGCCAACTCGGGTTCCGCCACCACATGCTCAAGCAAAAGCCGCTCTTCCGGAGGAGGTGCGCTCGGTCCCGATGCCGATTCCGCCTTCCGATCGGAATCCGTCGCCCGTTCAGGATAAAAGGGTTCAGCCCCTGCTGCACGGCGGGAGAGAAAATCGTGAAAATCCCGTCCAACCGCCAGCGGGTTTGTGCCCGTTCGTTCGGCCAACTGTCGTAACAGCAGATCCCGTCCGCTCTCCTCCGGCAGCCGGGCCACCCATTCGAAGCCTCCCTCCAAAACGCGCCGCAACCCGGACGCCGTTTGCAGATCCACGCCCTCCGATATCGTTTCCAATAGATACATGAAACCGGAACCAGCCTCTGCTAATCGCCGTTGGAATGCTTCGGCCCCCTCTTCTCGGATGAACGCGTCCGGATCGCGGCCCGGCGGCAGAATTGCCACCTGAACGTCTAAACCCGCCTCCGTGAAAAGAAGAGCGGTTTTGATCGCAGCCCGACGGCCGGCCGCATCAGGATCAAACACCAAAATTACACGGTCGGCATACCGGGCGAGAATTCGCGCATGCTCTTCCGTAAAGGCCGTCCCCTGGGAAGCCACGGCATTCCGCACCCCCGCTGTGTGACACCGAATCACGTCGATCTGCCCCTCGCAAATCACCGCCGTTCGCTGCTCGACAATCGCCGCACGTGCCCGATGAAGCGCAAACAAAATCCGGCTTTTGCGAAAAATGGGGGTCTCGGGACTGTTCACATACTTAGCCGCCTGGGGTTCGTCCCGCAAAATTCGCCCGCTGAATCCGACCACGCGCCCCTGCTCATCGCAGATCGGAAACATGATCCGATCGCGAAAACGATCATAAAATCCGCCTCCTCCCCCTTGTCCCCCCTCGCGCTCCACCACCAACCCCGCCCGAGCCAAAAGCGCAGGAGAATATCCCTTCCGCTGCGCCCACTGTAACGCGAAATCCCACCCCGCCGGAGCATAGCCGATCCGAAACTCCTTGACCACCGCCTGCCCCAAGTCCCGCTTCGCCAAATATCGCCGGGCTCCTTCTGCGCCTGCTTCTTTCAACAACACCCGATGATACTCCTCCGCCAGATCCCGGTGAAGGGCCAGCAACTGCTCCCGTTCCGAAGACTCCACTCCCCTCCGCACGCCCTCCTCGAACTGAAGCCGAATACCCGCACGGGACGCCAGCAACCGAACGGCCCCCATAAAATCAACCCCCTCCCGCTTCATCACAAAGGTAAAAACATCCCCTCCCACCCCACAGCCAAAACAATGAAACATCTGCCGGCCAGAATGCACATGAAACGATGGCGTCTTCTCCTTGTGAAAGGGGCATAGACCTTTGTAATTCGCACCAGCCCTGGTCAGGCGCACGACCTCTCCCACCACCTCCACAAGATCGTTTCGCGCCCGAATTTCATCCAGAACCTCTTTGGAAACAACGGCCATAGAATAATCAAGGATTACGGGTCAACCACGCACGGGCCGCCGAGGCGTAACGCCCCTTGGGCTCCCGTTTCAGATACTGTTCAAACCAGGCGCGGGTCTGGTTCCTCTGGGCCGGCACATCGGCATAGTGAAGGGCCAAAACGGCATACGCATCCGCAAAGTCCGGCCGGATCCGAATCAGCTCGCGCAGATGCTCCTCCGCCTTGATCCAAAGACCCTCCCGTTGGTAAACAAGCGCCAGCATGTACCGGGCTTCCGCCCAATCCGGCCGCGCCGAAACCGCGCGCTGGAAAAGCGCTCGCGCGAATGCATCCTTGTTCTGATGCCAATAGGCCAGCCCCAGGTTGAAATACGCCGCCTCCAACGCGTCATCCAACTCGATCGCTCGGCGATAGTCGAAAATCGCACGGTCATAGTCGGCCCTCGCCAAATACTCGTTCCCACGTAACAACGCCGCCTGGGCAGCTTCAGGCTGCCGTTTTTCCGGTTTCCGAAACTGAAGCTCGCTGGCCTTGAGGATGTTTTCCGGCGGCGTTTCGGGAAGTGATCTCAGGGGTGGAGGTCGAGCCGACAGTTCGTTGAGCCGCCGTCGCGCTTCCACCGCCCGGGAATCGTCGGCAAAATCCCTCAGAAACCGCCGATAACTCTCAATGGCACGGTCCGCATTCAGAAGCCGTTGATCCCAAACCTTCGCCATCTCCCAAACCGCATCGGCGTTGCGAGGATCCGCTTCCGCTGCTTCCCGGAACCGCAATGCCGCCTCTTCATACGCCCGCCGTCCAAGCGCCGCCCGCGCTTCTTTCATCCGATCGCCGCTTCGAGACGACAACGCCGCCCGGGTTGCAGAAACAGAGGAATCCGCAGGGGAAACCTTGGCACCCTCTTCGTCCAACGCCTCAAGAGCTCGACGAGCCGCTTGCGCCCGCTCGCCCTCGGGCGCCTCCCGAAGATACGCTTCGAAATAACGGCGCGCAGCCGAACGATCGCGAAAAACATCCCGCGCCAAAATCGCCGCGTTGTACAACGCCGGCGCATACGAGCCGCAGGCGGCAAATTGCGCCCGCGCGGCCTCGATCCGACCGTCCATCGCCGCGGCGACACCAATCGCATTCAAGAGAGAAGGGGTCGCCGACCCCACCCGCTGAAGCGCTTGATTCAGCGCAACCCGCGCCTCCCGCCATCGACCGACACTCCCCAAGACCCGCGCCGCATACTCAAAGGGACGCGGATCCTCGGGCCGAAGCGCCGCCGCTTCGTAAAAAGACTGAAGCGCTCCCTCCGTCTCCCCCTTCCGCCATAAAACCAGCCCCAGCCAAAGACGTCCCTCCCCCTGGGAGGGATCCAGTTCCGCCGCCCGCCGAAAATCGCGAAAGGCCAAGTCATACCTGCCCGCCCGATAATTGCGCGCCCCGCGTTCCAGAAGAAAAGCCGGATCCCGCCCTCCGCACCCCGCCGAACCCACAATTAGAAAAGCAATCACCGCTGGGAAAAACCATCCCGCCGCCCTGCCGAGGCTCATGTTCAGACCTCCCGCGTGTAGCGCATGTAGTAAAAGAGAAAGTTGCGAATAACATCCTCCTTCGAAATGTCGGCTGTCGCCACCGGCTGGCCCGCAGTTCCAAACGCACCCTCTAACGTAACATACCGCACCCCGCGCCGCTCCCGATACCGAATGCTGGGATAGGGTTCCGTCCGGTCTGTAAACGTGCGAATGTGCACCGAATAGGTCACCTCCTCCTCCCCTTGATGGGTCACTTTCAATGAGGCGGAAGAGGATACCTCCCGGATAAACACCATCCGCCCGTGCCGCTCCAGCTCACTCTTAAGTTCTTGAAACGCCGGCACCACGACGGCCCGGAGGAATTGCTCTGCCTCCTGGCGCCGCTCTTCCATCTTGTCCCGACGCTTCTCTTCAAGAAAAGCGCCCAACTCCCGTTTCCAGTCCGCACTGTTTTCCATCGCGGCATCCTCGCTTCCGGTCCACCTTAACCCCCCGCGTATACCCACGCAAGCCCTTTTTCCCCTCACATTAACTCCGTCTCCAGCCGAGTCAGAACAAACAAAGGACTCCCCCGCAAAATCTCCGAAAGTTCCGAAAGTCGTTTTTGTACCACCTCCGATTCCGCCGCCACGGTGACAAACGCCAAATCTGCCGCCTGCCACAGGTCCTGGCGCCCCACTTCCGCCACGCTCACATTGTATCGGTTGAGAATCCGATCCTTTAACGAGCGAAGCACCGCCCGCTTATCCTTCAGGGATCGGGAGGCAGGCAGGGTGATGGTAGCAGTCAGAAGACCAATGACCATGGCAGCCTCGCGTTTGGTTATGGGCCCAGCAGGACTTGAACCTGCGACCAAAGGATTATGAGTCCTCCGCTCTGACCATCTGAGCTATGGGCCCGGTTTGATCCGATCATACCAGAGAGCTCCGCCCCATTTCAACCCGTCTCGCACCCCGATCGCTCCCGCCACAAGGGAAAAGAAACTTGCCCCCCGCGCGCCCCTCCGATATGCTCCCCCCATGCTTACAATCCGACGAACCCTCCTCGGCTCCCTCGTCTCGACCGCTGTCGTCTGGACAATCGTCGCCTACCCTCTCTACCGTTATTTTTTTACAGGCATCCCTTCCTCCGCCCACAACATTGAACGCAAAAACGCTCGGGCGATGATCGTGGGCGATCACCTTCAGTTCCATTACTTCCACTGGCTGTTCAGCGATATGCTCGCCGGCAAAACCCCCCTTTTCCAAAACCACTATGAATTCAACGCCGGCAACGACCAGGAACGTTACCAACCCGCCCCCTATAATCTCCCCTTCTCCCTGATCTACGCCGCCGCCCGCCCCCTCCTCGGCCGCACAGGCGCCTGGAACATCACCCTCTTCGTGACCCTGTGGCTCACTCACTTCTTCACCTGGCTCTGGCTGCGTCGGTTTCTCAAACCCGACTGGCTAGCCGCTTTGGCCGCCATTGCATCCTTCGCGTTCCCCTTCCGTTGGGTCATGCTCTTCGGCGGAAGTCCAACCGGCATGGCCATGACGTGGCCGGCTCTTCTGATGCTGGGGCTCGTCCTGGCACTTCGCGAAGAAAAAGTCGAAGGGGGCTTTCTCGCTGCCGCCGCACTCACCGCCGCCTATTTCAACGACCGCCATGTTTTCCTGTTCTCCTTCCTCGCCCTTCCCATGCTGGCCCTCGTTGCGCTTCTTCTCCGAAACAATTTCCCTTGGCGATCCCCCGTTTTTTGGCGTCGGCTCGTCCTGGCCGCTCTCCCGATCGGAGCCGCTATCCTCACCCTTGGTTTCCTCGCTTGGCGCGCGGCCCATCGCCATTTCGAAGGCACTTCCCTCGACGCGGGACGAACCCTCTCGGAAATCCTCTGGTATACCCCCCGCTCGCGTGGACTCTCCCAATGGGGGGGCAAAGGCCGTGACGCGCATATCTACCTCGGCTACGTCCTCTACGCCTTGGTCGGCCTCCACCTGATCACCGGCCTAACACGTTGGAAAACAGCGCCACCGGCCGACCGCCGCCGTTTCCTCGCGGGACTCCTCTTGTGGACCACCGGCGTTCTCGTGGTGATGCTCGCCCTCGGCCCTCGCGGTCCCTGGAACGGCGCCCTGTTCGAATGGTTCCGCGAACACCTTCCCGGATTCAAGATGATCCGGCAGCCCGCTAAAATCTTCGCGATCCTCACAATTCTTCTGCCCGGCGCCATCGCCATCGCCATCGCCGATCTCCAATCCTTCTTTCGTCCTGTCCCCCGAATCGCCTACGCACTCCCCCTCCTGCCCCTTCTCCTGGTCGGTGAACACCTCGCCCAAATCCGTGTCACCGTCTGCCTCCTCGACTCCGAACAGGGTGCCTACGCCGCCGTCGCGGAGGACGCCGCCCACCGGCGGGAAATCCCCCGCGCCGTCGTGCTCCCCCTCTGGCCCGGCGATGCGGACTGGAGTGCCCGCTACCAGCACTATGTTTCCCTCTACCGAATCCGTATGCTGAACGGCTACCGACCCGTCGTCCCAAAGAGTTACAAAGAACTAACGGCCCGCTTCGCTCCGCTCAATATGGGGCTGATCACCGACCCCCTCCTGAACGAACTGCTCGAACGGGGGTTTCGTTACCTCATCTTTCACGAAGACGCGTTTCCGGAAAAAGTCGGCGCCTTCCCCTCCGTTTTCACACGCGATCGCCTTCTCGAGCATCCCCGCCTGCGCTTCTTGCGCCAGGATCAGTCCGTCTGGTCCTTCGAAATCCTCGAATCGCCTGCCTCCCCACCCCCCCCGCCACGCCCCCAACGCCCCCTGTTCCCCGCACGCATTTGGGAAGCCGAATTTCTCCCTTTTTCGCCCGACGCCTTGCCGACCGCCGACTCCGATGCCACCCGCGGCGTCTGTCTGCACTTGCCAGAAGGCGCCTCGGTCACAGGCCGCTTCTTCCGCTGCGACCATGCGCCCGATCCCCATCTGGCACTCCGGGTCCGCGGTTCGGGCACTCTGACCCTGCGCACAACCCCCGATCGCGCCGAAATCCAAACCCTAACCATCTCCAATCCCCAATGGCATTGGATCGCCGTACCCCTCCCCGCTTCGTCCAACATTCTTCCTGTCCTGCAAACCTCTCAAGGAGCGCTTGACCTGGATTACCTCAGCTTCTGGGGCACGGACTGGCAGCCCCCTTCCCCTGGACAAGAAGTCGTTTTTCCCGCCGATGCGTTCTTCCGAGCCGGATATTCGGATCCAAAAACCGGCTGGGTCTATCTCCGCGTACGCTACGAGGCGGACGATTATATTTTCTACGGCCCCCGCCTCCCCTTTGAACCCGGACGTTATACCCTGCGTTTTGACTACACTTCGGACGCTTCCCCCGAAACCCCCCTCGGCCATCTTCAAGCCGATGCCGGCGGGAAATCGCTCTTTCCCACCCCCTACCCGATTGAGCAGGGCCGAAACGCGGCAACGGAATTCAACCTCAATTCCAATCAGCCCCTCACGCTCTACTTCCGATATAGCCGGCGAGCCGATATGACCATCCGCTCCATCACTCTACGCCGACGGGACGACGGTCCGCAACCGTAACACCTTCGCCGGCACGCCGGCCGCAACGCAACCCGGAGGCAGCGTCTGCGTCACCACCGCTCCCGCTCCCACGACAGCATGATCGCCGATCGAGACGCCATCCAGCACCGTCACCCGCGCCCCCAACCAACAGTGCTCCCCGATGATAAGCGGACCCCGTGTACCCATGCCCTCTTGTTCCGAAAAGGGAATCGCCGAATCCGTTTCATACGCACCACCGCTCATCAAATAGGAGTAAGCCCCTATCAGAGTTCCCCGCCCCACTCGTAAATCATTCGACGAATACAGCTGGCAATTCGAGGAAAGATTGACGTCCTCCCCAAGAACGATGCGACCATTCTTGCAATACACAATCGAATGCCGCCCGATATAAACCCGGCTCCCAATCGAAATCCCCTCATTTCCGCTCCCTTTGGCATCCAAAACGGCCAAGTCATCCACAATAACGCCATCGCCTAACCGTATCTTTTTCGGATGCCTCAAAACAACCAATCGGCCGAAAATCACCCCCCGACCGCAACCGCCTAACAACGGCCGCCAGGCAAACCGCCGCAACACATACCCGGCGCCCCCCCCCATCCCGCTAAACAGAAACGCAGCGGCTTCCGCCCAAAGAACACCCCCGAACGACAGCGGACCGTACTGAAGCTCTCGGTACGTCCGCCAGGCAGATCGCCTCCCCTCCCCCTGCACGCCTTTGACCTTGATGATGGGCCTTTCCGTCATAGAGCCTCCGGACGATCGAGTCCTAATAACCGATACGCATTGCGTCGTGCAACTTTCTGAAAAATCCCTTCTGAAATCCCGCCCGCCTCGCGAAACTCTAACAGGAATCCCGCAAGAGGAACAGGTCGATCCGCCCGGCATAGGTCGGTTCCAAACATCAGCCGATCCGAAATGTCAGACGCCAGGGGCATCCCGATTTCCGCCACCGCTCGGAAGAGATTCTGATAACGGGGATCGAGAAAGGGGAAACTCGGCATCACTTCCCCAACAATCCGACATCCCCGTGCACGATGATGTTGCAGCCAAAGGCCGAATGGCGCATTCAGGGCGTTCGAAATCCCGAGCGGGTCGATGCCGTAACAAGGGATCAACCGACACCTCCCGAACGCTCGCACATTCCGAGACATTCTTCGCCCGATTGAGGAGGATAAACCTCCGGCCCACTCAAAGGAACAAGACATCCCCCCTCAATTCCCAATTCCTCATGCCGCTGCACAACCTCCTCCTGCATCGCAAATTGTATCCTACCATCGGCCGGCGGGCATACGGCGGAATAGGCATGAACATGGATGTCGAAAAACACCCCTCATCCTATTGGTCCCGCTATCCTCCGTCAACGTCATTCCGTTGTTTTGAGTTGTTCTAAATAAGGTTTCCCTTTATTGTTCCCCTCCCTATGCGTCTGAAAACAAACCCGATCGTGATCAGCTGCCTTCTCGTAGCCGTGCGGATAGCTGCGGCGGCCAATCCGCAAGGCGAACGACCACCCCCCCTCCCGCTCATGATGCTTGGCCCCGGTGTCGTGATCAGCCAAAAAGCTCAAAAAAGCGCGCCCCTCGAGATTTTACCGATCCCGCTGTTCATGGTTCAGTGGAACCGCTTGCGCCTCTTCGGCCCCCAACTTTCCTATACACTGGTCCGCCGCGGAAAGGCGGCCCTGGAGGGAGTCGTCAAAATGCGCTCCGAAGGGTATGAGGCGGAGGAAGGACCCGCGTTGCGCGGAATGTCGGACCGGAACCGCACACTCGAAGCCGGATTGGCCTTTCAAATGAATTGGGATTGGGCAACCCTTGGAATCGACTGGTCGTCCGACATCCTTCAGCAACACGGGGGCTACGAGCTGCGCGGAACCCTGTCGCGCCGTCTGAACGATTTGGGAGGGATCGAACGCCTCCAGGTCACGCCCTTGGTGGGCGTCAACAGGCGCAGTCGCCCATTGAACAATTACTATTATGGGGTCCGAGCCGATGAGACGGCCCCCGATCGGCCGGAATATGCCGCCGAAAGCAGTTGGGGATTGCTGGCGGGAATCCGAGTCGAAAAAGGGCTGACGCAAAAGTGGACCCTTCATGCCGGCCTGTTCGGAGAATGGCTGAATCAGGAAATCACCAAAAGCCCCATCGTAGACAAGCCGTATCGGCTATCCGGAATCGCCGGCGCTATGTATCGGTTCTGAACGTTCAAAGACAAAATCGCCCCACCGTTCCCTACGATTTCCCAGGCACGCGCAGGTGGAAATCCACTCGCGCTCCCGTTACCGTGCTGATCCCCATGCGCACAAAAACAGTAACGGCCACCGCCGCCATCAAACCAAGCGCAGGCCAGGATCGCACTTGTTCGAGCCCCCTCCAAACATCCGGCGTCCCCCCCACCCCCACCGCCCGCCACAGAACCCCGACCGATACCCAGAAACTCCCCCCCGCCAATGCCATCCATTGATAGGCCGAAAGCCGGCCGCCTCCCCGATCATCCGCCCGTAGAAATTCCGATCCGACCCGCCAACCCTGGCTGATCACTATGGGAAGAATAAGGGCCGTCCGATAGGCCCCCTGAAGAAAAAACGCCATCCCAACCAACCCGGCCACACTCAGCACCACCGACGTCATCGCTTGGATCGGTACAAGAGGAACACCCTCCAACCCCTGCGCATAGGCCGCCTTTTTGAGCGGCCCTTCCAACACCGTCGCCAACCGACCCATCGGCATCCGAAGCCAAACGGGGAGAGTGTTAATCGGCCGGCCGTAACAACATCCGAAACTGAGACAGGCCAGTCGGCCCAAACCCTCCCCCAGCGCATACGCCGGCGCCAGGGCACTCATCAAAATCAATGCGTCCGCCGAGCCCCTGCCGCCCGTAAACCCTATCCGACTCGCCGCCCAGAAAATCCACGGCCCTGCCAACATCCCGGCAAAACTCGCCCCCCCCACGGTAAATCCATGCCAGTGCCCCTCGACCCACCGGTTGATTACCCGCGAGGCTATGAGAATCACCGGCGCCAACCCCAGCGCGCTCGTGAGCAAAAATCCCCTCCCCAATCCAGCCGCCCCCGCAAGAAAAAGTGTTGTCCCCGTCGTGAACCACGCCCCGACCGCACAAAAAAAGCCATACCACGTCAAATTGACCCCTTCCCACCCTCCCCCCGCATCCCGACCCGTCGGAATCACGGCCATAATCTGCCACCGTTCGCGTGGTAAAGCTCGAAATCCCCACACGAACAATAGGGTAATCCCTCCTGCCAAAATAAGGAGAATTTCTATTCCATTCACGCCGGACTCCTCCGACGGGCATACGCAATCGTTGACCGTACGCGCACATCCGTTTCCACGAGCGGTCGGACCATTCCCCGCGAATAGTAGGCGCTGCAAACGTCTTCCCGCTGCTGGTTTTGAACTAAATCGGCACAAAACGCCACCCGACCCGGCTCAAACATCAATACGACAGTGGAACTTCCGGGACGAAAGAGCGCCTTCGGCGCCCCCCGCTTAACCCACATGCCTGGCTGGATGGGCTGCGGATTCTCATAGCGTTCGACGCTGTAACACGACGCAATATCCCCAATCATCAGGGCGACAATTTCCACCATGGCCACCAGTCCAACCTCCGTGCCCCCAGGTAAATCGGTATCGATCAACGTCACCACACGCCGATTTTTTGAAAAGGGCGTCGCCTGCGCAATCACAACCGCCGGATGACACGACTGATACCGCCCGTCCAGTTCATAAAACGCCCGCACCCGGCCCGAAACCGGCGCATGGGTGTAATGATATTTGTCCGGCGTCAACCGCGCAATCGCCCATTCCCCCCTTTGGAAACGCGGCAACGCCCACCGCCCCTCCGCCCCCAACAATTCCTCCAATTCAAAAAACTTGTGCTTGATATTAAGAACACTGTCCGCGGAAAGCGAACCGACCAGCAACCGCGCATCGGCGGGGGAAACCACCGCGTGGGGATTCGGTTCCATCGGCCGACAGTCCCAGTACCGGATTTTACGCTCAAACACTTTTCGGGGCGTATCCAGTGCCTCCTCGGACTCCACGCACTCCGAAAAATCCAACCCCATCCGAAGGGCATAACGCCGTCGCATCGTCCCCGGATCGTGCGGACGGCGATCAAATCGCATCATGGCCGCCAGAGTCGTCAGGCGCGCCGAAGTCAACGCCCGATACATCCACCCCGCATCCTCCCGAACCCGCGCGTACAAAAAAGAAACCACAGGATCCCCGCAAAACCGCTCTTCCACAGGCTCGCCCGATCGGCGAAGCACATACTGATGGCGAAGTCTCATCCTCCCACCCCGTGCCGTTCACTTTCCAGGGCCACCACAACCAACAGCAGCCGAATCAGTTTGATCAGAACCGACTGCGAAGCCGTTCCGTCCACAATGGTTCCTCGAACCGTCCGGAAAAAGTGCTCCGGTTCTTCCCCGTTCAAGATGCACCGCACCGCCTCCCCTAACTCCGGTTTCCCTTGGAGACACACCGGCAACTTTTTCAAATCGTCCGCCACCAGCCCCAGAGCCTCCTGAAGATATTGAACCCGCAATCGAATGCGATAATACCGCTCCGCCCCCGCGTTGAACCGCTCGGCCGATACGCCCAACGGATGACGCCCCCCCACCTCATCCAAAATCCCTCGAACCAGCCGATGCGCGACCGAGCGGCACGAGTTGGGTTCCAACCGCGCCTTAAGATCCTCGATGCGCTCCCGCATCCCCATCGCTTCGATCAGCGCCGCCCCATCCCGCTCCAGCCGCTCAACCAACGCTTTCCGATAAGCCGAATGACAAACCCGCGTCCACCCTCCGTAGCGCCGGCTCGCCCGCGTCTTGGCCGCCTGCTCCGCAATCGGTCGAAGAAAGCCGTTCGAGGAATTGGAACGAATGTAAAAGGTCGGCAACCCAATCGCCGCGCCAAAAAATATCTGCCGCCGTTCGCTTTCCACTTCGGGCGTGTCCGGGATGTCCGCATGAGAAACCACTCCGCCCAACGCATATTGAAAGGCCAGCGCCGTCACCAGCCGCTGAAGATCCACCGCCGCCCCGAGATCCTCCGAAAGGCTCGCAAATTGGCTGTAATGACGCCCCTCAAATCCGCAAAACCCCATCCGTCCATACAGCCGCTGACGGTACAGAGTGTAAAAAGACATCCGAATGTCAAAAACCCCCATTTCCATCAAGTCCGCTTTCAGCCGGTCCTGATTCCCAATCGTACCATCCAACGCCGGATTCTGATCGGTGCTCAACGGCGCCACAAGGTAGTCCATCAACCGTTGGTCCGGAATCCAGTCGCCCCGAAGCCTCAAAACCCTCCCGATCGCTCGATCCAACGGCCGGGGCCCAAACGGCGTGAACGATAAGCCCAGCCGTTGCAAATGCGCCTTTTTCTTCCACCGCCTCCACACCATCCGCAGATGACTGTAGTCCAACTCATGGGGAAGAAACCCCAAGACCGTCTCCGGATGAAAATCCTCAAAATCAAACCGATAGGGAGCCGCCGTGTAGGTGCCCACAAAAAGAGGCAAAAAATGTTCCACAATTTTCGTCACCAGATCGCCAATCCGTTTCTCGTCCGCCGGACCAAAGGAGCCACTCCCCCCCGCCATCCGCGCCGTAAGCTCCAGGCTTCCGATCGTAATGTGCGTGCCGTTGTTCGTCAGACTCGTGTTCGATACGGTCGGCAACGTGACCAGATTCCGCGTCAAAATGCCGCATTCTCGCAATTTCGCCATGGTGTTGAGCCGACTGCGCGAAAGCACCTCATGGCACAAAATCATGTAGTGATGCTTCTCCTCGCCTTTAGCCCCCCACCCGGAAAGACACGGGCTCATGAAAAGGTCCCGATAAAAAGAATCCGAAACCAGCTCGTTAAGCCGCTTTTGCCGTTCGGGAGTCAACGGCGCAAAGCAAATTTGCACCTCTTGCCCCCTGGATCGTAACTCGAAACGGTCGTTTGCATACTGCACCAAAAGCTGGATCAATAAAAACCGCCGCAAGGTCTCCTCGGCCAGCGCCTTCCCCAGGGACTCCTCCCGGGAGGCGCGGACGGGATAGAACGAAAAAGTCTCCGGCGACGTGTTGTCATTGAGAAAATGGCGCATCAGCCGCTCGCCCGTCCTCCGGACCGAGGAGTGCGTTTCGGGTCCATGGCTGATCGCATCCGCCATCGCCAGCTTGAGTAAGTAACTGACCGGAATCCGCAAACAGTCCAGCCCATTGCGCACAAGAAAAAAACGGGCCGCATCGCTCCGCCGCCCATTCCCATGCGGGGCATCGGAACGCAAGTCGGCTTCAAACACCTCCCGGGCATAGGCTGTCATCAGATGAACCGGAAAGGTGACCCAGCTGTTCTCCCAGACCCGCTCCGTATTGGTGGAAAGGTAGTGCTCCAGCTCCTTTAAACGTTGAGAAGGCGTGTCTCCTGAGGATGCGCGGCGAACCAAATTCCGAAAATAGTTCGAATCCCGAATGGTCCGCGGAAGATCAGCCTGCTCCCGATCCCCCACAACCACCGTGAGAAGTTCATTCTCCGCTCCCGCCGTGGCATCCTGGGGGCCAAACGGAATCATTTCCGGTTTCAGCATGGACCTCGTTTTCTCTCCCATCCCTTGATCATCCCAATCTGAGGATGCTCCGGAATTGTTTAACCAATGTGCGGCTTCTGCTAGATTTGCCATCCGCTCTCCACGCAAAAACAAATGCCCCTTCGTCGCTTCAAGCCAAACGGTGCGGCTTCCACCCCGCTCCCTGAAGTCCCGACACTCGACGCCCCACACCTTCAAAAGCTCGGGGCCAGGTGCAGATTCCCAAACAAACGATCCCGCAGACCACGCCAGACCTATCCCCCTCCGCGCATCCTCCCCGATTCACTCACCCTTCTCGCCCAAGCCGACATCAGAAACCCGCGCAATGGGTTTGCCTTGGACAACCTCCATCCATTATGGTTAAAGAATGAGCCGCTTTTCCAAACGCCGCGTCGTCGCCGTTGGAATCCTCGTCCTGCTCCTCGCTGCAGGATGGGGTGCCTATTCGCTTCGCCACTCCGTTTTCCCCAAACGGCTTCGGGTCGTACATCGAGGGTTTCTCTACCGCTCCGGTCAAATCAAGGCCCATCTCATCGAATCAACCTTGAAACGTTTGAACATCCACATCATCGTGGACCTCCAAGGCCCAAATCCTTCCTCCGACGCCGACCGAAACGCCGAACTTCAAGCCGTACAAAAACTCGGGATTGAGTATGTTTCTTTCCCCCTTGAAGGGGATGGCACCGGTTTGATCGACTATTATTCCAAGGCCCTGAGCATCCTGCATCGCGCCAAACAGGAAGGAAAACGGGTTCTCGTCCACTGCGCCGCCGGAAGCGAACGAACAGGCGCCCTGATCGGTTTTTACCAGCTCCTCTTCGAAAAGCGCCTCCCGGCCGACGTCTGGTCTGAAATTCAACAGTCCGGTCACAAACCACGGCGAAATCCCCGCCTCCGGCTCTATATGAACCGATCCCTTCCCATTCTGGCCAAACAACTCTACGAACAAGGGCTCCTTCCCCAGATTCCGGATCCCCTCCCCCTGCTTCCAGACGATCCCACTCCCCCTTCCTAAAACCCCTTCCCCGGATCCATGTTTTCACCCTTCTTTTCTTGACGCCTCCTGGTTGTTCCCGATATTGTATACCCTCCGTTGGTGCCGTTCCCAGGAGAATCCCCCATGCCCGCTTACCCATCAAGAATTGATTCCACTGAACAACTGGAAGACCTTCTCTCCCGTCCACTCCCACCTCTGATCGAATTTGTCAAAAATCTCGAAGGCGATATTCTCGTGATCGGCGCCGGCGGAAAAGTGGGGCCTACCCTCGCCCGAATGGCCAAGCGCGCCGTCGAAACAGCGGGTGTCCGCAAACGCATCATCGCCGTGGATAAGGCCGACCTATCCGCCCTTCAACGCCACGGCATCGAAACCATTCAATGCGACCTCCTCGATCCCGCTGCCGTCGAAACTCTCCCCCGATGCGAAAACGTCTATTACCTCGTGGGCCGCAAATTCGGCTCCGACAGCCAGGAACACCTCACCTGGGCTATCAATGTCATGGTCGCCCATAACGTGGCCCGCGTCTTCACAACGTCCCGCATCGCGGCCTTCTCTACCGGCTGTGTCTACCCCGTCGTCCCCCTCGCAACCGCCGGCTGCACGGAAGAGACCCCCCCCGACCCCGTCGGCGAATACGCGATGTCTTGCCTTGGCCGTGAACGCATGTTCGATTACTACTCCCATACGGCCGGAGAACGAGTCGTTCAGTGCCGCCTCAACTACGCCATCGAACTCCGTTACGGCGTTCTCGTGGATGTCGCCGTCAAGGTCTGGAACGGCGAACCCGTCGATGTCACCACCGGCTACGCCAACGGCATCTGGCAGGGCGACGCCTGCAATCAGATCCTTCAAGCGATCCGCCTGGCCTCCTCGCCTCAAAC
The DNA here is from genome assembly GCA_938038445.1 of uncultured bacterium. Classification (GTDB taxonomy): domain Bacteria; phylum Verrucomicrobiota; class Kiritimatiellia; order CAIKKV01; family CAIKKV01; genus CALHRZ01. Next base: position 48,492 of record CALHRZ010000007.1, on the reverse strand, counting down.
GGTCCTTAACATCACCGGCCCCGAAATCTTTTCCATCCGCGAAGCCGCGGAATGGTTCGGCCGCGCCTTCGGCAAACCCGCCCTTATCCAGGGTGAAGAAAACGGCCGCGGCTACCTGAATAACGCCCGCAAAGCCAACCGGCTATTCGGCAACCCCTCCGTCCCCATCGGCCTGCTGATGGAGTGGATCGCACACTGGATCCGTAAAGGCGGCGAACTGCTCGGCAAACCCACCCACTTCGAAACCCAGAACGGCAAATACTGACCCGCATATGAGTCCCCTTCCCACGGTCCGGATCGGCGTGGTCGGCGCCGGCTTTGCCGCCCGCTACCACGTGGAATGCATCCGACGGGTCTACGGGATCACTCCTATCCTCGCCGGAGTCACCTCCCTCCGGCCGGAAAGCCGAGACGCCTTCGGCCGTGCCCACGGAATCCCCGTCTTTCCTACGCTCACCTCAATGCTGGACCACGTGGACGTGGTGGATATCTGCTCCCCACCCTACGCTCACGCCGAGGCCATTCTCACCGCTGCAAAAGCCCACAAAGGCATCCTGTGTGAAAAACCGCTCACCGGCTGCTTCGGACCGCCGAACGACGACTCCTTTTTCGGCAACCGCGCCCCCAAAATCCCCATGCTCCATGAGGTCACGGAAACCCTGCGCCGTATCGCAGACACCGTACGCGAACAAGGCATTTTCTTCGGCTACGGCGAAAATTTCGTCTACGCCCCCAGCGTCCAAAAAGAGCGCGAAATCATCGTCAAAACCCGTGCCCAGATTCTGCGCCTCATGGGCGAAGAGTCCCATAATGGCTCCGCATCCCCCGTCTACGGAATCTGGAAATATGCCGGCGGCGGCTCCCTCATCGGAAAAGGAGTCCACCCCCTCGGCGCTTGCCTTTACCTCAAACGCCAGGAGGGACTCGCACATTCCGGCCGCCCCATCCGCCCCGTCTCCGTTACCGCCCGTACGCATGAACTCACCCGTATCCCCGGCTACCGCGACGCCGGCTTTATCCGAACCAATTACCGCGACATCGAAGACTACGGTTTCATCCACGTGACGTTTGAGGACGGCACCGTCGCGGACATCCTCACCGGCGAGGTTGTCTTGGGCGGCATCTACGACTACGTCGAAGTCTTCGCCAATAACCACCGGACACGTTGCGCCATCAGCCCCACCACCCTCGCCCTCACCTACAATCCGAAGGGCGAACAGTACCGCGAAATCTACCTCATCGAAAAGTCCAGTACCCAGGAAGGGTGGACCCCCGCCGCACCCGACGAAAACTTCACAATGGGCTACCAAGCCGAAATCCAAGATTTCCTCCTCTGCGCCGCAACCGGCACCACTCCCCAATCCGACCTCGACCTCGCGCTCGATACCACAGCCACCACCTATGCAGCCTATGTGTCCGCAGAACAGCGCGGCACAGAAATCGAGATCCCGCAAATCGAAGGAGTTTCCTCACGATGAAAAAAAGCTCCCCTCCCCTTCGAGTCGCCATTCTGGGACTCGGCCACCTCCACCCACGGTCCTACATGCCCCTTTTCCAGGCTGTCCCCGCGTTCCATGTCCAATCCGTAGTGGAGCCGAACGACAACCTCCGCATCGCATTCGCCCGCGATTTCGGCCTCCAAGAGTTCAAAACCGTGGACGATCTCCTCCGCAAAGCAAAACCGGATGTTGCCGCCCTCTTCCTCCCCCATGCCGATTGCCCCGCAGCCGCCGTGGCCTGCGCCAAAGCCGGCGTTCACCTCATGGTCGAAAAACCGGTTGCCGCATCGGCAGCCGGCGCCGCCGCCATCGTTCAAGCCGCCCGCCGCAACCGCGTCAAATTCACTACCGGTTACTGCTGGCGCTACCATCCCGTAGCCCGCGAAATCAAGCGCTTGATCGAGGAGGGACTCATCGGCCGCGTCGTCGGGGGCGAAGGCCGTATCGCCGCCGGCCGTCTCCAGCGTTACCTCGACGGCCATTCCCCCTGGATGCTCGAAAAACGCCGCTCCGGAGGAGGCCCCATGTATAACCTCGGCGTCCATTGGATCGACCTGTTCCGCTTCCTGCTCGAAGATGAAGTCCAATGCGTTTCCGGCCGAAATGTGAAAGTCAATACCCGTTACGACATCGAAGACAACTCCTTCGCCCATCTCCAGTTCCGCAACGGCGCCGTCATGGCCCTCGATATCAGCTACACGGTGCCCGATGCCTTCCCCTACGGGCGCGATCTCTACATCGGCATCCGCGGCACCCGCGGCGTCCTCGCCTGGGCTCCCGCTTACGAAGGACAAAAAGATCTCCTCGTTCTCTGTTCCGACGATCCCGCCTTCTCCGGTTCGCCCCGCCGCTCCCTCGAGTTCGAACTCGAACCCGTCAAAGGCTACTCCGGCTATATGGGCCTGATGTACGTTCGCCGATTCGCGGACTGCATCCTCCAGGATACCGAGCCCGATATCACCGGCCAAGACGGCGTCGCCGCCCTCCGTGTGGTGGAAGCCATTTACCAGGCCGACCAAACCAACCGCTGGGTGGAGGTTCGCGCATGAAGATCGCCGTCACCGACTACATCGAAGAAAACCTCGACTGGGAAACCGCGGAACTCACCAAGGCCGGCCACTCCTTCGCCGCCTTTCAACTCAAATTCCGTCCCGAAGAAGATGTCGCCGCCGCGGTCAGCGATGCCGACGCGCTGGTGGTCAATATGGTCAAAATCACCGACTCCCTCCTCGCCCGGCTCCCCCACTGCCGCTTGATCATCCGCCATGGCATCGGCTACGACAACGTGGACGTGGCCGCCTGTACCCGCCGCCACATCCTCTTCGTCTATCAGCCCGATTACTGCGTCGAGGATGTTGCGGAACACGCCATCGCCCTCTTGTTCGCTTGCGCACGCAAAATCGTGGCCGGCCGCAGAACGCTCGAAGAATCCAGCCGCTCCGGCCAATGGGATTTTACCCGCCTCTTTCCTCTTTACCGAATGAAAGAAAAAACACTCGGCGTCATCGGCGCCGGCCGGATCGGCGGCACCCTCATTCTCAGGTTGAAAAGCTTCGGCTTCCGGATTCTCGCCTGCGATCCCTACCTCTCCGAACAGCGTAAAGCCCAACTCGGGGTCCCCTTCGTAAACCACGAAACCATTTTCCGCGAGTCTGATTTCATCACCCTCCACACCCCCCTCACCCCCGAAACCCGTCACCTCGTCAACGCCCATACCCTGGCGCTGATGAAACCGACCGCCTACCTCATCAACACCTCCCGCGGCGGGATGGTGGACACGGATGCGCTCGCGGAAGCCTGCCGAACACGGAAAATCGCAGGCGCCGCTATCGACGTTTACGAAGTCGAACCCCCCCCCCTTTCCCTCCCCCTCTTCAACCTGGAAAACGTCATTCTCACCCCCCATACCGCATGGGCCTCCGTCGAATCGGGCGACCAAATCCGCAAAAGCATCTTGAACGACCTGCTCCAGTTCGCCGCCGGAAAGCCCCCCCGCAATATCGTCAACAAGGAACTGCTCGATCAGGGCTTCCAGCTCGGCCTTTCCCCCGCATAAGGAATCCCGCCATGATCACGTCCGTAACCCCCCCGCTCCCCGGCCCAAAAGGAAAAGCCCTTCTCGACAAATGGCACCGCTACGAAGCCGATGTCACCGGCTACCAGGCCCCTGTCGTCTGGAAGTCCGCCCGCGGCTGCGTCGTGACCGACGCCGATGAGAACCGTTTCCTCGACTGGACCTCGGGCGTGCTGGTCACCAATGTCGGTCACTGCCACCCCCGACTCGTGGAGGCCGTCCGAAAGGCCGCGGGCGATCTGCTCAATAATTACGAATGCCCCAACACCTACCGAATCGAAGCAGCCGAACGGCTCGTCAAGGCCCTCCCATCCCATCTCGACAAGTGCTTCTTTCTCAGCACAGGGTCCGAAGCGGTCGAAGCCTGCCTCCGCCTCATGAAACGACGATCCGGAAAATTCGAAATCCTCTCTTTCATCGGCGGATTCCACGGACGAACCTACGGCGCCGCCTCCGTCGGCGGAATGGCCGGTCCGAAACGTGGCTACGGCCCCCCGATGCCCGGCGTGATCCGCGCCCTCTACCCCAACCCCTACCACGACCCCTTCGAATGGTGCAAGGACGGCCCCCGCTTCCCGCGCTACTTCGATTACCTCGAAACCGAAATCGCCGCCAATTCCACCGGTTCGCTCGCAGGTCTCATCGTCGAGCCCTACCAAGGAGCCGCAGGCTTTGTCTTCCCGCCACACGGATGGCTCAAACGCCTTGAAGAATGGGCCCGGGCCAACAACCTTCTGTTCACCCTCGACGAAGTCCAGTCTTCCTACGGCCGCACCGGCCGCATGTGGGCGATGGAACACGAAGACCTTAAACCCGACCTCGTCTGCATCGGCAAGGCCATCGGCTGCGGCATTCCCGTCTCCGCCGTCGCCGGTTCCTCCGAAATCTTTGCCTGCCTCAAAAAAGGCGAAATGTCCAGTACCCTCGGCGGGAACCCCCTCGCCAGCGCGGCCGTGTCCGCCATTCTCGAAATCTACCGGCAGGAAGATCTCGTCGGCAACTCGGCCCGCATGGGAGCTTTCATGAAACAGCGCTTGCTGGAAATTGCCCGACACAGCCGCTTCCTCGGCGATGTTCGTGGAATGGGGCTCGTCATGGGACTCGAATTCGTCAAGAATAAGACGACCCGAGAACCTTTTCCGGAAATAATTCGTCCCCTGATTGACGCCGCCGCCGAAAAGGGACTTCTGATCGGATCCGTCGGCTTCTACGGAAACGTCATCCGTGTCGCCCCACCCCTTGTCATCACCCAGGAAGAGGCGGAGGAAAGTCTCGCCCTCTTTGAAGCGGCACTCCACGATGTGGAAGCCTCGCCATGAGCGCCCCCACAACCTCCCTCGCACCACTCCTGCCCGAAACCGTCCGCTTCCTCTCCCATCTCATCGCATTCCCCTCTACACCCGGAAAAGAAAAAGAGTCCTTCCTCTTCCTCGAAAACGCATTCCAACGAATCGGCGCCGAGGTGGAGCGAATCCCGCTTTCCGATGATCTGAAAAGCGACCCCGATTACTCCTCCCCCATCCCCGACCTTTCCTACAAGGGCCGCTTCAATCTCCGCATCCGCCGCCCAGGCACCGGCGAAGCACCCCCATTTTTGTTCAATACACATGGAGATGTCGTGCCCCCTTCCGAAGATATGGCAGACCCTTGGAACGCCAGGGAACACGAAAACCGACTGTACGGCCGCGGCGCGTGCGATGCCAAGGGACAAATCGCCCTCCTCTTTCTCCTGTTCCGCGCCCTTGCCGATCGAAAAGTTTCCCTTCCAGGGGATCTCGTCGCGCATCTCGTGGTCGAAGAGGAAAATGGCGGAAACGGAACCCTTGCCATGGCGCGCCGCGGCGAGGAAGCTTCCGGTTGCATCGTCCTGGAACCGACCGAACAACGGATCATGACATCGATTCGCGGGGCCGTCTGGTTCCGCCTCCTCCTCCAAGGCAAGGCGGGCCACAGCGGACAGGCCGGCCAAACCCGCAGCGCCCTCCTCCTGGCCCGCGAGGCGATGAGTGCTCTCGAAAACTATCATCACGAACTCCTCAACCAATCACGCGGCTTTCCGCTCTTCGATCCTTACCCTAACCCCATGCCTCTCACCTTTGGCCGCATCGAAGCCGGCAACTGGCCGGCAACCGCCCCCAGCCGCGCCCGACTCGAAGGCGTCCTCGGCTTCCTCCCCAACCGTACCCGCGACCAAATCTGCGGGGAATTCAAAACCGCGCTGGATACCCTCCCCGATCTCGCCGGCCGTTTCGCCCTGTCTTTCATGTACCGCCATAATTGCAGCGTGCTCGATCCTACCCATCCCCTGCCCCAACTGCTGCTCAGGGCTTCCGCCGCACAAGGCCGCCCCACCCGCATAGACGCCATGACCGCCTCCTGTGACGCTTGCTACTACACGGAAGTTCTTCACATTCCCACCGTCGTTTGGGGACCCGGTTCCCTCTCGGTCGCCCACTCCCGCGACGAACATATCCGGCCCGAAGAAATTGCGGAAGCCGCCGAGACGCTTCTCGCGTTCCTCCCGGCTTATATGGAGTCCCTCCCATGAAAGCGCTGGTCAAAACGCAAAAAGGCGTCGGCTTTATCGAAGTGCGGGAAATGCCCGATCCCGGTATGCCCGGCCCGGGCGAAGTCCGCATCCACATCGCCGCCTGCGGCATCTGCGGCTCCGATATCCACATCCGACATGACCAGTTCCCCTACTGGCCCCCCGTCATTCTTGGGCACGAGTTCGCCGGCACCATCGTCGCCTGCGGACCCAACTGCCGCCGCCTCAAACCCGGCGACCGCGTGGTCGCCGAACCCCATACGAAAGCCTGCGGCGTTTGCCCCCTCTGCCGAACGGGTAACATCCAAATCTGCCCCCACAAACGATCCCCCGGATGGGGGATCCATGGGGGAATGGCCCCCGCAATCGTCTATCCCGAAGCCCTCCTGCACCCGATCCCCGACTCCATGACCTGGGACCAAGCGGTAATGGTGGAACCCACGGCCAACGCCGTAACCGACCTCATCATCCGCGGCGCTTTCACTCCCGGCGATTTCGTGGTGGTGATCGGTCCCGGTCCCATCGGGCTCCTCGCAGCCCTCACCGCCCGCGCCTGCGGAGCACGGGAGGTCGTCATCCTCGGCACAACGGGCGACGAATCGCTCCGCATGCCCAAAGCTCGCGAACTCGGGTTTTCAAAATTGATCAACGTTCAAAAGGATAACGCCGCTGAGCAGATCCTCGCCCTCACTGAGGGCGGAGGCGCCGATCTCATCGTCGAATGCAGCGGGGCCCCCCGCGCCATCGCCGGCGCCGCCGCGTTCGCCAGAAAAATGGGAAAAATCTGTGCCATCGGCTTGACGGGCAACCGCCCCGTCGAATTGCCCTGGGACGAGTTTCAGAAAAAGGTGCTGACCCTCTTTTTCAACATGTCCACGCACTACCTCGCCTGGGATCGCGCCGTCGCCCTAATCGCCGGCGGTGCAATCCCTGCCGAGAAACTCGTCACCCACAAAGCCCCCCTCTCAGAATGGGAGCGCCTGTTCGACGCAATCGAGAAGCTGGAAGCCCTGAAAGGAGTGCTCACCCCGGAGGAACTGCCATGACCCCCTCGAAAACAATCGGCTTCGGAATTTTGGGCGCAGGGCTTGTCGCCCCCTTCCACGCCAAGGGAATCAAACACTCCCGCGGAGGCCGCCTCGTCGCAGTTTGCGACACCAACCGACCCCGCGCAGAAAAACTGGCCGCTGAATACGGGACCCGAGCCTACGAATCGCTCAACGATATGCTGGCCGACCCTGAGGTGGATGTCGTAAACGTCTGCCTGCCCAATCACCTCCATTTCGATGCCGTCCTCGCCTGCGCCATGGCCCGCAAACACGTGCTGACGGAAAAGCCTCCCGCCATGACATTGCGGGAAACCGACGCGATGATCGAAGCCTGCCGAAAGGCCGGCGTTAAATTCGGCTGCACCGTCCAATGCCGCGTCCGCAAATCCATTCAAGCCATCCGAACCGCCGCACTCCAGGGCCGCTTCGGCCGCCTTCTCCAGGCCGATGCCATCATGAAGTGGTTCCGACCGACCGATTACTATCAATCCGATGCCTGGCGGATGTCCCGCAAATCCGGGGCGGGTGTGACCGTCCAGCATGCGTTTCATTATATCGACCTGCTGCACTACCTGGCGGGCGAAGCGGCGGAAGTGGATGCGCGGATGCTGAACCTCGCCCATCCCGGCATCCATCTCGAGGACACCCTTTACGCCTTCCTCGGTTTTCGAAACGGCGCCCGCGGAATGGTGGAAGCCTCCACTGCCTTGTGGCCAGGGGTGGATGTCCGAATCGAAATCCACGGCACGGATGGCACGGCCGTCGTGGTCGGTGAGCGGATGACGATTTGGAAGTTCAAGGACGAACGGCCGGAAGACAACGAAATCCGTCAGTACGGTAATGCCACCCAGGCCACAGGAGCTACCGGCGCCACCGACTTTGGATTCCTCGATCATGGGGTCGTGATTCAAGACATGATCGAAGCCATCCATGAAAATCGGGAGGTCGTCATCCCCGTATCTTCCGTTCGGCACACGGTGGAAATCGTCCTCGCCATGTACCAATCCGCCGCGCGCGGCCGCCCCGTCGCCCTTCCCGTAACCGACGACGACTCCGTCTGGTCCTGGCCCTCTTAACCTTCCCCTGGGGTCAGACCTCAACATTCAACATTTTCACGCCATGCCTCCGCGGGTCTCCATCATCATCCTCAATTGGAATAAACCCGATCTCACGATCGCCTGTTACCGATCGTGTTTGGCGCAAACGTTCTGCGATCGAGAAATCCTCATCGTGGATAACGCTTCTACTGACAACTCCCTTCCCCGCTTCACCGCCGAATGCCGGGATGCTCGAATCCTCCGCAACGTAAGAAACGAAGGGACGGGAGGCGGCTTCGCGTTCGGCGCCCGCCATGCCCAGGGAGATTTTCTCCTCTTCCTTTGTAACGATACCGAACTGGATCCGGACGTCCTCGCCAAACTGATGGAAGTGATGGACGCCCATCCCGACTGCGGAGTCTGCGGTTGTACACACGTCTGGCACAAAGACCCCACGACAATCGAGCTCCAAGGGTACAGGGTAGACCGGTTCGGCGTCCAACACTGCTTTGGAGCAGGCTGGCGCTGGACGGGCGAGGACCGGATCCTCTCCGCCTGGTGCAGCGGAACAGTTCTTTTGACCCGCCGCGATGCTTACGAAAAAGCGGGCGGATACGATCCCCTCCATTTCACACTGAATGACGAAGTGGACCTCTGCTGGCGAATCCGGATTCACGGGTACCGCCTCCTGATCCGCACCGGCGCACGGGTCGTTCATCGCCATTTCGCCACCTTGTCCAACGAAAAACGCCCCCAAACCCGCTACTGGGCCGAACGGCACCTGCTTCGAACCCTCCTCAAAAATTACAGCGCCGGCTACCTGGCGCGAATCCTCCCTCTCTATAGCGCGCTCCTTTTGATGGAAATCCTCTTCCTCTGCCTTCTCGGTCACTTTGCCGTTGCCGCTGCGGATCTCCGCGCCATCGGGTGGAATATCCGTCTGTTTCCTGATATCCGACGCCATCGGCAACGCATTCAACGCACCCGAACGGTTCCAGACGCCGTGTTCGTTTCGGAATGCTGGCCCGGTTCCGTCAAACTCCAGTGGGCCCTCTGGCTGCTTCGTCATCGCCGGCCGCTGTACGGGGCCGCAAAACCCGAAGCGCCGGCGCCCCCATGATCCCTACCCCCCTTTTGTGGATCGCGCAGCGGCTTCGCCCCCCGCTCGCCCGATCGGTCCAGCTCAAGTCTTTTCTCTACCGCCTGCTCTGGCTGCTGCCCGAGCACTGGCGCGAACACAGTCTGGCGCGAACAGCCCTCCAACGGCTCGCCGCCTGCCAAGGCCGAAACGTCTACTTCCTCAACATCGGCGCAAACGACGGCCTTTCAGGCGACCCGCTCCGCGAGTTCATTTATCGGTTCGGATGGCAAGGCATCCTCGTGGAGCCCGTGCCCTACGTTTTCCAACGTCTTCGCCGAGCCTATATCGGGCGTCAAGGGCTCCTTTTCGAACAGGCCGCCCTGGGTCCCCAAAACGGCACAATCCCTTTCTGGTTCGTCCGGGAAAATAATTCGCTGCCTCCCGGCCATGACCAACTGGGGTCGTTCGACCGACAACAAGTGCTCAAACATGCCGCGCAATTTCCCGGACTCGAGCCGTTCCTTGCCTGCCAAGAAATTCCAACACTCACTTTTTCGACCTTATGCCGCAAACACGGCATCCACCACGTGGATCTCGTCCTGAGCGACGTGGAAGGCGCCGATGCCCTTGTGGTTCGTCAGATCATGCAATCGGAATGGCGCCCCCGCCTCATCCTGTACGAAGAACAACATCTGACGATGGAGGACCGCACCGATTGCCGACGCCGACTTCGCGAGGCGGGCTACACGCTCGAGTCCGACGGCGTGGACGTCGCCGCCTGGCGGGAGGAGGACTCCGCCGCGCACTGAACCCGCAGAATCCGCCACGTCATGAGCGCCGCAATCGCCAACAGCCCGAATCCTACGGCCGGTATGATCGCCTCAATGGAATCGCAGAACGCCCCCAAAAGGAAGAGATAGAGCCCCACCGCCGGCCATACGATAAGAAGCGCGCGATATTCTCCCCTGGCCAGTACATATTGAATGAGAAGTGGAATCAGACTGCCCGGCACCAGCGCCCAGGCCAACCGAGGCGTCCATTGCAACATCCGCTCCGACACTTCGCCATAAAACAATCTCAAAATGAGCCCAGGAAAAAGGGTGAAAACCACCGCCATTCCAAGAGCCATCCCCCCTGCCACCCCTAACGCGCGAAGCAAAAGATGTTGGGTACTCCGCCCACCCGCCTTTTCCGCCGCCACCCAGGGGAACAGGGTCACCGCTAAAAAACCATTCAACATCAGCCCTTGGCGAACCACAGCGCTCACACGGGCATAGTCCCCCGCTATCCAAGGATCAAACACCCTTTTGACAAAAAAAAGATCCACCCCCCCCAAAATACCGCCCATCCAGAAAATCAAAGTCAAGGGAACCAAGGCGCGCCCAAGAACCCGTTGCGACACCTCTGCGCTGGGACGCCAGGGCCGCAGGAGCGGAAGAATCAAGAAAAGGCTCACAACACCCATGACCACGTTGGAAATCGAAAGCGCCGCAATTGCCCCCGTTGCTCCATAGCCCAATCCCACCAGTCCCCACGAAGCCACAATCCGAACCGAAGGACCCGCCAGACCGACAAACCCGTTGCGCCAGAATTGTCGGGTCCCCTGCAACAGGGCAGCCCCCACAAGCAAGGCAGAGGTCGTCACACCCAAAGTCGCCGTAGCGAGAAACGGCCAGAGCGAATGATACCGGAACCAATCCCGTAACCAGGGCCCGAGAACAACAAGCCCGATGGCACTCCCACCCCCATAGAGTAAAATCCAGCCCCCCAAAATCCGAACAGCCGACTGAATGCGCGCCGGATCACCCAAACCATCTGCCTCGGCCACCTGGCGAATCAGAAACAGATTAAGCGTGCTCAAGGGCATCATCAAATAGGAGCCGAATTGCAACGCTGTCTCCATCTCTCCGTACTGCTCCCCCGTCAACATTCTTCCCAGCACAATCCGGCATGCCAGATTGAGGACGCCCCCCATCAGACTCAACAGAAAAACGATCGCGCTTTGGCGAAAATAAGGGTGATCCAACTGGTTCAGCCGATCACGTAAAAAAAAGAGCCCCCTCTCGTTTTCTGCCATTTCACACCCCTAACCCGCATGCCCAGGCCGTTTCCTCCACCCCTTTCACCGCCAACAAATGAAACGCCAGCCGGGCACGACAACCCACCCAGGGCTGAGAAAGGGCGGACACGATCTCCCAAAACCACGCCGGCTTCCATTTCAATCGCGCATAGGGACCGCGCAACCTCTTCCACCCGTAAACACCGGATACCCGATACCCCTGGCGCTCAAATTCTTCCACCGTCCATCCGCTCCGATGCGCCTGCCACGGATTTTCGGAAGCCGCCTGCGGAACAAACCCGTTTGGAGTCAAAATCACCACCCTCTTCCGGGCAATCGCCTCCCACTCCTTCAACCGCGCCAAACCCTCCGCTTTTTCCAAATGCTCCAATACATCCAATGCCGTCACCGCATCCACAGACTTCGGACCAAACGGAAGCGCGCAAAGATCGGCTTGCACCCACGCCGCGTAGCCGGTCGTTTTCCGATTGTTTAAAAGCGAGGGGTAATAGCGGTCCACCCCGATCACGCGTCGGCTAACCACAAAATGCCGGATCATGGAATCGGTTCCACACCCGAGGTCAAGCACATCCTCGCACCCCTCCAGCGCAACGGCCAACCCCGCGTAAAGTCCATACGGAATCCACCGCTCAAGACGGGAACGAACCCATGGAACCGCATCAACGGGCATGCCCCGCCCCCTGGGACAAATCCTTCTTCAATGGCAAATGCTCAGGCGTGTCCCCGATCCGTAACGTTTCCATCGCCTCCCCAAACGCGCGTTCAACCCGATTCATGGCCTCGATTTCCGTTTTTGCCACATGGTATTCCCAACCTTCCCGCCCTTCAAGCCTCGGGTTTCCTCTTAAACCTCCCCACTTGAATGCATCCCACCGTTTTGCCATACTGCTCCCGAACGCGGAGGCCACAGGCGAATGGCGGGTATTCGCATCTTGATTCTTTCCAAAACCCCCGAGGCCGGCGCCGAACTCCAGAACCTCGTCGCCTCGCTCGGATATGGCGCCGACGGCCCCGCCCTTTCCGGCCAACAGGCGCTCGAAGCCGCCCACTCGCTCCCGCCCGATCTCGCCCTCATCGAAACAGAACTCGAAGGTCATCCGGACGCCTTCCAAACCGGTGCCCAACTCTTGAAACTCCGCATCCCCGTCGTGTACATCGCCGACTCCTCCAATCCCGCCCTACTCGAAAAAGTCCAATCCGCTTCCCCCTTCGGTTTCCTCCACCGCCCCCTGGAAAAAACAGATCTCAAAATCGCCCTCGAAATCGCCCTCTTCCGTCATCAGTACGAAACCCGCCTCGAAGAGTCCCGCCGTTGGTTCACCACCGCCCTCGATTCCCTCACCGATGGCCTGATCACGACCGACCGACAAGGCACCATCAACTTCTTCAACCGCGCCGCCGAACGCCTCACCCGCTGGAATCGCAAAGATGCCATTGGACGCTCGTTAGCCGACATCTGCCTCGTGGCCGACCCCGAAAGCCGCCGCCCCATCGAATGCCCCGCAATGAAAATGCTCCGAAGCGGCAAAGCCCGCTCCCTTCCAGAACGAACGCTTCTTCTGACCGACAAAAACAAGAAAGAGAAAGAAGTCTCGGTCTCGGGAGCCCCCATTCTCCTCGACCCCCGCCGACTCGAAGGCGTCGTCCTTATCCTCCGGGATGTGAGCCGAACACTCCGGAATGAACGACACCACCGGCGCGCCGAAAAAATGGAGGCCTTGGGCAAACTCTCCAGCACTGTTGCCCGCGAATATTCCCGCATCTTCGGCGCCCTCACCGGTTTCGCCTCTTCGCTTCTCTCCACCGTCGCCCGAAATACCAGCGCCCACGCCGACGCGCAAAAAATTATGGATGCCTCCCGCCTGGGCCAGGATCTTACCCGCCGCATCCTTACCATCGCCCGGGCAAGTAATACCGAAGGCGATGTCCGCCTCCAACCCGTCTCATTGAAACAGGCCCTCACGCGCGCCATCGAACTGGCCCAACCTGCCCTCGAGCGAAACGGCGTGGAAATTCGTTTCTCCGATTCCGGGCGCCCTACCCACGTCCTGGCCGACCCTGCTCAACTGGTGGATATTTTCATTGATTTCCTGTTCCAACGCGCAGAGTCCCTCCCCAAAGGCGCTCAAATCCGTTTTTCCTGCCGTGAGCAGATGGTCAAACGGCCGGACATCCAGGCGAATCCCCGCGCCCAAATCGGCCCCTACGCCATCGTCCAAATCGGAGATACCGGCGCCAACCTCTCGCCGGAAGACCTCGCCCATCTCTTCGACCCGTTCTCCTCCCCCCGTGAGAACGGCGGCATGGGACTCGGCCTCTCCGTCGCACATACCGCCGTACTCGGCTACGGGGGATGGGTCTCCGTCCGAAGCACGCCAGCCTCTGGAACCGTCTTCCAGATATTCTTGCCCATCGCCGCCCCCCAGCTCGCCCCGCGCCGGGAGGAAAAACCCCTGATCCTCGCCATAGACCACGAGGACATTTTTCTCGAAGAAACGGAGGCGCTTCTCAACAACGAAGGATTCCGCGTCCATACCGCTCGAACCGCCGCCGAAGGTCTCTCCCTCTACCGCAAATCCCCCGACGCCTATGCCATCTGTATGGTCAATGCCGTCATGCCCGATATGGATATCGAGCCGTTTATGCGCCGCCTCGTCGATGCCAAGCCCGGCGCCCCCCTGATCATCACCTCCGGCTTCTCCCGCGATTATCTCCGCCGATTCATGCCCCCTTGCGAATGGACTTTCGTCCAAAAACCCTTCGAGCGGAAAACGCTCCTCGAGGCCATCCGTCGGTTCCTGGGCGAATCGCCGCCCCGAGAATCTCCCCCGGCATGAGCCGCCCGCGTTTCGCAACCGGTATGGATGTCCTGCTTGCACGCCGCGCAGGTGCCGGTCAGAGGGTGGGCCTGGTCTCCCACATCGCCGCCATGACCCAAAACGGTTGCACGGCCGCCGAAGCCTGGCATCGCCGACAGGATACCACTCTCGCCGTCCTCTTCTCGCCCGAACACGGCTTTTTCGGGTCCGCCGGGGCAGGACAACCCGTCCCCTCGACGCGCTTCCCCCACTGGAATATTCCTCTCTGCTCCCTCTACGGGACCCGCCCAGCACCCGATCCCGCTCAACTCCGGCGCCTGGACCTCCTGATTTTCGACCTCCAGGACATCGGCGCGCGATGTTATACCTACCTGAGCACACTCGCCGAAGTTCTCCGCACCGCCGCCCGATTCCAGACCCCCCTCATCATCGCCGATCGCCCCATTCCCCTTCCCTTCCAACCGGATGGTCCTCTGCTGGAAAGCCGTTTCACCAGTTTTGTCGGCGCAGTACCCCTTCCCCTCGCGACCGCCATGACCCCTGGCGAAACGGCCCTCTGCCTCCAAAAGATTTGGAATCTTGACCTGCCCCTTAAAATCGCCCCCATGAGGGCATGGCCCCGTCAGCCCCATCGTGGACCCGACTGGCCACCTTGGGTCCCACCCTCCCCCGGCATCCGTTCCTGGGAATCCGCCGCATGCTACCTCGCCACCGTCTTCACCGAAGCCGTTCCCTCGCTCACGTGCGATCGAACCGGCCTCCTTCCTTTCCAAGTCTTCGGAGCCCCTTGGATGCGTGCCCCCGAAGTCCTGGAACGCCTTGCCGACTCCCCCCTTCCCGGGGTCTCGTGCCATTTCCACCCCTTCATCCCCAATAGCGGCCCATGGGCCAACCGACTTCTCTCCGGTGTCCGAATCGTCGTAACGGACCCGCGCCGTTTCCGACCCGTCGCCCTCTCCGTCCTCATCCTTTCAACCCTCCAGGAACTGTACGGGAAAAAACGCCTGTGGCAAAAGGCACGGCCCGAATTCTTCGACAAACTCTATGGAACGGATGAGGTGCGACTCGCACTCCTCGACGGCGCCCCTCCCCATTCCATTGTCGCTCGCTGGGAGCCGAACCTCCGCCGCTTCAACCAACTCCGTTCCTCCCTCCTCCTCTACCGGCCCGAATGACCCCTCCCCGGCCTACCAAAGCCTTCCTCCTCGCCGCCGGCCTCGCCACCCGCCTCCGCCCCCTTAGTTACGCCGTCCCAAAACCCTGCATCCCCCTCTGGAACCGCCCTCTGCTCCACCATACCCTCGACCGGCTCGTCCAATGGGGTGTGCAGCATGTCCTCATCAACCTCGCGGGTCGCGCCGATACCGTATGGGCCGTCGCCTCCGCCTGGAAAGGCCCCCTCCAGCTCCATTTTTCGTTTGAATCAGCCGGTCCGTTCGGCACCGGCGGGGCGTTGCGTCATGCCGAATGGTTTTTGGATGACCACCCCTTCTGGCTGATCAACGGCGACATCGCGTTCGAAGCCGATCCCTCCCCCCTCCTCTCCACCTGGCAAACCCCTTCACCTCCCCTCGCCGTTCTCTGGCTCATCCCCCATATCGGGCCTCAAACCGTCCTCATGAAAAAAGGAACCATCGCCTCGTTCCGTCAGGGATCCCCCGGAAAGCCCGATGCCTTCACCTTCAGCGGCCTCCATCTCCTCGACCGACGCATCCTCCCCTTCCTGACGCCTTCCATTCCTTCCTCCATCATCGAAGCCTACGAAAAAGCCCAGTCCTCAGGCGGTGTCATCCGGGGTTGTGCCTTGCCAAACGCTTTTTGGGCCGACCTCGGAACCCTCTCCGATTACCTCGCAACCCATCAGGCCGTGGAAGCCGCTTTCCGCAGTCGAACCCCGGGTGCAGCGCTCTATGACCGCCGCCAGAATGGACTGCGAAAACGGTTCCGCCGCCAAGGCGTTCATCTCAAGGGATGGACCGCTCTCGCTCCGGATGCCACGATCGGGCAAGGCGCTCGAATCGAAAACTCCCTCGTTGCCCCCGGCGCTTCCATCGCGCCCGGAACCGAACTGCGCCAGGCCGTCGTCGCACCGGGAACAACGGTGTTCGCCTCCCGCCTGACCGGTTGTATTCTCCCCGCCGCCCGTTGGCCCCGCCTTTCCACCGTCCTCCAAAAGGCCGGCTGGAACCCCGATCGAACAACCCTCTGCGCATTTCCAGCGCGCGGTTCGGACCGAACGTTCGTCCGCGTGCTGTCCGCAGAAAAAACCGCCATCTTGATTGAATATGGGCGCGAACGCCAAGAAAACGCACGATACGCCCGCCATACCCTCTTCCTTCATCAGTTGGGTCTCCGCGTTCCCCAACTCCTGAACTCCCAGACCCGCCGCCGTTGCCTCCTTTTGGAGGACCTGGGCGACCTCGACCTCTGCACCGCCGTGCGAACCGCTTCCGAAACCCAACGATTCCACCTTTATCAGCCGGTGCTCGCCCTCGCCGCACGCCTCCACGAGAAGGGGCGCCCCGCCGCAGAAGCGGCCCACCTTCCTCTCGCACCTCCTTTTTCGCCCCGCCTCTATCGCTGGGAACGCCGCTACTGGGCCCGTTTCTTCCTCGAACACCGGCTGGGAATGACGCCAGCCCAAATCCGCCCCCTCCTCCGCGAGATGGAAGATGTTGCACAACGCCTTCTGACACTACCAGGGGTGCTCCTCCATCGGGATCTCCAATCCTCCAATATTCTGCTCACACCGCAAGGCCCCGCCTTCATTGACTACCAGGGCATGCGCTGGGGGCCGGCCGTGTATGATCTGGCCTCCCTCCTCTTCGATCCTTATGTCTCCCTTTCCGAATCCCTTCAGGACGCCCTGTTGGAAGAATATCGCCGCCACGTCTCGTTTCCCGTCGAAACCGACGATTTTTTTACGGCCGCCGTACAGCGGCTCGCCCAGGCTCTGGGCGCCTATGCGCGGCTCGGGTCTTCCCCCGCAACGGCCGCTTTCGCCGATCATATTCCTGCCGCCCTCCGGCTCATGCACCGAGCAGTCCGCCGCCTCGGCGGCCGTGCCTCCTTCCCCACCCTCTCCCTTTTCCTCGAAAAATATCTTGACGCCGGCGTTTAGATTTTGAATACTAATTCATGTTTTGAATCAGAGATTCATAAATTGCGCCGAACCCGCCAAATAGCCAAAGGGAAATCTCGAACCGGTCGCAGCCTTCGCAAGACCCGCGAACGGGAGTTCCGACGCGCCGCCATTCTGGAAGCCGCCGAATCCGAATTCATCCGAAAGGGATTCCACAGGGCCTCCATCGCCTCCATCGCCGCGCGTGCCGGATTCGCCGTCGGAACCCTCTATAACCTCTTCCGCGACAAGGAAGATATCTACGCCCATGTCCTGCGCCACCACCACGAGGAATTGACGCGCGAATTCGACGCCCTCGTCGCCCAAATCCCCGATCCCCGCGTCGCCATCGCCGCCATCATGCGCCTCTTCCTCCGCCGCATCAGCCTCCATCAACCGCTCGCCCAAATCGTCTTCAGCAACGAACCCTCCGACCGGCTTCTCTTCGAACGAACCCTGAAGCACCACCACACCCCCTTCATCGCCCACTACTCCGCCACCCTCACGGACCTGTTCCGCCGCGGCGTGTCGGAAGGGCTTTTCCTCCCCCTCGACCCCGTTTGCCTCACCCTGTGTTTCCAAGCCTTTCTCCTCGGGTTCGTCCGCTACTGGAACTTAAACCCAACCCTCACCCCGTTCGAAACGCTCGCGGAAAACGCTGTCCAGACCTTTCTGACGGCCATCCGCCCACCGGAGTCGCGCTCCCCATGAACCGCCTCCCCCTTCGTTCGCTCCTCCTCTGCTCCGCTGCCCTCCTCTCCGGCTGCGTGACTCGATCCGCCTATCATGCCACCCTTCGCGAGAAACGGATCGAACGCGCCCACCCACCCGCCCCTCCCCCAGAAAACCCGCCGGCCATCGCAGGAGTCTTGACCCTCTCCGACGCCGTTAAACTGGCCCTGCGTCAGAACAAAGAGTTGCTCGCCGCACTCGAAGAAAAAGAAATCGCCTCGGGGCGTATCCTCTCCTCCTACGGCCAGATTCTTCCCTCCCTCGCCCTCCAGGGCACGGCCGCCCGCCTCGATCCCAGCACCACCGGAGCAACCCCAAACCCCGATCCCTTCGAACGGTATTCTGCCAGTCTCCGCATCACGCAACCCCTCTTCCGCGGCGGCGCGATCCAGGCCGCGTTGCGGGCCGCCCGCCTCTACGATTTCTGGTCCGATGAATTCATCCGCAGTCGAACTCAAGCCTTGGTCCTGGAAACCGCCTCGGCGTTCTATGCCGTCTTGCTCGCCCAGCGATTGGAATGTGCCGCCCGCTCCGCCGTCGAATCGGCCGAAACGCAGCTCCGGAATACCCGCGACCGCGCCGCCCAAGGCGTCGCCGCCCGGTACGATGTTCTCCGCGCCGAAGTGGAACTCGCGAACGCCCATGCCGAACACATTCAATCCCAAAACCGTGTGCATGTGGCCCGTCTCCGCCTCTTCCAATTGATGGGCGTTCGGGAAGAGACTCCCGTCCAATTGGCGGGCGAACTCACCCTCCAAGCCGGCCGACCGGCGCTCAAAACGCTTCTTCAAAAAACCTTCGCATTCCGCCCGGAACTCAACCAGGCCGACCTTCTGATCCGCCTCCAACAGGAATCGGTCCAGGCCGCAAAGGGAACCCGCTTCCCCATGATCTCCGCCTTTTATCAATACAACCAAGTGCGCCTCGATAACGACCGGCTCGGGGCGGGGGACTGGACCCCCGATTGGTCGGTCGGCCTTCAGGCCGACTGGTTCTTGTTCGATGGACTCGCCCGTGAAGGCCGGATCGCCGAGGAAGAGGCCATCCTCCGACGGCGTCTCCGGGAGCGGGAATCTGTTGAAGAAAAAGTCTGGCTCGAACTCTCTCAAACCCTCGCCGCACTCGAAAACGCAGAACGCATCGTCGAAACCCAAACGGTCAACCTGCAACGCGCCCGCGAAGCCCTCACCTTGGCCGATGCCGGTTATCGGGAAGGCGTGACCACCGCCGCCGAACTCGCGCAGGCACGAGCCGCCCTCCTTCGAACCGAGGCCCTATACGCCGAAGCCCTTTACCAACACACCCTCGCGCGGCTGGCTCTGCGGCGCGCCGTCGGAACCCTTTCCCCGCTCGATGACGACCCCTCCGACCTGTCGGATCTGCTGGAGAAAGAAATGACACCATGAAAACATTCCTCCGAATCCTCCTGATCCTTCTCATCACCCTCGTCATCATCGCCGGCACCCTCGCGGGACTCCGGTCCTCAAAAAAACCACCCGCAGCCACGCAAACCACCACCCGATCCCCCGTGCCCGTCCGCGTCGCCTCCGCGGAAAGAATGGATCTCCAAGAACAACTGTCCCTGAACGGAACCGTGGAAGCGCTGTACGACGTGGAGATTCGTCCAAAAATATCCGGCCGCCTGGCCCGCCTCGCCCGCGAAGACGGAACCCCCATCGAGGAAGGCGTCCGCGTCAAGGCCGGTATGCGCGTGGCCGAACTGGAACACGACGACCTCGATGCAGCGGTGGCTCAAGCACAGGCCGCCCTCCAAGTCGCGCGTGCTGCCGTTTCCGCCGCCCGAATCAACCGCACGGAGGCCGAGCGGGAACGCCGAAGAGCGGAAAATCTCTTCGCCCAAGGCTCCATCACGGAACAGGCCCGAGACCGCGCCGTGACACTCGATGAGCAAGCCGCCGCCGCTCTCGAACAGGCATTGGCTCGCCTCGCGCAAGCCGAAGCAGCCCTCCAAGCCGCAGAAGTCACCCGCAACGAAGCCTTCCTCCGCGCCCCCTTCGATGGAATCGTCGCGGCCCGGTATGCCGATCCCGGAACCTTGGTGTCCCCCTCCACTCCCCTCCTCCGCCTCGTGCATACCGACACTGTCCGCATCCGCTGCGCCATCCCCACCCGCTATCTCCCCGAACTCGCCGGTCGGCCGGTCAAGGCCGAAATTCAAATCGACACCCGTCCAAACCGCCCCCTTCAAGCCGACCTGTATGCCATTTTCCCAACCGTAGATAAAACCATCCGAACCGCCACGCTCGAGTTTCGCGTCGAAAATCCTCCCGACGACTCCTTGCCCCTTAAATCGGGGTTGTATGCCTCCGTCCGTATCCCGCTCAAAATCCGCCCCCGGACTCTCGCAATCCCCGCAGAGGCCATCATCCGTATTCTCGACCGCCAAATCGTCTACGTGGCCAACGGCGAAACGGCTCAAGCCCGGGACATCACCACCGGCATCCGAGAGGGTTCATGGGTGGAAATCCTGAGCGGCCTGGTCGAAGGCGATCCCATTGTCATCATGGGACAACACCGATTAACCGATGGAGCGAGCATCCGGATCCTGACCGCCTCCAGTGGGGAGGAACCCCAATGAGATTACCCGAATTCGGCGTCTCCCGCCCCGTCGCCACCTCGATGGTCTTCCTCGCCATCCTGGTCCTCGGACTTTTCTCGCTCTACCGACTCCCCCTCGACCTGATGCCGGAAATCGAACCCCCCGCCATCAGCGTCATCACCCCCTGGCCCGGCGCGAGCACCGAAGACGTGGAAACCAAGGTCACCCGCACGGTCGAAAACGCTCTCAGCATCGTCAACAATTTGGACAAAATCCGCAGTCAAACCCGCGAAGGATTGTCGGTCGTGACCTGCGAATTCGTCTGGGGTACCGATCTGAACGAAGCGGCCAACGATATTCGGGACCGGCTCGAGTTCGCGAAACGGGAACTCCCCGAGGACATCGAAACCCCGATCCTTTTCAAGTTCAATACCGCAAACTTCCCCATCCTGGTCTTGAGCGTCAGCGGCCGCGAAAGCTGGGAACGAATGGATACGTTGATCAACGACGAACTGGCGGATCCCTTGAAACGACTCCCCGGCGTCGGCGGCGTTACCGTCATCGGCGGACCGATCCGCCAAATTCGTATTATGCTGGACCGGGAACGATTGGCCGCAGTCAACTTGCTGCTCAGCGATGTCCTCCAGGCGCTCGCAGCCGAAAATTTGACCCTCCCCGCCGGCTCGATGAAAATTGGCACTCAGGAATATACCATCCGGGTCCCCGGCGAGTATGAACGCGCCGACCAGATCGCGGAAATCCCACTCAAACGCGTGGACGACCGCATCGTCCGGCTCCGCGACGTCGCCCAGATTGTGGACGGCTTCGAAGAGGAAACTCGCATCGTCGAAACCATGAGACAGCGGGGAATGATTGTCCTGGTCCAAAAACGGTCCGGCGCCAACACGGTCGAGGTCTGCGAAACCGTCCGAAAGGCGCTCGCACCCATCGCCGAACGCCTCCCGCGCGACATTGAAATCAACCTCATCATGGACAGCAGCGAGTATATTCTTCAGTCCGTTCAAAATGTCTCCCGCACCGTTCTCTGGGGCGGCCTTTTCGTCATCCTGACAACCTTGTTCTTTCTGCGAAGCCTCCGCAGTGCCCTCGTCGTCGCGTTGACTATCCCCTTCTCCCTCATCATCGCGTTCACCTTCATGTTCGTGATGGGCTGGACCCTTAACGTCCTGAGCTTTTCCGCGCTTGCTATCGCGATCGGAATGGTTGTCGATAATGCCGTCGTCGTTCTGGAAAATGTCACCCGCCATGCCGATCGCGGCGTCAAAGTTCGGGAAGCCTCTGTTTTCGGAGCCGAAGAGGTCGGTCTGGCCATCGCCGCAAGCACCTTGACGACCATTGTCGTCTTCCTTCCCCTCGTCTTCGTCAAAGGCATCATCGGAATCTTCTTCACCCAGCTTGCGGGCATCGTCACACTCACGCTAATGGCCAGCCTCTTCTGCGCCCTTTTCTTCACCCCCATGCTGTGCTCCCGCCTTATCCGGCCAGCCTCCGCCCGGCGCGCCGCTCTCGGTCCCCTGGGCCGCCGCTTGTTCGACACGAGCGAGCGCGGATTCGTGTGGGTCGAAACCGCCTACAGCCGCTTCCTCGGTTGGGCCCTCCGAAACCGCCCCATCGTCCTCTTGGGCGCCTTTGCGATATTCTGCGGCTCCCTCCTCCTCGCCGCCCGGGTGGGCACCGAATTCATGCCCGAACAGGACAGCGCGATGGTGACCCTGACCGTGGAACTGCCGGTGAGCACCCGCGTGGAAGAAACCGCCGCCGTCATGCGGCGGCTCGTCCCCGTCGTTCAGGAAGTGGCCGAACCGGGCGCCGTTCGCCTCTTCGCCTGGCGTTGCGGCGCTCCGCGGCAGGGCTCCTTCGGGGGTCGGGATGGTTCCCACGTGGGCGTATTCAACCTCCGCCTCGTCCCGAAAACCGAACGGCGCCAATCCTCCAAGGAACTCGGAAACGCCATCGCCGACCGAATCCGCCACTGGCCGGAAATCGTCAAACTCAACGTGGATCTCGGCGACCCCCTCTCCCAACGCCTCATGGGGGGCGGTACAAAACCGATCGCCGTAGAAATTTTAGGCCACGATCTCGAAATCACCGAACGCCTTGCCCTCGACATCAAAGCCCTGGCCGAACACATTCCCGGCACGCGCGATGTCACGATCAGCCGAGACTTGGGCAACCTCGAAGTCGCCGTGCGCATCGACCGCGAAAAAGCCGCCGCTCTCGGAATCCCCGTGAGTTGGATCACCGACTCCCTTCGAACCCTTTTCTACGGCAGAACCGCTACCCAGTACCGCGAAGGCGAAAACCTCTTCGATGTCTTCGTCCAGCTCCAGGAGAACCAACGCCAGTCCTTCCAAGACCTTCTGAACGCCGAATTCGCCCTCCCTTCCGGCGCACGGATTCGCCTCGACGCCGTGGCGGACGTCGTGGAAACACGCGGCCCCGTCTCGATTGAACGGCTCGATCAAGAACGCCTCGTCAAGGTGGAAATGAACTTCCTCGGCCGTCCCATGGGCGATGTGGCCCAAGACCTCCAACGCCTCATCGCGGAGCGAATCGTCCCCCCGCCCGGAATCGCAATCCAAATGGGCGGCCTTGTGCGCGAACAGGAAAAGTCCTTCCGCGACCTTTATCTGTTGATCGCACTCGGGTTCATCCTCGTCTATATCGTCATGGCCGCCCAATTCGAATCCCTCCTCGATCCGTTCATTGTCATGTTCGCCGTCCCCTTCGGCTTCTCCGGCGTCCTCGCCGCCCTCTATGTCACTCGGACACCCATCAGCGTGATGAGCCTGATCGGCGTGATCCTCCTCGTCGGAACCGTCGTGAATAACGCCATCGTGCTCATCGACTACACCAATCTCTTGCGGGCTCGTGGACTGGAATTAAAGACCGCCATCCAAAACGCCGGTCGCTCGCGCCTTCGGCCCGTTCTCATCACTACCCTCACCACCGTCTTCGGCATGCTTCCCTTGGCCGTCCGAGAGGATGTCGGCTCGGAATCCTGGCAACCACTCGGCATCACCGTCATCGGCGGTCTCCTCGTCGGCATGTTCGCAACGTTGGTCATCGTCCCCCTCCTCTATAGTCTCTTCAAAATCCGTCAGCCGGCCGGAAATGGAGTCGCCGTATGAAAATGATCCTCGCCGTCTATAATGTCGCCGTCCATGAGGAAGTCCTCCAAGCCGCCTTCAAAGCCGGCGTCCACTGCTATACCACCTGGCCCCGCGTCATCGGGCGCGGCAAACGAACCGGCCCCCGCCTCGACAACACGGTCTGGCCAGGCGCCAATCGCGTCACCATGATGGTGGTGCCGGACGAAATGGCTCCCTGCGTCATGAACGCCTTGGCCGAACTCCGAGCCACGCTGGGCGCCACGGAAGGAATCAAAGCCTTCCTCCTCCCCGTGGAAGATCAATTGGACTGATCAACCGGTCTAGCGAATCCAGATCATGGTTCCCCGCCGAAGAACCGGAACCGCACCCTCATAAACGCCCAGGTCCGGTGCCCCGTTCAGAATCCGGGGCAACCCCGCCAAATCGGTGCCCCCCAACATCCACGGCAAAAACGTGCCCGCATCCACGCACGATGAGCCCATTCTCAAGCGATAGTCGCCCGCCACATGCAAAAGCCCAAACCCCTGGCCGACACGGACAAACTGGGGATCAACCGCCATATTTCCATTCGACCCATGCGGCAACGCCAAACTGCACGAATAAACAAAATTCGTCGCCGTTCCCGCCAGATCGCCCGATCCGGCCGGATTCGTCGCCTGATTGAAGACCACTATGCAGTTCGTCCCCGCCGTCGCCGCAACGGCCCCAAATACACCCCCCCCATCCGTCGCACGATTCCCAACCAACGTGCAATTTTCCAGCACCAGCGTCCCCTGGCCGACTTGAACTCCCCCACCCGTCAACCCCGCCTCATTCCCCAGAATCAGACAGTTGCGAAACACCCCCGTCACCGTACCGGTTTTCAGAATCCCCCCTCCGGCGAGCCCTGCTTGATTCCACCCAATCACCGAGTGTTCCATCGTCCCCGAATCGATACGGACACCGCCTCCATGCACATTCACCGCCCGGTTGCTCACGACGTAACACCGGCGCGCCACAGCGTTGGCACCAAACAGGTAGAGCCCTCCTCCCCCCAACGTACCGGCTACCTCGTTGCTGATTATCGTGCAATCCACCACAACCCCGGCGGTAATTTCCAACCCTCCCCCCCGCCCCGATGTGCACCGGTTCCCGACCAAGACGCAGTTGGTTATCACACCGGCGGCCGTCATGGAAACTCCTCCGCCGTTTGCGGTCCCACTGTTTCCATTCGTAATCGTAAAGCCCTCCAACCATGCGCCGGCCGCTGTGATCGAGACCACACGGGAGGAAATGGCTGGAGAACGCCCCCGAAGAATGGTGTCGGCTGGATGGCCGGATGCGCTTTTGAGAATGATGCCCTTGTTCAGAACAATGTTTGTCACAGAATATTCCCCCGGCGCAACAAGAACCGTGGAGTATCCCCCTCCCGCTGCGTCAATGGCCGACTGAATATTCGTGGCCGCGTCCGTCCAGTTGGTAAAGGGCGCCTGGTGAAGCCCGGCCAGAGACACAAATACAATCTCGGGCCATACCATAACCCAGTTCGTTCGAACCGTCACAGCCGCCTCGCCCATCGCGTTCGTGACCCATGCGGTCACCGTGTACGCATTCGTCCGAGCTTCATAGACATGCGATGTCGCCCCGTTGGCTTCCCAGCCACTCGCCGTCCCATCTCCAAAATCCCATTTCCAGAGCAGCCCGTTCGTCTCCCCCGAGGTCTCCCCATAAAACATCACCTGTAACGGCGCCGCACCCGTCACGGGCCATGCTTGAATGCCAACCGCCAGAGGGCCGGCTGCTGAATAGGCTTCGTACGCGCCCATGTCCACCCTCCCCCCAAAGGGTCGAATCCGAAATTCGCCGCCGAGATCCCGCGCCGGCCACGCCATCCACGGCCGATTGGTGCCCGCATCCACACAGGGCGAATGAGCCTGCAGCCGATAATCGCCCGCCACCGCGTTGGTCCCATAGCCCGAACCCGCATCCATAAAAACAGGATCGTTTGTCAGATTGCCGTTCGCCCCGTCCGCCAACTCCAGGGCACAGGAATATACGAACGCTGTGAGATTGCCCGTCACATCGTTTCGAACGCCGTTCGTGGCATAATTCCAAAAGACGATGTTATTCGTGAAAAGTTGATTGGGAGCCAGATTGTAAACGCCGCCGCCTTCGAGTCCTGCGTAATTCCGTACGATCGTACATCCTTCCACTGTATAATTTTTGTTTTCGCGGTATAATCCTCCCCCCCTACTCCCCGCTGTGTTTTCACTAATCCGGCAATTGATGACCGTTCCCTCGCTGTTAAGAATTCCACCACCTGAAACGGCCGCATGATTTCTCGCCACAAGGCAATGGGAGACAATCCCTCGGTTGATCGCGATGCCCCCTCCCGACTCTCCAGAACGATTGTCCACAACCTCCGAATACAGCAGGCGACTGCCCGTTGTGAGGCCATAGGGATAGGCGCCCCCCGCAGTCGATCGGGCGTAGTTGTTCGAGAATAAGCAATGCGTGAGGGTCCCGCCAAAGAAATAAGCGCCGCCGCCGTAACGCGAAGAGGAATTGAGGAGGAACACACAGTTCGAAACCAATACGCCGGACCCGTTGGCAATGTACAGACCGGCACCGCTTCCATTGTTGCCGCCTTGCGCGTTATTGGAAACCGTACAACCGATCACGGTTGACAAACCGCCATCAATGAAAATCCCTGTTCCGCGCTGAACGACCCCCCCCGATCCCATGGTTGAATTTCCCGCAACCATGCAATCCTGCACTTGAGCGGCGCCTCCGACAATCGCCACCCCCCCGCCATCCCCCCCTTGGGCGGCCGTTCCCGCCCGATTGCCAAAGATCCGGCAGTTCCGAAGGATTGCCTTGCATTCGTGAAGATAAACACCCCCGCCCCGATTGGTCAAAACCGCCGTGTCTCCGAAGGGGTATGCATAGCCGTTCGTAATCGTGAATCCCTCGATCACGGCATCGCCGGTAATGAAAAAGCACCGATTGGTCGCCGTCGGATAGTTCCCATCCACCACGGTCGCCGCAGGTCCGTTTACACTCCGAACCGTAATCCCATCCGTAATCACAATCGAACCATTCAGCACATAGGTCCCATTCGTCACCAAGACCACGCAATCCACCTCCGGTGGTTTGAATGCCGCCGAGGCCAGGTCCACCGCCGACTGAATATCCGTTGCGGCAGTCGCCCAGCTCGAATAGGGCGGCGTCGCAGACCCTCCAAGCGCCACATAATATACATTGGTGATCGGTGCCTGGGCGATCCCCCGTACGGCCAACGCAAATCCATACAACCAAATCGCCAAACCACGTGTCGTCATGTTTCACCCCTCCTAAAACGGCGGATTGTGAATGCGGCTTTCATTATGCTATTTTGCTTTTAGCACGTGGAAAACTATCCCTCAAGCCAAATGCCAACATCCAACCCTTCTCCTCTCGGCGCCATCGGCCTCTTCTCCGGTGGGCTGGATAGCCAACTGGCCGTCTGCATGGTTCGCGAACAAGGGGTTGAAGTGCTAGGCTTGGTTTTCGAAAGCCCCTTCTTTTCATCCGCCCGCGCGCGCGCCGCCGCCGAACAACTCCATCTCCCGCTCCGGGTCGAGGATTTTACCGCCGATATCCTGGAGCTCATCGCCCACCCACGCCATGGGTTCGGCAGCGGCATGAATCCCTGCATTGACTGCCATGCCCGCATGATCCGACGAGCCGGATTCCTCATGGAACGAGAGGGATACCATTTCCTTTTCACCGGCGAAATCCTCAACCAGCGTCCCATGTCCCAAAACCCCCGTTCGCTCGCCCTGGTAGCCGAAGAATCGGGGTTCTCCAACCGTCTCGTCCGGCCCCTCTCAGCCCGGCTGCTCCCTGAGAGCGAAGTCGAACGGCGCGGTTGGCTCGATCGCGCCCGCCTCGGCGACTTCGAAGGCCGCTCCCGAAAACGCCACATGGAATTCGCCTCTCATTACGGGATCCGCGAAATCCCCCCGGTCGCCGGCGGCTGCTGCCTCGCCGAGCCCAATTTCGCCGCCCGCCTGCGCGATCTCCGAAAACACGAAGGCGTGGAAAATCTTTCCCTCGTTCGCCTCCTTTTCCACGGCCGCCATTTCCGCCTTTCCCCCCGCGTCAAGTGCATCGTCGGGCGAAACGAATCCGACAACCGCATCCTCCGCGAACAGTTCTTCAGCGCCGGCTGGTTGGGACTTGAAGCCCTCGACCGCAAGGGACCCTTTTGCCTCCTGCCGGAAGGGGCCGATGAAGACTGCCGCCAACGCGCCGCGTCCCTTTGCGCCCATTACGCCAAAGCCCGCCACGGCATTCCCATCCCTATCCAAATCCGCACCTACTCCGGTCCGGCCGTCGTGTTGCTGTCTCCACCCGCCGACGCCCTTCTCCTCGAACAATGGCGAATCGCATGAAACTCCTCTTCATCACTCCCACGTTGCCCCATTCCCGTGTGTTCAGCGGCTCCATCGTCATCCACCACCGGATGCGCCTTCTCGCGCAACGAGGATATACGCTCGGTCTCGCTACTTTTCTCAAACCCGGAGATGAGTCCTTCCTGGATGAAGTCCGTGCCTTCGCTCCCGAAATCGAAACCCGCCCCTTCCCTCCCCCCCCCTCTCCCCAACGCAACCTCCGCTGCCAAGTGTTCGGGCCGGTCCCATGGCCTTTATGCCGCTTTTACGATCCCCAAATGTCCGCCTGCATCGGAGAAATGATCGCCCGTTCCCGCTATGACGCAGCCATCGCCGAATTCACCGCCATGGGCCAATATCTCTTTGAAAACCCCTATCTTCCCGCCGTCCGCCGCGTGATTTCCGTCCACGGATGCGTCGCAACCGCCCTCCGAAAATCCATCCAGGTCGCGCCCTACTCCCTCCCCAGCCTCTGGAAACGACTGGCCCTTTCCCGGATTGAACCCTGGGAAATGGCGCTCTACCGAAGCGCCGACCTCGTCCTCACATTGACGGAAGAAGAACGCCAGGAATTACTCGCGGGAGAACCGAACGTCCGAACCGCCGTCTCCCCCTATGGCGTGGATGTGGACCGGTTCCGCCCCTTGCCGGGAGGCGACGAGGCCCGCGAAGAAGCCATCTGCTTTACCGGTTTTTTCCGCGACGAGCCCAATTGCGATGCCGTCCTCTGGTTCGTGGAAAAGGTCTGGTTCCCCCTCCGAAAACGCTTTCCAAAACTCAAATTCTACGTAATCGGAAGTTCGCCGCCTCCCTCCATCGTGGAATGGGGAAAAAGAAACCTCGGAATCATCGTCACCGGCGAAGTTAACGATATGGCCCCTTATCTCGCCCGTTGCCTCATCTATGTCTGCCCCCTCCGAATCGGTGTGGGTTTCAGCGGCAAAATTCTCCAGGCCATGTCCGCAGGACTCCCCGTTGTGGCCACCAGCCGCTCCGCCCAAGGATTCCCCGTCGAGCCCGGCCACAATATCATGCTCGCCGATACCCCCCACCTCATGATCGAAAACATCTCCCTCCTCCTCGCGGATCGGGTGCTGCGAGCCAAAATCGCGGACCGCGCACGGGAAATGATCGTCACCCGCTTCAACTGGCCTCGCTGTGTGGATACCTTGGAGTCCGCGCTCCGCGAAGTCCTTACCTGATCGAACCCCTCACCCCACCCCCAAATCCCACAGGAATCGCAACCACCACCGACCACTCCCGCACCCCATTCCCCACCGTCACCCGAACAGCAGGAGGAATCGTACCGTCCCGTTCACCCCCCCAAACTTCCACCCACTCCTCCCCCTTTGGATCCCACGCAGCCAGCCGTAACAACCGAATCCCTTCCCATCGCTCTTTTTTCTCGCGATCCCCCCCAACCCAATCCCGCCGCGCCTCTCGAACCAACCCGCCGGATTCAATCCGCCATTCCACCCATTCCACATGATAGACGTTTCCCCACCCCGCCGTTCGCTCCTCTTCCGGTATCGCCGTAAACCCTCGCCATACCGAATTTCCCCCAAAACGGCCCACCTCGAATAAAGGCGACCTCCCTTCCCCCGCTATTAGTGCTGAGGTCAAATCCCCCTCCATCCGCTCAAGGGCTGAACCAATCCCAGCCGAAAGCCTCTTCCAGTCCGCCTGACGCTCCAAAAGCGCCCGCCCCCCCCCTATCAAGGAAAAAACCAACGCCCCCAACAAAACAAAAATCGCGAGCGCAACCAGAACTTCCAACAGCGAAAAGCCCCGCCTCTCCTTGCGACAAATCGCTGCGAGGTTCACCCCCCCAAACCCTGCAAGGAAACAAACAGAAAAAGCAATCCCGCAAAAGCCGCCAGCGCCGCCAAAATAATCAGAATTGTCCACAATAGACGAAAATCGCGCCCGCCTCGATAAGGAGAAACACTCGTAAAATCCACAGGCGGAGCCGCTCCTTCCGCCGTCGTCCGAATGCGAACCGTCGTACTGAGCGGCGAGGCCGCCGGCTCGAAGACAAACTCCTCCTGCCCCAGAATGATCACCGCCCCCGGCAAAAGCCCGCATTCGGTAATCCGCTCACCATTCACAAACGTTCCGTTCGTCGAGTTGAGATCCGCTAGGCGATAGCCCTCCTCGGCTTTCCAGATCTTCGCATGATGGCCGGAAACCGATTCGGCTTCGATCACGACGTCATTGTCTTCCGCCCGGCCGAGCGTGATCATATCTCGGTCAAGCTCGATCCGAACCCCTTCGCGAGCGCCCGTCCGGGCCAGCAAAAATGCCATGGCGGTCTCCTCAACTCGGATGGAACTTTAGCGCGTCTGGCTAATCCTGTCAAACACCGCACGATCGGCAAAACAAACCGATCCCTCCCGCATCGTCAAAATGGCCTTTCCCTTGATCCGCCACCCCTCGAAGGGCGTATTCCGAGAACGAGAGACAAATTGCTCCGCGTGAACCGTCCATAACCGCTCGGGATCGAACACCACCAAATCGGCAACAGCACCGACCGCAAGCGAAGGTCTCTCCAACCCTAAAATATCCGCCGGTCCAACGCTCCAACGCGCCACCCATTCGAGCGGCCGAAGAATTCCCCCGCCCACCAACACCCCAAATGTCACCCCCAGGGCGGTTTCCAACCCAACCACCCCATTCGGCGCCCTCTCAAACGCCTGCTGCTTGGCCTGCATCGGATGAGGCGCATGATCGGACGCAAGGACCGTCAGCGTTCCATCCGCAACCCCTTCCCGCAGCGCTTCGCGATCGGCCGCCGTCCGGAGCGGCGGACTCATCTTGAACCGGGTGTCCCGCCCCGGAATATCTTCCTCGCACAACGCAAGATGATGAGGGGTAACCTCCCCCGTAACGGGAACTCCCTCCCGCCGGGCCGCACGAATCAAGGCCACCGCCTCCCGCGTCGAAACATGCTGAATGTGCACGCGGCATCCCGTCCGCCGAGACAATTCGAGATCGCGTTCAACCATTCGATACTCCGCCGCTGACGATATCCCCTCGATCCCCAGCGCCCTCGCACACCGGCCCGCATGGAGATGCCCCCCAGCCTCAGGATCAAGCGCATGATCGAGTACCCCGCGCCCAAGAGCCGCCGCCTCTTCCATCGCCGCCTGAAGCACCGCCACATCCGCCGGCGTCGTCCCATCATCCGTAAAGGCCACGGCACCCGCCTCCGCAAGCGCCGCCAGATTCGCCGGCTGCCGACCCCGGCGTCCCACCGTCAAACACGCACAGGGAAAAACCCGCGCATAACCCGCCGCCCGGGCCCGATCCAACACCGCGCGCACCTCCCCAGGCGAATCCATCGGCGGCGTCGTGTTGGGCATCGCCCCGACCGCCACAAAACCGCCATGAACCGCCGCCCGACATCCTGAAGCCACCGTCTCCGCCTCCTCACCCCCAGGTTCCCGCAAATGGACGTGCATGTCCACAAGCCCCGGAAGTATCCACCAACCCCGCGCATCCACGATCACCGGTTCGAAACCTCCGGAAGGTACCTCTGAAACGATTCTTCCCCCCGCAACACAGAGCATTCCCTCAACATCCCTTCCGCCGGCCGGATCCAACACCCGCCCTCCCCTAAAACAAATAACCCCCCCCGCTGGAAATCGCTCAGGCATGATGGCGCAACTTCAGTTCAATGGGATGGGGATTCAGGTAAGTCTGTTGCACAAGCCATGGAATCGGATGCCG
Source organism: uncultured bacterium (assembly GCA_938038445.1). Taxonomy (GTDB): domain Bacteria; phylum Verrucomicrobiota; class Kiritimatiellia; order CAIKKV01; family CAIKKV01; genus CALHRZ01. The sequence continues at coordinate 16,614 of CALHRZ010000007.1, read as the reverse complement.
GCGAAGATGATGCCCAAACAACGTCAACGGGACAATCAATGGCACAAGACCCCGCTGGTACGCCGCAATCGTTTCGACCAGTTCCCGCCGATCGCCCTCGTCCAGCACACGCCGGAAAAAGCCCAGCATGTGCTGAAGCACGTTCACATGCCGGCGAATCGTTGCCACAATCATCAGAGCCTTCAAAAACCGCTCCTCATACGCCGCCACCCCTTCCTTACCCTTCTTCTGCGCCGCCAGCCGGCCCAGTTCCGTCACAGCCCGGGGATCATGCGCCATGACCAACAGCTTGTTCCGCGCGTGAAACTCCATCAGAACCCGCGACAAAGGCGGCTCATCGCCCACCTCGTCGCGAAACCGCTTCAACGCGAAGACTCGCTCAATGAAATTCTCCCGCAAATCCGGATCATGCAAACGCCCCTCTTCCTCCACCGGCAACCGAGGGAAGGCTCGCGTAAACGCGCGGGCCCAAAGCCCCGCGGAATGCCCCGCCGGCATCCCCTTCTCATTGTACAGTTTCACCCGAAACAAACCGCTGCTCGGTGAGTCCGATTTGAAAATAAATCCGCACAACCCCTCCGACGCCAGCTCGTGCACCCGACGCTCCGCCCATCGCAGCATCCGTTCCGTATGATCTTGCTTCGTCAACCGCGTCAGAAGGCGCGGATGCTCCGGATCGCCGACCAAACGCATGGACTCGCGCGGAATACCCAGCCCGCATTCGACTTCGGGACATACCGGAACATACTCGAAATATCGCCCCAACGTATCCGTGAGAAACCGATCCCGTTTGTGACCGCCATCGTACCGCACCGGCTCGCCCAACAGACACGTGCTGATCCCGATTTTGATTTTTTCCATGCCCGCCCTCCTCATTCACATGGAGCCCGCAGCCGCGGCCCGCTGGAGACTCTCGCGAACCGCGCCCAGCGAAGGCGCCTGCCAAACCGTCCACGGCCGCAACGCCTCAGCCCGAACCGGATCGGCCGTTACGCCTATAACCGCCAAACCGGCCCCCGCTGCACTCTGCGCGCCAAAAACCGTATCCTCCAGCGCGACTCCCTGCTCAGGGGGCGTTCCCAACCGCCGGGCCGCGTCCACATAAACGGCCGGATCCGGTTTCCCAGGACCCACCTCTTCCGAACTCAACAACAGATCGAAAAACCGGTTCCACCCCAATCCTTCCACTGCAAGTCGAATCAGAACCGGTGGCGAAGTCGACACCAGCGCCACGCGATAGCCCCGAATGCGAAAAAGTTCCAACAGCGCTTCGGCCCCCGGCATGGGACGAACGCCTCGGCGATAAGCCGCCTCCGTTTCTTCTTCGATCGCGTGGACGAGTTCCGCCGCCGAAGGAGATGTCCGCCGATGCTTCTCAAGCAAGTACCGCACCCCGCTTTGATTGTCCATGCCGTACGTTTCCGCGAAATCGCCCCGCTCCAGGGGTAAACCGAAGCGGGCAAACGCCGCCTCGGTCGCCTCATGCCACAACTCGTCCGTATCAATCAAAGTGCCGTCCATGTCGCAAAAAACGGCCCGAACGCGACTCCATGCAATGCTCACCGCGCCTCCTCCCGCATGACCCATCTCCCATCATCGGGAGGCGGAACCCCGAGTACCGCGGCCCGCGGCCCCGCTCGACGCCCGGTCGCCAGCGCTTCATACAACCACGCTTTCGCCACAGGCACCGCCTCCTCGACCGGCCATCCGACCGCCAAAAGCGCCGCAATCGCCGCACTGAGGGAACAGCCCGTCCCGTGTGTCGTCAACGGACGAACCACTTCCGGCGTCGTAAACCAAATGGCACGCCCGTCCGGCCCGCTGAGAAGGTCTTCCCCACGGTTCCTCCTGCCATGCCCCCCTTTGAGCAGGACAAAACAACCCCACCGCTCCGCAAGGGCCCGCCCGGCCCTCACGACCTCCTTGCGCAATCGAATCGGCCGCCCCCATAGGACCTCCGCCTCCGGACGATTCGGCGTTGCAAGCACTGCCAGCGGAAGCAACCGCCCCTCCAGCGCCGCCACGGCGGAAGGCTCCAACAGCCGTGCCCCGCTTGTAGCCACCATCACAGGATCCACGACCAAAGGAATCCCCCGCGCACGGCGAGCCAAAACAGCAGCGGCCGCCTCAATCAGCCCAGCCGAGGCCAACATGCCCGTTTTGATGGATCCAAGGACATACGCATCGAACACCGCCTCCACCTGCTCGACCAAAAACGAAGGACGAATCTTGTGAACCGCGCGAACGCCCGAGGGATTCTGTGCCGTCAAAGCCGCAAGGGCCGCGCAGCCATGAACCCCAAACGCCTGAAACACCCGCAGATCCGCTTGAATTCCTGCATTCCCTCCGCTGTCGCTTCCCGCAATCGTGAGGGCCGCCGGCTGTACCAAAGGCTCCCCTTCCGACTCCCACCGGCCCCTGCCCAAATAACGATGCGCCAAAAAGACAAGCACCGGACCTTTGCGGAACATGACTCGAAATGAGGAACCCGTCGCTTCGTTGAGCGTCGCCATCCACCAACGCCGGAGTCGAAGATTCCGAACCGGATACCGGAGCCCTTCAGCGGATATCGGATCGCCCGGATCAAACGAAAAAAGGGAAACCGACTGGCCCGGCTGACACAACACGCGGCCCGGGCGGAGCAAAACCCGAAATTCCCCCTTGTCCGTGACCATGCGAACCCGCGCCTCTCGCGCAAAATCCGCCAGCAGGCTGAGATTGCCGAGCGTATGATCCTCCCGCCCGCCCGAAGCACCCAAAATCAGAATATCCCGCCATCCCTGCGCAATACAGTACCGAAACGCTTTGGCCAGATCATTGTCTTCCTGCCCCGGATCCAGCCGTACGCGATCGCGATACCGATTCCGTAAAAAGGCCGGTAGCGAGTCGAGATCCCCGACGATGGCTTCGGGGGAACGGCCAATGCGGTGCAGAGCCGCAGCCGCCCCATCACAGCAGACGATTCGGCTGGCCTTTCGAAGAAACGTCAACGGTTCCAACCGGGAGGGAAACGCACCGTCGGCCAACAACAGGACAGCGGCCCGTCCGGTTATACTCTGCTCTTCGGCTTGACCCCTCCGGGTCACAACAGAAAAACCTCAGCTCTGCTTCGGCGTTTCGCCAGATGCTTTCGATGCCTCGTTTTCCGCCTGTTTCGCCCGGTCGCGCAGCGCTTCCCTCCGGCTCAGCTTGATCCGGCCCCGTTCATCCACCCCAATGCACTTGACCCACATCCGGTCCCCAACCTTGCAGATGTCCTCAATGTTGTTAATGCGAAAATCGGCCATCTCGCTGATGTGGACCAGCCCGTCCGTTCCCGGAAAGATCTCCACAAAGGCTCCAAACGGCTTAATCCCAGTGACGGTTCCATTGTAGATCTGCCCTTCCTGGGCCTCGGCCGTCAGCATGCTAATCTCGCGAATGGCAATCTCCATCCCCGCCTCATTCGTGCTGAAAATCTGAATCGTGCCGTCGTCCATGATGTCAATCTGCGTTCCGCTGATCTCCGTGATCCGCCGAATGTTCTTACCCCCAGGACCAATCAGAGCCCCGATCTTGTCCACCGGAATCGTCATGGTATGGATGCGCGGCGCGTATGGGGATAGAGCCGGCCGCGGCGCCGGAAGCACGCTCTGAATGAAATCCAGAATCTGATGCCGAGCCTGCCGAGCCTTGCGAAAAGCCTCCTCGACCATGGCCCACGACAAACCCGGGATCTTCAGATCCACCTGAAACCCCGTAATCCCATCCCGGGTGCCCGCAACCTTGAAATCCATGTCGCCACAGTGGTCTTCCGCGCCAATGATATCCACAACCGTCTGAGACTTCTGGGGCGATGTAAAGAGGCCGATCGAAATGCCGGCCACCGGCTTCCGAATCGGAACCCCAGCATCCATGAGGGCAAGAGTGCCCACACAGACACTCGCCATCGAACTCGAGCCGTTCGATCCCATAATCTCGGAAACCACGCGGATCGTGTAAGGATACTCTTTCGGAATCACCGGCTCCAGACTCCGCTCCGCCAACGCGCCATGGCCGATCTCGCGCCGACCAACCGGCCCCATCCGACCACATTCGCCCACCGAAAATGGCGGGAAATTGTAATGCAGCATAAAGCTCTTTTTGGTCGGTCCCCCCGTAATGGCATCCATCTCCTGGACATCCGATCCGGTCCCCAGGGTCACCGTTCCAAGCGCTTGCGTTTCGCCGCGGCTGAACAAGGCCGAACCGTGCGCCCGAGGCAGAACACCGACCTGGGCATACAACGGCCGGATCTCATCCGGTCCCCGTCCGTCCACGCGCCGCCCCCGTTCAAGAAAGTTTTTTCGAACCGTTTCGATCTCCAGCGCGTCAAACACCGCCCGGAACTCCTCCTCGCTCACGCTCGGATGGGCCGCCGCAAGCCGCTCCTTGAGTTCCGCTTTCACCGCTTCCACCCGATTCTGCCGTTCCAGTTTTCCCGGAATCAGCAGCGCGTCCGCCAACGCATCCCCCATCGCAGCCCGCGCAGTCGCCAGCACCGGCGATTCCGGCGGAGCCTCCGGCGCCTTCTTCTCCGGTAACCCCATCAGCCGCCGCAACTCAAGCTGGGCGTCTATCAGCCGAACGACGTGGCCATGCGCCTCCCGCATGGCCGCCAGCATCTCCTCCTCCGATACCTCCTTCGCCGATCCCTCAATCATAATCGGAAAATCCCGGTTCCCCGCATAAATCAAATCCAGATCACTCTGTTCCATCTCCGCCACGGTCGGATTCACAACCAGTCGCCCCCCAACCCTCCCCACCCGAACGCCCGCTACCGGTCCGTTGAATGGAATCTCGGAAAGCATCAACGCCGCGCTGGCCGCCGTAATGCTCAGCACATCCGATTCGTTCTGCCCGTCCGCCGACAGCAGCATCCCCATGATCTGCACCTCGTTGCGAAGCCAGGCCGGAAAAAGCGGCCGAAGCGGACGGTCCGTAAATCGTGCCGTCAGCGTCTCTTTTTCGCTCGGACGCGATTCCCGCTTGAAATAACCACCCGGAAACTTTCCAGCCGCGTAGAATTTCTCCCGATACTCCACCTGCAAGGGAAAATAATCAATCCCCTCCCGAACCGAAGAAGACATCGTGGCCGCTGAAAACAATACCGTGTCGCCTAGCCGAACAGTCACCGCACCGCCAGCCTGCCGAGCCAATAACCCACTCTCCAAAATGATGGTTTTTCCACCCGTCTCTACCTGCACCTGTTTCGTATCCTTCATGGTCTCCTGCCTCTTCTCATCTCTCATTCTTTTTGCTCATAAATTATTATAGGATAATCCCGACCCAGCCAAAAGGCAAGGGAACGCCCCGCAAGAGGACACCGGGTCCACCCCATCCACGAAAAACGCCGCCGGAAACAGCCGAACTTCACCGACGGAGTTTGAGCCGCTTGATCAACGCTTGATACTGACTCTCATTGCGGCTCTTCAGATAATTAAGAAGACGCCGACGTTCGCTGACCATCTTGATCAGACCGTAACGAGAACTATGGTCCTTGCGGTGAAGCTTCAAATGCTCCGTCAGGTTCTCAACCCTCCGCGTCAATATAGCAATCTGCACCTCAGAGGAACCCGTGTCTTTCTCGTGCCGCTGATACTCTTTTCGGATCGCTTCTTTGACTGCTTTTTCCATGAAGAAAACTACCTTCTCCTGATCGTCCTATCTGTTGTTCGGCAATACTATACCGCATCGCCCCCACTCTGTAAAGCACCGTTCTTGCACAACACGGACCGCTTCGCCTCCCCACCCAGCAGGCGCAACGCCCGCTGAACATCCTTGGCCATCTGCCGACGAAGCGCCTCAAGATCAGGAAACTTCCGCTCGGCTCGCAGCCGGCGAATCACTTCCACCTCAAGCCGCCTCCCGTATAAACAACCCCGAAAGCCCAAGACATGCACCTCAACCTCCACCCCGCCAGCCGAACGCGAAACCGTCGGCCGATAGCCCACGTTCATCACTCCAGACCTCCACTCCCTCTCCCCCACTCGCACCCGGCAGGCGTAAACGCCACCGCCCAGGAGGATCTCCCCAGAAAACCGCAGATTCGCCGTCGGAAAACCCAATCGCCGACCTAAACCCCGCCCCCGCACAACCCGCCCCTTCAGCAATACAGGACGCCCCAACATCTCCGCCGCCGCCCGAACCGCTCCTCGCCGAAGCGCTTCCCGAATCCGCGTGCTGGAAATCGGCGCCCCCCGATAACAAACAGGCGGTACCACCGCCACCTGGATCCCATGCCGTTCCCCATACCGGCGCAGAAATCCAACATGCCCCTCCCCACCCTTCCCAAATCGCCAGCCTGCTCCCACGGAAATCATCCGCCATTGGGGAAAGGTTTTCCGAAGGCGCTCCAAAAACATCGCCGCCGATTGGTTCGCAAAGGCCGGAGTGAATTGAAGAATAAAACATTCCTCCACCCCCAGGGCGCGAAATAACGCCATTTTCTGCCCCAAGTTCGTCAATGGGGAAGGCGCCCCCGCACCGACAACCTGACGGGGATGCCGATCAAACGTCAGAATCCCACACACACCCCCCCGCTGACGCGCCTCCCGTAGCGCCGCAGCAATCACCGCCTGATGCCCCCGATGGACCCCATCAAAAACACCCGCCGCCAGGCAAAGCGGCCGCGACTCCTGCACACGCGAATGGCTGACCGGCCCCTTCACGTCAGGTCAACATCAAAATCCGTGCCGGCGGAATCACCCGCCCCGCAAATTCTCCCGGCGTCAAAGCAAGGGCCGCTTCAAGCCCAATCGCATCCTCCACACGAAACGCCCCCGACGCCGTCCGCCGCAACGCCGCCAACACCGCCCCGCAACCAAGCGCCTCTCCCACCTCGTGGCAAAGGGATCGAACGTACGTCCCTTTGGTACAACGCAATCGGAAAGCGGCATCCGGCGGAGTAAAGGAAAGAAGGGTAAACTCGTAAAGATGCACCAGACGCGCCTCACGCTCGACCTCCTGCCCCCGCCGTGCCAGCTTGTACAAGGGAACCCCGCCTCGCTTAACGGCCGAAATCATCGGCGGCGTCTGCATCACATCCCCCTGAAACCGCCGCATAACTGCCTCCACTTGCTCCCGCTCAATCCCCCCCCACGCGGCCGTCGTGCGTACCTCGCCATCCAAATCGTACGAATCCGTCGTCAGCCCCAGCCGCAGAACCCCTTCGTATTCCTTGTCGGAATTCAGAAAACGATCGGATAGCCGCGTCCCCTTCCCCACCAAAACCACCAGCAAACCCGTCGCCTGAGGATCAAGACTGCCTCCATGACCCACTTTCCGGATCCGGAACCGGTTCCGAATCCGATCCACAACATCGTGAGAGGTCAACCCCACCGGTTTGTCAATCAACACCACCCCATCCGGCATCTCCTCCGAAGGACCCTCGAAATACCGCTTCATTCCCTGATTCCCTTCCTCTCCACGCCGGCCGAATCCCCCTTGCGCTCTTCTTCCTCCAACGACTCGATCAGGCGCAAAACCCGGTCCCCTTCCTCCAACGAAGAATCCAAAACGAAATGGAGCCGCGGGGTGAATTTCAACAGAAGCGTATCGGCCAGATGACGTTGCAGACCCGCCCGATGACTCTCCAAACGCCGAAGATGCCGCCGCCGCGCCGACTCCTCCCCTAAAAACGAGACCCGAACCCGAGCCGTTCGGAGATTGGCCGCAATATCCACCCCCGTCACCGTAAGAATGGAACGGTCAAACCCATCTTTCTCCAGGCTGATCGCCCGTTCGAAATAGCCCCCAATCGAACGCAGGAGCATGGCATTGACGCGCGCAAGCCGATCTTTCTTCATCGCCCGCTCTTTCTACAACTGGGGCGTTCTCTTTTCAACCTCGTAGAACTCCAGCAAGTCCCCCTCCCGAAAATCGGTGAACTGCTCGAGCCGAATGCCGCATTCCTGCCCTTCCCGCACTTCCGATACGTCCGCTTGAAATCGCCGAAGGGATAGAATCGGCCCCTCGTGCACCGTTTCGCCCCCCCGACGCACCCGAACGCGAGCCTGAGAGGCCACCCGCCCGTCGGTCACAAAACATCCCGCCACCGTCCCGCGAGATAGCGCAAAAACTTTCCGCACCTCCGCATGGCCCGTCACGCGCTCAATCAACTCCGGCGGCAACAAACCGGCCATCAGATTCTTCACATCGTCCACCAGCTCATAAATGATCGAATAGGGGCGGATTTCCACCCCCTCGTGCTTCGCCATCCGCGTCACATCCCCCTCTTTGCCGACGCGAAATTGAAGAATGACCGCGCGACTGGCTTTGGCCAACAGCACATCGTTTACCGTGACGTTACCGACTCCGCTCATCACAACCTCGAGCGATACCTTCTCGCTCTTCATATTCTGCAACGCATAACGGATCGCTTCGACCGACCCCTGCACATCCGCCTTCACAATCACCCGAAGTTCGAGCCGCGACGCCTCTTGAAGGGTTTCATACAGCGATTCCATCGAAACCTTCTTCGGCGCCGCTAACTGTTCCATGCGCGTCTTGCGCGCCTCCTCCTCCGCCGCTTCCCGCGCAATTTTCTCCGTCTCGCAAACACGGAATTCCGCCCCCGCATCCGGAACGCCCGATAACCCCATCACTTTGACGGGAAAAGCGGGACTTGCCTCCTTTACCCGCTGCCCCTTGTCGTTAACCATCGCACGGACCCGCCCCCAGTAGGGCCCCACCCGTACAATATCCCCCACGTGAAGTGTGCCGTTCATGACAAGAAAATGAGCGGTCGGCCCCATCCCTTGCTCAAGCTGGGCTTCCAATACCACCCCCCGCGCTCGGCGTTTCGGATTGGCTTTCAACTCGAGCATCTCCGCCTGAAGAAGAAGGGTTTCCAGAAGATTCTGTATCCCCTGCCCGGTCAGCGCGCTGACCTCGCAACAAAGCGTCTCCCCCCCCCATTCCTCGGGCGCTAAACCAATGGCCGCCAATTGCTGCTTGACCTGCGCCGGATTCGCCCCGGGCAAATCCACCTTGTTAATCGCCACCACAATCGCCGTCCGATCCGGCGCCTGAGCCCGCGCGGCCTGTGCATGCCGTATCGCTTCCTCCGTCTGAGGCATCACGCCATCGTCCGCCGCAACCACAATCAAGGCAATATCCGTCACATGCGCTCCCCGCGCCCGCATCGCGGTAAAGGCTTCGTGCCCCGGCGTGTCAAGAAACGTGATCGCCTTGTCCCCAACCGCCACGGTATACGCGCCAATATGCTGGGTAATCCCTCCATCTTCGCCTGCGGCTACCGACGTGGACCGAATCCGGTCAAGAAGCGATGTCTTCCCATGGTCCACATGCCCCATAACGGCCACCACCGGAGGCCGCGGCACCAGATCTTCCGGTTGGTCCTCTTCCTCCGCCTCCGGTCGAGCCGCTTTGGATACCACCGCAACATGCTCGGGCTTCTTCTCCCGCTCCACCTCGAACCCTAGACTCTCGGCCACCTCTTGGGCAACCCGCGCTTCCAACCGCTCGTTGATGGAAACCAATAGGTTTTTCTTCATCAACGCGGTAATCAGCACGTTCGGCTTGACGCCCAACAACTCCGCAAGCTCCTTGACCAGAACCGTTGGCTTGCTCAAGACAATCTTGCGGCCCCCGCCTACCCCAACCAGAGGAGAAGGGGGTATATCCGCCGCTTGAGTAGCCGGAACCTCCGGCGGCGGCGCAGACGACACTTTCTGCGGGCCTTCCACCACCTTCGGCGTCGGCCGCGGCGGCACCGCCCCGGCAATCGCCTGCGGATGACGCGGCCGCAACGGCGGCACCCCGCCACCAGGCGCCGCTTGCGGATGCCGAGGCTTCACAGGCGGCAAAACCGGACCAGACGAAGATTGCGGGGGACACGGCCGCGGGGGCGCCGACGGAAACGCCTGACGAGAGGGAGGCAACGAAGAGCCACCCGGCCGAGGAGTAATAGGCGCCGTCCGGGACGGCAATGCGCCGGAAGAAGGCGGACTCGGCGGAAGTTCCGCCTTCGCAACAGAAAGAGAGGACTCGGAAGCACCCCCAGAAACCACCGAAGATTTCGAAGGAAGTTCAGATCCCGCAGACGAAGGGGCAAGAACGGGCGCCGCAGGCAAAGGCTTCGCAAAAATCTTCTCCGCCGCCTCAATCCACTCATCCACGTTGTTCGAGGCGGTCTTCACCACCATCCCCTGAGCCGCCAGCTTCTCCTGCAACTCCTTGAACGAAACGCCTAATTTCTTCGCCAGTTCATGCGCTCTCATGGTCCGCCCTGCTCTCCCCGTTCGGTCGCCAGTTGGGCCATGGCCGCCGCTTCGAGAACCTCTTTCGCTTCCTCGACTGTCAGCCCGGCATCATTCGAAATCGCATTCTCATCGGCCGCCAAAATCCCCTCAATGTTGAGAAACCCGGATTTCACAAGCTTCTCCGCCCTGGCCGGTCCAATGCCCGGCAATTCCGCCAGCTTCTGAATCGCCCGGTTCATCTTCTCCTCAAACGTCACCTCGCCCTCTTCCCGCTGAATGTCAATTTTCCACCCCGTCAACTTCCCCGTCAAGCGCACATTCTGTCCCCGTTTCCCAATCGCCAGGGAAAATTGATCCGGCTCCGCAATCACATGCACCACGTTGGGAAGAACCGGATCCACCGTAACCCGGCTCAACTTCGCAGGCGAAAGCGCATTGGCCACAAAGGTCTTGATGTCCTCATGCCAACGGACAATGTCTATCTTCTCCCCCGAAAGTTCCTTCACAATGTTCTGAACCCTCAACCCCCGCAGCCCAACACACGCCCCCACCGGATCGACCTTCTCGTCACGTGACCACACCGCTATCTTGGTCCGTTGCCCCGGCTCCCGAGCAATCCCCTTAATCTCAATGGTGCCGTCGGCAATCTCCGCCACTTCCAACTCAAATAGCGCCTTCACGAAATGAGGATGCGCCCGGGAAAGAATCAGCATCGGCCCGCCGCCCGTTTCCTGAATCTCCATGAGCAGCGCGCGAATGCGATCCCCTTGGCTGTATTCCTCACCCGGAATCCGCTCCGTGCGAGGCAATACCCCCTCCGCCCGGCCGAGATTGACAATGACGTCCGTCCGATCAAATCGCTGAACCGTTCCACTCACAATCTTGCCAACCAAATGCGTATACTCGGCCTTAACCACTTCCCGCTCGGCTTGCCGAAGCTTTTGCGTGAAAACCTGACGAGCATTCTGCGCGGCAATCCGCCCAAAATCCCGCGGCGTCACGTCCACCTCCACTTCGTCACCCAATTGCGCGTCCGGTTTGATTCGCCGAGCACGCGCAAGAGTAATCTCATCATGCGGATTGTGAACCTGCTCCACAACCTTAACAGTCGCGATCGCACGAATCGCATAGGTTTTGCGGTCAATTTCGATCCGCAAATTCTTCGCCGGACTGACGCTTTTGCGAGACGCCTGAAGCAAGGCCTGCTCGAGCGCCTGGACCAGAATCTCACGGTCTATCCCGCGCTCCTTCTCCCAATAGGAAAGAAAGGCTTTGATCTCTTCCATCGTCTCACTCCTTCCCTCGCCACCCACAAGTCGGCGTCCCAGGCCCGCAAAACCATTAAAAAAAGTGGGCGTGCTTCCCACTTTCTGCCGGTTCACGTGCCGATTACGAAAAACTATACCGGCATCCAAAAAAAAGTCAAGCCGCTACGGCGCCGCCCCCAAAAAAACTCCCCCTCCATCCACCCAGCATCCCACAAAACAAAAAAACCTTTGCTGGAGCGGGTGACGGGAATCGAACCCGTGTGGCCAGCTTGGAAGGCTGGAGCTTTACCACTAAGCAACACCCGCTTAACCCCTTCTCTGCCCTATCCTGCCACGCTCCCCCTCCACTGTCAAGCCCCCGTCTCCCTCCTTCAGTTCTATACCCCGGAACACGTCCCCTTCCGATGCCTCCCTTTCTGCGAGCAATCCCTCCTCACGTTCGCCCCCACCCCAACGCTCCTTGCGAGTTCTTTTGTCACCCACCCCAACAATCCGCCCACCCAAAACCATCCGCCAACCGGTTTGGCCCGCAATGGCGATTCCCCTCAAACCCTTTCGGTTTCTTATTGCCCAACCCCCAACCCCCTGGCTATATTCACCTCACGCTTCTTTTTCGGGCTTTTCCGCGTACCCTAGGTCGCTGAACTCCCGGTCGAATATGCCCAACCTCCGGCACGCAGCGCCGCCCGCGGCAAAGACGGAAATGTCACCATGCCAGAACAAAAACATAGGCCACCGGCCCAAATGATGACCGACCATCTAAACGTCAATCGCCGCAATCGCAACTTAACCAAATCGCCGTCACAAAAATGGGACGTACGAAATGCCTCAGATTTTCGACAATATTGAAAATCCCCTCTTAAATGCCCTCTCCAATGCGATCGGACTCTCGGAGAGGGCGGACTTCTGCGTCGGCTACTTCAACCTTCGCGGATGGCGGCTGTTGCATGACTATATCGAAAAATGGCGCGGGGGAGACGGACATTGCTGCCGCCTCTTGGTAGGCATGCAGCAGATGCCCCAGGACGCGATCCGTCGGGCCATCAGCGGCATCGCGGCCGGAGATCAAATGGACCAGACCACGGCCATCGCACTGAAGAAGAAAATCGCCCAGGACTTCCGCGACCAGTTGATGGCCGGGATCCCCACAAACGCCGATGAGGAGGGCCTCCGGCAATTGGCGGCGCAGATTGCCGCGCGCAAGGTCGTTGTAAAGCTCTTTTTGCGGCACCCGCTCCATGCAAAGCTGTATCTCCTCTTCCGGCAAGACCCGCTCAACCCGACGATCGGATACCTCGGCAGCAGCAACCTCACCCTGGCCGGACTCTCGCAGCAAGGGGAACTCAATGTGGACGTTCTGGACCATGACGCCTGCCACAAACTGGCAAAATGGTTCGAAGACCGATGGAATGACCGCTTCTGCCTGGATATATCCGGCGAACTTGTCGAGATCATCAACAACAGTTGGGCGCGTCCGCAGCCGCTTCCGCCCTATCACATTTACGTCAAAATGGCCTATCACCTCTCTCAGGAGGCCCGGGCCGGCCTGAGCGAGTTCCGTATTCCCAGCGACTTCGGAAACAAGCTGTTCGAATTCCAAAAAGCGGCGGTCAAGATCGCCGCCCATCACCTCATCAAACGCGGAGGCGTGGTCATCGGCGACGTGGTCGGGTTGGGCAAGACCCTCATGGCAACCGCCGTGGCCCGCATCTTCGAAGATGACCACGGTCTGGAGACTCTGATCATCTGCCCGAAAAACCTCGTCCGCATGTGGGAAGATTATCGGCAGACCTACCGACTCCGGGCGAAAGTCCTCTCCATCACCCGCGTTCAACGCGAATTGCCCGAGCTCCGCCGTTTCCGGCTGGTGCTGATTGACGAAAGCCACAACCTCCGCAATCGCGAAGGCAAAAAATACCGCGCCATTGCCGAGTATATCGCCGCCAACGACAGCCGCGTCATCCTCCTGTCGGCCACGCCCTACAACAAGACCTACCTGGACCTCTCCAACCAACTCCGCCTGTTCATTGACGAACGGATGGACATCGGCATCCGCCCGGAAAAACTGCTCCGGGAACTCGGCGAAACCGAGTTCATTCGACGGCACCAATGCCCCGTCCGTTCGCTCGCAGCCTTCGAAAAAAGCCAATATGCCGACGACTGGCGCGACCTCATGCGCCTCTATCTGGTCCGCCGCACGCGCAGTTTTATCCAGGAAAACTACGCCAAGTTCGACCCCGTGCACTCGCGCAAATACCTGGAGTTCGCGGACGGAACCCGCTCGTATTTCCCCACCCGCACGCCGAAAACCCTGCGCTTCAACATCAACGACCAGGATCCAAACGACCCCTATGCACGCCTGTTCGCCGACGACGTGGCGGATGCCGTCAATCATTTGACCCTGCCCCGCTACGGACTCGGCAACTATCTGCTTCCAACGCCCCACCAACCGCCGACACCCGATGAAGCACGAATCCTGGCCGACCTTTCCCGCGCCGGCGCGCGACTCAAGGGGTTCTGCCGAACCAACCTCTTCAAGCGACTGGAAAGCAGCGGCTATTCCTTCCTCCGCTCGGTCGAACGCCACGCCCTTCGAAACTTCATTTGCCTGCACGCCATCGAGAAGCGATCGCCGCTTCCCATCGGCACCCAGGATATGGGCGTGCTGGACCCCACGGCGAACGACGAAGACTCCGATTTCTGGGACCCGACTTCCAATGACGACGATAACGCCGAACGCGACCCGCTCACCTCGGTTCGCCGTTGCCTCACAGAAGCGGAATTCCGCGCCCGAGCCGCCGAGATTTACGAGACCTACGCAACGCGCTTCCGCCGCCAGCTCAAGTGGCTGAAGCCCGAACTGTTCAACGCCGACCTCTCCGAGGACCTCCGTCGGGACGCCGCCGCGTTGCTAAAGATCTTGAAAAACGCCGGCGACTGGAACGCCGCGCAGGACGCCAAACTGCAAACGCTCTACGACCTCTTGACCCGACAACACCCGACCGAAAAAGTCCTGGTCTTCTCCCAGTTCGCCGACACGATTCGCTACCTGACCGAACAACTCAAGGCCAAAGGAGTCGCGGCAATCGAGGGCCTCACAGGGGATTCCGACGATCCCACCACTGTCGCCTACCGGTTCAGTCCCGTCAGCAACGGGAAACGCAACCAGGTGCCCCCCGGCGAGGAGTTGCGCGCCGTTCTGGCCACCGACGTTTTAAGCGAAGGCCAGAACCTCCAGGACTGCGCAATCGTGGTGAACTACGACCTGCCCTGGGCAATCATCCGGCTGATTCAGCGCGCCGGCCGCGTCGACCGTATCGGCCAGCAATCCGACACGATCCTTTGCTACTCCTTCCTGCCCGCCGAAGGAGTCGAGCGGATTATCCGGCTTCGCGCCCGCGTGCGCCGCCGCCTTCAGGAGAACGCCGAGGTGGTCGGCGCGGATGAAGCCTTCTTCGAGGACCAAGACGACGCTCAAACCATCCGCGATCTCTTCACGGAAAAGGCAGGCATTCTGGACGGCGAGGAGGACGCGGAGGTGGACCTCGCCTCCTACGCCTATCAGATCTGGAAGAACGCCATAGACCGCGACCCGCCGCTCGAAAAGATCATCCCAGCCCTGCCGAACGTCGTCTATTCAACACGGCCGCACACCCCGCGCCCCGACCAGCCCGAAGGCGCGCTCGTCTATCTGCGAACGGCCGAGGGCAACGACGCACTGGCGTGGGTGGATAAACAGGGCCACAGCGTCACCGAATCGCAATTCGCCATCCTCAAGGCGGCGGAATGCGCCCCCAACACCCACCCCCTCCCGCGCCATGACGACCACCATGATATGGTTGCCAAGGGCGTCAAACTCATCGTCGAAACCGAAAAATCCGTCGGCGGCCAGCTCGGCCGCCCATCCGGCGCCCGCTTCCGCACCTATGAACGTTTAAAAGCCTACGCCGAAGAAATCAAGGGTACCCTCTTCGACCTGCCCGAACTCCGCCAGGCCGTCGAGGACATCTACAAGTTCCCGTTGCTCCAATCCGCCACCGATATCCTCAACCGCCAGCTCAAGAGCGGAATCAGCAACCAGGCGCTTGCCGAACTGGTCATCGCGCTGCGCCACGACGCCCGACTCTGCCGCATGAGCGACAACGTCGAGACCAACGAGCCGCAGGTGATCTGCTCGCTGGGCTTGCGCGATCCAAAACGGTGAAATACCATTTCGGTATCGTATAGGTATCAAATGGAGCGTACTATGCCCGCATTGCTGATCAAGAATATCCCGCCAAATTTGCATGAGCGGTTGCGCCAACGCGCCGCCGCGCATCATCGTTCCATGAACCGGGAGATCATCTCGATTCTGGAACGGGAGCTGGAACTGGATCTAACCGCCACTACGGAATTGCCGCCGCCGATCAAGACATTGAAGCCGATCAGCGGTGAAGAAATCGTGCAGATCATTCGTGACGCGAGGGACGGGAAGCGATGATTGTTGTCGATGCCAACGTTGTTATCGCTTTCCTCCTCGAATCCCCTCTCGCGCCGGATGCCCGCGCTGTCCGTGCGCGGGATGCGACATGGGTCACCCATCCGTTGTGCCGGTCCGAGGCGATGAATGCGCTGCTGCAGGAAACGAAGGCAAGGAAGATCGCGTTACACGATGCGACCGATGCAGCGGAGACGACCGCGCTCTTGCTCACGGATCGGGCGGAAGGGTGCACACCTTCGGCCATCATGACCACGGCCCATTCGTCGGGCCTGACGGCTTATGACGCGACCTACGTCGTCCTGGCGCGTTCGCTGAGAGTGCCGTTGGTCACCGAAGACAAGCATATCCTCCGCGCCTGTCCGGACGTGGCCCGTTCCATGAGACAGTTCCTTTTGCCGGAGTCGCCGATGACCGCGCGGGAGACGCGAGCGGATTACAAGACAAAGCGCCGATCGCGAGCGCGAATCGACTCATGAACCTCTCCAACGCCCGCAACCTCCTCCAGCAGTTCGACTTCACCCGACTTTTCGTCGAGGAACTCGGCTGGTCCAATCCATCGTCCGGCAAGTCGGCGCCGATGTCGGTCAAGGGCGTCGCCTTCCACCGGCGCGAGGTCGCTCAA